>NC_007760.1:2950000-4150000 GCF_000013385.1 Anaeromyxobacter dehalogenans 2CP-C
CGAACAGCGCGAGCTTCCCGGCGGCGAGCGCCTCGTCCACCGTGGCGCGGAGCGTCCCGTAGCGCTGGCCGTGCACCTCGGCCCACTCCGCGAACGCGCCCTGCGCCACCAGCTCGGTGAACCGCTCGGCCGTGACGAAGTGGTAGTCCACGCCCTCCCGCTCGGCGCCGCGCGGCGCGCGGGTGGTGGCCGAGATCGAGAACACCGCGTCGGGCGACGCCTCGCGCAGCCGGTGCGCCAGCGTGGTCTTCCCCGCGCCCGAGGGCGCCGAGAGCACCAGCAGCAGGCCCGGGAGGCGCTCCTGCGCGGCCGCGTCACTCGACATTCTGCACCTGCTCGCGCATGCGCTCGATCTCCGCCTTGAGCGCCACCACGATCCCCGCCACCTCGGCGCTCTGCGACTTCGAGCCGATCGTGTTCACCTCGCGGTGCATCTCCTGGACGAGGAAGTCGAGCTTGCGGCCGGCGGGCTCCGCCGACGCGAGCAGCGCGCGCACCTGGGCGAGGTGGCTGTGCAGCCGCGTGATCTCCTCCGCCACGTCGGTCCGGTCGGCGAAGAGCGCCACCTCCTGCGCCAGCCGGCCCGGATCCAGCGCCATCCCCTGCGTGAGCTCGGCGATGCGCTCCTGCAGGCGCGTCCGGTACTGGTCCACCACGCGGGGCGACAGCTCCGCCACGCGGGCCACCATCGCCTCGACCGCGTCGAGCCGGGCGCCGAGATCGCGCGCCAGCGCGGCGCCCTCCCGCGCGCGCATCTCCACCAGCGCGTCGAGCGCGGGGACGAGCGCCGCCCGGGCCGCCGTGCCGGCCGCGGCGACGTCCACGGTGCGCTCCTCCAGCCGGACCACGCCGTCCGCCGACAGCACGTCCGCGAGCGTGATCGCGCCCGGCAGCCCGAGCCGCGCCTGGATCTCGCCGAACGCGCGCGCGTAGGACTCGGCCAGCGCGACGTCCACGCGCGGCGCCAGGCCGCCGCCGGCCGTGGCGCGCCGCACCGCGACCTCCACGCCGCCGCGCGCCAGCCGCTCCTTCACCGCCTTGGCGATCTCGTGCTCGAGCGCGGCGAGCTCGCGGGGGAGGCGGACCTTCACCTCGCAGTACTTGTGGTTGACGGAGCGGACCTCGACGTCCACCTCCTCGCCCGAGGCGGCGCCGTGGCCCGCCCCGAACCCCGTCATGCTGCGGATCATCGGCGACTCCCGGGGGTTGGACGCATCGGCCCGGGACCGTAGTCCCCGGCCCGGGGGGCGTCAAGGCAGCCGCGGCCGGGCCGCCCCCGGCTCAAGGGAGCGGGCGCGCCTCGTCGAGGAGCATCACCGGGATGTCGTCCTCGATGCGGAACGCGAGGCGGCAGCGGTTGCAGCGGATCTCGTGATCCGCCTCGCGGAACTCCAGCTCGCCCTTGCACTTCGGGCAGGCCAGGATGTCCTTCAGCTCGGGCGACAGCGCCATGCGTGTTCCTCCGCGCGGAGCTTAGTCCGCGCCGCGGGCCGGCGGCAAGGCGAGCACCTGCGCGAGGAAGCGCTCCACCGCCTCGCCGCGCGCCGCCTCGGTGAACAGCGTCGCCATCCGCTCGCGCGCGGCCGCGCCGAGCGCGCGGGCCCGCGCCGGCGCCCCGAGCAGCTCGATCAGCGCGGCGGCGAGCGCGGGGACCTCGCCCTCCGGCGCGAGCAGCCCGGTGGTCCCGTCCACGATCGCCTCGGCGGGCGCGCCGAAGCGGTAGGCGACGCCGGGCCGGCCCGCGGCCATGCCCTCCAGGAGCGCGCGGCAGGTCCCGTCGTTGCCCTCCGCCAGCAGCACGTTCGCGTCGAACGTCCGGTACGCCGCGGCCAGCTCCGGGCCGGTGCGGTAGCCCGCGAACACGACCTGGCGCTGCAGCCCGCGGTGCGCCACGCGCACCCGGATCGCCTCCTCGCCCTCCCCGCGCCCGACGATCACCAGGCGCGCCTCGGGCAGCCGGTCGGCGACGATCCGGAACGCGTCCACGAGCTCCTCGTGGCGGCGGCCCGGCTTGATGCGCGAGACGATGCCGGCCACCGGCGCGCCGGCCTCGATCCCGAGCGCCGCGCGCAGGTCCGGCCCGTCGGGCCGGAACGCCTCCGCGTCCACCGCGCCCCGCGTCGCGAGCACCCGCTGCTCGGGGACGCCGAAGCGCTCCACCAGCGCGCGCGCGTGGGCCTCGCACACCGCGACGAGCCCGTCGCTGGCCCGGTGCTGCAGCCGCTGGAGCGGGTCGGTGCGGAGCGAGCGGGACGAGTGGATGGTGCGGACCACCCGCCGCCCGCCGCGGCGGCGCACGGCCAGGAGCGCGAGCGCGTGGTCGTGGGAGAAGTTCGCGTGGAGCACGTCGAACTCGCGCGCCGCGGCGGCCAGGCGGCGCACGTCGCGCAGGTAGGCGATCGGGCCGGACCTGGTGGAGAGCGCCAGGTCCTCGCGCGGCGGGAACCCCCGCGCGCGGAGCGCCTCGCGCAGGTTCCCCTCCCGCACCGCGTCCACGGCGACCTCCACGCGGTGCCCGCGGGCGCGCAGCTCGCGCGCCACCGAGGCCATGGGCTCGGCGGGGCCGGTCCACCACGCGGACGAGAGCAGCTCGAGCACGCGCATCGGGGCCCCGCTCGCGCGCACCGGCGCGCTCATCCCTTCCGCGTGGCGTCGAGCTTCGCGATGAGCTCGGTGGTGGAGTGGTCCTTCGGGTCGCCCGCCACCGCCACCCGGCCGCCGTAGGCGCGCACCTCGGCGGCCTCGGGGATCGTGTCGGGCGTGTAGTCGGTCCCCTTCACCTGCACGTCGGGCCGCAGCGCCCGGATGACCGGGACGACGTCCTTCGAGTCGAACAGCACCACGTGGTCCACGCACTCGAGCGCGGCCACGATCTCGGCCCGCTCGGCCTCCGGGACCACCGGGCGGCCGTCGCCCTTGTTCGCGCGGGTGGAGGCGTCCGAGTTCACCGCCACCACCAGCAGGTCGGCCTCGGCCCGGGCGCCCTCGAGGTAGCGGAGGTGGCCGACGTGGAACAGGTCGAACACGCCGTTCGCGAGCGCCACGGTGCGCCCGGCGGCGGTGGCGCGGGCGCGCACCGCGGGCAGGTCCTCGAGCGCGACGCGCTTGCGGGAGAGGCGGCTCACGGCCGGAGCAGCTCCGCCTGGAGCTCCTCGCGCGAGACGGTGGCGGTGCCCGGCTTCTGCACCACCAGCGAGCCGGCCACGTTCGCGAGCCGGGCCGCCGCGACGGGGTCTCCCCCGGCGGCGAGGCCCGCGCTGAACGTCGCCGCGACGGTGTCCCCGGCGCCCGTCACGTCCACCGCGTCCTGGCTGCCGTGCGCCGCCACGTGGACCGGCGGGGCGCCGCGGCGGAACACCGACATGCCGTTCCGGCCCCGCGTCACCAGCAGCACGTCGCAGTCCACGCGCTTCAGCAGCACCCGCGCGGCCTTCTCCAGCCCGCCGGGCTGCGCCAGCGAGACGCCGGAGGCGGCCTCCAGCTCGACCTCGTTCGGCTTCACCATGGTGAGGCCGGTGAACGCGCGCAGGTTGTAGCGGGAGTCCACGCACACCGGGACGCCGCCGCGCTTCAGCACGCGGAGCGCCTCGATGGCGGCCGGCCCCAGCACCCCGGAGCCGTAGTCGCTCGCCAGCACGGTCCCGGCGCGGCGCCCGGCCCGCTCCAGCTCCTTGACCAGCCGCCGCTCGGCGGTGGCCGGGAGCGGCGCGCGCGGCGCGCGGTCCAGGCGAATCATCTGCTGGCGCCGGGTGGAGCGCCCGCCCGCCAGGATGCGGGTCTTGGCCTCGGTCTCGCGGCCTGGCACCCGCTGGATGCCGCTCACGTCCACGCCCAGGCCGGTGAGCTCCTGGACGAGCGCGCTGCCCACGGCGTCGTCGCCCACCACGCCGACCGCGCGCACCTTCACGCCGAGCGCGGCCAGGTTCGCGGCGGCGTTGCCCGCCCCGCCCGCCTTCAGCTCGGAGGACTCGTAGCGGACGATGAGCACCGGCGCCTCGCGGCTGATCCGCTCGGTCTCGCCGTACACGTACTCGTCGGCCACGAAGTCGCCCACCACCACGACCTCGCGCTCCGGGAAGCGGGGCAGGAGGCTGGCGAGCGAGGGCAGCTCGGGTTCCCTGGGGCGGCGCACGCGCGTTTCCTACCGCGCGCGGGTTTGGCCCGTCAATCGCGCACCTCGCGCCGCGCCCCTCCGCCCCGGGTGCCCGCGCGCCCTACACCGCGCGCCGCCCGGCGTCAGGCTGCGTCACGCAACCGCGCCCGCGCTCCCCGCCCCCTCGCCGTCCGGCCGCGTCTTCCACCGTCGGTGCAGCCAGTACCAGCGATCCGGGTGCAGGCGGACGTACCGCTCCAGCCGGTCGTTCAGGTCCTGCAGGAACGTGAGCACGTCCCGGTCGCGATCGCCGGTGTCGGGCGGGTCCACGGGGCCCTCGATGATCACCTTGTGCCGGCCGTCGCCGAGCGGCACCGAGACCGCGAACACCACCGCCGCCCCGGTGCGCATGGCCAGCACCGCCGGCGTGGGCGCGGTGGCCGCGGGCACGCCGAAGAACGTGGGGAACACGGCGCGCCGTCGCGGCTGGTTCTGGTCGATCACGTAGCCGAGCACGCGGCCCGCCTTGAGCGAGCGGGTGGCGGCCTGGAGCGTCTGCCCGCGCCGGACCACGAGGTCCTCCACCCCGGCCCGCTCGCGCGCCTTGCGCCAGGCGTCGTTCGCGCCGGACTTGCCCATGGGGCGCGTGATCATGGTGACCGGCACCCCGCGCAGCGTCATGGCGGCGGCGAGCACCTCGAAGTTGCCGAAGTGCCCGGTGCAGGCGATGACGCCCTTCCCGCGCGCGCGCGCCGCCTCGAAGCGGTCCCAGCCCTCCACCTCGAAGATCCGCTCCAGGTCCGCCGGCGCCAGCGCCGGCACGCGCAGGAACTCCGGGATCATCTGCCCCAGGTTCCGGTAGGTGGCGCGCGCGATCGCCCGGCGCTCCGCCTCGGGGCGGTCGGGGAAGGCGAGCCGCAGGTTCTCGAGCACCACGCGCCGCCGGATGCCGAGCGCCCACACCAGCGCGCCCAGGGCGGCGCCGAACGCCATGATCCAGCGGTACGGGAGGCGGGCGAAGATCCAGCCGAGCAGGCGCATGTTCAGGCCACCGGGGCGCGCGGCGCCGGTCGGGGTTGGGGGGCCGCGGCGAGCGCCGCGGCGAGCGCGGCCTCGAGGACGTCGGCGCCGCGCAGGAGCTCCGCGTCCACCCGGACCACGCGCAGCCGGTCCCCCGCCGCCGCGGCCAGCGCGGGATCGAGGCGGACCGCGTCCTTCTCGGTGGTGACCACCCAGGCGCAGCCGGAGGCCGCGGCCTCGCGGAGGACCGCGTCCAGCTCGCCCGCGGTGAAGCGGTGGTGGTCCGGGAAGGCGCGGGCGAGCGCCACCTCGGCGCCGAGCGCCTCGAGCGTGCGCAGGAACCCGGCCGGCCGCGCCAGGCCGGAGAGCGCGGCGACGCGGCGGCCCCGGAGCGCCTCGAGCGCCCCCGCCTCCCGGAGCGCGCCGTCGAGCAGCGCGGTGGGGGCGTGGCGCGACTCCACCGGCGCGCGCCCGGTCGCGTCGCGGGCCAGCGCGCGCAGCGCCTCCAGCCGCTCCGGCGCGGCCCGGTCCGCGTGCGAGAGCCAGACCAGCCCCGCGCGGCGGAGCGCGCTCGGCGGCTCGCGGTTCGGGCCGCGCGGCAGCAGGTGCCCGTTGCCGAACGGGTTCGAGGCGTCGAGCACCACCACGTCGAGATCGCGCGCGAGCGCGCGGTGCTGGAAGCCGTCGTCGAGCACGAGCGCGTCGGCGCCGAGCGACTCCACCGCGGTGCGGGCCAGCTCGGCGCGCCGCGGCCCGCACAGCACCGCCACGCCGGGGAGGCGGCGCGCGAGCAGCGCCGGCTCGTCCCCGGCCTCCGCCGCGGGGAGCAGCGCGCCCGCGCCGTCGGACGCGACGCGGGCGTCGGCGCGCGCGGCGCCGTAGCCGCGCGAGAGGATCGCCACCCGGCGGCCGCGGCCGGCCAGGCGCGCCGCCACCGCCAGCGCGGCGGGCGTCTTGCCGGCCCCGCCCACCGCCAGGTTCCCGATGGAGACGACCGGCGCGCCGGCCCGGGCGGCCGGCAGGAGGCCGCGGTCGTAGAGCGCGCCCCGGAGCGCCGCCGCCGCGCGGAACGGCGCCTCGGCGAGCAGCAGCGGCGCGCCCGCCAGCGCCCCCAGGGGCCCGGGCCGCTCGCGCCACCAGATCGCCTCGAGCCCGCTCATCGCCGCAGCATCTCGCGCGCGCTGGCCAGCACCGCCTGCGGGGCCAGGTCCGCCAGGCAGCGGTGGTGGCCCTCGGGGCAGTAGTCGCCGCCGTGGTTGGAGCAGGGCGAGCAGGAGAGGCCGAGCGAGAGCGCGCGCCCGGGCGCCGGGGGCCCCCAGCGCGCCACCGAGGTCGGCCCGAACAGCGCCAGCACCGGCGTGCCCACGGCGGTCGCGAGGTGCACCGGGCCCGAGTCGCAGGCGATGAGGAGCTGCACGCGCGCGATGGCGGCGGCGAGCGCGTCGAGCGGCAGGAACGACAGGTCGGCCGCGACCTTCGCGCGGGTGGCGGCGCGGAACGCCGCGAACGCGTCGCGGTCGCCGGGGCCGCCGCACAGCACGATGCGCACGCCCTCGGCGTGCAGCGCGTCGGCGACCGCCGCGAACCGCTCGGCCGGCCACCGCTTGGTGGCCCAGCGCGCGCCCGGGGCGAGGGCCACCGCCGGCGCCTCGACGCCCTGCAGCGCGTCGGCGGCGAGCGCGCGCGCCTGCGGCGAGAGCGCGATCTTGAGCGGGCCGGGGCCGCTCACGCCGAGCGACGCCACCGCCTCGCCGTAGAGCTGCGTCTGGTGCGCGCGGACCAGCGGCGGGTCGGAGCCGAACACCGACAGCAGCGCCCGGAGCGCGGTGCGCCGCTTGAACGCGGTGCGCAGCGGGGCCGCGGCGCGGGCCACCACCGCGCTCCGCACCTTGTTCTGGAGGTCGATCACCACGTCGAAGCGCCCGCGCAGCCGGGCCGCCAGCGGCAGCGCGGCGTTCGGGCCCTCCCGCGCCAGCCGGTGCACCGCGGCGAGCTCGGGCAGCCCCTCCAGCAGCGGCGCGTAGAGCGCGTCGGTGACCCACTCGATCCGCGCGCCGGGGAAGCGCGCGCGGAGCGGCTCCAGCAGGCTGGTCGCGAGCACCACGTCGCCCATCGCGCTGTAGCGGATGACGAGGATGCTGGACGGATCGCTCACGCGGCGGCCACCTTCCCGCGCGGCAGGATCGACAGCATGTGGTCCACGTTGCGCGCGCTCGCGCCGCGGATGGCGCCGACCGAGCGCCGCGCCAGCACGCCCAGCTCCTGGAGCTGATCGGGGCGGGAGAGCAGCTCGTCCGCCACCTTGAGCAGCTTCTCGGGCGTGGCGACCTGGATCCCTCCCCTGCCCTGCAGCACCTGGACCGAGTCCTTGAAGTTCTCCATGTGCGGCCCGAACAGCACCGGCCGGCCCTGCGCGGCCGGCTCGAGCACGTTCTGGCCGCCGCGGGTGACGAAGCTCCCGCCCACGAACACCAGCGTGGCCAGCCCGTAGGCGGCCGCCAGCTCGCCGATGGTGTCGAGCACGGTGACCTGCGCGTGCCCGGCCGCCGCGCCGCCGCTGCGCAGCCGCACCGAGAGGCCCGCCTCGGCGGCGAGCGCCATGATGCGCCCGGAGCGCTCCACGTAGCGCGGCGCGACCACGAGCTGCAGCCGCGGGTGGCGCGCCAGCAGCTTGCGGTACGCTTCCAGGATCAGCTCCTCCTCGCCCTCGTGCGTGGAGCCGGCCATGAACACCGGCGCGCCCGCGTCGAGCCCCATCTCCGCGCGCAGCGCCTCGGCCTTGCCGCCCTCGGCGGCGTCGAGCACCAGCGCGTCGAACTTGGTGTTGCCCGTCACCCAGACCCGGTCCGGCGCGGCCCCGAGCGCGAGCACGCGCTCGGCCTCCTCGTCGGACCGCATCAGGAAGCAGTCGATGCGGCGCAGCGGGTTGCCGACGGCGAGGAACAGCGCGCGGTAGCGCGAGAGGTTCTCCGGGTTGAAGCGGCCGTTCGTGAGCGCGATGCGCACGCCCGCCTTGTGGGCGGAGCGGATCAGGTTCGGCCAGATCTCGGTGTACTCGAGCACGAGCAGGTCCGGCTCGAGCGCCCGCACCGCCCGGCGGGTCGCGCCGGGGAGGTCGTACGGGGCGTACACCACCACGTCCGCCAGGCCTTCCAGCTTCTTGCGGGCCATGGCGAGGCCGCTGTTCGTCATGGTGCTGACGATCACGCAGCAGCCCGGCATCCGCGCCTTCAGCTCCGCCATCATGGGCTGGAGCGAGAGGAGGTCGCCGGCGCTCGCCCCGTGCAGCCAGATGCGCGGGCTGCCGCGGCCCCGGCCCAGCGCGCGCTTGTAGAGCCCGAGCCGCTGGGGGATCCCGTGGCGCAGCTTGGGATGCGTGAGCAGGAACGGCAGCCCGATCACGAACAGCAGGTAGGTGGCGATGGCGTAGACGAGGTGCACGGCTGGCCGCTTCTTACTCGATGCGGACCGGGTTCGTGAAGATCCAGCGACGCCCGTCGAGCGCGACCTCGGCGCGGTAGTCGCCCGGCGGGCACCGGCCGCCGCAGCGGAAGGTGCCGCCGGCGCTGCCGTCGCGCGCGGCCTCGAAGCGCCCGGTCGGCGCCCCGTCGTGGAGGAGGGTGTACGTCCGGGTCCCCGCCGCGGCGCCGTGGAGCGACAGCGAGAGCGCTCCCTCGGCCGTGGGGGTCAGGCGCACCCCGGCGGCCGGCGCGAGCCCGTCGAGGACGCACGCGGCGCGCCCGTCCAGCAGGGCGGCGCGGACCGCGGCCGCGTCGCGCGCGGCGTCGCCGCCCAGCGTCACCGGCACGTGCATGGAGAACGCGCCGAACGCGGCCGCGTACCCCGGGTAGCCGTGCGCGTCGGCGGAGCAGAGCAGCACGTGCGCCGGCGCGCGGCCTGCCCCGGCCGCGGCCCGCCCGCGGCGCAGCTCGGCGTCGAGCCGGCGCAGCTCGTCGGCGGGGTCGCCGAGCAGGGTCAGCACGGCGCGCGGCGGGTCCCAGGGCAGCACCGCCACCGCCGCGAGCACGCGGCGGAGGTCGCGATCGGCGAGCGCGCGGTACCAGGCGGTGTCGTTGGAGAGCACCTCCAGCCCGCGCCAGGCCCCGCCGCCCCACCCCGTGAACGCGCGCCGCGGGTGGAGGGGGTGCGCGATCACGGCCTGGCCGCCCAGCGCGCGGATCGCGGCCAGCGCGTCGCCGTCGCGCTCGGCGCGGGTGAGCGCGCGCGAGACGCCCAGCGCCACCACGTGCCCCTGGCGCGTGGACGCCTCGGTCGCGGGCACGAGCAGGACGCCGTCCTGGTAGCGGGGCTCGGCCGGCGCCAGGACGTCGTGGTCCGAGATCACCACGAAGCGGAGCCCGGCGGCCCGGGCCGCCCGGGCCACCTCGTCGAGCGTCCCGCGCCCGTCGCTCGCGGTGGTGTGCACGTGCCAGGCGCCGCGCGCCTCGGCCGCGGCCAGCGCCGGGCTGGCCTGCGCCTCCCGCAGCCCGCGGCGCTGCCAGGCCACCGCGCCGAACGCGAGGTAGCCGACCACCGCCGCGGCCAGCGCGAGCGCGAGGAGCCGCCGCATCCGCTAGACCGCGCCGGCGCGGGCCCCCTGCCGCTCCGCGCCCTCCGCGATGCGGTGGAGGCGCGCGTACTCGCCGCCGCGCGCGACCAGGGTGGCGTGGTCCCCGGCCTCCACCACCCTGCCGCCGGAGATCACCACGATCCGATCGGCGTTGCGGATGGTCGAGAGCCGGTGCGCGATCACCAGCGTGGTCCGGCGGCTCGCGCCCTCGATGGCCATGAGCGAGTCGAGGGCGCGCTGCACCTCGCGCTCGCTCTCGGCGTCGAGCGCGCTCGTCGCCTCGTCGAGGATGAGGATGGGCGCGTCCTTCAGGAACGCGCGCGCGATGGCGATGCGCTGGCGCTGGCCGCCCGACAGCAGCACGCCCTTCTCGCCCACCACCGTGTCGTACCCCTGGGGCAGCGCGCGGATGAACTCGTGCGCCTGGGCCATGCGGGCCGCGTGCTCCACGTCGGCCTGCGACACCTCGGGCCGGCCGTACGCGATGTTGGCGCGGATGCTGTCGTTGAACAGCACCGTCTCCTGCGTCACCAGCGCCAGCTGCGCGCGCAGGCTCGCGAGCGTCACCTCGCGCAGGTCCACGCCGTCCACGGTGATCCGCCCGCCGGTCGGGTCCCAGAAGCGCGGCAGCAGGTTCGCGACCGTGGTCTTGCCGCCGCCGGAGGCGCCCACCAGCGCCACCACCTCGCCCCTGCGGACCTCCAGCGAGAAGCCGGTCAGCACGAGCCGATCGCCGTAGGAGAAGGAGACGTCCTCGTAGCGGATCGCCTCGCGGAACGGGGCCAGCACGGCGCGGCCCGCGTCCGGCACCGCGCTGGGCGTGTCGAGGATCTCGAAGATGCGATCGCCCGCCGCGGCGCCCTGCATCGCGATCTGCCCCATGCGCCCGAGCTGCTTCACCGGCGTGTAGAGCAGCAGCACCGCCGCGACGAACGAGAAGAACTTCGCCGCCTCCAGCTCCCCCGCCAGGATGCGGCCGCCCACCCACCAGATGGCCGCGGCGAGGCCGGCCGCGCCCATGATCTCCATGAGCGGCGAGGAGAACGCGCGGACGAGGTAGCTGCGCCGCAGGATGCGGACCAGCTTCGCGTTCGCCTCGGCGAAGCGGCGGGACTCCCACCGCTCCATCCCGTAGGCCTGCACCACCCGCATCCCGCTCACCGCCTCCTGCACCATCTCGGAGAGCTCGCCGCCGGTCTTCTGCGCGTGGCCGGTGACCCGCTTCAGCCGCTTCGCCAGCCGGATCACCGGGAACAGCGTGGCCGGCACCGCCCCGAACGCGATGAGCGACATGCGCCAGTCGAGCACGAAGCAGTTCACCAGCATCACCACCACGGTGAGCCCGTCCCGCACGTAGCTGGGCACCGCGTTCGACACCGCCACGTCCACCGCCAGCACGTCGGCGGAGAAGCGCTGCAGGATGTCGCCGGAGTGGCGCCGCGTGTAGAAGCCGGGGGAGAGCTTCAGCAGGTGATCGAACAGCGCCTTGCGGATGTCGGCGATGACCCGCTGGCCCACCATGCCGATGAGGTAGAACTGGCCGAAGTAGGCGAAGCCCTTCACCACCGAGACCGCCACGATCACCAGGGGCAGCGCCGCCAGGATCGAGCCGCGATCGGCGTGGGCCAGCAGCCCCGCGAGGTCCACCGAGTCGGGGAGGAACTTGCCCAGCGTGGCCACCGCGCCCGTGTCCCCGGTGAACAGGAACTGGAGCGCGGGGCCCAGCAGGTTGACGTAGATCGCGGTCGTGATGGACAGCACCGCCATGCAGGCGATGGCCGCCACGAGCCGTCCCTTGTACGGCAGGACGAAGCGGAAGAGGCGAAGGTAGGCGCGCAAGGAGGGGCCATCCTAGTCCAGATCGCCCCCCGGCGCAGCGCTGCGCACCGGCCCGGCCGGCCGGCCGCTACTTCTCCTCCTCCACGCCCTTCACCTTCCCGTCGGCGCGCCGCTTCTCGATGATCTTCTGCGCGATGTGCGGCGGCACCGGGTCGTAGTGCGAGGCCTCCATAGTGAAGTAGCCCACGCCCTGCGTGAGCGAGCGCAGGTCGGCGTCGTAGGTCATGGCCTCGGCGTGCGGGCAGGTGGCGCGGATGAGCACCCCGCGCGCCAGCGGCTCCATGCCCTGGACCTTGGCGCGCCGGCTGTTCAGGTCGCCCATCACGGCGCCCACGTACTCCTCGGGGACGCGCACCTCGAGCTTCATGATGGGCTCGAGCAGGATGGGCCGGGCCTCCAGCACCGCCTTCTTGAACGCCATCGAGCCGGCCACCTGGAACGCCATGTCGGAGCTGTCCACGTCGTGGTAGCTGCCGAACACCAGCCGGGCCCGGAAGTCCACCACCGGGTAGCCGGCCAGCGGGCCCGAGGAGAGCGCGCCGCGGATGCCCTTCTCCACCGACGGGATGAACTGGCGGGGGATGACGCCGCCCACGATCGCGTCCTCGAACTCGAACCCCTCGCCGCGGGGCTTGGGCTGCAGCTCGACGTGGGCGTCGCCGTACTGCCCGTGGCCGCCGGTCTGCCGCTTGAACTTGCCCTGCGCCTTGGCGGCCGCCGTGATCGTCTCCAGGTAGGCCGGGCTGGGCGGCGTGAGCGTGATCTCCACCCCGTGCTTGCGCTTGGCGCGCTCCACCGTGACGTCCAGGTGCGCCTGGCCCATGCCCTGGAGCAGCATCTCGCCGGTCTCGGTCGAGCGCGTCAGCTCCAGCGACGGGTCCTCCTCGATGATCTTCTGGAGCGCCGCGGCCGCCTTGTCGTCGCCGGCCTTGGCGTGCACCGCGTACGAGACCGGCCGCACGTGCTGCGCGAACGGCGGCAGCGCGATGGGCACGTCGCGATCGCAGAGCGTGTCGCCGGTGTGCGCGTCCTTCAGCTTCACGAGCACCACGAAGTCGCCCGGCCCCGCCTCGTTCACCTCGACGGTCTGCGCGCCGTCGGTCCGGTACAGGTGCCCGATGCGCTCCTCGGTGCGGGTCCGCGGGTTCACCACGGTGGCGTCGGCCCGCAGCGTGCCGGAGAACACCCGCAGGTAGTCGATGCGCCCGGCGAAGTGGTCGATGGTGGTCTTGAACACCTGGCCCGAGAACGGCGCGTCCGGCGCGGCGCTGCGCACCGTCTCCTTGCCGTGGAGGTCCGTGCCCTTGACCACCCGCGCCTCGGGCGCCGGCAGGATCCGCACGGCGAGGTCGAGCAGCTCGCGCACGCCCACGCCGGACTTCGCGCCGGCGCAGGCCACCGGCAGGAAGCGCTGCGCCGCCGCGCCCGCGGCCAGGCCGCGCAGGATCTCCTCCTCCGCGAGCACCGCGCCGTCCAGGTACTTCCCGAGCAGCTCGTCGTCCGACTCGGCCGCCGCCTCCACCAGCGCGGTGCGCAGGCGCTCCGCCTCCTCCCGCGCCTCGGCCGGGATGTCCGCCTCGGTCCACTGGCCGAAGCTCTTCCCGTCCCAGGCGTGGAGCTTCATCGAGACGAGGTCGGCGAGCCCCTTGACCCGGTCCGGCCCGAACACCGGCAGCTGCAGCGGGATGGCCTTCACCTTCAGCGAGCTCTCGATGTCCTCGAGCGCCTCGTGGAAGTCGGCCTGCTCGTGGTCGAGCCGGGTGATCACCGCGAACGCGGGGCGCCCGGACTCGGCGAGCACGTCGTAGGTCCGCTCGGAGCGGTTGTGCGCGCCGTCCGCCGCCGAGATGGCCAGGATGGCGCCGTCGGTGACCTGCAGCGCCCACTCCACCTCGGTGAGGAACGCGGCGAAGCCGGGGCAGTCGAGCACGTGGAACGACCGGCCGTTCTCCTCGAAGCTCTCCGGGTGCAGCGACAGCGTGAAGTTGCGCTTCTTCTCCTCGGGCTCGGCGTCCAGTCGGGCCGTCGAGCCGTCGGGCGCCGCGCGCTTCGCGTCGGCGACGCGCAGCAGCGCCTCGACGAGCGCGGTCTTCCCGGCGCCGTCGGCGCCGAGCATCGAGAAGGTGCGGATCACGCGGGTGTTCGCCATGGCGTCGGTCTCCATCAGCCCGTCGCGCCGGAGCGTGCGGGGCGTGAGGTTCGCTGCCCGGAAGCCGGCGCCTGGAGACGCCGGCGGCGTCGGCCTAGCATGCTACGGGTCCCCCCGCCCGCGCCACGGCTTCTTTCGCAGCGCGCGGGCGCGCGCGGCCGACCCGCCCCGCGCGGCCCCGGGCATCCCGCCCCGCCCGCGGCCGGACGCCGCAGCGCGGCGCCGCCGGTCAGCGCGCCTCGCCCGCGGTCAGCTCCGGGAAGTCCTCCTGCCAGAACTCCAGCGGGCCCCGGGGCGCCGAGGGCGCGCGCGCCTGCTCGCGGCGCCGCAGCTCCACCCGCCGGATCTTCCCCGACACCGTCTTGGGCAGCTCGGAGAACTCGAGGCGGCGGATGCGCTTGTAGGGGGCCAGGCGGCGGCGCAGGAAGCGGAAGATCTCCAGGGCCAGCTCGCGGTCCGGGGCGCGCCCGGGCTTCAGGATGATGAACGCCTTGGGCAGGAGCCCGCGCAGCTCGTCCGGGCTCGGCACCACCGCCGCCTCGGCCACCGCGTCGTGCTCGATGAGCGCGCTCTCCAGCTCGAACGGGCTGATCCGGTAGTCCGAGCTCTTGAACACGTCGTCGGAGCGCCCGACGTAGGTGATGTAGCCGTCCTCGTCGCGGGTGGCGACGTCGCCGGTGTGGTAGTGCCCGTGCCGGGTGACGAAGTCGTTCAGGTTCGCGTCGCCCTCGTAGCCGGCCATGAGCGAGGCCGGCCGGGCCTCGAGGTCGATGCAGATCTCGCCCTCCTCCGGCGCGGGGCGCCCCTCCTCGTCGAGCAGCGCGATCTTGTAGCCGGGGAGCGGCCGCCCCATGGAGCCGGGCTTGAGCTGCTGGCCGGGCGAGTTGCCGATCTGGCAGGTGGTCTCGGTCTGGCCGTAGCCGTCGCGGATGGTGATGCCCCAGGCCTGCCGCACCTTCTCGATCACCTCCGGGTTGAGCGGCTCGCCGGCGCTGAGCAGCTCGCGGAGCTTCACCCGGTGCTTCGCCAGGTCCTCCAGGATCAGCATGCGCCACACGGTGGGCGGCGCGCACAGGGTGGTGATCTCGTGGCGCGCCAGCACCTCCAGCGTGCGGGCGGCGCTGAAGCGGGCGTAGTTGTAGACGCAGACGGTGGCGCCCGCGTTGAACGGCGCGAAGAAGCTCGACCAGGCGTGCTTCGCCCAGCCCGGGGACGAGACGTTGAGGTGCTTGTCGCCCTCGCGCAGGCCGATCCAGTACATCGTGGAGAGGTGGCCGACCGGGTAGCTCTTGTGCGTGTGCACCACCAGCTTCGGCTTCGCGGTGGTGCCGCTGGTGAAGTAGAGCAGCACCGGGTCGGAGGCCAGCGTCTCGCCGTGGGGCAGGAAGAACGAGCCCTCGTCGTAGGCGTCCTCGTACTGCATCCAGCCCGGCACCGCCTCGCCGACCACGTGGCGGGTGAAGTCCCCGTTCAGCACGCGGAACTTCTCGGTGCCGGCGGCGTCGGTGATGACGTGGCCCACCCGCCCCCGCTCGATGCGGTCCTGGAGGTCCTCCGGCGTGAGCAGGGAGGTGGCCGGGATCACGCACGCGCCCAGCTTCATCGAGGCGAGCATCACCTCCCAGAT
Source organism: Anaeromyxobacter dehalogenans 2CP-C (assembly GCF_000013385.1). Classification (GTDB taxonomy): domain Bacteria; phylum Myxococcota; class Myxococcia; order Myxococcales; family Anaeromyxobacteraceae; genus Anaeromyxobacter; species Anaeromyxobacter dehalogenans_B. The sequence goes on from NC_007760.1 coordinate 2,965,299, forward strand.
CTGCACGCAGTTCGGCAGCATCATCAGCACGCGGTGGCCGCGCTCCACGCCGTGGCGGCGCAGGTACGTCGCCACGCGGTTGGAGCGCTCGGCCAGCTCGACGTAGGAGAGCCGGAGCTCGGCGCCGTAGTCCTCGATGATGTGCAGCGCGGTGCGGCCGTTGCCGTCCGCGATCATGTCGAACCAGTCGAGGGCCCAGTTGAACCGGTCGAGCACCGGCCAGCGGAAGTCGCGGTACGCGGTGTCGTAGTCCTCGCGGTGGCTGACCAGGAAGTCGCGTGCGCGGCGGAAGACGTCGGTCGACGACATGCGGGCTCCTCGCTCGTGGGGTGGATCGAGTGTGCCAGCGACCCGGGCGGTGCGCGCGCGGGCGCAGCGGCGTCGCCCCCTCCGGGATCCCTGCCGCGGCGCGGCACGGCTCACTCCTTGGGGTTGACCTTCAGGACCCTCTCCCGTGGATCTTGCGGACGGCGCGGGCCGCTTCTTACGGAGCGTGACCATGACCGCTCGCCCGCTCGCCGTGTCCCTGGCCGCCGCGCTGCTCCTCGCCTGCGGCTCCGACTCCAAGCCGAAGCCCGCCGATCCCTGCGCCGGGGTCGCCGCCCCGTGCACCGCGTTCCCGGCGGGCACGACCGAGGACCGGATCCAGGGCGCCGTGGCGCTCGCCGCGGACGGCTCGACGTTCGTGTTCGGCCCGGGCACGTTCCGCTTCGCGAACGCGCTCGAGGTGGCCGCGAACGGCGTCACGATCCGCGGCGCCGGGCGCGACGCCACCGTGCTCGACTTCGCGGGCCAGGTGGGCGCGGAGGGGGTGGGCGCGAGCGGCGACGCGTTCACGCTCAGCGACCTCTCCATCCGCGACACCGCCGGCAACGGCGTGAAGGTGGTGGGCGCGGCCGGGGTGACCATCCGCAACGTGGGCGTGTCCTGGACCCGCCCCGATCTCTCGACCCACGGCGGCTACGGCATCTACCCGGTGCAGTCCACCGACGTGCTGGTGGAGGGCTGCTTCACCTCGGGGGCCACCGACACCGGCATCTACGTGGGCCAGTCGCAGAACATCGTGGTGCGGAACAACGAGGCCACCGGCAACGTCGCCGGCGTCGAGATCGAGAACAGCTACGACGCCGACGTCCACGGCAACCACCTGCACGGCAACACCGCCGGCGTGCTGGTGTTCGACCTCCCCGGCCTGCCGCAGCAGGGCGGGCACCACGTGCGCGTGTTCGACAACCGCATCCTCGACAACGACCACCCGAACTTCGCGCCCGCGGGCGGCATCGTGGCGATCGTGCCGGCCGGCTCCGGCGTGGTGGTGATGGCGAACCACGACGTCGAGGTCTTCGGGAACACGATCCAGGGCAACCAGACCGCCGCGGTGGGCGTGATCAGCTACCTGCTCACCGGCCAGGCGCCGCCCGACGGCTACGACCCGTTCCCGCGCCGCGTGCACGTCCACGGCAACACCATCTCCGGGAACGGCACCGCGCCCGACGACGCCACCCCGCTCGGCGCCGCGCTCGGGCAGGTGCGTGCGGCCCTCGGCAGCGATCTGCCGGACGTGCTGTGGGACGGCATCCCCGATCCCTCCGGCTCCGGGGACAACCCGCAGGAGCTCTGCGTGGCCGCCGGCGCGTCCTGGCTCAGCCTGGGCGCGGCGAGCGATCCGTGGGCACCGGACCCGGACGACACCGCGTTCCGCTGCGCGCTCGACCCGCTCCCGGCGGTCGTCCTGCCGTGAGGCGCTCCGCGGCGCTGGCGCTCGCGGCCGCGGTCGCCGCGTGCGGCGGCGGCTCCTCCGGCGCGCCCGCCGGCCCGTGCAGCCCGCCCGGCGCCGGCTTCGATCCGGATCGGCCGGCGCAGCGGCTCTCGGACCTCTGCCTGGTGGAGGCCGCGGGCGGCGGGACGGTCGCGCCGCGGGCCGGCGTCGTCCCGTACGACCTCAACACGCCGCTGTTCTCGGACTACGCGCTCAAGACCCGCACGGTGTGGCTGCCGCCCGGCACGCGCGCGGCGTACACGGCGGACGCGCCGCTCGACCTGCCCGTCGGCGCGATCGTCACCAAGACCTTCGCGCTCCCGCCCGACCTCCGGTCGCCGACGGTCGGGGTCCGGCTGCTGGAGACGCGGCTGCTCGTCCGCACCGCGCAGGGCTGGCGCGGGTACCCGTACCTGTGGAACGCGGCCCAGACCGACGCGACGTTCCAGCCCGGCGGCGCGGTGCTGCAGCTCCCGCTGGTCACGCCCTCGGGCGCGGCGGTCACCGCCAGCTACCTCGTCCCGAGCGTCACCCAGTGCGCCCGCTGCCACGCCGACACGCCCGACGGCGCGCTGCACCTGCTCGGCCCCACCGCGCGGAACCTGAACCGGAGCCACGACTACCCGGGCGGCGCGGAGAACCAGCTCGCGCACTGGACCGCGGCCGGGATCCTGGAGGGCGCGCCCCCGCCGGCGGAGGCGCCGCGCCTGCCGGTCTGGAACGATCCGGCCACCGGCACCGTCGTGGAGCGCGCGCGCGCCTGGCTCGAGGTGAACTGCGCGTTCTGTCACTCGCCGGGCGGCCTCGCCCGGACCACCGGCCTGTACCTCGGGACCGGCGTGACCGACCCGTACCAGCTCGGCGTCTGCAAGCCGCCGGTGGCCGCCGGCCCCGGCTCGGGCGGCCTCGCCTACGACGTGGTGCCGGGCGATCCGGACGCGTCCATCCTCGCGTACCGCGTGGCCGCGACCGACCCGGTCGCCGTGATGCCGCAGCTCGGCCGCAGCGTGGTGAGCGAGGAGGGGCTGGCGCTGGTCCGGCAGTGGATCGCCGAGCTGCCCGCGCAGCCCTGCCCCTGAACGGCGGCGGGCCCGGCCCTCGCGCGGAGGAGCCGGGCCCGGGGGCGCTGCGCGGCCGCGGCGCTACCCGCGCTTCGCGAAGTCCTGCATGAACGCGCAGAGCTCGTCGAGCCAGGCCGGCTCGACCGCGTTGTAGGTGGACACGCGGATGCCGCCCACCGAGCGGTGGCCCTTCAGCCCCACCATGCCCTTCGCCTTCGCCTCCTTCACGAAGCGCTCCTCGTCGGCCTCGGTCGGCAGCCGGAACACGACGTTCATGACGGAGCGGCTCTCCTGCTCGACCGGGCAGCGGTAGTAGCCGGCGTTCGCGTCGATCACGCCGTACAGCTTCCCGGCCTTGGCGCGGTTCCGCTGCTCCATGGCGCCGAGGCCGCCGAGCCCCTTCAGCCACGCGAGCACGTTGCGGATCATGTAGATGCCGAACGTGGGCGGCGTGTTGTAGAGCGACTTGTTCTCGGCCGGCGTGCGGAGCTGGAAGATCTTGGGGATGTCCTTGCGGCCGGCGGCCACCAGGTCCTTGCGGACGATCACGACCACCACGCCCGAGGGCCCGATGTTCTTCTGCGCGCCCGCGTAGACGAGCCCGAAGCGCGACACGTCCACCGGCTTCCACAGGAAGTCGGACGACATGTCCGCGACCAGCGGGACCTTGCCCGCGTCGGGGAACGGCCGGGCCGGGTCCACCGCGAACTGCACGCCGTGGATGGTCTCGTTGGAGGTGAGGTGCAGGTAGGCCGCGTCGGGCGAGACCTGGAGGTCGGCGGCGGTGGCGGCGCGGACGTAGCGCTTCTCCTTGCCCTCGCCCTCGCCGGTGGTGCCGGCCAGGCGCGCCGAGGCGCCCAGCATGGCGGTCGCGACCTTCGCCTCGGAGAACGCCTTCTCGCCCCAGGCGCCCGTCACCAGGTAGTCGGCGCCGCGGCCCTTCTCGACGAGGTTCATCGGGATCTGCGCGAAGAGCTGCGACGCGCCGCCCTGCACGAACAGCACGTCGTACGTGTCGGGCACGCCCAGCAGCTCGCGGAGCAGCGCCAGCGCCTCGTCGTGGACCGCCTCGTACTCCTTGCCGCGGTGGGAGTGCTCCATCACCGACATGCCGCTGCCGGCGAAGTCGAGGAACTCGTCGCGGGCGCGCTCCAGCGCGGGCAACGGGAGGGCGGCGGGGCCGGCATTGAAGTTCTTCACGCGGGACATGGTCTCCTCGGGGGAAGGATGGGGGACCCGGGATTTATCGGAGCGGGAAGGCCCGCGGCAACCCTTCCGCGAGCCCGTCCATCATGAACTGGACGGCGATGGCCACCAGCAGCAGGCCGGCGACGCGCTCGAGGATGGCGAGGCCGGTGCGCCCGAGCACCTTCTCGGTCCGGGCCGCACCCGCAAGGATGAGGTAGCTGGCCAGGCAGGTGAGCGCGATGGCGAGCAGGACCGGCAGCGGGTGCCACCAGTCCTCGCCGCGCGCGCGCACCATCAGCACGATGGCGGTGGCGATGGAGCCGGGGCCGGCGAGCAGCGGCATGGCCAGCGGCACGATGGCCACGTCCTCCTTGTCGGCGCTGGCGTCCACTTCACCCTGGGTGATTCGGGTCCGCGACGGCTGGGTGCGCACCATGTCCAGCGCGAGCAGCAGCAGCACCACCCCGCCCGCCACCTTGAACGCGGGCAGGCCGATGCCGAGGAGGCGGAAGATCCACTCGCCGGTCAGCGCGAACGCGGCGAGCACGGCGAACGCGGTCACCGAGGCGCGCAGCGCGATCTCGCGGCGCCGGCGCGGGTCGTCGTTCCGGGTCAGCGCCAGGAAGAACGGCACCGCCGAGAACGGATCGACCACGAAGAACAGGGCCGAGAAGGAGACGAAGCAGAGGGTCGCGAGCTGCAGGGCCATCGGGCGCGCAGCCTACCGCGCCGGCGTGGGACGGGAAAGCGCGGAGCGGCGCCCGGCGCGGGGATCAGACCGCGGGGATCAGACCGCGGGCGGCAGGCCGGGCCGCGGCTCGGAGCGCGCGAACGCGGAGAAGCGGATCGCCCACACCTTGCGGATGGCCTCGAGCACGATGCGCCGGGACATCTTGGACTGCCCCACCCGCCGGTCGGCGAACACGATGGGGATCTCGGCCACCCGGAACCCGCGCCGGAGGGCCCGGTACGTCAGCTCGATCTGGAACGCGTAGCCGGAGCACTCCACCGAGGGCAGGTCGATGGCCTCCAGCACCTCGCGGCGGAAGCACTTGAAGCCGCCGGTGAGGTCGCGGACGCGCACGCCCAGGATGGTGCGGGCGTAGAGGCTGCCGCCGCGCGAGATGATCTTCCGCCCCAGCCCCCAGTTCACGGTGCCGCCGCCCGGCACGTAGCGCGAGCCGAGCACCAGGTCGGCGTCCGCGGCGCGGGCCAGCAGCGCGGGCAGGTACCTCGGGTCGTGCGAGAAGTCGGCGTCCATCTCCAGCACGAGGTCGTAGCCGCGCTCCAGCGCCCAGGCGAAGCCGGCCAGGTACGCCCTGCCCAGCCCCTCCTTGCCGGCGCGGTGGAGCACGTGCACGCGCGGATCGCGCGCCGCGAACGCGTCGGCCAGCGCGCCGGTCCCGTCGGGCGAGTTGTCGTCGATGACCAGCACCTCGACCGACGGCGCGGCCTCCAGGATCGCGCGGAGGATCGGCTCGAGGTTGTCCCGCTCCTCGTACGTCGGGAGGCAGACCAGCGCGCGCCCTTGCGTCATCGCATCACCCCCAGCACCTCTTCCGCGACCCGGAGCGGCGCGCCCGGCTCGCCCAGCGACGCCCGCACCTCGCGCAGCGCCGCGATCTGCGCCTCGCGCGCGGCGCGATCGCCGAGCAGGCGCTCCACCTCCGCCGCCATCCGCTCGGGGCTCGCGTCCCGCTGGAGCAGCTCCGGGACGATCCCCCTCCCTGCCAGGATGTTCACCAGCGCCACGTGCGCAATCTTCACCAGCATCCGCGCGACCGCGTAGGAGAGCCAGGACAGCTTGTAGACCACCACCATGGGCCGGAGCATCAGCCCCGCCTCCAGGGTGGAGGTCCCGCTCTTCACCAGCGCCGCGTCGCTCGCGCCGACCACCTCCTCGGTGCGGCCGTCCACCAGGCGGACCTCCAGCGTGCGGTGGGCCGCGAGGTACGGCTCGAGCGCGGCGCGGTCCAGGGTGGGCGCCACCGGGACCACGAACTGGGCGTCGGGGTGCGCGGCGCGCAGCCGCTCGGCGGCCTCCAGCATGGGGGGGAGCAGCCGCTTCAGCTCCGAGGGCCGGCTGCCGGGCACCATCGCGATGGTGGTCCGGGCGGCGGGGAGGCCGAGCGCCGAGCGGTAGGACTCGGGCGTCCCGGGCGGCGGCCGCTCGGCGAACGGGTGGCCGACGAAGCGCGCGGAAACCCCGGTGCCCTCGTAGAAGCGCTCCTCGAACGGGAGGATGCAGAGCATCCGGTCCACCACGCGGGCGATCTGCTTCGCCCGGCCCTGGCGCCACGCCCAGATGGTCGGCGACACGTAGTAGACCACCGGGATCCCGAGCTTCTTGAGGCGCGCGGCGAGCCGCAGGTTGAAGTCGGGCAGGTCCACCAGGAGCGCGGCCTTCGGGCGGCGCTCGGCGGCGGCGCGGCCGAGCATCCGCAGGATCCCGAGGATCCGCGGGATGCGGGGCAGCACCTCGGCCAGGCCCATCACCGAGATGTCCTCGGCCGGCGCGAGCGCCTCGAGCCCCGCCTCGCGCAGCCGCGGGCCGCCCACGCCGAACGCGGTGAGCCCGGGGCGCAGCCGCTGCAGCTCGTGGAGGGTCCGGGCCGCGTGAAGGTCCGCGCTGGCCTCGCCCGCCACGATCAGGATCTGGTCCGTCAAGCGCGGGCTATATAGCACGCTGCCCCTGGACGGTCTGGCCCCAGAGGCGGATCCGTGATGTGCTGTCGCACATGGATGGGGGAACCGCGGGCGCGCGGGTGCGCGAGGTGGGCTGGCTCGCCGCCACGCTGACGGCGCTGCTGCTCGCGCTCCTGCTCGAGCACTACGTCATCCACGAGCAGATGATCCTGCCGTGGATCGCGGTGTCGCCCGAGGTCCCGCCCTGGATGCTCGGCGCCCAGGTGGTCCCGGAGATCATCGTCTGCTTCCTGTTCGGCTGGCGCCTGCGCGGCCTGGGCTGGATCGTGATCTACGGGGCCGCCGCGGCGGCGCTCCGCCAGTCGTTCTACGCGCTCCTCACCCGCATCGGCGCGAGCGGCCACCCCGAGACGCTGTTCGGCCCCCCCTCCGAGTTCGCGCGCACCGCGCCGCTGGTGGCGGTGATGTACTTCATGGCGTTCGGGCTCGCCTCGATGGGCGCCCGCGAGCCCGGCCCCCTCCCCGGCGCGCGCTCGCGACCCTAGGCGGCGCGCCTGGCCGCCGGCCGCTCACCGCCGGCAGCGCTCCATGCAGTGCAGCAGGCCGCGCAGGTTCTCCTCGGCGAGCCGGTAGCGGGCGAAGCCCGCCTCGCGCGCGGCGGCCACCAGCCCGTGGTCGCGCAGGACGCGGAGCTGCTGCGACACGATCTCCGGATCGGCGCCGAGCCGCTCGGCCAGCGCCCCCACCGTCTCGTCCCCCTGGCAGAGCAGGGCGACGAGCCGCAGGCGGAGCGGGTGGGCGACGGCCTTCAGCACCGCCGCGACGCGCTCGGCGCGCTCGGGGTCGGCGTACACGGGCAACGGCGGGGGTGCGGACACGGCCGGACTGTAGCCGCAGCCCGCCCCGCGACCGGCGCGGCGAGGTGCCGCGCCGGCGGCCCGCCAGCCCCTCGCTACCCGCAGCCGCCGGAGATCTTCTTCTTCGCGCCCCCCGCCTTCGGCTTACCGCCGGCCTTCAGCAGGTCCGGCCGGAAGTCGAGCCGCGCCAGCGTCTGGAGCGCCTCGAGGCCGGGCGCCACGCGGTCGGAGGAGGGCGACGCCAGCGCCGCCTGCGCCGCCGCCAGCGCCTCGGCGTAGCCCGCGGGCGGCGCGGCCTCTGCGAACAGCGGCACCGGCAGCGCCAGCGCCAGGTACCAGGCGCGCGCGCCGTCCACGAGGTAGTGGACCCGCGCGCCCGGGTCGGCGCGCCGCGCCTCCTGCACCAGGCGCAGCGCGACCTCGTCCTTGCCGGCGTAGACGAGCGTGAACGGCCGGCCGCGGGCGCGGGCCAGGACGTCCTCGGCGGACGCGCCCGGCAGGCTCTCCGCGCCGGGCAGGTGGTAGCGGGCGTACGCGTCGGCGGGCCGCACGTCCAGCACCGCCGCCCGGCCCGCCGCCTGGACCACGCCGGCGGCGGCCTTCCACACGTCGAGCGCGGCGTCGGCCGGCGGCGGCGTGAGGTCGGGCGGGAGCTCGGCGCGGGCCGAGTGCCCGGTGGCGAGCGCCAGGACGAGGTAGGCGGCGGCCGCGCCCACGAGCGCGGCGGCCCCGGTCCGGTTCGTGATCCTCACGGCGCCCTCCTCTCCGCGGCGGCGGCGCCGGCCGGCACGCCCTGCGGCCCCTGCCCCGCCGGCGCGGCGCGGCGGTTCACCCACCGCTCGATGCGGCCCACCGCCCAGAACGCGCCCACCGCGAGCAGCGCCACGGCGAACACCACCACGCCGGACGGGAGGCGCAGCCACTCGTGCAGCAGCACCCGGCCGCGCCCGCCGGCGTCGGCGAGCGGCGCGAACGTGTCGGCGCCGAGCGTGTAGACCAGCGTGCCGACGAGCAGGCCGCCGATGAACAGCAGCGCGTCGAGCTTGCCCGAGACCGCCCCGACCAGCGAGGTGCCCGGGCAGTAGCCGCCCACGATGAAGCCGGCGCCGACCAGGAACCCGCCCACCGCCTGGGCGGCGGGGAAGGTGTCGAGGATGCCGAGCGTGGAGAGCGGCACGGGGCCGGCGAGGTCGAGGAAGTACACGCCGACCATCGCGGTGACGATGGCGGTGAACATCACCCGCAGCACGCGGAAGTCGCGGCCGTAGAAGACGGCGGCGAGGTTGCGGGCGGTGCCGAAGCCGGCGCGCTCCAGCGCGAAGCCGAAGCCCATGCCCACCAGCACCGAGGCGATCATCTCGACCGGGTGCGAGAACCGAAGGACGACGGAGAGAGGGCCTTCCACGGCGTGCCTCCTAGATCCACTGCCGGCGGACGAACCACGCGAGGGCGTAGGCGCCGCCGAAGACGCAGAGCATGAACAGCCAGCTGCCGAGCGCGAGCTGCGCGCCGCCGGTGAGCGCCTGGCCGCTGGTGCAGCCGCGGGCGAGCTGCGCCCCGAAGCCGGCGAGCGCGCCGCCCGCCCCGGCGAGCACCCACCGCCAGCGCCGGTCGGCCCGCGGGCCCATCACCGTCTCGGCCTTGAAGCGCCGCGCGGTGACCACCGCGACCGCGCCGCCGAGCAGCGTGCCGGCGGTGAGCCAGACGATCCAGTCGTCCATCGAGGCGCGCGACGGGTCGGCGAAGAACCGCCCCACGCTGACGTTCTCCTCGGTCCAGGTGGGCGACACCGCGTGCAGCCCCGCCGCCACCACGTGCTTGAACGACCCGCTCGCGCCCAGGCCGCGGCCGGTCAGCACGAAGCTGCCGAGGAGCACCAGGCCCAGCAGGAAGCCGGCCTTGTACGGGTTCCAGTACGGTCGCTGCTCCACGTCACTCCTCCTTCGCGTCCGGGGCGGCGGGCGCCCCGGGGTGCGGCTCGTTCGCGGCCCTCGCCACCCACTTCGCGCTGTGGCGGGCCGCGTGGGCGAGGTCGATCCGGCCCGTGATCATGGAGCGCAGCGCGGGGCGCTCGTCGGCGATGACCACCGCCATGGTGAGGTGCACCGCCAGGCCGGCGGCCACGAGCGCGATGGCGAGCCCGTGCACCACGACCGCGGCGGCGACCACCTGCGCCGGCCCGAGGTGGAACGTCATCACCAGGCCGCTCGCGACGATGGTCGCGGTGGCGATCAGCACGAGCACCGCGAACAGCTTCTGGCCGGCGTTGTACTTGTCCTGCGGCGGCAGCGGGCCGCGCCACGCGCCCGCCATGGCGAGCGGCTTCCGGACGAGCCAGGCGAGGTCGTCGCGGGACACCCGCACGTCCTCCCAGACGTGGCGGAGGCCGCCCTTGAACAGCAGGAACAGCGGGATGACGACGGCGGCCCACGCCAGCCCCCACGCCACGTGCAGCCGGAGGAGCGCGGCCCGTCCGCCCAGCGCCCCGGCGATGGCGTCGGCGGCCGCGGGCCCGAGCAGCGCGAAGCGCGCCGCGGAGAGCAGGCCGACGCCGCTGAGGAGCAGCGCGATCCAGGAGAGCGCGTTCAGCCAGTGGAGCGCGCGCAGGCCGGCCGGGTGGCGGTGCAGCGTGCGCGGCCGGGAGGCCGGCAGCGCGCAGGCGCCCTCGGCCTCCTCGCGGCGCACCCGGTCCACGCGCGCCTTCAGGTTCACGAGCAGGCCGCCGCCGATCGAGAGCGCGCCCAGGCCGGGGACCACCGCGCGCGTCAGCGGCCGGGCCGCGCCGTCCCAGGCCGAGGTCAGCCAGCCGGTCCGCGGCGGGCGGGCGATCCCCTGGGCGAGCACGAGGTCGCGGGCGCGGTCGCCGGCGTAGAGCGTGCGCGGCCGCACGTCGATGCCCGGCACCGCCAGCGGGCGCGCGCCCCGCGCCGCGGCGGCGACGGACACGGCCGAGCCGGGGTCGTCGAGGTCGCCGAAGACGCGGCACTCGGCCGGGCAGGTCACGACGCAGGCCGGCTGCTCGCCGCGCGCCACGAACGGCGCGCACAGGTTGCACTTCTCGACCACGTTCTTCACCGGGTCCACGTGCCGGGCGCCGTACGGGCAGGCGGCGACGCAGTTGCCGCAGCCGATGCACACGCCGGCGTCCACCCCCACCACGCCGTTCGCGTCCACGGACGTCGCGCCGGTCGGGCAGTCCACCGTGCACGGGTGCGCCTCGCACTGCATGCACAGGCCCGGGTAGAACGTGACGGCGAGGTCGCCGCCGGCGCGCGTGCCGGTCTCGAAGGTGTGGACCCAGTCGCGCGCCGCGCCAGGGCCGGAGTCCCACTGCTCCTTGCAGGCCGAGACGCAGGCCTTGCAGCCGACGCACCGGTCGAGGTCGATCAGCATCGCGTGGCGCGCCATCACGCCACCTCCGCCGCGCGGCGCACGGTGACGAGCTGCGTGCGCATGCCGGTCGAGCCGCTGATCGGGTCCACGACGTAGTCGTCGATCACGGCCGTGTCGTCGCCGCCCCGCCCGCGCGCGCGGTGGAGCCGGTGCGCCCAGTGGCCGAAGCCGTGCACCATGTACACGGCGCCGTCCGGCATCCGCTCGGTCACGTGCAGCGGGAGCGGCCCGGTCTCGCCGCCGTGGGCGTTCCCGACCATCACCCGCTCCCCGGCCGCGAGCCCCAGCGCGGCCGCGTCCGCCGGGCTCATCCAGAGCGTGTTCTCCGGCTCGAGGTCGAACAGGATGGGGTTGTTCTGCGTCCGGCCGAACGTGTGCAGCGGGCTGCGGCCGTACAGCAGCCGGAAGCGCCCGGGCGGCGGCGGCGGCGGGCCCTTCCAGACCGGCAGCGGATCGAACCCCGCGTCGGCGAGCCGCTGCGACCAGAGCTCGATCCTCCCGGACGGCGTGTGGAACCGGTACTCCTCGCCGTCCGCGAGGTAGAGCGGCGTCTTGCGGGGGACGAGCGCGATCCCGTCGCGCCTCAGCGCGTCGAGCGACAGCCCCGCGGACGCGAGCCGGACCTCGAGGTAGTCCTCGAACGTCGCCCAGGGGAAGAAGTCTCCCACGCCGAGCGCGGTCCCGAGCTCCTTCGCGATGCGCCACGCCGGGCGCGTGTCGTGCGGCGAGGCCACCGCCGGCTGGCGCAGGCCCACGTACGGCGTGCGGGTGAAGCCGAGCGAGAGGTCGTCGTAGCGCTCGAGGTAGGTGTCCTCCGGGAGCAGCACGTCGGCGTACTGCGTGATCTCGGTGGGCGCGACGTCGCAGACCACCAGCAGGTCGAGGTTCGCGATGGCCTCGCGCGTCTCGCGCACGTTCGGCATCGCCTGCACGAGGTTCGTGCCGTGCACGAACCAGCCCTTCACCGGGTACGGCGTGCCGGTGCGGGTGGCGTCGCGGATGCCGTTCGTGGTGACCTCCTCCGCGAACGGGAAGCGCCCGGCGGCCTGGTCCACGTTCCGCGGCAGGTCCGGGAAGTCCGGCGTGGGGTAGTCGCCGACCGCGGCGCGCTCGGTCCGGTAGGTGGAGCCGGGCCGCCACCACGCGCCGAGCAGCGCGGAGAGAATGGCCTGGGCGCGGGCGCGCTGCGTGTCCTCCTCGCCGTACCAGGCGGTGTGCCGGCCCGGGTGGACGACCACCGCCGGCATCGCCTTCACCACCAGGCGATACGCGTCCACGATCCGCTCCGCCGGCACGCCGGCGCGCTCGGCCGCCCAGGCCGGGTCGAACGGCGCCACGTGCGCCGCCAGCCGGTCGAAGCCGGTGGTGCGCGCCTCCACGAACGCGCGGTCGTACGTGCGCTCCGCGACGAGCAGGTGCAGCCAGGCCAGGATCACCGCGGTGTCGCCGCCCGGGCGGATGGGCAGCCACACGTCGGCCTTCGAGGCGACGGTGGAGAGGCGCGGATCCAGCACCACCAGCGACGCGCCGCGGGCGCGCGCCTTCGCCAGCTCCTGCACCTGGCCGTTGTGCGCGTTCTCGCCGAGGTGCGAGCCGAACAGCACGACGGCGCGCGCGTTCTCGAGGTCGATGGGCTCGGGCGAGACCAGCTTCTCGCCGAACGTGAGCTGGTAGCCGACGTTGCGCGCGCCCTTGCACTGCGCGTACGACGGGCCCGCGTAGTTCGGCGAGCCGTACGCCACCAGCAGCTGGCGCAGCAGGGGCCCGCCGCTGCCGTGGTAGAACAGCGCGAGCGCCTCGGCGCCGTGGCGTGCCTTGATGGCGCGGAAGCCCTGCGCGATCACCTGGTACGCCTCGTTCCAGCCGGCGCGCCGGAACTTCCCCTCGCCCCGCGCGCCGGTCCGGATCATCGGGTGCGTCAGCCGGTCCCCGTCCACCACCGAGGCCGCGCCTGCCTGCCCGCGCCCGCAGAGCTTCCCGTTCGCGTTGGGGTAGCGCGGGTGGCCGCGCAGCGAGAGCACGCGGTTCTTCCGCACGCGGGCCACCGCGCCGCAGTTCCAGAAGCACAGCTCGCAGAACGTCGGGACCTCGCGCTCCGGCGGCAGGGCGTCGTCGGCCTGCGCGAGGCCGAACGCCTCGGCGCGGCCCGGCGCCGCCGCGGCGCCCGCGGCCGCGCCCGCCGCCGCCAGCTCCAGGAACGTCCTCCGCCCGATGCGCACGCCGTGCTCCGCCATCTCGCGCTCCCCGCCGGCGGCACCGCCGGCCAACGCGATGGAGCCGCGAACGGCCCGCGCCGATTCTCGCCCGTGTTCGATTTTCTCGTGTGATTCCGCACACACGCAGCGCTTGCGCGGGCGGGCGCCGCGCCGCAGCGCTTGCGCGCGCCCCCGCGAAAACCTCGCGCCCGCCCGGGCCTTGATGCTGAACGTCCGTTCCGGTACGCCTCCGGGATGAAGCCTCGCGCCGCCTGGAACCCGCCGAACCCGTGGGCCGCCGCCGAGATCGAGTGGGACGACGGCCCGCCGCCCGCCCGGATCACGCTGCTCGAGGACGCCACCCGCGACGTCCTCTCCCGCAACGACAGCCCGGACATCCCGTTCCGCTGGAGCGTGAACCCGTACCGCGGGTGCATGCACGCGTGCGCGTACTGCTACGCGCGGCCGACGCACGAGTACCTGGGCATGGGCGCGGGCACCGACTTCGACACGCGCATCGTGGTGAAGCGGCGCGCGCCGGAGCTGCTCCGCGCCGCGTTCGACCGGCCCGGCTGGAAGGGCGAGGAGGTGGCGTTCTCCGGCGGGACCGACGCCTGGCAGCCGATCGAGGCGGAGCTGCGGCTCACGCGCGGCTGCCTCGAGGTGTGCGCCGCGTACCGGAACCCGGTCCGCGTGGTCACCAAGTCGGCGCTGCTGGAGCGCGATCTGGACCTGCTCCTGGAGCTGGCGCGGTCCGCCCGCGTGCTGGTCTCGGTGAGCCTGCCGTTCCTGGACCCGGCGCTGGCGCGCGCGCTGGAGCCGTGGGCGCCCTCCCCCGCGCGGCGGCTGCGCCTCATCGAGCGGCTCGCGCGCGCGGGGCTCTCGCCCGGCGTCCTCGTGGCGCCGGCGATCCCCGGGCTCGACGACGAGGTCCCGAGGGTCCTGGCGGCGGCGCGCGACGCCGGCGCCGCGCGCGCGGCGTGGGTCCTGCTGCGCCTGCCCGGGTCGGTGGCCCCGGTGTTCGAGCAGCGGCTGCGCGCGGCGCTCCCCGACGCAGCCGCGCGCGTGATGCACCTCGTGCGCGAGACGCGCGAGGGCCGGGCCTACGACGGGGCGTTCTCCACCCGCCGCCGCGGCACCGGGGCGTACGCCGCGATGGTCGCCCAGGTGTTCGCGCGCCACGCCTCCCGCCTCGGGCTGGACCTGCCCGAGCCGGGGCTCGACGGGCCGTCCCCATTCCGGCGTCCCGGCAGCGGGGGACAGCTGGGGCTCTTTGACCCATCGTGAAGACGCGAACCCTCCCAGGCGGGTGACATTCTCGGGATCTCCCGCTAGACAGGGCTCGTGCGGATCGGGACCCAGGCCGGTGGGGAGAGGCCCCTCGCCTCCCTGGCGGGCAGGGCGCCGGCGCAGGTCTCGCGGTGGTGGCGCGGCCGGACCGCCTGGTCGCCGGGCCGCATCGTGGCGGCCTACGCCCTCGTCAGCCTGCTCTGGATCGCGTTCTCCGACGCGGTGCTGGTGCGGCTCGTGCCGGATCCGGCGCTGCGCGCCCGCGCGCAGACGGTGAAGGGCGCGTTCTTCGTGGTGGTCACCTCGGCGCTGCTGCTCGAGCTGATCCGGCGCGGCGACCTGGGGCTGCGCACGCTCGGCGCCGAGGTGCGCGCGACCGTGGACAGCATGGCGGACGCGGTCCTCCTGGTGGACGAGGAGGGCCGCATCGTGGAGACCAACCGCGCGGCCGTCGAGCTGCTCGGGGTCGCCTCCAAGGAGGACCTGCTCGTCCCGCTCCGCGACTGGGGGCGGCGCTTCGACCTCCGGTACCTCGACGGCTCCCCGGTGCCCTACGACCGCTACGCGGCGGTGCGGGCGCTCGCCGGCGAGCGCATCAAGGCCTACGACGCGATGGCGCGGCGGGCCGACGGCTCGGAGGTGTACTTCAGCGTCTCGGCCGCGCCGGTGAAGGGCGCCGGGCACCGCCTGCTGGCGGTGGCGGTGCTGCGCGACGTCACCGCCGCCCGGCGGCTCGACGAGATGCGCGAGGAGTTCCTCGCCACCGCCGCGCACGAGTTCAAGACGCCGCTCGCGGTGGTGAAGGCCTACGCGCAGCTCATGCAGAAGCGCGCGCCGGGCGATCCGGGGCTGACGGTGATCCAGCGCCAGGTGGACCGCCTCAACCGCCTCGTGCAGCACCTGCTCGACACCTCGCGCCTGCGGCTCCAGCCCGGCGAGGGTCGCCGCGACACCTTCGACGTGTCCTCGCTGGTCGCGGAGGCCATCGAGGAGGCGCGCCCCTCGACGCCGGGGCACGCGCTCGAGGCGGAGGCGCCCGCGCCGGCGGTGGTCCACGCCGACCGCGAGCGGATCCTGCGCGTGCTCACCAGCCTGCTCGACAACGCCATCCGGTTCTCGCCCGCGGGCGGGCCGGTGCAGGTGCGGGTGGAGACGCACGAGGGCGAGGTGGTGGTCTCGGTGGCCGACCACGGCCTGGGGATCCCGCCGGAGCGCCAGCCGCGCATCTTCGAGCGCTACTACCGCGCGCACGCCGGCACCGACCAGGACTACGGCGGCCTGGGCCTCGGGCTCGACATGAGCCGCGAGATCGTGACCCGCCACGGCGGCCGGATGTGGTTCGAGAGCGTTCCCGGCCAGGGCTCCACGTTCCACTTCAGCCTGCCGCTCGCGGCGCAGGAGGCCTCGTGAGGCGCAGCGTGCTGGTGGTGGAGGACGATCAGGACCTGTCGTCGCTCCTCGAGATGGTCCTCGCCGACGCGGGCCACCGGGTGCGCACCGCCCCCGACGGCCGGGCCGCGCTGGGCGCGGTGGCCGAGGAGATGCCCGGCGTCATCCTGCTCGACATGCGCATGCCGGTCATGAACGGGTGGGAGTTCGCCCGCGAGTTCCGCGCCCGCTACGGCCGCGCCTGCCCGATCGTGGTGGTCACCGCCGCGGAGAACGCCCGGCTGCGCGCGGAGGAGATCGGCGCCGAGGACTGGCTCGCCAAGCCGTTCGACCTCGACGACGTGCTCTACACCGTCGAGCGCCAGCTCGCCGGCGGGGACGAGGGCGGCGCGCCCACGCGCTCGCTGCACTGACGCCCGTCCCCCCGCACGCCGCGCGCCTGCGCCCGGCCGCGGCCATCCCGTTGGGTGGTCGCCGCCCCGCGCACCCGGTCCCACCGTCTGAGCGCGTGGCCCCGGAGACCAGACCCATCGCCCGCCCGGTGCCCCGACCCTCGCGCGCCGCGGCGCTGTGGAGCTCCACCATCGGCAAGAAGGCGCTGATGGCGGTGACCGGCGTGGTGCTGTTCGCGTACGTCGTCGGGCACCTGCTCGGGAACCTGCAGGTGTTCGCGGGGGCGGCCAGGCTCGATCGCTACGCGGAGCTGCTCCGGATCTCGCCCGCGCTGCTCTGGTCGGTCCGCGCCGTGCTGCTCGTCGCGTTCCTGGTGCACGTCGCGGCGGGCCTCCAGCTCTCGGTGCTGCGGCGCGAGGCCCGGCCGGTGGCCTACGCCACCTACCGGCCGGTGGCCTCCACCCCCGCGGCGCGCGGGATGATCTGGAGCGGCCTGCTCATCCTCGGCTTCGTCGTGTACCACCTGCTCGATCTCACGATCGGCGTGGTGAACCCGGACTTCCGCCCGGGGCAGGTCTACCACAACGTCCTCGCCACCTTCGGGCGCGGGCTGGGCGTCGCGATCTACGTCGTCGCGATGATCGCGCTCGGCTTCCACCTCTGGCACGGCATGTGGTCGCTGTTCCAGTCGCTCGGCCTCGCCACCCGCCGGAGCCTGCCCGGCCTGCAGCGCTTCGCGGTGACGGTGGCGTGGATCCTGGCGCTCGGCTTCACCGCCATCCCGCTCGCCGTCGTCGTGGGCGTGGTGAGGTAGGCGCGCATGCCGCTCGACGCGAGGATCCCGGCGGGGCCGATCGAGCAGAAGTGGGACCGCCGCAGGTACGAGCTGAAGCTGGTCAACCCCGCCAACAAGCGCCGGCACCGGATCCTGGTGGTCGGCACCGGCCTGGCGGGCGCGTCCGCGGCGGCCTCGCTCGCCGAGCTGGGCTACGAGGTCGAGACGTTCTGCTACCAGGACAGCCCGCGGCGGGCGCACTCGATCGCGGCGCAGGGCGGCATCAACGCGGCGAAGAACTACCAGAACGACGGCGACTCCGTGGCGCGGCTGTTCTACGACACCGTGAAGGGCGGCGACTTCCGTTCGCGCGAGGCGAACGTCTACCGGCTGGCCGAGCTGTCGGTGAACATCATCGACCAGTGCGCGGCGCAGGGCGTGCCGTTCGCGCGGGAGTACGGCGGCCTGCTCGCGAACCGCTCCTTCGGCGGCGCGCTGGTCTCGCGGACGTTCTACGCGCGGGGCCAGACCGGCCAGCAGCTGCTGCTCGGGGCCTACCAGGCGCTGCAGCGCCAGGTGGCCGCCGGCAAGGTGGTGAGCCACCCGCGCTGCGAGATGCTGGAGCTGGTGCTGGTGGACGGCCGGGCGCGCGGCGTCGTCACCCGCGACCTCGTCACCGGCGCGGTGCGCTCGCACGCCGGCGACGCGGTGGTGCTCGCGACGGGCGGGTACGGCAACGTCTTCTACCTCTCCACCAACGCGCGCGGCTGCAACGCGACCGCGGTCTGGCGCGCGCATCGCAAGGGCGCGCTGTTCGCGAACCCCTGCTACACGCAGATCCACCCGACCTGCATCCCGCGCTCCGGCGAGTACCAGTCGAAGCTCACGCTCATGAGCGAGTCGCTCCGCAACGACGGGCGGGTCTGGGTGCCCGCCCGGCGCGGCGACGGGCGCCCCCCCGGCCAGATCCCCGACGCCGAGCGCG
Source organism: Anaeromyxobacter dehalogenans 2CP-C (assembly GCF_000013385.1). Classification (GTDB taxonomy): domain Bacteria; phylum Myxococcota; class Myxococcia; order Myxococcales; family Anaeromyxobacteraceae; genus Anaeromyxobacter; species Anaeromyxobacter dehalogenans_B. The sequence goes on from NC_007760.1 coordinate 2,983,230, forward strand.
ACTACTACCTGGAGCGGATGTACCCGACCTACGGCAACCTCGCCCCGCGCGACATCGCCTCGCGCGCGGCCAAGACGGTCTGCGACGAGGGGCGCGGGGTCGGGCCCGGCGGGCTGGGCGTCTACCTCGACTTCCGCGACGCGTTCGCGCGGCTGGGCCGGCGCGTGCTCGACGAGCGCTACGGCAACCTGTTCGAGATGTACGAGCGCATCACCGGCGACGATCCGCACGAGGTGCCGATGCGGATCTACCCGGCGGTGCACTACACGATGGGCGGCCTGTGGGTGGACTACGACCTGCAGAGCACCATCCCCGGCCTGTTCGTGCTGGGCGAGGCGAACTTCTCCGACCACGGGGCGAACCGGCTGGGCGCGAGCGCGCTCATGCAGGGGCTCGCGGACGGCTACTTCGTCGTCCCGTACACGGTGGGTGACCACGTGGCGCGCGCGCAGGCGAAGGTGGACACCGGGCACCCGGCGTTCCGCGACGCGGAGCGCGAGGTGGCGGCGCGCACCGCGCGGCTGCTGTCCATCGGCGGCCGGCGCACCGCCGACGACCTGCACCGCGAGCTGGGCACGCTGCTGTGGACCGACGCGGGGATGGCGCGCTCGCGCGCCTCGCTGGAGCACGCGCTCGCCGGGATCCCGCGCATCCGGGAGGCGTTCTGGAGCGACCTCCGGGTCCCGGGCACCGGCGAGGAGCTGAACCAGGAGCTGGAGCGCGCCGGCCGGGTGGCGGACTTCCTGGAGCTGGCGGAGCTGCTGTGCCGGGACGCGCTGCATCGCGAGGAGTCGTGCGGCGGGCACTTCCGGGTCGAGCACCAGACGCCCGACGGGGAGGCGCTCCGCGACGACGCGCGGTTCGCCTACGTCGCGGCCTGGGAGTGGAAGGGGCCGGGCGAGGCCCCGGTGCTGCACCAGGAGCCGCTCGCGTTCGAGCACGTGCCGCTCCAGCAGCGCAGCTACAAGTGAGGGGCGCGTGCGCATCGTCCTCGAGATCTGGCGGCAGCGGGACCCCCGGGCGGACGGCCGCTTCGTCCGGTACGAGGTCACGGACGTCAGCGAGCACATGTCGTTCCTGGAGATGCTCGACGTGCTCAACCAGTCGCTGGTGCGGCGCGGCGAGATGCCGGTGGCCTTCGACTCGGACTGCCGGGAGGGGATCTGCGGGACCTGCGGGTTCCTGGTGAACGGCGAGGCGCACGGGCCGCTCCGGAACGCGACCATCTGCCAGACGCACATGCGCCACTTCCACGACGGCGACGTCCTGCGGCTCGAGCCCTGGCGCGCCGCCGCGTTCCCGGTGGTCCGCGACCTGGTGGTGGACCGCGGCGCGCTCGACCGGATCGTCGCGGCGGGCGGCTACGTGTCGGTGCGGACCGGCGGCGCCCCCGACGCGAACGCCCTGCCCGTCCCGAAGACCGACGCCGACCGCGCCATGGAGGCCGCCGCGTGCATCGGCTGCGGCGCCTGCGTCGCGGCCTGCCCGAACGCCTCGGCCGCGCTGTTCACCGGCGCCAAGATCACGCACCTGTCGCTGCTGCCGCAGGGCCAGCCCGAGCGCCCGCTGCGCGTGCGCTCCATGGCCGAGCAGGCGCGCGCGGAGGGCTTCGGCCACTGCACCTCGATCGGCGAGTGCGCGGCCGTGTGCCCCGCGGGGATCCAGCTCGAGGTGATCGCGCGGATGAACCGCGACTTCCTGCGCGCGGCGTTCTCGCGCGCCGCCGGCGAGCCGCTCACCGTGCTCCCGGTCACGTCGCCGATGCGCCGCTACGAGTCGCAGCCGCCCGGCGCGCGAGAGACCGCCGAGCCCGCCGAGGAGCCCGCGAAGCCCTGAGCGGACCGGCGCGGGCGGTCACCCCAGCCCGGCCACGATCCGCGGCGACGGGTCCTCGGTCAGGTCGTGGTACAGCGCGTCGTAGGAGAGGCGCATCTGCGCGAGCCCGAACTCCTCCTCGACGATGCGCCGGCCCCGCTCGCCCATGCGGCGCCGCAGCGCCGGATCGCGCAGCAGGTCGAGGAGCCGGCGCGCCAGCGCGGCCGGCGCGCCGGGCGGCACCAGGAAGCCGTTCTGCCCCTCGCGCACCACCTCCGGCGTGCCGCCGACGCGCGTCGCCACCACCGGGAGCCGCATGGCCATGCTCTCGAGGATCGCGTTGGAGATCCCCTCGGCGTGGCTCGCCGACACGCCGGCGGCGGCCCGCGCGAGCAGCGCCGGCGCGTCCAGCCGGTGGCCCAGGAAGTGGCACCGGTCCGAGATGCCGAGCCGGCGCGCCAGGCGCTCCAGGAGCGGCCGCCGCAGGCCCTCGCCCACCAGCACCAGGCGCGCGTCCGGCCGGGTGCGCAGCACCTCGCGCATCGCCATCAGCAGGTCGGACTGCCCCTTCACCGGGTGGTGCATGTTCGCGATGCACACCACCGCCCCCGGCTCGGGCACCGGGTGCTCCGGCGCGCGGCGCGCCTCGCGGTCCAGCGCCTCCAGGTCCACCCCGTTGCGCACCACCGCGACCCGGTCGGCCTCCACGCCCTCGCGCACCGCGAGGTCGCGGATGCAGAGCGCGTTCACCAGCACCCGGTCGGCGACGCGGGAGGCCGCCTGCAGCAGCGGGCGCCGGTAGCCCTCCAGGTGGTGACCCAGGTCCACCCGCGTGACGATCACGGGGACCCGGGCCAGGCGCGCCGCCAGCGTCCCGAGCACGTTGGTGTAGACGTCCTGCGCGTGGATCACCGCGATCCGCTCGGCGCGCACGAAGCGGACGATCCGCGCGAGCTGCCAGGCGGTGTTCGGGCGGATCATGCGGCCGCCGACGTCGAAGACCACCGGCCGCACGCCGGCGTCCTCCAGGTCCTGGAGGTGGTCGCCGTCGAGGTGCAGCACCGCGACGACCGGGTCGAAGCGCGCGCGGTCCATCGAGCGGACGTTCAGGACGGTCTGCCGCTCCTGGCCGCCGATGCGGAAGCGGTTCTGGAAGATCAGGATCCGACGCGGCCCGGGCACGCCGTCACCAGCCCGGCGCCGGCGCCGGCGCCGCCCGCTCCCCGGCCGCCGCGCGCACGCGGGCCAGGCGGACGGCCGCGACCGCGCAGGCGAACAGGAAGTAGAGGAACCAGGAGAGCGAGTAGCCGTTCGCCATCTCGCACACCAGGTACCCGGCGAGCCCGGCGAACACGGCCCGCGCCTCGGGCCCGACCAGCGGGTCGTCGCCGGCGCGCCAGGTCTGCCAGAGCAGCCAGGCCACGAACGTCGCGAACAGGGCGAACGCGACGATCCCGAGGTCGCCCACGATCTCGAGCAGGAGGTTGTGGGCCACGTAGCGCCGGCCCCCCGCCTCGAGCGGCGCGTACCGCGCCCAGCTCGCCAGGAACGCGCCCGCGCCGACGCCGGACAGCGGCCGCTCGTCCACGATGTTCCCGAGCACCTTCCAGGCGTGCTCGCGGCCGGCCACCGACGCGTCGTCGCGGTAGTCGGCGATGGTGCGCGACCGCTCCCAGAACGACTGCGGCGCGAGCGCGACCACGCCCGCGAGCAGGGCCGCGGCCGCGAGCGGCCCGCGGAGCGCCGCGCCGCGGCCGCGCAGGAGGAACAGCAGCGCCGCCAGCGCCGCGGCCACCGCGCCCGAGCGCGAGTGGGTGAGCACGATGGCCGCGACCTGCGCCGCCACCACCCCCGCGAACAGCACCCTCGCGGCCGGCCGGCGGGCGCGCATGGCCCCGAGCAGCGCGAACGGCAGCACCGCCACCAGGCTCATCGCCAGCCGGTTCGGGTCGCCGTACAGGCCGCGCCAGTGCGTGCGGAAGCCCTCCACCAGGTGGTCGTCGTTGGCCCAGACCCAGACGCCGCCCAGCGCCGGGCCCAGCGAGGCGAGCGCCGCCACCCGCAGGAAGCGCGCCAGGCGCGACGGCGCGTCGAGCGCGTTCTGGATCGCCACGAACACGACCGCCATCTTGGCGCCGTCCACGATCGCGTGGAGCGTGTCCGGGCGCGACAGGGTCCAGGTGAGCGAGAGCGGGATGAACGCGAGGTAGGCGAGCAGCAGCAGGCTGCCTCCGCCGCCCAGCCGTATGCGCTCGCCCGAGGAGAGCCGGTGCGCCACCACCGCCGCCGCGCACAGCGCCATGGTGACGAACCCGAGCCGCAGCCGCTCGAGCTCCGGCCACCAGTACATCGGGCTCGCGTACAGCATCGCCACGAACCCGAGCGCCGCGGCGTGCGCGGTCCGGCTCCACCGCGCCGCGGAGCGCTCCAGCCCCGCCTCCCGCGCCAGGAGCGCCGCGTCCAGCGCCGCCGCGTCCGCCCGTGCCCGCATGCCGCCCCCTAGCCCGGAACCGCCTGGATGCGCGCGGGCACCGCGCCGCGCTCGGCCGCCTCGACGTGCGCCCGCAGCTCGTCCACCTTCGCCTCCCAGCCCTCCGCCCGGACCAGCGCCGAGCGCGCCGGGTCCGGCCCGCCCGCGCGCAGCGCGCGGCCCACCGCCTCCACGAACTCCTCCGGCGTGCGGGTCACCGTGCAGCCCGGGACCTGCCGCAGCTCGGGCAGGTCGGTGCAGACGTTGGGCAGGCCCGCCGCCACGTACTCGCGCGCCTTGAGCGGGTTCGCCGCCAGCGCCAGCTCGTTGCGGCGGAACGGGGTGATGGCGACGTCGAACCCGCGGCACCAGGCCGGCAGCTCCTGGTACGGCCGGCGGCCGAGGAGGTGGACGTTGCGGGCGCCGTCCAGCGGCGCGGTGGAGGTGACCACCTTGCCGAGCAGCACCACCGACGCCTGCGGGTACGCGTCCGCCACCTGGCGCACCAGCGGCAGGTCGATCCAGTCCGCCACCAGCCCAAAGAACCCGATCACCGGCCGCGGCAGCGCGGCGAGCGGCGCCGGCACCGCCAGCGACGGGTCGAGCGCGCGGGCGAAGTGCGCGTGGTCCACGCCGTGGCGGACCAGCACCGCCCGCGGGTTCACCAGCCGCTTCGCCGCCAGCAGCCGCTCCGACGACGCGATCACCAGGTCGGCCCGCCGGAGCAGCCGCGCCTCCAGCTCGGCCACGTGCGCGCTCGCGTCGCTGAACGCCGAGAACTCGTCCACCACGTGGTAGACCACCAGCGCCTCGCCCAGCGTGCCCGCCACCGCGGCGGCGCTGGGCAGGAAGCTCCACGAGATGGGCCGGCCGAACGCCAGCCGCTGCATCGCGGCGCGCACCTGGAGCCGCAGCAGCGCGCGGTTCAGGCGGCGCACCGCGGTGAGCCCGTAGGCCGGGACGTACAGCGGCGCGAGCACGTGCAGGTTCCGCTCCGGCTCGGTGAGCCCGCGGGACGCGTCGCGCAGCTTCTTCCAGATGCGCGCGGCGTCGGCGGCGGTCGCGCGCGGGGCGCGGTTGCCGAGCGAGTTGACCCAGAGCACCCGGTTGTCCCGGGCCAGGATCCGCATGATGTGCGTCTTGGAGAGCGGATCCCCATCCCAGTCGTTCGAGAAGCAGACGATGTCCCGGCCCGTGAGCGCCGCCACGCAGACAAGCTGGGTGCGCGGGGCCCCCGGCGGCGAGCATTTGAACGGGGCGGCGCCCCGTGCGACGCGCGCGACGCCTCACCCTGCCGCGATGCGCGCGCCGCGGGAGCGGCCGGACGGGCGGGCGCGCTCCTCCTCGGCGTCGGCGAGGGCGCGCCACTCGCCCGGCACGGGGCGCACCAGCCCGAGCGCGGTGAACACGCCCTCGAGGTTGCAGGTCGCCAGGGCGGGGCTGTAGCCGGCCGGGCCGAGCGTCGTGTTCTCCCAGACCATCTTGCGCCGGAGCGCGAGCGGGTCCCCGCCCCGCACGTTCTCCGCGTCCTCGGTGGTCACCGCCACCTCGAACCCGAGCTCGGCCACCAGCCGCCGCACCGCGGGCGTGTGGTAGCCGTTCGGGTAGGCGAACGCGCGCGGCGGCCGGCCCAGCCGCTCCGCCAGCGCGTCCCGGCACCCCGCGATCTCGCGGCGCGCCCGGGCCGCGGGCAGGTGCGGCAGCACCGCGTGCGTGACCGTGTGGCCCCCCACCTCCACGCCGCCCGCCTGGAGCGCCCGGATCTCGTCCCAGTCCAGCACCCGGGTGCCCGCGGGCAGGTCGGCGTCGGCGAGCCCCACGCGCGCGGCGAGCGCGTCCGCCACCTCGAGCAGGCGCGGGTGCGGCAGGCGCGCGATGAGCCGGTCCAGCGTGGCCGCCGGCCCGGCGCGGGCGCACGCGTCCAGCAGCGCCTGCGGCCCGCGCGGCAGGCCGGCGCGCTCGGGCGGGATCCCGCGCGTGGCCAGCTCGGCGAGCGCCGCGTAGATCCGGTCGTGCGGCAGCCGCCGCGAGGTGCCCACCAGGCCGGTGACCACGAACGCGGTCGCCGGCGCGCCCAGCGCGCGCAGGATGGGCAGCGCCACCCCGTGGACGTCGGCGTAGCCGTCGTCGAACGTGACGGTGACGACGTCGCGCGCGCGCGCCGTCCCGGGCGGCTCGGCGAGGATGCGGCGCGCGTCGGCGAGGCTGACGAGCTCGCGGGTCCGCCCGAGCTGCTCGAGCTGGCGGCGGAGGGTGTCGGCGGACACGAGCAGCGACGCGAGCCCCTCGCGCGCGCTGGCCCGGTAGTCGTGCGTGACGCGGTGGTACGAGACCACCAGCACCCGCGCGCCCCCCGCCTGCCGGCGGCGCAGGGTCCCCACCGCGCGGTGGGCGCCCGCCGCGTGGAGGGCGCGCGCCACCGCCACCTTCAGGGCGCGGCGGACGATCCAGCGCGGGCTCCCGTCGGCTCGCTCGGGCATCGGGCTCCCCGGGCGCGGCTACGGCGCCACCCCCGCGTTCACCTCTCTCGCGCGCCGCGCGCGCGAGAGCGCGCCCCACACGCGGTCCGGCGCCACCCGGCGCGCGAGCTTCCTGGCGGTGCGCCAGGCCTCCTCGGCGGCGGCGGCGGTCCCCGCCCGCAGCGAGGGCGCGCGCAGGCGGAGCGCGCAGGTCTCGCGCCGGTCCGCCGCCCAGTCGAGCTTGTACGGCTCCTCGCCGCGCAGGAAGTCGTAGTCGGCGAGCCCGCGCGCGTACGCGTCCTCGACGGTCCGCCCGACCAGCACCATGCCCGGGCTGCGCGAGGCCCACCGCGGATCGTAGCCGGACTGGTAGTAGAGGAAGCGCCGCCCGGCCTCCAGGCCGTAGACCGCGGCGATGGCCTCGCCGTCCACGAACAGCCGGTAGAGCCGCAGCCACCCGCGCGCCGCCAGCAGCGGCGCCACCTCGAGGTGGAACGCCTCCGGGGCGCCGGGCGGGATCCCGTAGGAGCCGCCCTCCCCGGCCCAGCGCAGGCGGTGCAGGCGCAGGAAGTCCGCCATCGCGCCGGCCGCCTCGTCCGGGCGCGTGGCGATCTCGATCCGGAAGCCCGGCTGCCGCGCCAGCCACCGCACCCGCCGGCCGAAGGTCTCGCGCCGCCGGATGCCGCGCAGGTGCGCGTCCCAGGTCCCGGCCACCGCGAACCCGGGGCAGGCGAAGCGCCGCTCCACCCGCGCCCGCACGCCGCGCGCCGCCGCGGCGGCCCGGAGCGCGGCGACGGTGGGCGAGCCGCAGGGGAGGTCCTCGAGCTCGAGCGCGTCCCAGCCGTCCAGGTCGAGCAGGGCGGCCGCGATCGCCGCCCGCGCCGCGGGCGCATCGGCGGGCCGCGCCAGCACGTCGAGCCCGTCCGCGCCGGTGACGCCGTTCCCGAGCAGCTGCCAGCGGCGTCCGCCGAGCCCCGGCCGGCCGGACAGGACCAGCAGCCCGGCCAGCGCGCCGGCGGCGTCGCGCGCCTCCAGGATCCGGAGCGGCCGCCGCGCGCCGAAGTGCCGCCGCCAGGTGGCGAGCCACTCCCACGAGAGGAACGGCGTCGGCAGCCCGGCCTCGTCGAGCAGCGCCGACCACTCGGGCCGCAGCGCGTCGAGCCGCGCCGGGTCGGTCGAGCAGCGGACCGCGAGGGAGGACCGCGCGGGCGCCGTCACTCGAGCGCCTCGCGCACGCAGGCCGCCAGGTAGGCCATGTCCTCCGGCTCGAGGTCCTGGTGGACCGGCAGCTCCAGCACGCGGCGCCGCAGCGTCGCGACCTCCGGGAACGCCTCGGGCGGGCAGAGCGGGTGGCCGGTGCGCCAGAAGTCCACCGTCTCGATGCCGCGCGCCGCCAGGCGGGAGCGCACCGCCGCCTTGTCGTCGCACGGCAGCGGGTAGAACAGCGGCGCCACGCCGGCGGGCACCTCGGTGAACGGCGGCGGCGCGAGGTCGCGGAGGCGCCCCAGCAGCAGGAAGTAGTTCCGCCGGCGGGCGTCCACGATGGCGCGCGCGTCGAGCCGCCGGGCGATCGCGGCGGAGAGCCCGCTCATCCCCAGCCCCACCGCGCCCGGGTCGAACGTGCTCGTGCCGGTGGAGACCGGGCGGAGGCGGCCCGACGCGCCGCGCGCCGTGCGCACCACGCCGCGCGCCGCGGCCCGGAGCGCCACGCCCGTGTCGCCCAGCCTGAACGCCGCGTTCGCGAGCAGCGCGCTCGCCGCGTGGGACAGCGTCGAGGCGAGCGGCGCGCCGCCGGGCGCGGGCAGCTCGGCCGCGATCCCCGGCGCGTTCACCACCAGCGCGCCGCCGTTCGGCACCGGGAGCGCCTTGTAGAAGCAGAAGATGGAGAGGTCGCCGGTCGAGCCGAGCGGCCGGGTGCCCTCCGCCGAGAGCAGCGAGAGCGCGCAGTCCTCGATCACCGGCAGCCCCGCCCGCCGCGCCAGCGCCCGGATCTCGTCCATGGGCTGCGGGAAGCCGGCGTAGTGGATGACGTAGATCGCGCCGGTGCGCGATCCGCGGCGCGCCTCCAGGTCCTCGAGGTCGAGCCGCATGCGGCCGTCCACGCGCACGAACACCGGGACGGCGCCGGCGGCGGCCAGCGCCGACACCTCCACGCCGTGGTGGTACGCGGGCACCAGCACCTCGCGCCCCGCCAGCCCGAGCAGCCGCACCGCGTGGAACACCGCGTTCCGGGCGAAGTAGAACCGCACCATGCGCGGGGCGCCGAACGGGAAGGGAGGCGGCCGGTCGGCCGCCAGCGGCGAGAGCATGCCCGGCCAGAGCGTGGGCAGGGCCGGGATGTAGCGCCGCCGCGCGGCCCCGGCCGCCGTCCCGCCGCGCAACGCGATCGCTCGGCTCACCGCCACCACGAGAGGGCCTCCTTCACGGCCGGGCGGACCCGGTGCTTCAACGTGTGCATGGCCCGCCCGGCGATCGACGGCCGGTACACGTACAGCCAGTCATGGGGCCTGTGCCGGGGCTCCCAGTCGCGCTTCCAGGGCATGTCCGGCCCGAGGAAGTCGAGCTCCTCGAGGCCCCGCGCCTCGCACTCCGCCACCACCTCGCGGTGGAGGAGCTGGCCGGGCGAGACCTGCGCGAGCGCCTCGTCGTAGGCGATCTTGGGCAGCGCGTAGACGCCGCGGTGGACCAGCCCGAGCTGCGCCGCCACCGCGCGGCCGTCGAGCGTGAGCGCGCGCAGCGCGAGCGCGCCGCGGCGGGCCGCGTCCCCGGCCACCCGGCGGTAGAACGCGAGCGTGCGCGGGTCGGCGGCCATGGCCGTGCCGCGCGCGCCCTTCCACCCGGCGGCCTCCAGCGCGAACAGCTCGCGCAGCGCGCCCTCCAGGTCGCCGCGGCCGTCCTCGCGCCGCACCGCCACCGCGCCCAGCTCGCCGAGGCGCCGCGCCCGGCGCCGCAGGTTCGCGCGGAACTTCGACGAGGTGCGCGCCTCCGCGCCCTCCCCGCCCAGCACGAGGTACGGCGTGCGCAGCGACTCCCAGCGCCCGGTGAGGTGGCCGTCCGCGCGCGCGAGCGGCTCGAGCAGCGTCGAGGTCGGCCCGTCGCGGGGCAGGTCGCGCAGCAGCAGCGCGTCCCAGCGCAGCCGGTCGCGCAGGTGGCCCCACAGCGCCGCTGCCGCGCCGGACGCGTCCGGGCCGAGCGCCCACTCCACGCGGCAGGAGTGGTCGTTCGCGGGCGCCACGAGCCAGGTCGCGCCGCCGCGCCGCTGCTCCAGGAGCGGCGCGAAGCCGGCCGCGGCGCCGGCCGGGTCGCGCGCCACCAGCACCCGGAGCCGCGCGCCCGGCGCGAACGCGTCCAGCCAGGCGGCGAGCCACTCGTGGCGCACGTACGGGAGGTCCACCGGCCCGCGCGCGAGCAGCGCGTTCCACTCGGCCGCGAGCGCGTCGAAGGCGGCGCGCCCCTCCAGCGCCTCGACGCGGTAGGGGAGGCGGCGGAGGGCGGGGGCGAGGGACAGGGTGGCGGTGCCGGGCATGGGATCCAGGGTCCTCTAGCGGGCGCGCGCCAGCGCGAGCAGCGCGGCCGCGAGCTTCTGCGGATCGTGGCGGCCGGGCTCGGACGCCGAGGCCAGGTCCGCCGCCACCGGCACCGCCCCGAGCGCCTCGAGCGCGGCGCGGTCCACCTCCACCGGGCGGGCGCCGCGGGCCTCGAGCGCCGCGCGGTGCGCCGCGGGCTGCGGCCCCCGGTGCACCAGCGCCACGTCCACCACGTCGCCCGCCTGCCGCCGGACCGCCCGCAGGTGCGCGGCGGCGTCGAGCCCGTCGGTCTCGCCCGGCTCGGTCACCAGGTTGACGCACAGCACCCGGGTGGCGGCGGTCGCGCGGAGCGCCTGCGCGACGCCGTCGGGGAGCAGGCTGGCGAGCACGCTCGAGTACAGGCTGCCCGGCCCGAGCACCACCAGGTCCGCCTCGAGGATGGCCTGGAGCGCCTCGCGCGGCGCCGGCGCCGGGCGCGCCAGCCGGAGGCCGGCGATCCGCCCGCCCGCGGCGGCGATGGCCGACTCGCCCACCACCTCGCGCCCGTCCTCCAGCGACGCGACCAGCTCCACCGGCCCGTCCGCGGCGGGCACCACCCGTCCCCGGGCGCCCAGCATCGCGGCGGCCGCCTCCACCGCGCTCGCGAAGTCGCCGTGGCGCTGCGCCAGCGCGGTGAGGACCACGTTCCCGACGGTGTGGCCTGCCAGGGCGCCGGCGCCCTCGAAGCGGTGCTGGAACAGCGCCGCGAGCGGGCTGAGTCCGCCCGCCAGCGCCACCAGGCAGCGGCGCACGTCGCCGGTCGCGGGCACGCCGTAGCGGCGCCGCAGCTCGCCGGAGCTCCCGCCGTCGTCGGCGGTGGTCACGAGCGCGGTCACCGCCACCCGCCCGCCGTCCTCGTCCACCCCGCCGGCCAGCCCCGCGAGCACCCGCGGCAGGCCGGTGCCGCCCCCCGCCGCCACGACGCGCAGCGGCCGCGCCGGCGGCGCCTCCACCGACCGTTCCAGCGTCTCCTCGAGCATCCGCATCACCGCGCCCCCCGTCCCAGCAGCACCACCTTCGCCGTGGCGAGCAGGCACACCAGGTCGAGGAACAGGGTGGTGTTCTTGATGTAGTACAGGTCGTACTCGAGCTTCTTCGCCTGCTCCTCCATGGTGGAGCCGTAGCCGTAGCGGAGCTGCGCCCAGCCGGTCAGCCCCGGCTTCACCAGCTCGCGCAGCGCGAACAGCGGCCACCGCGCCTTCAGCTCGGACAGGAACACCGCGCGCTCGGGCCGCGGGCCGACCAGGCTCATGTGCCCGCCCAGCACGTTCCAGAGCTGCGGGAGCTCGTCGAGCCGGGCGCGCCGGAGGAAGCGGCCCACCGGCAGGACGCGCGGGTCGTCGTCGGTCGCCCAGGCGGCGCCGAGCTTCTCGGCGTCGCGGCGCATGGTGCGGAACTTCCAGATCCGGTACGGCCGGCCGCCGCGGCCGGTGCGCTCCTGCGAGTACAGCAGCGGGCGGCCGTCGGAGAGCCAGATCGCGGCGGCCACCGCGGCCATCACCGGCGCGCCCAGCAGCAGGCCCACCGCGGACACGCCCAGGTCCAGCGCCCGCTTCACCGTGCGGGTCAGGCGCGAGACCCGGAAGCCCTCGTCGAAGATGAGCGCGCTCGGCCGGACCAGGGCCAGCGGGATGCGCTGCAGGGTGGCCTCCGCGAAGCCCACGTCGTCCACCACCCGCAGGCCGCGGGTGCGCAGCGCGAGCAGCGCGTCCACCGGCAGCCCCTCGCGCCGGTCCTCCATCGCCACCACCACCACCTGCGCCCGCGCCTGCCGGACCACGTCCAGCACCGGCCCCTGGCGCAGCGCCTCCGGCGGCACCACCGCCGGCGCGCGGCTGCCCTCCGGCACCACGAACCCGGCCACCGCCCACAGGCCGTCCGCCTCGCGCTCCACCGCCCGCGCCAGGTCGCGCGCGCGGGGCCCCGCGCCCAGGAACAGCACGCGGGTGGGCGCCCCCACCACCGCCGGCATGAGCGCGCGGGCGCCGATGACGCCGAGCGCGCCGCCCGCCGCGGCGAGCACCACCGAGCGGTGCAGCATCCAGCCCGGGAGCACCAGGTCGAGCGAGAGGTCGGCGATCGCCAGCGCGATGGTCGCGACGCCCAGCGCGCGGAGCAGCCGCCGCCCGTCGGCGCGGTCGCGCACCGCCGCGTGCAGGTCGTACAGGTCGCCGAGGTACAGCGCGCCCGCGAAGAACAGCGAGGCGAGGCCGGCGCGCAGCACCGCCGGCGCGATCGGCGCGGCGGCGCCGGTGGCCTGCGCCGCGACCGGCCCGAGCGACGCGCCCGCGAGCAGCGCCACCACGAGGACGGTCTCCTCCGCGAAGAAGTAGAACGCCTTCCGCGGCGAGAACCAATGGTTGAAGACCCGGACCACCCACCCTCCCCCCGACCGCCCCCGCGGCCCCACGGAAAGCTGGGATCTGCCCGCGTTCCGCACATCACCCGCGAGAAGCCCTCCTCATCGCCGCGCCGCCCCGGTGCGTTCGCCGGCGCGCGAGCAGGCGCGCCACGGCGACGGCGGCGGCCGCCAGCGCGAGCGCGAGCGCGAAGCCGCCCGCGAACGCCGGCCCGGCGCCGCCCCCCACCTCGCGATCGACCGCGACGAGCGCGACGGCGCTCACAGCGGCTCTGCGCGCCTGACCTCGGGCACCGCGGGCAGCGGCGCCTGCGGCGCCACGCCGGCCGGGTCCCCGTAGATCCAGCGCCCGTGCGCCACCGTCGCGGCGTCCACCCCGTTCAGCACCACGCCGGCCGCCCGCTCGCCCAGCGCGTCCAGCGCGAGCCGCACCACCTGGCGCGGGGTGATCCCCGAGCGCACCACCAGCAGCGCCGCGTCCGCCGCCTGCGCGAGCCGGTCGCCGTCCGCGCCCGCCAGCGCCGGCGGCGCGTCGAGCACGACGTGCTCGTAGGCGGCGCGGAGCTGGTCCATGAGCGCCAGGGCGCGCGGGCTGCGGAGCGCCTGGGCCGGGTCGCGCGCGTCGCCGGCGCACAGCACCGCCAGCGGGCCGACGCGCACCACCGCCTGCGCCAGCTCTGCCGTGCCCTCCAGCACCTCCGCCAGGCCGGCCCGCGGGGCGAGCCCGAAGCGCGCCGCCAGCACCGGGCGGCGCAGGTCGGCCTCGACCAGCACGGTCGCGCGCCCCTCCTGCGCCGCGGTCAGCGCCAGGTTGGCGGCGGTGGTGGTGCGCCCCTCGCCGCGGCCGGCGGAGGTGATGGCCAGCACGCGCATGGGCCGGCGGGCCGCCAGGCGGAGCACGCGCTGGTACAGGACGCGGTACTGCTCCGCGGCCGGCGAGTCCGGCGCGTCGAGCGCCACCAGGCGGCTCTCCGGCGCCAGCGTCGGGAAGGCGGCGTTCAGCGTCTCGGCGGGGATCATGGCGTTCGCTCCAGTGGACGGGTTCACGACGCGTGGCTGCGGGGCCCGATGCGCGGGATGGCGGCGAGGACCGGCACGCCCAGCGCGGCCGCGTCCTCCGGACCGCGCATGGAGCCGTCGAGCCACTCCGCCAGGCCGGCCGCGGCCAGGCCGGCGGCGACGCTGGCGAGCAGCGCGAGCAGCAGCATCCGCCCGCGATCCGGCGCCGACGGGCGGGTGGGCGCGAGCGCCGGCTCGATCACGCGGAACAGCGCCTGGCCGTCGGCCGCGAGGAGCTGCTCGGCGGCGGCCGCGTCGGCGCGCCGGGAGACGGTCGAGACGTACTTCGCGCGGAGCACCTCGTAGTCGCGCGAGCGCGCCGCCAGCTCCTGGCCCCAGCGCGGCGCGGCCTCGACGCGCTTCTGGTAGGAGGCGAGCTCGGCCTGGAGCCCCGCCAGCGCCTGCTGGTGCTCCGAGACCTCCTCGTCGAGGCGCGCCAGCTGCTCCGAGACCCGGCCCTTGCGGTACCCCTCGAGCTCCTCGTCTCGCCGCCCCTGCGCCTCCTGCAGCTCGCGCCGCGCGCGGCGCACGTCGGGGTGCTGCGGCCCGTAGGCCGCCTCGGCCGCCTGCACCCGCCGCGTCGCGGCGTCGAGCGCGGCCTCGCTCATGCCGGGCGCGCTCGGGCCCTCCGGGATCGACGCCAGGACCGTGTTGCGGCGGCGGCGGGCGTCGGCGATCGCGGAGAGGTGCATCTCCACCAGCGCCTGGGCCCGCGCGGCGGCGCGCGCGTTCGTGTCGATCATCTCCGGCAGCTCGGCGGCGTGCTCCAGCTTGAAGCCGAGGATCTTGCGCTCGTGCTCGGCGAGCGCCTTCGACATCTCGGTCGCCTGCGCGTCGAGCGTCTCGCGCAGCGCGCGCGCCTGGCTGGCCAGCACCTCGCGGGTCATCTCCTCGTACGAGCGCGGGAGCAGCTCCGCCGCGGCCTTCACCTTGCGTGGATCGGCGCCGCGCACCTCCACCACGAAGAGCAGCGCGGGCGGGCCGCCGGGCACCTCGCCCTCGAGCCGGACCTCGACCTGCCGCCGCAGCTTCTCGACCGCCTGGTCGAGGTCGCCGCGCAGGTCGGGGAAGAAGTCGGTCTCCTTCACGACCTTCTCCAGGACCGGCCGCGCCAGGATGCCGTGCTTGATGGTCCGCATCCGGTCCTCGAAGGGCGCGACGCCCTGGGCCGGGAAGAAGTCCACCGGGAGCCGCCGAGGCTCGATCTGCACGGTGGAGGAGGCCGTGTACTCGGCCGGCGTGAGCAGCGCGAGCGCCGCCCCCGTCGCGAGCACGATGACCGACACCACCAGCGCGATCACCTTCCGCCGCCGGAGCGCCGCGAACAGGTCGTGAATCGTGTAGGTCCGCTCCATGTCCCGTATCCCCTCACCGCGCCGGCAGCGTCCACCCGAGCCGGATGCCCACGGTGGTCCTTCGCAGGTCCGCCGACGGATCGTCGATCCGCGCGAAGTGCGTCACGCCGAGGGCGACGCGGACCCCGCCCCCCAGCATCATCCCGGCCTCACCCGCGGCCGCGTACCCGAGCGTCGAGTTCCTCCCGCTCGGGACCTCCCCGGAGTGCCAGAGCCCGCCGTCGCCCCGCACGTCGAAGCGCAGACCGAACCTGCGCACCACGCCGACCTCCGCCGAGTCCACCAGGCCGGGGCGCGCGGTGGACCCGATCCCCAGGCCGTGTGCCACCGCCACGCGCAGGTCCAGCTCGCGGCGCGCCAGCCGGAGCTCCGCCCCGGCCTCGGGCACCAGCGCCTGATCGTGCGTCCCGATCCACATGGCCGGCCCCGCGTACCCGTCCACCTCCAGCATCCGGGTGATCCGGTAGCGGGCCCTGGCGCGGAGCCCCTGCGACCACGCCAGCGAGTCGCCGGCCGGGTCGAAGCCCTGGAACAGCCCCGCGGCGTACGCCGCGCCCACCGCGAGCCGCTCGCTCGCGTGCCACAGCGCCTCCGCGCCGGGGGCGTGCATCGCGCCGCCGCTCCGGTCGGAGAACACCACCGTCCGCTCCGTCGCGGTGAGCGCGAGCTCGATCCGCCGCGAGGCGTCCCACTCGGCGCGTCCCCGGCCCTGCACCGTCCACGCGGAGCGCTGGCCCGTGCGGAAGATGCCCATCTGCGCCAGGCCGACCGGGTCGAAGGCGTAGCCACCGCGCGCCGACGCGGTCACCCGCGTCCGGTGCGTGGGGGCCGCCTCCAGGTCGAGCGCGCCGCGGTGGTTCCAGATCCCGTGCGACGCGAGGCGCTCGTACACCAGCCAGTCCCCGCCGTAGGTCGCGGTGAGCTTGAACAGGTGGTCGAGGAGCCGGAAGCCCACGTCGGGCGAGATGCGCCCGGTGCGATCCCCGCCCTGCCCCAGGTAGAGCGCGTTCGAGTCGTAGCCGCCCTCCAGGGAGAGACGGGCGATGGGCTCCGCCACCGTCACCGCCGCCACCCGTGCGGCCGGCGCCAGGAGCGCGGCCCACAGCACCGCGATCCCGAGCCCCCGCCGCGCACCCATCGCCCGCCCTCGCCCGCGCTCCGCCGGAGACCGCGCCGCCCTACGGCACGTACAGGACGTCACCGCCCTTGAGCCAGAGCGCACCCGCCGCCTCCCCCTTCACCAGGTCGTCGAAGGACAGCCGCACGCGATCGGCGCCGCCGTCCGGCTTCTGCCGGAGCCACACCACCTCGTCGCCGCCGTAGGGCGTGCGGCCCCCGGCCAGCGCGATGGCCTGGACCACCGACACCGGGCCGCGCAGCGGGAAGCCGCCCGGCCGCGTCACCTCGCCCAGCACGAACACGCGGGAGGCGTTGATCTCGCGCACCAGCACCGCGACCGCCGGATCCTTGATGTACGTCGCGAGCGCCTTGCTGAGGCCGGTCTGGAGCTCGGCGGGCGTCTTGCCCGCCGCCTCCACCTCGCCGGCGAGCGGGAGCGAGATGCGCCCGTCGGGGCGCACCGGCACCACGCGGGTCAGCTCCGGCTCGTGCCAGACCACCACCTCGAGCACGTCCTCGCGCCCGATGCGGTACTCGCCCGCATCGGGACGCGTGCCGGCCCGCTCGGACGCGCCCTTGCCCGCGCACGCCGCCGACAGGAGCAGGACCGCCGTCATCGCCACGTTGCCACGCGCCATTCCGTTCCCCCGGTGCGGCTCTCCGCCAATCGGACGCGCTCGCACCGAGCACGGCGCATGCCACCGTCCCGGCCGCGGCGCGGCGGCCCGCGAGAACGCCGCTCGGCGGGCGGTCCGGGCCTGGCCGCGCGGCCGGGCGCACGGCGTCGCGGAACGGCGCGGGCGGCGCAGGCGAATGTTTTTCCTCGCGCGCGGAACCGCAGTGCCCGCGTTGCCGCGCGCGCCAGGGCGCCCGAACGTTCGGGAGGACGCGGCGGCTGCGGTCGGCCAGCGCGCGCCGGAGGGGACCGATGCTGAGGGCGGCGGCGTGGACGATCGGCCTGTTCGGGGCCGGGATGATGATCTGCAGGCTGTTCCCGCTGCCCTGGATCGAGCCGGCGGTGCTGATCGGGCTGGGCTTCGGGTTCCTGGCGGTGAGCGCGCGGACGGGGCCTCGGCCACGGCGCACCCGCACGATCGCGACCAAGGAGGCGGCCGCGTAGCGTCACCGGTAGGTGCGGCCGCGGCGCCCGCGAGGGGCCGCGGCGGCGCCGCCGGCGTCTCGCGTCAGGCCTCGTCCACGGTCGCGGCGTCGCGCGGGTCCACGATCCCGCAGTCCTTGATCTTGTAGAGCAGCGCCTTGTAGCTCACCTGCAGCCGCTTCGCGGCCTTGCGCTTGTTCCAGCCGGTGCGCATGAGCGCGCGCAGGATGGCCTCGCGCTCGGCGATCCGCGCCGCCCGGCGGGCCACGTCCTTCAGCGGCGCGTCCTCCGGGAGCGCCGCGTGGAGCGGGGAGGCGCCCGGCCGCACGTGGTTCGACGCCACGTTCGCCGGCGGTGGCCCGGCCGCGGCCCGCGGCGCGCCCAGCTCGCCGAGCACCATGGCCGGGTCGCGCAGCACCACCAGCCGCCGCACCAGGTTCTCCAGCTCGCGGACGTTCCCCGGCCAGTCGTACGCGTGGAAGCGCTCCATCACCTCCGGCGGCACCTCCTCCAGCCCGCCCTGGTAGCGCTCCCGGTACTTGCGCACGAAGTGCCGGACCAGCGGCCCGATCTCCTCCTTGCGCTCGCGCAGCGGCGGCACGCGGACGGTCACCACGTTGAGGCGGTAGAAGAGGTCCTCGCGGAAGCTGCCCTGCCGGATGGCCAGCTCGAGGTTCCGGTTGGTGGCGACCACCACGCGCGCGTCCACCCGCACCGGCCGCTTCCCGCCCACCCGGTAGAACTCCTCGTCCTGCAGCACCTGGAGCAGCTTGGCCTGCAGCCGCGGGTCCATCTCGCCGATCTCGTCGAGGAAGATGGTCCCCTCGTGCGCCAGCTCGAACTTGCCGGGCTTCTCCGCGTGCGCGCCGGTGAAGGCGCCCTTCTCGTGGCCGAACAGCTCGCTCTCGAGCAGCTCGCCCGGCAGCGCGGCGCAGTTGATCTTCACGAACGGCCGCGCGGCGCGCCGGCTCTCCGCGTGGATGCGGCGCGCGATGACGTCCTTGCCCACGCCGCTCTCGCCGATCAGCAGCACCGGCACGTCCGTGTCGGCGATCCGCTCCACCAGCTCGCGGACGCGGTCCATCGCGCCGGAGAGCAGCGGGATCGCGCCGGGGTCCGGCGCCTCGGGCACGGCGCCGTTCCGCGCCGCGTCGGCGCGCGCCCGCCCGCGCCCGTCCAGCGCGCGGCGCAGCACCAGCTCCAGCTCGGCGGGATCGAAGGGCTTCGGCAGGTAGTCGGTGGCGCCGAGCTTCATGGCGCGCACCACGTCCTCGGTCTGCGACAGCGCCGAGAGCACGATGACCGGCAGCGCCGGATCCCGCTCGCGCACCCGGCGCAGCACCTCGAAGCCGTCGGGCTCGGGCATGACCAGATCGAGCAGCACCGCCCCCGCCGGCGCGGCGCCCAGCTCGGCCAGCGCCTCGCCGCCGCCGCGGGCGGCGCGGACGCGGTAGCCGGCCGCGCCGAGGAACTCGCACAGGGGTGCCCGGGCCTCGTCGTCGTCCTCGATGACGAGCACGGTGCAGTCGTTGTCCATCCGGTTTCCGTTCAGGGGCGGCGGAGTGCCGTCGAGGAGAAGCTGGCGCCACCTCCGACGGCCGGCACCGGCCCGATCGCGGCGGCGGCCGAGCGAGCGTGCGCGCGCGCGGCTTCCGTGCGATACCTCGCGCGTGCGACTGTCGCGACCGAGGGTCCTGCTCCGCGCGGTGCTGCTCCTCGTGGGCGGGGCGTTCATGCTGGTGAGGGCGTGGCAGGCCTGGGACGGCGCCCGCACGCCGGGCGGCGATCCCGTGCTGCTGCAGCGGATCGCGCTGGTGGAGGCCCTGGTGGGCGTGCTCGCCCTGGTGGCGGCGGGCGTCGCGCTCCTGTCGCTCCGCCGCCGCCGCCGCACCCACACGCTTCGCCTCGACGACCTCGATCGCCGCTGAGCGGTCCCCTGGGGTGGCGCGGCGAACCTCCGCGCCCCCGCCGCGGCTCTCGCCCGACAGCCACGCCATCCTCGGAGCCCCACCCATGTCCGGATCCCGCCCCGCCGTCGCCGCCGCCCTCGCCCTCGCCGCCCTGACCGCCTGCAGCCGCGCGCCCGCCGGCCCGCCCGCCGCCCCGGTGGTGGACGGCCCCGACGCGAAGGCGCTGGTGGAGGCCGGCGCCCGGCTGGTGGACGTGCGCACGCCGCAGGAGTTCGCGGCCGGCCACGCGCCCGGGGCGATCAACGTCCCGTACGACGAGATCGCGCGCCGCGCGCCCGGCGAGCTCCCGGACCGCGACGCCGCCATCGTGCTCTACTGCCGGACGGGCCGCCGGAGCGCGATCGCGGCGAAGGCGCTCCGCGAGCTCGGCTACACGCGGCTCCACGACCTCCGGCGCGCCGACGCGTGGCCGGGGCCGCTCGAGTCCACCCGGTAGATTACAGTCAGTAGATGCGGGAGACCTCGGCGCCCGAGTAGTAGGCGCGGAGGATCTCGCGGTGGTCCTGCCCGGCCTCGGCGCGTCCCACCGCGCCCCACTGGCACATCCCGGCGCCGTGCCCCCAGCCGCCTCCGCGCAGCCCCAGCGCGCCGTCCGGCTCCGGCTCGACCAGGAACATCGCGGACGGGAGGCCGCCGAGCAGCCGGCGGATGCGCAGCTCGCCCCGGACCTCGGCCCGGCCCGCCGCCCCGGTCACCTCCAGCTCGCGCGCGCGGCCGGACACGCCCCGCGCCGTCACGCGCAGCGCGGTCGCCGGGCCGATCCCGAGCTCGGCGCCCACCCGCGCCAGCGCCGCCGCGTCCAGCCGGCGCGTCCAGCGGAAGCGGCTGCGGCTCGCGCCCGCGGCGCGCGCGCAGTACGCCTCGGAGCCCGCCACCAGGAACCGGCGCAGCAGCGCGTCGGTGCCCAGGCCCACCGGCCAGCGCGCCGCCGCGGCGGGCGGGAGGTCGGGCCGCCCGCGCAGGCTCGGGTCGGGCGTGCCGTCCCACACCGCGTCGTTGTGCTCGCCGTGGCCGCCGCACATCGCCGAGTAGACCGCGTTCACCAGGGTGCGGTCGGCGCGGCCGAACAGCGCCTCGCCGCGCGTCGCGAGCACCGCCGCGTCGGTGCGGCCGGTGCGGGCCGCGTCGCCGCGGTACGCCTGGCAGTGCACCTCGGCGCAGAGCATGAAGGGATCGGTCAGGTGGCGCGTGCCGATCTGCGCGAGCACGTTCGAGCGGGCGGTCACCGCCTGCGCCTCCAGCGCCGCGCGCGGCGACGAGGCCGGCATCTCGCTCGGCACCAGCCCCCGCAGCAGCTCCTCGAGCGGCACGCCGTGCACGGCCGCGAGCGCGCCGCCCGCGTCGAGCGTCAGGTACAGCCGGCCGCGGTAGGTGCGATCCTCGCGCGCCCGGCCGCCGCGCCCGTGCTCGTGCTCGACGCCCTCCACCAGGAACCCCGCCTCGCCCTCCACGGTGAGCGTGAGCGCGGCGTCCGCCTCGCCCAGCGGCGCCCCCCCCTCCCCGCGCAGCTCGAGGCGCCCGGACGGCCGGCCCACCAGCGTGGCGTGCAGCGTGGCCCGCGCGCCGTGCGCGGCGCGGAGCGTCTCCACGACGACCCGCGCCCCCGCCTCCGTGCCGTCGCCGTCCACCAGCAGCAGCGCCCGGCGGTTGTCCACCACCCGCCCGGCGATGCCGTACACCGCGCCCACCACGCGCGTCTCGGCGCGCACGCCGCGTACCCGCCAGGCCTGCGCCTGCGCCTCGAGGCGCGCGCGATCGGCGAGCGGCGCCTCCTCGAGCAGGGCGCGCCACGCCAGCACCGCCGGGACGGCCTCGCGCGCGACGACCCGCAGGCGCGCGCCGGCCCCGACCCGGAGCTCGCCGCCTCCGCGCAGGAGCACGCGCGCCGGCGCGAGCGGGCGGAACGCGATCTCGCGCTGGCCCTCCATGAGCCGGATGGTGACGAGCGGCTCGCCGCCCGGCGCGAACTCCAGCCGGTGACCCCAGAGCAGGTCGAGCGGGTCGGTGAGGTCGGCGGCCGGCGGCGGCGCGAGCACGGCGGCGTCGGGCGGCGGGAGCGGGAGCGGCAGGGCCGGCTCCGGCTGCGGCGCGGCCACGGCCGTCGCGGACGAGGGCTCCGCGGCCGGCGCGGGCGTCCCCGCCGCCGCGGGCTCCGCCGGCTCCTGCGCCGCCGTCGCGCTGGGCTCCGCCAGCGCGGGCGGCTCGGGCATCGTCCCCGGGGCCGTCGGGGCCGCGTCGGCGGCGAGCGCGACGGCGAGGAGCACGGCGAGGAGTCGGCCCATGAGCGGGCCAGCTTACGACGAGCCGGCCGCCGCGCGCGAACCCCTCGGCGACGGGACGTTCACGGCAGGCCGAGCCCGGGCGGCCCGCCCGCGAGCCGGCGGAACGCCCGGTGCAGCCGCTCCGTGACCGGACCCGGGCGCGCGCTCCCGATCGGCCGCGATCCCACCCGCACCACCGGCAGGATCTCGCGCATCGTCGAGGTGAGGAACGCCTCGTCCGCCGCCTCCAGCGCGTCCACGCGGAGCGGCGCCTCGTCCACCGGCACGCCCGTCTCTCGCGCGAGCCGGAGCACCACCCCGCGCGTCACGCCCTCCAGGATCCCGGCCGCGAGCGGCGGCGTCCGGAGCCGGCCACCCGAGATCGCGAACACGTTCGACGACGAGCCTTCCGTCACCATCCCCGCGTCGTCGAGCAGGAGCGCCTCGTGCGCGCCCGCGGCGCGCGCCTCGCGCACCGCGAGCACGTGGGAGAGGTGCGCGCCGGTCTTCGCGGCCGGGTCCACCGCGGCGGGCGAGGCCCGGCGCACGGTCGCGATCGCCACCGCCACGCCGTCGGCGTACGCGGCTGCGGGCGGCGCGGAGAGCGGCGCGACGATGACGACGGCCTGCGGGTCCACCGCGAGCGCGGGGTCGAGCCCGATCTCCCCCGCGCCGCGCGTCATCACCACGCGCACGTACCACTCGCCCGCGTTCCACGGCGCCGCGTCGGGCGGCGCCGGGGGCGCGCCCATCGCCTGCGCCGCCTCCAGGGTGCGCGCGATCTCGCGCGCGGTGCGCGGCCCGTCCCAGCGCGGCGCGAGCCCGGTGCGCTCCGCCGAGCGCGCCAGGCGCGCGAGGTGCGCGTCGAGCTCGAACGGCCGTCCACCGTACGTGCGCACCACCTCGTACACGCTGTCGCCGTACAGGAACCCGCGGTCGAGCACCGACACCTTCGCGTCCGCCGGCGCGACCAGCGCGCCGTCCAGGTTCACGAGCGTCGCCATGCCCTCACCATAGCGCCAGGACCGCCCCGCGCGCGCGGCGACGCGCCGCGTCCGGGGCGCGGACGGACCGTGAAAACCCCGCGGGATCGTGGGCGTTTTCTTGACCGCGGGATCGGGGATGATATCTCCCGACATCGATGGAAACCGCGGTCGAGTGCACGCACTGCAAGGTGGTGATGACGAGCTGGTCGGCCCCCGGGAGCCCGATCCGCTACTACCAGTGCCCGTTCTGCGCGCGGACGCACTCCTCGCTGTACGGCGAGGTGTTCCAGCGCCGCGCGGGCGCGCGCCTGGTCGGCGCCCCGGCGCCGACCACCGCCGGCATCCCCATGGCCAGCCCCGAGGACGTGCGCTGGGCGCGCGTGAAGGCCACGGCCGCGCGCTGGTTCGCGCGGCTCGAGGCCGAGCAGCGCCCGCCTCCGCCCGCCGCGGCGTTCGCCCGGCGCGCCCGGACGGCGGGTCGGTCCGACGACGTGCCCGAGGCGGATCCCGCCGACGTGGTCGAGGTCGGCGCCCGCCGCCACGGGCGGCCCTGAGCGCCCCCGGGAGGTTCCTGGGCGCGGCGGCGAGCGCGGGCCGCGGTCGTCACGGCGAGGCCGGCGCAGGCCGCCGCTGACGGCCGCCCGGCGAGCTGCGGACGCGGAGCGCACGCGTCCGCGGCACCCCGCATTCGTCTCCCCCGCCGGAGCGCGGAGGCGAGACGCTGTGCACCGGGCGTGCGCGGGCGCGGTCAGCCCGCGCGCCCGCCGTGCGGGGGAACATGGCGAGCGCGGCGCGAGCGGACGGCGAGCGGATCCCCGCCTTCGAGGCGCGCGGCCTGGAGAAGGTCTACCGGATGGGCGAGGTGGACGTCCCGGCGCTCCGCGGCGTGGACCTCGAGCTGTACGACGGCGAGCTGGTGGTGATCCTCGGCCCGTCCGGCAGCGGCAAGTCCACGCTCCTCAACATCCTGGGCGGCCTGGACGTGCCCACCGCCGGCCGGGTGCGCTACCGCGAGCACGACCTCGTCGGCGCCTCGGCGCGGGCGCTCACCCGCTACCGCCGCGAGCACGTGGGCTTCGTGTTCCAGCTCTACAACCTGGTCCCGAGCCTCACCGCCCGGGAGAACGTGGCGCTCGCCTGCGAGATCGCGCCCGACCCGATGCCCGCCGACGAGGCGCTGCGCCGGGTCGGGCTCGGCGAGCGGCTCGACCACTTCCCCTCGCAGCTCTCCGGCGGCGAGCAGCAGCGGGTCGCGATCGCCCGCGCGGTGGCGAAGCGGCCGGACGTGCTGCTCTGCGACGAGCCCACCGGCGCGCTCGACGCGGCCACCGGCCGCGTGGTGCTGGAGGTGCTCGAGCAGGTGAACCGGGAGCTGGGCACGACCGTGGTGGTCATCACCCACAACGCGGCCATCGCCGCGCTGGCCGACCGGGTGGTGCACGTGAGCGACGGCCGCATCGCGCGCGTCGATCGGAACGCGCGGCGCGCGACGGCCGCGGAGATCGCCTGGTGAGCGCGCTCGACCACAAGGCCTGGCACGACCTCGGGCGCATGCGCGGCCAGGCGGTGGCCGTGGGCGCGCTCATCGCCAGCGCCATGGCGGTGTGGGTGACCACCGTGCTCACCGAGCGCGCCATGCTGCGGACCCGCGACGCGTACTACGCGCGGCAGCGGTTCGCCGACGCGTTCGCCTCGGTCCGGCGCGCGCCCGAGCCGGTGGGCGCGCGGCTCGCCGCGATCCCCGGCGTGGCCGAGGTGGAGACCCGGGTGATCTGGCCCGGGCGCCTCGACCTGCCCGGCGGCCGCCGCGCGCGGGCGACGTTCGTCTCCCTGCCCGACCGCGCGCCGCCGCGGCTGAACGTGCTCGCCGTGCGGGACGGCCGCCTCCCGCTCCCCGGCGAGCGCGGCGTGGCGGTCCTCACCGAGGGCTTCGCCGTCGCGAACCGGCTCGGGCCGGGCGACGACCTCGGCGCGGTCGTGAACGGCCGCCGCACGCGCCTCCGCGTCGTCGGGGTGGCGCTCTCGCCCGAGTACGTCTACGCGGTCGGGCCCGGCATGCTGTTCCCGGACGACCGGAGCTACGGGGTGGTCTGGGCGCCGCGCACCGACCTGGCGGAGGCGGCGGGGCTCGACGGCGCGTTCGACGCGGTGGCGCTGCGCCTCGGCCCGGGCGCGGCCGAGCCCGACGTCCTCGCCGCGGTGGACCGGGTGCTCGAGCCCTGGGGCGGCGCCGGCGCCCACGGCCGCCGGGACCAGACCTCGCACCGCTACCTCTCCGACGAGCTGACGCAGCTCCGGGCGCTGGCGCTGGTGATGCCGGCCATCTTCCTCGGCATCGCCGCGTTCCTGCTGTCGGTGATCGTGTCGCGCCTCGTCGCGCAGCAGCGGCCGCAGGTCGGAATGCTGAAGGCGCTCGGCTACTCCGACCTCGCGCTGGCGGTCCACTACGCGAAGCTGGTGGGCGCGGTGGTGGCGGCCGGCGCCGCCGCGGGCGCCGTCGGTGGCGCGCTGCTCGGCCGCGGGCTCGCCCGCATGTACGCGGAGTTCTACCGCTTCCCGTTCCTCGTCTACGCGGACGCGCCGGCGGTGGTCGCCTCTGGCGCGGCGCTCTGCGCGCTCGCGGCGCTGGTGGGCGTCGCCGGCGCGGTGGCGCGGGCCGCGCGCCTCCCGCCCGCCGAGGCGATGCGGCCCGAACCGCCCGCCGCGTTCCGCGCCACCGGCCTGGACCGCCTGCTGGCCCGGCCGGGCGTCCCGCCGGCGTGGCGGATGGTGCTCCGCAACCTGTCCCGCCGGCCGGTGCGGGCCGCCCTGTCGGCGCTCGGCATCGCCTCCGGGATCGCGGTGATCGTCCTCGCCGGCGCCATGCAGGACGCGCTCCACCACCTGCTCGGCGTGTACTTCCGCGACGCCCGCCGCGAGGACGCGATCGTGGTGTTCTCGGAGGCCTCCGGCGCGGACGCGCTCGCGGAGCTGCGCGCGTTGCCGGGCGTGCGCGCGGTGGAGCCGTTCCGCGGCGTGCCCGCCACGCTGCGCAGCGGCCCGCGCCGCCACCGCACCGAGCTCGCCGGCCTCGAGCCGGGCGCGCGCCTGTGGCGCCTGGTGGACGCGCGCGGCCGCGAGGTGCCGGTGCCGCCGGCCGGGGTGGTGCTCTCCTCGCAGCTCGCGCGCATGCTCGGCGTCGCCCCCGGCGACACCGTCCTCGCCGAGGTCCACGAGGGCCGGCGCCCGGTGCTGGCGCTCCCGGTGGCCGCGCTGGTGGACGACTTCGTGGGCGTGAGCGCGACGGTGAGCCGGGCGCGCCTCGACGCGGCGCTCGGCGACGGACCGCGCGCCAGCGGCGCCCTGCTCGCGCTCGCGCCCGGCGCGGGCCCGGAGGTGGAGGCCCGGCTGGCGGAGCGGCCGCGGGTGGCGGCGGTCGCGCTGGGCGACGAGCTGCGGCGATCGATGGAGGCGGTGATCGGGCGGTTCATGGGCGGGGTGGTCGCGGTGCTGGCCGGCTTCGCGCTCGTGCTCGCCGGCGGCGTCGTCTACAACGCGGCGCGGGTCGCGCACGCCGAGCGCCAGCGCGAGCTCGCCACGCTGCAGGTGCTCGGGTTCACGCCGGGCGAGGCGTGGCGCATCCTGGCCGGCGAGCTGGCGGTGCTGGTGCTCCTCGCCATCCCGGCCGGCTGCGCCCTGGGCCTCGCGCTCGCCACGCTCTCCTCGCGCCTGGTCTCGTCCGACCTGTTCCGCCTGCCGGTGGTGATCTCGCCCGGCACCTGGGCGCGGGCGGTGGGCGTCGTCTGCGCCGCGAGCGCGCTGCTGGTGGCGCTGGCGCGACGGTGGGTCGCGAACGTCGATCTGGTGGAGGTGCTGAAGGCGCGGGAGTGAGCGATGCGGCGCTGGATCGTGCTCGGGGCGGTGGTGGCGCTCGCGCTGGCGGGCGCGGCGGCGATCGTCGGCCGGGGAGCGGCCGAGGTGGAGGTCCGGCGCGCGGCGCGCGGCCCCATCGCCGAGTGGGTGGAGGGCACCGGGAAGGCCCGGGTCCGCGAGCGGCACGCCGTGTCCGCCCCGGTGGCCGGGGCGCTCGAGCGGGTCGAGGTCCACGCCGGCGACGCGGTGCGCGCCGGCGAGGTGGTGGCGCGCGTGCTGCCGCTCACGCCGACGCCGCTCGACGCTCGCACGCGCGCGGAGGCCCGGGCGCGCGCGGCCGCGGCGAAGGCCGCCGAGGCGCAGGCGGACGCGGCGCTGCGCCGGGCCCGGGTGGTGGAGGCCGACGCGGCGCGGACGCTCGAGCGCGCCCGGGCCCTGCTGGCCGCCTCGGCCATGGCGCCGAGCGACCACGACGCCGCCGAGGCCGGCGCGCGCGCCGCGCGCGAGGAGGTGGACGCCGCGCGGGCCGCCGTGGGCCGGGCGCGGGCGGAGCGCGCCGCCGCGGAGGCGGTCCTCGCCGCGCCGCGCGGCGCGGCCGGTGGCGCGTTCCCGGTCACGTCGCCCGTGGGCGGCGTGGTGCTGCGCGTGCTGCAGGAGAGCCCGGGCCCGGTGCTGGCGGGCACGCCCGTGCTCGAGCTGGGCGATCCTGGCGACCTCGAGGTCGCGCTCGAGCTCCTCACCGAGCAGGCCTCGCGGGTGCGCGCCGGGGCGGAGGTCGAGCTGACGGCCTGGGGCGGCGACGCGCCGCTGGCCGGTCGCGTGCGCCGGGTGGAGCCGTCGGCGTTCACCAAGGTGAGCGCGCTCGGCGTGGAGGAGCAGCGGGTGAACGTGCTGGTGGACCCCGCGGGCGCGGCGGGCGCGTGGTCGGCCCTCGGCGACGGCTGGCGCGTGGAGGGGCGCGTGGCGGTGGCGCGGCGCGCGGACGCGCTCCGCGTGCCGGCGAGCAGCGTGTTCCGGGGCGACGGCGGCTGGGCGGTGTACGCGGTCGAGGGCGGGCGGGCGCGGCTGCGGACCGTGCGGCTCGGCGCGCTGGCGGCCACCGAGGTGGAGATCGCCGAAGGGCTGGCCGACGGGACGCCGGTGGTGCTCCGGCCCACCGGCGCGCTGCGCGACGGCGCGCGCGTGCGGGCGCGGGAGCCGTGAGGCCGGGCGACTACGCGGGAACGTTCGCCGCGTCGTCGGGCGGCCCGGCCACGCCGAGGTAGCGCAGGAGGCGCCGGTGGTGCTGCCGCAGGCCGCGAACCGACACGCGGGCCGGGCAGCCGGCCAGCGCGCGGGCCAGCACCGCCACGCCGAAGTCGTGGAACTCGCGAACGTGCGTGAGATCGACGCGGACCTGCGTGCCGGGCCGGGCGGAGGCGAGGCTCCGGGCCACGTCCTCGGCCGCCGGCACGTCGAACACGCCGTCGCGGCGGATGGTGTGGGTCTCCCCCGGCTCCTGCGACGTCATCTGTGCATCCCCCCGGCGAGCCCTGCGATCGCCGCCCAGGTCCAAAATACCCGGCGCTGATATCGGACCCAAACCGACGGTCCGAGGCATGTGGCCGCGGGCGGACGGCGTAGGGCGGAGGGTGCACGCGCGCGCCGCGGGACGGGGCGCGCGTGGAGATTGGGGCGCCAGGGACTCGAACCCTGAGCCAACGGCTTAAAAGGCCGCTGCTCTACCATTGAGCTAGCGCCCCGTTCGGCGGAGCCGACCGGCGCTTCATACCACGCAGACCGCCCGCGGGCTGCACGGACCCGAGCGCTCCGCCCGCCTCTCGCCGGCGGCTCCCGGCCGCGCAGCCCCGAGAAACGGCCGCGCCAGCATGCAGGTGCATGCTGGCGCGGGTGCTGCTCCCCCCTGGAGCTTGGCTGAGGAGCGGGAACCCCCCCGTCCCGGACGTTCCGCTCCCGCTCCTCAGCCTCGCCGCGGAACATACCGTTGGATCCGGCGCGCAGGTATCGCGTGACCCGGCGACCCACGGCCATGAGACGGGGCCGCACCGTGCGTGCGCACGTGCGCCCCGTCCGAGTACCGGAGACTCCCCGGTTCAGGTGGCGAACCGCACGTTGCGTGACACCCATGCCGCCCCGACGGCCAGGAGCACCGCCCCCGCGGCCAGGCTCCTGCGGTGGAGCGTGAACCAGAGCGACGCGCTGCGAGGGCGGGCCTCCGCCGAGAACTCCCCGCGCGCGCCGTGATCGCCCGGCACCGGCCGGTCGAGATCGTCCGGCCGGCCCGGCTCCGGTGGCCGATCCGCCTGCTGCGCCCGGTAGCCGATGCGGCCCAGGTAGCGATCGAGCAGGCCCGGGATGGTCCGCTGGCCGAGGATGGCGCGCGTCGTGCTCCAGGTGACCCACAGCTCGCGCCGCGGGCGCCGCAGCACCGCCAGCACCGCGCGCGCGATCACCTCGGGCTGGTAGATGGGCGGCACCGGCTTCGGGTGGCCGGGCAGGCGCGTGCGGACCAGCTCGAACTGCGGCGTGTTCACGGCGGGCAGGTGCACCATCGAGAGGCGCACCCGGCTGCGGTCGTGCGCGAGCTCGCAGCGGAGCGCGTCGGTGAAGCCGCGGACCGCCGCCTTCGCGGCGCAGTACGCGCTCTGCAGCGGGATCGAGCGGTAGCAGAGCGCGGACCCGACCTGGACGACGTGACCGCGGTCGTGGGGCAGCATGTGGCGGAGCGCGGCGCGCGTCCCGTGCACGTAGCCCAGGTACGTCACCTCGGTCACGCGCCGATACTCCTCTGCGGTCGTCTCCATCACCGGGGCGAACACGCTCACCATCGCGTCGTTCACCCACACGTCGATGCCGCCCCACGCGCGCGCCACCGCGTCCGCGGCCGCCTCCACCGCGGCGGCGTCCGAGACGTCGGCGACGACCGCGATGGCCTCGCCGCCCGCGGCGCGGATCTCGCGCGCGGCGTTCTCGAGCGCCTCGCCGTTCCGCGCGACCAGCGCCACCCGCATCCGCGCCCGCCCCAGCTCGCGCGCCACCGCGCGCCCCACGCCCGCCGACGCGCCCGTCACCACCGCCACCTTCCCCGCCAGGTCCCTCCTCACCGCCGCGTCCCTCCCCCACCCTCTCGCTCCCCGGCGCCTCGCGGCGCGGGGGGCTCGTGCACCGGCTCGCCGGCCTCGCCCGTCTCGCCCGTCTCGCCCTCGCCCGCCTGCCGCCCGCCGCGCGCCGGGTGGGCGCGGCGGGCCTCGTCCACGTGCGCCTTCCGCGTGCCGGCGCTCCGCTCCGCGGCGTCGGCCGCGCGGCGCTGCGCGTCCGCCTCGGGCGCCTGCCCCGGCGGCTCGGCGCCCGGGTGTGGCGTCCCGTCGTCCACGCCGGGCGGCGCGGGGCCCGGGCCGCCGGCGAGCCCCTGCACCTTCGGCACCATCGACTCGTCACTGGGATGATCCGGCCGGTCGCTCGCCATGCGCCACCTCCGGCCGAAATGTCTGGACCCGGACGGCACGGCGGAACCCCTGCCGTCGCGCGCCGCTAGCGCAGCCACAGGTCCAGCACCACCGGCCGGTGATCCGAGGCCGCCTCCACGTCCGTCCCCCCGGCGACCGCGGCCTGCACGACCGAGGCCGCGTCCGCCCGAGGGACGGCCAGGTGGTCGAGCGCCGCCCGGTCGCCGCCGCCGGACCAGGTCCAGGCCGCGTCCGGCGGCAGCGCCGCGGCGGGATCGACCCAGGCGCCGTCGCCGAAGAGCGGCCCGAGCGCGAACGACCCGGCCTCGTCGTTCAGGTCGCCGCCCGCCACGACCCGGGCCCCGTCGCGGAGGAGCCGGTCGGCGATCTCGCGCATGCGCGCCGCCTGCGCGGCCCGGCGCGTCCCGTCGTCGGACAGCGCCGAGCTGAGGTGGCTGCCCACCAGCGCCAGCGTCCGGCCGCCGGGGAGCGCCGCGTGCGCCTCCACGCAGTCGCGCGGGAACAGCGGCCGGCCCGCGGCGTCGCGCTCGTCGCGGTGGCTGACGTAGGCGCGGAGCGGCAGCCGCGAGAGGACCGCCACGTCGATGCCGCGGGGGTCGTTCCCCTCCACCAGGCGCGCCTGCGCGTAGCCCGCCCGCGCCGCCAGGGCCTCCGCGAGCGCGGCGGTCTCCACCTCCTGCAGGAGCACCAGGTCGCCGTCGAGCCGCCCCAGCACCGCCGCGACGCGCGCCAGCCTCGCGTCCACCTCGCCGGCGGTGGCGACCGTGTCGAGCGCGCCGGGCGGCTCGGTCCGGTCGAGGTCGTCGAACAGGTCGTGGACGTTCCAGCTGACGACGCGCACCAGCGCGGCGGGCGGCCCCGGCGGCGCGTCGAGGGGAGGCGGCGCGCAGGCGGCGGCGAGCGCGAGGACTGCGAGCGCGGCGGGGCGGGTGCGGTCGGGCCGGGGCATGCGCGCGGCGCCGTGCAAGCGCGGCGCCGCCACCCCCGCCGGTCAGTACGCCGCGAAGATCGTCGCGAACCCGGTCGTCCCGTACGGCATGCTCCCGCCCTCCTCCGCGCCCGGGTCGAACGCGCCGCGGCCCGCCAGGCTGATCCGCAGCCCGAGGTGCCGGCCCAGATCAGCGGTCGCGCTGGCGAGCACCCCGACCTCGTCGCGGTCCACGCCGAACGCGGCGTCGTGCGACCAGCTCGCGCGCCCCACCAGCCGGAGCGCCTGGAACGGCCGCCACAGGAGCTGCGCGTACGCGCTCCGGCCGTCGAGCCAGCCCGACTCCTCCAGGTACCCCAGCGTCAGGCCGCCGCTCGCGCCGAGCAGCCGCGGCAGGCCCAGCTCCGGCCCGACCCAGCGCCGCTCCAGCCCGCTCGACACGTCGCGCGAGAAGCCGCCCGTGCCGCCCACCCGCAGCCAGCGCACCGGGTCCCAGCTCACGAACCCGTCCGCCGCGCGCGCGCGCCCGGGGAACGCCGCCGGGTCGAACGTCTGCGGCCACGCGAGCCCCGCGTGGCGGAAGCTGCCGCCCAGGAGCAGCCCGTCCACCGGCCGGACGCTCGCGTCCACGCGGGCCGAGTCCAGGTCGGCGCCGCCGCGCTTGCCGCCGCCGCCGACGTGCGCCTCGGCCGAGAGGTCCAGCCGGCGCAGGAACACGCGGCCGGTGAGCGACCCCTCCGCGCGCGTCCCCAGCTCCGGCGTGCGGACCATGGCGATGCGCCCCTCCTGCCGCCACGAGGCGCCGCGGCCGAGCGCGCCGTCGAGGATCCAGTACGCGCCGCCGGTCGCCCGGCGCGTGGTGGGCTCGGTGGTGTCGGGCTCCGGGACCGCCCCGCCGAACACGCCGCCCTCGGCGCGCGCGCCGAGCAGCCGCCCGCGCACGCCGGCCAGGCCGCCGTCGAACACGGTCGCCCCGGGGATGGCCCAGGGCAGCACCCGCCCGGCGGAGAGGCGCAGCGCGTCGCCGGGGGTTGCGGTGAGCTGCGCCTGCCAGAGGTAGAGCTGGGTGTCGTCGCGGGGGCGGAAGCGCGGCGCGTCGCGGCGGAGCCAGCGCTCGGCGCGGGCGTCCACGTCGAGCGTGAGCCAGGGCGCGAGCTCCGCCTCGCGGATGGCGACGTCCACGGCCGCGCGGTCCGAGGTGCCGGCGGTGGACGCGGTCCAGGCCTGGTAGGAGGCGCCCACCTCCGCGGTGCGGCTCCGCGGCACGGGGGCCGAGGCGGCGCCGGGGCCGGCGCGGAACTCGACCTGCGGGACCGCCGCGGCGGTGACGACCGCCAGCCGGCGGGCCAGCTCCGCGTCCCCGGGCGGCGGCGGGAGCGGCCTCGCCTCGGCCGCGAGCGCGGCGGGCTCGAACCGGAACGCGTCCCCGGGGCGCAGGCCGGCGCCGGCGCACGCCGCGTGGTGCGGCGCGAGCGACTCCACCGTGCACCGCCCGGCCGGCGCGCCGTTGCGCCGGAGCTCGAGCACCGCGCCCGGCGCGAGCCCGTCGTCGGAGCCCGCGTCGAGGTAGGCGCGCGAGGCGGTGGCGTAGGCGACCTGCCCGGTGCCGCGCGGGCGCTGCGTGCCCCGCGTGGATGCGGCGGGCGCGGCCGTCAGGGACACGGCCAGCACGAGGGCGAGCGCGCCCGGCATCAGTTCACCCCCGTCGGATGGCAGCGGATGCAGGCGTCGGTGGCCCAGGCGTACCCGGAGATCTGGGTGTGGTGGGACGTCGTCTCGGTGTCACCATGGCAGGCCAGGCAGTCCTTCACGGCGAAGTCGGCCGCCCAGGCCTTGTCGGCGCGGGTGGCCGGGTGGCAGGTGAGGCAGGCGGCGCGGGTCCCGGAGTGCTTCAGGCCGGGCGCGATCCCGAACGGCAGGTGCGCCGCGACGCGGTCCACCTGCGCCTCGGCGTGGCAGCGGACGCAGCGCGCCGAGTCGAACGCGTAGTCCGGCACCGCCGCGTGCGCGGTCGCCATGGAGGCCTGCTCGTGGTCGTGGCAGCCGGCGCAGCCGAGGACCTTCCGGTTCGCCGGGTCCACGTGGCACTCGGCGCAGCCGGCGGTGGCGTGGGCCGTCCCGGCGACGATCGGGAACAGCTTCGCGTGATCGACGCCCACCCCGGACTGGTGGCAGCCGTAGCAGGCCTCGCTTGCGAACTGGAACCCCGGAACGGCGCCGTGGCGCGTGGCCAGCGCCGCCTCGTCGGCGTGGTCGCCGGTGTGGCAGTGGATGCAGTCGAACTTCGCGAAGGTGTCGAACGCGCCGTGGCAGTCGTCGCAGGTGGCGGTCGCGTGCGGCGTGCCCGCCACGATCGGGAACCAGCGCTGCGCGTGGCCCGCGCGCGACGGCATGGTGAGGGACGGCGCGGAGCCCCCGCCCTCGCTGCACGCGAGCGCGAGCGCGGCGGCGGCGACGACGAACGTCTGAACGGTCCTCATCTCGGCACCCCGGTTCCGTGCAGGCCTCCGAACGCCGCCGAGAAGCGGTGGCACTCGTAGCACTTGCGGTTCACGAGCTGGAAGCCCGCCACGCCGTCGTGCTCCCCCGCGACGTTCCCGTGGCAGCGCAGGCAGTCGGCGGTGTCGGTGGCGCAGGTGAACGGCTGCGCGTAGTCCACCGCCGGGAAGCTCGAGTGGCAGTCCTTGCAGCGGATCCCGGCGTGCGGACCCGTCTTGATCGAGAAGCAGGCCTCGTGCGCGGGCAGCCCCGCCGGCGAGAACCGCCAGGCGCCGTGGCAGCCGCGGCAGTCCTGCGGGAAGCCGGCCAGGTCGTGGTTCACCGCCGCCGCGGCGGAGCCGGCGCGGGCCCAGTCGGCCTCGTGGCAGGCGATGCAGCGCGGCGTGGGCCGGGCGAAGGCGCGGTCGCGGCGGTCGCCGTGGCACG
Source organism: Anaeromyxobacter dehalogenans 2CP-C (assembly GCF_000013385.1). Lineage (GTDB taxonomy): Bacteria > Myxococcota > Myxococcia > Myxococcales > Anaeromyxobacteraceae > Anaeromyxobacter > Anaeromyxobacter dehalogenans_B. The sequence goes on from NC_007760.1 coordinate 3,016,920, forward strand.
ACTCGCACGCGACCAGGGCGTGGCGGCCGGTGAGCGGGAACGCGGTGCGCCGGTGCGCCTCCGGCCCGAACGTCGGGGTGGACCAGGCGGTGGCGTCGTGGCAGGTCGCGCAGCGCGGCCCGAGGCGGCCGCCGTGGACGTCGCGGTGGCAGGCGGCGCAGGCGCGCGGCACCGGGTCGGCGAAGGTCCCGCTCGCGTGGCAGGCGCGGCACTGCGCGTCGCGGTGGCGTCCGTCGAGCGGGAAGCCGGTGCGCTCGTGCGCGAACGTCACCGCCTTCCAGCCGGCGGCGGTGTGGCACGCGGCGCAGTCGGTGTCGCCGCCGTGCGCGCCGGGGCCGGGGCGCGGCGCGGCGAGGTCGGCCCGGGGCGGCGGCGCGGCCGCGGCGGCGGCGGTCGCGAGGGTCGCGGTCGCGGCGAGGGCGAGCGCGAGGCGCGGAGCGGTGGCGATCACGGCACGTACCCCCGGAACGCGCCCTGGTGGAAGTCGGCGTGGCAGCCCTGGCACTTCACGGCCAGCGGGCGGTAGCGGCGCACCGCCGCCCCGTCCACCTGCACCGCGGGGTGGCACTTCTCGCAGGCGAGCGCGCGGTGCTTGCCGTCGAGCGTGAACGCGGTGAACGGCTTCTGGTGCACGAAGCGGAGCGGCGCCGGCGCCTTCCAGCCGGCGGTCTCGTGGCAGCGGGCGCAGTCCGTCCCCTGCCCCTTCGCCGCGAGCTGGCCGGCGTGCGCGTCGGCGTGGCAGCCGGCGCACGCCTGGGGCACGCCGCGCCAGCGCACCACGCCCGCGCCGTCGGGCGCGTGGCACGAGCCGCAGGCGGCCCGCTCGTGCTTGCCGGTGAGCGGGAACCGCGCGTCGCGGGCGTGGTCGAAGCGCACCTTGCGGAAGGAGTCGAGCCCGTGGCAGGCGGTGCAGCCCTCGGCGCGGGTGCGCGCCTCGAACTGCCGGCCGTGCGGGTCCTTGTGGCAGCTGCGGCAGTCGGAGGGGCGCTGCAGGTCGAGCGACGCGAGGCTCACCGTCACCGGGCGGCGGTGGCGCGCGAGCTCGTCCCGGACCCGCGCCGGCACCTTCGCCGCGAGCCGCGCGTCCTTCGGGTGGCACAGCGCGCAGGCCACCGCGCGGTGCGCGCCCTCCAGCCGGTAGGCGGTGCGATCGTGGTCCTCCGGCTCGAAGCGGGCCGGGAGGAAGCGGTCCACGCCGTGGCAGCGGTCGCAGGCGCGCGGATCGGCCGCCCCGGCCGCAGTGCCGGCCGTCGAGGCGGGCCGCGGGAGGGCGCCTCCGGGCGCCGCCGCGCGGGCGAGCTGGCCCACGTGGGCGTCGGCGTGGCAGTCGGTGCAGCGCGCGAACGCGATGCCCTTGTAGCGCGCCCTCTCGCCGGGCCACGGGCCGTGGCAGGCCTCGCAGGCCACCGTCGCGTGCGCGCCGCGCAGCGGGTAGCGGGTCTTCTCGTGGAAGGCGCGCTTCGCCCCGATTCCGGTCACGTGCTTCCAGTCCGCGGTGACGTGGCAGCTCGCGCACGCCTGGCCGAGCCGGTCCTGGTGCGGATCCTTGTGGCAGTCGGTGCAGGCCTGGAACGCCACGCCCTTGTAGCGGGCGTAGGCCGCCGCCCGCACCGGCGGCGTCATGCCGGGGCCGGGCGCGCCGGCGGCCTCCGCCACGTCCGCGTGGCACTTCGCGCAGGCGACCTTCACGTGCTTCCCGTCGAGCCGGTACGCGGTGCGCGCGTGGTCGAAGCGCGCCGCCGGCTTCCAGGCGTCCTCGCCGTGGCACCTCGCGCAGTCGGGGCCGAGCTGGCCGCGGTGCTCGTCGAAGTGGCAGGCGGCGCAGCGCTGCGGCGCGCCCAGGCTCGTCTTCCGCTCCGGCTGCTTGCGCAGCAGCTCGGCGACGGCCGGGTCCGCCACGAGCCGCGGGTCGTGGCAGCGGGCGCAGTCCACCCGGCGGTGCTTGCCGCGCAGCTCGAACCCGGCCCGCGCGTGGTCGAAGCCCTTCTTGCCGCCCGGGCCCCAGTCCACCAGCGCGAAGTCCCGGCCCTGGTGCTCGTGATGGCACTTCTCGCACGCGCGCTCGGCCGCGGGGAGCCGGCCGTGGAGGCCCTGCCCGCGCGCGACCCGGTCCTTCAGCTCGGCGTGGCAGGCGAGGCAGCCGTCCGCCGAGAGCTGCTGCCCGGCCAGGTGGCACTTCGTGCAGCGCTGGAGCCCCTCCAGGCCCTGGTGAGGCCGGGAGAGCGGCCCGGGCGAGAACACGTCGGCGCGCGCGGCCGCCGGGGCGGCCAGCGCGAGCGAGGCGAGGAGCGCTGCGGTCGAGGGTTTCACCGGTGGAGGAGCCCGTACCCGAGGTAGAGGGAGACGCCGATGTGCGCGGCGATGACGAGGACCAGGAACACGGCCAGCGACGCGTGGAACACGCGCCAGCCGCGGAGCAGGCGCTTCAGCGAGGCGTAGAAGCGGATCTGCCAGCGCAGCCGCGCCAGCGCGACCAGCGTGGCGCGGAACTCGGCGTAGTGGCCGGTCCCGCGGAAGCGCCCGCGCACCCGCAGCAGGCGCAGGCGGAGCAGGAGCGACTCCGCCGGCATGCGCACGAACAGCAGCGCCAGCGAGCCGGCGCGGACCGGCGCGGTGGCGCGGTCGAGGAGCACCCGGGCCGGCGCGCCCGCCTCCTGCAGGAGCGGGCCGAGCGCCGCGCGGGAGCGCTCGAACCGCGCCAGCAGGTCGGCCAGCTCCACCGCCTTCCCGCCGTCGGAGGGGACCGTGCCGTAGATGAACCGCCCCACGATCCCGGTGCCGACCACGATGCAGAGCGCGCCCGCGGTGCCGGTGGCGAGCAGGTTGTTCGACTGGAACGCGGAGTGGAACGCGATGACGAGCGGGCTCATGAAGCCCACGAACACGTGGAAGTCGAGCCACCCGCGGATGCTCCCCAGCGGCGCGAAGCGCTTCCAGCGCTTGCGGACCGCGTAGAGGAAGTTCGAGAGCATGAACAGCGTCGCCACGATGCCGACGCCGTGGCCCCAGGGCCCGGCCGGCTTCATGGACGGGTGGAGCGGGGAGCGCAGCCGGTCGAGGCGCGCGAGCGGGTAGTACTCCCGCCCCTTCCACGCCAGCACCGCCAGGATCGCCACGCCGGCGAGCGCGTAGGCGGCGTGAAACGCGCGGCGGCGGCGCCGCTCCGCCACGGCCCGGCCCGCGCCGGCGGCGGGCCTGGCCTCGGCGGCGCCGCGCCCCGCGGGCCGCGCGCGGCCCGGCCGGCGGACCTGGCCGGGCGCCTCGCCGTGGTAGCGCCTGAGCGCCACGCCCGCCTTCGAGAGCAGCTCGAGCGGCAGCTCGCCGCCGACGTTCACCACCACGAAGTCGTTCTCCAGCGTGGCGGCGCGCCCGCCCACCTCGAGCACCACCTGGCGCGGGCGGATGGCGGTCACCTGCGAGCCGAGCAGCAGGCGCACCCGTCGCGCACCGGCCAGCTCCTGGAGGCGCGCGCGGTTCGCCTCGCGGCACCGCGCCAGCTCGGCGCCGCGGTACGAGAGCGTCACCTCCGCGCTGGACTCGGTGGCGAGCTGGATGGCCGCCTCCAGCGCCGCGTCGCCGCCGCCGACCACCAGCACCCGGTTGCCGTCGAACGCCTCCGGATCGCGCAGGCCGTACAGGACCTTCTCCTGCTCCTCGCCCGGCACGCCCAGCTTCCGCGGCGTGCCGCGGCGCCCGACCGCCAGCACCACCTTCGACGCCTGCACCGTGCCGCGATCGGTGCGCAGCTCGAAGCGGCCGTCCTCGCCGTCGAGGCCGGTGACCTTGACGCCCTCCTCCACCGCGATCCCGGCCTTCGCGAGCACGCGCTGCCAGGAGGCGAGCAGCTCCTCCTTGCTGATGAGGCGCTTCCCGAACCGGCCCACCAGCGGCAGGTCCACCGGCTCGGTCATCGCCACCTTCTTGCGCGGGTAATGGGCGATCGAGCCGCCCATGGTCCCCTGCTCGAGGAGGCGGAACGGGACGCCGCGGGCCTTCAGGCCGAGCGCGGTGGCGATGCCGGCCGGCCCCGCCCCCACGACGGCGACCGGCGCCTGCCGCGACGCGGTCTCGGCCAGCCGCTCCGCGACCTGGAGCCCCTGCTGGATCGCGTTCTTGATGAGCCCCATCCCGCCCAGCTCGCCGACGACGTGCACGCCGGGCCGGGAGGACTCGAAGAACTCGTCCACCTCCGGCAGGTCCACCCCGCGCTCGGCCGTGCCGAACACCAGGCGGATCGCGCCCACCGGGCACTCGGCGGCGCAGCGCCCGTGGCCGATGCAGTGGTCGGCGTGCACCAGCTTCGCGGCGCCGTCCACGATGCCGAGGATGTCGCCCTCCGGGCACGCGCGGAGGCAGGAGAGGCTGCCGATGCAGACGTTCGGGTCGATGACCGGGTGGAGCGAGCGGGCCAGGTGCTGGCCGCGGGCGCGCTTCGCCTCGAGCTCGGCGGCGTCGCGGCGCTCGCGGGCCCAGCGCCGGCCGAGGTGGCCGCCCGCGAGCAGGCCGACGCTGGCGAGGGAGCCGGAGACGATCCAGAGGGTGGCGAGGTCCATGGAGTTCGGGCGCCGCGGCAGCCTGTCGCACGCTCGCGGGATTGACCTGGATCACCGAGGTTCGGCCACGTCACCCCCCGTCAGGGAGGTTTGACGGTCGGTGACGGACGCACCGCGCTCCGAGACCGCGTCTCAGCGCCGCGATCGCGCGCCGCCCCGCGCTCGGCGGCCGCCGTCCGCGGCGGACCGCCGCTCCGTCCGCTTGACAGGAGGCGCGTCCGCTTCTAAGGATGTCCGCTATAACGGAATCGGCCGGCGGTCGCCGGCGGGAGCGAGGCGCATGCGGATCGCGGACGACGTCACGAAGCTCATCGGAAACACGCCGCTGGTGCGGCTCAACCGGATCATCGACGGCGCGCGCGCGACGGTGGTGGCCAAGCTGGAGAGCTTCAACCCGGCCTCCAGCGTGAAGGACCGCATCGGCGTGGCGATGATCGAGGCGGCCGAGCGGGACGGGAAGATCAAGCCGGACACCATCCTGCTCGAGCCGACGAGCGGCAACACCGGCATCGGGCTCGCGTTCGCGGCGGCGGCGAAGGGCTACAAGCTCGTCCTCACCATGCCCGACACCATGAGCGTGGAGCGGCGCAAGCTGCTGGCGGCGTTCGGCGCGAAGCTGGTGCTCACGCCCGGCGCCGAGGGCATGAAGGGCGCCATCGCGAAGGCGCAGGCGCTCGCGGCCGAGGATCCGCGGCACCTCATCCTCCAGCAGTTCGAGAACCCAGCCAACCCCGAGATCCACCGCCGCACCACCGCGGAGGAGATCTGGCGCGACACCGACGGCAAGGTGGACGTCGTGGTCGCCGGGACCGGCACGGGAGGGACGATCACGGGGGTCGCGCAGGTGCTGAAGGCGCGCAAGCCGTCCATCCGCATCGTGGCCGCCGAGCCGGCCGACTCGGCGGTGATCTCCGGCGGCAAGCCGGGGCCGCACAAGATCCAGGGCTGGGGCCCGGGCTTCGTGCCGAAGGTGCTCGACCCCTCGCTCATCGACGAGGTGATCACGGTCCAGAACGCCGACGCCGGCGACTTCGGCCGCCGGCTCACGCGGGAGGAGGGCATCCTGTCCGGCATCTCCTGCGGCGGGGCGGCCTGGGCGGCGCGCGAGGTGGCGCGGCGGCCCGAGAACGCGGGCAAGCTCATCGTGGTGGTGCTGCCCGACACCGGCGAGCGGTACCTGACGACCTGGCTGTTCGAGGAGGCGCCGGCGGCGTAGGTCGGCGGAAACGGCCGGCGCCTTCGCGGCGGCGATCCCTCCCGGGGGACGCCGCCGCGCCGCGTCACGAGGCTTGCCTCCGGGTCGCGCTCCGTGCGGGGCGCCAGCGTTCAGTTGCGGCCGGCGCTCGGGCGCCCCTACCTTTCCGCGGCCCCGCCGGCACGGCCGGCGACCGGAGACGCGGACCATGACCCAGGCTTCTCGTTCGGAGTTCCGCGCCGAGCTGCTCTCCCGGATCCCGCGGTGGTACTCGCCCTGGGGGCACCTGCTCTTCCCCGCGGTGGCGGGCCTCGCGATCGCCGCGTTCGCGCTCTCGCGCATCGAGGACCTCGCGGCCTGGCAGCTCGCCGCCGTCCCCGCGTTCCTCGTGTTCGGCAACGCGGTCGAGTGGACCGCGCACCGCGGGATGCTGCACCGGCGACTGCGCTTCGCCGAGGTGTTCTACGTGCGCCACACGCCGCAGCACCACGCGGTGTACGTGGCCGACGACATGGCCATGCGCGACTGGCGGGAGCTGAAGCTGGTGCTGCTCCCGGCCTACGGCGTGCTCGCCATCCTCGCCGTCACGTCGCCGCTCACGCTCGCCTTCCTGTGGCTCCGCCAGCCCAACCTGGCCGCGCTGTGGGTCGCAAGCGTGGTGCTCTACGTGCTCTCCTACGAGTGGCTCCACCTCGCCTATCACCTGCCCGCCGACCGGTGGCTGGCGCGGACCGCGCTCGTCCGCACGCTGCGGCGCCACCACCAGCTCCACCACGCGCCGCACCTCATGAACCGCTGGAACTTCAACGTGACCGTGCCGCTCTGGGACTGGGTGCGGGGCACGCTCTACCCGGCGCCCGCGCCCGGCTCCCGTCCCGCCGCGCAGCCCACCGGCGCGGCTGGCCGCGCGCCTTGATCTCGCGCAGCCGGCGCCCTCCCCGTCCGGGAAACGCGCCCCTTTACACGAGCCCAAGGGTCGGGTACTAGACCGCGCGACCCCATCGTCTAGAGGCCCAGGACACGGCCCTTTCAAGGCTGTAACCGGGGTTCGAATCCCCGTGGGGTCACAGGATTTTTCGCGAACCGCCCGGCCCGACCCTGGACCGGGCGTTCGTGTTTGGAACTGGCCCCGCGGCCGGGCGAGATGCGCCGGCTGCGGCGGTCGCCCGAAGTGGCCGGCGACCCGCCATCTGCCGCCGTCCATCGTCATCGTGATCTGATCGAGAAGGCGCCGCGTCCTCGAAGCCGGGGGGCCGTGGGGGCGGGTCCTCGTGGACGCTCCCGCCCTCGCCCGCTCGCGCGACGTCTCGGCTTTGCGGACGGGGTCCGCGGAACGCGGCTTCGAGGGTTGCGAGGACGGCAAGAAGCCGCAGCTTCCCCTCCACGCCTCCCATCCACGTCAGGCCGCCGCGAACGCCCGGACCGCCGACCTAGCGGCCCGTGCCAGTACAGGGCCCGCTGGAGGTCCCGTTGCGATCAACAGCCGGCGCCCCGTACGCTACGTGAATCCGGCGTGCGCGCCGGCGGGCGCGGCGCTATCAGGTCGCGAACGCGGAGGATGCCCTGATGAACGCCTCGAAGCAGGCTCGTGCCGTGCTGTTCGTGTGCTGCCTCGCCGCCGTGCTGCAAGCAGGGCCCGCTCGCGCGGCCCCGGCGTCGGCCGGAGCGAGCCCGGCGGCCGCTCCGCAGGCGCGCGACGGCCAGCACGACTTCGACTTCGAGATCGGGACCTGGAAGACGCGGCTCAAGCGGCTGAAGGCCCCGCTCACCGGCTCGACCACCTGGCTCGAGTACGAGGGCACCACGGTCGTGCGGAAGGTGTGGGGCGGCCGCGCCAACCTGGTCGAGCTGGACGCCGCCGGGCCGGCCGGCCGGCTCGAGCTCCTGAGCCTCCGTCTGTACAACCCCGCGTCGCGCCAGTGGAGCCTGAACGTCGCGAGCGTCCGCGGCGGGACGCTCGGGCCGCCCACGGTGGGCGAGTTCAAGGACGGGCGCGGCGAGTTCTACTCCATGGAGACGATGGACGGCCGGGCCGTCCTGGTCCGGTTCGTGGTGTCGGACGTCACCGCCGACTCGTGCCGGTTCGAGCAGGCCTTCTCCGTGGACGGCGGCAAGACCTGGGAGGTGAACTGGGTCGCGGTGGACACGCGCGTGAAGGACGGCGCCGGCTCGGGCGCGGCGCGGTAGCGCACCGCGCCGGAACACGGTCACCGCCCCGCCGGCGGCGCCGCCCCGGCCAGCGCCTCGGGGCCGAGGAACGCCTCGACGGTGCGCGCCAGCCGCTCGCCGGTGAGGTCGCCGCGCCGCACTGCGTCCACGAGGAACGCGGGGACCACCACCGGGCCGCCCGCGGCCGCCTCCGCGCGCCGGAGCTCGACGTAGAGCGCGGCGGCGAGCACGTGCATGCCGTCGTCGTGCTTGCGCCAGTAGCCGGCCTGGTCGGCGCGTCCGACGCCGAGCTGGTCCGCGATGACGGCCTCCATGGCCTCCACCACGTCCTCCTCGACGTAGCCCTCGACGGTGTTGTAGCCGAACGACCGGTCGTGGTGCTCCACGCGCGCGCGGACGAGCGGATCGGCGCCGAGCGCCGCCACCGCCTGCGCGATGTCGGGGCGGGAGGCGTCGTACGGCGGGTGCATCATCTCGTGGATGGCGTTGCGCACCATCACGTCGGAGGCGAACGTCACGTCGGCGAGGAACCGCGTCCCGACGATGCGGATGCCGTGCGGCCGCGCGAACGCGAGCACGTTGACGGTGATGCGGCGCGACGGCAGCGGCTTCCCGAGCCGCGCCTCGACGGCGGGCGCGACGTCGTGGGCGCCGAGGAACGGGCCGAGCTCGGCGATGCGCCGCTCGATCCCCGGGCGCGCCTGCCGCTCCCAGTAGTCCTCGAACCCGGCGCGGCCGAGCGCCTGGAGCGCGCGGACGAGGTGCGGCCGGGCGCGCTCGTAGGCGGCCCACCCCTCGTCGCTCCAGTACGGCGTGCGCTCGAGGGCGGCCCGCGCCCGCACCGGATCGCGCGCCACCCGGAGCAGCCAGGCGATCGACCCGCGCGCGCGCGCCGGCGCGGCCCCGAGCCCGCCCGCCTCGGCGGCGGAGAACACGAGGCCGAGGCGCGCCGAGACGATGCCGGCGACCTCGTCCTTCAGGATCCGCTTCACCTGGCGGAACGCGTCGCGCTCGGCGGCGGTGAACCTCGCGTCGAAGTGGCGGTACGCCTCCTCGAAGTACCGCACGTAGAACGGATCGCCGCCCAGCACGCCGACCAGGCAGAGCGCGTCGTACGCGGGCGCGGCGGTGACCTCCCACTCGGTCGTGCGCGCGGCGGGCGCGGCGTGGGCGGGGAGCGCGCGCGCCGCGGCGGGCGCGGTGGCGAGCGCGAGGGCCAGTGCGAAGGCGAAGGCGGGCGTCGAGCGGCGTTCGTTCATGCCCGCCGGATAGCAGGCCGGACGCGCCCCGGGCTTGTACCGGATTAACCTGGCCGCCCCGCCGGCCCGGCACGCCCCATCCGCGCAGCGCGGTACTGGCTGGGCGTCAGCCCGGTCGCCTCCCGGAAGCGGCGCGCGAGGTGCGGGTGATCCGCGAACCCGCACGCGGCGGCGGTCTCGGTCACGGTCCGCCCCGGCTCGGCGAGCACGTCGAAGGCGCGCCGGAGCCGGACCCCGGCCAGGAACTGGCCCACCGTGCACCCGAGCACGCGCCGGAACGTGCGCGCGACGTGCGCGGGGTGGACGCCCGCCGCGCGCGCCACGTCGGCGAGGCCGAGCGGCTCGTCGGACCGGTCGTGCAGGAGCTCCACCGCGCGCCGGAGCCAGCCGGGACGCCCCGCCTCATCCGCCGCAGGCGCGAGCGCCGCGAGCTGCAGCGCCGCGTCCTCGGCCGCCGGGCCCGCGCCGGACAGGGCCCGGAAGAGCCCCAGCGCCGCCGCGTACGGTACCCCGCCCCGCGCCATCCGGGCGGCGGCGCCGGCCGCGGGCCGCACCCCGGCCTCCTCGAGCAGGCCGGGCGGCAGCTCGAGGTTGAGCAGGTGTCCGCCGGAGGGCGAGAACCGGTCCTCGTGCGCCTCGCCGGGCGGGTGCCAGATCACGGTCCCGAGCGCGCACTCGCGCTCGCCGGCCGCGGTCCGCTCGCGGTAGGTGCCGGAGAGCAGGCAGGACACGTAGGCGCGCTCGTGGCGGTGCGGTGGAAGCGCCTCGCCGCCCGCGAACAGCGCCTCGCTCACCTCGAAGCGGCCCGCGCGCCGCCGGCGGACGATGTCGCCCAGGTACGCCACGCCCGGATCCATACGTCACCCGCCCGCCGGGCGCACGCGCACCGAAGGGCCGCTCGCCGCGGTCAGTGCGCGGATCCCGCTGCGCCGCCGGCCTGCTTGGCCTGCTCCCGCGCGGTGGCCCGGGCCCGCACCTTCCTGAACTCGGCCTCGAGCTCGGTCAGCTCGTCCTCGGTGGCGTGCTCGAGGTCGGCGAAGATGTTCCGGGCCCGCCGCTGCGCGCGGATGAGCTCGTCGATCTTCAGGTGCAGCGCCCGGGTCTCGCGGTTCTGCGTGGCCTGGATGAGGAACACCATCAGGAACGTCACCACCGTGGTGCCGGTGTTCACCACCAGCTGCCAGCTGTCGCTGAAGCCGAACAGCGGCCCGGTGGCGGCCCAGACGACCACCGACCCGGCCGCCACCAGGAACGCCCGGTACGTCCCGACGGCGTCGGAGATGAAGAAGGCCAGGCGCTGGAACGCGTCCTTCACGCCGACAATGTGAGCACCGGACGGCGAGCGGCTCCCGCCGCTGCCCGGCGCCCGCTCGCGCGGCCGCCCGGCGGCCTACGGTGCGGTCCCGTAACCGCCCCGCTCCACGGCGACCACCTTGCCGGCCTCCAGCCGGGCGACCAGCGTGAAGCGCTGCGGCCCGAAGTCGAACGTCCACAGCTCCACCGGCACCCGCGCCTCGCCGGGCGCGCCGCCCTGCACCCCGGGCGGCAGCGCGCGCGGCTCGACGGCCACGTCCTTCGCGATCGGCTCGCCGCAGCGGACCAGCAGGTCGAGCTTGCTCTCGCCGACCCGCACCGCGGACGGATCGCAGCTCGCGCGCCCGGGGGTCCGCACCGCGGCCACCCGCTCGGGCGCGTACCCGTACCCCCCGCGCTCGATCGCCACCACCCTGCCGCCCTCCACGGTGACGAGGTCGATGAAGCGCTGCGGGCCGTGGTTGTAGGTCCACTGCTCCACGAGGACGACCGAGTCCTGGGACGCCCGGCCGGCGATCACGAGCACGCTGCGCTCGATCTCGCGCGCGTCGCGGAGCGCCGGCTCGCCGCACCTCGCGAGCAGGTCCAGCCGGGAGGCGCCGAGCTCGACGGTGCCGCCGTCGCAGCGGAGCGACGACTCGCCGGCGTGGGCGGACGGTGCGAGCAGCGCGAGCAGCAGGAGCGCGAGCGACCGGGCGTGCATGCGGGGGCCTCCTCGAAGACCGGGGAGCACACCGTACCACGGTCGGTGAACGTCCGGGGGCGCGCCAGGCGTCCGCGCGCCCCGCCCCCGGCCCGCTGCGCGCCGCGGCCGCGCGACCGCATCCTTCCGGCGGAGGGCCCGCATGACCGAGATCCCCTGGAAGACCGTCTGCTGCCCGGTGGACCTGTCCGACGCCTCGCGCGCGGCGCTGCGCGTCGCCAGCGACGTGTGCCGGCGCCTGGACGCGTCGCTCACCCTGCTGCACGTCCAGGAGGGCGAGCCGGCCTCGGAGCGGCTCGCCGAGTGGCGGGCCGCGGCCGAGGCGGCCGGGGTGAAGCGCGTCGCCGCCGAGGAGACCGGCGGGAACCCGGAGATCGCCATCGCGGACTGGGCCGACGCCCACGGCGTGGACCTGGTGGTGATGGGCACGCACGGCCGCACCGGGCGGACCCACGCGCTGGTCGGCTCGGTGGCCGAGAGCACGGTCCGGCGGGCGCGCTGCCCGGTGATGGTGGTCCACGACGAGTGGACCGGCACGCTGCACTGAGGACCGGGCTCAGCCGCGCCAGGGCTCGCTGGCGCGGAGCGCCGCCACGATGGCGCGCGTCGAGGGCGAGCGGTTCAGCGTGTAGAAGTGGATCCCGGGCGCGCCGCGGCGGAGCAGGTCGGCGCACTGCAGCGTGGCGTAGGCCACGCCCAGCTCGCGGGCGCCGTCCGGGTCGGCGCGCCGGACCTCCATCGCCGCCCGGAGCGGCGGCGGGATGGCGGCGCCGCACATCGCGGTGAACCGCTCCACCTGCTCGACGTTGGTGAACGGCATGATCCCGGGCACCACCGGCACCTCGACGCCCGCGGCGCGCGCGCGCTCGACGAAGCGGAAGTAGTGCGCGTTCTCGAAGAACAGCTGCGTCACCAGGAAGTCCGTCCCGGCCTCGACCTTCAGCTTCAGGTTGCGGAGGTCCTGCGCCAGGTCGCGGGTCTCGACGTGGCCCTCGGGGTACGCGGCGGCGCCCACGCAGAAGCGCCAGCGCTCCGGCCGCGACCGGATGAACGCGACCAGCTCGCTCGCGTGCGTGAAGCCGTCCGGGTGCGGGACGAACGCGCTCTGCCCCCGCGGCGCGTCGCCGCGCAGCGCCAGCACGTTCTGGATGCCGGCGTCCGCCACCTCGTCGAGCACCGCCGCGATCTCCTCGCGCGACGCCCCCACGCACGTGACGTGCGCCATCGCCTCCACCTCGGCGTCGCGCTTGAGCCGCTTCACCAGGTCGATGGTCTTCGCGCGGGTGGACCCGCCGGCGCCGTACGTCACCGACACGTAGGCGGGGCCGAGCGGGCGCAGCGCCTCGACGGTCTCGAACAGGCCGCGCACCCCGTCGTCGGTCTTGGGCGGGAAGAACTCGAAGGAGAAGATGGGCTCGCCCCGCTCACGGGCGAAGCGCAGGAGGTCGGTGATCCGCACAGGCCCGCGAGAGTAGCCCGGCCCGGCGGCGCGGCGCCAGCTTCCTGCGGTTGACAGCGGCGCCGCTCCGCGGGAATCGTTCGTCGCACCGCCATGGCCAGGACGCCCCGCTACATCACCCCCGAAGGCTTCCGGCGCCTCGCCGCCGAGCACACCCGGATCTGGACCGAGCAGCGGCCGCGCATCGTGGCCGAGGTCGAGGCCGCCGCCGCGCTCGGCGACCGCAGCGAGAACGCCGAGTACATCTACGGCAAGAAGAAGCTGCGCGAGCTGGACCGCCGGCTGCGCTTCCTCTCGGAGAAGATGGACTCGCTCTCGGTCGTCGAGCCGCGGGCCCACCCGGACGGCCGCGCCTTCTTCGGCGCCTGGGTGACGGTCGAGCAGGAGGACGGGCAGGAGCGGAGGTACCGGCTGGTCGGGCCGGACGAGTTCGACGTGTCGGCGGGGCTCATCAGCGTGGACGCGCCGCTCGGCCGCGCGCTGCTCGGGAAGCGCGAGGGCGACGTGGTGGTGGTGCACCGGCCCGCCGGCATGGTGGAGTTCACCGTGGTGGAGGTCTCCTGGTCGGCCCCGGAGGACGGATGACGATCGAGACGGATCGGGCGGCGCAGCGCGCGCGCGTCGAGCGCTTCGCCCGCGAGCACCCCGGCAGCGTGATGTACGACGGCGCCACCCTGCTCGACGTCTACTCCGGGAAGGCGCTGCACCTCGACTGGATGCGCGTGGCGCGCCTGGAGGAGCGCTCCGACGCCGAGACCGGGCGCCCGTACCTGGCGCTGGGCCGCGACGACGGCAGCGAGGTCGCGATGGCCGAGCAGGGCGTGGTGTTCCCGCCGTGCACCACCGGGACCGGACCGCTGGAGGGGCTCCCGCGCGCGGTCTGCTTCCGCGACCTGGCGCAGGCCGAGGGCCGGCTCACCCACTTCCTGCTCGACCACCCGGACGAGCGCCCGAGCGCGACGCACGTGTCGCTGTTCCTGTTCTGCCTGGCGGTGGTGGACGGGGCGCGCGCGGCGGGGTTCGACGTGTCGCGCGAGGAGCGGCGGCTCGAGGCCGTGCTGAACGAGCTCGAGGCGCGCAAGCGCGGCTGAGCAGGCCCCGCCTCCGCGGGTGCGCCACCGCCGCACGCGGCCCATCTTTGCCCCGGTGGCGCGCGGCCGGCGTGCCCGGGCGGCGGGCCGGCCGCCGCGCGGAGGGAGGGCGACCGGGGTGCGCTTCCGCGTGGTCACCTGGAACGTGCACGGCCTGCGCGGCGCGGGCCGCCGCCCCGATCCCGAGCGCATCGCCCGCGTGCTCGACGACATCGGCGCGGACGTGGCCGGGCTGCAGGAGGTGGGCGCGAGCCTGCCGGGCGCCGACGCGCACGCGGCCGAGGCGCTCGCGCGGCTCACCGGCCTCAACGGCGCGTTCGGCCCGACGCTCCAGCACGCGCGCGGCTTCGCGTACGGGAACGCCATCCTCTCGCGCCACCCCATCGACGCGACGCGCACCTACGACCTGTCGGTGCCCGGCCGCGAGCCCCGCGGCTGCCTGCGCGCCGACGTCGTCCTCGGCCCGATGCGCGTCCACGTGTTCGCGGCCCACCTCGGCCTGCACTGGCGCGAGCGGCGCCGCCAGGCCGCCGCGCTGCTGTCGGCGGACATCCTGCGCGACGCGGCGCTCTCCCACCCGCTCGTGCTGGTCGGGGACTTCAACTCGCCCTCGGACCGCTCGGCGGTGCCGCGCTGGCTGCGCCGAACGCTCACCGACTGCGCGGTCGCGGCCGGCCGGCCCGCCGCCACGTTCCCGTCCGCCTGGCCGCTCCTGCGGCTGGACCGCGCCTACGTGGACGCCGCGCTGCGCGTCGTCGCCTGCGAGGTGGTGCGGACGCCGCGCGCCCGGCGCGCCTCGGACCACCTGCCGCTGGTCGTCGAGCTGGAGCTCACCGAGGCCGCGCGCCGGCCGCCCGCCCCGCGGCCGGTCGAGGCGCCTGGCGTCCGGACGCGCACCGGCTGATCCCGCCGCCGCCGGCGCGCGCCGGCGGTGGACGACGGCGGGGCCTCGATCGCGCCCCGCCCGATGCGCAGGCTGTGACGCGGGCCCGGGAGCGGGCGGGAGGGATACGACATGGCGATGTCCTGGAAGGCGATGAAGGGGATGCTCGACCGCGAGCTGCTCTTGAAGCGGATGGGGCTGGAGGAGCGCAGCCCGGCCGGCGACTTCTTCACCGGCCTCGGCCTGTTCTCGGTCGGCGTGCTGGTGGGCGCCGGGCTGGGCATGATGTTCGCGCCGAGGCGCGGCGAGGACCTGCGCGCGATGATGACCGACGCGTGGCGGCAGCGGACCGGCAAGCCGGCGCAGGGGCCCGACTACCAGGCCATGGGCGCCGAGACGGCGATGCCGTCGCCGGCGCACTGACGGCTGCCGGACGGCTACGCCGGCGGGTCGGCCTCGGCGGTCCGCGCCTCCTCGGCGGCGAGCGCGGCGAGCCGCGCCCAGAGCGCGTCGGTGCCGGTGCCCTCCACCGCGGAGAACGGCACCGCGTCGCCGCGGGCCAGGCCGAGCGCGCGCTCCACCTGCTGGAGCGCGAGCACGCGGCGCGCCTTGGGCAGCTTGTCCGTCTTGGTCGCCGCCACGACGAGGCGCCGCCCCGCCGACACCAGGAACGCGGCGGCGTCCTCGTCGCTCTCCGACGGCGCGTGGCGCGCGTCCACGATGAGCACCACCGCGCGCAGCACGTCGCGGTCGCGCAGGTAGTCCTCGATCATCGCGGTCCAGCGATCGCGCTCGGCCCGCGAGACCTTGGCGTAGCCGTAGCCGGGCAGGTCGCAGAAGCGGATCGCGCGCGGGCGCGCCGCCGGGGTGGGCCGGTACGAGAGGTCGAAGAACTGGAGCGCGCGGGTGCGCCCGGGCGTGGACGAGACGCGCGCCAGCCCCTTGCGGCGGGCGAGCGCGTTCAGCATCGACGACTTCCCCACGTTGGAGCGGCCCACGAACGCGATCTCGGGCGTGGCGCCGCGCGGCCACTCCTCGGGGCGGGTGGCGGTCTTGTCGAAGTCGGCGGAGACGACCTGGATCGGCACGTCGGGCTCCTAGCGGCCGCCGGGGCGGCGGGCGGGGGCCGGGGCTGGCCGCGCCGGCGCGCGGGGACCCGTCGGCGCGGCGGCGTCGCCGGGCGCCGGGGTCCAGTGATCGATGAGCGGCAGCTTTCGCTTCGGGTCGAAGCGCAGCAGGCTCGGCGTCGAGTCGGTGTGGCAGGCGAGGCAGGTCTTCGGGCCCGGATCCACCAGGCCCACCGCGCGCGCCAGCTCGCGGTCGCGCATGACGTGGTCGGCCGCGTAGGCGCGCCCCGGGCCGTGGCACGTCTCGCAGGAGACGCCGGCGAGCCCGTCCTCGCGGTCGGGCGCGTGGCAGGAGAGGCAGCGCGGGTCGTCCCGGCGCTCCGCCGGCAGCACCTCGAGCGCGCGCGCGTGAGGGCTCACCCGCCAGCGCTCGTACGCGGACGGGTGGCAGGCCTTGCACGCCTCGGGTCCCACCTTGTCGCCTGCGGCGCGCGCGGCGGGCGGGAGGGCGAGGATCGCGGCGAGGAGCGGGAGGCGGAGGGCGGGGAGCACGGGGGCCGGAGTATAATGCGGCATGCGCCTCGTCTGGCTCTCCACCGCGATCCTCCTCGCCCTCGGCCCCGTTTCCGCCGCCGCACGCCCGTGGAAGGGCGTCACCCCGGGCGTCACGGCGCAGGCCGAGGTGGTCGGGAAGTTCGGCGAGCCCACCGCCCGCACCCGCCGCGGGGCGCGCACCGTCCTCGCGTACTACGGCGACCAGGCGCTGGAGGGGACCAAGCAGGCGCAGTTCCACCTCGATCCGGCCGGCACGGTCCAGGAGATCACCATCTTCCTGACCGTCCCGCTCGACGCGGACACCATCGAGGGGACCTACGGCAAGCCCACGCAGAAGACGTTCGTGGAGGACACCTTCCAGAAGGTCTGGCTCTACCCGGCGCAGGGCGTGACCGTGTACTTCGCGAAGGACGGGAGCGTCGAGGCGCTCTCGTTCGCGGCGGGGCGGCAGAAGGCCGCGCCCGCCTCCGCGAAGCCGGCCGCGGCCGAGACCGCCACGACGCGCTGAGGCGGCGTGCGCGTCATCGGGCTGACCGGCGGGATCGCGACCGGCAAGAGCACCTTCGCGGCGCTGCTCCGGGCGCGGGGCGCGCCGGTGGTGGACGCGGACGCGCTGGCGCGGGCCGCGGTCGAGCCCGGCACGCCGGCGCTGGCCGAGATCGCCCGGACGTTCGGCGCGGAGGTGCTGCGCCCGGACGGCGCGCTCGACCGCAAGGCGCTCGGCGCGCGCGTGTTCGCCGACCCGGGCGCGCGGCGCCGGCTCGAGGCCATCACCCACCCCGCCGTCCGCCTCGCCATGCGCGAGGAGACCGCCCGCCTGGCCGCGCAGGGCCACCCGCTCGCGTTCTACGACACGCCGCTGCTGTACGAGGTCGGGCTGGAGGCCCTGCTCGACGCGGTGGTGGTGGTCTGGGCGCCGCGCGACGTGCAGCGCGAGCGCCTGATGCGCCGCGACGGGCTCGGCGGCGCCGAGGCCGACGCGCGCCTGGCGGCGCAGCTCCCGGTGGACGAGAAGGCGGCGCGCGCCGACTTCGTGGTCGAGAACGCCGGCGCCCCCGAGGCGCTGGCCGGCAAGGCCGACCGCCTGCTGGCGGACCTGCGGGGGGGCCGGGGGCGCAGGCTTCCCAACGCGCCCCCCGTGCGCTATTGACCGCGGCATGGGGGCCGGCGCGCGCGTCCACTTCGTCACGGGGTACCCGGGGTTCATCGGGAAGCGGCTGGTGCGCCGCCTCCTCGAGGACGCGCTGCGCGGCGACGATCGCGTGGTGCTCCTGGTCCAGCCGCGCAACGCCGCCGCGGCGCGGGCCGACCTGGGCGCGCTCGGCGCCGAGCGGGCCGAGGTGCTGGAGGGGGACGTCGAGCAGATGCACCTCGGCCTCTCCGGCGCCGAGTGGAAGGCGCTCGCCCGCGAGGTGACCGACGTCTGGCACCTGGCGGCGCGCACGTGGCTGGGCGCCTCGCGCCCGGAGTTCCGCCGGGTGAACCTCGAGGGCACGCGCAACGTGCTGGAGCTGGGCCGCGCGGCCCGCCGGCTCCGGCGGCTCAACCACTTCTCGACGGCGTTCGTCTCGGGCGACCGGGTAGGCGTCATCCTCGAGGACGAGCTGGCCATGGGCCAGCGCTTCCACAACGCGTACGAGGAGACGAAGTACCAGGGCGAGCTGCTGGTCCGCGCGGCGCAGTCGGAGCTGCCCGCGACCATCTACCGCCCCAGCATCGTGGTGGGCGACTCGCGCACCGGCGAGATCGACCGGTTCGAGGGGCCCTACGCGCTCGCCATCCTGCTGGTGGCCTCCCCGCTGGCGGTCCCGCTGCCGCTCCCGGGCGACGCCGTGGCGCCGCTCAACGTGGTCCCGGTGGACTTCGTGGTGAACGCGGCCGTGGCCATCGGCGAGGCGCCCGCCGCGGCCGGCCGCACCGTGCACCTGGTGGACCCGTCGCCGCTCTCCGCCCGGCGCGTGTACGAGCTCATCGCCGCGCACGCGGGCAAGCGCCTGCCGTCGGTGTCGGTCCCGGCGCGCGTGCTCCAGGCGCTGCTCCAGCTGCCGCTGCTGGAGCGGCTCTCGCGCGTGCACCGGCCCGCCATCGAGTACGTGAACCACCTCGCCATCTACAACTGCCGCAACCTGCTCGAGCTGCTCGACGGCACCGGCCTGCGCTGCCCGCCCATCTCCAGCTACCTCGACCGGCTCATCGACTTCGTGCAGGGGACGTTCGAGAAGCGCCGCGAGGCCGAGCTGGCGCAGCTCGCGGGCGACGCCGACGACCCGCTCGATCCGCCCGCCCCGCCCGCGTCCGGCGCCGCCTGATCCGTCCGCCCGCGCGCCCGCGCGGTGACGCCCCGCGTCGTGATTCCGAGGGGGTGCGCGGGCTTGTGCTCCGCCCGGACCTCCCTTACACGGGAGGGATGAAACGCCTCCAGGACTTCACCGTGGGCGACACCTTCGAAGCGATCCGGGAGGTGGACTCGTACCGGCCGATCTACTACGCGGCGGCCTCCGGCGACTTCAACCCGATCCACATCGACCCGCAGGTGGGCCGCGCGGCCGGCTACTCCGGCGCCATCCTCCAGGGCATGTGCACCTTCTCGTGGCTGTCGGACGCGTGCGTCGCGTACCTGGGCGATCCGGCGCGCCTGCGCCGGATCCGGGCCCGCTTCACGAAGCCGGTGCAGGTGGGCGACGTGATCCGGTTCCAGGGCCGGTGCGTCGCGCTCGACGGCCCGCGGATCGCGCTCGAGCTGGAGGCGACGAACCAGCGCGGCGAGGAGGTCCTGAAGGGCGCGGTGGCCGAGGGCCACCTCGGAGAGGGGTGACCGCGTGCCCATCGACCGCAAGCACCTGGGCCGGCGCTACGGCCCGTACCGCTTCACCGTGGGCCTCGAGCAGATCCGCGACTTCGCCTCCGCGACCGGCGGCGGCGTGCCGGGCCGGGTCTTCGCGGTGGCGCCGGAGCGCGCCCACGCGTGGACCTGGGACGAGGCCGCGGCCGCCGCCTCGCCGCACGGCGGGCTGGTGGCGCCGCCCACCTTCGCGGCCGCGTTCGCGATCCAGCCGTTCGCGACCGCCTGCGCGGACCCGGAGCTGGGCGTGAACGTGCTCCGCCTGGTCCACGCCGAGCAGTCCTTCGAGCTGGAGGCGCCGGTGCGCCCCGGCGACGTGCTCGAGACCGAGGGCGAGATCACCCGGATCCAGGACCGGGGCAGCCTCGACTTCCTCGAGGTCACCACCGAGACCCGCAACCAGCGCGGCGAGCGCGTGGTGCGCGGGGTCTGGACCGCGATCATCCGGAACTGACGCTCAGGTCGTGATGACCCCGTCCGCGATCAGGTTCGCGAGGATGCGCGCCGTGTCGAGGCGCGGGAGCCCGGAGAGCGCGAACAGCGCCTCGTAGTCCACGAACCCGTCGATCTGCGCGAGCAGGAACCCGGCCCGGTGGTCGAGGTTCAGCCACATGATCTCCTCCGGCTTGATGGCGAGCCGGGGGACGCCGCCGAGCGGGCCGAGCTTCGACTCGTACATGGCGATGAGGGTGGCCTCGTTCTGGCGCAGGTACTCGCGCGCCTCGCGGTGGTCCGGGTCCACCTGCAGGATCTTCTCGATCAGCTCCAGCGACCCGGTGAAGTCGCCCAGCGCGAACAGCTCGCGGGCGGCCTGCATCCAGACCTCCACGTCGCGGCCGCCGGGGGACTCGCCGGGCGCGGACTTCGCCGGCACCAGCGGGCGGATGTCGGACTTCTCCGCCACCGCGTCGAGGTCCAGGCCGCCCTCCGGGTCGAGCTCCAGCTCGATGATCTCCGCCGCCGCGGGCAGCGCGTCCCAGGGCGAGTGCCCGGGGGCGGCGGCGGGCGGCGCGGCGGGGGCCGGGAGCGGGACCGGCTCGGCCGTGGCGCCGCCGGGCATCCCGCCGCCGAGCAGGGTCAGGTACGAGCGCGCCTTGGGGTTGCCCGGATCGCGCTCCAGCGCCTGCTGGAACGAGCGCAGCGCCTCCCCCACCCGCCCCGCCACGTAGGCCTTGATGCCGCGGTCGATGAGCTCGCTCACGTCCGGCACGGCTCACCTCGCGCCGGGCCGCGCGGTCGCGGCCAGGCCCTTGAACAGCTGCAGCGTGCGCTCGAGCGGCTCCTCCTCGGCGGCGAGCGCGGCGAGGTCGCGCGCCTCGACGGCGGTGCGCGCGCGGGCGAGCACCCCCTCCGCCTTCAGCACCGCGTCCTTGCCGAACCGGGTGCGCTCCAGCGCGTCGTGCACCTCCGGGCCGAGCGCCTCGATCTCGCGCACCAGCGCCAGCACGCGGTCGCGCCGCGCCTCGAACTCGCGCGCGGTCTGCTTGCGCTCGAGCAGCTCGTCGATCTGCTCGTCGAGGATGTGCCGCATCTCGTCCTCGGTGAGGCCGGAGGTGGCGGTCACCGAGATCGACTGCTGCAGGCCGGTGGCCACGTCGCGGGCCGACACGCCCACGATGCCGTCGGCGCTGATCTCGAAGGTGACCTCGATCTCCACCTCGCCGCGGCGCGCCGGCCGGATGCCGTCGAGCACGAACTCGCCCAGCAGCTCGTTCTCGATGGCCCGCTCGCTCTCGCCCTGGAGCACGGCGATGCGCACCGAGGTCTGGTCGTCCTGCACCGTGGTGAACAGGTGGGTCTGGCTGGTCGGGACGGTGGTGTTGCGCGGGATGACGGTCTGGAAGTAGCCGCCCACCACCATCAGCCCGAGGTTCTGCGGGGTGACGTCGAGCAGCAGCACCTCGGCGCCGGCGTGCGGCGCGGAGAGCGCCTGCGCCTGGATGGCCGCGCCCAGCGCGACGACCTCCTCCGGGTGGACGCCGCGGCACGGCTCGCGCCCGAAGAACTCGCGCACCGCCTGCTGCACCCGCGGCATGCGCGTCATCCCGCCCACCAGCAGCACCTCGCCCACCTGCGACGGCCGCACGCCCGCGTCGCGCAGCGTGCGCTCGGTGACCGCGATGCACCGGTCCACCAGGTCCTTGGTGAGCTCCTCCAGCTTCTCGCGCGAGAGCTGGCGATCGAGGTGGAGCGCGCTCTTGCCCTCCCCGCCCCCCACCAGGAACGGCAGGTGGATGGCGGTGGAGGGGAGCGAGGACAGCTCGCACTTGGCCCGCTCGGCGGCGTCGCGCAGCCGCTGGAGCGCCATCTTGTCCTGGCGCAGGTCGATCCCGCCGTTCTCCTTGGCGAAGCCGAAGGTGAGCCAGTCCATCACCCGGCGGTCGAAGTCCTCGCCGCCGAGGTAGGTGTCGCCGCCCACCGCCACCACGTCGTAGACGCTCTTGCCGATGTCGAGCACCGAGACGTCGAACGTGCCGCCGCCGAGGTCGAACACCACCACCTTGCGCTCGATCTGCTTGCCGAAGCCGTACGCGAGCGCGGCGCTGGTGGGCTCGTTGATGATGCGGAGCACCTCGAGCCCGGCGATCCGCCCGGCGTCCTTGGTGGCGTGGCGCTGGCCGTCGTTGAAGTAGGCCGGGACCGTGATCACCGCCCGGCTCACCGGCTGGCCGAGCCACGCCTCGGCGTCGGCCCTCAGCTCGGCCAGCACCATGGCCGAGATCTCCTGCACGGTGAGCGTCCGCCCGCCCAGCTCCACGCGGACGTCGTGGCCCTCCGGCCCGGCCACCAGCCGGTACGGCAGCACCCGGCGCGCGTCCTCGATCTCCTTCGAGCCCCAGCGGCGGCCGATGAGCCGCTTCGCCGCGAAGACGGTGTCCTCGGCGTTGGTGATGGCCTGGCGCTTGGCGAGCGCGCCGACCAGGCGCTTCCCGTTGCGGGCGAACGCCACCACCGAGGGCGTGAGGAGCTGGCCGCCGCGGCCCGGGATGACCCGCGGGACGCCGTCCTGCACGGTGGCGACCACCGAGTTGGTGGTGCCGAGGTCGATGCCGATGACGGGCTCGCTCGCGCTCATCCCAGGAAGCTCCACCGCAGCCGCTTCAGCCGCTCGCGCGCCTGCTCCAGCTTCGGGTCCAGCTCCACCGCGCGCTCCAGCGCGCGGCGGGCCTCCTTGCGCGCCCCCAGCGCGTCGAGCGCCAGCCCCAGCGCCTCGTGCGCGAACCCCGCCGACGGCTGGGCGCGGACCGCCGCCTCGGCCAGCCCGCGCGCCGCCACCGCGTCGCCCGCGGCGAGCGCCGCCCGGGCGCCGCCCGCGGCCGCGCGCGCGTGGCGGGGGTCGGCCTCGAGCGCCTCGCGGAACGCGGCGAGCGCCCTGGCCGGCGCACCCATGGCCTCGGCCGCCAGCCCGCGCTCGTAGGCGTCGCCGGCGCGCTGCACCGCCGCCCGCCGCCGCGCCTCGGCCGCGAGCGCGGCCACCTCGGCGTTCTGCGGGTCCATCCCCTGCGCCAGCACCAGGTCGTTCGCGGCCTGGGCCACCTGCCCGGCCTGCAGGGCTTCCTTCCCCCGCCGCACCAGGTCGGCCACGCGCGCGGCGCGGGCCACCAGCGGGCTCTGCCGGGCGAGCCGCGCCCGGCGCTCCGCCGACCGGCGCTCGTCCTCGAGCTTGCGGAGCTCCATCCGGGCGAACTCGTCGGCGGGCGCGGTCTCCCGCGCGTAGGCGGCGCGCCGGGCCTCGTCGCACAGCACGTCGCGCGCCTCGGTGAGGCGCCGGAAGACCTTCTCGAGCCGCGCGCGGTAGCTGCCCAGCCGCTTCCCCGGGTAGCGGTCCGGGTGGAAGACCTTCACCTTCTCGAGGTACGCGGCGCGCGCGGCCTCCACGGGCGCGCTCCAGGGCAGGCCCAGGACGTCCCAGTGCGTCCAGCGCGGCAGGCTCCCCTCGGCGAACAGGATCTCGCGGCGCCGCTCGGCGTCGAGGTCCACGTCCTCCTGGAGATCCGCCGGATCGAACGCGAAGCCGCTGTATCGATCCACGCTCAACCGTTTCCCCCCGCCCGACCTCGGCGGCCCCGAGATTAACGACCGGGACCGCAGGGGGTCAAATCCGCTCCGGCGCGCGCGCCCGCCCCACGGGCCCCGGACACGCGCCGGGGCCCGTCCGGGCGGCCAGTCACCGGCCGGCGAGCAGCAGCTCGAGCAGCGCCTTCTGGGCGTGCAGCCGGTTCTCGGCCTCGTCGAAGACCGCCGACTGCGGCCCCTCCAGGACCTCGTCGGTGATCTCCTCGCCGCGGTGCGCGGGGAGGCAGTGGAGCACCACGGCGTTCGGCCGCGCCTGGGCCATGAGCGCCCGGTCCACGATGAACCCCTCGAAGCGGCGGCGGCGCTCCTCCGCCTCCTCCTCCTGGCCCATGCTGGCCCAGACGTCGGTGTTCACCACGTGCGCGCCCGCCACCGCCTCGGCCGGCGAGCGGAAGACCTTCGCGCGTCCGGCGGCCCGGGCGAGCAGCGCCGGGTCCGGATCGTAGCCCGCCGGGCAGGCGAGGTGCAGCTCGAACCCGAGCAGCACGCATGCCTCGAGCCAGCTGTTCGCCATGTTGTTGCCGTCGCCCACCCACGCCACGCGCAGGCCGGGCTTGGTGAGCGCGTCCGAGCCGAAGCGCTCGGTGACCGTGAGCAGGTCGGCCAGCACCTGGCACGGGTGCGAGGCGTCGGTGAGCGCGTTCACCACCGGCACGCCGGCGTAGCGCGCCATCTCCTCGATCTTGTCGTGCCCGTAGGTGCGCACCACCAGGCAGTCCAGGTAGCGCGACAGCACGCGGGCGGTGTCGCGGATGGGCTCGCCGCGCCCGAGCTGCGTGTCCCGCGGCGAGAGCATGATCGCGCCCGCGCCGAGCTGGTTCGCCGCCACCTCGAACGACACGCGGGTGCGGGTGGAGGCCTTCTCGAACACCAGGCCGACCGTGCGCCGCTCCAGCGGGCGCGGGCCGCTCTTGCCGAGGAGCTTCCACTCCGCGGCGCGCTCCACCAGCTCGAGCAGCTCCGAGCGGTCCAGGTCGGTGATGCGGAGGAAGTCGCGCTTCTCGCGAGGCGAGGTGGCCATCGGGGTCCTCTCTCAGGGCTTCGCGGGCGCCGCCGCCAGGGCCGCGCCGAGCCGCTCCACGGCCAGGTCGGCCTCGGCGGCGGTCAGGTTGAGCGGCGGGGCCAGGCGCAGCACGTCCTCGCCGATGGCGTTCACGAGCAGGCCGCGCGCGCGGGCGGCCTTCATCACCTCGGCGGCCGCCACGCCCTGCACGACGACCCCGAGCAGCATGCCCCGGCCGCGGACCCGGGCCACCCGGCCGCCGGAGGCGAGCCGCTCCAGGCCGGCGCGGAGCCGCGCCGCGACCTCGCGCGAGCGCTCCAGCACGCCGCCCCGCAGCTCGGCGAGCACCGCCAGCGCCACCGCGCAGGCGAGCGGGTTGCCGCCGTAGGTGGTGCCGTGGCTGCCCGGGGTGAGGTGCTGGCCGACTTCCTCGGTCGCGAGCATCGCGCCGATGGGGAACCCGCCGCCGAGCGCCTTCGCGCTCGACATGAGGTCGGGGGTGATCCCCTCCCACTCGTGCGCCCAGAACTTCCCGGTGCGACCCATGCCGGTCTGCACCTCGTCGAGGCACAGCAGCACGCCCTTCTTCCGCGTCAGCTCGCGCACCGCGCGCAGGTAGCCCTCCGGCGGCGGGACCACGCCGGACTCGCCCATGATCGGCTCGACCATGAACGCGGCCACGGTGTCGTCGAGCGCCGCCTCGAGCGCGGCGAGGTCGCCGTACTTCACGTGGCGGACGCCGGGGACCAGCGGCGCGAAGCCCGCCTGGTACTTCGGCTGGCCGCCCACGGTGACGGTGAAGAGCGACCGGCCGTGGAACGAGTCGTCGCAGGAGACGATCACGTTCCGCTCCGGGTGGCCGCGGTCGTGGTGGTACTTGCGCGCGAGCTTCAGCACCGCCTCGTTCGCCTCGCCGCCGCTGTTGCAGAAGAACGCGCGCGACGCCCAGGGCGTCACCGCCAGCAGCGCCTCGGCGAGCTCGACCTGGCGCGGGATGTAGTAGTGGTTCGAGACGTGCCAGACGGTGCGGGCCTGCTCCTCGAGCGCCTTCACCAGCGCCGGGTGGCAGTGGCCGAGCGCGTCCACCGCCACGCCGCCGAGGAAGTCGAGGTACTCGTTGCCGTCCGCGTCCCAGACGCGGACGCCCTCGCCGCGCGCGATGGCCACCGGCTGCTGCCGGTAGTTGGGCGTGAGCACCTTCTGCGCGCGCTCGGCGATCGACTCGTTGCGTGTCATTCCGCGCTTATAGCAGCCGGGCGGCGGAGAGTTCCAGATCCGCGAGCGCCCGCGCCTCAGAGGATGTAGCGCGAGAGGTCCTCGTCCTGCGCGATGCCCTGGAGCCGGTCGCGCACGTAGGTGGCGTCCACCACGATCCGCTGCCCCCGCAGCTCCGAGCCCTCGAACGAGAGCTGGTCCAGCAGGCGCTCCATCACGGTGTGGAGGCGGCGCGCGCCGATGTTCTCCATGCGCTCGTTCACCTCCGCGGCGATGCGCGCGATCTCGTCCACGGCGTCGTCGCGGATCTGCACGTCCACGCCCTCGGTGGCGAGCAGCGCGGTGTACTGCCGCACCAGGCTGTTGCGCGGCTCCTTGAGGATGCGCACCAGGTCCTCGCGCGTGAGCGGCTCCAGCTCCACGCGGATGGGGAAGCGCCCCTGCAGCTCGGGGATGAGGTCGGAGACTTTCGCGACGTGGAACGCGCCGGCGGCCACGAACAGCATGTGGTCGGTCTTCACCACGCCGTACTTCGTGTTGACGTTCGACCCCTCGACGATGGGCAGGAGGTCGCGCTGCACGCCGCCCCGCGAGACGTCCGGCCCGCGCACGCCGCCGCCGTCGCCGCCGGCGATCTTGTCGATCTCGTCGATGAACACGATGCCGGCGTTCTGCGCCCGGTCGAGCGCCTCGCGCGTCACGCGCTCCATGTCCACCATCCGCGCGGCCTCCTCGTCGGTGAGCAGCTCGAGCGCCTCCTTCACCTTCACCTTGCGCTTCCGCTTGCGGCCGCCGCCGCCCAGCATCCCGAGCAGCGGGTTGTTCCCCAGGTTCTGGACCATGTCCTGGAGCCCCTGCGCCATGTCCTCCATGCCCGGGCCCATGAACGGCATCACCGGCATGGAGCGCTCCGAGAGCTCCACCTCCACCAGGTCGTCGTCGAGCGTGCCGGCGCGGAGCTGCGCGCGCGCCTTGTCGCGGGCGCCGGCCGCCGAGCCGGCCGGGTGCGACGCGGGCGCGGCCTGCGGCTCCTCGGCCGGCGCGCCCCGCCCGCCGAACGGGTTGCGGAAGCCGAGGCCGAACCCGGAGCCGAAGCCGAGCGCGTCGAGGACCTTCTCCTCGGCCGCCTCGCGCGCGCGCTCGCGCAGCTTCGCGATTTCCTCCTCCTTCACCAGCTTCACCGCCGCCTCGACCAGGTCGCGGATCATCGAGTCCACGTCGCGGCCGACGTAGCCGACCTCGGTGAACTTGGACGCCTCGACCTTGACGAACGGCGCGCCGGCGAGCCGCGCCAGCCGCCGCGCGATCTCGGTCTTCCCCACGCCGGTGGGGCCGATCATGATGATGTTCTTGGGCAGGATCTCGTCGCGCAGCTCGGGGCCGACGCGCTGCCGGCGCCAGCGGTTGCGCAGCGCGATCGCGACCGCGCGCTTCGCCTGCGCCTGGCCGACCACGTAGCGGTCCAGCTCCGCCACGATCTCCCGGGGCGTGAGGTCCTGCGGCTTCGCGCTCGGCGCCATCACAGCTCCTCGATGGTGAGGTTGCCGTTCGTGTAGATGCAGATCTCGGCGGCGAGCTTCATGGCCTCCTCGGCCACCCGGCGCGCGTCGAGCGAGGAGTGGGCGAGCAGCGCGCGCGCCGCGGCGAGCGCGTAGGGACCGCCGGAGCCGATCGCCACCGCCGCGCCGTTCGCCACCGGGTCCGGCTCGATGACGTCGCCCGCGCCGGACAGCACCAGCACGTGCTCGCGGTCGGCCACCACCAGCAGCGCCTCCAGCCGGCGCAGCATCCGGTCGGTGCGCCACTGCTTCGCGAGCTCCACCGCGGCCCGCGGCAGCGAGCGCGCGTGCTCCTTCAGCTTCTTCTCGAACAGCTCGAAGAGCTGGAACGCGTCGGCGGTCGCGCCGGCGAACCCCGCCACCACCTGACCCTCGCCCAGCCGCCGGACCTTGCGGGCGGTGGCCTTCATGACGGTCTTGTCCAGGGTGACCTGGCCGTCGCCGGCGATCACCACCCTGCCCTCGCGGCGCACGCAGAGGACGGTCGTTCCGTGCATGGGGCGCATGTCCGAGAGGTAGCGCGGCCGCGGCCGGGGGGCAACGATTCACGGCGGCCCGCCCCGCGCCCTCGCCCGTCCCCGCGTCAGCGCGCGCCGCGGCCGCCCCTGGCGCTGCGGCCGGGCGCCGCGCCGCGAGCGCCGCCTTCCGGGTCGGCGCCCCCCGCGCCGCCCGCGGCGCCCGCGTGCGCGCGCGGATGGGCCGCGTCGTAGACCGCCGCGAGCCGCTTCCAGTCGAGGTGCGTGTAGCGCTGCGTGGTGGAGAGCGAGGCGTGCCCGAGCAGCTCCTGGATGCCGCGCAGGTCGGCGCCGTTGCCGAGCAGGTGCGTGGCGAAGCAGTGGCGCAGCACGTGCGGGTGCACGTGGCGCGGCAGGCCGGAGGCGAGCACCCAGCCGTCCAGGCGGCGCGCCACCGACCGGCTGGTGAGACGGCCGCCGCGGAAGTTCAGGAACACCGCCTCCGCGGCGCCGGCGTGGTCCGGCCCCGCGGCCAGCACCGGGCGGGCGCCGTCCAGGTAGCGCCGGAGCGCCTCCGCGGCCGGGGCGCCGAACGGCACGATGCGCTCCTTGTTCCGCTTGCCGAGCACGCGCACCAGCCCGCCGGCGAGATCGAGGTCCTCGAGGTCGAGCCCGGTCAGCTCGGAGACGCGCAGCCCGCTCCCGTACAGCAGCTCCAGGAACGCGCGGTCGCGCAGCGCGAGCGGCGCCTCGCCGGCGGCGTCCGGCGTCTCCACCAGCGCCGCGACCTCCTCCTCGGGCAGCACCTCCGGCAGGCGCTTCGGCCGCTTCGGGCTGGCGACCGCGCGGGCGGGGTTCCCGGGCGCCAGCCCCTCGCGCACCAGGAAGCGGTACAGCGAGCGCAGCGCGGAGAGCTTGCGGCCGAGGCTCACCGCCCCGGCGGCGCCGGCCTGCCGCGCCAGGAAGCCGCGCACCAGCGCGGGCGAGGACGGCACGAGCGGCTGGCCCTGGTCGGCGAGGTAGGCCGCGTACTGGGCCAGGTCCACCTGGTACGCCTTGCGCGTGTGCGGGGACGCCCGCTTCTCCGAGGCGAGGTACGCGTCGAAGCGCCGGAGCTCCTCCGGCAGCTCGGTGGGGGCGGCCGCGTCGGGGGTCATCGGGGATCGCGTACCACCGCGCCGCCGGGCGCGATAGTTCCTGGCGGAGGCTAGGGCGGCAGCTCGGCCACGTAGGCGCCCTGGCGCTTCTCGTGGAGGACGGCGTACGCCAGGCGGCGCGAGTCCGGGCCTAGGAACTGGGCCGAGCCGGGCAGCACGTAGGTGTCCACCCGCGTCAGCTTCCCGTCCTTCCAGACGCCCACGTCGAGCGCGTCGCGGTCCATGCGCTGCCAGGTGACCAGCAGCCGCCCGGGGTCGCGCGGGTCGTACTCGAAGCTCTTCGCCCCGTCCACCACCCGCTCCGGCTTCGCGCCGGCGGCGAGCCCCTCGGCCGGGACGCGCTCCACGTCGCAGCCCTCTCCGTTCCGGACGCAGCGGGTCCGGTAGTAGAGCCAGCGCGCGTCCGGCGAGAAGGAGAAGCCGAACGCGCCCTGCGCCACCTGCACCGCGGCGGTGCCCGGGGGGGCGTCGAGCTGCGCGAGCATCAGGTCCACCGAGTACCCGCCGCGCGTGGTGTGCTGCAGGAACGCGAGGCGCTTGCCGTCGGCGGAGAGCTCGAGGTCGGTCACGTTGGCGCCGTAGGTGCGCGAGGGCAGGTCGAGCCCGCCCGCGCCGGCGGTGCCGGAGCGGACCCGGGCGTCGAAGCGCTCCAGCCAGGCGAGCCGCGGCGCCCGCTGCGCCCAGCGCAGCTCGCCCACGTCGCGCGCGAGCACCGCGTCGCCGGGCTTCGCCGCCAGGACCAGGTGCAGGTCGCCCTGCTTCCCGGGGGTCGCGTCCGCCAGGAACGCGAGGGCGCGGCCGTCGCGGGAGAACGCGAACGCCTGCACGTCCTTGCCGAGCACCGCCTGGCGCGGGCCGGCCAGGTGGAGCGCGTAGCCGCCCCCGTCCTGCACGGTGTACGCGTACGCGCCGCCCGGCGCGAGCGCGTAGTCGCCGCTCCGCTCCGCCACGCGGCGCGCCCGCCCGTCCGCCCCGACCACCGACAGCGCCGCGCCGGCCGAGGCGCCCTGGCGCACCAGCAGCGCCGGCCCGTCCCCGCCGCCCCAGCCCGGCCCGGCCTCGAGCGAGCCCACCCGGTCCAGCCCCGCCACCGGCTCGGGCTCGCCGCCGCCGCGCGACACGAGCAGCCGGCCGTCGGCGACGAACAGCAGGTCCTCGGTCCCGGGGGCGAACCCGGCGAACGACACCGCCGTCCCGAGCGTCCGCGGCGCGCCGCCCGCCCGCGCCACCACCAGCGTGCCGCGCGCGGTCGGGTAGTCGTAGTCGCCGAGCGCCGCGAGCGTCGCGCCGGCCGGGCTCCAGAGCAGGCCGTGCGGGAGCGTGGTGACCGCGCCCGCCACCCGGCGCGCCTCCCCGCCCGCGCTCGGCACCAGCCGCAGGTCGCAGCTCGCGGTGCGCGGCGGCAGGAACTGCCCGCGCGCCTCGTTGCAGCCCTCGAGCACCGCCAGCCAGGCGCCGTCGGCCGAGGCCTTCACGGCGCGCACCGGGCCGCGCAGCAGGGCGCGCCCCGCCGCGCCGCCGGCGGCGGACTCCGGCTCCTTCCTCGCGCTGCAGGACGCGGCGGCGAGCGCGAGCGCCAGCGCGGCGGCGCCGGTCAGCCCGCGGCGGGGACGGCGGGGGGTGGTGCGGTGTCGATCCACGGTGCCAGCTCCTTGCGCGCCCGCTCCACGTGGGCCTCCTTGCGGCCGGCCTTGCCGCGGTGGCGCCCGGTGAGCGGGGGGAACAGCGCGAAGACCACGTTGCTCGGCTGGTAATCGTACCCCGGCGGATGCGCCTCGCCGGTGAGATGTCGATGGAGGGCGCCCAGGGCGGTCGCCGCGGGGGGCGGCCGGAAGGCCCGCTCCGCCAGCCGGTCCAGCACCGCCCGCGCCGCCATCAGCCCGCAGGCGGCCGACTCCACGTACCCCTCCACGCCGGTGATCTGCCCGGCCAGGAACAGGTGCGGGGCGGCGCGCACCGACAGGTCCGGCGCGAGGACGCGGGGCGCGTCCACGAACGTGTTGCGGTGGATCTGGCCGAGCCGGACGAACTCGGCGTTCGCGAGGCCGGGGAGGAACGCGCGGAAGATGCGGCGCTGCTCCGGCCAGGTGAGGCGCGTCTGGAAGCCCACCAGGTTCCAGGCGGTGCCCTCGACGTCCTCGCGGCGGAGCTGCACCACCGCGTGCGGCCAGCGCCCGGTGCGCGGGTCCTCGAGCCCCACCGGCTTGAGCGGTCCGTGGGCGAGGACCTCCGTCCCGCGCTCCGCCATGACCTCGATCGGCAGGCAGCCCTCGAAGTACCGCGGCTCCTCGAAGCCGTGCGCGGGCACCTTCTCGCCCTGGAGCAGCGCGTCCACGAACGCGTGGTACTGCGCCTCGTCGAGCGGCAGGTTCAGGTAGTCGTCGCCG
Source organism: Anaeromyxobacter dehalogenans 2CP-C (assembly GCF_000013385.1). Taxonomy (GTDB): domain Bacteria; phylum Myxococcota; class Myxococcia; order Myxococcales; family Anaeromyxobacteraceae; genus Anaeromyxobacter; species Anaeromyxobacter dehalogenans_B. Next base: position 3,047,863 of record NC_007760.1, read on the forward strand.
CTCCCCTTGCCGTAGCGGGAGCGCGCGTACGCGATGCTCCGGTCGATCGACTCCGCCGCCACGATGGGCGCGATGGCGTCGTAGAAGTGCAGGCGCCCGCCGGTGGCCTCGGCGAGGCGCGCCGCCAGCGCGTCGCCGGTGAGCGGCCCCGTGGCGATCACGGCGAGCGCGGGGGGCGGCGGCAGGTCCTCCACCTCGCGGTGGACGATTCGCACGCCGGGGTGGCCCGAGAGCCGCGCCGTGACCGCCTCGCTGAACCGCTCGCGGTCCACCGCGAGCGCGTCGCCGGCGGGCACGCGCGTCGCGTCCGCGCAGCCGAGCACGAGGCTCCCGAGGCGGCGCAGCTCCTCGTGGAGCAGGCCGACGGCGTTCTGCGGGTTGTCGGAGCGGAGCGAGTTGGAGCACACCAGCTCGGCCAGGCCGGGCAGGACGTGCGCCGGCGAGCGGCGCTCCGGCTTCATCTCGACGAGCTCGACGGCCACGCCCGCGCGCGCGAGCTGCCACGCCGCCTCGCTCCCCGCCAGGCCTCCCCCGATCACGGTCACCCGCGTGTCGCCCATGCGCCCCTTCCGTCTCCGCCGCGCCCCGGCCGGTCGCCCGCCCTGCAGGCGCTCCCCGTCGCCTCGTCCGGCCGACCGTCCTGGCCGCGCGCCCGGAGGGTGCGCAACGTCACGAGGAGCGCGCACGGCCCGGGACGGCGGCGGCGGAGGGGATGGCCGGGCCGGGCGCGCTCCATCTATCCCCGCTGCGAAAGGAACGCAACGTGAGCGACAAGGACCTTGGGCCGCTGCGGGCCGAGCTGCTCCGGCGGCGCCGCACGCTCCTCGAGACCTCGCGCCGCGCGAGCGCCGAGCTCGACGCGCTGCGGGCGGCGGACCGCGATCCCGAGTTCGAGGAGGGCGCGCAGGCCGAGCACGAGCAGTACACGCTGGCGCGCCTCGGCGAGAACCAGCGCCGCGAGCTCGTGCTGATCGACGCCGCCCTCGCGCGCGTGGACGCCGGGGAGTACGGCATCTGCCGCGACTGCGAGCAGGACATCGACCCGCGCCGCCTCGCCGCCCTGCCCTACGCGCTGCTCTGCACCGAGTGCGCGCAGCGCCGCGAGCGGGCGCAGTACGCGCTCCAGGGCGAGCCGCCCACGATGTAGCCCGGGTGCGCCGGAGGCCGGCCCGGGGGAGCCCCGGCGCCGGCCTTCGCGTGTCCGCGGCGGCCGCGGGGCGCTACGCCTTGGCCGGCTCGACCTGCGCCGCCGCCGCGCCGCCCTCGCGCGGCTCGGCCTCGCGCCGGTAGCCGCACTCCTTGTTCGGGCAGGCGACGAACGGGCCGGTCTTCTTCGAGTACTTGTCCAGCAGGTAGGCGCTGCCGCACTGCGGGCAGGTCTCGTTCCGCGGGCGGTCCCAGGCCACGAAGTCGCACTTCGGGTAGGACGAGCAGCCGTAGAACGTCTTCCCGCGGCGGGAGCGCTTCTCGCTGATGTAGCCGCCGCAGCCCTTCGGGCAGGTCACGCCGATCGAGACGGGCTTGGTGCCCTTGCAGTCCGGGTAGCGCGTGCAGGCGAGGAACCGGCCGAAGCGGCCGCGCTTCATCACCATGTCGGCGCCGCACTCCGGGCACTTGTCCTCGACCGGGACGTCCTCCTCCTTCTCCGGGACGATGTTCCCGTCCTCGCGCCGGAAGTTCATGGTGTTCCGGCACTCCGGGTACCCGGGGCAGGCGAGGAACTCGCCGTTGCGGCCCCACTTGATGACCATCTTGTGCTGGCCGCACTTCTCGCAGGTGATGTCGGTCTCGATGGCCTGCGCCTTCACGTTGCGCATGGCCTCGTCCGCCTTGGCGAGGTCCTCCTTGAAGCTGACGTAGAACTCCTCGAGGACGCGCTGCCAGCCGGCGCTGCCCTCCTCGATCTCGTCGAGCTTCTCCTCCATCGACGCGGTGAACGCGATGTCCATCTCGCGCGGGAACGCCCGCACCAGCTCGTCGGTCACCAGCACGCCGAGGTGGGTCGGCTTGAACTGCTTCTCGAGCTTCTCGACGTAGCCCTTCTCCTGGATCGTGTCGAGGATGGCCGCGTAGGTGGAGGGCCGGCCGATGCCGCGCTCCTCCATCTCCTTCACCAGCGACGACTCGTTGAAGCGCGGCGGCGGCTGGGTGAAGTGCTGCTCGGGCAGCAGCTTCAGCAGCCGCAGCTCCATCCCGGCCTCGAGCGGCGGGAGCTGGCGGTCCTCGGCGCGGGCGGCCGGCTCGGCGGCGTCGCCGTTCGACTTCTCCTCCTCGGCGCCGGCCTCCTCCTCCGGCGGCTTCGCGCCGTAGACGGCGAGGTAGCCGGGGAACTTGAGGATCGACCCGGTGGCCCGGAACACGGCCCGGCCGGCGGCGATGTCCGCCGCGGTCTGGTCGTAGACGGCCGGGACCATCTGGCAGGCGACGAACCGGTTCCAGATGAGCTCGTAGAGCCGGTACATGTCGCGCTCGCCCATCTGGTCGAAGAACGGCGCCACGCGGTCGGGCGTCCACTCCAGCGAGGTGGGGCGCACCGCCTCGTGCGCCTCCTGCGCGGCCTTCGCCTTGGTCTTGTAGACGTTGGCCTGCTCCGGCAGGTGGTCCTTCCCGTACGCCTGCTGGATGTGGGCGCGCACCGCGTCCACGGCCTCGGTGGCGAGCCGCACCGAGTCGGTGCGCATGTACGTGATGAGGCCGATGGCCCCCTCGTCGCCGAGCTCGACGCCCTCGTACAGGCGCTGCGCCAGCGTCATGGTCTTCTTCGGGCTGAAGCCGAGGCGGTTCGCCGCCTCCTGCTGGAGCTTCGCGGTGGTGAAGGGCGGCGGCGGGTTGCGCTTGCGCTCCTTGCGGTCCACCGAGGCGACCACGTACCGGGCGCCCTCCAGCTCCTTCACCAGCGCCAGCGTCTCCTCGCCCTGCTTCAGGTCGGCCTTCTGGCCGTCCACCTTGAAGATCTTGGCGCGGAAGTCGGGCGGGACCTGCGCGGCGAGGTCGGCGTCGAGCGACCAGTACTCCACCGGCACGAACGCCTCGATCTCGCGCTCGCGCTCCACCACCAGGCGCACCGCCACCGACTGCACCCGCCCCGCGGAGAGGCCGCGGCGGACCTTCTTCCAGAGGATGGGGCTGATCTGGTAGCCGACGAGCCGGTCGAGGATCCGGCGGGCCTGCTGCGAGTCGAACTTCTTGCGGTCGAGGTCGAGCGGCTTCTCGATGGCCTTCTGGATGGCGGTCTTGGTGATCTCGTTGAAGAGCACCCGGCGCACCCGCGCGTCGCCGCCCTCCGAGCCGAGCTCCTCCGAGATGTGCCAGGCGATCGCCTCGCCCTCGCGATCGGGGTCGGTCGCGAGGAAGACGTGGTCGGCGGTCCGCGCGGCGCGCTTGATCTCCGAGAGGACCTTCGCCTTCCCCTTGATGACGTCGTACTCGGGGAGGAAGCCCTTCTCGACGTCCACGCCGATCTTGGACTTGGGCAGGTCCTTCACGTGGCCGACCGACGCCTTCACGTCGTACGCCCGCCCCAGGTACTTCTTGATGGTCTTCGCCTTGGCGGGCGACTCCACCACGACCAGGCTGGTCCCGGTGGAGGTCTTCCGCGCTGCGCGGCGGGGGGTCTTCGGGGCTTCCGCCTCGGCGACGGCCGTCGCTTCCTTCGGGGCTGCCGCGGCCTTCTTCTTCTTCACCGCGACCGCGCCCGTCTTCGGCTCTTTCGCCATCCTCTAGATCCCCTCTCGACTGCGGCGCAGAAAGTAATGGCCCGGCCGCTGCTCGCACAGACCTTCCAGCTCGAGCGTCAGGAGCCCCGCCAGCGCGGCTCCCACCGGGATGCCCGCCTCGCGGGCGAGCTCGTCGGCGTGGCGCGGCCGCCGCCCCAGCGCCCGGAGCAGGGCCGAGCCCCGGTCGTCGAGCGCGGGCAGCTCCGCCTGGACCGGGGCGGGCGCCGCGAGGCCCAGCCCCGCGAGCACGTCCGCGGCGCTCGCCGCCACCCCGGCGCCCTCGCGCAGCAGCGCGAGCGGCCCCGCCGACAGCGGGTCGCGCACGTCGCCCGGCACCGCGAACACCTTCACGCCCTGGGCGCGGGCCCACGACGCGGTGATGAGCGAGCCGCTCCCCTGCCGCGCCCGCACCACCACCACCGCGTCCGCCAGGGCCGCGATGATCCGGTTGCGGGCCGGGAAGTGGTGGCGCAGCCCGGGGCTCCCGTCCGGCAGCTCGGACACGAGCGCGCCGCCCGCCCCCAGGATGCGCGCGAACAGCGCGCGGTGCTGGGCCGGGTAGGCGACGTCCACGCCGGTGCCGAGCACCGCGACGGTGTGGCCCCCGGCCTCGAGCGCGCCGCGGTGGGCGGCGCCGTCCACGCCCGCGGCGCCGCCGGAGATCACCGACACCCCGGCCCGCGCCAGCCCGGCCGCCAGGTCGCGCGCCAGCAGCTCGCCGTACTCGTCGGTCGCCCGCGCGCCGACCAGCGCGACGCTGCAGGCCGCCGTCCCCAGCTCGCCGCGCACGCGGAGCTGGCGAGGCGCGTCCGCGAGGCGCGCCAGGCGCTCGGGATAGTGGCCGTCTCCGGGCCGGAGGGTGCGCGCGTCGAGGGGCAAGGTGGTTGCTGCGGTGCGAGCCTGTGAAGGCGGGCCATATACCCGTGGGGTCCCACAGCGTCAAGCGAGGCCGCCGGGACGCATGCATGGGGCGTGCACGAAAAGACCCCAGGAAGACGGGGCAATCCCCCGCCCGCCCGGCCGCCGGACGGCCAGCGTCCGCCCCGCCGCCTACTGGGGGAGCGCGCGCGCGGTCCGCATCTCGAAGCGGTCGCCCACGAGCAGCTCGACGCGGCTGCGCGTCACCAGCGCGGCCGAGGCGTGCTCGCGCGCGTCGATGACCAGCAGGTCGCCCACGTCCTCCTTCGGGAGGGCCGGGTCGTTCGGGACCGCGTTGGGCTCCAGGCCGTAGAGGTCGCCCGAACGGACCACCTTGAGGCTGTTGCCGGTCTGGACGCCGTCGGCGCTGCCGCGGTCCACGAACACCACCTGGTGCTCGGCGAACTGGGTCACGACCGACACCGGCGAGGCGATGATCACGCCGTGCAGGTCGCGCTGGTTCGCGCGCGGGTTCACCGGGCGGAACACCTTGTCGGTCCAGGGCCCGAGCAGCGCGCCGCGCTCGATGACGTCGTTCGCGCTCGCGATCACGAGCGTGGCGGCCTTGTCGTCCACCGCCACCACCTTGGCCGAGCCGAGGATGCGGGTCTGGTAGCCGAACAGCTCCTTCGTGATCGGGTGCCGGATCGGCCGCTCGGTCTTGTAGACCACGTACGTCTCGCCGGGCTTCACGCCGGCCGCGCGCTTGAAGTGCGCGTAGCCGCGGTCGAGCGAGGACAGCATGAGCTTCTCCTCGAACGCGGCCTCGATCGCGCCGGACTCGTCCAGCTCGCCCGGCGTGACGAAGCTCTCGTGGAGCGCATAGCGCTGCTTCGCCGGGACGAAGCCGATCTTGTACGGGCCGGACACCGCCACCACGTCCTGCTCCTCGGCCGAGGCCGGGGCCTTCATGTCGGCGCGGGAGAAGTCCTCCAGCTCGCGCACCGGCGCGGGCTCCTCCTCCACCTCGTCCACGCCGGCGACCGCCTCGACGCGCGCGGGCGCCTCGTCGGCGAACGGGTAGAAGCGGAGCAGGTTGCCCGGGTAGATCCAGTGCGGGTTGGTGATCTCCGGGTTGTAGGACCAGATCTTGGGCCAGTACCAGGGGTTCGAGAGGAAGCGCCCGGAGATGTCCCAGAGCGTGTCGCCCTCGCGGACCGTGTACGTCTCCGGGTTCCCGGCGCCGCCGGCGGCGGGGACGGCCTCGGGCGCGGCGCCGAGCTCGATGGGCGGGGTGCCCTCGGCCTCGGCGGCGAGCGGCACCGCGTCGCCCGCGGGCGGCGCGTCCGCCGGCGCGGCGCTCGCGCCGGTGGCGGCGTCGATGGCCTGCTCCACGCGCGCGTTCCCCTGGTCCGAGGTGGCCTGGACGCCGCGGGCCGCGTCGAGCGCGCCGGCCTGGGCGAGCGCGGCGGCCGGGACGAGGGCCAGCAGGGCGACGACGTGCTTGCGGATCATGGAGCGCTCCTTGTGGCCGCGGCGGCCGGCGACGCATCGCCCGCCCGCGCGGAGAGGTGGCCGAGGCGTCCGCCCGCGCGCTGCGCGGCCGGGGTCCCCGGGTAATCGTCTACGAGCCGCTGGAGGAGGCTGCGCTCCTCGTCGGCGCGGCCGAGCCGGGCGGCGCACGCGGCGAGCCGCTCCAGCGCGGCGCTCATGGCGTCGCCGGCCGGGTACTCGTCCGCGGTCCGGCGCACCAGCGCGCACGCGGCCTCGTTGCGTCCGGCCGCGGCGTACGCCTCCGCCGACTCGAGCAGCGCGTTGTCGGCGGCCGGGTGGCGCGGGTAGCGGGCGGTGAAGTCCTCGAGCGCGTGGGCCCGGTCCAGCCCGCCCTTGCGCCGCGCCGCGCGCAGCTCCCCGTCGGCCTCGGCCGCGATCCCGCGGCCGCCCGGCGAGGCCAGGGCGTCGAGGCGCGCGGGATCCGGCTCGGCGATGCGCACCGCGGTGGGCACCGGCGGCGCCGCGCGCGCCGCGCGCGCCGGGCTCGCGCGCGGGGGCGCGAGCTTCACCACCTGGAGATCCGGCGGCACGACCGGGACCGCGGACACGAAGCCGGAGACCTCCGGCTCGACCGGGCGCGGCTCGGGCGCCGGGCGCGGGGGGACCGGGGCCGAGGCCGGGCGCGCCGGGGCGGCGCGGCCGCGGACGGCGAGCGCGTCCACCTGGCCGGAGAGCGCCTCGACCCGCCGCGACAGCTCCTCGTTCTCGCGCCGGAGCGCGCGCAGCTCGCCGCGGAGGCCGTCCACGTCCTCGCGCGAGACGGCGCCGCCGGCGCAGCCGGCGACGAGGAGCAGGGCCGCCGAGGCCTCTCGCACGAAGGGTCTCAAGATCCGGGAAATTCTAGGTGACCCCGGCTTTCCGTCAAGGAAGGGGGGCCGCCCCCGGCATCGGGCCGGGTGGGGCGATGAAGGCGATCTGCCGACCCGTGCGCCCGGCGTCGCGCCGGTGGGAGAAGAACCGCGCCGGCTCGCAGGCGGTGCAGCGGTCCAGGCGATCGACGTGCTCCGGGCGCACCCCGGCCTCGAGCAGCACGGCCCGGTTCGCCTCCCAGAGGTCGAGGCGCGGGGCCGGCCCGTCGCGGACCACGCCCGGCCCGAGCGCGGCGGCGAAGCGCGCGGCCAGGTCCGGCGAGACCTCGTAGCAGCAGGGGCCGATGGACGGGCCGATGGCGGCGAGCAGCCGCTCCGGGCGCGCCCCGGCCTCGCGGCACAGCGCCCGCACGCCCTCCCCTGCCGCCCTGGCGAGCGTCCCGCGCCAGCCGGCGTGCACGGCCGCCACGGCCCCGCCGTCGGGGTCCGCCAGCAGCACCGGCACGCAGTCGGCCACCGAGACGCAGGCGGCCACGCCGGCGCGGAGCGACACGACGGCGTCGGCCTCCTCCGCCGGCGCGCAGGGCGCGTCGAGCCGCACCGCGCGCGCGCCGTGCACCTGCCGGACCCGGGCGAAGCCCAGCCCGGTGGCCGCCTCCAGCCGCCCCCAGTTCTCGGCCACGCGCGCCGGATCGTCGCCGACCGCGCCGCCCAGGTTCAGCGCGTCCCAGGGCGGGGGCGAGGCGCCGCCGGCGCGCGTGGTGAAGCCGTGCGGCCAGGCCGCCAGGAGCGCCGAGCGCACGAGGTCCATCCCGCTCTCATACCAGAGGGCGCGCGCGGCGGGGCGCGGCGGTCCTTGATCGCCTCCCGCGCGGGCACTACGCTTGCCGGTCCTGCCCATGCTCCGCTCGATCCGACGCTCCCTCGGCCGCAAGCTGCTCGTCGCGGTGGGGCTCCCCTCGCTGGCGTTCACGCTGGCGCTGGTGCTCTGGCTGCGGCACCGGACCCGCTTCGCCGCGCCGGACCTCGAGCCGGTCTACGGCATCGCGGTGCTGGCGGTCCTGCTGTTCGGCGCGCTGATGTGGGTCACGTTCGCGCTCGCCATGCGCTGGGTGATCGAGCAGCCGCTCCAGCGCCTGGCCGCCGGCCTGCGCCACGTGCGCGAGGGCGACTACCTCTACCGGCTGCCGGTGGAGGGCCCGGACGAGCTGGGGATGGTGGCGGAGACGTTCAACACCACCCTGGCCGCGCTCACCGACCTGCACGCCCGCCGCCTCGAGGACGAGCGCGAGCGGGTCCTGACGGCGCAGCTCGAGGCGCGCGTGAAGGAGCTGACGCTCCTGTTCGACCTGGCGCGGCGGCTGGGCGGGACGCTCGAGCTGGACCGGCTCGTCGCGACGCTCACCGAGCTGGTCGGCCGGGGCCTCGGCGACCACGCGTTCGCGCTGCTCCTCGCCGAGGAGGGCACCGGCGACCTGGTGGTGCGGAGCGTGTCCGGGCTGCCGGACTCCGCGACCGGCGTGCGCATCCGGGCGGGCGAGGGCCCGGCCGGCTGGGCGGTGCGCGAGCGCGCGACCGTGCTCGTCAAGGACACCGGCGCCGACCCGCGCCGGCCGGTGCTGGCCTGGCAGGGCGAGGCGCTGGGCTCGATCCTGGCCGTCCCCATGATCCACCGCGAGGACTGCGCCGGCGTGCTGGCGTTCTTCCGGCCCGCCACGGACGCGTTCGCGCCCGACGAGGTCCGGCTGCTCGAGTCGGTCGCCGGCCAGGCCGCGCTCGCCATCGAGAACGCCCGGCTCCACCAGAAGATGGTCCGGCTCTCGCAAAGCGACGCGCTCACCGGCGTGCACAACCGGCGCAGCCTGTTCGCGCGCCTCGACATGGAGCGGGAGCGCTGCGAGCGCTTCGACCACCCCATGGCGCTGGCCCTGGTGGACGTGGACCGCTTCAAGCAGTTCAACGAGGCGTTCGGGCACGCGGCGGGCGACGGCATCCTGCGCCGCGTGGCGGAGCTGCTCGCGGGCGCGGTCCGCAAGGTGGACCTGGTGGCCCGCTACGGCGGCGAGGAGTTCGCGGTGATCTTCCCGCGCGCCGACCGCGAGGCGGCGCTGCTCGCGTCGGAGAAGCTCCGGCAGGCGGTGGAGGCCGCGGCCCTCCCGCACGACGCCTCCGAGCGCGGCCACGTGACCATCTCGGTCGGCGTGGCGGTGTGGCCCGACGACGCCCGGGAGCTGGGCGCGCTCATCGACGCGGCCGACGCCGCGCTCTACGCGGCGAAGCGCGCCGGGCGCGACGCCGTCCGCGCCCACGAGGCCGGGATGCGCGTCCACCCCGGCCGGCGCCGGGACGTGCGCACCACCGCCGACGCCGAGGCGGATGCGTGAGCGCCCGTCCGCGGGGCCGCCCCCGCGCTACTTGACGGGGTCCTTCACCGCGGCGGCCGGCGCGGCCTCGGCCGGCGCCACGCCGGAGGCGGGGGCGGCCACGTTCCGCCCGCCGCGCAGCCGCGCCACCTCGAGCTCCAGGGCCTTCTCCCGCCGCGCCCGCTCCTGCAGCGCCGCCTGGAGGCGGGCCAGCTCCTGGGCCCGGGCCTGGTCGCGCCGCTGCAGCTCCTCGCGGAAGCGCGCCTGCGCCTCCTCCACCGCGCGCGCGGCGCGCCCCTCCGCCTCGCGCCGCTCGGCGCCGAGCTGATCCAGCCGCCGGGCCGCCTCGGCCGCCCGCGCCTCCGCCGCGGCCGCCCGCGCCGCGAGATCCTTCTCGGCCCGCGCCCGGGCCTGGCCGGCGGCGGCCAGCGCCGCCTCCAGCTCCAGGACCCGCGCGCGCCCGGCCTGCGCGCCGGCGGCCTCGCGCGCCGCCTGCTCGGCGCGGACCTTCAGCTCGGCCGCGCGGGCCTCGGCCCGCGTCACGCGGCCGAGCAGCTCGGCCTCGACGCGCTGCCGCTCCCGCAGCGCCGCGGCCAGCGCCTGGTCCACCTCGCCCGCGCGCCGCTCGGCGCGCTCGGCCCGCTCCGCCGCGGCGGCGCGCTCGGCGGCGCCCTCCCCGGCGCGCCGCTCCGCCTCCTCCAGCGCCCGCTCCGCCGCGTCGCGCCCGGCCGCGGCCGAGGTCGCGCGCTCGTCGGCCTCGGCGATGCGCCGCCGGTCCTCCTCGGCGCGCGCCGTCGCCTGCTCGGCCGCGGCGCGCTCGCGCCGCTCGGCCGCGCGGAGCCCCTCGGCCCGCGCGGTCAGCTCCGCCTGGAGGTCCTCCTCGCGGCGGGCGCGCTCGCGCGACAGCTCCTCGAAGCGCGCGTGCAGCGACTCGGCGGCCTCGGTCTTGCGGGCCAGCTCCGAGAGCAGCTCCTCCTCGCGGCGCGCGTGCTCGGCCTCCACCGCCGCCGCCCGGGCCCGGGACCGCTCCTCGGCCTCGGCGCGCTCGGCCGCGGCCCGCGTCAGCTCCGTCTCCAGGCGCGCCCGCTCGGCGTCGGCCACCTGCCGCGCGGCCTCCGCGCGCCGCAACTCCTCGCGCAGGCCGGCGCGCTCGGCGCCGGCGGACTCCAGCTCGGCGGCCAGCGCGTCGCGCTGCGTCCGCGTCTCGTCGCGCTCCCGCGACGCGTCCGCGAGCAGCCCGGCCAGCTCCTCCGCGCGCGCGGCGGAGCGCCCGGCCTCGCCGGCCAGCTCGGCCTCGCGCGCCGCCGCGGCCTGCCGCGCCGCGGAGAGCTCGCCCTGCAGCCGGTCCGCCTCGCGGGACGCGGCGGCGAGCAGGCCCGCCTGCTCCTCCACCCGGGAGCCCAGCTCGCCGACCTTCCGCTCCATCTCGCGCGAGAGCGCCTCGCGCACCTCGCGGGCCTCGGCCAGCTCGCGCTGCAGCGCGGCCACGCGCTCCGCGCGCGCCTCCGCCTCGGCCTCGGCGGCCTCCGCGCGCGCCTCCGCCTTCCGGCTCGCCTCCGCGCGCGCCGCCAGCTCCTTGCCCAGCTCTCCCTCGCGCCGCTGCGCCTGCCGGCGCGCCTCGTCGCGCGCGGCCTCCGCCTGCGCCGCGGCCGCGCGGAGCGCCTCGGCCTCGCGGCCCGCCTCGGCCCGCGCCGCCTCGAGCGCCGCCCGCGCCTCGGCCAGCTCGGCCTCCAGCGCCTCGCCGCGGGCCCGCGCCTCCGCCTCGCGGGCGGCGAGCGCCGCCTCGCGGGCCGCGGCGGCGGACGCGTCCTCGGCCGCGCGCGCGGTCGCGCGGGCGATCTCCTCCCGCGCCGCCACCACCGTGTCCTCGGCGCTGCGCGCGCGGGCCTGGGTCTCCGCGAGCGCCGCCTCCAGCTCCGCGCGGCGCTCGTCCAGCGCGCGCGCCTCGGCGCGCGCCGCGTCGCGCGCGGCCGCCGCCTCGCGCGCCCGCCCGGCCTCCGCCGCGAGCGCCTCCTCCCGCGCCGCGAGCGCCGCCCGGAGCGCGTCGCGCTCCCGGCCCGCCCCGTCGGCCAGCCCGCGCAGCCGCTCCGCCTCGGCCCGCAGCGCGTCGCGCTCCTCGGAGAGCGCCGCCTCCCGCGCGGCCGCCTCCTCGCGCGTCGCCGCCAGCGCGCGGCCGACCGCCGCCGCCTCCTCCTTCGTCCGATCGCGCTCGCGCGCCGCGGCGGCGCCGGCCGCCTCGGCCGCCTCCAGCCGCTCCGCCGCCTCGCGGGCCGCCTCGGCCGCGGCGGCCCGGGCCCCGTCGCGCTCCGCCTCGAGCTCGGCCCGCAGCGCCTCGACCTCGGCGCGCGCCTCCTCCTCGCGCTCCGCGAGCTCGCGCGCCAGCCCCTCGATCTCGCCCTCCAGCGACCCGATCTGCTGCAGGTGGTCCTGGATCTCGCGGCCGAGGTCGTCCTCGCGCCCGCGCGCGGTGTCGCGGAAGCGCTTGTACTCCTCGTCGAGCAGGCGCAGCCGCTGCTCGCGCTCGCGGATCGCGTCCTCGCGCTCGTCGATGCGCGCCTGCAGCGCCGCCTCGTTCTCGCGCGCGGCCTGCTGGGCGCGGTCGCGCTCGGCCTCCACCTCGGCGGTGGCGGCCTCCGCCGCGTTCAGCCGCTGCTCGAGCGCCGCCCGGTCCCGCTCCGACTCGGTGCGGAGCCGGTCGCGCTCGGCCGTGAGCGCCGCCTCCCGCGCCGCCGCCTCGGCGTGGCGGCGCTCGTGGTCGCCCTCGCTCGCGGCGGCCTCGCCCTGCGCCCGCGCCAGCTCCTCCTCGAGCGCCCGGCGCGCCGCGGCCTGCTCCTCCAGCCGCGCCGCGGCCTCGCGCGCGGCGTCCTCGGCCGCGCGCCGCGCCTGCGCGAGCGCCTCGTCGGCGGCCGCGACCTCCTCGGTGCGGCGGGAGATCTCGTCCTGCAGCTCGCGCTCGCGCGCCTCGGCCCGCGCCGCCTCCGCGCGCGCCGCCCGGTCCATCCGGACGATCTCCTCCTGCGCGCGGTCCAGCGCGACCTTGCGGTGCGCCAGGTCGTCGTCGCGGCGGCGCACCTCGCGCTCCAGCTCGTGGATGCGCCGCTCGGCGCCGGCGACCACCTCGATGAGCTCCTTCTCCTGCCCGAACTTCTCCAGCAGGAGGCCGTCGATCGAGGCGCCGAACTCGCGCTCCTTCTCCACGAACAGGTCGCGCGCCCCGGCGAGCCGCCGCAGCAGGTCGTCCACCTGCAGCTTCGCCGCCTGCAGCTCCACCTCGCGCTCGTGCATGCGGGCGTCGAACGAGGCCAGCTCGCGCTCGCGCACCGCCCAGATCTCGCCCAGCCGGGCCAGCTGCGCCTCGCGCCAGCGCAGGTCCTCGCGCAGCAGCTCGGCCCGGCCCTCCGGCGTCTGCAGCAGCTCGCGCCGCGGCGGCGGCCGCCGGCGGTGCGCGTCGGCGAGCAGATCCTCCCGGCGCTCGGAGATCGACTGGAACACGCGGTCCACGAAGAGGCGGTCCTCGTCGGTCACCGTGGACCGCAGCGGCTTCTTCGGCACCGGCGGCGGCGCGGCGCCGGCCTCGTGGGCCGGTGGCGGCGCGGCGGCGGCCTCGGCGGCCGCCTCGGCCGCGACCTCGGCCCCGCCCTCGGGCGCGGCGCGGGCGGCGCGCGCCTCCGGGTCCAGCGCCGCGTCCAGCTCGGCGTCGAGCGCCTGGACCTCGTCGTCGGGCAGCACCGCGTCGTCGGCGCTCTCCGGCTCGGGCTCGGCGGCGGCCAGGATCCCGCCGGCGAGCTTGCGGAGCGCCTCGGTGTCGAGCGGCATGGCCAGGTAGCCGTTCGCGGCCCATGGCGTGCGCGCGTGCTCGGCGAGGGCCTCGGGCGCCGTCTCCGACGCGTACAGGATCACCGGCAGGCGCGCGGTGGCGCGGTCGTGGCGGAGCTGCGCGCACAGCGAGAAGCCCGACAGGTCGGGGAGCTCCGCGCGCACCACGCACAGGTCGGGCCGGTGCGACGCGACCTCCAGCTCCGCCTCGGCGGCGCTGGCGGCGAGGCGGGTGACGCACCCGTCCTCGTGGAAGAGCGACGCCAGGGACAGCGCGAATGCGTGGTCGGGCTCGACGATGAGGACGCGCTTCGTGGGTTCCATGGTGGACCGCGGGAGGGCTCCCGCTCGGGCGGCCGAGTGTAACCTGCCCCCGCGTCAATCTAGGCATCGGTCTTCCCGCGGAATCCGCGCACATCGGAGCCACGCCGTGCGGGTCGGCCGCGGCGGGGAGCGGGATTGCCGCCGCCGCGGGGTGGACCGAACGTGTCGGCGCCGGCGCTCCTGCGCCCGCTCCCGCCGATGCCCTTCCTCCCGCTGCTCCTCGCCGCCGCCGCCGCCGCGGGCCCCGCCGCGCCCGCCGCCGGCGCGCCCCCGGAGAACCTCCTCCGCGGACCGGCCCGGTGCGTGCTCCGATATCTCGACGCGGTGCGCCTCGCGGGGCCGCGCGCCCCCGCCGTCCGGGGACGCGCCGGCGCGCCGGCGCCGGGCACCTACGCCCGCGCGCGCGCGCTCACCGCGCCCCGCGCCCTCGACGACGCCGACCGCGCCGCGGCGGCCGGAGGGTCGCACCCGCTCGCACCGTGGGCCGAGGCGGCGCGCGGCACCGTGCTCGAGTCCTTCCAGCTCCTCGCGGTGCGCCGGGCCCCGCGCGGCACGGCGGTGGTGACGGTCCGGGAGCGCTGGTGGCGCGCGTCAGGCGCTCCCTCGCTCGCGAGCTCGGTGAGCGAGTACCTGGTCGCCCGGGTGGCGGGGGAGTGGCGGATCGCCGCCCGGAGCGCGGGCGGCACCCTCGACGACGAGGTGATCGACGCCGGGTACGGCGGCTGGTTCGATCCGCCGCCGTCCCCGGGGAGCCTCTCTCCCCGCCCCGCGCGCGCCACCTCGGTCCAGGGCCGTGCCGGGCCGCAGCGGTGACGTCCGTTCCCGGCCTCGCCCGGCCGCAGGGTACACTGCGCCCGCCATGGCCCCCTCGCGCACCCTCGTCGTCGGCGACGTGCACGGCTGCCTGGCGGAGCTCGAGGACCTGCTCGTCGCCGCGCGGTACGAGCCCGCGCGGGACCGGCTGGTGTTCCTCGGCGACCTGATGGACCGCGGCCCCGATCCGGTGGGCGTGGTCCGGCGCGTCCGCGCGCTCGGGGCCGACTGCCTGCTCGGGAACCACGAGGAGAAGCACCTGCGCTACGCGGCGCACGAGGCGCGGCGGCGCGAGGACCCGCACCACCGGAACCCGGTCCGGCTCGACCCGAGGCGCACCGAGGAGCACCTGCGGCTCTCGCCCGACGACCTCGCCTGGATGGCCGCGCTGCCGCGCGCGCTCCGGCTCGACGGCCGGTGGCTCGCCGTGCACGGGGGGCTGCTGCCGGGCCGCCCGCTCTCGCGCCAGCCGCCGGACTGGCTCATCCGGCTGCGCTTCCTCGACGCCACCGGCCGGCCGGTCTCGCGCGAGCACGGCGGCGAGGCGGGCGTGGTGCGCTGGGCACAGCGGTGGACCGGGCCGAGCTCGGTGGTCTACGGCCACCACGCGCGCGAGGAGGTGGTGGTGGACGAGCCGGCCCCGGGCGTCCGGTGCGTCGGCATCGACACCGGGTGCGTCTACGGCGGGAAGCTCACCGCGCTCGCGCTGCCGGGCGGCGAGCGCGTCCAGGTCCCCTCCCGCCAGCGGAAGGCGACGCCCGAGCAGGATGATTGAGGCGGGGGGCGATCCGACGGGGCGTGCCGCCCCGCCCCACCGAGCGAAGCGCGTCGGGGCCCCACCCCGGACTGCGCGGGTCCCGTGACCTCGCGCGCCCGCCTTCGCGGGCTCGCGCGAGGTCCCCGCGGGCGCGGCTGCGCCGCGCGCTGCGCTACCCTGGGCTCGCCTCGCGTCCCGCTAGCCGAGCTGCGCCGCGGCGGCGAGCTCGCCCTTGCGCTCGCGCGCGAGCGCCACGTCGGCCTCGTACTTGAGCGCGAGGTTGAGCGTCTGGTCGAGCAGCGCCGGGTCGAGCCGCTCGGCGTTCAGGATCGCGAGGGCGCGCACCCAGTCCAGCGTCTCCGAGATCGACGGCGCCTTCTTCAGGTCGAGCGTGCGGAGCTTCTGCACGGTCGCGACCACGCTGCGCGCCAGCGCCTCGGAGGCCTCCGGGACGCGGGCGCGGACGATGGCGAGCTCGCGCTCGCGCGCCGGGAAGTCGATGAACAGGTGGAGGCAGCGCCGCTTCAGGGCGTCGGAGAGATCCCGGGCCGCGTTGGAGGTGAGCACCACCCGCGGGACCTGGCGCGCGCGCACCGTGCCGAGCTCCGGCACGGTCACGGCCCAGTCCGAGAGCACCTCCAGCAGGAAGGCCTCGAACTCCGGGTCGGCCTTGTCGATCTCGTCCACCAGGAGCAGCGCCGGGGTGTCGCTGGTGAGCGCGCGCAGGACCGGCCGCGGCACCAGGAACCGCTCGCTGAAGAACACGTTCCCCTCGCCCGCGATCCGGTCGGCCGCCTCGGCGAGGCTGCCGGCGCCCTCCACGGCGGCGCCGATCCGGTCCTTGAGGAGCTGCGTGTACAGGAGCTGCTTCGCGTACTCCCACTCGTACAGCGCCTTGGACTCGTCCAGGCCCTCGTAGCACTGCAGCCGGATCAAGGTGCGGCCGGCCGCCCGCGCGAACGCGTGCGCCAGCTCGGTCTTGCCCACGCCGGCGGGGCCCTCGACCAGGATGGGCTTCTCGAGCCGGTCCGCCAGGTAGACCGCCGTCGCGATCTCGCGCGACGGGAGGTACCCCGCCTCGGCCAGCTTCGCAGACACCTCGTCGAGTGATCCGAACATCGCCCCTCCGCCGCCGCGCCCCGGCGGCCCGCCAAGCCTAACCCCGCGTCGGGGGCGGGGCGAGCCGAACGCGGTCCTGGCGCCGGCGCCGGACCCTCCTGTCGCCTGCGACGCACCGAATTACAGCCCCGTCCCGGCCCGGGCGCGCGCAATCGCCGGATTTCACGGCCCGCGACCGCCCCGCGGGCGCGGCACGAGGATTGAAGCGGGGGAGCCCGAGTCCCGCCGGAGGCCGGCCACGGACCCCGCCATGACGAAGCTCCTGCCAAACGCTCGAAGCGCGGGGCCCAGCTCCCGTCGTACGTCCTGATCGAAGCGGGGCCGGCCGCTCGATCCCCTCCACCGCCGCAGCCGCCCTGCGGGGCGCGCGGCGGAGATCACCGTGGTGCCCGGCGCGGGTGCGCCGGCGGGGCCGCGCGCGAGCGCGGCCCGCTTCATTTCAGGCGTCCCGCCCACCCTCAGACCTCGATCCGGACCTTCAGCTCCCCGCCCTGGATCTCCAGCACCTCGGCGAACGCGTTCGCCTTGCCGCGGGTGAACCGCAGGCTGGCCCGGGCGGGCCCGACGCGGAGCCCGTGCAGCACCAGCTCGTCGAGCCAGGGCGGGAGCCAGGGCTGCACCACCCGCAGCGTCCGGCGCGGCGCGTCCGCCTGCAGGCCGAGCACGGCCCGCACGAGCAGGAACCAGGCCGCCGAGGACCACGCCTGCGGCGAGCACGCGACCGGGTAGCTCACCGGGAACTGCCCGGACGCGCGCGACAGGCCGCAGAACAGCTCGGGCATGCGGAGCTGGCGGAAGTGCTGCGCCGCGTCCCAGAGGCCGGTCAGCACCTGCCCCGCCTGCCGCGTCATGCCGTAGGAGGCCATGCCCATGGCGCAGAGCGCGTTGTCGTGCGGCCAGACGGTGCCGTCGTGGTAGCTGAGCGGGTTGTAGGCGCGCTGCCCGGCCGCGAGCGTCCGGATGCCCCACCCGCTCCACGACTCGCGCCCGAGCAGCGAGGCCGCCACCTGGCGCGCGCGCGCGTCGGAGATGGCGCCCGAGAACAGCAGGTGGCCCGGGTTGGAGGTCACCGCGTCCACCTGGCGCTCGTCGCGATCGAGCGCGATGGCGTAGGTCCCCTTCCCCTCCATCCAGAAGCGCTCCTCCAGCCGCTCCGCGTGCAGCCGCGCCGCCGTGACCAGCGCCTGCGCCTCGGAGCGCCGGCCCCGCCGCCGGAGCAGCGCCGCCATGCGCCGGCGCGCGTCGATGCAGTAGCCCTGCACCTCCACCAGCGCGATGGGCGGCTCGGCCGGCGTCCCGTCCGCGAACGGCACGCCGTCGTGGCTGTCCTTCCACCCCTGGTTCCGCAGCCCCTGCGGCGTGCGCCGCTGGTACTCCACCAGGCCGTCGTCGTCGGGATCGGCCCAGCGGTCCATCCACGCGAGCGCGCGCTCCGCGGCGGGGAGCAGCGCCTCCACGGTCTCGTGGTCGTCGGTCCACAGGTCGTACTCGGAGAGCAGCATCAGGAACAGCGGCGTCGAGTCCACCGAGCCGTAGTAGGGCGTGTGCGGCACCTCGCCGGCGGCCGCCATCTCGCCGAAGCGGATCTCGTGGGGGATCTTGCCGGGCTCCTCGTCGCGGGTCGGGTCGTCGCGCTCGCCCTGCAGCCGGGCCAGGAACCGGAGCGCGTCGCGCGCCACCTCGGGCTGCGCGACCAGCGCCTCGTACCCCGCGATGAGCGCGTCGCGGCCGAACGGGCAGGTGTACCAGGGGATGCCCGCCGAGATGACCGGCGCGCCGAAGTGGTAGACGGTGAGCGCCTTCAGGTCCGCGACCGCCTGCTCGAGCGCGGAGGTGAAGAGGTCGTTCGAGGTGGCGAACCGGGTGGCCTGCGCGGCGTACGCCGAGTAGGCCTCGTGCGTGCACGAGGCCCGGGCGCCGAACGGCCGCGGCGCCGACGGCGGGACCGGCCGCTCCTCGTCGAGGCCGCGGGTCCGGCCCGGCGCGCCGTGCTCGATGCCCGCGGCCACCGCGAAGTGGACCTCGACGTGCTCGGCCGGCTCGAGGTGCAGCTTCACGCGGGCGCCCCGGCCGTCGAGCGAGGCGAGCGCCGCCGGCGCACCGTCCGGCCCCACCCCGCGGATCCGCACCTCGGTGGCGTAGCGCCGGCCGTCGCGCCCGTCGTACCGCAGCACCACCTGGTCCCGCTCCACCTTCGGCGCGTGGTAGCTGCCGCGCTCGCGGCGGCGGGCGCCGCGGATCTCGAAGACGTCGGCGAAGTCGGCCGCCCACTCCATGGCGATCCACGCGTCCACCGCCTTGCCCTGGAAGTTGGTGAGCACCAGCCGGTCCACCAGCACGTCGTCGATGAGCATGTCGCGGCGCAGGTGGACGTAGTTGAGCGGCTCGCGGCCGAGCAGGTCGCCCTCGTGGAGGCTCGTGACGGTGAAGTCCACCTGGGCCACGTAGTCGGAGGAGACCTGCGAGGACAGGCAGAGCAGCGGCCCGCCGGACACCGACATCCGCCAGGCGGACAGGTGGCGGGTGTCGGTGAGGAACAGGCCGAGGTCCCGCGCGCCGGCGGGGGCCACGTCCCCGAGCCGGTTCGCGACCAGGAACAGGTTGCCGCGCTTCAGGACGAGCTTGTCTACCCCGGTCGCCTCCGGGCGATCGGACGGGTCGGCGTAGCCGAGCAGCTCCTCGGGGCGTGCGATCACGGCGCGGCCGTCGTCCATCCTCCCCCCTCGTCCACCGCGGGCGCGGCGGGCTCCGCGCGCGCGGTGGCGGCCCGGTACGCCGCGACGTAGTCCGACGCCATCCGGTCCGCCGAGAACCGCTCGCGCGCCCGCCGCTGGATGATCCGCCGGTCGAGCCGCCCGGCGCGCCGGAGCGCCGCCGCCATCTCCGCCGCGTTGCGCACCAGGAACCCGTCGATCCCGTCCACCACGATCTCCGGCGCGGCGCCGAGCGGGAACGCGATCACCGGGCAGCCCGCCAGCAGCGCCTCGATCATCACCAGCCCGAACGGCTCCTCCCAGCGCAGCGGCACGAGCAGCGCCCGGGCGCGGGCCAGCAGGCGCCGCTTCTCGGCGAGGCCGGCGCGCCGCGTCCAGGCGACGTGCGGCGCGGCCAGCGCCGGCGCGAGCACCTCGTCGTCCCAGCCCTCGGGGTGCGCGTCGTCCGCGTGCACGTCGCCGGCCACGTCGATGCGCAGGCCGGCCCGCCGCGCCGCCTCCACCGCCAGCTCGGGCGCCTTGCACCACGCCAGCCGGCCCAGGAAGAACGCGCCGCCGCCGCCGTCGCCCTCGCCCACGTCGGGGTAGAGGTCCGGGTCGAGGCCGTGGTGGACCACCCGGTGCGCGGGCGGGGACGACAGCTCGGCCTGCCGCCGCGAGATGGCGACGCGCAGCACCGCCGGGACGCGCGCGTAGAAGCGCGTGAGCGCCGCGTCGGGCGCGTGGTGCAGGGTGTAGACCACCGGCGCGTGCAGCGCGCCGGTGAACGCGAGCATGGCCGGGAGGTGCGCGTGCACCACGTCGAAGCCGCCGCGGGCGATCTCCGCCGCCGCGTAGCGGCAGTGGAGCAGCCCGGCGTAGGGCTCGGGCGGCCAGACCGGCGCCTCGAAGGTCGCGCGGAGCCCGGGGGCGCGCGAGTCGCCGGTCGCGAACACCGCCACCCGGTGGCCGGCCCGCACCAGCGCGCGGGCCAGCGCGTCCACCACCAGCTCGGTCCCGCCGTAGCCCGGGGGCGGCACCGCCACGAACGGCGTCGAGACGATCGCGACGTGCACGATGTGAAAGCTAGGACCGGCGCCCGGCGCGGACCACCGCCGGGCGCCCGGGCGCGTGCGCCGGCGGCAGGCCGGCGCTAGGTATGGACGCTCGCGGCCCGGAGGCCGCGCGGAGGCGACACGACATGGCGCTCATCGGCAAGGACGACGCGGAGCAGATCCGCACGGAGCTGGAGGGCGCGCTGCAGGGCGACGTCAAGCTGACGCTCGTCGGCCCGAGCGCCCTCGCCCCGCCGGCCCGGGATCTCACCCCGCAGATCCGCCAGCTGCTGGAGGAGGTGGCGGCGCTCTCGCCGAAGCTCGCGTTCGAGTACCTGGACCTGCCCACCCCCGAGCAGCGCGAGGCGCTCGGGCTGGCGCCCGACGAGGCCGGCCCGCTCACGATCCTCTCCGGCGCCGCGCGCGGGCGCGTGCGCTACCTCGGCGCGCCCGCCGGCCACGAGTTCCCCAACCTCGTCAACGGCATCATCGACGTGTCGCGCGGCGAGTCCGGGCTGTCGCCCGCCTCGCGGGAGGCGCTCGCCCGGATTTCACGCCCAGTTCACATCAAGGTGTTCTTCACGCCCACTTGACCGTACTGCCCCCAGGCGGCCGGTCTGGCCCATGCCATCGCGGTGGAGAGCGCCCACGTCGTCGCCGACGCCATCGAGGCCCAGGAGTTCCCCGACCTCGCGGCGCGGTACCAGGTGATGGGCGTGCCCAAGACGATCGTGAACGACGTCGAGGAGTTCGTCGGCGCCGTCCCCGAGGACGAGTTCGTGGCGCACGTGCTCCGGGCGGCCGGCGTGCCGGCCTGAGCGGCGGCGGGCGACGCCGGCGCCGCGCGGCGGCCGCGCCTCCGCCCCTGCCGCCTTGGTGCGTGCCGCGTTCGCGCGTCGCGCGGTCGCGCGGGTGGCCGGTCGTCCGCTCCCCTGGCAGCATCCCCTGCACGCCTCGCCGCGCCGGGTCGGGGGACCCGGGCAGGCGGGCGCGAGGATCGGGGGATCCATGCAGCCGAAGTCCGCCTTCCGGCGCGCGCACGTCGCGCGCCTCGCCACGCTCGCGCTCGCCGCCGCGGCGCTCGCGGCCTGCTCGTCCGGAGGCGGCGCGTCCGCGCCGTCCGCGCCGCAGGCTCCGGCCGGCGGCGCGCCGGTCCCGAGGTCGATCTCGGTCTCGCCGGCGGCCACCACGCTCGCGGCCGGCTTCACCCAGCGGCTCACCGCCATCGCCACCTTCTCCGACGGCTCGAAGCGGGACGTCACCGCCACCGCCGCCTGGGAGTCCTCGGCGCCGGCCGCCGCCGCGGTGACCGGGGGCGAGGTCACCGGCGTCGCGCCCGGCGCGGCGACGGTGGGCGCCCGCTGGTCCGGGCTGCGCGGCACGGCCGAGGTGACGGTCACCTCGGCCGTCCTCCAGTCCGTCGTCGTGACGCCGCCGTTCCCGAGCCTGCCGCTCGGCGCCGACCTGCAGCTCGCGGCGACCGGGCTGTTCTCCGACGGCAGCGCGCGGGACGTGACCGCGGAGGCGGCCTGGGAGAGCGCGGCGCCTGCGACCGCCGCGGTGCCCTCGCCCGGCCTGGTGCACCCGGTCGCGCCCGGGGACGCGGCCGTCTCGGCGACGCTGGAAGGCGTGCGCGGCGCGACCACGGTCAGCGTGACGGCCGCCACGCTCGAGGCGCTGGACGTGTACCCGGGCGCCGCCACCCTGGCCCGCGGCACCTCGACCGCGTTCACCGCGGTCGCCACGTACTCCGACGGCACCGCCGCCGACCTCACCGCGCAGGCGGCCTGGGCCGCGAGCGGGCCCGAGGTGACGCTCTCGGCGCCCGGCCCGGAGGGCGTGGTGGTCACCGGGGCGGCCGAGGGCACCGCCACGGTGACGGCGGCGTTCGGCGGCCTGACCAGCGCGGCGACGGTGACGGTCACCGCGGCCGAGCTCACCGGGCTCGCGGTGTCCCCGGCCGCGCTCGACCTGCCGGTCGGGCTCTCCGGCGCGCTCGAGGCCACCGGCACGTTCTCCGACGGCTCGACCCAGGACCTGACCGCGCAGGTGGCGTGGGTGTCCTCCGACGCGGCCGTGGCGGCCGCCTCCAACGCGCCCGGCAGCGAGGGGCTCGTCAGCGCGCTCTCCGCCGGCGACGCGACCGTCAGCGCGACCCTGTTCGGCCGGACCGCGTCGGCGGCGGTGACGGTCCGCGCGGTGGTGCTCCAGTCCATCGCGGTGACGCCCGGGACGGCGTCGGTGCCCGCGGGCTACCAGGTCCGGTTCCGGGCGACCGGCACCTACAGCGACGGCTCGACGCACGAGCTGACCGGGAGCGCGGCCTGGATCAGCGCCGATCCGGCGATCGCGACCGTGGTCGCCACCGGGACCGGCGCGGGCACCGCGACCGGCGTGGCGCCCGGGACCACCCGGATCTCGGCGGGGCTGGACGGCGTCGTCGGCGAGGCGACGCTGACGGTGGGCTCGGCCCGGCTCGTCTCGGTGGCGGTGACGCCGTCGCCGTTCGAGGTGGGGGTGGGCGGGACCGCGCAGCTGACCGCCACTGGCACGTTCAGCGACGGCGGCACGCTCGACGTCACGCGGCAGAGCGTCTGGAGCTCCAGCGCCAAGTCCGTCGCGACCGTCTCGCGGGGCGGCGTGGTGACCGGGCTCCGGGCCGGGGCGGTGACGATCCAGGCGAACCGCGCCGGCCGGAAGGGCCGGGCCGACGGCACGGTCCGGTGAGCGAGCCGGGGCGCGGCCAGGGAGCTTGCTGGCCGCGCCCACCGGTTGAGGCTAGACTCACCGTCTTATGGAAGGACAGGGTCCGCTCAGCGAGGAGCTGTTCCACTCGTTCCTGCAGCTCGCCGTGAAGCGCCAGGCGAGCGACGTGCACTTCGAGGTGGGCTATCCGCCCACCTACCGGGTGTTCGGGGAGCTGCTGTCGGCGAAGTACCCGCCGCTGACGCACGCGGACACGGAGGCGATCGCGAACTTCGTCCTCCAGGCCCCGGGCTCCGGCTTCACGCCGCTCGACTTCCGCGAGGTGGACCGCAGCTACTCGCTGCCCGGCGTGTCCCGCTTCCGCGCGTCCATCTTCAAGCAGCGCGGCAGCTGGGGCGCGGTGATGCGCACCATCCCGTTCCAGATCCCGGACTTCGACACGCTCAACCTGCCGCCGGTGATCCGCACCATCGCCGAGGCGCGCCGCGGCCTCATCTGCGTGACCGGCGCCACCGGCAACGGCAAGTCCACCACCGTCGCCAGCATCATCAACACCATCATCCAGCAGGAGCGGCTCCACGTCGTCACGGTCGAGGATCCGATCGAGTTCATCTTCGCCGGCGGCAAGGGCCTGGTGATCCAGCGCGAGGTCGGCTCGGACACCGCCAGCTACAGCGACGCGCTGCGGGCCGCGCTCCGGCAGGACCCGGACATCATCATGGTGGGCGAGCTGCGCGACCGCGAGGCGGCCGACATCTGCCTGAAGGCGGCGGAGACCGGGCACCTCGTCATCACCTCGCTGCACACGCCCGACGTGCCCCGCGCGGTCGGGCGCATCGTGGGCCTGTTCCCGGCCGACGAGCAGGACAGCGTCCGGGCGCGGCTCGCCGACAACCTGCAAGCCGTCATCGCGCTCCGGCTGCTCATGCGCGCCGACGCGACCGGGCTCATCCCCGCGGTGGAGTCGCTGCTCGCCACCACCAGCGTGCGCGAGCTGATCCGCGACGGCTCCAAGATCAACGAGCTGCGCACGTACATGGACACCGCCGGCGCCGACCTGGGGATGCACAGCTTCGACCAGTACCTGTACCGCCTGCACGAGGCGAAGCGCATCGGCCTCGACACCGCGCTGGCGAACGCGACGCACCGCGCCGACCTGGAGCGGCGGATCATGATGGAGACGGGGGGCCGTCCCGCGTGATCGCCGCCGGCGCCCCAGCGGCGTCGCGCGTTCTGGTGGTGGGCTCGGACGCCGACGTCTCCATCGCGCTGCACCTGCACCTCGAGCGTGCGGGGCACGCGGTCTACTGCCTCCCCGGGCCCGGGGAGCTCGAGGCGTTCGTGCGCGCCGCCGCCCCGCACACGGTGGTGCTGCTGCTCCCCGCGGTGCCGGACGGCACCTGGGGCGCCGCGCTCACCACCGCCGCCAGCGCCGCCCGCGTGGGCGTGCGCGTGGTGATGGTCGCGCCGTCGCGCGAGATCGTGGAGCCGCTCGCCGCGGTGGCCGGCGCGGAGCGCGCCCTGGCGCGCGCCGAGGTGCTCTCGCGCCCGCTCGTGGTGATGGAGCGGCTGCCGGGCAGCGCCCCTCCCCCGGCTCCGCCGCTCCCGGCGCCGGCCGCGCCGCTCCCGGGGGCGACGCCGGCGGACGTGCTGCGCCCGGCCGCCTCGGTGCTCGTCCCCGATCCGCCGCCGGCGCGGCCGCGGCCGCCCTCGGTGGACCTGATGGCCCTCATCGACGAGGAGCTGGTGGACGAGCCGAAGGCCCGCCCCACCGTCACCCGCGTCGAGGTGAACGTGAGCCTCGTCTCGGAGCACAACTTCTACGTGGGCGCGACCCGCCGGGTGGACTCCGGCGGCGTGTTCATCGCCACGGCGCTGCCGCCGGCGGTCGGCACCCGGCTGCAGGTGCGGCTCGGCCTCGCCGACGGGCGCAAGCTGGATCTCGAGGGCGAGGTCGCGTTCGTGCGCGAGAAGAGCGCCACCACCGGGCGGCAGCCCTCCGGCTGCGGCGTGAAGCTGCTCGCGCTCCCGGGCTGGGCGGTGGACGCGATCGACCGCTTCACGCTCGCGCGCCAGCCCATCGTCTACACGCCGCGGTAGCGGCGCGGGCCGGGGTCACTCGTCCACGGCGCGGTCGGTGCGCCGCACGCCCATCAGGTAGGGCTGGATGAACGGGTCGAGGTCGCCGTCCAGGACGTCGTCCACCTTGCCCGTCTCCACCCCGGTGCGCAGGTCCTTGACCATCTGGTAGGGCTGCAGCACGTAGCTGCGGATCTGCGAGCCGAAGTCGATGTCCTTCTTCAGCGCCTCGGCGGCGTCGCGGGCGGCCGCGCGCTTCTTCTCCTCGAGATCGTAGAGCTTGGCGCGCAGGATCTTCCAGGCCACGTTGCGGTTCTTCTGCTGGCTGCGCTCGTTCTGCACCGCCACCACGATGCCGGTGGGCAGGTGCGTCATGCGCACCGCCGAGTCCGTCTTGTTCACCTTCTGCCCGCCGGCGCCCGAGGAGCGGTAGGTGTCGATGCGGACGTCGGCCTCCTTGATGTCGATGACGATGTCGTCGTCGATCTCCGGGGTCACGTCCACCGCCGCGAAGCTGGTCTGGCGGCGTGCGTTCTGGTCGAACGGGCTGATGCGCACCAGGCGGTGCACGCCGCGCTCCGCCTTGAGCCAGCCGTACGGGTGATCGCCGCGCACGATGAACGAGGCGGAGCTGATCCCGGCCTCCTCGCCCGCGACCAGGTCGGCCGGCTCCACCTCCCAGCCGCGCCGCTCGCAGTAGCGCACGTACATCCGGTAGAGCATGGCGGCCCAGTCCATCGCCTCCACGCCGCCCGCCCCGCTCTTCACCTCGACGATGGCGCCGGCCGCGTCGTGCGGGCCGGAGAGCATCTTCTGCAGCTCGAGCCCCTCCAGCTGGCGGCCCACCGCCTCGGCGGCCTCGGCCGCCTCGGCGCGGGTGGCCTCGTCGCGCGCCTCCTCGGCGAGCTCGTTCAGCGCCTGCGCGTCGTCGAGCGACCGGCGGACCGCGGCGCAGGCCTGGGTCACCTGCTCGAGCTGGGCCTTCTCCTTCAGCAGCCCCTGCGCCTTGACGTTGTCGGTCCAGAACGCCGGGTCCTCCGAGAGCTTCGAGATCTCCGCGACCCTCAGCTCCTTCCGCTCGACGTCAAAGCGACCCCCGGAGCGCCTCCAGGCGTCGGGTGAGCTCGGCGATGCGCTCGGCGGTGGGGGAAGCCATGGCTCGGGTCCTCCGGGTTCCTTCGCTACGCGGCGGCGCTCCGGCCGTCGCGGCCCTCCCGGCGCACGCGACGGGCGAGCGCGGGGTGGGTGGCCGCCAGGGCGGCGGCGGCGATGAGCGCGCTGCCCCAGGCGAAGAGGTCGCCGACTGTAGTGTAGAGCGTGCGCCCCCGCAACCGCGGGACGCGGGCGAGCAGCAGGCGCGCGGGCTCCTGCGGGTCCGGCGCGAGATCGGGATCGACCGGGCCCACGTCCAGCGCGCCCGGCGCCAGCTCGCCGGTGGGCAGGATCACCGCCGACACCCCGGCGTAGGCGGGCCGGACCACCGCGCGCCGCGCCTCGATCGCGCGCATCCGCACGATGGCGAGGAACTGGTACGGGCCGGACGAGTAGCCGTACCAGGCGTCGTTGGTGGGGTTCACCAGCAGCTCCGGCTCGGGGTCGCGGCGCGCGAACGCCACGTTGATCTCCGGGAAGATCGCGTCGTAGCAGATCATGGGCGCGACGCGGACCGGCCCGGAGGGCGCGGGCGCCGCCGCGGCCCCGGCCGCCGGAGCGCCCGGCACGGCCGAGGCGAGCGCGGGCCCCGCCGCCGGCGCGGCGGCGAGCGGGAACTCGAGCACGCTCAGGTCGGTGCCCGGCTCGGCCGGCGCGAGGCTCGGCACCAGGTGCCGCACGAACGGCAGCCAGCGCTGCAGCGGCACGTACTCGCCGAACGGCACCAGGTGGTGCTTCAGGTACTTCCCCAGCACCTGCCGCCCGGGGGAGACCATGAACTGCGCGTTCCCGACGCGCGGCACCCGCTCGCCGTTCGCGGCGCGGGTCCACTCCACCGTGGTCGCCCCGAGCAGCACGTGCGCGCGCTCGAGCGGCGGCAGCCCGGCGGCGGGCGTCGCGAAGCTCCGGACGTCCGGCGCCACGTACAGCGGGTAGGCCGCCTCCGGCCACGCCACCAGGTCGGCGCCGGCGCGGTCCGCCTCCACCGTAAGCGGCACGAGGCGCGCCAGGATCTGCGCGCGGTGGTTGCGCGCCGCGTTCTTCACCGACTGGTCCACGTTCGGCTGCACCACGCCCACCGTGATCGACGGCGCCGCGGCGGCCTCGGCGCGCACGGCACGCACCCGCAGGGCGCCGCCGGCCACCACCGCCGCGACCAGCGCCGCGGTGCCGGCCAGCGCCCGCCGCGGGAGCGGCCGCCGCTCGCGCCGCGCCTCCAGCGCCTCGGCCAGCACCGCGTTCACCAGCACCACGAGCGCCGCGATCCCGTACACGCCGGTGGCGGCCGCGAGCTGCGCCACCGCCGGAGTGCGCGCCTGCGTGTAGCCCACGTTCGCCCAGGGGAACCCGGAGAACAGGTAGTTGCGGGACAGCTCGAACGCGACCCACACCGGCGGGAGCACCGCCCAGGCCGGCCAGCCCAGCCGCGCGCGGACGCGCTGCGCCACCGCGAACGCGCCGGCCCAGTGCGCCGCCATGTACAGCACCAGCAGCGACAGGGCGAACACCGAGAACGCGAGCGACAGGCCGCCGAACGCGGTCATGGCGTGCGAGACCCAGTAGATGGCCGCGAAGAAGTAGGCGAGGCCCGCCACCAGGCCGAGGCGGGCCGCCTGCCACGCGCCGCGCGCGCGCCGCAGCGCCACGAACGCGGGCACGAGCGCCACCCAGGCGACCAGCTCCAGCCGGCCGGCGGGGTCCACCTCGCGGATCGAGAGGAACGGCACCACCAGCGGCAGCGCCAGCGCGAGCGCGAGCCCGGAGGCGATCGCGAGGAGGTAGGGGACGAGGCGCGTCATCGAGCGTTCCTGCGGCGGCGACGGGGGCCGCGGCGCGCCGGGATCCTGTCGGCGGCGGGCCGGCGGCGCCCGGTCAGCGGACCTTCCCGCCGGGCCCGCCCTCCGGGCCGTCCGGCGCCTCCGCCTGCTGCGCCTGCGCGGCGCCGTACGCCTCGGCGGCGGCGAGGTAGTACGCGACCGCCTCGCGCACCAGGTGGCCGACCGGCCGGCCGAGCCGCGACGCGGTGGCGGTCATGGCCTCGGCGAGGTCGGCGGGCATCCGGACCGGCACCACCCGCGCCTGGGCCAGCGCCGCCTCCAGCCGCTCCAGCGCCTGGCTGGGCCGCGACACGCGGAAGTCGCCCGCCTCGATCATGTCCTTGATCCGGCGCGCGAGGTCTTCGCGCGTGAACCACGCGCCGTCGAGCCAGACCGACTCGGAGTCGAGATCGATGTCGGCGAACGGGTCCATCGGTCCTTTGCCTCGCCGGCGCGCCCCTCGCGCCGGCCCTCGCGGAGCGCCGCCCCGACGAGCCCCTCCGCCCGCGCGAGCTCCGCTTCCTTCTCCGCCATCGCCCGGGCGTCCGCGGGCCGCTCGTGGTCGTAGCCGAGCAGGTGCAGGATCCCGTGCGCCAGGTAGCGGTCCAGCTCGGCGCCCACCCGCCGACCGTCGGACCGCGCCCGCCGCGCGGCGGTGTCGAGCGAGATTACCACGTCGCCCAGCAGCGCCCCAGCGCCCGGCGGCTCCGATATCGGGAACGACAGCACGTCGGTGGCCTGGTCCTTCTGCCGCCACTCCCGGTTGAGCGTGCGGATGCGCCGGTCGGTCACGAGCAGGATGGAGAGCTCGGCGTCCTCGCGCCCCAGGGCGGCCAGGAACGCCGCCGCGCGCGCCCGGAGCCGCCGGGCGGCGCGGGCGCCGTCGGGGTGCTCGGAGGTGAGCCGGACGATCACGGCTTCGCCACCAGGTGCACGGCCGGGCCGTCGTCGCGGCGCCGGTCCGGGTACTCGGGGCGCGTGTGGTAGATGGCCTCCAGCGCCCGCACCATCGCGCCGGAGATGGCGTTCAGGTCGCGCAGCGTCAGCGCGCACTCGTCGAGCTGCCCCTCCCCGAACACCTCGTTGATGCGCTTGGCCACCAGCGCGCGGAGCGAGTCCGCGGTCGGATCCTCCAGCGCGCGCGCGGAGGCCTCGCACGCGTCGGCGATCATGACGAGCGCCGCCTCGCGCGTCTGCGGCTTCGGGCCGGGGTAGCGGAACAGGGCCTCGTCGAGCGGCGCGGGGCGGCCCCCGCCCTCGTCCGCCAGGCGCTGCGCCTTGCCCCAGAAGTACCCGACGTGCCGCGTGCCGTGGTGCTGCGCGATCGCGTCCTGGACCACCCGCGGCAGGCGCCAGTGGCGCGCCAGCTCCAGGCCGTCGGTCACGTGGCGCTTCACGATGAGCGCGCTCATGGACGGCGCGAGCGCGTCGTGCCGGTTCTCGCCGCCGCGCTGGTTCTCGGCGAAGTAGAGCGGGTTCCGGATCTTCCCGAGGTCGTGGTAGTAGGCGCACACCCGCGCCAGCAGCGGGTTCGCGCCGATCGCCTGCGCGCCCGCCTCCACCAGCGAGCCCATCAGGATGGAGTGGTGGTAGGTCCCGGGCGACTGGACGATGAGCTCCTTCAGCGCCGGGTGGTTCAGGTTCGCGAGCTCGAGCAGCTTCACGTCGGTGACGTACCCGAACACGCCCTCCACCACCGGGAGCAGCCCCACCACCGCGATCGGCAGCAGCACCGCGCCGCCGACCAGCGCGCCGACCGCCGAGAGCAGCACCTCGGCGCCGGCGCGGCCGGCGTAGAGCCCGAGCGCCGCGACCACGGCGGCGCCGACCAGCCCCACCCCCAGGCCGGCGCGGAACAGCCCGGCCCGGTCGCGGTTGTTGCGGACCAGGCCCGCCGCGGCGACCGAGGTGAGCGTCGCGAACAGCGCGTAGGCGAGCGACTGCCCGGCCAGCAGCCCGGCCGCCAGCCCCATGGCGAGCGCGAACAGGAGCGCGGTCTCCGCCGCCAGCACCTGCCGCACGATCATCGCGCCCGCCGCGAACGGCACCAGGTACTGCAGCGCGACCGCGGGGACGTACGGGAAGCGCTCGTGCAGCGCGTCCACCACCGCGAAGCCGAGGAAGCCGGCCGCCAGCGAGCCGAGGTACAGCAGCGACAGCAGCAGCGCGTCGCGGCGCGCCGGACGGAAGCGCGCCACGTTCCGGCGCGCGAAGCGCCAGAGCAGCGAGACGAGCAGCGCCACCACCACCGCGCCGCCGATGCGGACGCTGCCCAGGTCCTCGCCCTTGCGCTGCGCGCGGATGCCGTCGAACACCAGCAGGTGGCGCTTCTCGATCCGCTCGCCGTCCCCGATGATCTTCTCGCCGCGCTTCACCGGGATGGCCACCGGCTTCACCCGCGCGGCCGCGTCGTAGCGCCGCCGCTCGGTCTCGGCCTGGTCGTAGACCAGCGTCGGGCGCACCATCGCCTCCGCGGTGCGCGCCATCGCAGCGCGCACCGCCCCGGGCTCCTTCTCCAGCCGCGCGGCCGCGGTGCGGGCCAGCTCCTCGCGCGCCTCGGCCACGTCGCGGACCTGGGAGGCGTCGGCGAACGCCTGCTCGCGCTCCGGGCGCCCGCCGCGCAGCGTGCGGACCACGAAGCCCGCGTCGGGGGCGGCCGGGAGGAGCTTGCGATCCTCGATGACCAGCCCGGCCAGCGCGCCGCGGGCCAGGTCCGCGAGCTGGCGCTCCGCCACCTCGGAGAACCGGGTCGTGCCGAGGGCGGTCAGGTCGCCGTCCCGCACCAGGACCTGCAGCCGCGACACGAACGCGTCGCGCTGCGCGGCGTAGCGCCGCTCCAGCGCCGCGGCGTCCCGGGCCCCGCGGCCGTCGTCGCGGAGCGCCCGCTCCTCGTCGCGCATCAGCTCGAACGCGGCGTGGACGCGCGCGACCGCCTCGTCGGCGGCTCCCGCGTCCTGGTGGTAGACCGGGCGCTCCGCCGCCGCCGCCTCGGCGCGGCGCCGGGCGGTCGCCTCCTCGTCCACGATGTCGTAGTCGCGGTCGGCCTTGATGGTCGCCGGCGCGGGCGTGCCGAGGGCCTCGGGGCCGGGCAGCCGGTGCGCGGCCGAGGGGGCGAGCAGCCACCCGGCGGCGGCGGAGACCGCAGCCACCAGGAGCGCGCGCATCAGCCGGCCGGGCCAATCGACGCGGTCGGCGGCGGGAGGGCCGCCGGCGGCGGGTGTGTCAGTGGGGGGACCGGACACGGCGTGCGAGAGTCGCACCGGGGTGGGAGGAGCGCAACGGAGAACCGGGGCTTCCCCCTGAACACGCGGCGAGGTGCCGCCCCTCCGCCCATTCGCGGCGAGACGCTTCCGGGGCTACCCTTCCGCGCCGCCCTCGGCGGTCTCGGGGGCCGTCCCCCCGCCCTGCCGCCCCTTCTCCGCCCGGGCGGCCTCGGCGCGGGCGCGCCGCTCCGCCTCGAAGGCGTCGTACGCCCGGACCACCTCCTGGACGAGCGGGTGCCGGACCACGTCCACCTCGGAGAACATGCAGAACGAGACGCCCTCGACGCCGCGGAGGACCTTCTGCACCTCCACCAGGCCGGAGCCGCGGCCGCTCGGCAGGTCCACCTGCGTCACGTCGCCGGTGATGACCGCCTTCGAGCCGTAGCCGAGGCGCGTCAGGAACATCTTCATCTGCTCGGCGGTGGTGTTCTGGGCCTCGTCGAGGATGATGAACGCGTCGTTGAGGGTGCGGCCGCGCATGAACGCGAGCGGCGCCACCTCGACGGTGCCGCGCTCGATGAACGCGGTCGCCTTCTCGTAGTCCACCATGTCGAACAGCGCGTCGTGCAGCGGGCGCAGGTACGGGTTCACCTTCTCGGCGATGTCGCCGGGCAGGAACCCGAGCCGCTCCCCCGCCTCGACCGCGGGGCGCGTCAGCACGATCCGCTTCACCCGCCGCTCGACCAGGTACGACACCGCCATCGCCATGGCGAGGTAGGTCTTGCCGGTGCCGGCCGGCCCCACCCCGAAGACGATGTCGTCGTCGCGGATGGCCTGGATGTAGCGCTTCTGCGCCAGCCCCTTCGGCGTGATGATGCGGTGCCGCGATGAGACGAACACCGTGTCCCCGAAGATCTCCTTCAGCGGCACGCCCTGGCCGGCGAGCTTCGTCGCCTGGTCCACGTCCTCGAGGTACAGCGGGTACCCCGCCTCGACGAGCTCGTAGAGCTCCTTCATCAGCGACTCGGCCAGGCGCACCCGCGCCTCCTCCGGCGCGGCGATCACCACCTGCCCGCCGCGCAGGCCGAGCTGGACCCCGAGCCGGCGCTCCACGAGCTTGAGGTGCTCGTTGTGCGCACCGCACAGGGCGCGGACCTTGTCGTTGTCGGGAAACTCGAGCCTGGCCGTCTTGAGGGGTTCCGCCGCGCTTTGACCCAAGGACGCTCCTTAACGTTGTCCGTGCCGCCGTCCGTCCGGACGGCGCTCGCCCCGCTGGGGCACTCATAATCTACGCCCCGTCGCGCGCCAGCGGAGGATGGGCGCGGCCCTACTCCACCGGAGGCAGGAGCACGAACCGCCCCGCCGGCGTGCGCCGGTAGTGGTAGGGCTCGGCCCACGGGTGGCGCAGGTCGCGCGCGTCCACCAGGCCCGCCTCGACGAGCGCGCCGAGCGCCGCGGGGTACTCGCCCTTCTCGAGGCGGTACACCTCCAGCGCGCCGCGCAGCCGCTCGAGCTGGTAGCGCGCGAGGAACCGCTCCGCGGCGTTGTCCCGCACCCGCGCCGCGCCGGGCGGCTCGCCCCAGGCCAGGCCGCGCTCGTCCACCCAGTACGCGATGCCGGCCAGCGCCGCGGCGATCGCGACGGTCGCGAGCACGCTCAGCGCGCCGGCCCGCAGCCGCGCCTGCCAGTCCTGCGCGTACGCGCCGACCGCCGCCTTGGCCCGGCTGGCCGGGGCGACCGCCTCGAGGTAGCCGAGGTTGAGCAGGTTCGTGAGCGCCTTGCAGGTCTCGAACTCGCCCAGGCGCGAGAGATCGACGAGCCGCTCGACCGTGCGCCCCGGGATGGCGAGCGCGAACACCCGCCGCTCGTTCGCGCCGAGCGAGGCGAACTCGCCGCGGCGCTCGGTGGGCTCCTCGCCGAGCGCGTCGAACGCGTCGTCCACCTCGTCGCCGCCGCGCCTCGGCGCGGGGGGCGCGTCCGGGTCGAGCGCCCGGCGCCGCTCGAACGTCATGGCGGTGGACGGGATCCGCTTGCGGATCATCGGCCACTCGTCCACCCGGCGGAAGCCCTCCATCAGCACCGACTCGGCGCGGAGCGGCGAGACGGTCTCGCGATCCCACTCCACCTCGCCCGGCTCGAAGGCGTAGGTCCCGCTCTTCCAGCGGAAGAGCTGGTAGACGGTCTCGGTGGTCTGCAGCGCCGTCATCTCGCGCAGGTCCTGCTGCGAGACGAACCCCAGCTCCACCAGGATGTCGCCCAGGCGCCGGAGCGTGCGCTTCTGGACCTCCAGCGCCTGGTCCAGCTCCTCCTTGGAGATGACCTCGGCGCGCACCAGCATGTTGCCGAGCCGCTCGCGCGCCTTGCGCCCGGCCGACTCGGCCCGCACCACGTTCCCGTCGGCGAGCGCGATGTGGATCTCGTCGTCGCGCGACTCGAGGTGCAGCACGCCGCTCTTGGCCTGCTGGCCGATGAGCTGGAGGATCTCCGCGATGCCGAAGTCCTTGAGCGTGCCGGTGAGCGCCATCGATCAGCTCCGGGTCCGGCGGAACGCGTCGCGCACCGCGAGCGCCCAGGCGAGCACGCCCAGGGGGACGGCCACGGCGAGCTTGCCCGCGAGCACGTACGGCGAGGGGTACGGGGGCGGCATGATCCCGCGCCAGAGCCCGACGACGAACAGGGGGAACAGGACCGCCGCGAGCAGGAGCGCGCCGCGCACCGGGGCGCCGGCGAGGACCTGCGCCGCGCCCGCCCCCGCCACCGAGAGCGCGCGGGTGACGATCCGCGCCAGCCGCTCGTGGCGGCGGACCTGCGCCTCCTTCCGCAGCCGGTCGCGCGCGTCCACCACGCCCTTGCGCGCGAACACGTTCACGCACTGGCCGCACTCGTCGCCGTCGCCGCCGTCGCACCGGCGGCAGGCCGGCCGCCCGCAGCGGGCGCAGGCGCGGGACGGCCCGAGGCGGCGGAGCACGAGCGCGTACGCCCAGAGCGCCGCGAGGAACCCCGCGCCGCCCCACGGCCAGGCCTCGGCCGGCAGCGCGCCCATCAGCCGGGCGCGGACCCAGCGCCGCACCGCCTCCGGCGTCCCGTCGCTGGTGGCGAGCGCCGCGATGCGCGCCGGCGGGACCGGGACGTCCACCAGGTAGTGGTTGGCGGTGAAGTCGTCGTCCGACCCGTGGCGCCGGAGGTACTCGCCGGCCTCGTGCTCGGCCTTGTCGCGCGCGGCCGCGCTCTTGTCCATCTCGGAGGTGCGCAGGTAGAGCTTGGAGAGGCCGTAGTGCGCCGAGCCCAGCACCACCAGGTCGCCGCCGGCCTGGTCCTGCGCGGCGAGGTAGGCGGCCTTCGCGCCGTCGAGGTCGCCTTGCAGGAACAGCACGTTGCCCACGTTGACCGAGAGCTCCGGCGCGCGGGGATCGGCCGCGGCCGCCTCGCGGTACAGGCGCAGGGCGCGGTCGAGATCGCCGCGCCGCTTGGCGTGCCGGCCCAGCGCCGCCAGCACCGGCCCCGGCGCGGGCGACTCCGGCGCCCACGCCTCCAGCCGCGCCGCCTCGGCGTCGCTCACCGCGCCGTGCTCGAGCTCGTGCACCCGCTCGCCCACGCTCCCCGTCCAGGCGGTGAGCCGCGCCACCTCGCCGGCGGCCCACGGCATGGCGAGCACCGCGCCGAGCGCGGCGGTCACCACCAGCCGCTCGCGGTTCGCGAGGTACGGCCAGGCGACCAGCGCCGCGGCCGCGAGCACCGCCGCGGTCCCGAGCCCGAACGCCAGCGGCATGGCGAGCAGCACCAGGGCCAGGAAGCCGGTCTGCGCCGGCGCGGAGCCGCGCAGCAGCGGCAGGTGGTGGAAGTCGTGCAGGAACAGCCGGAGCGACCGGGCGAGCAGCACGAGCACCACCGCGGCCGCCGCGACGAGCACCGCCGCGAACGCCGCCGCGAACAGGTCGCCCTGGAACGCGCGCGCGGTGTGCGGCTCGCGGGCCGCGGCGGAGAGCGCGTCGCCGAGCGCGGCCAGCACCGGCCCGGGCCGGCCGGGCTCGCGGGCGAACAGCGCGCGGGCGCGGGCGAGGTGGCCGTCGGGCAGGTCGGGCGCGAGCGCGCTGGCGGCCTCGGCGCGCGCGAGCGCCTCGGCGGGCAGGTTCGCGGCGAGCGCGCGGCGCGACTCGCGCACCTCGGCCACCGCCATGGGGACCAGGTTCTCGATGGCGAGGTCGCGCTGCGCGTCGAGCAGCGCGCGCTGCGCGGCGTCGGCGCGCGCCGGGTCGGCCTCGCGGAGCGCGCCCCGCCGGTCGGCCCAGGCCGCGAGCAGGCCGTCCCAGGTCGCGCGCACCGGCGCGATCGGACGGGCCAGCGCGGGCGACGCGGCGGCGGGCGCGGGCGCGGCGGGGGCGGCGGCGGGATCCGTCCCGGGCGCGGCGGCGGGCGGCGCGGCGGCCGGCGCGGCCGGCGCGGGCGCCGCCTCGCGCACGGGAGGCGCGGCCTCGCGCACCGCGGCGGCGGACGTGGGTGCAGGTGCGGGCGCCGGTGCGGCGGGCGGCCGCGCGGGCGCCGGCTCGGGCTCGGCCTCGTCGCCGTCCTCGACCATCCGCGGCGCCGCCACCTGCGCGCGCACGCGCGCCGGCGCGGCCGCGGCCAGCGCGGCCAGCACGGCGAGGAGGGTCGGGAGGGCGGCACCGCGGGTGGACACGCGAGAACGGGATGCTAGCACGCCCGGTCCCGCGCTAAGAAGACGAACCATGTCGCGCGCCGCCGAGGCCATCGATCGCCTGCTCTCCATCATGGAGCGCCTGCGCGGCCCGGGGGGCTGCCCCTGGGACCGCGAGCAGACGCTCCACACGCTGCGCCCGTACGTGCTGGAGGAGACGTACGAGGTCCTGGAGGCCATCGACGCGGGCGACGTCCGCGAGCACCGCGAGGAGCTGGGCGACCTGCTCCTGCAGATCGTCTTCCAGGCGCAGCTCCGCCGCGAGGAGGGCGCGTTCGAGTTCGCGGACGTGGCGAACGCCATCTCCGACAAGCTGGTCTCGCGCCACCCGCACGTGTTCGGCGACGCGCAGGTGAAGGACGCCGAGGGCGTGCTGCGCCAGTGGGCGGCGCTGAAGCGCGAGGAGAAGAAGGCGAAGGGCGCCGGCCACAGCGTGCTGGAGGGCGTGCCGCGCGAGATGCCGGCGCTGGCGCGGGCCGACCGGCTCACCGAGAAGGCGAGCCGCGTCGGGTTCGACTGGCCGGACGCGGCCGGCGCGCGGGAGAAGGTGCGCGAGGAGCTCGCCGAGCTGGACGAGGCGGTGGCGGGCGGCGACGGCGCGGCCATCGAGCACGAGCTGGGCGACGCGCTGTTCGCGCTCGCGAACTACGCCCGCAAGCTGGGGATCCCGCCCGAGGAGGCGCTCCGGGGCAGCGTGGCCCGCTTCATCGCGCGCTTCGAGCACGTCGAGCGCGAGCTGACGCGCCGCGGGGTGCCCCACGGGAGTGCCACGCTGGCGGAGATGGACGCGCTCTGGGACGAGGCGAAGGAGCTCGAGCGTCAAGCGAAATCGCCCGGCACCTCCCCATCGGCAGGTTCTCCACGGGGTTTGGGGAAAGATGGTGGATAAGTCTGTGGGCGGGGCGCCTCGACGCAGGGAATTCACCCGATCGGCACGTGGCGCCGCGTTCCGCAGCACCGAAATTCTTCCGTGAATCCCGGGTGCTCACCTTCACCTTCCCCCGAGATGTCCACAGCGCGCCCGGCGCCCCCCCGCACTCCACGTCTCCCCGCCCCCGCCGGTGGATAACTCCGCGACCCACCCCGGATTCGGAGCCGTGCGCGGCGCGGCCCTCCGCGACACGGGCCGCGCGAACCCTTGAGCCACAAGGCCCGCCGGGGGGCATGCGCGGCGAGGCCGCTCCGCTCTAGGGCGCGCCGAGCACGTGCGGCGCGCGACCGCGCGCCGCGGGCGCCGGCGGGGCACTGCGCGCGAGGGCGCGTGGGGCCGCCGGGCCGCACCGGGCTCATAACCCCTTGACGCGGCTCGCGATGGGCGATAGAAGCGCGCCCTCTTATTCAACCCGACGGAGAAGTCACTTGGCGAACACCGCATCGGCCGAGAAGCGCAACCGCCAGGCGCAGAAGCGCCGGGCCCGCAACGTCCAGGTCCGCACCGGCGTGAAGTCCGCAGTGAAGAAGCTGCGGGAGGCGATCGCGAAGGGCGATCCGGCCACCACGCAGGCCGCGCTGAAGTCCGCCGAGAAGACCATCGGCAAGGCCGCCTCGAAGGGCGTGCTGCACAGGAACGCCGCCTCGCGGAAGATCTCGCGCCTGGCGAAGGCCGCGGCGAAGCCGGCCGCCGCCGCCGCGAAGTAGGCCCCCTCCCCGCCCGGACGTCAGCGCCCCGCCGCGCCCTGCGCGGCCGGGGCGCGCGCGTCCCGGTCCTCGAACGCCTCGAGGATCTCGCGCGCCGCGTCCGCCGCCAGCCGGCGCAGCTCGAGCGCGCGCCGGCCCTCGGTCTCGAGCGGATCCGCGCCGCCCAGGTGATCGCCCTCCCGGCGGACGGAGAGCGAGCCGACCACCTTCCCCTCGGAGACGAGGCGCGCGCGCGCGTTCAGCACCACGTGGAAGGTCGAGCCGGTGACGGACGAGGGCAGGCCCTCGCCCGCGCCCACCTCGCCCTCGATGGCCACCGGCGCGTCCGGGCCGGCCGACGCCCCGCGCCGCGCCAGCTCCTCCCGCAGCGCTGCGGTGAGCGCGGCGCCCAGCTCCGGATCGCTCGACAGGTTCTGGAACGCGCGCACGTGCACGCGCTCCGCGCCGCCGCGCGCGCGGTAGGCGTGGGAGAAGCCGTAGCCGCAGCCCGCGGCCGCGAGCGCCGCCAGCCCGGCGAGCAGCGCGGCGAGGGGCCTGCGGGGGTCCCGGGGGCGCCGCACGTCAGGCCACCACGAAGTTGACGAGGCGCTTCGGCACGAAGACCACCTTGCGGACGGTCTTCCCGGCCAGGTGGACCTTCACCTTCTCGTCGGCCTCGGCCAGCGCGCGGACCTCCGCCTCGCCCGCCGCCGCCGGCGCCTGCACCTCGCCGCGGAGCTTCCCGTTCACCTGGACCGCGATGGTCACGGTGTCGGCCACGATCAGCGCCGGATCGAACGCCGGCCAGGGCGCGTCGGCGACCAGGCGGTCGCGCGCGGCCGGGCCCATGACCTCGTGCCACAGCTCCTCGGCCACGTGCGGCGCGAACGGCGCCAGCAGCGTCGAGAGGGCGAGCAGCGCCTCGCGCACCGCGGCCCGGTCGGGCTCGGACGCCGGCTCGAACGCGTACAGCGCGTTCACCAGCTCCATGAGCGCGGCGATGCTGGTGTTGAACTTGAGGTCGGCCTCGAGCCCCTCGGTGACGCGCTTCACGGTCCGGTGGGTGCGCCGGCGCAGCTCGAGCGCCTCGCCGGCCGCCTCGGCGAGCGCGGCGTCCGACGCGTCGAAGCAGGCCTGGCGCGCGAAGTAGATGCGCCACACCCGCGCCAGGAAGCGGAACAGGCCGTCCACCTGCTCGTCGGACCAGTCGATGTCCTTCTCCGGCGGCGCCGCGAACAGCATGAACATGCGCACCGTGTCGGCGCCGAAGCGCGACACCATGCCGCCCGGTGCCACCACGTTGCCCCAGCGCTTCGACATCTTGCGCCCGTCGGGCCCGTTCACGATGCCCTGGGTGACCAGCCGGC
This sequence comes from Anaeromyxobacter dehalogenans 2CP-C, assembly GCF_000013385.1. Taxonomy (GTDB): domain Bacteria; phylum Myxococcota; class Myxococcia; order Myxococcales; family Anaeromyxobacteraceae; genus Anaeromyxobacter; species Anaeromyxobacter dehalogenans_B. The sequence continues at coordinate 3,086,377 of NC_007760.1, forward strand.
GCACCGGCTCGTCCTCGTGCACCAGCCCGAGCTCGTGCATGACCCGGTGCCAGAAGCGGAAGTAGAGCAGGTGCATCACGGCGTGCTCGGGGCCGCCCACGTACACGTCCACCGGCAGCCACCGGCGCGCGGCCTCGGGGTCGAACGGCCGCGCCTCGTCCTTCGGCGAGAGGTAGCGGGCGTAGTACCAGGACGAGTCCACGAACGTGTCCATGGTCTCCACCTCGCGGCGCGCCGGCTTGCCGCACCGCGGGCAGGTGGTGTTCACGAAGGACGCGACCTTGGCGAGCGGCGGCTCGCCGGTGCCGGTGATGATCGCCTCCGCCGGCAGCACCACCGGCAGGTCCTGCTCCGGCACCGGCACCATCCCGTGCTCGTCGCAGTAGATGATGGGGATGGGCGTGCCCCAGTAGCGCTGGCGCGAGAAGCCCCAGTCGCGCAGGTGCCAGCGCACGGTGCCCTGGCCGAAGCCCCGCGCCGCGGCGTGCGCGGACATGCGCGTCCGCGCCTCGGCGGAGGCGAGGCCGGTGAACGGGCCGGAGCCCTCCAGGACGCCGTCCTCGGTGGCGGCCCGCTCCAGCGCCTCGCCGGCCGGGAGCCGCGCGCCCTGGGCCGGCTGGATCACCACGCGCACCGGCAGCCCGTACTTCCGCGCGAACTCGAAGTCGCGCTGGTCGTGCGCAGGGACGCTCATGACCGCGCCGGTGCCGTACTCGGCCAGGACGAAGTTCGCGATCCAGATCGGCACCTGCTCGCCGGTGAACGGGTTCACCGCGAACGCGCCGGTGAACACGCCCTCCTTCGGCGCGCCCTCTCCCGTCCGCTCCACCGCGTCGGTCTTGCGCATGCGCGCGACGAACGCGTCCACCTCGGCGCGGCGGTCCGGCGCGGTGACCTGCGCGACCAGCGGGTGCTCCGGGGCCAGCACCACGTAGGTGCAGCCGTAGATCGTGTCCACGCGGGTGGTGAACACCTTCACCGCGGCGCCGCCGGCGGCGAGCGCGAAGTCCACCTCGGCGCCCTCGCTCTTGCCGATCCAGTTGCGCTGCATGGTGGTGACGCGGTCCGGCCAGTCCTTCAGGCCGTCCAGCCCGTCCAGCAGCTGCTGGGCGTACGCGGTGATCCGGAACGCCCACTCAGGGTGGATCTTCTCCACCACCGGCGAGCCGCAGCGCTCGCAGCGGTTGTCGTCCACCACCTGCTCGTTCGCGATGACCGTCTGGCACCCGGTGCACCAGTTCACCTTGCCCTGGCGCCGGTAGGCGATGCCCTTCTCGAGCATCTTCAGGAAGAACCACTGGTTCCAGCGGTAGTAGGACGCGTCGGCGGTGACCAGCTCGCGGTCCCAGTCGAAGCTGTAGCCGAGCCGCTTCATCTCGGCGCGGAACGAGACCACGTTCTCGCGCGTCCGCTCCGCCGGGTGGCGGCCGTCCTTGATGGCGGCGTTCTCCGCCGGGAGGCCGAGGGCGTCGAAGCCGATCGGGTGCAGGACGTCGAACCCGCGCATCCGCAGGTGGCGCGCCAGGGCGTCGCCGATGGTGTACACGCGGGCGTGGCCCATGTGCATGGCGCCCGACGGATACGGGAACATCTCGAGGACGTAGCGGGTGTCGGCGTCGGGGCGGCGGCCCGCCTTGAAGGCGCCCGCCTCCTCCCACCGCCGCTGCCAGCGCGGCTCGATCGACTGGGGCTCGTAACGCTCGTTCATCGACATAGGGGTGCGGATTCTAGCGGACGTCGCGGGTTTCGTCTGCTGAGCTATATTGCCCGCGCCACAGGCTCCCACCACCATCCAGCACCGGGGTCACCGCATGTACCCGCCCGTCCACGTCGCCGACATCGCCCAGCACGAGGGGAAGGAGGTCACGCTCCACGGCTGGCTCCACAACCGCCGCTCGTCGGGCAAGCTCCACTTCCTGCAGCTGCGCGACGGCACCGGCACCATCCAGTGCGTGGTGTTCAAGGGGAACGTGACGCCCGAGGTGTTCCAGGCCTCGGACCACCTCCCGCAGGAGACCAGCCTCGCGGTCACCGGCCTGGTGAAGAAGGACGAGCGCTCGCCCATCGGGTTCGAGCTGGACGTGCGCGACGTGCGGGTGGTGGCGCGCCCTGCGCTGGAGTTCCCCATCGGGCACAAGGAGCACGGGGTCGCGTTCCTGATGGAGCAGCGGCACCTGTGGCTGCGCTCGCAGCGGCAGCAGGTGATCCTGCGCGTCCGCCACACGGTCGAGAAGGCCATCCGCGACTTCTTCGACCAGCGCGGCTTCACGCTGGTGGACGCGCCCATCTTCACGCCGGCGGCGTGCGAGGGCACCTCCACGCTGTTCGAGGTCCCGTACTTCGACCTCGGCAAGGCCTACCTGACGCAGTCCGGCCAGCTCTACATGGAGGCCGCGGCCATGGCGCTCGGGAAGGTCTACTGCTTCGGCCCGACGTTCCGCGCCGAGAAGTCCAAGACCCGCCGCCACCTCACCGAGTTCTGGATGGTCGAGCCGGAGGTCGCGTTCATGGACCTCGACGGCGACATGGAGCTGATGGAGCAGTTCGTCTCCTACGTGGTCCAGACCGCGCTGGAGAAGCACCGCGCCGAGCTCGCCACGGTGCTGGAGCGCGACGTCTCGAAGCTCGAGAACGTGAAGGCGCCGTTCCCGCGCATCACCTACACCGAGGCGGTGGAGGTCATCCAGAAGGCCGGCCACCCGATGAAGTGGGGCGACGACATCGGCGGCGACGAGGAGACCGTGGTCGCGAAGCAGTTCGACCGCCCGGTGATGGTGCACCGCTACCCGGCCGAGATGAAGGCGTTCTACTTCAAGAAGGACCCGGCCGATCCCAAGGTCGCGCTCGGCTGCGACGTGCTCGCGCCGGAGGGCTACGGCGAGATCATCGGCGGCGGCCAGCGCGAGGACGACCTCGCCACGCTGGAGGCCGCGATCGAGCACCACCAGCTGCCGAAGCAGGCCTTCGAGTGGTACCTCGACCTGCGCCGCTACGGCACCGTGCCGCACGCCGGGTTCGGCATGGGCGTGGAGCGGTGCGTGGCCTGGATCTGCGGGCTCCACCACGTGCGCGAGACCATCCCGTTCGCGCGCATGATGGAAAGAATCACGCCGTAGGTGGCGCGGCGCGCCGCGAGCGAAGTCCGCTCCCAGCGACCCTGTCGAACCGCGAGCGGCGGCCGCTTCACGCGGCGTCGAGCAACCTGCGCACCGCCTCGACCACCTGGTGGGCCTGCACCGGCTTCACCAGGTAGTCGTTCGCGCCGAGGCCGAGCGCGCGGCGGCGGTCCACCTCGCCGGCCTCGGTGGTGACCACCAGGATCGGCATGGCGCGGTGCGCCCCGCCGGAGCGGACCAGCGACACGAGCTTCAGGCCGTCGAGCACCGGCATGTTGATGTCGGTGAGCAGCACGTCGAAGCGGGCCGCGGCCAGCTTGCGCCAGGCGTCGGCGCCGTCGATGGCCTCGGTGGTGCTGATCCCGCCGGCGCGCTGCAGCGCCCAGCAGAGCTGCCGGCGCATGGCGCTGCTGTCGTCTACGACCAGGGCGTGGCGCAGCGGGTGCGGGGTCATGGCGCTCGGGCGTCGCGGGCGAACTCGACCAGGCGCGCGGTCAGGGCGTCGAGCCCGAGCAGCGCGTCCACGGCGCCGGTCTCGGCCGCCGCCTGCGGCATCCCGTATACCACGGCGGTCTCCTCGGACTCGGCGAGCGTGAGCCCGCCGGCCGCCTTCACCGCGGCGATCCCGTCGCGCCCGTCGGTGCCCATCCCGGTGAGGAGCGCGGCGCAGGCGCGCCGGCCGAGCATCCGCGCCGCCGAGCGGAAGAGCCGGTCGATGGACGGGCAGTGCCGCGCGCCCGGCCCCGGCGCGCCGGGCGGCAGCACCGCGGCGCGCAGCACCCCGTCGGCGCCGCGCGCCAGCTCCAGGTGGTGCCCGCCGGGCGCCACCAGCGCGCGCCCCGCGACCACCAGGTCGCCGTCCACGGCCTCCACCACGCTGAAGTGCGAGCCGCGGGCGAGCCGCTCCGCGAACGCGCCGGTGAACCGCTCGGGCATGTGCTGCGCGACCAGCACCGCCAGCGGCAGCTCGCCGGGGAGCGCCGCGAGCAGGCGCTGCAGGGCGGAGGGGCCGCCGGTGGAGGCGCCCACCACCGCCACGCGGGCCGGCTCGAGCTCGCGGGCGTCCAGCGCGCGGGCGCCGGCCGAGAGGTTCTGGATGCGCAGCGCGCGCACGGTGGCGCACTTCTCCAGCAGCTCCTCGCGGACCGGGGCGAGCCCGCCGCGCTCCGGCCTGGCCACGAAGTCGAGCGCCCCCAGCTCGAGGGCCTTGAACACGTCCGCGCGCCGCGACCGCGACGAGAGCACCACCACCGGCGTGGGACGGCGCGCCATCAGCAGGCGCAGGAAGGTGAAGCCGTCCATGCGCGGCATCTGCAGGTCCAGCACCACCACGTCCGGCTCGAGCCGGAGCGCCTCGGCCAGCCCCTGCTCGCCGTCCGCCGCGGTGCCGGCCACCACCAGCCCGTCGCCCCCGTGGAGCAGGCGCACCAGCTCGTCCCGGCTGGCGGCCGAGTCGTCCACCACCAGCACGCGCAGGGTGCGCCGGCGCCCCTCGCGGCTCACGGCGCGCCCCCCGCCGCCGGCTTGCGGTACACGAGGTCCGCGCGGAGCTGGACCAGCTCGAAGTCGGCGGTCACGTTGATGAGCGACTCGGAGTGGCCGAGCAGCAGCCAGCCCCCGCCCCGCAGCTTCGCGTGGAGCGCGCGCAGCGCGCGGCGGCGCGCCTCCAGGTCGAAGTAGATCATGACGTTCCGGCAGAACACGGCGTCCAGCGGCGGCACCGCCGCGAGCGCGTCCGGCGCCACCAGGTTGTCGCGGTGGAAGCGGACCATCTGCCGGAGGCCCTCGTCCACCACCCACTTGCCGCCGCGCAGGTGGAACCAGCGCCGCATCGGCGCCGACTCGGGCGCGCGGAACGCGTGCTCCCCGTAGCTGCCGGCCCGCCCCTGCGCGACGCACCGGCGCGAGAGGTCGCACGCCGAGATCTCGACGTCCCACCCGGTGAACAGCCCCGAGTCGCGCACCAGCACCGCGACGGTCCACGCCTCCTCCCCGGTGCTGCAGCCGGCGGAGAGGATGCGCAGCCGGCGCTCCCGGGCGAGCGAGGCCGCCAGGGCGGGCAGGATCTCGTCCGCGAACGCCCGGAGCTGGCGCGCCTCGCGGAAGAAGTACGTCTCGTTGGTGGTGAGGAGGTCGAGCGCCTCGGCCAGCTCCGCGCCGCCCCGGGGATCGAACCGGAGGTGGCGGTGGTAGGCGGAGAAGTCGCGGAGCCCGAGCGCCTCCAGCCGCGGCCCCAGGCGGCGCTCCAGCAGCCGGCGGTGGTCCTCGCGGAACGCGATCCCGCAGTGCGCCTGGATGAGCTCGCGCAGCAGCCGGAACTGCTCCTCGGTCATGGCCGGCGGCGGGGGCGCGTGGCTCCACATGCGCGCTTACCCGGCCCCGAGCGCGCGGGCCGCGTCCGCGAACGCGCGCGCCACCAGCGGATCCGGGTCGCCGGCGGCGAGCCGGGCGGCGTCCGGTGCGAGCGCCGGGTCGCCGCGCACCGCCATGCCGCCGGCGGCGGCGCGCCGCACGTCCCAGCGCGCGCTCCCCGCCGCCTCGCGCAGCAGCCGGGCGCCCTCGGGCCCCGCCAGCCGCGCGGCCGCGGCGACGCCCTCCTTCGCGACCTCCGGATCCGCGTGCCGCACCGCCGCCGCGACCAGATCGGCCGGCGGCGCGCCCAGGCCCGAGAGCGCGTGCAGCGCTGCCACCACCACCGCGGGCGGGCTGGCCGGGTCGCGCCCCAGCGCCGCCAGCGCGGGCGCCTGCTCCGCCGCGCCCGCCGCGCCCAGCGCCTCCGCGGCCGCGGCCCGCACCGCCGGCTCCGGGTCGCCGAGCGCGGCCGCGAGCGCGTCGCGCACCGCGGGCGCCGCGCCGCCCGGCGCCCCCGGGGCCCCCCGCACCACCTCCGCGCAGCCCGCGGCCGCCGCGGCGCGGACCTGCCAGTCGCCGTCCCGGAGCACCGCCGCGAGCTCGCCGAGCACCGCGCCCGCCGGCGCCGCGCCCCGGCGCCCCAGGGAGGCCAGCGCGGCCGCCGCGGCGGCGCGACCGGCCGGCGCGGCCCCGCGGAGCCCATCGCAGACCCGGGGCAGGTCCTCCGCCTCGCCCAGCGCGCCCAGGATGCGGTACAGCGCCGGCGAGGCGCCCACCGCCGCCCGCGCGCGCGCCACCGCGCGCACGGCCGCCGCGCAGGCGGCGGACTGGAGCCCGATGCGCGCGAGCGCGTTCGCGGCCATGGCCGCGACGGCCGGGTCGTCGTCGCCGAGCAGCCCCGCCAGCGGCGCCACCGCGCGCGCGTCGCCCAGGCGTCCCAGCGCCGCCACCGCCTCGGCCTGCAGGAAGCCGCCCGGGTCGCTGGCCTCGCGCACCACGGTCTCCAGCGCGGCCGGGCTGCCCAGGCGCGCCAGCACCGCGAGCGCCGTGAGCCGGCCCACCGGGCCCTGCCCGCCGAGCGCCTCGGCGAGCGCGGCCCGCAGCTCGGCGCCGGCCGGGAGCCGCTCCAGCGCGTCCTCGACCAGCGGGCGCAGGCGCTCGTCCTCGGCGGCGCGCAGCAGCGCGCCCACGTGCCGCGCCCCGCCCAGCCACCCGAGCGCCGCGATCGCGCCCAGCGTCGCGAGGGGATCGTCGCCGCCGATCGCCGCGGCGCACGCGTCCGCCACGCCGGAGTCGCGCGCGCCCACCTCCCCCACCGCTCCGGCGAGCACCGTCAGCGCGCCCGGGGCGTCCCGGGCCACCTGCAGGCCCACCCCGGCCAGCGCGGCCTGCCGCGCGCCGCGCGCCGGCTCCGCCAGCCCCCGCGCCAGGAGCCGCAGCCCCTCCGGCTCGTCGCACGCGCCCAGCGCGCGGTAGGCGGGGCGGCGCAGCGCCGGGTCGGGGAGGATCCCGGCCACCAGGGCCGCCGGCGGGCAGGCCCGCAGATCGCCGAGCGCCTCCAGCGCCGCGAGCCGCAGCGTCGCGTCGTCGGACGCGAGCGCCGCGGTCAGCGCCCCCGCCGCCTCGGGCCCGCCGAGGCGGCCCAGCGCCTCGGCCGCCGCGGCGCGCACGTTCGGATCTGCGTCGGCGAGGCGGGCCGCCAGCGCGGGCACCCCGCGGCGATCGCCGATCGCCCCGAGCACCCCCGCCGCCGCCTGCCGGAGGTCGGCGTCGGGGCCGCCGAGCCGCTCGAGGACCGCGGGCACCGCCGCGCCTCCCAGCCGCTGGAGCGCCGCCGCTGCGGCCTCGCGCGCGCCCACGGTGGCCCCGCCGCCCAGCGCCTCCAGCAGGCCGGGCAGCGCCGGCGCGGGATCGCGGAGCGCGCCCAGCCGCTCGACGGCGGCGGCGCGGACGCGCCAGCTCGCGTCCGCGAGCGCGTCCAGCAGCACCGCCAGGTCGGCCGGGGCGGCGGGATCCAGCTCGCCGGTGGCGCGGTAGCGGAGCTCCTCGTCGCCGGAGCGGGCCCGGCTGCGCGGGTCGGGAGGGGTCATGCGCGCCTCGAGGCCTCGGCCTGCGCCCGGGCCGCGGCCGCCTCGCCCGGCACCACCGGGTCGAGCAGGGCCTTCACGTCCAGGAGGAGGCGGAGGCGCGCCGGGGCGCCGCGCCGGCCGCCGGGCCGCCCGTCGCCGCCGCACACGCCCAGGAAGAAGCGGGGGCCCCCGTCCGCCACCAGCGCCGGGGCCGGCCGGAGCGCGTGGCGCGGGAGGCGCAGCACCTCGCAGACCTCGTCCACCACCAGCCCGATGCGCCGCCGGGCCACGTTCACCACGAGGAAGCGCGTGCGCCGGGTGGGCGGGCCGATCGGCAGCCCGAAGCGGCGGCGGACGTCCACCACCGGGATCACCTCGCCGCGCAGGTGGAACACCCCCTCGACGAACGCGGGCGCGCGCGGCACCGGGGTGACGGGCTGCGGGGGGATGATCTCGCGGACCCGCATGATGTCGATGGCGTAGTCCTCGCCGCCGACGCGGAAGGTGCAGAGCTGGACCCGCGCGCCCTCCGGCGCGGCCGCCTCAGGCGCCCCCACCCTGCCCCCCCTCGGCGCGCCGCGGCGGCGCCAGCGAGCGGCGCACCAGCGCGGCGGGATCGATGACGGTGAACAGCCGGTCGCGCTCGCGCCCGATCCCGAGCAGGCACTCCGCCGCGTCGCCGCCGATGCCCTGGGGGCACGGCTCCAGGCTGCCGGCGGGCAGCCGGACCACGCTCGAGATCGCGTCCACCCGGAAGCCGCAGGGCCCGTCGCCCGCGTCCACGATGACGAGGCGCCACGCGTCGTCGCCCGCGTCCGGCGCGGCGGGCAGCCCGAGCCGCGCCCGGGGGTCGATCACCGCCACCACCCGGCCGCGCACGGTCACCACGCCCAGCACCGGCGCCGGCGCGCGCGGCACCTCGGTGAGCGGCGGGGGGCGCAGCACCTCCTGCACGCGCTCCACCGGGACGGCATACTCCTCGTCCCCGAGCGCGAACGTGAGGAACTCGTCGAGCCCCACCTGCCCCGGCTCGACCGGCGCCTGCGCGCCGTCCGCGCCCCAGCCCAGGTCCGGCAGCTCCGGCGCCTCCTCGTCCGCCCGGTAGAAGAACGCGTCGAGCGGATCGCGCGCGGCCGGCGCGGAGGGTGGGCGCGCCTCGGAGGCGGGCGCGGGGGGCGGCGACGCGGGCGGCGCGGCGGGGCCGGCGACGCGCGCCGGGGGGAGCGCGGAGGGGTCGATGGGGACGGGGGGCGGCTCGCCCGGGCGCCAGGTGGTGAAGCGCGCCGGGTCCGGCTCGGGCATGGTCTGGAGGCGCCCGGCGAGCGCGGCCGCGGCGGCGGGCGCGGCCCCGGGCACCGCCTCCGCAACCGGCTCGGGCGCGGGTCCGGCGACAGAGGGCGGCCGGGCCGCGGCGCGCGCGGCGGCCCGCTCCCTCGCCTTCTTCCGGATCTCCAGGAAGTCCATCGCCGGGGGGCACTCTACCCCGGCCGTCCTGGCGTTCCCAGATAGGCGGCGATATCGGCCGCGGCCGCCTCGACCACCTCGGCGCCGATCGTCTCCACCTCGCGCGCGAACCCCTCCAGCAGCGCGCTCGCCGCGACCTGGTTCACCCGGCGCGGCAGGCCGCCGCTCAGCCGGTGGACCGCCGCCACCGCGGCCGGCTCGAACAGCGGGTCGGTCCGGCCGGCCACCGCGAGCCGGTGCTCCAGGTACCGGCCGGTCTCGGGCGCGTCGAGCGCGCCGAGGTGGTAGGCCACCCCGACCCGCTGCAGGAACGCCTCGCCTCCCCGGGCGCGCAGCCGGTCGCGCAGCTCCGGCTGCCCCACCAGCACCAGGCCCACCAGCGCCCGGTCGTCGGCGCACAGGTTGGTGAGGAGCCGCAGCTCGTCGAAGGCGGCGCGGGCGGAGAGGAGCTGCGCCTCGTCCACCACCACCACCGCGAACCGGCCGTCGGCGTCGAGCCGCGCCACGTGCTCGGCGAGCGCCGAGAACGCGTCCGCCTTCCGCCGCGCCGGCGGGAGCCCGAAGCCCTCGGCGATCGCGCCGAGGAGCTGCGCGGCCGGGAGCGCCGGGTGGACCACGAAGCTGAAGCGGCAGCGGTCCGCGAACGCGTCCACCAGCGCGCGCGACAGCGTCGTCTTGCCCGCGCCCACCTCGCCGGTGAGCACCGCCAGCTCGCGCTCCTCCAGCGCGTGCGAGAGCCGCGCGAGCGCCTCGGCGTGCTGGCGCGAGGGGAACAGGAACGCCGGATCGGGCGTCTTGGAGAACGGCTTGCGGGCGAGGCGGAAGTGCTCGAGGTACATCCGGCTAGCCCGCCGCCTCGCGGGGCTCCCCCGACACCACGTCCTCGATGATGGCGCCGACGTCCAGCACCAGCACGGTGCGGCGGCTGCCCAGGTCGGTCGCGCCGGCGATGCCGCGCACGCCCTGCAGCACCGCGCCGAGCGGCTTCACCACCACGTCCTGCTGCCCGACCACCGCGTCCACCGCCACCCCCAGCCGCTCCTGCGCCAGCCCCACCACCACCACGAACAGCCGCTCCGGCGCGCCCGCGCCGGGCAGGCCGAAGAAGCTGGAGAGGCGCACCAGCGGCAGCGTCGCGCCGCGGACGGTGACCACCTCGCGGGTGGAGAGCGTGCGCACGTCGGCGGCGCGGACCTCCAGGATCTCGAGCACGCTGTTGAGCGGCACCGCGTAGGTCCGGCCCGCCACCCACACCACCAGCGCGCGCACGATGGCGAGCGTCACCGGCAGGGTGATCTCGAAGCGCGTGCCGCGCCCGCGCTCCGTGTGCAGGTCGATGATCCCGGACAGCGCGGCGACGTTGCTCTTCACCACGTCCATGCCCACGCCGCGGCCGGAGAGGCTGGTGACCTGGCGCGCGGTCGAGAACCCGGGCACGAAGATGAGGTTCATGAGCTCGCGGCGGGACAGCGCGCCGACGTCGCCGGCGGCCGCCAGCCCGCGCTGGACCGCCACCTCCCGGATGCGGTCCTCGTCGATGCCGGCGCCGTCGTCCTCCACCACGATCCGCACCTTGTTGCCCTGCTGCGAGGCCTCCAGCCGCACCGTGCCGAGCGGCGGCTTCCCGGCGCGGGCGCGCCGCTCGGGCGCCTCGATGCCGTGGTCGATGGCGTTGCGGATGAGGTGCATGAGCGGGTCGGAGAGGTCCTCGACGATGAGCTTGTCGAGCTCGACCTCGCCGCCCGAGACCCGCAGGTCGATGTCCTTGCCGATCTCGCGCGCCAGCTTGCGCACCATCCGCGAGAGCTTGTCGAACACCTGCTCCAGCGGGACCATGCGCACCTCGAGGATGCCGGCCTGCAGCTCCTCCAGGCGCCGCTCCAGGGTGCGGTTGGTGCGCTGCAGCTCCGCCGCGACGGCCGGATCGCGCCCGTCGGCGCGGAGCTGCTCGGCGAGCGCGACCAGGCTCGTCTTGACCAGCACCAGCTCGCCCACGGCGGTCATGAGCCGGTCGAGCTTGTGGATGTCCACGCGCACCGCCTGCGAGGCGGAGCGCAGCGACGCGGCCTCGTCGCCGGGCGGCTCGGGCGCCGGGGAGAGCGCGGCGGCGCCGGCCGGGCGCCGGGGCGGCTCGGCGCGCGCGGCGGCGGGCGGCGCCTCCACGCGCGGCACCACCTCGACCGCGGCGGCCGGCCCCGCCTCGCGGCGGATCGCGTCGAGCGGCTCCTTCGAGGCGAACAGCAGCTCGAAGGCGATGGACTGCGGGTCGCGGACGTCCGACGACGGGAGCGTCGAGACCACCTCGCCGAGCCGCTTCAGCCGGCCGCTCAGCGCCGCCAGGTCGCGGTCGAACCCGTCCAGCTCGAAGCTCACCTTCACCCGGTGCAGCGCCAGCCCCTTGGCGAGGTTGGCGCGCAGCCGGTGCTCCTCGTACTCGGTGAGGATGTCCCGGACCTCGGGGCCCAGCGCCACGGTGGCGAGGGGGTCGGCGGCGCGGGCCGGCGGCGGCGCCTCGCCCGCCCGGAGCCGGTCGGTGAGCCGGGCCGCCGCGTCGGTGCTCGCCGGCGGCGCGCCCGCGGCCTCCTCCGCCACGATGCGGGAGAGCACCTCCGGCGCCTCGAGCAGCAGGTCGACCGCGGCGCGATCCAGCCCGCGCCGGCCCAGCCGCACCTCGTCGAGCAGGTCCTCCAGCGCGTGCGCCAGCCGCGTCAGGCGCTCCACGCCGAACATGGAGGACAGGCCCTTCAGCGTGTGGGCGGCGCGGAAGACGCCGTTCAGGAGGTCCGGGTCCGGATCCTCGTGCCCGCCCGCCTCGAGCCGCATGAGGCCGTGGCCGAGCGCGTCGATGGTCTCCTGGGCCTCGGAGACGAACTCGGCGAGCGCCTTCTGGGATCGGTCGGCCGGCATGGGCGGCGCGGAGGCGCGCCCCCGCGGCCGGGTCAGCGTACCACGCCGCCGACGTGCGGCAAGGCGCGGCCCCGGGACGGCATCTCCACGCGCGACGGGGGCGCCACCACCTCCACGTCCAGCCCCATGGCGTTGCGGGCGGCGGTCAGGTCGCGCTGCAGCGCGCGCGGGTCGCCCAGCAGCACCTGCCGGCGCACCGGCCGGAGCGTGCTGGCCTCGAGCCAGAGGCGCGCCGCCAGCCCCGCCTCGCCGGCGAACGGCGGGAAGGACGAGGCGAACGCCTCGCTCCCGGCGCGGGCCATGGCGGTGCAGGCGCGGCGGGCGGCGCCCAGGAACGCGTCGGGCGCGAGCGGCACCGCGGGCAGGCCGAAGCAGAACACGCGCGCCGGGCGGATGCGGCCGCCGGACGGGACGAGCAGCGCCTCCTCCGGCGCCGCCTCGAACAGCCCGCCGCGGATCACGCGCGAGACCGCGCCGCACATCCGCCAGTCCACGAAGCCGGCCAGGCCCTGCAGCGGCCGCTCCGGCCCGACGAAGACGCACAGCGCGTCCACGTCGAGCGCGTCGATGGCCTGCAGCCCCAGCTCCGCCACCTCGATCTTGAGCGTCACGCCTCGCCCCTCACCGCTCGCCGCGGCGCGCCGGCGGCAGGCCGCTCGCCACCTTGTCGAGGACGCCGTTCACGAACGCGCCCGAGCTCTCCGACCCGTACTTCTTCCCCAGCTCGATGGCCTCGTTGATGACCACCTTAACCGGCACGTCGGTGCGCAGCAGCTCGAACACCGCCAGCCGCAGCACGTTCCGGTCCACCTTGGCCATGCGGTCGAGCCGCCAGTTGGTGGAGACCGCCTCGATGGCCTCGTCCACCGCGCGCCGGTGCTGGGCCACGCCGCGCACCAGCCCCTCGGCCAGGTCCATCACCTCGCGCTCGACCGGCTCGAAGCTCTTCCAGAAGCGGGAGAGCGCGTCGTCGATGCCCTCGGCCGCCACGTCGATCTGGTAGAGCGCCTGGAGCGCGCGCTCGCGGGCCCTGGTCCGCCGCGACGTCACCGTCACTCCGCCTTCCGCGCAGGGGCGCGCGCGATCGCGCGCAGCACGTTGGCCTGCTCCACCGCCGCGGCCGCGGCCTCGGCGCCCTTGTTGCCCGCCTTGACGCCGGCGCGCTCCAGGGCCTGCTCCATGCTGTCGCAGGTGAGCACGCCCATCGCGACCGCGCAGCCCGCCTCCATGGCGACGTGGGCCACGCCCTTCGTCACCTCGGCCGACACGTACTCGAAGTGCGGCGTGCCGCCCCGGATCACCGCGCCGAGCGCGACCACCGCGTCGTAGCGGCCGGTGGCCACCACCCGGCGGAGCACCGCGGGCAGCTCGAACGTGCCCGGGCACCGGAACACGTCCACGTCGCCGTCGGCGACGCCGTGCCGCCGGAGCGCGTCGGCCGCGCCCACCAGGAGCTGCTCGGTGACGAGCGAGTTGAAGCGCGCCACCACCAGCGCGGCCTTGAGGCCGGTGCCGACCAGCGAGCCTTCGTAGACGTTCATCGCCTTCCCTTTCCCTTCCTGGACGGGGCCGGGCGCCGCCGCTTGGCGGCCCGCGCCGGGGCCGCCGGCGCGCGCGCCACCGCCGCCGCGACCGGCGCCAGCGTGAGCAGGTGGCCCATCTTGTCCCGCTTGGTGATGAGGTACGCGCGGTTCCGGCGCGTCGCCGGCATCTCGATCGGCACCCGCTCCACCACCTCGAGGCCGTAGCCCTCGAGCCCGATGATCTTCTTCGGGTTGTTGGTGAGGAGCCGCATCTTGCGCACGCCCAGGTCGCGGAGGATCTGGGCGCCGATGCCGTAGTCCCTCAGGTCCGGCTTGAAGCCGAGGCGCACGTTCGCCTCGGCGGTGTCGTAGCCCTCGTCCTGCAGGTTGTACGCCTTCAGCTTGTTCGCCAGGCCGATGCCCCTGCCCTCCTGGTCGAGGTAGAGCAGGACGCCCTTGCCGGCGCGGTCGATCTGGTCCAGCGCGGCGTGGAGCTGCGGGCCGCAGTCGCACCGCTCGCTGCCGAAGACGTCGCCGGTGAGGCACTTCGAGTGGACCCGGACCAGCACCGCCTCGTTCGACCGCCACTTGCCCTTCACCAGCGCCACGTGCTGGTGCCGGTCCACGTCGTTCTCGTACGCGACCGCGCGGTACTCGCCGTGCTCGGTGGGCAGCGGCGCCTCCGCGGCGCGCCGCACCAGCGTGTCCTTCATCATCCGGTACGAGATGAGATCGGCGACCGAGACGATGGGCAGGTCGTGCGCCCGGGAGAGCTTCTCCAGCTCGGGCATGCGCGCCATGGTGCCGTCGTCGTTCATCACCTCGCAGATCACGCCGGCCGGCTTCAGGCCGGCGAGGCGGGCGAGGTCCACCGACCCCTCGGTCTGGCCGGCGCGCACCAGCACGCCGCCCTTCCGCGCGCGGAGCGGGAACACGTGGCCCGGCCGCGCCAGGTCCTCGGGGCGGCAGCCGTCGGCGACCGCGGTGAGGATGGTGTGGGCGCGGTCCTTCGCGCTGATGCCGGTGCTGACGCCCTGGCGCGCCTCGATCGACACGGTGAACGCGGTGCCGAAGCCGGAGGTGTTCGCCGTCTCGTCCACCATGAGCGGGAGGCGCAGCTGCCGCACCTTCTCCTCGGTGAGCGACAGGCACACCAGGCCGCGCCCGTAGCGGGCCATGAAGTTCACCGCCGCCGGCGTGACCTTCTCCGCGGCGAGGCACAGGTCGCCCTCGTTCTCGCGGTCCTCGTCGTCCGTCAGGATCACCATCTTGCCGGCGCGGAGGTAGGCGATGGCCTTCTCCACCCGGTCCACGGCGTGCTGCGCGTGCTCCGTCACGGCTTCTCCTCTGCTGCGTATCCCCAGCGGGCGAGATCGCCCGCCCCGAGCCCCTCGAACGCCCGCAGGCGCGCCACGTGGCGCGCCAGCACGTCGGCCTCGAGGTTCACCTTCGTGCCCGCGGCGGCCTGGCCCAGCGTGGTGCGAACCAGCGTCTCGGGGATCAGCGCGAGCTCGAAGCGGTCGCGGGCGGCGGTCGCCACGGTGAGCGACACCCCGTCCACCGCGATGGAGCCCTTCTCCGCCACGAGCGGCGCGATGGACGCCGGCAGCGAGATCGCGAGCCGCGCGCCCTGCCCCTCCGGCACGCGGCGCAGCACCTCGCCCACCGCGTCCACGTGGCCCTGCACCAGGTGCCCCCCGAGCCGCTCGCCCACCGCGAGCGCGCGCTCGAGGTTGACCTTCGTGCCCGGCCGCCAGCTGCCGACGGTGGTGCGCGAGAGGGTCTCGGGGACCGCGTCGAACGACACCAGGCCGCCCCCGCGCTCGACCACGGTCAGGCAGGCGCCGGAGCAGGCGATGCTCTCGCCGAGCACCAGCTCGTCCACCGGCAGCCGCGCAGGGCGGAGCGTCAGGCGAGCGCCTCCCTGCCAGGGGACGATCCGCTCCACCACGCCGACGTCGGCGACGAGTCCGGTGAACATTTCGCGCGAATCCTAGCCTCGTTGGGGGTTTTTGGCCAACGCGGTGCGGCGCACCGGGACGCCGGTGACGAGCACGTCGTCGCCCACCCGCTCGAACGCCACCTGGTCCAGCCGCAGCGCGTCGGCCATGCGCGCCGGCCCGCGGCCCGCCACGAGCGGCACGCCGTCGCCGCCGGCGATCTTGGGGGCGACGAAGACGGCCACCCGGTCCACCAGCCCCGCCTCGAGGAAGCGCGCGTGGACGTGGGCGCCGCCCTCCACCAGCAGGTGCGCGACGCCGCGGGCGGCGAGCTTCGCGAGCAGGTCGCGGAGGTCCACCCCGCCCTTCCCGCGCCGGCAGCGCAGCAGCTCCACGCCCGGCCCGTACGGCCGCGCCGGCGCGGGCGCCGCGTGCGCCACGAGCGTGGGCGCCGGGGAGCCGCCGCGGAAGAGGGCCAGCGTCCGCGGCAGGGAGAGGTCGCTGTCCAGCACCACGCGGATCGGGTCGCGGCCGCCGCGCGGCAGGCGCGTGGTGAGCCGGGGGTCGTCGGCGCGGGCGGTCCCGGCGCCCACCAGCACCGCGTCCACCCGGTCGCGGAGCCGGTGCACCCAGGCGCGCGCCGCCTCCCCGCTCACCCAGCGCGCGTCGCCGGTGCGGGTGGCGATGCGGCCGTCGAGCGTCACCGCCGCCTTCAGGGTCACGAACGGCCGGCGCTCGGTGATGAACGTGAACCAGGGCGCGTTGAGGCGGTCGCAGTCGTCGCGCAGCACGCCCTTCACCACCGCCACGCCGCTCCGGCGCAGCCGGGCCATCCCGCGCCCGTTCACGAGGGGGTTCGGGTCGCTCGAGCCCACGAACACGCGGCGCACGCCGGCCTCGAGCAGCGCCACCGAGCAGGGCGGCGTCTTGCCGAAGTGATCGCAGGGCTCGAGCGTGGTGTACACGTCCGCGCCGCGCGCGAGCGCCCCGGCGGCGCGGAGCGCCACCACCTCGGCGTGCGGCCCGCCGGCGCGCGCGTGGTGCCCGCGCCCGACCACCCGCCCGTCGCGGACGACCACCGCGCCCACCGCCGGGTTCGGGCTGGTGCGCCCCAGCCCGCGCGCCGCCTCGCGCAGCGCCAGGCGCATGAAGCGCTCCGCCTCCGCGACGGCGACGGGCGCGGGCGCGCGGGCGCTCGCCCGCCGCCCGGACGGCGCCGCGCGCGCGGTCACCGCTCCTCCCCCCCGTCCTTGCGCGCCAGGCCCGCCAGCTCGGTCATGAACTCGCCCACGTCGCGGAAGGCCCGGTACACCGAGGCGAAGCGCACGTAGGCCACCTCGTCGAGCGTGCGGAGCCGCTGCATCACCGCCTCGCCGATGACGGCGGTGCGGATCTCCCGCTCTCCCAGCTCCTGCACCTGCCGCTCCACCGCGGAGACGAGCGCCTCCACCTGCTCGGCGGAGACCGGCCGCTTCTGGCAGGCGGTGGCGACGCCCTCGACGATCTTGGCGCGGTCGAACGCCTCGCGGCGGCCGTCCTTCTTCACCACCTGCGGGAGCACGTCCTCGATGCGCTCGTAGGTCGTGAACCGGCGCTCGCAGGACAGGCACGCGCGGCGCCGGCGCGTGGCCTGGCCGTCCTGCGTCTCGCGCGAGTCCACCACCCGGTCCTCGAGGTGTCCGCAGTAGGGACAGCGCATGATCCACTCACCCCGGTCCGCCGTCCGGCGCGGGGCCCCGGCCGGCCCCGCCCCGCGGCGCGGCCGTCAGACGCGATCCGCGTACATCGGGAAGTGCGCGCAGAGGTCCTTCACCTCGCCGCGCACCCGCGCCAGCACCTGCTCGTCGGCCGGCGCGTCGAGCACGCGCCCGATGAGCGCGGCCACCAGCGTCATCTCCCGCGGGCCCATGCCGCGGGTGGAGAGCGCCGGCGTGCCGACCCGGATCCCGGAGGTCGTCATGGGCTTCTCCGGATCCCACGGGATCATGTTCTTGTTCACGGTGATGCCGGCCTTGCCGAGCGCCTCCTCGGCCACCTTGCCGGTGAGCTTCTTCGGGCGCAGGTCCACCAGCATCAGGTGGTTGTCGGTGCCGCCCGACACGAGCCGCAGCCCGGCAGACTTCAGCCCCTCGGCCAGCACCTGGGCGTTCTCCACGATGCGCCGCTGGTACTCCTTGAACTCGGGGCGGAGCGCCTCGCCGAACGCGACCGCCTTCGCGGCGATGACGTGCTCGAGCGGGCCGCCCTGGATGCCGGGGAAGATCTGCGAGTTCAGCGTCTTCGCGTGCGCCTCGCGGCAGAGGATCATGCCCCCGCGCGGCCCGCGCAGCGTCTTGTGCGTGGTGGTGGTGACGATCTCCGAGTGCGGCACCGGCGACGGGTGCAGCCCGGCCGCGACCAGGCCGGCGATGTGCGCCATGTCCACCACCATGGCCGCCCCGACCTCGTTCGCGATCTCGGCGAAGCGGTCGAAGTGCAGCGTGCGCGAGTACGCGCTCGCGCCGACCATCAGGATGCGCGGCCTGTGCTCGCGGGCGAGGCGCGCCACCTCGTCCATGTCGATGGTCTCGTCGGACTGGCGCAGGCCGTACGGGACGATCTTGAAGAGCTTGCCGGAGAAGTTCACCGGCGAGCCGTGGGTGAGGTGCCCGCCGAAGTTCAGGCTCATGGCGAGCACCGTGTCGCCCGGCTTCGCCAGCGCGAAGTACGCGGCCATGTTGGCCTGCGAGCCGGCGTGCGGCTGCACGTTCGCGTGGTCGGCGCCGAACAGCTGCTTGGCCCGGTCGATGGCGAGCTGCTCGACCTGGTCCACCACCTCGCAGCCGCCGTAGTAGCGCTTGCCCGGGTAGCCCTCGGCGTACTTGTTGGTGAGGGTCGAGCCGAGGGCCTCGAGCACCGCCGGCGAGACGAAGTTCTCGCTGGCGATGAGCTCGAGCCCCTCCGCCTGGCGCCGCGTCTCCTCGCGGATGAGCTTCGCGATCTGCGGATCGGCCTCGGCGAGGCGCTGGGTGGGCATCATCTTCGGTCTCTCCTCGGGAGCGTGGCGGGAGGGCGGTTCTATCGCGCCCCGCCGGGTCAGGCAACGGGGCGGTTCAGCGCTCCAGCGCGCCGATCTTGTCCACGCGCCGCTGGTGCCGCCCGCCCTCGAACGGCGTCTCCAGGAACGCCTTCACGACCGCGGCGGCCACGCCCAGCCCGAGCACCCGCTCGCCCATGCAGAGCACGTTCGCGTCGTTGTGCGCGCGGGCCATCCGCGCGTCGAACTCCGTGACGCAGTGGGCCGCCCGGATGCCGTGGACCTTGTTGGCGGAGATGGACATGCCGATGCCCGTGCCGCACACCAGGATGCCGAGGCGCGCGCGCCCGGCCGCCACCGCCTCGGCCACCTGCCGGGCGTAGTCGGGGTAGTCCACGCTCTCGCCCGTGAACGGCCCCAGGTCCTCGACGTCGAACCCGGCCGCCCGCGCCACCTTCACCGCCTCGGCCCGCAGGTGCAGCCCTGCGTGGTCGGAGCCTGCGATCACCCGTTCGGCCATCTCCGCCTCCCGCGCCGCGGCGGCGCCGCGGCTACACGCGCTTGAACAGCACCACGGCGTTCGTCCCGCCGAACCCGAAGGAGTTCGAGACCGCCACGTCCACGCGCACCTCGCGCGCCGTGTTCGGGATGACGTCGAGATCGCACTCCGGATCCTGCTCCACGACGTTGATGGTCGGCGGCAGCACGCCGCGGGAGATGGCGAGGACCGTCACCACCGCCTCGAGCCCGCCCGCGCCGCCCAGCAGGTGGCCGGTCATGGACTTGGTGGAGGAGACCATCAGCCCCTTCTTCGCGTGCTCCCCGAAGACGCGCTTGATGCCCTGGCACTCGGCCACGTCGCCGACCGGCGTCGAGGTGCCGTGCGTGTTCACGTAGCCGACCTGCTCGGGCGCGACGCCCGCGTCCTGCAGCGCCATGCGGACCGCGCGCGCGCCGCCCTCGCCGCCCTCGGCCGGCGCGGTGATGTGGTACGCGTCGGCGCTGGCGCCGTAGCCGGCCAGCTCCGCGTAGATCCGCGCGCCGCGCGCGCGGGCGTGCTCGTACTCCTCGAGCACCAGCAGGCCGGCGCCCTCGCCGGCCACGAAGCCGTCGCGCCCCTTGTCGAACGGGCGGCTCGCCTGCTCCGGCGCGTCGTTGCGCTCCGAGAGCGCCCGGGCCGCGCAGAAGCCGCCGATTCCGAGCGGCGTGATGGTGGCCTCGCAGCCGCCCGCGATGATCACGTCGGCGAGGCCGCGCTCGATGTAGAGCATCGCGTCGCCGATGGAGTGGTTGCCGGTGGCGCAGGCCGACACCGGCGAGAAGTTCGGGCCCTGCATCCCGTACTTCATGCTGATCTGGCCCGGGGCCAGGTTGATGATGAGCGACGGGATGAAGAACGGGCCGATCTTGCGGACGCCCTTCTCCAGCAGCGTCTTGTGCTCGTCCTCGATGGTGCCGAGGCCGCCGATGCCCGCGCCGACGATGGCGCCGACGCGCACCGGGTCCTCCTTCGACATGTCGAGGCCCGAGTCCTTCATGGCCATGTCGGCGGCGGCCAGCGCGAACTGGATGAAGCGGTCGTTCCGGCGGGCCTCCTTCCGGTCCATGAACCGGGTCGGATCGAAGGCCTTCACCTCGCCCGCGATGCGGGTCGGGTAGGTCGAGGCGTCGAAGAGGGTGATGGGCCCGATGCCGCTCTTGCCGGCCACGAGCGCGCTCCAGGACTCCTCCACCCCGATGCCCACGGGCGAGACCAGCCCCAGTCCAGTGACGACGACACGGCGCCTGCTCATCAGGTTCACCTCTCCTCGGAAAGAGCGCGTGCGGCGGCGGCGAGGCCCCCCGGCCCCGCCCCCGCGCGCGGTACCGACTCCGGAGCCGCGGCTACTTCTTGTGCGTGGTGATGTAGTTCACCGCGTCCTGCACCGTCTTGATGTTCTCGGCCTCCTCGTCGGGGATCTCGACCTCGAACTCCTCCTCCATGGCCATGACCAGCTCGACGATGTCGAGCGAGTCGGCGCCGAGGTCCTCGATGAAGCTGGCGGCGGGCTTGATCTCGTCCTCTCCCACGCCCAGCTGGTCCGCGATGATGTTCTTCACCTTCTGCTCGATCGTTGCCGACATGGTGCTTCCTCCGTTGTGCTCGGGGTTGGTGCCGCCGCAGGGAGCCTGCAGCTACATGTACATGCCGCCGTTGACCCGCAGGGTCTCGCCGGTCACGTACGATGCCTGGTCGCTCGCGAGGAACGCCACCGCGTTCGCCACGTCCTCCGCGCTGCCGAGCCGCGCGAGCGGGATCATGTCCTTCATCTTCGTCTTCGCGGCCTCGGGGAGCGCCGCGGTCATGTCCGTGTCGATGAAGCCGGGCGCCACCGCGTTCACGCGCACGTTGCGCGACGCGAGCTCGCGGGCCACCGACTTCGTGAGCCCCTCCAGCCCCGCCTTGGTGGCGGCGTAGGCGGCCTGGCCGGCGTTGCCCATCTCGCCCACCACGGAGGTGAGGTTCACGATGGCGCCGGCGCGCTGCCTCATCATGGGCCGGGTGGCGGCGCGGATCAGGTTGAACGCGCCGGTGAGGTTCACCTGGAGCTGCCGGTTCCAGTCCTCGTCCTTGAGCCGCATGACGAGCTGGTCGATGGCGATGCCGGCGTTGTTCACGAGCACGTGCAGCCCGCCGAACGTGGCCACCACCTGCTCCACCGCGGCGGTGCAGGCGGCCGGGTCGGCCACGTCGAACCGGTACAGCTCGGCGCGCGGCGCGCCCGCCTGGCGCACCAGCGCGAGGGCCTCGGCCGCGGCCGCGTCGTTGCCCGCGTAGTTCAGGGCCACGCTGGCCCCGCCGCGCGCCAGCGCCACCGCCACGGCGCGGCCGATGCCGCGCGAGGCGCCGGTGACGAGCGCGATCTTCCCGGTGAAGTCGAACGTCATGTCGATCCCCTAGCCCTTCAGCGCGGCGAGCGTCTTCTCCAGCGACGCGCGGTCCTCGACGTTGAACGCCTCGACCGACCTGTCGATGCGGCGGATCAGCCCGGAGAGCACCTTGCCCGGGCCGACCTCGACCACCCGGGTCACGCCCAGCCGGACCAGCTCCTCGACGCACTCGATCCAGCGCACCGGCGCGGTCACCTGCTCGACCAGCAGCGGCACCACCCGCGCGGCGTCCTGGTTCGGCTTCGCCTCGACGTTCGTCACCACCGGCCGGAGCGGCGCCTTCCACGCGATCCCGCGCAGCACCGGCTCGAGCCGCGCCTTCACCGGCGCCATGAGCGCCGAGTGGAAGGGGGCGGACACCGGCAGCGGCAGCACCCGCTTCGCCCCGGCCTCCTTGAGCCTCGCGCCGGCCTGCTCCACCGCGCCGGCCGCGCCGGCGATCACCGTCTGGGCCGGCTCGTTGTAGTTCGCGGGCGAGACCACCTGCCCGGTCTCGGACGCCACCGCGGCGCAGATCTCGCGGACGCGCGCCGGGTCGAGCCCGAGCACCGCGCTCATGGCGCCCTGCCCCGCCGGCACCGCCTCCTGCATGAACGTGCCGCGCGCGCGCACCGCCCGCGCCGCCTCCGCGGCGCCGCACGCGCCCACCGCCACCAGCGCCGAGTACTCGCCCAGCGAGTGGCCGGCCACGAAGTCCGGGACCAGCCCCTGGTTCGCGAGCACCGCCGCGGCGGCGGACGAGACGGTCAGGATCGAGGGCTGGGTGTTCGCGGTCAGCTTGAGCTGGTCCTCGGGGCCGCCGAAGCACAGGGCCGAGAGCTTCTCGCCCAGCGCCTCGTCCACCTCCTCGAAGATCTCCCGCGCCTCCGGGAAGGCGTCGTGCAGGTCCTTGCCCATGCCGACCGCCTGCGAGCCCTGCCCCGGGAAGACGAACGCCAGCTTGCCCATGTGTCCGCCCTCCCGGCTACCAGCGCACCACGCTGGCGCCCCAGGCCATGCCGCCGCCGATCGCCATCATCAGGACGGTGTCGCCCGGCTTCAGCCAGCCGGCCCGGTTCGCCTCGTCGAGCGTCATCGGGACGCTCGCCGCCGAGGTGTTGCCGTACTTCTCGAGGTTCATCCAGCACTTCGACTCGGGGATCTCCAGGCGGTGCAGCGTCGCGTCCAGGATGCGCTTGTTCGCCTGGTGCGCGATCACCCAGGTCACGTCGCCCGGGGTGAGCTTCTCGTCGGCGAGCACCTCGCGGCAGCTCTCCTCGAGCGAGCGGACGGCCACCTTGAACACCTCGCGGCCGTTCATCTTCACGTAGTGCGACTTCTCCCGGACCACCTTCTCGGAGATCGGGTCGCGCGAGCCGCCACCCGGCTGCAGCAGGATGGGCACGAGCGAGCCGTCGGCGTGGAGGCGGACGGCGCGGATGCCGCGCTGCGGGTCGTCGGTCGGCTTCAGCACCATCGCGCCGGCGCCGTCGCCGAACAGGATGCAGGTGTTGCGGTCGGTCCAGTCGGTGATCCGGGTCAGCGCGTCGGCGCCCACCACCAGCGCGTTCTTCACCGCGCCGCTCGCGACGAAGCGATCCGCGACGGAGAGCGCGTACAGCGAGCCGGCGCAGGCGGCCGAGACGTCGAACGCGAACGCCTTCTTGTTGCCGAGCTTGCCCTGCAGCACCGCGCCCACGCTGGGGAACGGGTAGTCCGGGGTGACCGTGCCCACCACGATCATCTCGACGTCCTTCGCGTCCAGGCCGGCCGCGTCGAGCGCGCGCCGCGAGGCCTCGAGCGCGAGATCGCTGGTGGCCTGGTCGTCGGCGACGACGTGGCGCTCGCGGATGCCGGTGCGCTCCACGATCCACTGGTCGTTCGTGTCGACCAGCTTCTCGAGATCGGCGTTGGTGACGACCTTCTCGGGCGCGTAGGACCCGGTGCCGGCGATGAGGGAGCGCATGGATCTCCTAGGTTTGGGGCGGCGCGGTGCGCCGCGGCGTGGGGCCCTGCTGGGCGGCCGCGCCGTTGGCGGGGACCTCCAGCAGCGCGTGCGACGGCGCGACGGCCCGCGCGATCTCGTCGATGAAGTGGGTGCGCGCGGCGTCGCCCGCGCGGCGGATCGCGTTCTCGATCGCGAGCGCGTCGGAGCGCCCGTGCGAGATGAACCCGACCCCGTTCACGCCCACCAGCGGCGCGCCGCCCACCTCGCGCCAGTCGATGCGCTTCTTCATCCCCTCCAGCGCCGCCTTGGAGAGCAGCCCGCCGATCTTCGACACGGTGGTGCTGCGCAGCGCGCGCTTGAGGTACTCGCCGACCACCTTGGCCGTGCCCTCCATCGTCTTCAGGGCCACGTTCCCGGTGAAGCCGTCGGTCACGATGACGTCCACCTCGCCGGTGAGCAGGTCGCGCCCCTCGCAGTAGCCCACGAAGTCGATCGGCGCGCGCCGCAGCGCCGCGGCGGCGGCGCGGGTGAGGTCGGTGCCCTTCGTGTCCTCCTCCCCGTTCGAGAGGATCGCGATGCGCGGCCGGGCCACTCCGTGCACGCGGCGCGAGAAGACCTCGCCCATGAGCGCGAACTGCACCAGGTGGATCGGCCGGCAGTCCACCACCGCGCCCATGTCGAGCATGAGCGGCGAGCCCTTGAGCGCGGGGAGGACCGAGACGATCGCGGGCCGCTCGACGCCCTCGGGACGGCCGAGGACCAGGATGGCGCCCGCCATCACCGCGCCGGAGTTGCCCGCGGACACCATCCCCGCCGCCCGGCCGGACGCGACCAGGTCGAAGCAGACGCGGATGGAGTTGTCCTTCTTCCGCCGCATCGCCTGGCCGGGGTGGTCGTGCATCTCGACCACCTCCGTCGCAGGGTGCACCTCGAGCGGCAGGGAGCTCCCGGCGCGGTGGCGCGCGAGCTCCTCTCGCACGCGCGCCTCGGGGCCGACCAGGACGACCGGCAACCCCTTACGCGCTGCGTTAACGGCACCTTGTACGATCGCGCCGGGGGCGTGGTCGCCCCCCATCGCATCGACGGCGATGGGCGCGATCTTCCCGACCATCGCGCCTATGACGCCTCGGTGATCTGCTCACCCTTGTACGTCCCGCAGGACGGGCAGGCGCGGTGCGGGAGCACGGGCTCCTTGCACTTCGGGCACTTCACCACGTTGACCGGCTTCAGCTTGAAGTTCGCGGCGCGGCGCCGATCGCGCCGCATGCTGCTCGTCCGCTTCTTGGGAACGCCCACGTCGTGCTCCTTCTGCGCGCCGCAGCCGCGGCGCGCTCACTACAGCTTCACGTTCTTGAGGCCCGCCCAGCGCGGGTCCGGAACGTGGCGATCGCAGCCGCACTCGCGATCGTTCAGGTTGGCCCCGCACACGGGGCAGAGTCCCTTGCAGTCGTCCTTGCACACCGGGTAGCCCGGCACCGCCAGGAGCAGCTGCTCGCGGAGGATCGGGTCGAGGTCCACGACCTTGCCCGTGTAGATCTCCTCGTCCGCCCGCTCGGCCTCGAAGCTGCCGCCGGCCGGGCCGGTGCTCGAGTCCTTCTCGCCTCGGGGCTCGTCCACGTACTCGTCCGAGGGGACGAGCGTCAACTCGAAATCCACGGGCTGGTCCAGCGACACCGGCTGGAGGCACCGGCCGCACGGCACCGAGAGCTCCGCCTTCCCGTGCGCGTCCACCCGCACGCGCCGGTCGATCTTCTCCAGCTTCGCCTCGACGTGAAGCGGACCGCGCGCGCGGTAGCCGGCCTTGTCGCCCTGGAGGATGTCGTCCACCTGCTCGCGGGCGACGTCCCAGCTCCGACGGAGGCCTGCCTCCTTGATTTCGTCAATATTGACGCGCATTTATACGGCTTTCCGAGGCGGAAAAAGGGCCTCATTATAGGGGTCGATCCCGCGAAGTCAAGGCGCGCCGGGCCGTTGCCCGCGCGCGCCGGACTCCCCAGGGATGTAAGCCTCCTCGAACCCGGGAGGGACCCGGGCCTCGAGGCGGCCCCTCGCGACCCCGCGAGGCGGCGCCGGCGCCTACGGCTTCACGAGCCCGCGCGCGACCGCGAGCAGCGCGGCCTCGGCCTTCGTCGAGACGTCCATCTTCTCGTAGATCCGCTTCACGTACGTCTGGACGGTGCCCTCGGCGATGCCGAGCGCCGTCGCGACGTCCGCGTAGGTGTGGCCGTGCACCAGCAGCTGCAGCACCTCGAGCTCGCGCTTCGAGAGCGCCGGGCCGTCCTTGGCGCGCTGGTCCGGCGGGTCGCCGCGGAACTCCTGGAGCAGCACCTTCGCCGCGCGCGGGCTGATGGGCGCGGCCTCGCCGGAGAGCACGTCCTCCACCGCCTTGGTGAGATCGGCGGCGTGGAACGGCTTCAGGATGTAGCCCGAAGCCCCGGCCCGCATCGCGTTCAGCACGCGGGCGGGGATGTCCACCGCGGTCAGCGCGATGCACGCGGTCTTGGGCAGCTCCTGCCGGATGGTGGCGATGACGTCCTCACCGCTCATCTTCGGCAGCCCGAGATCCACGAGGGCCACGTCCGGCCGCTCGCGCCGGGCCAGCGCGACCCCATCCTCGCCGGTCGCCGCGGTCCCGCACACCTCGAATCCGTGCGCGGTCAAGACCTGGGCGATGAGCTTCGACACCGCCTCGTCGTCCTCGACCGCGATCGCCCGGATTGCCATGGAAGCGCGCCCCCCTGGGGAGTGCGTACGCACCCCCGCAAAATCACTGCCATACGTACCAGCCCGGGGCATGGAGGGTCAAGGATGCGGGCCCCCTGCCGGACGGTACGTGGGCACGCACAGTGCGCACCGCCGCGCACAGCAAACCCCTGGTAGACGCAAGGCGTTCTGGGGTAACTGCTCGCTGTCCCGCTCGTCGGGGACACGAGGAGCCAACCGACCATGCACAGCTGCCCCGCACGCCTTCGGCTCGCGTTCACCGCCTCCCTGCTCGCCGCGCTCGCGGCGTGTTCCAGCGGAGGGGGTGGCGGATCGGGGCCCGTCGATCCGCCGCCGCCCGCCTGCAGCGAGCTGAACGCCGCCTGCAGCACGCCCGCCGACTGCTGCACCGGCCTCACGTGCCTCGGCGGGACCGGCGCAGGCACCTGCGTCACCGTCAGCTCGTGCGTCGCCGACGCGCAGGCCTGCAGCGCCGGCGGCGCGCCCTGCTGCGAGGGGCGCTGCGAGGGCGGCGTCTGCACCAAGGGCTCCACCACCTGCGTGGCGGACGGGACGGCGTGCACCGTGGGCGGCACCGCCTGCTGCTCCGGGACCTGCGCCTCGCCTCCCGGCGGCGGCGCGACGGTCTGCACCACGAGCGAGTTCTGCAAGCCGGCCGGCGAGGCCTGCACGGCCGCGAGCGACTGCTGCACGCTCAACTGCGTGGACGGCGCCTGTCGCGCCGAGGCGTGCAACCAGATCGGCGAGGGCTGCGCGACGCCGTCCGACTGCTGCTCCGGCACCGGCTCCTGCGGCACGAACCAGTCCGGCACCTGCACCGCCGTCCCGAGCGGCGGCACCGGCGCCTCCTGCCGCACGCTCGGCGAGGCCTGCTCGCAGCCGTACGACTGCTGCTCCACCAACTGCCAGGGTGGCGCCTGCGTCCCGGCGTACACCTGCAACGCGTACGGCGACCTCTGCTACCAGGGGACCGACTGCTGCTCCGGCCTCTGCGACACCAGCGCCGGCACGCCGGGCCGGTGCTTCGATCCGCCGGGCGGCTGCGTCCAGGGCGGCAACCCCTGCGACGGCCCGTCCAACTGCTGCTCGCGCCTGTGCGTGGACCCGGGCAGCGGCGCCAAGGTCTGCCAGCCCGCCGGCGGCTGCCGCATGACGGGCGACTTCTGCGACTCCACCGACGCCTGCTGCAACATCAACGACAAGGTGCCCACGTCCCAGCGGATCTCCTGCGACGCGGAGCACACCTGCGACAACGGCGGCTCGTGCAACCCGCCGGGCAACATCTGCGGCGCCTCGACCGACGTGAACGCGTCGCAGAACTGCTGCATGCCGAGCACCTGGAACGGCAGCGGCAAGCCGGCCTGCAAGCCCGACTCGAACAACATCATGCGCTGCTACGGCGCGCCCCCCGGCGAGACCGGCTCCACCTGCCCCACCGGTTACGACGGCAGCGATCCGAACTGCTGCATCCCGCAGGGCGACGTCTGCCAGTTCCGCGACCAGTGCTGCGGCCTGGCGCCGTGCGTGCCGGACGCGCAGGGCGTGCTCCGCTGCGGCGGCTCGTGCATCCCGACCACCGGGACCTGCACCAGCAACGCCGACTGCTGCAGCGGGACCTGCACCTCCGGCAAGTGCGCGCCGGCCGCCTGCGGCGCGGTGGGCAGCACGTGCAGCACCGACGGCCAGTGCTGCTCCGGCTTCTGCGACGCGGACTCCCACGCCTGCCAGCCGGTGTGCCAGCGGCAGAGCGAGGCCTGCACCGTCTCCGCGGACTGCTGCTCGGGCCTCTCCTGCGCGGTCCCGCCCGGCGCCACGCACGGCTCCTGCGTCACCGACCAGAGCTCCTGCGTCGATCTCGGCCAGGCGTGCGGCGCCGGCGACACCTGCTGCTCGGGGCTGTCCTGCACCGGCGGCACCTGCCAGTCGGCCCAGACCTGCGTGGACGTGGGCCAGGGCTGCACCGCGGGCGGCGCCGCCTGCTGCACCGGCCTCGCGTGCAAGACGCAGGGCACGACCGGGCAGGCGGACTGCGCCGCTGGCGACACCTCCTGCACCTGCGAGGTCCCGGCGGCCACCTGCGGCCACTACGTCCACGGCCAGCCGCTGCCGTCCTGCTCGCCGACCAACCCCTGCTGCCCCGGCGAGAACACCACCTGCCTGAGCAACGGGGTGCCGTGCACCAGCGCCACCGGCTGCTTCTGCACGCCGCCGCAGACCTGCGCCGACATCGGCGCGGCGTGCTCGCCGACGCAGACCTGCTGCACCGGGACCTGCGCGAAGGCCGGCTCGTTCGACCTCTGCGACGGCACGACCAGCTGCAGCTGCATCAACCCGGGCTAGCGGCCCTCCGGTCCCCGGACCGGACGTGAGAAGGCCCCGGCCGCCCGCGTAGGGCGCCGGGGCCTTCGGCGTTCCGGGGGGCGCCGCGCGCCCCGCCCTGCCCTACGGCTGGCCGCCGCCGAGGCGGCCGCCCAGCTCCTCGTGCTCGCCCACGCCCTGCAGGTCGAGCGCGATGGCGAGCAGGTACAGCGCGAGCGAGGTGGTGCCGAAGAGCTGGCCGAGGCTCATCGCCGCGACGAGCAGGAACGGGTTCGGGAACACGATGCCCGCGATCATCAGGGCGAGCGAGACGAGCGACAGGACCGCCGAGACCAGCACCAGCCGGCGGATCGTGAACTTGGAGATCATCGCTACTCCCCCTTCCCGATGGAGGCCGCGGGACCGCGGCCGTTGCCGCCGTGCGCGAACGCGCGCGGGTGGACCTTCTCGCCGCCGTGGCAGTCCACGCACTTGGCGTCGCCCGAGCGGATCTCCTCGATCATGCCCGAGTGCTCCTCGTTCGCGAGCCACCTCGGCGCGGTGGTCGAGTGGCAGCGGGTGCACATGCCGTTCTGGAACGACTTGTACATGTGGATCTTCGGCCCGCCCTCGCCGTACGGCCCGGTGTTCGCGTACTCCGTGACGTAGAAGTACAGGTGCTTCAGGCCGTTCAGCTTGGTCGTCATCGCGCCGAACATCTGGTAGTCGGCGTGGCACGTGTAGCAGCTCTCCTCGCCGAACGCGTGGTTGCGGCTGTGGATCGCGGCGAGGCTGGTGGACGCCGGGTCCGCCGCGTCCTCCGTGTAGGGCAGCATCACGTGGCAGGAGCCGCAGAACGGGCGCTTCAGCGTGTACTCGAAGCCGGCGATGTTGCCGGTGAGCGCCACGCCGATCGGCATGACGCCGAGCCCGAAGAGGAGCAGGACCTTGGTCGTCCGGTTGAGCGGCGGGCGACGGACCAGGTACCAGGCGAGGATGAGGACCGCGATGGCCGCGGCGACGAGGGCGGTGGCCTTGAGCAGCTGCTCGAGCGTGTTTATCTGGGGCACGTTTGGGTGCCTAGCATGTGCGACCGGATGCCTCAACCCCTAGATGCGCGCTGGCGCGCATGTGCCGGGGCGCGCAGGAGGTCTCCCCGGTGGTGTCCCGGTGACCCATCTGATTCGCTACGGGTGAACCGAGCCCGCGCGGCGGCGGCCGCGCCCCACCGGCCGGAGCGCCGAAGGCCCGCGAACCTTCTTGCCTTTCGGGAAGGCCTGCACTAGATACCGCCCCTCGAGCGCGATTAGCTCAGCTGGATAGAGCGTCGGCCTCCGGAGCCGAAGGCCACAGGTTCGAATCCTGTATCGCGCGCTCCCGAGCCCCGGTCCTGGCATCCCCAGGGCCGGGGCTTTCTCTTGGCGCGGCTCACTGGGCGTCCGCCCGGGTTCGCGCTAGGTTCTGGTCGCCCGCGGCTTCCTCGTGGGCCGAGAGGTGAGAACGAGATGCCGGTCAGCAAGAAGCGGAAGAAGGAAGGGAAGCCGGTCCAGCGGACCGCGCCGCCCGAGCAGCACCCCGAGCACGCGCACGGACCGGAGGGCGCGCCCGGGGCCCCGCAGCCGCGGACGGTCGGCCGACCGTCCAACCCCTTCGTCGCCCAGCAGACGCGGCGCGCCTCGCAGCGCGGCCGGTAGTGCCCGCGGCAGCGCCCGGGCGCGGCGCCGCCGCGGGGGCGGCGCGCTGGTGGGTGTACCTCCTGCGCTGCGGCGACGGCTCGCTGTACGCCGGCGCCACGAACGACCTCGCCGCGCGGGTGGCCCGCCACGCCGCCGGGCGCGGCGCGCGCTACACGCGCTCGCGCCTGCCGGTGGAGCTGGTCTGGCGCGAGCGCGCCGACGACCGCGGCGCGGCGCTGCGGCGCGAGGCGGCGCTGAAGCGGCTGCGCCGGACCGAGAAGCTCGCCCTGGTGGAGCGCGCGGCCGCGCGCCGCCGGCGCCGCCGCTAGGATTCGCGCATGGACCTCGGGCTCGGCGGCAAGGTCGCGATCGTCACCGGCGGCAGCCGCGGCATCGGCCGCGCCATCGCGCTGACGCTGGCGCGGGAGGGCGCGCGGGTGGCCGTCGGCGCGCGCGGCGCCGAGGCGCTCGCCGAGGTTCGCGCGGCGCTCGACCAGGCCGGGCCCGGCCCGCACCTGACGGTCGCCGCCGACCTCGCCACCGCCGAGGGCGTGGACCGGCTGGTGGGCGAGGCCGCCTCGGCGCTGGGCGGCGTGGACGTGCTCGTCAACAACGTGGGCGGCTCGGACGCGCGCACGATCGCGGACGCCGGCGAGGCCGACCTCCGCGCGGTGCTCGACCGCAACCTGTTCCCCGCCCTCCGCGCCAGCCTCCGGGCCATCCCGGAGCTGCGGCGCCGCGGCGGCGGGTCGATCGTGATGATCACGTCGATCTGGGGGCGAGAGGCCGGCGGCGGCCCCTCGTACAACGTCGCCAAGGCGGCCGAGCAGAGCCTGGCCAAGGCGCTCGGGCGCGAGCTCGCCGCCGACGGCATCCGGGTGAACTCGGTCGCGCCGGGGTCGATCGCGTTCCCGGGCGGCGGCTGGGAGCGGCGGCGGCAGGCGGACCCGGAGGGCATCGCCGACTTCGTCCGGCGCGAGATCCCGGGCGGACGCTTCGGCGCGCCCGAGGAGGTCGCGGCGGTGGTCGCGTTCCTGGCCTCGCCGCGCGCGAGCTGGGTGAACGGCGCCTGCTGGGTGGTGGACGGCGGGCAGTCCCGCAGCTTCTGACGGGGCTTCGCGCGGGAGTACGCGCCCCGGGCGGCAGCGCCCCCGGACGCAGCGCACCCGCCGGGACCGGCGCTCGCCGCCGGAGCGCGTGCACACCTTCTCGCCGAGGAGGAGGGGGCATGCCGGAACGGGCCGACTTCAGCGCGCGCTGGATCCTGAAGCGGGCCGCGAAGGCGGCCGTGGCGGGGGCGCTCACCGCGGCGGGGATCCACCACGCGGTCCGGCTGGTGCGCCGGCGGCAGGCGGGCGGCTCCCGCGTGCTCATCCTCTCGTACCACCGCGTGACGCCCGACTTCGACGCCGAGGCCAGGCAGACGCTCGCCTCGCTGCTCGTCTCCACCGACACGCTCCGCCGCCAGCTCGAGCACGTGGGGCGGCGGAACGAGATCGTCTCGCTCGCCGACGCCCGCCGCATCCTGGCGGAGCCCGCGGGCGCCCACCGCGCCGACGTCGTCGCGGTGACCCTCGACGACGGCTACGCCGACGTGGCGCAGCACGCGCTGCCGGTGCTGCGCGCCCTGCGCGTCCCGGCGACCGTGTTCGTGCCGACCGGCTACGTCGGCACGGCCCGCCGCCTCCCGCACGACCGGCTCCACGCGGCGCTCACCGCGCTGGCGCGGCGGCGCATCCCGTTCGAGCGCGCCGGCCTCCCGCCCGCGATCCAGGCGCTGCTCTCCGCCTGCGCCGAGCGCGGGCCGGCGGCCACGCTCGACCGGCTCATCGCGCGCCTCCCGCACGAGCGGCTGGTGGCGCTGGCCTCGGCGCTGGAGCGCCGGCTCGGCACCGCCGAGCAGGACCTCCCGGCCTCGACGCGCCTCATGACCTGGGACGAGGTGCGGGCGCTCGACGCCGCGGGCGTGGACGTGGGCGGCCACACGGTCAACCACGCGGTGCTCGCGAACCTGCCGCTCGCCGAGGCGCGCCGCGAGCTGGCCGGCTGCCGCGACCAGCTCGCCGAGCGCGTGGGCCGGGCGCCGCGCCACTTCGCCTACCCCAACGGCTACTACACGCCGGCGGTCCAGCGCGCGGTGGCCGAGGCGGGCTTCGAGGCGGCCGTGACCATCGAGGACGAGGAGAACCGGCACGGCGGCTCGGCGTACGGGCTGAAGCGCAAGGTCCTCTGGGAGAACACCACGCTCGGCGCCGTCGGCTGGAGCGGCGTGGTGGCGACGTGCAACCTGGGCGGCGTGTTCTCCACGCTGGGCCTGGCGCGGCCCGTCCCCGGGGAGCGGCCGGATCCACCCGCCGAGCCCGCGGCCCGGACGGCGCGGCCGGAGGGCGCGGAGGCGCACGCGGACGCGCGGGCGGTGAGCTGAGTGCGGCTGGCGCTCGTCGGCAACTGGCCGCGGCCGTACGGCGGCGTGGCGGTGCACGTGGCCGCGCTGGCCCGCGCCGCCCGCGCGCGCGGCGTGGACGTGCGGGTGCTCGACATCGGCCGCGGCGACCACTCGGGCGACGGCGTCCGGCCGGCGCGCGGCGCGCTCCGGTACGCCGCCGCGCTCGGGGGGGCCGCGGCGGAGGGCCGGCTGCTGCACGTGCACACCAGCGGCGCCAATGTGAAGAGCTGGCTGGTGGCCCTGGCCGCCTCGCGCGCGCGCCGGGGCGCGGCGCCGCTCGGCGTGCTCACGCTGCACTCCGGCTCGGCCCCCGCGTGGCTGCGCGGCGGTCCGGCGCGGCGCGCGCTCGCCGCGGCCGCCTGCGCCGGCTTCGGGCGGATCCTGGCGGTGAACGACGAGATCGCCGCCGCGCTCGGCGCGAGCGGCGTGCCGAGGGCGCGGATCGCGGTCGTGCCGCCCTACTCCCCGGCCCTGCTCGAGCCGCGCCGGCCGCCGCCGGGCCTGGCCGCGTTCCGGACCTCGCACGTGCCGCTCCTCGCGGCGGCGCTCCCGCCCGGACGGATCTACGGCGCCGACCTGCTCCTGCCCGCGTTCCGCGCGCTGCGGGCGCGCCACCCGCGCGCCGGGCTGGTCGCGTTCGGCGAGGGCACCGAGGCGCTCACCGGCGACGCCGTGCTCGGGCTCGGCGAGCTCGACCACCCCGCCGCGCTCGCGGTGCTGGAGGCCGCGGACGTGTTCGCCCGCCCCACCCGCGCCGACGGCGACGCGGTGACCGTGCGCGAGGCGCTCGCGCTCGGCCGTGCGGTGGTCGCGAGCACCGTCGGCCACCGGCCGGCCGGCTGCCTGCTCTTCCCGCCCGGTGACGCGGCCGCGCTCGCCGCGCGGCTCGAGGACGCGGTGGCCGGCGCCCCCCCGGCCGCCCGCCCGCGCGACGACGACCCGTTCGACGCCATCTTCGCGGTCTACCGGGTGCTGTGGACGCGCGCGCGCGGCGCGCCGGCCGAGGCGGCCGCCCCGGCGCGGTGATCCCGCGCGGCGGGTGCCCCGCCGCGGCGCTGGCCGGGGCGGGGCGCGGTGAAGACCTCCAAGGCGGCCGCCCCGCGGCCGGGGAAAGGGGACGATGGCGGAGCGAGATGGGACCGCGGTCCGGGTGGCGGTGATCGGGTGCGGGCAGATCGCCGACGCGCACCTCGCGCAGGCTCGCCGGGCCGGCGCCGAGGTGGTGGCGGTGTGCGACGCCACCCGGCACATGGCAGAGCAGGCGGCGGCGCGCTGGCGCGTGCCGGCGTTCTACGAGGGGCCGGACGCCGTGGACGCGATGCTGGCGGAGGCGCGCCCGGAGGTCGTGCACGTCACCACGCCGCCGGCGAGCCACCTCGCGCTCGCCACCCGCGCGCTCGCCGCGGGCGCGCACGTGTACGTGGAGAAGCCGGTCACGGTGGACGCGGCGGAGGCCGTCGCGCTGGAGCAGGCGGCGGCGCGGCACGGCCGGCTGGCGTGCGCCGGCCACAACCTCCTGTTCGACCCGGTGATCCACCGGCTCCGCGCCCTGGTGGACGCCGGCGCGCTCGGCGAGGTCGTGCACGCGGACGCGGTGATGGGCTACGACCTCTCCGGCCCGTTCGGCGCGCTGCTCACCGGCGACCCCGGCCACTGGATCCACCGCCTCCCCGCCGGGCTCGCGCACAACAACCTCTCGCACCCGCTCTCGCTCGTGCTGCCGCTCCTCGGGCCGGGGACGCCCGCGGTGGCGCACGCGCTGGGGCGCCGGCTGCGCCCCGAGCGCTTCGGCGACGCGCGCGACGCGTTCCACGACGAGCTGCGGATCCTCCTGGAGGGCGCGCGCGCCACCGCGTCGGTGCTCTTCTCCTGCCGCATCCGCCCGGCCCAGCTCGCGCTGACCGTGTACGGCACGCGGCGGGCGGTGCACGCGTCCCTCGACGCGCGCACGCTGCGCGTGGTGGAGGGCTCCCACCTGCCCGGCCCGTTCCAGAAGGTGGACTGGGCGCGGCGCGACGCCTCGGCGGCCGGGGCGGAGCTCCTGCGGCGCAGCGCCGACCTCGCGCTCGCGCGGCTGCACTACTTCGAGGGCATGCGCCAGCTGTTCGCCGCCTTCTACCGGGCGGCCCGGACCGGCGGCGAGGCGCCGGTGCCGCTCGCGGACGCCCGCGCCGTCGCGCAGGTGATCGACGCCGCGGCCGCGGCGTGCCGGCGGGCCGACGCCGCCGCGCAGGAGGCGTGCGCGTGAGGGCGGTCACCGGCGCGGCCGGGTTCCTGGGGCGCGAGATCGTGCGGAGCCTGCTGCGGCAGGGCGTGGACCGGATCCGCTGCCTGGTGCGGCCCGGCACCGCGCCCGCGCGGCTGGCGATCCCGGAGGGCGAGGCGCGCGGCGCGGCCGTCGAGGTGGTCCCGTGCCGGCTCGACGACCCGGCCGCGCTGCGGCAGGCGCTCGCGGGCGTGCGCGTCCTCTACCACGCCGCCGCCGCGAAGAAGGGGGCGCCCGCGGCGCTGGTGCAGGCCACCGTGGTCGCGTCCGACCACGTGTTTCGCGCCGCCCTGGAGGCGCGCGTCGAGCGGGTGGTGCTGGTGAGCTCGTTCGGCGCCATGGGCGTCGCGGCGCTGCCGAGCGGCGCGCTGGTGGACGAGGACGCGCCGCTCGAGCCCGCGCCGGAGGCGCGCGACGCCTACTCCTTCGCGAAGCAGCGGCAGGAGGCGCTGGCGTGGCGGTACGCGCGCCGCGACGGCCTGCCGCTCGCGGTGATCCGGCCCGGCGTCATCATCGGCGCCGGCCAGGAGATCCTCGGGACGCGGATCGGCCTGCCCGTGCTCGGCCTCTACCTGCACCTCGGGGGCCGCAACCCGGTCCCGCTCACCTGGGTCGAGAACTGCGCCGACGCGATCGCGCTGGCCGGCACCGCGCCGGGCGCGGCGGGCCGGGCGCTGTGCGTGGTGGACGACGATCTCCCCACCGCCGGGGCCCTGCTCGACCGCTACCGCCGCGAGGTGGCGCCGCTGCGCGTGGTGCGGGTGCCCTACCCAATGCTGCGCGTCCTCGCGCGCGCGAACGCCTGGTACGCCGAGCGGACCGAGGGCCACCTGCCGGCGCTGCTGACGCCGTACAAGGTCGCGAGCACCTGGAAGCGGCAGCGCTTCTCCAACGCGCGGGCCCGCGCCGTGCTCGGCTGGGCGCCGCGCGTGGCCATGCGCGAGGCGCTCGACCGCACGTTCGCGGCGCTCGCCGCCGGACCGGGCCGCCCGGTGCGGCTCACGCCCGCGCGCCCGGCGACCGCCCGGGCCGCGGCCGCCGCGGAGGTGGCGCCGTGAGCGCGGCCAAGGTGCTCGTGTTCCAGAACCGGTTCCTGCTCGGCGGGCAGGAGCGGCAGACCGTCCTGAACGTGCGGACCATGGACCGGAGCCGCTGGGAGCCGGTGGTCGCGTGCCTGCACCTCGAGGGCGAGCACCTGGACGACCTGGCGCGCGAGGGCGTCCGGCCGGTGCTGTTCGACGTGGGGCGGCGGATGCTCCGCCCCAACACCGCCTGGCAGGTCTCGCGCATCGCGCGGTTCGTGCGCGAGCAGGGCATCGCGCTGGTGCACGCCCAGGACATCTACACGAACGTGCTCGGCTCGCTCGCCGCGCGGCTGGCCGGCGTGCCGGTGATCGTGACGCGGGTGGACCTCGGGCACCACATCACCGGCTACCGCCGCCCGCTCACCCGCCTCGCCTGCCTGCGCGCCGACCGGGTGCTCGTGAACGCGATGTGCATCCGGGACCTCGTGATCCGGGAGGGCGTCGAGCCCGACCGCGTGGCGGTGGTGCGCAACGGCGTGGACCTGGCCGCGCTCGACCGCGCCGCGCGCGAGCTGCCGGATCCCGGCCTGCCCGAGGGCGCGTGGATCGCGAACGTCGCGAACATGCACCATCCGGTGAAGGGCCAGACCGACCTGCTGGTCGCGTTCCGGGAGGTGCTCCGCGAGCACCCGTCGGCGCGCCTCGCGCTGGTCGGCGACGGGGTGCGGCGGCCGCTGCTGGAGCGCCTCGCGGGCCAGCTCGGCGTCGCCGCGCGCGTCCACTTCCTCGGCTTTCGCCGCGACGCGCCCGCCGTGCTCGCGCGCTGCGCCGCCGCGGCCTCGTCCAGCCACGCCGAGGGGATCTCCAACGCGATCCTGGAGGCCATGGCCCAGCGGCTGCCGGTGGTGGCCACCGCCGTGGGCGGCTCGCCGGAGCTGGTGCGCGACGGGACGACCGGCTGGCTCGTGCCGCCCGGCTCCCCCGGCGCGCTGGCCCGCCGCCTCTGCGACGCGCTCGCCGACCGGGAGCGCGCCCGCCGCATGGGCGCGCGCGGGCGGGCGCTCGTGGAGCGCGAGTTCGAGCTCGGGCAGATGCGGCTCGGCTACGACGCGCTCTACGAGGAGCTGGCCGGCTGGCGCGTGCCCCGCCTGATCGCCGGCACCGCGTGACGCAGAGGGCCCGGGCGCGCCCGGCGCTGCCGGACGCCTCCGGGCCCCCCACGACCGGCCGCGTCACTGGGCGCCGCGGGCGCCGAGCACGGCCGGGATGGTCTTCAGGCAGATGCGCACGTCGTTCCAGAGCGACCACTCGTCGATGTACTGGAGGTCGAGCTCCATCCACCGGTCGAAGTCGATGTCGTTCCGGCCGCTGATCTGCCAGATGCAGGTGATCCCCGGCTTCACCGAGAGGCGGCGCCGCTGCCAGCGCTTGTACTGGCGCACCTCCGAGGGGAGCGGCGGGCGCGGGCCCACCACGCTCATCTCGCCGCGCAGCACGTTCCAGAACTGCGGGAACTCGTCGAGCGAGGTCCGGCGGATGAACCGGCCGATGCGCGTCACCCGCGGATCGTTCTTCATCTTGAAGACCGGGCCGGACATCTCGTTGTGCGCGCGGAGCGCCTCGAGCCGCGCCTCCGCGTCCACGTACATGCTCCGGAACTTGAGGATGTTGAAGACGCGGCCGTGGACGCCCACGCGGCGCTGGCGGAAGAAGATGGGGCCGCGCGAGTCGAGCCGGATGGCGATCATGACGCCCAGGAGCAGCGGCGAGAGCAGCAGCAGCACCGCCGCGCTCACCCCGATGTCGAACGCGCGCTTCGCCGCCAGCGCGATCTGGTCGGACGGCGTGCGCGACAGCGCCAGCATGGGCAGGCCGTCCATGTCGCCGACCGCCATGCGCGAGTAGCCGAACCGGAGCACGTCGAGCGAGATGAGCGCGCCCACGCCCTGCTCCTCGCAGGTGCGGACCGCGTCCTCCACCGCGCTCAGCCGCTCGCGCGGGACCGCGAACACCACGTCGTCGAGCACGTGGTCCTCGAGGATGCGGGCCAGGTTGCCCAGGCGGCCCAGGATGACGCAGTCCGGGCTGGCCGCGACCGCGCCCTCCTCGAGCACGTAGCCCGCGAGCCGCATGCCCCACTCCGGGTGCGCGCGGATCGTCTCGATGATCTCCTCCGCCACGTCGCCCGAGCCGACGACCGCGTAGTAGCGGACCCGCCCGGCGCGCGTGCCCGCGGCGCGCGCCACCGCGCGGTGCACGGAGCGCGCGATGGCGAGCAGCGGGAACGCCACCGCGAAGTACAGCACCGCGAGCAGCCGCGACACCGACTCCTGCTCCTTCGCCAGGAACACGAGCGTGAACATCACCAGCGCGACCGCCATGAGCGCGCGGGCGATGCGCCGGAGATCGTCGGAGAGCGAGCCCGGGCCCGCCTCGTACACCTGGTAGATCCAGGCGCCGGCCGACCACAGCAGCATCACGACGACGAGCGCGAGCCAGTAGCGATCGAGCGAGACCGCCTCGAGCGCATCCGGACGGAAGAGCTCCCGGTAGATCTCGAACGCGAGCGGCAGCGCGAGCGCGAGCGCCGCGAGATCGATGAGACGCACCGCTGCGTCCCCCGACCGTGACTTATGGTGAAACATGGAACTCCCCCCGGAACACCTGCAGCTCGCGTTCTACATCAGCGGCGTCTGTGGTTGCTCGGCCCAAAACGTGGTCGAGTGACCGTGTGACACGCACCCAGCGTCGCACGCGCATGGCGGATTCGTGGACGATCTCCACGATCGCGGCGCCGATCGCTGCGCGGCGCCACGACTCGCCCCCGTGCGCGTCCGTTCAACGTGGGACGCCCTCCCCCGCACGCGAGCGCGGATTGCGGCGCGTTCGCGTGACGCGGTCGAGAACGCCGCGCGGCGCGCGCGTGACGGTCGCACGTGGGGCCCGTTGCTCGAGCGCGTGCGCCGACCTGCCGGCGCGGCCCCGCGGCGCGCATGCGTTCCACCGCGCGGAGCGGCCGCGATCGCGCGCCGCGCCCCGCCGCGCGGTCACCCGAACAGTGGATACCGAGGCACCCGCACCGGCCGTAGCATCCCGCCACGCAGCCACCCGGTACGGGTGGCCGCGACGCCAGGGGAGCCGCGGTCGTCCCGCGGATCGTGTCCACCATGTCCGACCAGCTTGCCGCCTCCGGGCGCGTCCTCTCGCGCGGCGTCCTCGCGCTGGCCGCCGTACTCTCCTCCGCGTGTGGCCCGACCGGGCGTTACATCCGCGCCGAGGACCTCCCGCCGGCGCAGGCCGACGCCGACTACCGCGTCGCGCGGGGTGACGTCCTCGGGGTGCGCGTCTGGAACCAGGAGAACATGTCGGTCGAGCAGGCGCGCGTCCGCGAGGACGGGCGCATCTCGATGCCGTTCCTGCAGGACGTGAACGCCGCGGGCCAGACGCCCGCCGAGCTGGCGCAGCGGATCCAGGCGCAGCTCAAGACCTACGTCGTCAACCCCGTGGTCACCGTCACCGTGGTCGAGATGCAGCCGCTGCGCGTCTCCGTGACCGGCGAGGTGATGCGGCCCGGCCTCTACGACCTGGAGCGCGGCGCCGGGGTCCTGTCGGCGCTGGCCGCGGCCGGGAGCTTCACCGAGTTCGCCCACCGGGACCGTGTCTTCGTCCTGCGGCACGCGGCCGCCCCGGGCGATGCCGCGGTCACGCGCATCCGCTTCCGGTACGAGGCGCTGATCCAGGCCGAGCGGCGCTCCGCCGCGTTCCGGCTGCAGCCCGGCGACGTGGTCGTGGTGGAGTGACGGTGACGGGCGCCGCCGCCCTCGCGCTCGCGTCGCTGCTGCTCGGCGCGGGCGAGCTGCGCGTGGACTCCGGCGTCCGGATCGAGGGGCTCGCGCGGCAGTTCTCGCCGGAGCACGGCCGGGACGACCGGGCGCTCGACGGCGTCGTGGCGCCGCGCGCCGGGCTCGACTGGCGGGCGGCCCCGGAGCTGCGCCTGTGGGCGACGTACGTCCCGCGGCTGCGCGCGCCGGACCTGACCCGCTCCGTCGATCTCGTGGTGCTGCACACGGGCGTGCTTCGCGCCGAGATCCGCCCGGACCCCGCCTGGCGGCTGGCGGCCCGCGCCGGCGGCGAGCGCGGGACCACCGACCTCGTCACCGAGAGCCGAGCCACCGGCGTCGAGCTCCAGACCATCACCACCCTGCGCCGGCTGCGCTACCGGGCCGCCCGGGCCGACGTCGAGCTGGAGCGGCTGCCCGGCCGCCGCGCGCAGGCGCAGCGCCTCGCGGGCGAGGGGCTCCTCCAGGCGCTGCACCTGGCCATCCACCCCCCGGTCCTCCCGGATCTCCGGCTGGCCTTCGGCGCCTTCGTGGACGGCGGCGAGGGGGCCGCGGCGGAGGCGCTGCTGCCCCTCGAGCGCGGCGTCCGCGCCGAGGCGACCGCCGGCTGGTCCGTGACGCGC
Organism: Anaeromyxobacter dehalogenans 2CP-C; assembly: GCF_000013385.1. Lineage (GTDB taxonomy): Bacteria > Myxococcota > Myxococcia > Myxococcales > Anaeromyxobacteraceae > Anaeromyxobacter > Anaeromyxobacter dehalogenans_B. Next base: position 3,126,519 of record NC_007760.1, read on the forward strand.
CTCGATCGCGTGGGCTTCCGCCTGGCCGCGGTCGGCACGCGCATCGAGCGAGGCATGACCTCGGCGATCGCCACCGCCGACGCGCTGTGGCGGCGCCGCCTCACGCGCGAGCTGGACGGCTGGGCCGGCGCGGGCGCGGCGGGCGTCCACGAGGATCCTCCGGGCGGGACCGCCAGCACCCGGGCGTTCCCCAGCGCCGAGCTCGGCCTCGCGCGGCTGCCGTCGGCAGGCGCCGGGGTGGAGGACGCCGAGGCGTCCGCGGGCCGGCCCAGCTTCCTGTCGGCGGTCGCGACGCTCGCCGTGCTGCGCCTCGCGCCCGCGGTCGATCGCGCCACCGGCGAGGCCAACCCGGAGCTGGAGGGGACGCTGAGCGCCGGCTGGCTGGCGACGCCGCGGTGGTCGCTCTCGCTGGCGGGCATGGGCGCGGTCGTGCGAGACGGCGGCGAGAACACGCGCCGCTGGCGCATCGAGGCGCGGACGTCCTGGACGCCGGTCCCGACCGTCCAGCTCTCGGTGGGCGTCTACGGCCTGCGGCAGCGGACGCCCATGCCCGACGTGCCGTCCTTCGACGAGTGGGGCGCGTTCCTCGCGCTCGAGCTCGACCCGCCGAGCTGGAGCCCCTGAGGCGCAGCGTCTAGGGGGCGGTGCCGGCGCGCGGGGACGGGGCCCGATCGGTCGCGTCCGCCAGCCAGGGCCGGCGGCCCTCGCGATCGGCGGCAGGCTGGCGCGCGGTGCGCGCCACGATGGCGAGGAAGCGCGGGTCCTTCACGAGGTAGCGGTGCGCCAGCCGCCGCGGCTCCTGCGAGAGCCGGAACAGCCACTCGAGCCCGCCGCGCGACACCCAGCGCGGCGCGCGCCGCACCCGGCCCGCCAGGAAGTCGATGGACGCCCCCAGGCCGAGGGCGACCGCCGGTCCGAGGTGCGGCAGCGAGCGCTGGATGAACCGCTCCTGCTTCGGCGCGCCGAGCCCGACGACCACGAGCTGCGCGTCCGCGCGCCGCACGCGCTCGAGGATGCCGCGCTCGCCCGTGTCGCCCTCCACCGCCACGCGAGGCGCGTCCACGCCGGCGACGACGACGCCCAGCTCGCGCTCGAGCCGGGCTGCGGCGAGCTCGGCCGAGCCCGGGGCACCTCCGAGCAGGTACACGCGCCACCGCGCAGCGCCCGCGTGCTGCATCAGCGGCCACACCAGGTCGGAGCCCGACACCTTCTCCGGTACCGGGGTCCCGAGCAGCCGCATCGCCCAGACGAGCGCCTGGCCGTCTGCCAGCGAGAGGCTCGCCTCCGCGTAGGCCGAGCGGAACGCGCCGTCGTCCTCCGCGGTCACGACGTGGTCCACGTTCGGCGTGAACACGCTCCCGCCCGCGCCCGCGCGCACCAGGGCGCCGATGCGCTCGATGGCCTCGGCCATGGTGAGCGCGTCCAGCCAGAGCTGCCCGATGCGAACCCGGCGATTGCCCGACCCGGGTGTGCCGGCGAGCGCGTGCGACGCGGTTGGCTCCACGGTTCCCCCTTGCCGACCACGCGCAGCATCTGCGGGTCTCTCCGCTGCGTCAAGCGGGCTCGGGACATCGCGCACGCGGCGCGCCGCGCTGCCCCGTGCTACGCTTCCTGGGTGCGCCGCGCCGGCGCCCGGGGGGTCGATGTCGGAGACAGAGTTGCCCGAGCTCGCGCAGAGGATGGGGCACCGCGTGCTCCTCCCCGAGGCGCCGCCCAGCAAGGAGTGCCAGCAGCTCTGGTTCATGCTGGCGCGGTCTCGCTGGCGCTCCATCGCGCTCATCCCCGCGGACGAAGGGATCTCCACCGCGCAGCTCGCGGCGTCGCTCGCCGAGGTGGGCCGGCAGCTGCGCGAGGGCGCGGTGACGGCCCTCAACCTGCCTCATCTCGACTACATCACCGCGTCCGGCATCGCCGACGCGATCTCGGCCGCCGGGCGCGGCGAGGGCGTGCCGGAGGACCTCCAGATCATCGTGGCCATCCCGCCGGTGCTCGACGACCCGCTCGGCGTCGCCGTGGCGCACGCCGTGGACGCGGCCGTCCTGTGCGTCGAGCTGGGCAAGGTGCGCCTGAGCGCGGCGCGCCGGACCATCGAGCTGGTGGGCCGCGAGCGCTTCCTCGGCAGCATCGTGCGCCGCACCTGAGCCGCCCCGCGCGCTCAGGTCCCGCGCGCGGCCCCGGCGCGGACGAAGCGCATGGCGAACCACAGCGTCCACCCGAAGTGGAGCGCGTACGCGAGGAGGCGCCCGGTCGCGAGGCCCAGGGAGCCCCAGCCGACGAGCAGCACCGTCGCCACCAGGAACGCCGCCGCCCAGCCCGAGTTCATGAGGAACCCGAGCCAGAGGCGCTCGGAGGCGGCGAGGACGTAGCCGACCGGGTTGGTGATGGCGACGATGCCCGCGGTGATCAGGACGACCGCGAACGTCGGCCACGCGTCGGCGAACTGCGGACCGTAGATCCGCACCAGCCACGGGCTCGCCAGACAGCCCGCGGCCACGATGGGGATGACGGCGGCCGCGTTCATCGCCACCGCGGCCCGGAGCACCGCGCGCACCCCCGGGCCGTCCCCGCGGCCGACCCGCTCCGAGAGCACCGGCAGCACGGGCCCGCACAGCGCGTTGGGCAGGAACAGCACCGCCGCGTACCACTGGTTGGCGGCCGAGAACGCGCCCATCTCCGGGTAGCCGCCGGGCTGGTTCACCAGGATCGCCGCGGCCGCCCAGCTCACCGGCCCCACCATGACGCCCTGGGCGAGCGCCGGGAGCGAGAACGTCCACAGGATGCGCTGCTCGCGCCACCAGCCCCTCGGCGACACCGGCACGCGATCGCGGCGCGCGTGGACGCGGACCGCCACGTGCGTCAGCGCCCACTGCAGCGCCGCCGTGACCACCGTGGCCCAGACCGCGCCCTGGAGCCCCCAGCGCCAGACCCCGACCACGGCGATGGGGACGCCCAGCAGCCCGAGCCACACGTTCAGCTGGGTCTGGGTCCGAAACGCCTCGAAGCCGGCGAGCGCACCGGTCTGTGCGCCGCCCATGGTCGTGAACACCAGCCCCAGGCCGGCGATGCGCAGCGGCTCGGTGAGGTGCGGGGCGCCGATGGTGCTCGACGCGAGCCACGGCGCGAACGCCCACAGCAGCGCGGCGGCGAGCACGCCGGTGGCCGCGCTGAGCACCGCGGACATGCCCAGGATCCGCCCGGCGCGCTCGGGGTCCTTCGTCCGCAGCTCCGAGACGTACTTCGTGGCGGTCATGCCGAGGCCCAGGCTCGCGAACGCCTGGAACGTGAGCAGCGTCGAGAGCAGCACCCCGAGCTCGCCGTACTGCGCCTTGCCGAGGAACCGGGCCGTGACGACCGACGCCGCGAGGGCGAACGCCCGCGAGAGCGCGCTGCCGGCGAACGACCAGAACGCCCCCTCGGCGAGCCGGGTCGCCAGGTGCGAACCCTCGATGCGCTCCGCGAGCCGGCGGACCGGGGCTGGCATCCCGGGCGCGCAGGAGAGGCGCCGGAGCAGGCTCGGCCTCGCGACGCCCTCGAGCATCTCGTCCACGCGCCCCCCCGGCCGGCTCAGCTCGACCGCGCGCCCAGCGCCGCCGCGATGCGCTCGCTCGCGTGACCGTCGCCGTACACGTCCACCACCCGCGCCATCTGCCGGTACGCCGCCTGGTCGGTGGCGAGCCGCACGCACCACTCCTGGATGGCGGCGCGGCTCGTCCCGACCAGCCGCGACACGCCCGCGTCCACGCTCTCGCGGCGCTCCGTCACCTCGCGCATCACCAGCACCGGCTTGCCGAGCGCGGCCGCCTCCTCCTGGATCCCGCCGGAGTCGGTGAGGATGAACCGGCAGCGCTGCGCGAGCCAGATGAGCTCGGGGTAGCCGACCGGCGCGCCGAGGTGGACGTTGGGCGCCGTCCCGAGCACCTCGAAGACCGGCTTGCGGACGTTCGGGTTGAGGTGCACCGGGTAGACGAACTGCAGGTCCTGATCGCGGGCCACGTCGCGGATGGCGTGGCAGAGGTCCTCGAAGGGCTTGCCGAAGCTCTCCCGGCGGTGCCCGGTGACGAGCACGAAGTCGCGATCCGCGCGCAGCCCGGGGAACGCGCTCGCCACGGAGCGGGCGACGGCCTCGTCACCCTTCATCCGCTCGACGCCGGCGTGGAGCGCGTCGATGACGGTGTTGCCGACGACGTGGATCCGATCCGGCGCCACGCGCTCGGCCAGGAGGTTGTCGCGCGCCGTCGCGGTCGGGCAGAAGTGGAGGTCGGTGACCGCCGAGATCATCACCCGGTTCACCTCCTCCGGGTACGGCTTGAAGCGATCGAAGCTGCGCAGGCCGGCCTCCACGTGCGCGACCCGCACGCGGCGGTGGAAGGACGCGAGCGCGGCGCAGAACGCGGTGGTCGTGTCGCCCTGCACGATGGTCCAGTCGGGCGCGAACGAGGTCAGCACACCGTCGAGGCCGACCAGCGCCCGGGACGCGAGGCCGCTGAGCGACTGATCGGGCCGCATCACGTCGAGGTCGCTGTCCACCCGCAGGTCGAAGAACGACAGGATGCTCGTCACCATCTCGCGGTGCTGCCCGGTGAAGCACACGTGCGTGGTGGCGGCGGGCAGGCGCCGGAGCTCCCGGATCACCGGCGCGAGCTTGATGGCCTCGGGCCGGGTGCCCATCACGACAAGCAGCTTGAGGTCTCGTGTCACTCGGTCGGACACCTTCTCGAAGGGAGGTTGCCGGCCGGAACGTAGCCCAGGGCGCCGGCGGCGTCGAGGCGATCGACCTCCCTTGGCGACGTGTAGGTCGGTCGTGTGACAGGGCGCGCGAGCCGCCCCAACGCGTGCGTCCGCGAGCCCCCATGCCATGTCACGCCCGCGCGGGAGCGCACCCGGCGCGAGGCTGTTGGTAGCATGCGCGCGGCGGGTCCACCGCCGGGGGAAGATCGCCAGATGACGGAGCCGCGGGCCGTGGCCAGACCGAAGGTGTGCATGGTGAGCTACGGCGAGTCGAACACCACCCTGCCGCCCATGTTCAACGAGGCGCTCTCGCTCGCCGAGGCCGGCTTCGAGGTCGAGTCGATCGCGCTCGCGGCGTCGCCCGGCGGCCCCATGGTCGAGACGTACGCCGCCGGCTTCTCCACCCGCCGGTTCCACCTCCGCACCCGCGGGTTCTTCCACGCGCGGCTGGGGCACTCGGTCGCGAACCCCGCGGTGGCGGCGCTCCAGTACGTGCTCTCGTACGCGGAGTTCGTCGCGCGCGCCGCCGTGCGCGCCTGGCGCAGCCGCGCAGACGCCTACACGGCCCACGACCTGCCCGCGCTGCTGCCCACGCTGCTCGCGGCGAAGGCGCGCGGCCGGCCGCTCGTGTACCGGGCGCACGAGCTCTACCCGGAGACGCACGCGCGCGTCCGGTTCGCCTGGTTCTGGCGGCTGCTCGATCGCGTCCTGGTCCCGCGCTGCGACGAGGTCGTCACGCCCGACGACAACCGCTCCCGCATCTACCGGGAGGAGCTCGGCGCGCGCAGTCCCCCGCTGACCGTGCGCAACTGCCCTCCGTACCGGCCGCCCGTCGAGAGCACCCGGCTGCGCGACGAGCTCTCGCGCCGCGGCGTCGCCTGCTCGACGATCGTGCTGTACCAGGGCCTGGTGGACTCGATGCGGTGCATCGAGGAGATCGCGGAGGCGAGCCGCCACTTCGACGACGGCGTGGTGCTCGTCATCATGGGCGGCGGCTTCGGCGCGTGGGCCGACCCGGGCGCGCGCCTCGCGGACCACGCGCGCATCGTGGTGCTGCCGCCGGTGCCGTACCGCGAGCTCGCGCCCTACACGGCGTCGGCGGACGTCGGCGTCCTGCTGTACCGCAACGACTGCCGGAACAACTACTACTGCGCCCCCAACAAGCTGTTCGAGTACATGATGATGGGCCTTCCGGTCGTCGCCCCCAGCTTCCCGGGCATGGCGCGGATCGTGGCCGGAGACGACGTCGGCCTGTGCGTGGATCCCTCCCGTCCGGAGGAGATCGCCGCCGCCGTGAACCGGCTGGCGCGAGACCCGGCCGCCCGCGCGCGCATGCGGGCGAACGGGCTGAGGCTGTCGCAGGAGCGGTACAACTGGCGCGTCGAGTCGGAGCCGCTCCTCGAGCGGTACCGGGCGCTGGTGGCAGAGCGCCGGACGACCGCGCCGAGCACCGGCGAGCTCGCCTGATTCGCCGGACGCGAAGCGGGCGGCGCCCCGGGGAGGAGCGCCGCCCGTCGCGAGGCGGGGGGCTGCGAGCGCCTGCTACGGCGTGCCGGCGTCGAACCGCGCCTTCGCCGGGAGGACCGCCACCTTCGTGCTGCCCGCGGGATCCACCCACGGCCACGGGCTCGAGCCGAAGAACGCCGGCTTGGCGGCGAGGTACAGGGAGTCCGGCAGCGTCGTGGCCGGGGCCACGTCGAGCTGGTTGCGGACGTAGTCCCAGTTCCCGGCCCGCAGCATCATCGACGCGGTGCTGCCGGGCGCCGTCGGGCTCTCGTACGTGGAGATGTCGTCGTACCCGCTCCCCGCCCCGACCCCGTGGCCGAGCCGGAACACCGCCGGCCGGCCCTGGCCGGGAGGATTGCTCGTCACCTCGTACGCCATGGTCGTGCCGTTCAGCCCCACGGGACCGGGGGTGCCGAGGACGTTCCCGACCACGTTCATGTACATGGCCTTCACCTCCATGGCGATGGCGGCGATCTGGTAGGTCTCGAACGCGTCGGTGCGCTCCTGCTTCCCGCTGGCGTAGTTGCGGAACAGCGTCATCCAGCCGGAGTTGCCCCACACGTTCTCGGTGGCGATCTGCGGCGAGTAGTTCCCCTCGGCCAGCTCCATGTAGGGGAAGGACGCGTGCCCGAGGTCCAGCGTCGTCTCCTGCAGGCCGCGGTCGGCGCTGGTCCAGGCGTCGTCGATGTAGTTGTAGGCGATCACGTTGCCGCCGCCGCTCGCGCGCAGCGTCACCGGCTTGTTCATGTAGTAGACGATGTTGTTCTCGACGAGCGTGTCGCTGGTGTGCTCGGACAGCGAGATCCCGTACGCTCCGCCGCCCTGCACCACGCGCGTCGCGTGGTGGAAGTACGAGTCGCGGATCTCGTTCCGGAAGCTCCGCTCGACCAGCAGGTGCGCGCCGCGCATCCCGTTCCCCTGGCCGAGCGTCCCGTCCGCGGCCGGGTTGGCCGAGACCGTGCCGTCCGACTCGACGCCCTTCACCCAGCAGTACGCGGTGTCCATCATGTGGATCTGGTTGTTCTGCCCGCCGGTGACGTACAGGTCCTCGATCCCCGCGTACTTCACGGTCACCGGCGCCTTGAACACCTGCGCCGCGAACGCCACGTCGAAGCCGAGGTGGATCTGCGGCCGGATCGTGAGCAGGTTGCCGCTCTTCCCGGTCACCTCCACCGTCTGCCCCATCGAGCGCGGCCCCGAGGTCGCGGGCCCGTAGTCCGGCCGCTTGAAGTACTGCACGCCGCCGTAGAACAGGTAGGACGGATCGTCGAGCTGGTCGATCTGGACGATGTCGCCCACCGCGAAGCTGCTCGCGTCGGCCACCGGGATCGTGGTCGCGCCCTTCGGCACGTCCGCGGTCACGTTCACCGCGGCGGCCCAGGTCGGCCAGCCGCGCCACACGTAGATGACGGCGGTGCTGCTCAGGTACGCGCGCAGCCGGGTCTGCGTCTTCCCCGCCCCGCGCAGCGTGACGCCCTTCGTGATCTGCAGGTAGGAGTTGAGCCGGTAGGTGCCGGCCGGCAGGTAGACGACCTGCCCCTCCGCGCACCCGTTGACGGCGGCCTGGATGGCCGGCTGCGCGTCGCCGCTGCCGTCCGTCCCGAACGCCGCCAGCCCGCGCGACGACGCCCACGCCGGCGTCACGGTCGCGCAGATCGTCGTCCGCGCGGGCACGCCCCCGGGGACGCCCGGCGCCCACGTCGTCCGCCGCTCGGGCGGGATCGGATCGCCCGCGATCCCGCTGGGCGGCGGATCCACCACGGTCGGCGACGAGACGGTGACCGCCGCGGCAGCGCTGCGGCTCGGATCGGCGGCGCTGGTGGCCACCACGTGGTAGGTGCCCGCGGTCGCAGGCGCGGTGTAGAGGCCCGACGCCGTGACGGTGCCGCCGGCGGCGCCCTCCTGCACCGACCAGGTCACGGCGGTGTTGGTGGAGCCCGACACGGTGGCGGTGAACTGCGCGCTGCCCCCTGCCGTCACCGCCGCGCTGCTCGGGCCGATCGCGACGGCGACCGGCGCGGGGGCGGGCGTGGAGCCCGAGGACGTCGTGACCCCGAGGTCGTCGAAGTAGAGCGTCGGGAGGCTGAGCCCGCGCCACTCCTGGACCGCGACCCCGGTGATGGCCGCGCCCGCCGGCGCGAGCGCCGACATCGGGACGGCGCAGGCCACCCAGGCGTTCGCGGGCACGGCGCCGCCCTGGCAGTACGGGCCGAGATCCGCGCCGTCGGTCCAGGCGCCGTTCACCACCGCGCGGACCCGGAGCGCCGCGCCGGCGCCGCCGGCTCCGCCGTTCACGTAGAGGCGCAGCGAGCTGCCGGTGTCCGGCGCGAAGGCGGCGCGGCTGAAGTAGATCCCCTCCCAGGGCCCGAACTGCACCGAGATGGCCCGCGTGCCGCTCGCCACCGGAGCGGTGCTCGCCAGCGAGTACACGCCGGCCCACGACCAGTCGGCCCAGGGGCTCACCATCGCGTCCGAGTAGATCGGCTGCGCGGGCGTGCTCGTGGGGGCCGGCACGGTCGCGCTCACCGCGGTGGACCGGGGCCCCTCGCCCGCGGCGCCGATCGCCGACACCGTGTACCAGTACGTCGAGCCCGCGACGACCGCGGTGTCGGTGTACGCGGCGGCGGTGACCGGCGCCGGCGTGAGGTTGGTCTCGGCGCCGGTCTGGGTGGCGGAGCGGTAGACCTCGTAGCCGGTCGCGCCGCTCACCGGCGCCCAGGAGACCGCGACGCCGGCGGTGGTCGCGGCCGCCGCCACGCCCGTCGGGGCGGCCGGGAGCGCCGGGGTGGGATCCGGCGTCGTGGTGGCGGTCCCCTCGAAGGACACGTCGTCCACGTACATGCGGGCCTGGCTCTTGCCCGCGTCCTCGGCGATGACGATCCCGTCGATGGTCGCGTCCACGGCGCCGATGGCGGCGAGCGGGACGGCGCAGCGGACCCACGCGTTCTTCGGGATCCTGCCGCCGTCGCAGTAGGGGGCGAGCGCGGCCTCGGGCGTCGGCACGCCGCCGATGCTGGCGCGGACCGCCAGCGCCCGGCGGGCGCCGCTCGCGCCGCCGTTCACGTACAGCGTCAGCTCGGTGAGCCCCGCGGTGCTCAGGCCCGCCGTCTGGAAGCGCAGGTCGCTCCAGGGCGCGAAGTCCACCGCGATCGAGCTCGCGCCGGAGTGGACCGGCGTCGCGTTCGAGAGGTCGTGCGGGGCCGACGACTGGTCGCTCCACTCGGCGCCGAGCGCGTCGGCGTACACGGCCGCGCCGGGCGCCAGGGCGGCGCTCGCGGCGCCGAGGGAGCCCGCCGGCTGCTCCCCGCCGCAGGCGGTGGCGAGCAGCACGGCGGCCAGGAGTGCGGCGGCACATCGGGTTCCGGGGACGGCGCGTCTGGGCATTTTACTCTCAGTGACCAGGGTGGTGCGGCGCCGTCGCCGGGCGGAGCGCGCGCGGGGGTTCGCGCTGGCGGGCGACCGGGCGGGCGCTCGCCAGCGCTCGGAGTGGCTGGGAACGGCCGGACCCCAGTGCGATCCGCGTGCCACCAGGGGCGTTGCGCGCGCGCCCCCCGCGTTTCGCGCGATCGCGATCCAGGCCGATCCGCGGTCGCGGACGGAGCGTGCGCGTCACGATCGCGGAAATTCGCCGCACCTCACGGATCTTCGAGGTGAGCGACGCGGCGCGGATCGCCTACATGCGCCGCGATCGTACGCGCTCAAACGACCTCGCGAGCGCGACCCGCGGACGGCGATCGCCGGACGCGAAACGGGCGGCGCCCCGGGGAGGAGCGCCGCCCGTCGCGAGGCGGAGGGCTGCGAGTGCCTGCTACGGCGTGCCGGCGTCGAACCGCGCCTTCGCCGGGAGGACCGCCACCTTCGTGCTGCCCGCGGGATCCACCCACGGCCACGGGTTCGACCCGAAGAACGCCGGCTTCGCGACCCGGTACAGCGACGCGGGCAGCTCCTCGCCCGGATCGGCGTCGAGCTGGTTCCGGACGTAGTCCCAGTTCCCGGCCCGCAGCATCATCGCCGCGGTGCTGCCAGGGGCCGTCGGGCTCTCGTACGTCGCGATGTCGTCGTACCCGCTCCCCGCCCCGACCCCGTGGCCGAGCCGGAACACCGCCGGCTGCCGCTGGCCGGGCGGGCTGCTGGTCACCTCGTACGCCATGGGCGTGCCGTTCAGGCCCACCGGGCCGGCGGTGCCGAGCACGTTGCCGACCACGTTCATGTACATGGCCCTCACCTCCATGGCGATGGCGGCGAGCTGGTACGTCTCGAACGCGTCGGACCGCGCCTGCTTGCCGCTGGCGTAGTTGCGGAACAGCGTCATCCAGCCGGAGTTGCCCCACACGTTCTCGGTGGCGATCTGCGGCGAGTAGTTCCCCTCCGCGAGCTCCATGTACGGGAAGGAGGCGTGGCCCAGGTCGAGCGTGGTCTCCTGCATCCCGCGGTCGGCGCTGGTCCAGGCGTCGTCGATGTAGTTGTAGGCGATCACGTTGCCGCCGCCGCTCGCGCGCAGCGTCACCGGCTTGTTCATGTAGTAGACGATGTTGTTCTCGACGAGCGTGTCGCTGGTGTGCTCGGACAGCGAGATCCCGTACGCCCCGCCGCCCTGCACCACGCGCGTCGCGTGGTGGAAGTACGAGTCGCGGATCTCGTTCCGGAAGCTCCGCTCGACGAGCACGTGCGCGCCGCGCATGCCGTTCCCCTGGCCGAGCGTCCCGTCCGACGCCGGGTTCGAGGAGACGGTCCCGTCCGACTCGATCCCCTTCAGCCAGCAGTACGCCGAGTCCATCATGTGGATCTGGTTGTTCTGGCCGCCGGTGACGTACAGGTCCTCGACGCCGGCGTACTTGACCGTCACCGGCGCCTTGAACACCTGCGGCGTGAACGCCACGTCGAACCCGAGGTGGATCTGCGGCCGGATGGTGAGCACGTTGCCCACCTTCCCGGTGACCTCCACCGTCTGCCCCATCGAGCGCGGGCCCGTGGTCGCCGGCCCGTAGCTGGGGCGCTTGAAGTACTGCACGCCGCCGTAGAACAGGTAGGACGGATCGTCGAGCTGGTCGATCTGGACGATGTCACCCACCGCGAAGCTGCTCGCGTCGGACACCGGGATCGTGGTCGCGCCCTTCGCCACGTCCGCGGTCACGTTCACCGCCGCCGGCCAGTTCGGCCAGCTGCGCCAGACGTAGATCACGGCGGTGCTGGCCAGGTACGCGCGCAGCCGGGTCTGCGTCTTCCCCGCGCCGCGCAGGGTGATGCCCTTCATGATCTGGAGGTACGAGTTCAACCGGTACGTGCCCGCCGGCAGGTACACGACCTGCCCCTCCGGACACTCGTTGATGGCCGCCTGGATGGCCGGCTGCGCGTCGCCGCTGCCGTCCGTCCCGAACGCCGCCAGCCCGCGCGACGACGCCCACGCCGGCGTCACCGTGGCGCAGATCGCGGTCCGCCCGGGCACGCCGCCGGGGATCCCCGGGGACCAGAGCGTGCGCCGATCCATCGGGATCACGTTGGTCGGCGTGACGTTGCCGACGAACACCGAGGCGGCGCCCTGCAGCGTCGGATCCGCCGCGCTCGTCGCGACGACGTGGTACGTGCCCGTCTCGCTCGGCGCGGTGTAGTTGCCGGATCCGTCGATCGCGCCGCCGTTCGCCTCCAGGACCGACCAGGTGACCGCGGTGTTCGCGGCGCCGGTGATCGCCGCGGCGAACACCGCCGTGTCCCCGGGCTTCAGCTGGACCTCGCCGGGCGTGACCTCGACGTTCGGGCGCTGCGCGGCGGATTCGCTGCTCCCGCCTCCGCCACCACCACACGCTGCGAGGACGACGGAGACGGCGATGGCCAGCGAGCGAAGCGCTGGATGACGCGGTGCGGTGAGGCGCATGCGGGGGTTCATCCGTTCTGCGCGGCCACCGTACCCAAGCCCGGTGACACGCGCTCAAGGGGCGCCGCGCAATCAAGCACACGCACGATAGGTCGGCTACCCCCCGAACGGAAGAAAATGCGCTTGCTTTCCGATACTTACATCGACGCACGGCTCATGGAGGGAACGACTTCGGGGGACGCCTCACCCCGTTGCCCTGCCTCCGGGTGCGCCGCTTCCCAGAGGGGGCGTCGCTCCTCCGTGAGCTTCCGGACCGCAGCCGCCTTCCCCATCACGAGGCTCAGCCGCTGGAACCGGCGCAGGAAGCGCCGGAACTGCGGGTCCTCGTACCGCGGCTCCCGCCGGAACGCGCTCGAGAAGTATCCCCATAGCATGGCCGCGCTCCCGGTGATCACCGGGCGGGTAGGCAGGCGATAGAGCGCGCTCGCCACGATGAACAGCGGCGAGGTCCCCATCGCGTACTGACCGTACCCGAGCCGCTTGCGGCCCGTGAGGATCCCCTTGTCGCTCGAGCCCATCGGGCGCAGGTGGAGGAACCGCAGCTCCTCGCGGTCGATGCTCCGCACGGTCCAGCCGAGCATCCGGGCGCGGTGGCAGTCGATGCCGTCCCACATCACCCGGCGCGCGAACCCACCCACCTCGCGGAAGCAGCCGACCCGGTAGAACTTCGAGGCGCCGACCGACATCTCGTCGCCCATCGTCTCCGGCGTCAGCACGCCGGTCTCCGGGTGGTGGAACCACGGCTTGCCCGAGGTGGAGCCGAGCCGAGGCTCCGCCTCCATCTCCGCCATGAGCAGCTCGAAGTAGCGGGGCGGGAGATCGAGATCCATGTCGAGCTTGCAGAGGTAGGCGAACTGGTCGAGGTCCACCGTCTCCAGCCCGGCGTAGAACGCCTCGATCACGCCCGGCCCCACGCTGCGCCGGCCACGGTCGCGCCGGTGGAGCACGCGCAGGAACGGGAGCCGCCGCGCGTAGTCGTCCAGGATCTCGCCGGTCTCGTCGGTGGAGCCGTCGTCCACGACCACCCACAGCGCCGGCGGCACCGTCTGCGCGGCCACGCTGTCGAGCGTGCGCCGGATGAACTTCGCCTCGTCGCGGCACGGCGACACGATCACGTAGCGTCGATCGATGGACACTGACTTCCTCCCCCAGGACGACCGAAAGGCTAGTCCCCAGCGTGCGGCCGATCGACTCCCGCGAGCCGGTGACACGGCGCGGGCCACGCGATCGCGCTCACGCGCCGCGCGGCTCCGCGCGCCGCGGCCACGCGCCCGACGAGACCGCGACCTTGCCGGCGATCGCGAGCGCCAGCGCCGAGAAGACGCGGTACTGCGGGTGGTAGGCGCCCGTGTCGCTGAACGCGAGCACCGCGCAGGCGATCACCGCCGCCACGCAGCCGAGCGCGGCGGCGCGCTCGTCGGGCCGCACCGCGACGCGGTAGGCACGGATGGCCAGGAACGCGGTGAACCCGAACAGCGACCAGATCGCGGTGAACGCGATCGGCCCCGCGAACAGCAGCAGCCCGAGCACGCTGTTGTGCGGCCACGCCCGGAAGTCGGCGAAGATCGAGCTGATGTCGTCGCCGCGCATGTGCTCGGTGTACTCCCGGCCCAGGCCGATCCCGAGGATGGGCTGCTCCCGGATCGAGACGGCGATGTTCCAGTTCTCGACGTCGCGCCAGAACGCGGACGAGTCGATGGAGGAGTCGGTCAGCGAGCGGATCGTGTGGACCGGGGCGAAGATCCCGCCCGCGCGTTCCCAGCCGACCGCGACGTACAGCACCAGGACCGGTGCGGCGATCAGCACCCCACGCGTCACCGCGCGCTTCCACCGGCGCGGCGGGCTGAGCACGTACGCGGTCACCAGGCCCACCGCGAGCATCACCCACGCGATGCGCCGGTCGTTCGCGATCACCCCCATCACCAGCAACGGCAGGATGACGCCGATGCGGCGCCAGCGGTGCGGGTGCACGCGCTCGGTGAAGTCCACCACCACCAGGAAGATGGCGATCGAGAACAGCACCGAGTCGCCGTGGTTGGTCGCGTGCGCGAGCTGGCCGCCGGTGAGGGCCGGCGCGAACACGTTCTGGACCGCCAGCGCCAGCACCGACTTCACGCAGGCCCCGGCCACCACCACCCGCCCGATCAGGCGAAGGTCGCGCGGCGTGCGGAACGCGCGGTCGAACAGCAGGAAGAGCAGCGGGATCTCCAGCAGCTGGCGCAGCTTGTACAGGCCGATGCCGGCGCCGCGCACCGCGCCGTTCAGGTCGGCGAACGCCAGCCCCAGCACGTAGAGCCAGAGGAACTGCGAGATCGCCCCGGCGGCGCGGCCCCGCGCCTCCTGCTCCGCCGCGGCCCGGGTGGCGCCCCGGAGCGCCCCCACCGCGAGCAGGTAGAGCGCCGCCAGGTCGAGCCCGCTCAGCGGGACCGGCACGCGGATGGCGTGCTGCAGGGTGTTGCTGAGCAGGTCGCCGAGGATGGCGACCGGCGTGTTCCAGATCCCCGCCGCGTCACCGGAGCGGTCGAGCGAGAGGACGAGCAGGACCAGCGCGGACACCGAGACCCGCAGCGGCGCCTTCGCCATCACGTACAGCGCCGTCGCCAGGGCGACCGGCACCACCGCCAGCGCCGGGTTGCCGTTCCCGGCGATCACGGCGACGCAGGTGGCGAGGCCCACCGCGCCGAGCACGGCCACCGCGGGGCCGCGGTCGCGCCCCACGCTCGCCCAGCGGACGACGGCGCCGTTCACGCCCCCTCCGGCCCGCGCGCGCGCGGCCGGGAGGGCGCGTCACCGCACGGGGACGAAGTAGTTCGCATGCACGAGGGTCACGTAGGCGACGTACAGCAGGTTGAACAGGAGCAGCCACAGCACCATGCGGCGCGCCCCGCGCCGCGGGTGCGGATCGCGGGACGCGATCGCCGGGATCACCAGCAGCGCGACGATGACGGAGACGAGGAGATGCTTCACCGGAGACCCCCGCGACGGCGCCGACTGTAGCACGCGGCGCAGCGGGGCCGCCGCGCCGGCTGGCTCAGCGCGAGGGCCTCCGCGCCTGCAGGAGGTCGAACCGCTCCTTGGCCGGCAGCGTCCTCAGCTTGAGCGATCCGTCCGGATCGACCCACGGCCACGGACGCTCGGCGAAGAACGCCGGCTTCTCGGTCAGGTAGAGCGACGGGGGGAGGCTGCGCGAGGGGATGGCGGGATCCCAGATCGTCCGGTTGGTCACGAAGTCGAAGTTCCCGTGGCGCAGCAGCGTCCGCGCGGTGGTCCCGGGTCGCTGCGGATCCTCGTAGGCGTTGGAGTCGCCGCCGCCGTTGCCCCCGTTCGCGCGATGGCCGATCCGGTACACGGCGGGCTGCCCCGTCCCGGGCGGGTTGGAGCGCACCTCGTAGACCAGCCCCTTCTCCGGAACGCCGAGGACGTTGCCGACCACCGTCATGAAGTGCCCCCTGGCCTCCAGGCCGATGGCCGCCACGTCGAACGTCTCCGGGGCGGTGCCAGACCGCAGCTGCTGGGCGCTCGCGTGGTTCCGGAAGAACGTGAGCCAGCCCGAGTTGCCCCAGACCGCGTCGGTGCCGATGTGCGCGGCCCAGTTCCCCTCGAACAGCTCCATGTGCGGGAAGGACGCGTGCCCGCCGTCGATGGTGGTCTCCTGCATGGACGGCATGGCGCCGGTCCAGGCGTCCTCGACGTAGTTGTACGCGACGACGTTCCCGCCCCCGCTCGCGCGCATGACGAGGGGCTTGTTCAGGTTGAAGATGACGTTGTTCTCCACCAGGCAGTCGGAGCTCTGCGACATCACCGACAGGCCGTAGGCGCCGCCGCCCTGGCGGACCTCCGTCGCGTCGTGCAGGTAGCTGTCGCGCACCACGCAGCGGAAGCAGCTCTCCAGCGTGACGTGGGCCCCCTTCATGCCCAGCCCGGTGGCGGGGCTGCCGTCGCTCTCCACGTTCGCGATCCACGAGTACGCGGCGTTCATCATCACGATCATGCCGTTGCGGCCGCCCGTGACGTAGAGATCCTCCACGCCTGCGTACTTCAGCGTCGGACCGGACGGCGTCATGGGCCCGGTCGGCTTGAAGACCTGGGGCTTCAGCGCCGCCCGGAAGCCGAGGTGGACCGGCGCGGCGAGCCGGAGCGTCTTCCCGGCGACGCCGATCACCTCCACCGTCTGCCCCTGCGCGCGGTAGCCCTCGGGCGAGGCCGGGCGGCGGTCATCGCCGCGGTTCGGGCCACGCTTCATCCAGCGGCAGCCGCCGTGGTCTACGTAGGCCGGGTCGTCCAGCTGGTCGATCTGGACGATGTCACCGGGCGCGAAGCCCTTCGTGCTCGCGACCGGGATCGCCATCGCGCCCTTCGGCACGTCCGCGGTCACGTCCACGGCGGGCTCGTTGTACTCGGGCCAGAGCTTCGCCACGTACACGGCGGCGAGGTCCCTGGGGCTGTCGTACCGGATCCGGGTGGCCGCGGGCCCGGCGCCGCGCAGGACCACGCCCTTGTCGAGCATGATGCTCGAGGTGATGCGGTAGGTGCCGGCGGGCAGGAAGACCACCGAGCCCTCGGGGCACCGCGCGATCGCGGACTGGATCGCGCCGGCCGCATCGGCCCTGCCGTCGCCCAGCGCCGCCGCGTCGAGGGTCGCGCAGATCTTGGTCCGGCGGGGAATCCCGCCCGGGATTCCCGGCTGCCAGCGCGTGCACCGCTCCACGGGGATGCCGGCCTCGGCGCAGAGATCGCGGGGCGGCAGGGCCGCGGACGGCGCGGCGCCGCGGGCGCTGCCCGCGGCGGCGGCGAGGAGCAGGGCGAGGATGGCTGGTCTCACGGCGGTGTCCCCCGGCGCGGCGCACGTCCGCGCCGCCGCGGGCAATTAGACCCGAGGCCCCGGCCCTCCGCAACGGCGGCACGCCGGCCTGCGCGTGCTACGCTCGGTGCGTGCTCCTCGCCGTCCTCGTCGCGTCACTCGCCTCGGCGACCCCCGCGCCGGTCGCGAGCGCCGCCCCGGGCCTGGAGCCGCTGCGCCGCGCCTACGGCGCCGCGGTGGGCCGCGTCGCGCTCTGGCGCCGCGCGCGCGAGCGCGAGGACGCGCCGCCATTCGGCCACCTCGCCACCTCGCAGGTGGGCTACGCCCCACGCATGCAGAAGCGCTTCACCTCGCCGCGCCCGTTCACGTCGTTCGAGGTGGTGCGCGAATCCGACGGCGCGGTCGCGTTCCGCGGCGGCCCCCCGGTCCGCGCCGTCGGCACCGACCTGCTCGGCGCGACCCGCACCGTCTGGATCGGCGACTTCTCGCCGCTCGCCGAGCCCGGGCGCTACCGCGTGGTCCTCGACGGCGGGCTGGCCAGCCATCCGTTCGGCGTCGGCCGCGAGGTGTTCGATCCGGCGGTGCGCGCGGTCCAGCGCTGGTTCTACTACCAGCGCGCCTTCACGGCGGTGGAGGCCCCCTGGGCCGAGGGCCCCTGGACGCACCCCAGCGACGCCGCGAAGGCGCCGCCGGGCGTGCGGAAGGGCTGGCACGACGCGGGCGACTTCTCGATCTACAACGCGCCGCTCGCGACGGCGCTGTTCTGGATGCTGGCGGCGTACGACGACTTCGCTCCCTCGGACGACGCGACCCACGTCCCGGAGTCCGGCAACGGCGCCCCGGACCTGCTCGACGAGGCGCGCTGGGGGCTGGAGTGGCTGGTGTCCGTGCAGGACGCGGCGACCGGCGGCTTCGCCTCGACCACCTGCCAGGATCGCTACGCGCGCTACGGCGAGAACACGCACGCCTCGGTGCCCCCGTACCGCGCCGGCGAGGTCGGGACGCTCGCGACCGCGCGCGCCGTGGGGACGCTCGCGTTCGCGGCGGCGGTGTTCGACCGGCGCGATCCCGGCTTCGCGGCGCGCTGCCTGGCCGCGGCCCGGCGCGGCTACGCGTACCTGGAGGCCCGCCCGGGCGAGGCGAGCGACGGCCCGTCGTGCCCCGCCTACCGCCGCGACGGCGACGCGGAGGTGGGGCGGCACGTCCGGATGTACGCGGCGGCGGGGATGCTGCGCGCGACGGGGGAGCGCCGCTTCGCCGCGGACTTCGAGCGCGCCTCGATCGCGTCCTGGGCCGATCCCGACTACCACCACGTGGCCGCGTTCGCGGCCCGCCTCTACCTGCGGGCGCCGGCCGGGGACCCCGCCCGCAAGCAGGCGCTGCGCGAGCGCTTCCGCGCGCTCGCCCAGGAGGTGCGCGTCGCGGCGGACGCCCATCCCTTCGAGCTGGCGGCGCGCTACCAGTGGGGCTCCATCAGCGCCGCGCTGCACCGCGCCGGCGCCTCCAGCGCCTGGGCCTGCGTGGACGCGGGCGGGCGCGGCGAGGACTGCGACCGCGCGCTCGCGCCGATCCACTACGCGCTCGGCCGGAACTACCTGCAGCTCTGCTACGTGACCGGGCTGCCGGGGGTCACGCGCGGCGTGCGGCGGGTGTTCCATCACTGGCTCGCGACGCTGCGCGCCGAGCCCCCCGTGTTCCCCGGGGCGCTGGCGGGGGGCCCGAACCCCCGGCCCGACCCGCGCGACGTCTCGTACCCGCAGGCGCGGCCCAGGCCGATCTGGGGCTACTTCGGCGACCCCGCGTTCCCGCGCGACGACGCGACGCCGATCGAGGGCCGCTACACCGAGAACGACAGCTGGTCCACGAACGAGACCGCCGCCGACTGGCAGGGCGCCGCGCTGTACGGGCTCCACCTCGCGCAGTGGCTCGCGCGACGGGCGGACGCGCCCTGACCGCTCAGGCCAGCACGCGGTGCCGGTGGCACCAGCGGATCAGGACGTAGACCGACCAGACCCTCGACCAGTAGATCCCGGGAGCGCCGTCCAGGAACGCCCGCCAGAGGCGGCCGACCGCGTCCGGATCCAGCCCGGCCTGCCGCACCGCCGCCGCGTCCCGCATCGCCTCGTCCATCGCGGTGCGCAGGCCCCGCCGGATCCAGCGGTCGAACGGCAGCACGAAGCCGCTCTTCGGCCGGTCGAACAGCGCCGGATCGAGGCCGCGCAGGCCCACGCGGCGCAGCAGGGCCTTCTTGCCGATCGGCGAGTAGCGAAGATCGTCCGGCAGCGCATCGACGCACTCGAACAGCGCCTGGTCCACCAGCGGCACGCGCTGCTCGAGCGACGCCGCCATGCTCGCGACGTCGTTGTCGCGCAGGAGCCGCTCGCCCAGGAACAGCCGCTGCTCCAGGACGCTGAGGGCCGACAGCGCCGAGCGGCTCCCGGTCTCCGCGTCGAGGCGGGCCCGCATGGCCGGCGGCAGGCCGTCGCGGAGCGCCGCCACGGTGCCCTCCCCGACCAGCTCGCGCTGGAAGCCCGGCAGGAACAGCGCGTAGGCCAGCTGGTACAGGCCGGACAGGTCGGCGCCGCGCCGGACCATCTCCGGGAGCTTCGCCCAGCGCGTCTGCGGCGGCGTCGCCCCGCGCCCGCGCCGGAGCGGCGCCGTCCCCACCGTCGCGGCCGCGACGCGCAGGCCCAGCGGGACCCAGCCCAGGCGCTGGCTGAGCCGCTGCAGCACCGGCAGGTCGCGGAACGAGGTGTACCCGCCGAACAGCTCGTCGCCGCCGGTCCCGGCCAGCGCCACCGTGAACCCGGCGGAGCGGATGGCGTGCGAGAGGTAGTAGGAGTTGAGGCCGTCGAACGTCGGCTGGTCCAGGCTGTCCAGGGCGGCCTCGAGGTGCTCGACGAAGTGCCCCTCGGTGAGGACGACCTCCTGGTGCTGCGTCCCGATGGCCTCGGCGATGCGCCGCGCGATCGGGCCCTCGTTCAGCTCCTGCTCCTCGAACGCGAGCGTGAAGGTGTGGACGGGGGTGCGCGCCACGCGCTGCGCCAGGTTCGCGACCGCCGACGAGTCGATGCCCCCGGACAGGAACACCGCGAGCGGGACGTCGCTCGCGAGGTGGAGCTCCACGTCGTGCTCGATCGCCCGGGCCAGGTCGGCCTCGGTGGTGGGGCGCCGCGCCGGCGCGCCCGGGATGCTCCAGAAGTCCACGGCGCGCCGCTCGGCGCCGTCCGGCCCGAACTCCACGGCGCGCCCCGGCCACAGCAGCTCCACCCCCTCCACGGCCGTCCCGGGGCCGACCACGAACCCGTTCCACACCACCGAGGCCACCGCGCCCGGATCGAGCCGGGGCGTCCCGAGCAGCCCGGAGGCGAGCAGGGCCCGCAGCTCGGAGGCGAACGCGATCGACCAGTCGCCGCCGGGCTCCCGGCGGCGCGCCACGTACAGCGGCTTGATCCCCAGCGGATCGCGCGCCAGCCGCAGCGTGCGGGCGGCCGGGTTCCACAGCGCGAACACGAACATCCCCCGCAGCCAGCCCAGCGCCTCGTCGCCGTGGACCGCGAGCGCGCGGAGCATCACGGCGGTGTCCCCGCTGGAGGCGAACGCGTGCCCCTCCGCCTCGAGGCGCCGGCGGAGCTCCGCGTAGTCGTAGATCTCGCCGTTGTACGCGACCACGTGGCCGGTGACCGGATCCGTCATCGGCTGCGCGCCGGCCGGGGAGAGGTCGAGGATCGCGAGGCGACGGTGCGCCAGCATCGCCCCCCGGCCCTCGGCGTCGGGCGTGGACTCCCAGGTCCCGTCGGCGTCCGGGCCGCGGTGGACGAGCGCGGCGCTCATGCGCGCCAGCGCCGCCCGGTTCGCGTCGCCCAGCTTGCCGAGGATGCCCGCGATGCCGCACATGCTCCACCCGTCTCCCGCGCCGGGGTGCGCGGCGCCGAAGGCGTCCGAGGTCCGTCCGCGCCGGTCCCCGCCGGCGCGCCGAGAGCGCTACTCCGCCACGCGCGCCGGGATCATCGCCGCGGCCCGGCGCGGCTCGTCGGCCGGCGCCGCCGCGCCCCGCGGGCCGGCCCACGCCGCCCGCCCCATCAGCTCGAACAGCGCGTCGGCGATCACCACGTGCGTCGCGGCGTTGTAGTGCATGTCCTGCGAGAACCAGAGCGGCTGCCCCTTCGCGTACTCGGCCCGCAGCGGCGGGGTGAGGTCCACGAAGCGGACGCCGCTGCGCGCGCTCTGGCGCCGGAGCGCGTCCCGGTAGTGATCGAGCGCGAAGTCGCCGCCGGCGCGGGGGTCCGCGGCCAGGATCTCGCCGGCGCGCAGGTCGATCGCCGTCGGCAGGTACACGTGCACCGGCGTGGCGCCGAGCGCGCGGATCCCGTCGTCCAGCTCGCTGATGCGGTCCTCCATGCGGCGCGTCGCCTCCGGCGCCACCGCGGGGAAGCTCCGGGCGTACATGCCGAGCAGCTCCGCTGCGCCACCGCCGCGGGCGGGCAGGTACCGCGCCTGGAGCTTCCGGAGGCCGTCACGGAAGAAGCAGTACGCGGACGAGGTGTTCCCCAGGGTGACGAGCGCGTACGACGGGAGCCAGTTGCGGCCCTGGAAGATGTATCCGCTGCGGACGACGAGGTCGTGGTAGCGCTCCTCGAACAGCGCCATCAGCTGCGGCGTGAACACGACCACCACGCCCTCGGGCCGGCGCGGGGCCGCGCGCACGAAGTCCCGCAGCAGCTCCTCCTGCTCCTGGATGTGGTGGCCTCCGACCGCCAGGTTCACGACCTCGATCCCGGACGGACGCCAGCGGTCGCCCAGCAGCCCGACGAAGGACTGCTCGTACTCCACCCCGTTCGCGAACGTCGCGGAGTCGCCCATCCAGGCGACGTACGGGGCCGCCAGCAGGCGCGGGCCGGGCGCGGCGTCGCGCAGGCCGAGCGCGTTCGTGTTGACGGTGCAGGAGTACGACGGCGTGGTGGAGAGCTTGCTCTGGTTCGGCTTCAGCCGGTACGCCTCGCCGTGCGCGACGAAGATGCCGTCGGTGACGTTGGACGGGAGCCGGCCCCTGGCGCGCAGGCCGACCTCGAGCAGGACCGCGCAGACGATCAGCGTGGGCAGGACCACGCCGACGGCGGGGCGGAGGAATCGCTGGAGTTGCGCCAGGAACATTGACTGGAGGATCCGCTCTGGGGTTGCTCCGGAGCAATCGCCTGAACCCGGTACGCGTCCCGAGCGCCGGACCGCCCGCACCGCGCCCCTCGAAACGTGTCCTGCGCGCGCGGGAGGCCCGTGGGGCGGACAACCGGCGCGGATTGGTTAGACTGCCTGGGCGGCGGAAGGCAATCCCCTGCTGCCGTTCGCCCCATCGGGAGGATCCATGCCGTTCACGCGTCTCGTTCGACTGGGCGGCGCGGCCGCCGTGGCGGTCGCCGCCATCTCGGGCCTCGCCCGCGCCGAGGATCCGGCCCTCCGCAAGGACCTCGAGGCGGTCTCCCGCCGGACGGTGCTGTTCGGGCACCAGTCGGTCGGCACGAACATCCTCGACGGCGTCCAGGACCTCGCCAGCCGGGAGCACGTGCCGCTCGCGATCGTGGACGCCGGCGCGGCCCCGGGGGCGCTGCCGAAGGGCATCTCGCACGTGTTCGTCGAGCGCAACGGCGATCCCGGGCTCAAGCTGCAGAGCTTCGATCGGGCGCTCCAGCGCGGCCCGGGAGAGGTGGACGTCGCCCTGCTCAAGTTCTGCTTCGTGGACCTGTTCGAGCAGGGCGATCCGAAGGCGCTGTTCGACCGCTACCAGGCCTCGTTCCGCGCGCTCCAGGCCAGGCACCCGCGCACCACGTTCGTGCACGTGACCATGCCGCTCACCACCATCCCGAGCGGCCCGAAGGCGTTCGTGAAGCGGCTCCTCGGCCGCGAGCGCTCCGAGCACCACAACCAGCGGCGCGAGCAGTTCAACGCGCTGATGCGGGCCGCGTACCAGGGGCGCGAGCCGCTCTTCGACCTCGCCGGCCTCGAGTCCACCCGGCCGGACGGAACGCGCGAGACCTACCCGCTGGACGGGCAGCCCGTGTCCATGCTGGCGGCGGAGTACACGGACGACGGCGGGCACCTGAACGGCGTCGGGCGCCAGCGCGCCGCGCGCGAGCTGCTCCGGATCCTCGCGTCCGTCCCCGCGCGCGCGCCGGCGCCGGTGACGGGCAGCGCGAGGTGAGGGGCGGCGCGGGCCCGGCCCGGTGGCCCGCGTCAGAAGTTCACGTACACGAACTGCGTCATCCCGGAGCCGCCCTGCTCGAGCGCCTCGAGCAAGAAGACCGCGATCCAGAACAGCTCGAACGTCAGGATGACGAGCTTCCGGTTTCGCCGCACGCAGTCGAGCACCCGCTTCACGCGATCCTCCCTCACCCGACCAGCGCGCGCAGCAGCGCGCGGATCTGGCCCAGGTCGAGCACGAACAGCGCCAGCCCCGCCGCGAAGAAGTTGAACGTGGCGAACGTGCCGAGCCAGCGGCTGTAGCGCGACGCGAACCAGCGCTGGATCCGCGGGGCGCGGATGCGCTTCTTCTGGCGCTGGTACACGTTCAGCACCGAGATGCCGAGGCCGTGGTAGGCGCCCCACAGGACGAAGTGCGGCGCCTCGCCGTGCCAGATGCCGCAGCTCACGAACGTGACGTTCATCCCGATGACCGACAGCAGCACGGGGCGCGTGCGCAGGTACTCCAGGTTGCGGAGCGCGCGGACCGTCGGCCAGTAGACGTAGTCCACCAGCCAGCTCGTCAGCGTCATGTGCCAGTTGGTCCAGAGGTCGCGGATGTTCTTCTGGAAGAACGGCTGGCGGAAGTTCTCCGGGAGCCGGATGCCGATGATGCGCGCCCCGCCGATGGCGAGGTCGGTGTAGCCGGCGAAGTCGAAGAAGAAGTAGAGCGCGTAGGCGTACAGCCCGGTCGCGACGTCGAGCAGCGTCGCCTGGTCCAGCGGCCGCGCCTGGTTGGTGAGCAGGTACGGCATCACCAGCGGGACGAGCACCACCTTCTTGAAGAGGCCGTGGACGATCCGCTCGCCGCCGGCGCGCAGGTCCGCCCCGAGCGCCGGCGAGGCGGAGGCCAGCTGCTCCGAGAAGTCGCCGAACCGGTTGATCGGCCCGCTGATGAACGCGGGGAAGAACGTCATGTAGTTGAGGAACGCCAGCGCCTCGACCCGGCCGAGGGTGCCCCGGTACGTCTCCACGACCACGTGGATGGCCTTGAAGGAGAAGTAGGAGACGCCGACCAGCACCAGCGGGTTCACCACGCCGCTCGACGCCCTCGGCGCCAGCACCTGCGCGAACGGCCCGAGCAGCAGGCCCTGCAGGAAGCGGTACTTGAAGAGCGCCAGGAACGCGAGGATGGCGACGACGCTCCCCACCACCACCACCCGCCGCGCGCGGCTCGATCCCGGCGCGCTCCGGCTCAGCGTGCGCGCGCTCGCGAGCGCCACCCCGGAGACCGCCCAGACCAGCGCGAGATCCGCGGCCGAGAAGCCGGGGATGGCGAGGAGCAGCGCGTTCGAGGTCGCCAGCAGCGCGAGCCCGCGCAGCACGGGCGACCCGCCCGCGAGCCGGACGACGGCCGCGACGGCGAGGAGCGCCGCCCAGAACGGGAGGCTGTAGAAGTAGTCGAAGCTCCAGGTGTGCGGCATCCGTCTCTCGGCGCGGTCCCGACCCGCGGCCCGCATTGTCCGCCGGATCCCCGGCGTGCCGGTAGTCACCTGAACCGCCTACGCGACGGCGGCCGGTGGCCCTGCCCTCGCGTCCGGGCCCGAGGCCCCCGCGCGGGTCAGTCGAGCGGACGGTGCTCCGCCACGCTCACCAGCGCAGGTCGGTGAACACCGTCAGCCCGAGCTGCTGCTCGATCTGCCAGCGCTCGATGATGCGGCCGGAGAGGACGTCGAGGGAGGCCGACAGGAACAGCGCGAAGGCGATCCCGCCCGCCAGCCCGCCCCCCAGGAACAGGAGGCCGTACGGCTTCGCCGGCGCGCGCGGCAGCTGCGGCGGCGTCACCACGATGTACCGGTACTTGAACGCCGCCTGCGCGGTGTCGAGCTCGACGCGGGCGGCGTCGAGGCGCTCGGTGAACTGCTGGTGCTGGCGGAGGAGCATGTCCAGCTGCCGGCGCTCGTACTCGAGCCGCGGGTCGTCGGACTCCAGCCGCATGCGCGCCGCCGCGGCGAGGTCGTCCAGCCCGCCGCCGCCGGCCGCGGCGAACGCGTCCACGTGCCCCCCGCGCCGCTGCAGCTCGCGCTCCAGCCCGGCGATCTCCGCGTGCAGCGCGTCGAGCTGCGCCGACGGCCCGGAGGCGTTCTCGATCGCGCGCCGGGTGCTCTGCACGGTGGGGTGCTGGGCCGCGTAGATCCCCAGCTGCTGCTGGAGCTGGGACTGCAGCTCCACCAGGCGCTGCTGGCGGAACTCCTCCAGCGCCGCGGCGGCCCGCCGGCGCGCGCCGAGCGTGTTCTCGAGGCGGGTCAGCTCCTCGTCGGGGGCGACCCGCGGACGCGGCGCGGGCCGCGCGGGCGCGTTCCGGATGCGGAGCGCGCGCTCCTTCTGCTCGAGCTGATCCACGATGGTCGTGATCTGCTTCTGCACCTCGGCGTCGCGGCCCTCGAGGATCGCGATCGTCTCGCCGACCATCCTCACCTCGGTCGCGTAGCGCCCCTCGATGAAGTTCTGGACGGCGGCCTGCACCATCTCGAACGCGATCTCCCGGTCGGACCAGGTGAACGAGATGTTCACCAGCCCCTCGGGCCCGACCCAGACCACCAGCCGCTCGTTGAGCGTGTCCGCGAGCGCGTCGAGCAGCTGATCGCGGGTGCGGTGCCGGCCGAGCTTCTCGAAGACCCAGTCCCGCGCCTTCACCGCGGGCGCCCGGCTGGCGAGGTACTTGTCCACGAAGCCGGTCTGCGTGCAGAGCTCGATCAGGTTCTCGCGCCGCAGGAGCTGCTCGCGGGCCGCGCGCGTGGGCGCGTCCCACTCGCGGTTCATGGTCGGGTTGGACAGCACGCCCATCACCGGGCTGCGCTGCGCGAGGATCGCGCCGCTGACCGTCCACTTGATCGGCACGACGAACCGCGCCAGCACGCCCACGGCGAAGACCGCCAGGAACGCCGCCACCGCGACCTTCTTGTGCCGCAGCGGCGCGGAGACGACGAAGCGCAGCCAGGAGACGAGGCGCGCGGACTCGAAGACGTCCGACGGATCGTCCTGGGGCTGCCCCGGAGGAGTGCCGGTTGGGCTCATGTTCACGAGGGTCACCGCCAGCGGCTGCTCCCCCGGCCGGAACGCCCCGGGGTGGGCACTGGGCCACCTCGCAGAACTTACCATGCGCGCCCGCCGCGTCACGATACCGCCGCGACGGGACAGTGGACCGCATGGGACGTGCGACCCGGCGGCGCGCCACCACGCGCGTGCCCGGCGCGCGCGACCTCGCGCCCGCGCAGGCCGGTGCTAGCATGCCCGCCCATGCACGCCAGGGGACCGTTCATCCACGAGTGGGTCGCGGAGCACGCGGCGCGGCAGCCCGATGCGCCCGCCGTCGACACGCCGGCGCACCGCCTCACGTACGGCGCGCTGGGCGAGCGTGTGCGCGCGCTGTCCGCGCAGCTCGCGGCCGCCGGCGTCCGCCGCGGCGACCGGGTCCTGGCGGCGCTGCCCAACGTGCCGGCGACGGTGGTGGCCAGCCTCGCCGTGCACGCGCTCGGCGCCACGGCCGTCGAGGTGAACCGCGAGTGGGGCCCCGACGTCCAGCTCGGCATCGCGCAGGAGACGGGGGTCCGCCACGCGTTCGTGTTCGGGCGCGACGCCGTCGCCTGGGGCAAGGTGGCCGCGGCGCACCCGTTCGATCGGCTGTGGGTGGTGCACGGGGGGCCGCTCCCGGAGCGGCTCCTCTCCGACGTCGGCGGCGCGCCGGCGACGCTGCTGCTGGAGGACGGGCGCGTGGATCCCGCGCTGCCGCCCGCCCCCGCGCCGCCGCCCGCGGACGTCTCGGCCGACGCGCCCGCGCTGATCCTGTACACGTCCGGCAGCACCGGCCGGCCCCGCGGCGTGGTCCAGACGTTCGGGAACGTCGAGGCGAACTCGCGCTCCATCGTCGAGTACCTGGGCCTCACGTCCGCCGACCGCGCGCTGCTCGTGCTGCCGCTCTACTACTGCTACGGGCGCAGCGTCCTCCAGACGCACCTCCTGGCGGGCGGCTCCCTGTTCCTCGACTCGCGCTTCGCGTTCCCGCGCACCGTGCTCGAGGGCTTCGCGCGCGAGGGGTGCACCGGGTTCGCCGGCGTGCCGATGACGTTCGAGATCATCCGGCGCCAGGTGGACGTGCGCTCGCTCTCGTTTCCCAGGCTCCGCTACCTGACGCAGGCCGGCGGCGCGATGGCGCCGGAGACGATCGACTGGGTGCGCGAGGCGTTCGCGCCGGCGAAGCTGTTCGTCATGTACGGGCAGACCGAGGCGACGGCCCGGCTCAGCTACCTGCCGCCGGAGCGCGCGCGGGAGAAGCGCGGCGCCATCGGCATCCCCATCCCCGGCGTCGAGCTCCGGGTGGTGGACGAGCACGGGCGCGAGCTGCCGAGCGGAGAGACCGGGCACCTGGTCGCGCGCGGGAAGAACGTGACGCTCGGCTACTTCCGGGACCCCGAGGCGACCGCCGCCATCCTGCACGACGGCTGGCTGTGGACCGGCGACCTCGCGGAGCGCGATCCGGACGGCTTCTTCTTCCACCGCGGCCGCTCGAAGGAGATCCTCAAGATCGGCGGCCACAGGGTGAGCCCGATCCAGATCGAGCACGCCGTGGCCGAGCACCCGGAGGTCGCCGAGGCCGCGGTGATCGGCGCCCCGGACCCGCTGAAGGGCGAGGTACCGGTCGCGTTCGTGGTGGCGCGGCCCGGCGCCAGCCCGACCGAGGAGTCGTTGCGCGCGTTCTGCCAGGCCCGGATGCCGGCCTACCAGGTGCCGGTGCGGTTCACGGTGGTGGCGGCGCTGCCGCGCAACGAGTCCGGAAAGCTGCTGCGCGCGGCGCTGGTGGAGTCGGCCGCGGCGGCCGCGGGCGGCGGCCGCGCGCGCGCCTGACGTCCCTCTCGCGCCTCTCGCGCGCTCGCGCGCGGGAGGTCCCCGCGCGCGGCGCGTTCCCAGGAGGCGGATCGTGAACAAGACGGCGGCGGTGGTGCTCCTCGCGGGCACGTCCTGGCTGGGGGTCGCCTGCGGCGGCGGCGCCGGCGGCGGCGCGGGCGGCGGAGGCGAGGAGCCGCCGCCCGTCATCCAGGAGGTCACCGCCTCGAGCACCGCCGTGCAGGTCGGCGACCACGTGTCGCTCGCGGCGTCCGCCACCGACCCGCGATCGCGCCCCCTCTCGTACGCCTGGAGCGCGCACCCCGCGGGCTGCGGGAGCTTCTCGGACGCGACCGCCGCCGCGCCGGTGCTGACCGCGCTGTGGCCCGGCACCTGCTCGATCACCGTGACCGTGAGCGCCGGCGGCGCCTTCGCGACGAGCGCGGCGCTGCACATCGCGATCTCGAGCCGCGCGGCGGGCGGGGTCCCGGCGCCCATGCCGAGGGTCGCGCACGTCTACGCGTTCATGTACGCCGACGGGGCGACCGCGACCGCCTCGGTCTCCGGGCTCGGGCTGGCGGTGGTGCGCTGGTCGCGCGCGGGCGACACCGCGCCCTGGGCGTTCTCGGTGAACGACGGCTACGACCTGCGCCTCCGCGACGGCGCGCGCAACGTGCCGGTGGACTACGTCATCGAGGCGAGCGCGGACGGCGGCTCCACCTGGCCCGCGACGCTGGCGACGGTCACGGGCAACACGTACCTCACGCGCGCGCACGTGGTGGACCTGACCGGCTACGGCGCCGTGCGCATGCGCCTCACCTCCGCGCCGCGCAACGGCGGCGTGAGCTTCTACGGGACGGACCTCGACGTCCACGACGCGCGCGCCGGAACCGACGACTGGTGGCTCGCGCTGGGCGACTCCCTGACCACCAACGTGTGGCACGTCCACGACTCGGTGAAGTTCGGCACGCGCATCCACGCGCGCGACCCGGGCCGGTTCCCGGTGGCGCACGAGGGCGGTGTCTCGGGGATCACCATCCCCGCGTTCCTCTCCACCTCGTGGACCGGCTCGGACGGGCGGCCCATCTTCGCGAGGTGGATGGACGACTTCCCGGGCCGCTACGTGGTCCTGGCGGTGGGCACCAACGACTGCAGCGCCGGCACCCCGATCGACACGATGGAGCAAGGCTTCCGGCAGCTCGTCCAGCTGGTGGTCGATGCGGGCAAGGTCCCGGTCGTGCCCACGCTGCGCTGGACGTACATCAACGCCGCCACGCCGGCGCGGATCGAGGCGTGGAACGCCCGGCTGGCTGCGATCTGCGCGAGCTTCCCGACCTGCGTTCCCGGGCCCGACACGTTCACCCGCGCGCAGGCGCAGGGCCTCGCCGGGCTGCAGGGGGATCAGACGCACCTGAACCAGGCCGGGATCACGCTCACGCACGAGGACTGGGATCTCTGGGCCATGGCGACCGTGTACGCGGCGCCGTAGCCGGAGACGGCCGCGGCCGCCCCCGCGAGAGCGGTGGGCGGCCGCGTGGTCCCGCGCGGCGGGCCGGGGCGCCTCGCGGCCGCCCCGCCCCTCCGTCGAGGCTGCGCTACTGGCAGGCGCCGGCGGTCTTGACCGTCGGATCCGCGTACGAGCCGGGAGCCGCGCTGCCGTAGAAGTTCTCGCCGGTGTCGCCCGAGTTGTTGAACGCGTCGAGCTGCCCCTGCAGCCAGTTCATGTTCCCGCAGCTCGTGCCGACGAGCGCGGCGACCGCGTCGCCGATCAGGCTGGCGTCCGCGGGCGAGGAGCCGAACACGCGCCCGTTGCAGATCGCGACGAGGAGCTGGCGCGCGAGGAGCACCCGCGCCTGGTCGTAGGCGCTGCGCTTGGTCCCGTCCGCGTACTTGGCCGGGCTGGCGTAGAGCAGCCCGAGCGCCGTCGCCGACGACGAGACGTTCATGAACCCGAGGTCGATCGCGCCGTGCGACAGGCACGCGTCCACGGCCGCCGGGTGGGTCTTGAAGTAGCCGAGCGTGCGCGTCTGACCCTGCGGCGGCAGGCACTTCAGCTCGGCCTGGCAGGCGGCGTAGTACGGCGGCACGCCGTCCAGGTTCCAGAAGACCTTGTACTCGTCGGTGAACGTCACGACGCCGTTCGCGTCGGGAAGCGCGGGCACCGGCAGGCCGCGGGCGCGCGTGGCGCAGTCCGCGTAGCTCGCCACGGTGAAGCTCACCGGCGTCGTCACCGACCCGCCGCCGAGCAGGAACGGGAAGGTCTCCGCCCAGGACGGATTGGTGGAGACCCAGGCGATGGGCGCGCCGACGAACGCGGCGAGCGGCGCGTCGGTCTCGTTCATGACCACCGACGAGCTCTGGCCCTGGCTGCAGCCGAGGTGGCACCAGTGTCCGGCGTCCTGGGTCGCGCACCAGTCGCACCACGCGTCGTTCACGGTGAGCTCGTAGTCGAGCGACGCAGGGAACTGATCGACGACGGCGGACGGCGCGCCGTTCACGGTGGCGCTGCAGGTGAGGTAGCTGGCAGAGGCGTTCCCTGCGGCGCCGGCGGCGACGAGGAACGCGAAGACGAACTTCAGATTGAGCACTTTCATCGAAACTCCCCCGAGCCCCCGGGGCGGCGCCTCTCGCCGCGCGTGGGAGACCGGCCGCCAAATGACCACAGAGTGCGCTCGACCCACAGTCCCACCATCTCGGGAGCCCCTCACGGACGACGCCGCCTGCCGCGCTCCGGGGAGCTGCGCCCCGGCGCGCGGTCGCAGGGCCGCCGGACGACGGCGGTTTCGTGGCGCAACGCCCCGAAACCGGCTCCCGGGATCAGGGGATCTGCCCGGCCTCCGGTCCGATCCATACTGGGGACCTTCGGCAGGAACGGGGGATCATCCATGGTGTCGCGTGACGTTCTCGGGATCGATGCGTCCCGGGTGGCGGAGGAGATCGAGCGGGCGGTCCGCGAGCAGGTGCTGGGAACGCTGCGCCGCCGCGGCGCGGTGGTGGGCATGTCGGGCGGGATCGACAGCTCCGTCACGGCGGCCCTGTGCGTCCGGGCGCTCGGCAAGGACCGCGTGTTCGGGCTGATGATGCCCGAGCGCGACTCCTCGGGAGACGCGCTCCGGCTCGGGCGCATGCTGGCGGAGCACCTCGGCATCCGGTTCGCGGTGGAGGACGTCGCGCCGGCGCTGGACGGGCTCGGGTGCTACGCGCGCCAGCTCGAGGCGATCCGGATGGTGGTGCCGGAGTACGGGCCCGGGTGGAAGTGCAAGCTCACCCTCCCGTCCATCCTGGACGCGGACCGGCTCAACATCACCGCGCTCACGGTGCAGGATCCGGAGGGGAACCAGCGCACGCAGCGCATGACCGCCGCCGCCTACCTGCAGATGGTGGCCGCGACCAACTTCAAGCAGCGCACGCGGAAGATGATGGAGTACTACCACGCGGACCGGCTCAACTACGCGGTGGCCGGGACGCCGAACCTGCTCGAGTACGACCAGGGCTTCTTCGTGAAGCAGGGCGACGGCGCGGCCGACTTCAAGCCGATCGCGCACCTCTACAAGACCCAGGTCTACGCGCTGGCCGAGCACCTCGGCGTGCCGGAGGAGATCCGCCGGCGCCCGCCCACGACCGACACGTTCTCGCTCTCGCAGACGCAGGAGGAGTTCTACTTCGCCCTGCCCTACCGCGACATGGACCTCTGCCTCTGGGGCCTGCGGAACGGCAAGCCGGCCGCGGAGGTCGCGCCCGCGCTGGGCCTCACCGCCGAGCAGGTGGAGCGCGTCTACCGCGACATCGAGGCGAAGCGGCGGGTGAGCGTGTACCTGCACCACCCGCCGATGCTGGTGAGCGAGCGGGAGGACTGATGTGCGGCATCGCCGGCGCCGTCGCCCTCCGCGACGGCGTCCCACCGCTGCCCGCCGCGGACCTCGCGGCGATGGTCGGCGCGCTGCGCCATCGCGGCCCGGACGAGTTCGGGACCTACCGCGACCGGCGGGCGGCGCTCGGCCACGCGCGCCTCTCGATCATCGACCTCGCGACCGGCCAGCAGCCGCTCTCGAACGAGGACGGCACGCTGTGGGTCGCGTTCAACGGCGAGATCTTCAACTACGTCGAGCTGCGCGCCGAGCTCGTCGCGCTGGGCCACGCCTTCCGGACCCGCAGCGACACCGAGGTCATCGTCCACGCGTACGAGGCGTGGGGCACCGACGCGTTCGCCCGGTTCAACGGCCAGTTCGCGGTCGCGCTCTGGGACTCGGCGCGCGAGGCGCTGGTGCTGGCGCGCGACCGGCTGGGCGTGCGGCCGCTGCACCTGTGCGAGCACGCCGGGCGGCTGTGGTTCGCGAGCGAGGTCAAGGCGCTGTTCGCCGGCGATCCCACCATGCCGCGGGCGTTCGACCCGGCCGGCCTGGCCGAGACGTTCACCTTCTGGACCGCCGTCGCTCCGCGCACGCCGTTCCTGGGCGTGACCGAGCTCGAGCCCGGGCACGTGCGGGTGGTCTCGCGCTCCGGCAGCGTGGATCGGGCGTTCTGGGCGCCGCGCTACCCGCTCGCGGGCGACGGCTCGTTCCAGGGGTCGGTCGCCGAGGCCGCGGAGCGCGTCCGCGCCGCCCTGGAGGAGGCGGTCCGGCTCCGCATGCTGCGCGCGGACGTGCCGGTGGGGAGCTACCTGTCCGGCGGCCTCGACAGCTCGCTGGTCGCGGCGCTGGGCCGCGAGGTGAAAGGCGAGCGCTTCCTCACCTTCTCCATCCGCTTCGAGGACGCCGAGTACGACGAGACGGGCTTCCAGCGCGCCGCCGCGGCGCGCATCGGCAGCGACCACCGCGAGATCGTGGTGCGCCGGCGCGACATCGCGGCCGCGTTCCCGGCGGTGGTGGCCCACGCGGAGCGGCCGCTGCTCCGCACCGCCCCCGCCCCGCTCTACCTGCTCTCCGGCCTGGTGCGCGACGCCGGCATCAAGGTGGTCCTCACCGGCGAGGGCGCGGACGAGATGTTCGCCGGCTACGATCTCTTCCGCGAGGGCCGCGTGCGCCGGTTCTGGGGACGCCAGCCCGGCTCGGCGGTGCGCCCGCGGCTGCTGGAGCGCCTCTACCCGTACCTCGCGCGCTCGCCGGTGGCGCAGCAGGCCATGGCGCGCGAGTTCTTCGGCCGCGGCCGCGAGCGCTGGAGCGCGCCCGGCTTCGCGCACCAGACCCGCTGGCTCGGCACCGCCGCGTTGCAGCGGCTGTTCCAGCCCGACCTGCGCGCCGCGGTGCGCGACCTCGATCCGGCCGCCCGGCTCCTCGCCGACCTCCCCGCCGGGTTCCCGCGCTGGAACCCGCTCGCCCAGGACCAGTACCTGGAGACGCGCACGCTGCTCTCCGGCTACCTGCTCTCGTCCCAGGGCGACCGGATGCTGATGGCGCACTCGGTGGAGGGCCGCTTCCCGTTCCTCGACGCGGAGGTGGTCGAGCTCGCGAACGCGCTCCCCGCCTCGTACAAGCTGCGGGGGCTGGACGAGAAGCACGTGCTGAAGCGCGCCGCGCGCGGGCTGGTGCCGGAGGAGATCCTGCGCCGGCCCAAGCAGCCGTACCGGGCGCCGGACGCGCTCTCCTTCGTCGGCCCCGACGCGCCGGACTGGGTGCGGGAGCTGGTCTCGCCGGGCGCGGTGGCGGACGCGGGGGTCTTCGACCCGCGGGCGGTGGAGCGGCTCTGGCGCAAGTGCGAGGCGTCGGGGGGTGGCGAGCAGTTCTCGAACTCGGACAACATGGCGCTGGTGGGCGTGCTCTCGACCGGGCTGCTCCACCAGGCGCTGATCCGGAGCGTTCCGGCGCGGGAACCCCCGCCCGCGTTCCGGACGGTGGTGGACAGGACCGCGTCGCACGGAGCGGCGCCGTAACGCTCTCAGGGGTGAACACATGGACGTCCAGAAGCGCATCCGGCAGTTCGTCGTCGAGAACTTCTACATCGCCAACCCGGCGGAGGTGGCGGACGACACGCTGCTGGTGAGCAACGGCTACGTGGACTCGACCGGCATGCTCGAGATCATCGCGTTCCTCGAGGCGGAGTTCGGCATCCGCATCTCCGACAGCGAGACCACGCCGGAGAACCTCGAGTCGATCGCGCGCATCGCCGCGTTCGTCGGGCGCAAGCAGGGCAAGTCGGCGGCCTAGCGCCGCCGCCGCCCGGTCGAGATGGAAAGGCCCCGGGGGCGAACCCCCGGGGCCTCGTCACGGTCTCCGCCGGCGCGGAGGGCCTACAGCAGTCCGGGCTTGCCCTGCTTCCACCGCTCGTACTCGGTGGTGAGCAGGTCCACGTGCTCGCGCTCCTCGGCGGCGAGCTCCTTGTACAGCTGCTTCTCCGGCGAGCCCTCGGGGGCGGCGGCGCCGCGCTCGGTGAAGAACTTCACCGCGCGCTGCTCGAAGCCGATCGCGATCCGGAACAGGTTGCCCGGATCCTCGGGCCGGTGCTCGAGGCCGGCGAACAGCGCCGCGCGCTCGATCTTGAACCCCTCGGTCGGCGACGGGGCCTGGGCGTGGTAGCGGCGCGTCAGCGTCGCCATGTGCTCCTGCTCCATCCCGGCGAACTTCTCGAACAGCGCCTTCAGCACCGGCTCCTTCGAGTCCTTCGCGGCCTTCGCGTAGAACGCCATGCCGCCGAGCTCGATCTCGAACGCGAGCCGGATGGCCTCGAGCGCCTTGGCCTCCTCGACCTTGCGCGGGTCGGTGACCTGGAGCTTCCCGCCGCAGGCCGGGCACATGCCGTACGGGAACGCGAAGCCCTCGCTCACCTTGCCGCAGTCGTCGCAGCGCCACTGCAGCTGCGCGGTGCCGCAGCAGACGTACTCCTCGTCGCCCTCGATGGGCCGGCGGCACTTCGGGCAGGTCTTCACCGCGGTCTCCGACCCGGCCGCGACGGCGCCGGCGTGGGTGTGGAGGCCGGCCGGCGTGGCGCCGGACTGCGCCATGGGCTGGAACGCGGCCACCTCCTCCTGCGTGATCGGCCACTTCTTGCCGTTCGTCAGGTAGGTCGCGATGGAGCGCGCGGCGCGGCGGCCGGCGCCCATGGCCAGGATCACGGTGGCGCCGCCGGTCACGATGTCACCGCCGGCGAACACGCCCGGGAGCGTGGTGGCCTGGGTGGACTCGAGCTTCCCGTCGTCCGCCGCGATGTTGCCCCACTTGTTGAGGCCGAGGCCGGGGGTGGACTGCGTGATGATGGGGTTCGCCTTGGTCCCGAGCGCGTAGATGACGGTGTCGCACTCGAGGTCCTTGAACCGCCCGGTGGACATGGGCTTGCGGCGGCCCTTGTCGTCGGGCGCGCCCAGCTCCATCTCCTCGACCTTCATGCCGCGGACGCTGCCCTCGGCGTCGGTGTAGATCTCCACCGGCGTGTGGAGGAAGAAGAAGTCGATCCCCTCCTCCTTCGCGTGCCGCAGCTCCTCGATGCGGGCCGGGGCCTCCGCCTCGCTGCGCCGGTAGACGCAGCGCACCGTCGGCGCGCCGAGCCGCTTGGCGACGCGCAGGCAGTCCATGGCGGTGTTGCCGGCGCCGATCACCACCACGCTCTTGCCGAGCGAGATGGGGGTGTCGAGGAACGGGAACTTGTCGCCGCCCATCAGGTTCACGCGGGTGAGGAACTCGTTGGCCGAGTACACCTGGCCCGCGAACTCGCCCGGGATCCCGAGGAACTGCGGCGCGCCGGCGCCGACGCCGAGGAACACGGCGTCGAAGCCCTTCTCGTTCAGCAGCTGCGGGACGGTGAAGGTCTTGCCGATGACCTTGTTGGTCTCGATCTTCACGCCCATCTCGACCAGCTTGTTCACCTCGCGATCGATGATGTCGCGCGGGAGGCGGAAGGACGGGATGCCGTAGCGGAGCACGCCACCGACCACGTGGAGCGCCTCGTACACGGTCACGTCGCAGCCGAACTTCACCAGGTCGGCCGCAGCGGCGAGGCCGGCGGGGCCGGAGCCGCACACCGCCACCTTGCCGAGCTTCTCGTCGAAGCGGGGCGGGACCACCGGCTTCGGCCGGGCGTTGTCACCGACGAAGCGCTCGAGGCGGCCGATGCCGACCGACTCCATCTTCTTCGCGATGATGCACTGCGCCTCGCACTGCGTCTCCTGCGGGCAGACGCGGCCGCAGACGGACGGGAAGATGGAGGCCTCGTTGATCACCTGGAGGGCGCCCTCGAGGTCGCGCACCACCACGTGGCGGATGAAGCGCGGGATGTCGATCTGCACCGGGCAGCCGGCGATGCAGGTGGGCTTCGCGCACTGGATGCAGCGCTCGGCCTCGCCGAGGGCGTCCTGGAGCGAGTACCCCAGGTTGACCTCCTTGAAGTTGCGCGCGCGCTCGACGTGGTCGCGCTCCGGCATCTTCGTCTGCGTCGGCACCAGCTCCTTCAGCTTCTTGTAGTTCCGCTTCTCCTCCTCGAAGAGCTGCTTCTCGAGGTTGCAGACGTGCGCGTAGTCGTCGTTCGCGCGGGTCTCCTGGCTCTTGAAGCGGCGCTGGCGGGCGATGAGCTCCTTGAAGTCCACCTGGTGGCCGTCGAAGTCCGGGCCGTCCACGCAGGCGAACTTCACGTCCTTGCCGACCGTCACGCGGCAGGACCCGCACATGCCGGTGCCGTCCACCATGATCGCGTTCAGCGAGACCATGGTCTTCACGCCGAACGGGCGGGTGGTCTCGACGCAGGCGTTCATCATCGGCAGCGGGCCGATGGCGATGGCGAGATCGGGCTTGTCCTTCTCGCAGACCTCCTTCAGCGCCTGGGTCACGAAGCCGGGCTTCCCGTAGGATCCGTCGTCGGTGCAGACGATGAGGTCGTCGCAGTACTTGCCGAACTTCTTCTCCCAGAACACCAGGTCCTTGTTCCGGAAGCCGATGATGCCGGTGGTGCGGCAGCCCGCCTCCTTGAAGGCGCGGAGCTGCGGGTAGACCGGCGCGACGCCGAGGCCGCCGCCGACGAGCACCACGTGCCCGGCGTTGTCGATGTGCTGGGGCAGGCCGAGCGGGCCGACGAAGTCGTCGAACGTGTCGCCCGCCTTGTAGTTGGTCATCATCTCGCGCGTCGTCTTCCCGAGCGCCTGGATGACCATCGTGATGGTGCCCTTCTCGCGGTCGAAGTCGGCGACCGTGAGGGGGATGCGCTCGGAGCCTTCGTGCAGCCGGAGCATGACGAAGTGCCCGGGCTGGGCGGAGGCGGCGACATCGGGGGCGTGGACCTCCCACAGGAAGGTCACGTCGGAGAACGCTTCGCGGCGAAGGATCGAGTACATCGGGAACCAATCCCTCCGTGCAGTTGGAGTGGGGGGAGGTGCGGGTTTCGGCCTGCGCTTGGTATCAGCCCCCCGTGGAGGGCGTCAAGGGAGACACCCGCGAAATCTCAAGAGAATTGCCGATTGGATCGGTCCACATTGCGACCTTTCGCCCTGTGAGCCCGCGCCCGGCGCGCCGCGGACCTGCTGCCGCCCCGGACAGGCGGGCGGGATCGCCGGCCAGCGGCCCCGGCGGGCGGGCCCGCCGGCGGGGAGCCCGTGGAGAATGCCGCGCCGCCCGCCGCCTCCGGCGGGCCCAGGGGAGCCCATGAACGTCCTTCGCATCGTCGCCGCCGCGGCCCTCGCCGCGGCCCTGCCCGCGCTGCCGGCCCACGCCGCCGACCGCACCATCCCGGTGTATCCGGGCGCTCGCCTGCTCACGCTGCCGCCGGAGCCGGGCGAGACGCCCGAGTGCTGCACGTTCGTCACGTCCGATCCCGCCGCCAGGGTGACGGCCTGGTACGCGAAGGCGCTGTCCGTGCCGGCGCTCGACCGCGCCGCGTTCGAGCGCCGCTACCCGGAGATGCGCGAGGCGATGGCGCTGATGGCCGAGGCCGCGGAGCACCGCGCGCCGAAGGACATGCGCCTGTTCGTCCTGCGCGAGGAGCCGGTCGGCGGCAAGCGGATGCCGACGCTCACGCTCGCCATCCTCGCCACCACGGAGGGCACGGTGTTCGAGATCGGCGAGGAGGAGCTCGGGGCGGAGGGGCCGCGCTGGGCGGAGGCGATGCGGCGCGCGTCGAGCGCGACGCAGCGCTGAGCCGGTCCCGGACCGCCTCGACCTCCGGCGCCGGCGCGCGGGAGGCGGGCCGCGCTCAGGCGGTGCGCCGGCCGTCGAACGCGAGGCGGCCGAGCACGCCGGCGATCTCCGGATCGCCGGGCGCGACCGCCAGGGCCCGCCGCAGGAGCGCGATGGCCCCGTGCACCCTGCCCTCGGCCAGCTCGCCGCGCGCCCGCTCCAGGCACTCGGACGCCTCGGGCGGGCGCGGCCGCCCGGCGGCGCCGCGCCACCCCACCCCGGCGCCCACGAAGTCCGGCGTGCGCGCCGGCGGTGCGCCCCACCCTCCGCCGGCGTCGGCCGCGCGCGCCGCGCCCCGCGCCGGGACGGGCACCGCCGCCGGGGCGGCGGGCGCGGGCTCCGGCGCGGCCGTCGTGGCCTGCACCTCGGGCGTGAGCGCCACCTCCGCCTGCAGCAGGGTCCGCGCCCAGTCCCGCGCGGTCGCCGCAGCGCCGCGCGCGAACGTGAGGTGCTGGTGCGCGAGCAGCGAGAACAGCGCGCGCCGGGCCCGCGGCCACCGGGGCCCGAGCGCGGCCGCGACGCTGCGCAGGGAGGCGCCGTCGCCCACCGCGCGCAGGATGGCGATCTCGAGCCGGTCGAGGTCGGCCACGAAGCGCGGCGGCGCGCCCAGCCAGACCGTCGCGTCGAGCGGGATGGAGTCGGGGAGCCGTCGCCCGGGGCCGATCCCGGAGCTGGACGCGAGGAGCGCCTGGTACCAGCGGCCGGCCCGCTCCAGCTCCGCCGCGTCGAACGCGACCCCGAGCCTCCACGGCGCCTGCGCGCTCGCCCACGCCACGCGGCCGGCGACCGCGACCGTCGCCGCGAGCAGCGGGTGCGAGAGCTCGAGCCGCACCGCCTCGCCGCGCGCCACGGCGCCCGCCGCGCGGAGCTGGCAGCCGCTCGGGCCGAGGTCCTCCGTCTCCGCGTCGAGCGCGCCGGCCGGCGCGGACAGCCTGCAGGCGCAGCGGACGCGGGCGCGGGGAGCGCGGCGTGGGTTGACGATGGTGTCGGCGTCGCTCATCGATCCGCACGCTAGCCGAACGCGCGCGGCCGCACGAACCCGGGGTCACGGTACACTCCCACGCCGCATGCCTCCTGGCGCCCCACGACCTCGGGACGGACTCGCCGCCCGGCTGCGCGCCGCGCCCGGCACGGCGGCGCTCGCCGCCCTGGATCTCGCCGTCTTCGGGTGGGTGGCGGCCCATGGCTCCACGACCGACCCGGCGCTCCTCGCCCGCATGGGCGCGCTCGATCATGCGCGCGTGTGGGATGGCGAACCCTGGCGGCTCCTCACCGCCGCGTTCCTGCACGTCGGCCCCGTTCACCTCGTGTGGAACCTGGCGTTCGGCGTGCCGCTCTGCGCCCTGGTCGAGCGGGCCATCGGCACGCGCCGCTTCCTGGTCGTGTACCTGGCGAGCGCGCTGGGCGGCTCCGCCGCCTCGATGCTGGCCGCCATGCCGATGTCGGCGGGCGCCTCGGGGGCGCTGTTCGGCGTGGCCGGCGCCATGCTGGCGCTGTACCGCCGCGCGGTGGGCTCCTGGCGCGCCTTCCTGTCCTCGCGCGACATCATCCTGAACGGGATCATGCTCGTCGCGTTCGCGCTCGCCGGGCTGTTCCTGCCCATCGACGGGTGGGCCCACGCCGGCGGGCTCGTCACCGGGGCGTGGCTGGGCTGGGTCGCCTCGCGCCCGCCGCCGCGCCGCGCCCGCGCCTGGCTGCCGCCCGCCGCCGCGCTCGGGCTGGCGGTCGCGCTGGCGCTGCGGCCGGACCCGCGCTGGGCGGCGAACCGCGCCGAGCTGGAGGCGCTGCACGCCGCGCTCCGCGACGGTGACCGGACGCGCGCACGCGCGGTGCTCGACGCCGCGCGCGCCCGCGGCAACGACGCCGCCGGCCTCCCGTACTACGAGGGCCTGCTGCTCGCGCAGGAGGGCGACCTGGAGGGCGCGCTGCAGCGGCTCCGGCCGCTCGCGTCCGCGTCGCGGGGGCCGGCGCGCGACGAGGCGCGGAAGGCGCTGGCCGCGGTGTCGAAGCGGCTGGGGGTGCTGCTCGTGCTCGGGGAAGGACGCCCTGCGGATCCGGAGCGCGGGCGGGCGCTGCTCGACGAGGCCTGCGGCGCCGGGGACGCCGACGCCTGCCGGCTCGCCGCGGAGGCCGCCGCGCTGCATCGATGAGCCCGCCGAGCGCTCGCGCACACGCCGTGCGCCGCCCGCGCTCACCCTGCGTGCATCCTCGTTGGGGCGGACCGCCGCGCGCGCGTCGGTTCCGGACGGCGCCGCGGTCCAACGGTCGAGGAGACCTTGCCATGAAGAACACGACGACCTCGAGCCCCGCTCCGCTCACGTTCCACGTCCGCTCCCCCCTCGGCCTGCTCTGGGATCTCGCCATGGTGGGCGTCTGGATCGCCCTGCTGTTCGCGTTCGTGGTTCAGGTCTGGAGCGCTCCCACGCCGGAGGTCCTCCGCACGCTCGGCACCACGAGCATCGCGGCGCACGCTGCCTAGCGCCGGCGCGGGGTCGCCCGGTCGGCGCACCGCGCGCGAGGGCCCGGCCGTCCGGCGCTCGGCGCGGGGGCCCGCGCCGCGGTACACGAGGGCGTGGATCTCGACGCGCGAGTCTCCGGGCTGCTGGCGACGGGAGATGCGGCGACGGCGGCGACCGAGGTGCTGCGCGCGCTCGGTCCCGGCGTGCGGCGCTATCTCGGGTCCGTGCTGCGCGACGGCGACGACGCGGCCGACGCCTACGCCCGCTTCGAGGAGTCGCTCTGGCGCGCGCTGCCGGCGTTCCGCGGCGAGGCGGCGCTGCGGACGTGGGCGCTGCGGATCGCGTGGAGCGCCGCCCGCCACGTCCGCGCCGAGGCCTGGAACCGGCACCGCACCCGGCTGCGGACGCACGACGCCTCGGTCCTCCAGCAGCCGCAGGGCGCCTCGGCGGCGCGCGACGAGGACCGGAGGCACAAGCTCGAGCGGCTTCGCCGGGCGCTCACCGACGAGGAGCAGTCGATGCTGGCGCTGCGGGTGGACCAGGAGCTCCCCTGGTCGGAGATCGCCCGCGTGCTCTCGCCCGATGGTCGCCCGCTCGACGTGTCAGTCCTGCAGAAGCGCTTCGAGCGCCTGCGCGCCCGCCTCGCCCGGTTGGCCCGCCGGGAGGGACTCCTCGACTGACGGGCCCGGTGCTAGGGTCCTGCACGGCGCGGCACCGGGGGAAGGTCCATGCGCGAGCGAGAGGTACGCGAACGCGCGGCGATCCCGCCGGGCGCGATCTCGAGACTGCTGGTGGACCTCGCGCGCGAGCCCGCGGCGCCCCGCGCCGGCGCGCTCGACGCGGGCGCCGTGATCGGCCGCTTCGAGATCGTCCGGGAGCTCGCGCGCGGCGGCTTCGGGGTGGTGTACGCGGCGCGCGATCGCACCCTCGGGCGCAGCGTGGCGTTCAAGCTCGTGCCGTCCGCAGCGTCCGGGGCCGCCGACGACCGGGTCCTCCGCGAGGCGGAGGCCGCCGCCCGCCTGACGCACCCGAACATCGTGACGCTGTTCGACGTCGGCCGCTGCGCCGCGGGCCCGTACCTGGTCCTCGAGCTGCTGCGCGGCGAGACGCTCGCGGCACGCCTGCGGCGCGGGCCGCTGCCGCTGCGCGAGGCGCTGCGCGTCGCCGAGGCGGTCGCCCGGGGGCTCGCGCACGCGCACGAGGCGGGCGTGTTCCACCGGGACCTGTCCCCCGGGAACGTGTTCCTGTGCGAGGACGGCCAGGTGAAGGTGCTGGACTTCGGCCTGGCGCACGCGTTCGGCCGCCCGCGCACCGCGGGCGGGACCCCGCAGTACATGGCGCCCGAGCAGCGGCGCGGCGCGCCGGAGGACGAGCGCACCGACGTGTTCGCGCTCGGCGCGATCCTGTTCGAGATGCTGACCGGGGAGCAGCCCTTCCCCTCCGCGGCGCCGGGCCGGACGCCGCGCCGCGCGCCCGCGCTCCAGGTGCCGGACCTGCCCGCGCTGGCGGACCTGCTCGGGCGGATGCTGGCGGCGGACCCGGTGCGCCGCCCGCGCGACGGCGGCGCCGTGGTCGCGGCGCTCGGCGCGCTCGGCGCCGAGCTGGACCGCTCCGGCGTCCGCCCCGCGCGTCGCTCCCGCCGGCGGCGGCCGGTGGCGCAGGTGGCGCTCGCGCTGCTCGCCGTGGCCGTGCTGGCCGGCGCGGTGGTCGCGGTCGCGCGCCTCCGCCGGGCGCCGGCGGGCGTCGCGCGCGGCGCCGATCGCCAGCTGGTGGCGGTCGCCGACTTCGTGAACGACACGGGCGACGCCGGGCTCGACGCGCTCTCCGGGCTGCTCGTCACCTCGCTGGAGCAGTCGCAGCGCATCGGCGTGCTCCCGCGATCGCGCATGCTGGACCTCGCCCGCCAGGGAGGGCGTCGGGGCGCCGGGCGCATCGACGAGGCGACCGGGGCCGACGCGGGGGCGCGCGGCGGCGTGCGCACGCTGCTCGTCCCGTCGATCCGGCGCGAGGGCGAGCTCTACGTCGCGACGCTGCGGGCGCTGAGCCTCCCCGACCGCGAGCCGGTGTTCACGGTGGAGGAGCGCGCCCACGGCCTCGCGGCCGTGCCCGCGCTCCTGGATCGACTCGGGGCGCGCGCGCGCCGCGCGCTCCGCGAGGACGACGCCGAGGTGGAGGCGCACCGGGTGCGCCTGCAGGACGCCGTCACCTCCAGCCTGGAGGCCTACGGCCACTACGTGCGCGGGCTCGAGCTGTCGTACGACGACTTCGACGCCGCCCGCGCGCTGACCGAGTTCCGCACCGCGCTCGCGCTCGACCCGCGCTTCGCGCTGCCCAGCCTCGAGATCGCGGTCCTCGCCAGCTGGCACGAGGTGCCGGGCGAGGACGGGGCGGCCCGCATCGCGGCGGCGGCGGCCGAGGCCGATCGGCTCCCGGACAAGGAGCGCCGGACCATCCTCGCGTTCCGGAGCTTCGTGGACGGCGACCTCGCGGGCGCGGAGGTCCGCTTCCGCGCCCTCGCGAGCGACTACCCGCTCGACAAGGGCATCCTCTACCTCGCCGGCGAGGCGCTGTGGCACGGCGGCGCCGCCTCGGGGCCTCGCGAGGCTGCCGGGCTGTTTCGCCGCGCGCTCGACCTCGATCCCGCCTTCCTCGTGGCGACCATCCACCTGTTCCAGTGGACCGACCGCTTCGGCCCGCCGGACGAGGCGACGGCGCGGGCCCGGCGCGCGGTGCAGGCGCGGCCCGGCCCGGCCGCCTTCGCGATGCTGGCGCGCGCGCTGGCGGCGCGGGGGCACCTCAAGGCCGCGCTGGCGAGCGCGCGGCGGGCCTCGTCGATGGCCAGCGGGGCGAGCTTCGAGGCGTCCTACGCGC
The DNA here is from genome assembly GCF_000013385.1 of Anaeromyxobacter dehalogenans 2CP-C. Classification (GTDB taxonomy): domain Bacteria; phylum Myxococcota; class Myxococcia; order Myxococcales; family Anaeromyxobacteraceae; genus Anaeromyxobacter; species Anaeromyxobacter dehalogenans_B. The sequence continues at coordinate 3,169,905 of NC_007760.1, forward strand.
TCGCCGAGCTCCTGGCGCGAGCCGGCCGCGGCGAGGAGGCGGCGCGCGAGCTGCGGCGGTGGACGGAGCCGGACGCCGAGCCGGGCGACCGGCGCATCGCCTCCGAGTTCCTGCCGGTGCTGCTCGCGACCGAGGGGCGCCTGCGGGCCGCGCGCCGCGCCTGGCGGCGCCTGTCGGAGCAGGCCTGCGGCGTGGAGTGCGCGACGTTCGACGCGGTGCTCGCGGCCCATCTCGCGCTGGCGAGCGACGACCTGCCGGCGGCGCTCGCGGCGCTTCGCGCGGGGACGCCTCGCGCCGAGGCAGACGGGGATCGCAACGCGTGGCTGTGGGCGCTGCTCGGGGACACGACCACCGCCGCCGCGCGGGCCGCGCGGCTGGCGCCCGGGTCCATCGCCGAGCGTCGCCACGCCGGCGCGGCCGCGCTCGCGGCCGCGCGCCCGGACGAGGCCGTCGCCATCCTGCGGCCGCTCGCGGCGCAGGATCCCGCCATCCCGACCGCCTTCCTGCTGGGGCTCGCGCTCGCCGGGGCGAGGCACGACGCGGAGGCGGTGGATGCGTTCGCGGCGGTCGAGCGCGCCTACCCGCTCTACGCGCCCGCCTGGTCCGCCAGCCTGCGGCCGCGCGCGGCCTGGGAGTCGGCGCGGGCGCTGATCCGGCTCGGCCGGCGGGACGAGGCCCGCGCCGCGCTCGACGGGCTCCTCGCCCGCTGGGCCCGCGCCGACCGCGACCTGCCGCTGCTCCGGCGGGCGCGCGCGCTGCGCGCCAGCCTCGACAGCGCGGGGGGCGGCACGCCCGCCCCGCCCTGAGCGACGGGCGGCGGTGCGCGCCCGCGCCCACCCCCGAGTTTCGCGTGCCGCCCGCGCTCCGGCGCGCGAGAACAGGGCCATGCGCGCCATCGTCCTCTCCCGCTTCGGCGGCCCCGAGGTCCTCGAGCTCCGCGAGGTCCCCGACCCCTCCCCTGGCCCCGGCGAGCTGCTCGTGCGGGTGATCGCCTCCGGCACGAACCCGGTGGACGCGAAGCTCCGGCACGACGGGCGCTGGGCCGGGCTCGCGCCGCCGGTGGTCATCGGCTACGACGCGTCCGGCGTGGTGGAGGCGGTCGGCCCCGGGGTGAAGGGCTTCGCGCCGGGCGACGAGGTGTTCTACACGCCGGAGATCTTCGGCAACGCGCTCGGCAGCTACGCGGAGCGCAACGCCGTCGCCGCGGCCATCGTGGCGCACAAGCCGGCGCGGCTCACCCACGTGCAGGCCGCCGCCATCCCGCTCGCCGGCGGCACCGCGTACGAGGCGGTCGTGCGCCGGCTGCAGGTGCGCCCCGGCGAGACGCTGCTCGTCCAGGGCGGCGCGGGCGGCGTCGGCTCGTTCGCGGTCCAGCTCGGCAGGGCGTGCGGCGCGCGCGTCATCGCCACCGCCGGCAACGCGAACCAGGCCACGCTGCGCGCGCTCGGGGCGGACGTGTGCCTCGACTACGAACGCGACGACCTCGCCGGCGCGGTCCGCGAGGAGACCGGCGGCGCGGGGGTGGACGCCGTCTTCTCGACCGTCGGCGGCGCACCGCTCCTCGCGGCGCTCCCGCTCACCCGGCCCTTCGGCCGGCTGGCGACGATCCTCGAGGCGTCGGGCGACCTCACCCCGCTCTACGTCCGCAACCTCACGCTGCACGGCGTGTTCCTGGCGCGCGAGGGCGCGCGGCTGCGCGAGCTGGCCCGGCTCGTCGAGCAGGGCAAGCTCGAGCCGCTGGTGGACGCGGTGCTCCCGCTCGACCAGGTGGCCGAGGCGCACCGGCGGCTCGACAGCGGCCACGGGCGCGGGAAGATCGTGCTCGAGGTCGTGCGCTGAGGGGTCCGCCAGGGCGCGAGGTCAGGCCGGGTCGGCGATCTCGTCGTAGCCGCGGCCGCGGAACTCGAGCAGGCAGATGCCGTGGCCGAACGGATCGGCGAGCCGCGCCATCCGGCCCCACGGGCGCTCCACGATCTCGCCCTCGCGCCGCGCGCCGGCCGCCTCGGCCCGCGCCAGCGCCGGCTCGAGCGCCGGGACGGCGACGTCGAGGTGCACCGGGGTCCAGTGCCGCCCGTAGTCGCGCGGCGCCGCCGCCCCCGGATATGGCTCGCTGCCGGCCGGGTTCTCCAGGAGGTAGATGGGCGACGAGGCCCCGAGCAGCTCCGCCGCCGCGCCGCCGAACCTGCGCCCGACCCGCAGCCCGAGCGCCTGCGTGTAGAACGCCATCGCGCGCGGCAGGTCGTCCACGTCCACGTTCACGAGCAGGTCGATCACGGTGTCCCCCGGCGCAGCCCGGATAACGCCCGGCGCCCCCTGCCGCAGCGCCCCGCTCGCGGTCCGATCGGGCGCCGCGCCCGGCCGAGGAGACCCCCGCGCCGCCGCGCCGGTGGTACGTTGCCGCCGTGAGCGACCCGCTGGTCCTGCGCGCCCCTGGCTACGGTTGAGGTCCCGTCGCGGGCCTCGGTTGAGGCACCGCGCTCGCGCCCGTGCTGGCGCGACTCGACGCGATCCCCGGCGTGCGCGAGAGCCGCGCGGACGCCTCCGGCCGCCACTTCCTGCTCGAGCTGCGGCCCGGCGCCGATCGCGCCGCGGCCGTCGAGGCGGCCTGCGCGGCGCTGGGCGCGCGGGCGCGCCCGCTCGAACCCGCGGACGCCGTCGCGCAGCTCGAGGCGCGCGGCCGCGGCGATCCCTGGTACGCGGCCGCGGACACGCTCGCGCTCTGCTACCTCGAGGCGCGGGTCCTCGCCGCGAACGCGGGCCCCGCCGCCGCCGGGGCCGCGGGGCTCGATCCTGGCGCGGCCGACGCGGTCTGCGAGGCCGCCAGGGCCGTCCTGTTCGAGGTGATGGAGCGGGTCCACGGCGAGGGCGGGCGACCGTCGTCCGGCTGGTTCTACGCGGAATGGCCCGCCATCGCCGCCGCCATCGCCGATCGCGCCGCGCGCCTGCTCCCGGGGCTCGGCGCCGACGCCGCGGCGCGGCTTCGTCACGCCCTGGCCGCGCTCCACGCGCGCTAGGGGTGCGCGCCTGCCTCGGCGCCCGGCGCGAGCAGCTCGTCCACCTCGGCGCGCAGCAGCCAGTCCCCCGGGAACGCCGCGGCCGCCTCGCGGATCGCGAGCAGCCGCTCGCGCGTGGCGCGCCCGGTCTCGCGCAGGCGCCGGACCTCGTCGTACAGCGCCGCGAGCGCCGGCGGGAGCGCCTTCGCCTTCCGCGCGCGCGCCCGCGCCTCGCCCTCGCCGGCCGTGAACGTGCCGTGCTCGCCGAACCACCGGTCCCAGGCGCCGGGGTCGGCGGGGCCGCCCGCCACCGAGCGCAGGTCGCGCGAGACGAACAGGAGCGCCCAGGTCGGCAGCTCGAGCGGGCGCCCGTCGCGCGTGGCGCGCAGGTCCACCACCTCCCCGCCGCCCACCGCGAACCCGCGCAGCGCGAGCCCGCCGGGCAGCGCCAGGTCGAACGGCCCGCGCTCTGGCACCGCCGCGTCGCCGAACGCCACCACCACCTCGCCCGGCCACGGCTTCCCCTCCGCGCGCCCGTCGCGCGAGACGAGCACCGGCCCGTCCAGCCGGACCAGCGCGGTCGAGAGGCCCGGCGCGATCTCGGTCGCCGCCGGGATGCGCTCCGCGACCTTGCCGGTCAGCTCGCGGCCGCCGGAGAGCGCCAGGTGGTTCACGGTCCGTGCGCGGCGCGCCTCCTCCAGGCCGCGGTCGCCGCCGCGCCGCCAGGAGAGCCCGGCGTCGAACGCGTCCAGCACCTCGAAGAGCTGGTCGAAGTCGCGGGCCACGAACAGCTGCGGCTGCATGCGGGTGATGTCGTAGGCGACGTCGGCGCAGCCCGGGTCGAGCGGCAGCTTGCGCACCGCGGGCGTGAGGCAGTGCACGGCCTCGCCGATCGAGGAGAGCAGGCCCGCGCCGTAGATCCTCGGATCGTCGAGCGTGCCCACCAGGCCGTACTCCGCGGTCCACCAGTAGAGCCGGCTCGCGCGCGTGGACTCCGAGGCGTAGCGCACGCTCGCCGACGCGGCCCGGAGCCGCGCCTCGGAGAGCGCCACCTCCTCCTCGCTCGCCTCCGGGTCCTCCTTCACCACGGAGAGGTTGCGGATGGCCTCGAACACCGCCTGGTCCTCGGCGGACGCGATGGCGCGGAACCCCACCTCGCCGGCCCGCCGCAGGTACTCGGCGTAGGTCGGGTCGGCGATGAACGGCGCGTGGCCGGCGCTCTCGTGGATGATGTCGGGCGCGGGCGTGTACTCGATGTGCTCGTGGGTGCGGATGTCGGCGGCGATGGCCAGCACGCGCCGGCTCTGGAGCTCGGTGAACACCGCGGGCGGGATGAACCCGCGCACCGCCACCGCCGACCACCCCACCCGCGCCAGCTTCCGGTTCATCTCGTCGAGGCTCGGGATGCGCTCCACCTCGATACCGGTGGCGGCCAGGCCGGCCAGGTAGCGGGGGTGGGCGCGGGTGGCCAGGTGGGCGGTGAGCCGCCGGAGGACGTGGCGCCAGACCGCGTGGTCGCGCGGCGTGTACGCGGCGTGATCCTGCGCGACCACGAAGCGGCGGAGGTGCGGCGGCAGCTCGGCGATGGCGCGCTCGGTGGGACCCATCTCGCCTCCACGGGAAATCTGCGACGGCGCGCGGCGCCCGGAAGCTCCGGGCCGGCGGCGCCCGCCCGGCGCCCCGCCCCGCGCGGACCTCGGACCCCGGACGCGCCCGTCCTCTAATCGGCGCAGCCCCGGACGCACCGCCCCTCACGCGGCGTCCACCCTCCCCGACGCGATGCGCCAGCGCGACGCGGTGCAGCGCGCGGCGAGCGCCTCGTCGTGCGTGACCAGCAGGAGCGCGCCCGGGTAGGCCGCCAGCGCCGCCTCGAGCCGCTCCACCGTTGGGAGGTCGAGGTGGTTGGTGGGCTCGTCCAGCACGAGCGCCCAGGCGTGCCGCCCCATGCCCAGGGCCAGGAACAGCTTCCGGGCCTCGCCCGGCGACGGGGCCGCGGAGGCGAGCAGGCGCGCCGGGTCGGTGCCGAGCGCGGCGACGAGCGCGAGGACCCGGCCGCGCACCGCGGGCTCCAGCGCGGCCAGCTCGCGCAGCAGCCGGACGCCCTCGCCCTCCGGCAGCTCCTGCGGGAGGTGCAGGAGGCGGTCCGGCGGCAGCGCCGCGCCGGCGAGCAGCGCCCGGAGCAGCGTGGACTTCCCGGCGCCGTTCGGCCCGGAGAGCCAGACGCGGTCCTCGCGCCCGAGGCGCAGGTGCACGTCGCGGAGCAGCGGCGTCTCGCCGGCGCGGACCTCGTCCGCGTCGAGCGCGAGGAGCACCGGCCGCGGCGCCCGCTCGTAGCCCAGGAACACCGACCCGCCCAGCTCCGCGAGCGGCGGCGCGCCGGGCACGTCCTCCCGCGCGCGCTCCGCCGCGGCCCTGAGCCGCCGCACGTCCGCGCCGAGCCGATCCTCGGCCCAGGCGCGCCGCGTCTTCGCCCCCAGCGTGCGGCCGTCGCTGTCCTTCGGGTCGCGCTTGCGGCCGCTGCGCGCGCGGTCCGCCGCGTCGCGCGCCCGCCGCGCGTCGGCGAGCGCCCGCTCCACCCGGCGCCCCTCCTCCTGCGCGGCCGCCCGCGCGTCCCAGGCCGCGCGCGCCTCGCCCTCCCAGGCCGCCCGCGCCGCGCCGTAGGGCAGCGCCCAGGCGCGCGCCGCGCCGCGCCCGAGCCGGACGGTGCGCGCCGCCAGCGCCTCCAGCAGCGCGCGATCGTGCGAGACGAGCACGCCCGCGCCGCGGAACCGCCGGAGCGCGCCGGCGAGCAGCGCCCGCGCCTCCGCGTCGGCGTGGTTGGTCGGCTCGTCGAGGAGCAGGACGTCCGGGTCGGCCGCGAGCGCCGCGCCCACCTGCCAGCGCTTGCGCTCGCCCGGCGACAGCGTCGTCCAGCGCGCGAGCGCCTCCGGGTCCAGCGCGAGCGCGGCGCGCAGCCGGCGCGCCTCGCCGTCGTCGCGGGCGGCGAGCGCCGGCACGTCCGGCCCGGGCGCGTCCACCGCCTGCCGGCACAGCACCACCCGGGCCCGCTCCGGCTCGAGCCGGACCCGGCCCGCGTCGGGCCGGCGCAGCCCGGCGACGAGCTCGAGGAGCGTGGTCTTGCCGGCGCCGTTCTCGCCGACGAGCGCGGTCCAGCCGGCGGGGAAGACGAGATCGACGGCGTCGAGGATCGGCGCGGCGTCGGCGTGCGAGAACGACAGCCGCTCGAGGCGGACGGAAGGCATGGCGATGCTCCTGGGCGAGCGCCCGCGCGCGAGGGCGCGCGCCGGGCGGCGTGGGCGGGTGAGGCTGCCGGTTCGCTAGGAGATCGTTTCCATCGCCGCACCGCGGCTGCGGTGCGCGGCCTGTGTAGCGCGGCGGCGCCGCGGGCGCAACCGGGCCCGAGCGCGCGGCCCGCCTCAGCCCCGCGCCGCGCGCGGGCCGCCGCCGAGGACCCGCGCCGGCAGGAACACGATGGCGCGGAGCAGCGCCAGCACGCCGTCCACGGCCACCCCGAGCAGCCGCAACGGCAGCAGGAGCAGCCAGACCACCGGGTACAGCACCAGCGCGAGCAGCGCGAGCGGCCAGCAGACGACCAGCAGGAGCACCCACAGCAGGAAGGCGACCATGCCCTTCTCTACGCACGACCGGACCGGGTATTTCCGACGGGTCGCCGGGCCGCCGATATCGCTTGGACCGGAGCCCTTGCCCCGCCGGGGGGCTCCCGCTTAAGAAGCGGTCGAGCGTCCCATGACCGGACCCGGCGTACTCGTGGTGGACGACAACGATGCGCTCCGCGAGAACCTCGCGGAGTGCCTCGAGGACGAAGGCTACGCCGTGGACCTGGCGGCGAGCGGCGCCGAGGCGCTCGTGCGGCTCGAGCGCGCGCCCCTGCCCGCCGTCGTGCTCCTCGACCTGATGATGCCGGGCATGGACGGCGGCGCCCTGGCGGCGGCCATCCGGGCGGATCGGCGCTGGGACGGCATCCGCCTCGTGATCACCACCGGCCATTCGGCGTCCCGGGTGCGCGACCTCCCGGTGGACGCGGTCCTGATGAAGCCCTTCGGGGTGGACGACCTGCTCGCCGTGCTGAAGCGCGTCGGGGCGTGAGCCGCCCTTCGAGCCGACGAGGCGGGGGCCAGCCCTGCGCGGGAGACGAACCGGGCGCGTTGGCAAACGCGCGCGTCCGCGCCACCGTAGCCAGGCCACCCAGGAGGTGCGCCGTGTCGTCGCTGGCCCAGCGCGAGGAGCGCTCGTCCGACGGGCGGGAGCCGGCGCGCGCGTGGGCCGTGACGATCGTGGTCCTCGGGCTCCTGCTGGTCATCTGGCCGTTCGTCCGCACGCCGCCCCTCCCCATCGCGCCGGCCTACGCCCATCTGCTCGGCGCCTGGCTCGGGGCGGTCGTCGCGCTCGCGGCCATGGCGCGCGCGCTGCGCCCGCATCGCCGGAGAGGACCGCCCGATGCGTGAGGTCGCCCTCCCCGCGCTGCTCGTGACCGCGTACGTCGGCGCGCTGTTCGCGATCGCGGCGTGGGCGGAGCGCCGCGAGTCGCGCGGGCGGTCGGTCGCCTCCAACCGCCTGGTGTACTCGCTCGCGCTCGGCGTCTACGCCACCACGTGGACGTTCTACGGCAGCGTGGGCTTCGCCGCGCGGCGGGGGCTGCTGTTCCTGACCGTCTACCTGGGCCCGACGCTCTGCGCGGCGGTGTGGTGGTGGGTGGTGCGCAAGCTGGTCCGGCTCAAGGACCGCTACCAGGTCACGAGCCTCCCCGACGTGCTGGCGCTCCGCTACGAGCGGTCGCAGGGCGTGGCGCTGACGGCGACGGGGCTGCTCGTGGTCGGGCTGGTGCCGTACATCGCGCTCCAGCTGAAGACCATGATCGCCACGCTCGGCATGGTCGCCGGAGGTGGCCCGTCGCTCGCCTATCCGGACGCGGGGAAGCGGCTCGGGCTGCCGCTGCTCGCGTTCCTGCTCGGCTTCACGATCGTGTTCGGCCTGCGCCGGGCGCGGCCCTCCGAGCGGCACCCCGGCCTGGTGGTGGCGCTGGCGGTGGAGAGCGTGGTGAAGCTCGCGGCGTTCCTGGCGGTCGGCGCCTGGTTCGTGTGGGGGTTCCGCGACGGCCTGGCGGACGTGTTCGCCGGCGCGCCGCGAGGCGAGCCGGCGCCTGCGCTCCTGGGCGAGGCCGGCCTCGGGACCTGGCTCGCGCACCTGCTCGTCTCCGGGATGGCCGCGCTGCTGCTCCCGCGCCAGTTCCACGTGGCGGTGGTCGAGAACGCGAGCGAGGATCACGTCCGCACGGCGATGTGGCTGTTCCCGGCGTACCTGCTCCTCATCAACGTCTTCGTGCTGCCGCTCGCGCTGGGGGCGCTCGCCGTCGGCCCGCGGCCCGCCGACGCGGACCTGTTCGTGCTCTCGCTGCCGCTCGACACCGGCCACCCGGCGCTGGGCTGGCTCGTGTTCCTGGGCGGCTTCTCCGCCGGCACCGGCATGGTGATCGTGGAGACCACCGCGCTCGCCACCATGCTCTCGAACCACGTGGCCATCCCGGCCGCCGAGGCGTTCGCGCCGCTGCGCTGGCTGCGGCGGCACGTGCTCCACGCGCGCTGGGCGGCCGCGCTGATCGTCCTGGCGCTCGCGTTCGGCTACGAGCGGGCGTTCGGGCAGCGCTTCGGCCTCGCCTCCACCGGCCTGGTCTCGTTCACCGCCGTGCTGCAGCTCGCGCCCGCGCTGCTGGGCGGCCTGTTCTGGCGCGGGGCCAGCAAGGCCGGCGCGCTCGCCGGGATCGTCGCCGGCTTCGCGGTGTGGGCCTACACGCTGGTGGTGCCCGTGCTGGCGCGGAGCGGCTGGCTCCCCGAGTCGCTGCTGGTGCAGGGGCCGCTCGGCATCGAGGCCCTCGTCCCCGAGGGCCTGTTCGACGTCCACGCCGATCCCGTCACGCACGCCGTGGTGTGGACGCTCCTCGTGAACGGGCTCGCCTTCGTCGTGGCGTCCCTGCTCTTCCCGCCCGGCGTGGAGGAGTCGGCGCGGGCGGACCGGGTCGTGGGCGCGCTCGCCGCCGGCCCCGCGGGCGCCGCGGCGGTGGACGCCCCGACGCTCGCGACCGTTTCGGCGAAGCGGCGCGCGGCCGTGCAGCTCCTCGCCACCTACGTGCCCGCGGCCGAGGCGGAGGCCATGGCCGCCGCGTGCCTGGAGCGCTGCGGCGCGCGGCCGGACCAGGGCCTGACGGCGCTCCAGGTCGCGGAGCTGCAGGCGCAGGTGGAGGTGGCGCTCGCGGCCGCCATCGGCGCGGCGGCCGCGCACGCCGCGGTGCGCCGCGCAGAGCTGGTGACGCCCGAGGAGGCGCGCGCGATCTCCACCGCGTACGCCGACATCCTCACCGCGCTCCACGTGTCGCCCCACGAGCTGCGCCGTCGGGTGGACTACCACCGCGCCCGCGAGCGCCTGCTCGCGCGCGACGCCGAGAACCAGCGGTTCCTCGCCGGGGTCAGCGCGCTGCTCGCCGGATCGCTCGACGCCGAGGCGATCGCGCGCACCGCCGTCCGCCTCCCCGTGCCCCACCTCGCCGACGCGGTGCTGCTCGTGCTGCGGCAGGAGGGCGGCCCGCGCGTCCAGCTCGCCCACGCCGATCCGCGGCGCGAGGAGGCGGGCCGCGCCGCGCTGGCGAGCCCGGCCCTGACGCTCGACCGCGCCGCGTCGATCACCCGCGCGCTCGAGACCGGCCGGCCCGTGGTGAGCCGCCCCGCGGCGCAGGCGGGCTGGCCCGAGCCGCTGCGCGCCGCGCTGCCCGGCGAGGTCGAGCTGACGCTACCGCTCGCCGGGGTGGGCGAGCCGCTCGGAACGCTGTCGCTGTTCTGCGATCGCGAGGATCGCCTCGCCACGCCGGAGGCGCTGGCGCTCGCCGAGGAGCTCGCGCGGCGCCTCGCGATCGCGCTCGACAACGCCCGGCTCTACGGCGAGGCCGAGCGGGCCGTGCGCGCGCGCGACGAGTTCCTCGCCATCGCGTCGCACGAGCTGAAGGGGCCGCTCGGGCCGCTGCAGCTCCGCATCGCCATGCTCGAGCGGCTCATCGCGCGCGGCGAGCTGCGCGCCATGCCGCAGGAGAAGCTCGTGCAGATCTTCGGCGGCGCGCGCGGGCAGGTGCACCGGCTGGCCACGCTGGTGGACGACCTGCTCGACGTCACCCGGCTCTCCACCAAGCGGTTCCGGCTCGACGTCGCGCCCATGGATCTCGCCGCGGCGGTGCGGGAGGCCGTCGAGCAGCACGCCGCCGACGCCGCCGCGGCGGGGGTGACGCTGCGCGTGGACGCGCCGCGCTCGGTGCTCGGGGCCTGGGACCGCCGCCGCATCGATCAGGTGCTCGAGAACCTCGTCGGCAACGCGCTCAAGTACGCGCCCGGGGCGCCGGTGGAGGTCCGCGTCGAGGCCGACGCCGCGTCCGCGCGCATCCGGGTCCACGACGAGGGCCCCGGCATCCCGCCCGCCGATCAGGAGCGCGTCTTCCACGCCTTCGAGCGCGCCTGCCCTCACCGTGGCGTCGGCGGCCTCGGGGTCGGGCTGTACGTCGTCCGCGAGATCGTCCGCGCGCACGGCGGCTCGGTCTCGGTCGAGAGCGAGCCGGGCCAGGGGACGACGTTCACCGTCACCCTGCCCCGCGGCGCGCCGGCGACGGCGTGAGCGCGGCGGCGCGTGCCGCAAACCGCGCCGAGACCCGACGAGGAGCTCGCATCAGCAGGTCGCCGGCGCGGCCCATCCGGGCGTGTCCGCGCCGCGCCGGTGCGGTCCTGCCCAGATCCGTCCGCCCAGCAGCCACACCAGCTCGCCCGGCGCGCGCCCCAGCACCGAGAGGAAGCCGCCGTGGATGCAGCGAAGGTGGTGGAACGCGCAGAGGCCCACCAGGTTCTCCGGGTCGTCGCTGCCACCGTGCGAGCGGAAGTCGATGTGGTGCGCGTGCGCCGCGTGCCGGCTGCAGCCCGGCACCTGGCACCAGCCCTGATCCCGCTCCCGGATGCGCCGCGAGCGCGTCGGTGACCGCCCCGGCGCGTCGCCCCAGGTCGCGAGGAAGTGGAAGGCGATGACCGCCAGGCAGGTTCCGGTGGAGAGCGCGGGCCCGTGCCGCTCCCGGACGGACGCGATGGCCGCCGCGAGCAGTACCCCGACCCCGCGCGGCAGGGACGCGACCAGCTTCCCCCGCGCACGCAGCTGCCCCTCGCGCTCGCCCTCCACCTCGCGGCGGAGCGCGACGCAGGTCGCCTCCAGCGCCCTCGGTATCCACTGACGGATGTCGGACTCCTGCAGCCGCGCCAGGACCCGCAGCTTCTCGTAGGAGACGCCCCGACGGCGAGCCTCCTCCAGCGCCGGCGACGCCGCCAGCCGGGCCTCCAGCGCCACTCGCTGCTCGACCGTCCGTGCCGGCAGCCCCAGCCGCTCCTCCACGTACTCCCGGAAGCTCCCGTAGCCGGCGAGCCGGTGCATCCCGCTCCGCTTCACCGCGTACCCGCACAACCCGATGATCCGCTCCCATCCGGCGCGGCACTCCGCCAGCGCGCGCAGGCGCGCGTCGAGCTCCTGCGCCGTCAGGCCGTCATCGAACGAGAGCTCCGGCGCGGGCACGGGTGGAACGTCCGGCAGCGCCGCCCACCCGTCTGGCCCCAGGCTCGCCGTGGCGGTCCGCCGGGTCGGCTCGGGGCCTCGCGCCCGAAACCCCGGACCCAGCGGGCGCGAGTCGTCTGCATCCGGATCGCCCGGATGCTCCGCCAGGTACTCCTGGGCCAGCGCCTCGAGCTGCTCGATGCGGCTCGATCCCGGCTCCAGCTCCCGGGCGAGGGAGAGCGCTTCGTCCAGCACGCGCCGCTCGTCCGGCGGCAGCTGCGTGCGCAGCTCGACCCACGCCTCGTCATCGTCACCATCGAACGCATCGCCCGGCGCGTCGCCCCGCGCCCGCGCCGCGCGGACCGCCGCCTCGAGCGTCCGGACCGTCTCCACGACGGCGCGCTCGACCCACGCCGCCTCCGCCTCGCCCACCGCGACCGGCAGGATCGTCTCCGCCGCCCGGAGCCGCACCCGCCCCGCGCGCAGCGCCTCGCGGAGCAGCGGCCGCTCGCACAGCCCCGCGCCCAGCCGCGCCAGGTTCTCGGCCGCGCGCTTGCCCAGGTCGAGCGCCTCGCGGGCGTAGTCGTCGAGGTGGCAGCCCAGCGCCGCCAGCCGGTCTCCCCGCTTCAGCGCCGCGAGCCCTTCCGCCAGCTCGACGTCGAGGCCTCCCCGCATCCGCGCCGCCCAGACGAGGAGGTGCTCGCCCGCGTCGCCCTCTAGCTCGCCCCCGCGGAACCAGGTTTCGATCTCGGCGAGCGTGAACGGCGGCAGCTCGACCCGCGGCGGCGCGTGGCGCGCCAGCGCCGCGTCCAGCGCGGCGGCGTCCAATCCGGCGGTGACGAGCGCGGCGTCCATTGCGCGCATCATTGCGTACGGGTCTGACACTCTCGGTCACGGCGCCGACCACGCCGGCGGCTCGGAGTGGGCTACAGGCCTAGCGAGCGCTTCGACCAGACGCTCTTCAGGATGGCGCCGCTCTCTACGGGCACGCGCGCAGCGTGGTCATCGTGAACTCGCCTTCGGCAACTTGAAGCAGGTGCGCGCCACCAGCGTTCCGCCCGAGGGCAGGCGCTTCAATCTCCCTGAGCCGTCGGCCGCCCCGCGGGTACTCCCCCCAATCTCCGGTTCCACCCTGTGGAGTTTCCCGTCCTTGAGGGCGAATACCTCGGTCCGTTGCCACTCTCCCAGACGTGGAGCACTGGAAGTTGCGTGCCTCCACATCAACTCGCGAGAACCGGCCTCTGGCGTCTGCATCGCAGTGGCGGGCACGACCACAACCTGGAACCCCTGCTCCTCGGGAAGGGTCGGCGCCCCAGGCACCTCGTATTCGAGTTCGACGCAACCCTGAAACCCATCCGGCAAAATCCATCTTGTTCCAGCAGGCGCCGAATGACAGCCAGACGCAAAGAGAACGGCAGCGATGTATACCGGCCGGACGTGCCTCGTTTGGCGCCCACTCCCACGATAGAGAGCCATCACTCGCGCCTCACCGCCATCTCAGCCCATTGCACTGGTTCACGCACTGTTCGTAGCTGGACTCCGCCCAATGCTGGCAGTTGGAGGAGAACAAGTTGTACCAACCCCGTTAGACAGGTCATCGAAGGCCCGTTGTAGGCACCTCTCGATGCAGCCATTCGTATCGACGAGATCGCAGCGATCGGGATTGAAGAAGTCGCGCGACGGAGCCCCTGGACCTCGCCAGCCACCGCTCGTGCTTGTCTTACCGCCGCAGACCGGAGCGTCGAGCCTTCCACCGTTATCCACGCATAGATACTCGTGATAAAGCGGATTATTCTCCCAATCGGTCCACCGGCGGGAGGCGCGGACCCGCCTGTCGGAGCAGGTCAACGAGACGAGGGTCGCGGTCTACCTCGCGCACGAGGCGCAGCGCGCCGGATGACGCCGGAGCCGCTCGTCCCCGGGCCCGCTCCGGTCCTCGAAGTGGACCGGCAGGACGGTGCCTCGGGCTGGGGCTTCGCACTTCCTCCGCGTTCTCGGCGGGGCTATGACGAACCTTCAACTCAGTTCGGCCGCACTGGCGTTCGCGTCGATATCCATCTCCCCGCCACCGCACCAGCAGCCGCAAAAGGCGTTATCCAGAAAAGGCCAACAGTCGCCAGGAACAGCAGTCCCGGAACGCCAGACAAGTCTGTTGGCTGATCAAGAACGTGTGCAAGTTCGTTGAGTGCCGCGAGAGCCACCGCGGCTGGAACGGCCATCGCCGTCCCGACCGCGAGTTTGTTCCGCGGCGCAGGTGCGGCTGCCACGTATCCGGCAGCGACCCACGACAGCCACACAAGCGTAGAGGCCACGTACAAACCACCCCGCGACGATAGCCTCGGAAGCAGGCCCATGAACGTGCCGTTCATGGCCAGCACAATCACAACCCCCCACATCCACGCACGCCGCATCGAGAACCGTCCTACTTGCCGGGAGAGGAATCCGGCTCCCCCGGCTGAGGGCCGGGGTTAATCGGCCAGTTGGGCCACCAGTCTGGGTTGACCGACAGACCACATGCGTTCAATGCCTGCTCAACGCAATGACAACAGTTGAAGCGCCGAGTTCACCAGCCGCTCCTCCAGCCGAGAGAGCCGCCCCATCCGCCAGCCGACATCGGCGACCCGCGCAACGAGGAGCCCCTCACCGGGCGACCGGGGGACGAGGGTCTGGAACCAGCCGGCCAGGTTGTCCTGATACTCCTCCGCACGCTCGGAGGGGAGCAGGACGCCTCGGGCGGCGAGGCGGTGAGTGGTGCCGTTCGTGGAGCTGGTCGCCTTCCCGGTCGGCGTCAGCGGGCCGGTGCCGGTGGCTCCGTTCGTCTTCGAGGCGGCGATCTGGGCGGTGGAGCGGAACGTCGTGGCGGGCGTGTCCATGCCCATCAAGATCCTCCCGGTGATCGACGTGTGGGAAGGACGAAGGCGGCCCCTGGCATAAGCCCCTGAGCGCGATCCCCACGCTCGTTACCGGGGAGATCGTCATGCACGCCGCCATCTACGTCCGGGTCAGCACCGACCGGCAGACCGTCCAGAACCAGCTCGCCGACCTCCACCGGCTCGTGGAGGCGCGGGGCTACGAGCCAGTCGTCTCCGAGGAGGTCGAGTCCGCAGCGAAGCACCGTCCCGTCCTGGATCGGCTCCAGGCCGACGCCCGAGCCGGCAGGGTCAGAGCCGTCGCTGTGTGGGCCCTCGACCGACTCCACCGCTCCATGGTGGGCGCCATCCAGACCGGTCCTGGAGCTCGACCGGCTCGGGGTGCGCGTGATGTCCGTCCGGGAGCCCTGGCTGGACACCGACAGCCGCGTCTTGCCGCCGGCGCCGACGCGTCAGCGCGAGCAGTGGACGATGGACTTCACCCAGGACTCGCTCGCGAGCGGGCGCCAGTTCAGGACGCTGAACGTGATCGACACCTTCACGCGCGAGTGCCTCGTCATCGAGGTCGACCACTCGCTCCCGAGCGCGCGGGTCGTCCGCGTGCTCGAGCGCCTCGTTCAGTTGTACGGCCTGCCCGAGGTGATTCGGTCGACAACGGCTCTGAGTTCACGAGCCACACCGTGGACGCCTGGGCGTACGAGCGCGGCATCAAGCTCGACTTCATCACCCCGGGCAAGCCGACCGAGAACGGTCACATCGAGAGCTTCAACGGAAAGTTCAGGGACGAGTGCCTGAACGAGAACTGGTTCATCAGCCTCGACGACGCGCGCAGGAAATTCGAGGTGTTCCGAGTCGACTACAACGAAGTCCGGCCGCACAGCTCTCTGGACAATCAGACGCCGAACGGGTTTGCTCGCAGTATCACCGGACTCACGCAGCTAGCCGTCTAGAGTCGGGGGGCAGGTCACGGCCCCTGGAGCCCCACGCTTCCCAGCAGCCGCTCGTCGTACTGCCCCGGCAGCCGCAGGTTCGTCACCTTCTGTCCGCCCGATGCCAGTTCACCGTAGGAGCACGACGAACCCGAGGGCGTTCGGGAGCTTGAAGCGTCCGAGGAGCCCGACGCGCCCTCCGGCGGCTCGTCGAACCCCCTGACGCGAGTTCCGGCCGGCGCAGGCGACGATGAGAGCCACTTCCCGGACGGTGCGTGAACCCCACCATCGCCTCGGCTCACGCCTGCGATTGATAGTGTCGGCGGTCAAACCGGCCGTGGCCGGGTGTCCCAGTAGGAAGCTACCGGACCACCCCCTGCTGCCTCACGCCGTTGTTGGCGTTCTTGGCCTTGCTGGAGGGGGAGGATTTCGGGACGCCAGCCTGCACCAGCGGACCAGGGTGCTACGCTCGGACACCATGAACACGCCGGCCGAAGCCCTCGCGCTGTCGCACATCGGCTACGCCGAGGCCCAGGTCGTCGCCCGGTTCATCGACGAGAAGCTCCGGGCAGCCGTCGATGAGCGCACGCCGACGGGGCTCCACGGCATCGCCTTCCAGGGCCAGCTACTCCGGACCATCGCGTGGCTGAGGAGCCTCGCCAAGCTGGACGACCCCGGCAACGACTTCCAGGCCATCACCTCGGCCGCGCGCTCGGTCTTCGAGAGCGCGGTGGACGTGACGCTGATGCACTTCGACGGGTCTGCGAACGGGCCAGAGAAGATGGACGCCTGGGAGGACTCCGCCAAGTTGAAGCACTCCCAGAACGCGACCGAGTACCTCGCCGCCTCGGGGCGGGCACCACCGACGCGGAGCGGACGGTGATGGCCTACGCCAGCCGCGAGAAGGACCGCGTCGAGAAGCTCCGGCTCCGCTGGTGGCCGAACGAGAACGGGCGGCACCCTCGGAACCGCTGGACAGGCCGCAACCTCGGGACCGACGCCCGGGAGGCCGACAAGCTCCTCCCCGAGGGCTTCGAGGAGTTCTACCGGATGCGCTACCCGCAACTCTGCTGGAACGTCCACGGGTCCGGGCTGGCCGGTGTCGCGAACGTCGGCCCCGAGGCGTTCGCCTACATCGGCGGCCAAGCCTACGGCGAGGCCGCCCAGTTCGCGACAGTCGTCGCCAAGGTCGTGGCGCTCCACTTCGGCCGCTGGAACGAGGAGGACTTCAACCGCCTCGCTCAGCGGGTCAAGGAGGCAAGGGCCGCCGTTTACCTCGCGCACCAGGCGCAGCGTGGAACGTGAGGCCGGACGAGCCGCTCGAACTCGGGGCCGCTCCGGTCCTCGAAGTGGACCGGCTGGCAGGACGGTGACCTCGGCCGTCCTCGTTCTACATCGGCACGAAGAGCAGCAGCGTCATCGTGCATGCCAGCACCGACGGAACGAGAGCAGCCGCCCATCGCAGGCGCCGAGTACCCGGTGCCATGAATCCGAGCCAACCAACGAGAGCAACTAGTGCGAACTTGTAGGTGGCAACTAGTTGCGCTCCTGGACCTGACTCCGGAGTACCGAGCCACAACAGAAGGGGCAGTATCGAAGCGCACCCAACAAGAGCCGCTACAGACGCCGACGAGAACGCCCAACAGGCGATAGCGAGGACAACGACATCAAGAACGATGGCGAGCACGGGCCCGAGCGCGCCCGTCCTTGCCATGAAGCCTTGCACTCCAGAGCCCGCAGGCGAGAACAGGAATATGGCCACAACCCCGATGAGGAGGCGTGCGACCCCAACCTTGGCGGCCTTCGAGATGACCTGCCGAATCACGGTCCGCATTGGCAGCTTCCCAATTGTTCGTAGCCAGGTAGGCGTTGATATCCGGGAGAAAACCCGACGTTGTTTGGCCATGGCCCCGAGTAGCCTCCGCGGCACATCTTTATCGCGTAGTCGACACAATCGCAGCAGTTGAACGTCCACATGCTGTACCGCCGCTGTTCGCAGTCCTTCATCGTCTGTTCCAGACAGCGGTCGAACGGCGTCTTGTCTCCGCAGGTAGGCGGGTCATTTGGCGGGTCGATGGGATGGCATTCGGCTGGCCAATCCGGCTGGAGGTCTCCGGTGACGTGTGGTGTATCGTCGTTGACCCACTCGGCCCAGTAACTGGTGGTGTCTCCGCTCGGGCCTCCCGTGCGCAGATAGCAGTGCTTGGCACCGAAGGTCCCCAAAGGACCCTTCACTGCGCGGCAGCACACTTCCGCATACAGCCCCGTCGAATCCGTCCACCGCATCGGATTCTGGTTCGCGTACCCGTACCAGTCCGGTCCGAACTCCCCATTGAGCCCACCCGCCAACGCCAATGGGTCCAACTCCAAGTACCGCCCCACCCCCGGCAGATACCACCTATTCCAGTTGTAGTACGGCCCCTGCATCCCGCCGATGCCCGCCGCCGCGAACAGCCGCTCGTCGTACTGCCCGGGGAACCGCAGGTTCGTCACGACCACCCTCCCGCTCGCGCTGTCCGCTTCGACCTGCTCCGTGCCCTCGCCGCTCGGGAGAACGTTCGACTTCCAGACGACCTGTCCGCTCGCGCTCGTCAGCGCTCGCGGGCGATTCAGGTGGTCCACGTGGAAGAAGTACGGCGCGCCTTCGTTCGGCGTCGGGCCTGGGTACTCCACCTGCACGAGCGGGGCGCCCTCGAGGAACACGTAGTCGCGCGCCGGCGCCCACGCATCACCGGAGACGACCACCTCCGAGCTGGGATTGCCCTCGAGATCGAACGTGAAGTACGTCCAGCGCCCGTCCGCGTCCCGCCGGCTCACGCGGCGCCCATGCGCGTCGTAGGTGAACTGCGCGATCACCTCCCGGACGTCCGCTTCGCTCCTGCATGCGAGGACGTCCGGCCCCCCCGTCGCGGGAGCGGCGAGGCCCGCGAGCACGAGCCGCCCCAGCGCGTCATGCACGAGGCAGAGGGTCGAGGTGAGCGCTGCGCCCGCATCGTCGTAGTGCGAGATCGCGCTGACGTTGCTCTGGTCGTCGTAAGCGAAGGCGAGGCCGACCTCGTCGTAGACGTACGACGTCGTCTGGCTTCCATCGGCGATGGAAGTGAGGCGACCGAGCGCACCGGCGTCCTCGTCGTATCGCATCACGTACGACACCGCCGGCGCGCCCGCCGAGCTCGTCGCGTCGACGTTCGTGAGCCGGTCGAGACCGTCGTACCGGTACACGGTCGAGGTGGTTCCCCAGGCGCGGGCGATGACATTTCCGCGGGCGTCGTATCGAGCGACCTCGTTCACCTCGACCGAGACGTCGGCCGCCGCCGCAGACGTGAAGCCCGGTTGCGGCGAGCCGGGCGGCCGACGGCGCATCCTTCGTCGCGCTCCACACGGCGCGGACCGCCGCACGCAGGTGCGCCGCGATGATCCCGCCCCGCGCGCCGGCCCCGACGACGAGGATCCTGGCGGACACCGTCACCTCCCCAATCCGGCGCCGCGGGCGCAGCGCGACGCCACGTCCGGGCGGCGCGCCGGCCCCTCGCTAGAACCCGTGCACGAACAGCCCCGAGCGCAGCTTCGGCTCGAACCAGGTGCTCTTCGGCGGCATGAGCTTGCCGGCGTCGGAGACGGCGATGAGCTGCTCGATGCGCGTGGGGAACAGGTGCAGCGCGAGCGACCAGCCCTCCTCGTTCACCCGGCGCTCCAGCTCCTGGTGGCCGCGGATGCCGCCCACGAAGTCCACGTCCTTCGACGTCCGGGGATCGCGGATGCCGAACAGCGGCTCGAGGAGCTGGTCCTGCGCGATGGAGCAGTCGAGCGCCTTCACCGGATCCGACGCGTCGAAGCTGCCCTTGCGGACGTGGGCGTGCCACCAGCGGCCGCCGAGGTACACGCCGAACGCGAGCGGGTGATCGGGGCGCGCGTCCTTCGCGGGCTCGAGGTCGAGCACCTGGCGCAGCGCCTCGAGCAGCGCGTCGGGCGAGCGGCGCTGCGGATCGCGCACCAGCCGGTTGTAGGCGAGGATCTGCATCTGGTCGTGCGGGAACACCACCGCGAGGAACGCGCCGTGCTCGCCGGGCTGGCCGCGGCGCGCGGCGTGGACGCGGGAGGCGGCGGCGGAGCGGTGGTGGCCGTCCGCCACGTAGAGCGCGGGGACGCCGCGGAACAGCTGCTCGATGCGCGCGCCGAGCGCGGGCGGGACCACCCAGAGCTGGTGGGCGACGCCGTCGGGCGTGACGAGGTCGTACTCGGGCGCGGCGCGCTTCACCTCCTCGATCGCCGTGTCG
This sequence comes from Anaeromyxobacter dehalogenans 2CP-C, assembly GCF_000013385.1. GTDB lineage: Bacteria > Myxococcota > Myxococcia > Myxococcales > Anaeromyxobacteraceae > Anaeromyxobacter > Anaeromyxobacter dehalogenans_B. Next base: position 3,189,560 of record NC_007760.1, read on the forward strand.
ATGTCGGGCACCGCGCGGTAGGTGAGGAACACCGGCTCGTCGTGCGCCGAGAGCGTGTCGATGTGGCGGACGCGGTCGTCCTCCTTGTCCGCGCGCGTCTTCTCGTGCTTCTTGATGACGTCGCGGTCGTACTCGTCCACCGACGCGCACGCCACCAGGCCGGTCTGCCGGTGCTCGCCCATGCGCTGCGCGTACACGTACAAGCGCGGCTCGGGGTCGGCGCGCAGCACGCCGCGGCGCACCAGCTCGTCCAGGTTCTCGCGCCCCTTCGCGTAGACCGGGTCGGAGTGCTCGTCCACGCCCTCGGGCAGGTCGATCTCCGGCCGCGAGACGCGCAGGAAGCTGTCGGCGTTCCCGGCGGCGAGCGCGCGCGCCTCCTTCGTGGAGACGACGTCGTACGGCGGGGAGGCGACCTGGGCGGCGAGGGCGGCGGGCGGGCGCAGGGCGCGGAACGGGCTGAGCGTGGCCATCGATCCTCCGGGCGGCGCGGCGGCCGCCGGCGAGTGGAAGGGGGTCCGGCGCGCGGGGGCGCCGGCGGGCCACTCGTCTTAACAGGGGCGCCCGCTCAGCCCCACAGCTTCTCGTCGCGGTGCTTCAGCACGTGGCCGCAGACGGCGCAGACCCGGACCGCGCCGCCCACCCCGGCCGAGCGGCCGTCGGCGTACGTGTGATCGCAGTCCTCGAGCAGCCGGGCCTCGTCGGCGCGGAGCGCGGCGAGCGCCGCCTCGTGCTTCGCGATCTCCACCCGCAGCTCCGTACGGCGGGCCAGCCTTTCGGACTGTGTCACGCACGCCCTCCCCGGTTCGTTCCTGGTATCCGCCGAGTGTATCGGGGAAGTTCGCGCCGCGCGCGCTGGCGACCGCCAACCTCCCGGATCGCGCGCGCTCCGAGGCGCCGGTCCTGCCGGGCCGGGTGCGCAAGGATTGCACCGGTCGGGCGGCCGCCGCGTCCCTTGCGCGTGGGACACCGCGGGCGCGCACCTTGTCCCACCCATTCGCGTCAGGAGTTCCCGCGGGGTTAGCGCTGGGTACGCGTCTCCGGCCCTTTCCGGCACGTCCGTTGCTCGACTGGCACCCCCAAACGTGGCGCCACGGCCGCCGCCCGCCCACGATCCGGTGCTCCAGCGCCGGGCCGCTCGCGGGCCGCCGCCCGGAGACGAACCATGGCCTCGACCCATCGCGCGGTGCTCGCAGCGCTCGCCCTCCTCACCTCCACCGCCGCCTGCGACCGGGCTCGCCCGACGCTCGGGGACGCCGGCGCCGACGCGGGCGGCGGCGACTGCACCACCTGCCACGGCGACGCGGCCCGCTCCGAGGGGAACGCGCTGCTCCAGGCGGCCCCGCCGCTCGACGCGCACGGCAGCGCCAGCGGGCCGGCGGTCGGCGCCCACCAGGTCCACCTGCACGCGACCGCGGTGTCCGGGCCCATCGCCTGCGCCGAGTGCCACGCCGTGCCCACGCAGCGGCTCCACTCGAACGGCCAGGTGGACCTCGCGTTCGGCGCGCTCGCCCGCGCGAGCGGCGCGTCGCCGGCGTTCGCCGGCGGAAGCTGCTCCGGCGTGTACTGCCACGGCGCGACGCTCTCGGGCGGGAGCCTCACCGCGCCGGCCTGGGGCGGCGCCGGCCCGCTCGGCTGCGGGAGCTGCCACGGCGCACCCCCGCCGTCGCACGCCGCCGGCGCGACCGCCTGCGCCAGCTGCCACCCCGGCACGGTCAACACCGACGGCACGCTGAACCTCGCCGGCGGCCTGCACCTCAACGGCGTCGTGGACGTGAACCGCGCACACGCCGACGGCTGGTCGGACCCGGCGCAGCACGGGCGCGCCGCGAAGCGCGACCTCGCGAGCTGCACCGCGTGCCACGGCGCCGACTACGCCGGCGGGACCTCCGGCGTCTCCTGCAACGGCTGCCACGGCGGCACCGCCTGGCAGTCGAACTGCACCTTCTGCCACGGCACCAAGGTCGCCGCGTACACCGCCGCGGACCTGCCCAGCGCCGCGCCGCCGCTCGGCACGCAGGGCGAGACGGCCACCACCGATCGCGCCGTCGGCGCGCACCGGGCGCACCTCGACGGCGGGGCGATCGCCGGCGCGGTGGCGTGCGCCGAGTGCCACGCCGTGCCCGCCGACCTCGGCCACCTCGACGGCGCCGCGCAGGTGGTCTTCGGCGCCGCCGCCGGCCGCGACGGCGCCGCGCCGGCGTGGAGCGGGACGACCTGCGCGTCCACCTACTGCCACGGCTCCATCGCAGGTGCCGCCGCGCCGGCGCCGGTGTGGACCTCGACGGCCGGGACCACCTGCGCGTCCTGCCACCTGCCGCAGAACGGCTCCGGAACGTCCGCTTACTCCGGGCGTCACTACCTGCACGTCTCCAGCCGCGGGATCTCCTGCGCGACCTGCCACGGGACCGGGTACACTGCGAGCGCCGTCGCCCCGGCCACGCACGTGGACGGGGCGCGGCAGCTGCAGCCCATCGTCGGCTGGAACGCGGCCTCCCGGAGCTGTGCGCCGGGGTGCCACGGCGGCGAGACCTGGTAGCGGACCGTCGGTCGGCTGCCGGAACGCGCCGCGCCCGGGGGCACACGTCACGCGATCCGCGCCTCCTGCGGTCGGGTGACGCGTCCCTTGCGCACGGTCAAGCCACCGGCCCGCCGACGAGGGCATTCTGGCCCCGCGCGCCGGCCCATCCGGGCCCGGCGACGGACCGAGGACCCTCCCGAATGCGCTCCGCTCGAATCACCCCGCTCGTCCTTACCCTCGCCCTGCTCGCCGCCTGCTCGGCCCGCAAGGTGGAGGAGGCCGCCGAGGCGGGCTCCACCTGCACGCGCTGCCACGGCGGCGTGGACAACCTCACCGGCGCTCCCCCGCGCGACGCCCACGGCAGCCTGACCGGCCCGAAGGTCGGCGCGCACACCGCGCACCTCGGCGCCGGCGTCGCCTGCGAGACGTGCCACAAGGTGCCGTCCTCGGTGGACGATCCCGACCACATCGGCCCCGACACCATCAAGGTCCGGTTCGGCCAGGCCGCGAAGCTCGGCGGCGCGAGCCCGACGTACGCCGCCGGCACCGGCACGCTCGGCGGCACCTGCTCGAGCACGTACTGCCACGGCAGCACGCTGTTCGCGGGCGGCACCACCCCGAACCCGTCCTGGAACCAGCCGAAGCCCAGCGCGGCGGAGCGCTGCCAGGCCTGCCACGGCAACCCGCCGCCCAGCCACAGCGCGCTCGCGACGAACTGCTTCCAGTGCCACTCCGACTCGGTGGACGCGAACCAGCAGGTCAAGCCCGGCGGCAAGCACGTGGACGGCCACGTGGACATCGTGGCGCTGACCGCGTGCGCCGGCTGCCACGGCGACCCGAGCCGCACGCAGGACTCGCCGCTCGTCCGCGCCGCGCCGCCGGTGGACACGCAGGGCAACGTCACCGGCGCGCGCGTCGGCGCGCACCTCGCCCACCTGCGCGACGGCCCGCTCGCCAAGGCGTTCGCGTGCAGCCAGTGCCACGTCGTCCCGACCGACTCGGCGCACGCCTCGAACGGCGCGCCGGTGGTCACCTTCGGCCCGCTCGCGTCGCTGAACGCGACCCCGAGCTACGCGAACGGCACCTGCAGCGGCGTCTACTGCCACGGCGGCGGCACCACGCCCATCGGCGGCGGCGGCCTGAACGTCGCCCCGACCTGGACGCAGGGGAGCGCCGGCGCGACGTGCGGGAGCTGCCACGCGCTCGTCCCGCCCTCGCCGCACCCGTCGGTCGATCGGAACGGCGCGCCGCTCGGCTCGCTGCCGCAGTGCTCGCAGTGCCACCCCGGCACCGTGAACCCGGACGGCTCGATGTTCGTCGCGAACGGCCTGCACGTGAACGGCGTGGTGGACCAGAACGTCCACCCGGCCGGCTGGCTCGCCCCCGCGGGCGCGCAGCAGCCCCACGGGCTGGCGGCGAACTTCCACGACGCGGCGTACCCGCGCGGCCTCGACGACTGCCGGAGCTGCCACGGCGCCGACCTGAACGGCGGCCCCGGCGCCGGCGTGTCGTGCAACGCCTGCCACGCGGCGAACGGCCAGGAGGCCTGGCAGACGAGCTGCACGTTCTGCCACGGCGAGCCGAACCGCGCCCAGTTCGCGGCGGCGCCGCCGGTGGACACGCAGGGCCACGTGGCGCCGTCGGAGCGCGGCGTCGGCGCGCACCAGACGCACCTGTTCGGCAAGCAGCCCACCGGCGCCATCAGCAACGGCGTCGCCTGCGGCGCCTGCCACGACGGGCAGCCGTACGCCGACCTCGCGCACGTGAACGGCACCGTCGCGGTGGCGCTCAAGACCCCGGGCGGCGCGGCCGCCGGCACGTTCGACGCCGGCGCCGGCACCTGCGCGTCCACGTACTGCCACGGCGGGTTCCGCGGCGGGAAGGCGGCCACCCCGGCCTGGATCGCGACCTCGGTGGACTGCGGCAGCTGCCACGCGTCGCAGACCGGCACCGACTTCAGCGACGCGCACGCGACGCACGTCGGCGCGTTCAAGCTGTCCTGCGGCGTCTGCCACTCCGCCGCGTACGCGCCCGGCGCCACGCCGCCCGCCGCGGACAAGGCGCTGCACGTGAACGGGCTGGTGGACGTGGCGGCCGCGGTCAACTACGACCGGACCACGCACGGCTGCGCCGTCGCCTGCCACGGCCCGGACCGCGCCTGGTACTGATCCACCACGACGTACCGTGAAGGTCCCGAGGCCGGGGGGTCCGCCCCCCGGCCTCGGCGTTTCGGCCCTTTTCCTTGCGCCCGCGCCCCGCACCTGTCAGGTTCCGGGCGCTGCGGGCCCCTGCCCGGCCTGCCCGGAGGCCCCCTTCCCATGCGCCGCGAGCACAGCGATCAGCGGATCGCGCTCTTCATCGACTTCGAGAACCTCGTCACCCGCACCGGCCTCTCGGCCGAGACGTTCGACCTCCAGCCAGCGCTCGACACGCTGCTCGAGAAGGGCAAGGTGGTCTTCCGCCGGGCCTACGCCGACTGGACGCGCTTCTCCGCCGCCACCCCGCGCCTGCACGAGAAGGGCGTCGAGCTGGTGGACGTGCCGCCCTCGACCCGCGCCGGGAAGAACGGCGCCGACATGCGCCTCGTCATCGACGCGCTCGAGCTCGCCTACCTGCGCGAGCACATCGACACGTTCGTGATCGCGTCGGGCGACTCCGACTTCTGCCCCCTCGCCTACAAGCTGCGCGAGAACGACCGGACCGTCATCGGCATGGCCGTGCGGGAGGCGACCAGCCCCCTGTTCGTGAAGGCCTGCGACGAGTTCATCTACCTGCGCCCCGGCAGCCGCCGCCGCGCCGAGGGCGGCGGCAAGGAGAAGGCCGAGCGGCCCAAGGAGAAGATCGCCGCCGTGGTCCCCGACGTCGCGCGCGAGGCCACCGCCGCCATCCTGGGGCGCGCCGCCGGCCCGGTGAACCCGTCCGCCATCAAGGCCGCGATCGTGCGCCGCCAGCCCGACTTCGACGAGCGCGAGCACGGGTTCTCGTCCTTCAACCGGATGCTGGAGGCCATGGAGACCGAGGGCCTGCTCCGCCGCGAGCAGGGCGCCAAGGGCCAGTGGTACGTGGTCCCCGCGGCCTAGGCTCGCTCCCGTCACCGCGCGCCGGCGCGCTCCGCCCTAGCTTCTCGGGCAGGAGGCGCCATGGCGAAGGATCGGAACCCCGACCCGCGGCAGGGCGGCGCGAAGCCGCCCTACCCGAAGCAGCAGCAGGAGACGCCCGGCAGCGAGGCCGGCATGCGCCCGCGGCCGGACTTCGGCGAGCGGACCTATCGCGGGCACGGCCGCCTCCAGGACCGGGTCGCCATCGTCACCGGGGGTGACAGCGGCATCGGGCGCGCGGTGGCGCTCGCGTTCGCGCGCGAGGGCGCGCACGTCGTGATCTCGTACCTGTCCGAGCACGAGGACGCCGAGGAGACGCGGCGCGTGGTGGATGCGTCCGGGCGCACCGCCGTGCTGGTGGCCGGCGACCTCTCCGAGGACGCCCAGTGCGCGCGGGTGGTGCAGGCGGCCATCGAGCGCTTCGGCCGGCTGGACGTGCTCGTGAACAACGCCGCGTTCCAGGGGCGCGCGGTGGAGCGGTTCGAGGACCTCGACGCCGAGCGTGTCGAGTGGACGTTCCGGACGAACGTGGTGGCCATGTTCAACCTCGTCCGCCACGCCCTCCCCCACCTGAAGCCCGGCGCCGCGATCGTCAACACGACGTCGATCCAGGCGTACCACCCCAACCCGCAGATCCTGGACTACGCCGCCACCAAGGGCGCGATCCGGACGTTCACGCAGGGGCTCTCGAAGGAGCTGGCCGCGCGCGGCATCCGCGTGAACGGCGTCGCGCCCGGCCCGATCTGGACGCCGCTCATCCCGCAGTCCTTCCCGGACGAGAAGGTCGAGAAGCACGGCGAGAGCGCGCCCATGGAGCGCGCCGGCCAGCCGGCCGAGGTCGCGCCGGTGTTCGTGTTCCTCGCCTCCGACGACGCGCGCTACGTCAGCGGGGAGATCGTGGGCGTGACCGGGGGGTCGCCGCTGGCGTAGCGGCGTCGCCAGCGTCAGCGGGCGGCGTGCACGCCGGCGTCGCCGGCCGCGCCAGCGTCCAGCGCGACCACGACCTCGGCGCCGCCCAGCACGGCGGCCTCCGGCACCGCCGCGATCCGCGTCCGACCTCCGGAGACCACCTCGAACGCGCCCGCCTCGCTCGAGCCGTTCGCCCCGGTGGCGTACGGGACGCGCAGCCGCGCCCGGCCGTCGGGGCCCGCGCGCGCCTGCGTGCGCCAGCCGAACGTCCGGCCGGTGTTGCTGCGGACCTCGACCTCGGCGCGGATCTCGTCACCGGGGGACGCCCCGGTGACGGCGAGCCAGGCGCCGGGGACGAGGCCGAAGAGGGCGAAGGCGGGGCGCGGCGATGCGGCCGGATCGTCCGGCGCGGTCTCGCCCACGAGCCGGAACCCGCCCAGCGCCGGGAGCCCGTCGCCGGCGGAGCCGTCGCGCACGTGGAGGCGGTAGCTGACCATCGCACGGTACCGCTCGCCCTCCACCAGCACCCGGCCGGCGCGCCAGCCCCTGGAGACCGAGGCGACGCGCCGCTCGGGCGGGATCAGGTCCTGCAGGAAGAGCGCATCGCGCCGCGGATCCTCCACCAGCCAGACGCCCGCGCCGCGCGCCCGCAGCACCCGCTCCACCTCCTCCGGCTCGGTGGTCAGGTACGTCCGCACCGACTCCTCGAACGCCTCCGCGCCTCCCTCGACGCCGAACGGGTTCGCGAGCGCGGGACGTCGCGCGAGCGCGCGGACGTGGTGGCCCCAGTCCCACCGCGCGTAGACGGCGCGCTGGTGCGCCGGCGCGGGCAGTCCACGGAGCGACGCGAGGAGCGGGCCGGGCGTGACCGCCGCCGGCTGCCGCACGAAGCGCACGTACGACGCGAGCGCGTTCGCGGTGGTCGCCGCCACCCCGACCGCGAGGAACGCCGCGCCCCAGGCGCCGCGCGAGAGCCCGGGCAGCCGGCTCGCCTGGACGTGGCGCAGCCCGAGCCAGCACCAGACCGCGAGCGGCGCAGCGGCGTAGACGTCGAAGCGGTTGCGCGCCAGGGCGAGGGCGAACGCCAGCCCGCCCCAGGTGGCCAGGAGCAGGACCTCCGGCCGGCGCTCGGGTGCGGCCCTCCACCGCGCGCGGAGCGCCGCCGCGCCCGCCGCCGCGACCAGCGGCGCGAGCCCGAACCTCCCCACCGCGTCGGACAGGTCCGCCGCCAGCGGCCGCCCGCCGGAGAACAGGATCGGCGCGAACTCCGAGATGCTCGCGTACCACGGGCTGCCCCGGAGGAGCCCGGCCAGCCCGTGCTCCATCCCGCTCCGCAGCGGCGGGAGGGCGACCGCGAGGCAGAGCGGCGCGGCCACCGCGATCGCCACCTCGGCCGTGCGCCTTCCGCGGCCGGCGTCCGGCCGCAGCCGCCGGCCGAGCCACAGGATCGCGGCGAACAGGGCGGCCCCGGCGGTGACGAGCACGTGCAGCCCGCTCACGCCGCCGATCTCGAGGCGGAGGAGCGCCTCGCCGGGCGCGAGCGCCGCCACGGAGACCGCGAGCAGCGTCGCGCCGCCGGCGCAGCCCACTGCCATGGACGCGGCCGGCGCCTCGGCGCGCTCCGACGAGCCGGGCGCGACCACGTGCCACGCGGCGGCGTGCGCGGCCAGGAACACGAGGTCGAGGGTGCTCCCGAGCCAGCCCCACGCCGACGTGGCGATGGCGGCGCCGAGCGCCACCGAGGCCGCCGCCCGGCCCCGGAACGTGCGCTGCGCGAGGTACCGGGCGTGGGCGAGCAGGACGGCGATGGCGAGGAGCACCTCGAGGACGTGCTGGTCCGTCCGGCCCAGCGCCGAGTAGACGGCATGGCGAGCCGACAGCGCGAGGAGCAGCGCGACCCCGAGGGCCGCGTCGCCGCCCGCGAGCGCCGCCGCCAGCCACGCCACCAGCGGCACGGTCGCGACCCCGAGCGCGACCGGCACCCACGCCCCCGCGCGCGCGACCTCCGCCTCACCGGCGGCGCCGCCGCCGAGCACGAGCGCCGTCGCGGCCACCAGCTCGTCGAAGAGCGGCGGCCAGGGGACGTCGGTGCCCGCCCCGCCGCCGAGCTCGGCGTCGTGCCAGGGGACCCGCGGGAAGTCCCGGGCGATCTCCTCGGCCCGGAGCAGGTGGTAGAGGCAGTCGCCGTCGAACGGCCACCCGGCAGGATCGCGGCCGGCCACGCGCTCCCAGGTGGCCAGCCGCACGGCGCACGCGAGCGCGAGCACCGCCCCCCATCGCGCCATCCGGCCCGCCCGCATCGCCGCCCGCCGACCGCTACCGCACGAGCATCGGGCGCAGCGGGCCGGTGCCGAACCAGCCGCAGCCGATCACGCCGGACTCGTCGTCCACCTCGTCGCAGAGGAACTCGACGTCGATGTAGGAGTTGCTGGCGCCGCCGCAGACCATGCGCACGAACCGGAACGTCGCGAAGCCGATCACCTGGTGCGTCTGGTTGAAGCGCGGCGGGCACTCGCCGTCCACCACCGGCGCCCGGATCTCGAGGGGCTGCGTGCAGGTGCCCGTGGCGTCGGCCCGGCAGTAGCGATCGAAGGTCGGCTGGTTGTTCTCGGCGCCGCACAGCGTGGTCGAGCCCTGCTGGCCGTTGCTGATGTTGACGAGGTCGCCCGCCTGCAGGTTCCGGCACAGCGCCCCGGAGATGATGTTGCGGTACGTCTGGGTGTTGGCCGAGTCGAGCGACAGCGACGAGAGGCCGGCGGTGTCGGTGCCGTCCGGGCTGAAGTGGATGCGCAGCGTCCGGCCGCAGGCGAGCTGGTACGTGTCGGGGTCCTCGATGCCGCAGGCGAAGAACGCGAGCGGCGCGTCCGGGCACGAGTCCTCGCACGGGCCGCCGTTCACGGCGACCGCGTCGGCCCCCACGTTCATCTGGTCCGTGCTCACGAACCCGGAGAACGCCACCTCGACCGCGTTCGCCCGAGCGGCCTCTCGCCCGGCGCGCACGAGCACGGCGTTCACCCGGCGCGCGTCCTGCTCGGTCGCGATGGGGCTCACCGGCGTGAACGCCGTGGCGGGATCCGAGGAGAACGGATCCCAGTGCCCCGGGATCACGTCGGTCGCCGGCGTGATCTCCACCGGCATGGAGCGGTCGGTGATGTGCCGCTCGGTGAACTCGCTCGCCAGCGCGCCCGGCCTCCCCGCGAGCAGCGGGGCGAGGGTCCCGTCCAGCTCGGCGGCGCCCGCCAGCGCGCCGGCGTCCACCGCGCTCTGCAGCTGGCCGCGCACCGCCCGGCTGTGCCCCACGTTGAGCGCGAGCGCCAGGAACGCGCCCAGCACCACCACGACGATGGCGACCAGCACCGCCGTGACGCCGCGCTCGCCCCGCCTCGGGTCCGGACGTGCCATGCGGCCCTCCTAGTTGCCCGGGACGGACGGCGCCGGCCGCGCCGCCGCGCCGGCCTTCTGCGGGGCGACGATCAGCAGCTGCGGCTCCTGCTCCGGCCGCTCGCCCTTCGGGGACAGGCTGTTCCGGTACGACGCCGCGATGATCGCGGCCTCCTGCGAGTCCAGGCCAGGGGCCGGGTCCACCGGTCCGCGCGCGGGCGCGGCCCGCTGCCCGCCGAAGGCGGCGCGGTACGCGACGCCGTGCGTGGGGGTGATGGTCCTGCGCCCCCCGCACCCGGCCAGCGCGACGGCCAGACAGACCACGGTGATCTTCGCTGCCCTCATGTCACCCTCCTCCCGCGACCGGCCCGGTCGCCACGTCCGGCGGCAGCTCGCGGCCGAGCGCCCCGGCCACGTCCACCAAGTTCGCCCGGGCCCGTGCCAGGCCGGGGTCCAGCCGCACCGCCGCGAGGTACGCGTCGTAGGCCGGCGCGAGCAGCCCCGCCGCCTCGTACGCGACCCCGAGGTTGTTGCGCGCCTCCGCCGGCGGCTCGGCGAGATCGAACTGCTGCGCCGCCCGGGTGAAGTCGCCGGCGCGCGCGTAGGCGAACCCGAGGTTGGTCCGGGCCCGCCGGAGCGTGGGCTCGATCTCCACGGCCTTGCGGAGCGCCCCCAGCGCCTTGTCGTTTCGCCCTCGGGCGAACAGCGCGAACCCGTAGTCGTTCCAGTAGGACGCGTTGCGCGGCGCGAGCTCGAGCGCCTTGCGGTGGTGCCGCTCGCCCTGGTCGTACCGACCGTCCACGTCGTGGAGCACGGCGAGCGCGGCGTGCGCCGGGGCGTGGCGGCCGTCGAGCCGGAGCGCGTGCTCGAAGTCGGCGCGCGCCTCCTCGTGCACGCCCCGCTCGCGCAGCGCGACGCCGCGCAGGGTGAGGCTCTCGGCGCAGGGACCGGCGCTCGCGTGGTAGCGATCGAGCGCGAGCAGCGCGTCGTTCCAGGCGCGGTGCTCGATCATCGCCCGGGCCACCGCCAGCCGCGCCTCGTCGAGCGGCCGGTTCCGCGAACCGGCGCGGGCGCACGCGCACAGCGCGAGCAGCGTGACCAGGCCAGCGCGGCGGATCATCGCCCACCTCCCAGCAAGGGGAACAGGCGCTCGGCCATGTTGACCACCGCCGGCCCGAGCACCACCGCGAACACGCAGGGCAGGATGCAGAGGACGAGCGGGAGCGACATCTTCACCGACACGTAGGCGGCCTTCTCCTCGGCGCGGTGCATCCGCCGGATGCGGATCCCCTCCGCCTGGATGCGGAGCGCGGCGCCCACGCTGGTCCCGAACAGCTCCGTCTGCGCGAGCGTGGCGGAGAGCGATCGCAGCTCGGGGGCGCCGGTGCGCTCGGCCATGCGCCGGAACGCCGAGATGCGGGCGATGCCTGCCTTCACCTCCAGGAACACCAGGCGCAGCTCCTTCGAGAGCAGCGGGTGCGCCAGCGCGACCTCGTCCGAGACGCGCTGCAGCGCGGAGTCGAGCCCGAGGCCGGCCTCGACGCAGGTCACCAGGAGGTCGAGCGCGTCCGGCAGCGACCGGTCGAGCTGGGTCTGCCGCGCCTGGACGCGGGCGCGGAGCCAGAGGTTGGGCAGGAAGAACGCGAGCCCGGTGATCAGGGCGGCCGCGGGCAGGCCCGTCCGCACCGGCTCGGTCCGGAGCGCGTTCAGGGCGGCGAAGGCGGCCAGGGCCCCCACCGCCAGCGCCACCTTCGCCGCGACGAAGCCCTGCGCGGCGCCGGCGCGCCGGATGCCCGCCCACACCAGCTCGCGCCGGAGGCGGGAGCCGCCGACGCCGGGCTCCTCCTCCACGGACGCGAGCCCGGGCTGCAGCTGCAGCGCCGGATCGCCGTCGAGGGCGCCGGCCGCGGTCGCCCGCAGGCGGCGGACCACGGGATCGGCCTCGCGGCGCACCGCCGCCCACGCGCCGGCCAGCGCGCCCACGACGACCACCGCCAGGCCCCCGACCCCCCACGCCATCAGCGATTCCGCGCCCATGCCGCCGCCCCCTAGAGATCCACCTGCGTGAGGCGGTAGAGCCAGAGGAGCCCGACCACCCAGCTGACCGACGCGCCCAGGATGATCATCTGCCCCCTGGCCGTGCCCGGGAGGACCATCAGGTACTCCGGGTTCAGGATCGAGAGCGCCACCGCCACCGCGAACGGCAGCGCGCCGAGGATGACGGCGGAGGCGCGACCCTCGCCGGTGAGCGCGCGGAGCTTGCCGTAGAAGCGGTAGCGCTGGCGGATCGTCTCGCCGATCTGGTCGAGGATCTCGGCCAGGTTGCCGCCGGTCTCGCGCTGGATCACCGCCGAGACCGCGAAGATCTTCATGTCGCCGTTGCCGGGGCAGCGCTCCGACATCTGCACCACGGCGCGCTCGAGCGTGAGGCCGAGCCGCTGCTCCTCGTAGGCCCGGGCGAACTCCACGCAGATGGGCTCCGGCATCTCGCTCGCCACCACCTGGAACGCGGAGGTGACCGCGTGCCCGGCCCGCAGCGAGCGCGCCATCATGTCGAGCGCCTCGGGCAGCTGCTCGGAGAGCTTCGCGCTGCGCTTCGCCCGCGCGGAGAGCACGCCGAGGATGGGCAGCGCGGCGCCGCCGATCGCGAGCCCGGCCACCCCGAGGCCGCCCGACGCGAGGCTGACGCCGAGGAGGGCGGCCACCGCGCCGCCCGCCAGCGTGAGCGCCCCGAGCCGCGCCACCGTCCAGCTCGAGTCCGCTTGCTCGAGGAGCCGCTCGAGGCGCCGTGCGCCGGGGACGTGCTGGAGCGCCTCCTGCAGCACCGGCCCCTTCGCGAGCCGGCCGCGGCGCAGCAGGTCCGCGTCGAGCGCGCTGCCGCGGCCGATGGTGTGCAGGCGGCGCCGCAGCTCGGCCGACCGCCGGTCGGCCAGGTAGCGCGCGAGGTGGTAGGTCGCCTCCAGGCCCGCGAAGATGGCCACCGCGGCCGCCGCGATCATCACCTCACGCATGGGCCGGCCCCTGGAGCCGCTCGATGATGCGGCCCGGATCGACGCCGAACTGCGCGATGCGCGTGAGGGCGCGCGGCCGGATGCCGGTGGGCCTGAACTCGCCCAGGATCTTCCCGGTCGCGTCCACGCCGTGCTGCTCGAACCGGAACACGTCCTGCATCGTGATCGCCGCGCCCTCGGTCCCGGTGATCTCGGCGATGCTGGTGATGCGGCGGCGACCGTCCGTGCCGCGGTTGAGCTGGACGATGACGTTGAGGCCGCGCGAGATGGTCGCCCGCGTGGCGCCCTCGGAGAGCGGCACGCCGCTCATGCCGATCATCGCCTCGAGGCGCGCCAGGGCGTCGCGGGGCGTGTTCGCGTGCACGGTGGTCATCGAGCCCTCGTGGCCGGTGTTCATGGCCTGGAGCATGTCGAGGACCTCGCCGCCGCGGACCTCGCCCACCACGATGCGGTCGGGGCGCATGCGGAGCGCGTTCTTGACCAGGTCGCGCGCGAGGATCTCGCCCTTGCCCTCGATGTTGGGCGGACGGGTCTCGAGGCGGACCACGTGGCGCTGCTGGAGCTGGAGCTCGGCCGAGTCCTCGATGGTGACGATGCGCTGGTCGTCCGGGATGAAGGCGGAGAGCGCGTTGAGCAGCGTGGTCTTGCCCGCGCCGGTGCCGCCGCTGATGAGGATGTTGAGCTTCGCCTCGACGCACGCCCCCAGGAAGCCGCCGGCCTCCGTACTCAGCGCGCCGCCGGCGAGCAGGTCCCGCATCCGGAGCGGCGTCACGCCGAAGCGCCGGATGGACACGATGGGGCCGTCGAGCGCGAGCGGCGGGATGATCGCGTTCACGCGCGAGCCGTCGGGGAGGCGCGCGTCCACCATCGGCGACGTCTCGTCCACCCGGCGGCCGATGCGCGACACGATCCGGTTGATGATCTGCATCAGGTGCTGGTTGTCGGCGAAGCGCACCGGGGTGAGCTCGAGCCGGCCGCCGCGCTCGATGTAGACGGTCGCGTAGGTGTTCACCAGGATGTCGGAGATGGTGGGGTCGGCGAGCAGCGGCTCCAGCGGCCCGAGGCCGGTGAGCTCGTCCAGCAGTTCCTGCACCATCCGCTCGCGCTCGATCTGGTTGAGCGGGAGCTCCCGCCGCGCGATCTCGCCGGCGAGCACGTTGCGCAGCTCGTCCTGGCGCCGCTCCGGGGCGAGCTTCTCGAAGGCCTGCAGGTCGAGCGCGTCCACGATGCGGCGGTGGAGCTCGCCCTTCAGGTCGTGGAAGTCCTGCGGCGCGGTCTCCGCCACCATCGCGTGGGAGGCGGCGGGCTCGTTCGCGCGCTGCTTGAGGCGGTCGGCGAGGCCCACGGGCTACCTCCGCGCGAACATCCGGCGCAGCATGCCCGGACGGCGTCGATCCTGGTCGGCACCGGAGAGCTTGCGCGCGAGCGCCGAGACGTCGCGCGCCAGCGCCGACCGGGGCGCCTCCTCCATCACCGTCGAGCCGCGCTGCACCGCCCGGCTCGCCGAGACGAAGTCGTTGGCGACGGTCGCCGTGACCGGCACCCCCAGCGTCTCGGCGATCACCTCGGGCGTGATGTTCGAGGCCCGCAGGCAGCGGTTCACCACGATCGCGAGCTTCGCGTCGGAGTAGCCGAGCTTGCGGAACAGCTCCACGCACCGCTGGGCGTTGCGCACCGCGGGGACCTCCTGCGTGACCACCAGCACCACCCGGTCCGCGGCGTCGAGCGCCGCGAGCGAGCGCTCGTCGAACCCGCGCAGCCCGTCGAGCACCAGGTGCTGGTAGTGCTGCCGCAGGAAGCCGATCAGCTTCTCCACCGCCGCCGCGTCCAGGTGCTCGGCCTCCTCGAGCCGCTCCTCCTGCGCCAGCACGTGCACGCCGGAGCGGTGCGCCTGCACGGACGCGTCCAGCAGGTCGCGGTCGAGCCGCCGCATGTTCGCGACCACGTCGGTGATGGTGTAGCCGCCGTGCACGTCCAGGAACGCGTTGACGTCCCCGAGCTGCAGGTCCAGGTCCACCAGGCAGGTGCGGTCGCCGCCCCGCACCAGGTCCGCCGCCACGTTCGCCGCCAGCGTGGTCGCGCCCATGCCGCCCTTGGCCGGGAAGATCGCCAGCACCTGGCCGGCGGCGACGGCGCCGTCCGGCCGCGCCAGGCTGCGCACCGCCTGCTGCAGCCGCGCGGCGTCGCCCGCCACGGCGTACTCGCGGGCGCCGGCGCGCATCGAGCGCAGGATCAGGTCGGGGTCCTTCGCCGGCCCGACCACCGCGACGCGCGCGCCGGAGGCCGCCAGGCGCGCCACCGTCGCGAACGCGCCGTCGGCGTTTCCGTTCAGGCCCACCACCGCCAGCGGCGTCCTGGCCGCGTCCTCCCCCCTCGCCGGCGCCTCGTCCACGCGCGCGAGCCGGAGGTCCCGCAGCGAGGTCAGCAGCTCCGCCTCGGCGGCGGGGGCGAGACCGGTCACGTAGATGCCCCTCTGTTCCATGGCTTCCCCCTGGACTGCGTCGCTGCCCCGGCTACCTGCTGTACCCGCGCTCACCCGCGGCGCCGCGCGCGGCGCTGGCGCCGGCGCCCTTGCCGGGCTTCGGCTGCTTCACCGCCGAGCCGTCGCTCCCGAGCAGGAAGAGCGCCGCGTCGGACGGGTCGTTGTTCTCGAAGTCGGTCGGGAGCGGCGGGAGCTCGTGCGGCGCGACCGGCTTGGCGAGCCGCGCCGTCACGACCACGAGCAGCTCGGTCTCGTCGCGCTGGTAGGCCTGCGAGCGGAAGAGGGCCCCGAGGATCGGGATCGACCCGAGCACCGGGACGCGTGCGCTCTGCGAGCGCACCTTGTCGGAGATGAGGCCGGCCACCGCGAAGCTCTGGCCGTCACCCAGGCGGATGGTGGTCTCGCTCTGCCGCGAGACGAGGCCCGGGATGGTGGTGCCGCCCACGGTGACGGCGGTGGTCGGGTCGAGGTCGCTCACCTCCGCCTTCAGCCGGAGGTGGATGGCGTCGCCGATCACCGTGGGCGTGAAGCGGAGCTGGATGCCGAACTTCTTCCACTCCACGGCCGTCTGCCCGAAGGTGGACGCGAGCGGGATGGGCAGCTCGCCGCCGGCCAGGAACGCCGCCTCCTGCCCGCTCATGGCCACCAGCGTCGGCTCCGCCAGCGTCTTCGCGAGGTTGCTCTGCTCGAGCAGGTTCAGCATCACCGAGAACGGGAACTGCCCGCCCTGCGAGAGGAAGAAGCTGAACGCGTTGTTGAAGGCCGGGTTCGGCACGTCCGGCGGCATCCCGGGGCCCCACAGGCCGCGCGGGCCGGTGCCGGGGATGGCCGGGTTGGACTGCGTGTTGAGGAAGTCGCCGGGGTACGTGCGGTTCCCGGTCATCCCGCCCACGCGCTTGCCGTCGTCGGACTTGTGGAAGAAGTTGACGCCCATCTCGCGGAGCCCGGTGCGCCCCACCTCCGCGAACCGGACCTCGAGCTGCACCTGCTGCTGACCCGAGACCTGCACCAGGTTCGCCACCTTGGTCGCGTGGAGGCGGGCGACCTCGGCGACCCGCTCCGGGATGCGGACGTCGCTCACCTGGCCGGAGATCACCACCAGGTCGCCGGCCGAGGACACCTCGATCTTCTCGCCGGCGAACAGCTCCTTCAGCTGCTTGCGGAGGCCCTCCAGGTTGCGGGTCACCTGCAGCGCGATCACCAGCGGATGGTTGTCGCGATCCCACAGCGTGAGGTCGGTGGAGCCGATCCCCTTGGCCGTGAGCAGCACCTGGTACGGGGTGACGACCTTCAGGTCGGCCACGTCGGGGTTCGCGACCGCGATCCGGCCGATCTGGTCGGACACGACCAGGAGCCGGTTCTGCCCCGCCTCGAGGCTCATGCTGCGGGCGGCGCCGACCTCCCGGTCGATGCGCATCGTCGGGACCACGTCCTGCGCCGCGGCCGCCCGGCCCGCCACGAGCATCAGCGCCACCACCACCGCGTGCCGGCTCACTTGGCCCCTCCCTTCCCGAAGTCGCGCCGCTCGTACAGGTCGCCGCGGAGGATCTCCACCACCTGCTTCGGCGCCTCCGGCGCCCGGGCCACGCGGCGCACGGGCGGCGGCGGCTTCGCGTTGACCGGCGGCTCGACGTGCGCGTTGACGAGACCGGCCGGGTTCACGCCGGTCGTGTCCACCAGCTCGCGGTCGATGCCGCTGCGCAGCGTGAGCAGGATGTTGCCCTTGGTCTGCGCCAGGGCGAGCTTCTCGGACTGCTCGCTGTCCACCATCAGCGTGGCCACCGTCGCGGGCAGCGACTTCTCCAGGCTGCGCTCGTTCCGCTCCAGCTCCTTGCCCACGGCCAGGACCGGCACGTTCTGGAGGATGATCTTGGAGAAGTACGCCGGGTTCGAGTTGCCGTTCGACTCCGGCCGCATGACCACGATCACGTCCACCGAGTCTCCGGGGTGGATGAACCCGGAGACGCCGACCACGTCGTTCACCCGGACCGCCGCGGCGCGCATGCCCGGCGGGAGGATGGCGGCGAGCCCGTGCCCCGCGTCCGCCGCCGCGAGCCGCGACTCGATCACCGGCTCGCCCTTGATGACGCGCGCGCGCACCACGCGATCCACCAGCTTGGCCGGATCGGAGGCCGCGCCCTCCGGGACGTTCGCGCTGGGCCACTGCACGACCGTCAGGACGTCGGCGCGCAGCGTGGTGGCCTCCGGCAGGTCGATGGTCGCCACGACCACCGGCGTGGTCGAGACGCGCGCGGCCGCCGTGCGCGTCTCGACGTACCGGGTGACCAGCAGCACCGCGAGCGCCGCCGCGCCGGCCGCGATGACCAGGAACAGCACGACGCGCAGCCCGGTGCGTCGCGGACCTCGCTCCGCGGCGCGCTTCAGCACGCCCATCCCGTCCGAACCGTTCGACATCTCCCCCCCCTTGCACCTCAGCGACGCATCTCGGCCCGCGCCCAGACCTCGTCCGGCACGGGGATGCCGAACCCGGTCAGTGGAACGAACGGGAAGGACACCGTGACCACCACCGAATCGATCGTCTCGCCGGTCACCGGATCGACCGTGCTGCGCGAGCTCGCCACCACGCTCGCGCCCACCGTGGCCGGATCCACGGAGCCGGCGACCAGCGCCGCCCGCGCGGCGCCCTCGGCAGCGGCGAGCGGAGACACCGCGGCGACGCTGCCTGCCCGCGCCCCCTCGCGCGCCGCGTTCACCACCACCTGCTCGCGAAAGAAGTAGAAGCCCCACTCGAGCCCGCCCAGCACGATGGCGAGCAGGAACGGGAGGACCAGCGCGAACTCCACCGCCGCGACGCCGCGCTCCGTGTGTCGTCCGGATCGCATGTCATCTCCCCAGCAGCACCGCGCAGAGCGCGCCCACCGCGAATGCGGCGCCCGCCGGCACGCTGACCCGATCACCGGCCGCGCGCGCCGGGATGGACAGCGGCCGTCCCGCCGCGGCCGCGCGCAGGTTCGCCCCGATGTCGCGCCGGGCCGCGCCGCCGCTCGCCACCCACGCCACCGCCGCGAGGCCCCCCGCGGCCACCGCGGAGGTCGTGAGGTAGCTCGCGAGCGAGCCCAGCCCGACCCACGGCGCCGCCGCCACCGCCAGCTTCCAGTCCCCGCCGCCCAGCCAGCCGCGCGACCAGGGCACCCAGAGCAGCGCACCCACGGCGGCCACCGCCACCAGCGCGCCCGCCGCCCCCGCGAGCCCGGCCGCCGCCTGCACCGCGATCCCGCCCACGGCGAGCGGCACGGTGATGCGGTTCGAGATCCTGCGCCCGGCGGCGTCGGAGGCCGCGGCGACGGCGAGCAGGAACCCGAAGGTCCCGAAGGCGAGCGGGGAGGCGGTCATGGCGAGGCCCGGTACGACGGCGCTGGCCCGAACCAGCTCGGCTCCGGGCCAGCACCGTTCGCGTGCCGTGCTACGGCGCGGCGCCGCCGGGAACGCGGTTCGCCGCGTTGTTGAACGTCGTGTTGACGTTCGTGCCGAGGATCTGCGCGCCGACGATGATCACGAGCCCGATCACCGCGACCATGATCGCGTACTCCACCGCCGTCGGCGCTTCCTCGTCCTTCCACAGCCTCTTCAGCGTCTGCAGCATCTCGAATCCCCCTGGTCGCACGAGGGCCGCCATGGCCCCGTCGTTCGTTCCTGACGCGGGGAAGGATTCCCGGTTTCACCGACGGCATGTCCCACAATGCCTCGTCGCCGACTCGCGAGACGCGCGGGAGGGGGAGCGCGCACATGACGCTCGGTGAACCCGCGCGCCGACACTCGACAAAGGGCGCTTTGACTCTGAGTGACGAACGCTCGCGCCACCAATGGGCTAGCGCATCCTGTCGTCCCTTGCGCCGGGGATTCCGCCGGGCGGCCGAGCGCCCGACCGGTATCGGCGGGCCTCGCGCGGCGTCGGCCGTCCCACGCCACCCGCCCCGCCCCGGCCCGTACCCTTCCCGCCCTCCCGCCCGCATGTTCCTGGGGTGCCGTCCGCTCGCGACGACCGCCTGGCGCCGCTCACCGGCATCCGCTTCGCGGCCGCGCTCGGGATCCTGCTCTTCCACTACGGCGGCCCGCTCGTCGCGGGCGCCCCGGCGTGGGCGCGCGCGCTCCAGACCGGCGGCTACGCCTGGGTGAGCCTGTTCTACGTGCTCTCCGGGTTCGTCCTCGCCTGGGCGAACCCCCGCCCCATGGACCGCGCCGAGCGGCGGGCGTTCATGACGGCGCGGCTCGCCCGGCTCTACCCGGCGTACCTGCTCGCGTTCGCGCTCTCGGCGCCCTTCGCGCTGTCGCGCTGGTCGGGCGACGGCGCGACGGGGCTCGCGAAGGCGGCCGTGGTGGCGGGCGCCTCCCTGCTCCTCGTCCACGCGTGGCTCCCGCCCATCTCGCGGCTGTGGAGCGCGCCGGGCTGGTCCACCTCGGCCATCGCCACGTTCTACGCGGTCTTCCCGTTCGCGACGGCGCGGCTCTCGCGGCTCTCCCGGCGCGGCCTGGGGATCGCGCTGTGCGCGGCGTGGGCGGCGTCGCTCGCGCTCCCGCTCGCGTACCTCGCGCTCCGTCCGGACGGCCCGGGCGCCGAGCTGCTGCGGCACGAGCCGCGCTGGCTCGAGGCGCTCAAGTTCCACCCGGTCGCGCGCCTGGGGGAGTTCCTGGCCGGCGTGGCGCTGGGGCTGCTGCTCCGCCGCGGCGCCGCGCTCCCGCGCCGCCTGGCCGCGCCCGCGGCCGCGCTCGCGCTGGCGGCGGCGGTGGCCGCCCTCGCCTGGAGCGGCTTCCCGTACGTGCTCGTGCACAACGGGCTCTTCGTGCCGCTCTGGGCGCTGCTCGTCGCGGGGCTCGCGGGCGTCGCCTCGGCGGGCGGCGCGCTCGGCCGCGCGCTCTCGGCGCGCCCGCTCCAGGCGCTCGGGGAGGCGAGCTTCGCGCTCTACGCGCTGCAGGATCCGCTGTGGCGCTGGGCGGAGCTGCTGCTGCGCGCGCCGGGATCCCCGGCGTCGCCGGGGTTCGTGCTGGGGTTCTCGGCGTTCGCGGTGGCGGTCTCGCTGGGGGTGTCGCGGTGGCTCGAGCGGCCCGCCCGCCGCGCGCTGCGGGCCGCCCTGGGCCCGTCGCCGCTCGCGGCCGCGCGCCCGCCGGCGCCGTAGCGCAGGGCGGGGCGCGGTTCGCGGTTCAGGAGGCCCGCTGCTCCGGCTCCCGCTCCGGCTTCCGCGGCCCGGGCAGCCCGACGATCGCGCCCGTGAAGCCGAAGAAGCCGGCGGCGGTCCACACGTTGCCGGTCAGCGGGCAGGTGCCGGTCCGGCAGCCGATGAAGTGCGCGTAGGCGGCGCCGATCGCGGCGCCCACCGCCGCGCCGGCGAGGGTGCGCCAGTGCGCGCGGAGCCTGGGGGAGATGTTCACGTTGCATCCTCGCGGTGCTGCGGGTTCCGGGGCCGCCCCGCGGTCCCTTGGGGTGAGAGCCCGCGCGCGCGCGGAGGATTCCGCAGGTCATGGCCGCCCCGCGTTCACGGGTCGGGAGGACCCGCGCGCCGGCGCGCCGGCGGCTGCGCTCCTGCCGCCGGGTGATTTACCTGCCACCGGGCTCCCTGCTTTGCTGCCGCCCTGGGGGGAGCACGCGTGCGCATCTACGTGGGCTGGCTGCTGGTCGCGCTCGCACTCGTGGCGCGCGGCGCACGGGCGCAGGTGCCGGTGCCGGCGCCGGAGGACGGCGCCGAGCCGGCGGCTGCGGCGACGGCGCTCGAGCTCGAGCTGTCGTTCGAGGCACGGGAAGCGCTCCCGGGCGACGAGGTGCTGCTGGTGGCCCGCCTGCGCGGCGCCGACGGCCGAGGCCGCGACGCGGCGCTCACGGTCGAGGTGGACGCCGGCGTGGCGAAGGGTCCCCTCCGCATCTCGCGGGGCGTCTACACCTGCCGCATCACCGCCCCGACGACGCTCGACGCGCGCACCTCCCTGGTGGTGATCGCCACCGCGGAGGGCACCGCCGCGTCCGCCGCCATCCCCCTCCGGCCCGGCCCGGCACGGGCCATCGCGGTGGACGTGCCGGAGGACCTCGCCGCCGACGGCGGGCGTCACCCGCTCTGGATCGCGGTGACGGACGCGCACGGGAACGCGGTCGCGGAGGAGCCGCGGCTCACCGCCGGGCTCGGGTCGGTGTCCGAGCCGGTCCCGCTGGGCGGCGGCCGCTGGCTGGCCGAGTACCGCGCGCCGCGCAGCGCCTGGGCCGGAGAGGACGTGGTGCGCGCCTCGGCCGGCGCGGCGTCCGCGTCGCGCGCGCTGCCGCTGCGCGCGGTCCCGGCGGTGCTCACGGTGTCCCCGCGCGCGGGCGTGATGCTGGGCGGGGGCGGTCCGGCGCTGGCGCTCGGGGCGGACGCGGCGGCGTGGCGCGCGGCGGGCCCGCTCGATCTCGGCGTCGTCGCCGCGATCGCCTGGTGGGGCGTCCGCGAGGACGGGATCGCCTGGGCGCCGCGCGCCGGGCTCGACCTCCGCGCGGATCGTGCCACGCTCCCGCTCACGCTGTCGCTCGCGGCGCGCACCGGGCTGGGCACGCGCGGCACGGCCACGCTGTCGCTGGGCGGCGGCGCGGCGCGCGTGTCGAGCAGCACGCGCCTCGCGGGCCAGCCCGAGCTCTCCGAGTCGGCCTGGGCGCCCGCGGCGACGGCCGGCCTGGAGCTCGCGTTCCGCAGCCGGCTCGGCGCGCCGTTCGCCGAGGTGCGCGGGTACTGGCTCGGCGCCCCGCGGCTCGACACCGTGCGCGGCGCCGCCTGGCCGCTGCTGCTCTCGGCGGGGGTGCGCTTCGATGCGTACTAGGCTCTTCGCGCTCGCGGCCGCGCTCGCGGCGCTCTCGTGCTCGAGCGGCACGGGCGACGAGGCACCGCGGCCGGCCTCCGTCGAGCCCGCCTCCGGCCTCTCGACCCGGGCGACCCGCGTCACCATCCACGGCGACGGCTTCCTGACCCGCCCCTCGACGAAGCTGTCCGGCGGCGGCGCCGCGGTGGACGTGCGCCACCGCGCCTGGCTCGGCGAGGTGGAGCTGGAGCAGGTCGCCTGGGTGGACGTCCACACGCTGCAGGCGACCGTGCCCGCCGGGCTCGCGCCGGGCTCGAAGCGCCTGGTGGTGGAGAACGCGCTCGGCCGGCAGGGCGCGCTCGACGGCGCGTTCGAGGTCGAGGGCGCGGCGCCGGCGGCGCTCTCCGCGGAGCTCGAGGCCGACCGGGCCAGCGCGGCGGTGGGCCAGGCGATCGGCGTGACGCTGACGCTGTCGAACGGCGGCGGCTCGCCCGCCGAGATCACCGAGGTCACCCCGACGTCGGCCGGCCCCGCGACGTCCTGCGGCGCGCCGGCGCCGGCGCCGCCGCTGACCATCCCGGCGGGCGGCGCGGCCGTGCTCGCCTGGAGCTGCAGCGCCTCCGCGGCCGGCGCGCTCGAGCTGACCGCCACCGCGGCCGGCCGCGACGCGTCCTCCGGCGCCGACCTGTCCGCCGCGCCGGCGGCGCCGGCGAGCGTGACGGTGCAGCTGCCCGCGGCGCTCACCGCCGCGATCGCCGCGGAGCCCGCCACGGTGAACGTGGGCCAGCCGGTCTCGGTGACGCTCACCGTCGTGAACGGCGGGCAGTCCACCGCGAGCCTCGACGCGGTCGCCCCGTCCCGCGGCGGGACCGCGCCCGCGACCTGCGGCGCCCCGACCCCTGCGCCCGGCGCCCTCGCGCCCGGCGCTGCCGCCACGTTCGCCTGGACCTGCACCGCGAGCGGGCCGGGCGCGCTCTCGCTCGGCGGCACCGCCTCCGGCACCGACGCGCTGTCCGGCGGCGCGGTCTCGGCCAGCCCCGCCGCGCCGGCGACCGTGGTGGTCCAGGCGCCCGCCGCGCTCTCGGCCGCCATCGCGGCCGACCGCGCCACGGTCACCGCCGGCCAGCCGGTGGCGCTCACGCTCACCGTGACGAACGCGGGCGGCGCCGCGCTGGAGGTGACGTCGGTCGCGCCCCTGCGCTCCGGGACCGCCGCGACCTGTGGGCCGGCCGACCCTGCCGCGAGCGCGGCCGCGCCGGTGGCGATCGCCGGAGGAAGCGCCGCGACGTTCCGGTGGAGCTGCACGCCCACGGCCCCGGGCACCGCGACGTTCGGCGCTGCCGTGGCAGGCGTGGACGCGAACTCGCGCGCCGCGCTCCAGGGCGCCGCGGCGCCGCAGGCGTCGGTGACGGTGGACGCGGGCGGCACGCTCTCCGTGGCCGCGTTCACCGCGACCCCTGCCTCCGCCGGCGTCGGCCAGGCGATCGCGGTGTCGCTGACGCTCGCGAACGGCGCGGCGATCGCGGCCGACGTCGCCGCCATCGCGCCCGACATGCCGGGCGCCTCGCCCGGCTGTGGCGCGGTGAGCCCGGCCCCCCCGGTCTCGCTCGCGGCGGGCGGCGCGCAGGCCTTCACGTGGAGCTGCACGGCCTCGACGCCGGGCGACTACGCGCTGGGGGCGGCGGTGACCTCGACGCCCGCCCCCGACGTGCAGCCGGCGTCGATCGCGGTGGCCGTGCTCCCCGCCGCCCGCCTCGCGCCCGCAGCCGTCGAGGTGGCCACCGCCACCATCAGCACGGGGCAGGTGCTCCCGGCGAGCCTGCTCCTCAGGAACGAGGGCGGCGCCGTCGCGACCGTGACCGAGGTCGCGCCGGGCGCGTCCACCGCCGCGGCGACGTGCTCGGCGGCGAGCCCGGCCACGCCCCAGGCCATCGCGGGCGGCGGCTCGCTCGCGTTCCAGTGGACCTGCACCGGCGTCGCCGCGGGCGCGGTCGATCTCACGGCCGCGGTGAGCGCGTCCGATGCGGGCAGCGGGGCCGACGCGAGCCCGGCCATCACCGCGGCCACCATCACGGTGCAGACCGCGCCGGCGATCTCGGCGGGCCTGGTGCGCGACCGGCCCGCCGTCCAGGTGGGCACGCCGGTGACGCTGACGCTCGCGCTGCAGAACGGCGGCGAGGCGGGCGCCCGCGTGACGCAGGTCGCCCCGACGTACAACGCCGGCGGCAACATCTCCTGCACCGCCGCCTCGCCCGCCGCCCCGGTCGATCTGGCCGGGGGCGGCGCCGCCGTGTTCACGTGGACCTGCACGCCCCACCGGGCGCTGACGTTCACGCTCGGCGCCACGGTGACGGCGGCGGACGTGAACGGCGGCCCCTCACCCACGGTGACCGTACCGACGGTCACCGTGGACGGGACGCCCTGACACGCCCGATGCGCTGCTACTCCAGGTGCTCGGACGGCACCTCGGGCGGATCGCGCTCCTCGCGGTCGGCGACGACCGAGATGGCCGGC
Organism: Anaeromyxobacter dehalogenans 2CP-C; assembly: GCF_000013385.1. Classification (GTDB taxonomy): domain Bacteria; phylum Myxococcota; class Myxococcia; order Myxococcales; family Anaeromyxobacteraceae; genus Anaeromyxobacter; species Anaeromyxobacter dehalogenans_B. Next base: position 3,214,247 of record NC_007760.1, read on the forward strand.
GCGCGCTCCTCGAGGCGCTTCCCGATGCGCTCGAGCCCGCGCGCCAGGTTCTGCACCGGCACGCGGCTGCCGGTGGCGATCCGGCTCATCGCCTCGCCGGGCATGTCCGCCACCCGCCGCAGCGCCGCCGCCCGCAGGTTCTCCGCCCGGGCGCGGAGCACGTCGAGGTGCCGCCGCATCCCGCGCGCGGACCAGTCCTCGCGCGAGAGCCGCTCGAGCGCGAGGTCCAGGTCGTGCAGCGCCTCCTCGCCCGCCCCGAGCGCGCGCCGCAGCCGGCCGCGCGCCTCGCTCTCGAGCGCGTCGATGCGCCCCTGGACCTGGGCGATCGGGTTGCGCCGAGCGTCTGCTCCGCCATTCACGTTTCGTGCAGTGGACGCCTTCATGACCAACCTCCTGCGCGACCCCGGACCGCCCGTTCCGCGCCGGCTGTAAGGAATTTCTGCCGCTCCGAGGGTAGTCCCCGCGCCTCCTGACGCGGCGCGTCCATGAGGGGGGCCGCCGAGGTGGGGGCTCGCGCCCGCGCGGACCCCACCCCAGGTGTCAGACCCGGCTGCGACAGTCGTCCCGTGCGGCGCTTCGTGACCCTGGACCTCGAGACCGTGCCCGACGAGGCGCTGGTCTCGGCCGTGGACGGGGAGCCCTCCCGGCCCTACTCCGAGCAGCTCCGCCGGGTGCTCGCCGAGCGGCGCGCCCGGACGGGCGGTCGCAGCGACTTCCTCCCCCTGCCGTACCACCGGCCGGTGGCGGCGTGCCTGCTCGAGGCGGAGGAGGACGGCGGCATCGTCCGCGTCACCGACGCGGTCGCCTGGACCGACCGGCGCGGGCCGGAGGCCGCGTTCCTCGAGACGATGTGGCAGCGGCTGGAGGGCGCCTCCCTGGTGACGTTCCACGGCAAGGGCTTCGACCTGCCCGTGCTGGAGCTGCGCTCGCTGAAGCACGCCATCCCCACCCCGGCCTGGTTCGGGGCCGCCCGCCGGACCGGCGGGACCGAGCACCTCGACGTGAAGGAGCTGCTCGCGGGCCAGGCCACCGCGGCCCCGCTCGATCTCTACGCGAAGCTGGTGGGGCTGCCGGGCAAGGAGGACGTGGCCGGCGCCGACGTGCAGGCGCTCTACGCCGAGGGCGCCCTCGACCGCATCGCCGGGTACTGCATGACCGACGTGGTGCAGACGTTCCTGCTGTTCCTGCGGGTCCGGCTGGTGGAGGGATCGCTCACGCCGGACGGCTACGCCGAGAGCGCGGCGCTCGCGCGCGAGGCGCTGCCGCGGCTGTTCGCGCGGCGGCTCCGCCCCGGCGAGCGGTGCGCGCTGGACGGGTTCCTCGATCGCTGCGCGCCCTTCTTCGACGGCCGCGAGCCGGCGCTGCGAGCGCAGGCGCTGTAGCGCACCGGCCCCGGGAACGGCGCGGCCCGGCCGCTCGCGCAGCCGGGCCGTAGAAGGCCTCGCAGCATGGAGGGCCTGGCGCGCGACTACCGCGGCGAGCGCTTCGCGCGGCGCTTGCGCTTGACGCTGAGCACGCGCTTGCGCGTCGCCTGGGCGCGCTTGGTCTTCGAGCGGTTCGAGATCTTCCGCTTGGAGCGGTTCCCGAGCTTGGCGGGCATGTGGTTCTCCTTGGTGTCCGTCGTGAAAGGCGGCGGAGTCTCGCCGCTCCGGGGGTGATCGGTCAAGCCCGCCCCGTCCCCGGGCCGGGCGGCGGGCGCGCCGGCGCTACTCCAGCCAGTCCCGGTCGCGGAGCTTCTTCGGCAGGTACTCCTCGGTGATGAAGCTGATCCCGCGCCGCGAGAGCGCCTCCAGCTCGTACTTCTCGCCGGAGCGGACCATCTCCTGGATCTCGCGCTGCCACTTCGGGTCCTTGAACCAGGGATAGGCCAGCATCTGCTTCGCGCGCGCGTCGTCCTGGTCGTTCATGCGGATCGACACGTTGCCGGGCAGCTTGAACTTCGCCTTGTCGAACGAGGACAGGCCGATGAAGCGCGCCTTCGGCACCGCCATCCGCATCGACTCGTAGGCCAGGTTGATCGAGCCCTGCTTCAGCACCGAGTAGATGTAGAAGCCCCAGGGATCGTTGTCCACGAGCACGTACACCGGCAGTCCCAGCTCGGAGTGGAGCCGCTGCACGATGCGGCGCACCCCGCGCGGCGGCTGGCCCAGGCCGGTGACGATGATGCACTTCTCGCGGGCCCAGAACTTGTCCTCGTTGAAGCGCTTCCAGACGGCGTCCTTCTCGATGAGGAGGACGTACCTCGCCTCGCTCTTGCCGAACTGGACCACGTGCTCCTCGACGATGGACGGCACCGACCAGCCGCCCGAGCCCATCCGGCGGAGGTCGATGGCGTCGCCGGCGTCGCGGATGGAGAGCGGGCCCACCATCGAGCCGCGGCCGCTCGCGAACAGGTGCAGCTCCTCGCGGAGCGCGTCGATCGCAACCTCCAGGTCCTCGATGATCGGGTCGGACTCCTCCTGCTCCTCGAAGGTGTTCTGCCGCGTCTCCCCGAGGGCGTGCTTCGTCATGTAGTAGAGGTCGCGGATGCTCGTCGTCTTGCCGGCGTCGATGAGCTCCTTGCACGCCTCCGAGACCAGGAACGTCTGCATGAACTTCTTCGCCATGGAGACGTTGAAGAAGTAGCGCTTCTGCTTCTGGTCCTTCAGCTCGATGAGCCGCTTGCGCGGGTTGAACTGCACGTTCGCGAGCGAGCGGACCGGGATCTCGAGGAACGGGTTCTTGCCGCCCTTCACCGAGCGCAGCACCGACTCGGCGAGCGTCTCGATCTTCTGGACCGTCTTCTTGTCGATGGCGTCGAGCCTGGCCATGGCCTACTCCTGCTCCTCTTCCTCGGCCCTGCGCGGCCGCCGCGTGATCTTCCTCGACTGCTCCTCCAGCGCGGCGTCGTCGAGCCCCTCGCCGGCGCCCTCCTGCTCCGTCACCTGGTCGGCGAGCCGCAGGAACTCGCGCTTGATGGGGTCGGGGCTGCGCTTCACGATCTTGCCGATCGCCTGCGCCACCTCCTGGATGTACAGCTCGAACAGGCTGCGCCGCTGCGCCTGGTAGTCGGCGTGCTTGCGCTTGCGGATGTGCGCCGCGAGCTTGCGGCCGCACTCCTGGGCCGCGAGCTGGATCTCCCGGGTGATCTCCGGGTAGTGCGCCACCGCCTCCTTCGCCTCGCTGGTGAACGGCACCCACACCGAAGCGATGTGCACGAGCAGCGCCATGGGCCCGACCGGCAGCGAGCCGCGCGGCTGGCTGAGCAGGTAGTTGCGCCAGTCGGTCTTGACGATGGCCTCGGTCATGCCGCACGCGCCGCGCTGGAACAGCAGCGGCACGCGGTTCGCGAAGCGGAACAGCTCGATGGGCTTGTCGGCCGGCCAGCTCCCGCCGTACGCGAGGCCGACCTCCACCTGGAACGGGTTGCCGCGGTACACCTTGGGCGGCCGGGTCACCGTCGCGATGAAGTAGTTGTGGCCCTTGATCTTCTCGACGCCCTCCTCCGCCGGCGCGTCCGGCACCTCGGGCGCCTCCGCCTTCGCCGCCCTCCCCTTCTTCGTGGCCTTCTTCTTCCGGGCCGCGTCGAGGTCGAGCTGCTCCTCCTCCTCCGGCCCCTCGGTCTCGATCACGTTCAGGAAGGACACCAGGCCCTTGCGCATGAGCGTGTCGCCGATGGGCGAGAGGATCTGCGTCGGCGGCGCCATGATCCTGGTGGCGCCGATGGCCTGGTGGAGCTTGCGGGCGACCTCGCGGTCGCCGGCGACGTCGCGCGGACGGACCTTCGCCTTGAAGCCGGCCTTCTTCACGATCTCGTCGGCGACGGTCGAGGAGACGCGCGAGAACGCGGACTGCAGGAACCCGCGCACGTCGTGGCTCTTCGAGTCGGCGGCCATCCGCATCAGCGCGCCCAGCTCCACGCCGTGCGGGTGCGGCTTGATCTCTTGCGCCTCCTTGGGCAGCTCGTCGGTGGCGCGAGGGAAGGAGAGCGGCGCCTGGCGCGGGCGCAGGTAGTGGAAGGTGGCGTGCGGGTTGGAGAGCGCGGTGTGCTCGACGTAGCGGTTCACGAACCGCTGCCCCTGCTGCCAGTTCGCGACGATCTCCAGCTCCACCCGCGTGCCGTGCTCGTGCCAGTCGTCGAGCTGCCGCTCGGCGGTGACCACCGGGTTGTTCTTGCGCGTGTCGATCTGGATCTCGAGCCCGAACGCCGGCTTGCCCTTGCCGGTGCGGGAGATCATCCGGATCGGCTGCCCGGTGGTGAGCTGGCCGTACATGGCGGCGGCGCTGATGCCGATGCCCTGCTGGCCGCGGCTCTGCTTCAGGCGGTGGAACTTCGAGCCGTAGAGGAGCTTGCCGAAGATCTTCGGCGCCTGCGCCTTCACGATGCCGGGGCCGTTGTCCTCCACCACCACCACGAAGCGGCCCTCGCCCTTCGTCAGCTCGCCCTCGCCCTGGTCGTTCAGCCCGAGGTCGCGGACCTCGATGGTGATCTCGGGGAGGATGCCGGCCTCCTCGCAGGCGTCGAGCGAGTTGTCCACCGCCTCCTTGATGGTGGTGAGCAGCGCCTTCGAGGCGTTGTCGAAGCCGAGCAGGTGCCGGTTCTTGGTGAAGAACTCGGAGATCGAGATCTCGCGCTGCTGCTGCGCCATCTGCTCCGCGGTGGCGCGGCGCTTCGGCGAGCGCGTCGCCGCGGCCGGCTCCGGCTCGGCCTCGGGCGCGGGCGGCAGGAGCTCGGGCTCCTCCGCAGGCGCGGGGCGTGCCCGCCCGGCGGCCTTGCGCACCGGCACCCGGGGGGCAGGCGGCGCGGCGGGCTTCGACCGGCGCGGGGCCGCTCCCCCGACCACCGCCAGCTCCAGCTGGTCGCGCTCCCGGTCCCGCCCCGTGGCCTTCCCCTTCGCCCTCACCGCCGCCGCCTTCCGAGCCGCCATATGGACGCGCTGACCTCGCAACCCCGCGATATCGCCTGCCTCGCCCCAATAGCACGGCGGGGGATCCCGCGCGAGATCGCGGCGACCCGTGCGCGCCAGCGCGCGGCCGGGCGGGCGTCCGGCGGATTGACGCGGCCCCTCCGATGGTTACTCAAGCACCATGTCCTGGAGCGAGGCGGCACAGCCGCGCGGCATGTCCCCGAAGGCCGGTGTGGGCCGCAACTACGCCAAGACCGCCATGCTGATGGCGCTGCTCATCGCGCTGCTCGCGATCGGCGGCAACGTGGTCGGCGGCATGCAGGGGATGCTGCTCTTCGGCGGGCTCGGCCTGGTCTTCAACTTCGTCTCCTACTGGTTCTCCGACCGGCTCGCGCTCATGGCGCACCGCGCGCGGCCGGTGACGCGCGAGGAGCTGCCGCAGGTCTACGAGATCGTCGAGCGGCTCACCCGCCGCGCGGGCATGCCCATGCCGCGGGTCTACGTCATTCCCTCCGAGACGCCGAACGCCTTCGCCACGGGCAGGAACCCGTCGCACGCGGCGGTCGCCGTCACCGAGGGGATCCTCCGCATCCTCGACCGGCGCCAGCTCGAGGGCGTGCTCGCGCACGAGCTCGCCCACGTGCGCAACCGCGACATCCTCATCTCCACCATCGCCGCGGCGGTGGCCGGGCTCATCTCCACGCTCGGCTACGTGGTCCGCTGGGGCGCGCTGCTCGGCGGCATGCGCCGCGAGGACGACCGCGGCGGCTCGGCGCTCGAGCTGCTGGCCTGGGCGATCCTGGCGCCGCTCGTGGCGCTCGTGATCCAGCTCGCGGTGTCCCGCTCGCGCGAGTACGGCGCGGACGCGTCCGGCGCCGAGCTGGTGGGCGACCCCGAGCCGCTCGCCGAGGCGCTGCTCGCGCTGGAGCGCGGCAACGAGGCCATCCCGTACCAGTACGGCGGCCCCGCCACCGCGCACCTGTTCATCGTGAACCCGTTCCACGGGGCGGGCGCGAAGATGATGAGCCTGTTCTCGACCCACCCGCCCATCGAGGAGCGCGTGCGCCGGCTCCGCGAGATGCGGCGCGGCGTGCGGTACGCGTAGGGGTCGGGCAGCGCTCAGTACGAGCAGGCGAGCGCGCCGGAGCTCACGTCGAGCGTGCCGTTCACGGTGCCGCTCGTCCCGTTGAACGCGAACATCGGGTAGCTGCCCGGCGTGGTCGGCGCGGTGAAGGTGCAGATCACGTCGTTCGAGCAGCTCGGAGCCGGACAGCTGATCGAGCTGTCGCAGGCCTCGGCCAGCGGGTCGAGCTGGATCTGCCCACCCTGGATATCCACGTCGCAGCGGGTGATGTTCTGGTTGCAAGTCGGGCAGGCCCGCAGCTTCACCTGGACCGTGGCGCCGGGGGCGACCGTGCAGCTCTGGATCGCGTCGATGCGGGGCGTCTCCGTCGGGCAGGTGTCGTTGCCGCAGCCCGCCGCGAGGAGCGCGGCGGCGGCGAGGGCGGCGGCGGAGAGGGCGTTGCGCGTCTTCATGATGGGCTCCTGCGTCAGGGCGTGAGGACGATCTTCCCGAACTGCGCGCGCTCGGCAAGCAGCGCCTGCGCCTCGCGCGCCCGGGCGAGCGGAAGCACCCGGTCCACCACCGGCCGCAGCCTCCCCTCGCCCACGAAGCGGAGCACCTCGAGCAGCTCGCCGGAGGTGCCCATGGTCGAGCCGAGGATGGAGAGCTGGCGGTAGAACACGTGCCGCAGGTCGGTCGGCGGGTCGTACCCGGTGGTCGCGCCCACCGTGACGATGCGGCCGCCCGGCGCGCAGGAGAGGATCGACCCCTCCCACGTCTTCCTGCCCACGTGCTCGAACACCACCTCCACGCCGCGGCGCTGCGTGAGCCGCTTCACCTCCTGGACGAAGTCCTTCGCCTCGTAATTCACGACCTCGTCCGCGCCGAGCGCCCGCGCCCGCTCCAGCTTGGCGTCCGAGCCGGCGGTGGCGATGACGCGCGCGCCGTGGAGCTTCGCGATCTGCACCGCCGCGACGCCGACGCCCGAGCCGGCCGCGTGCACCAGCACGGTCTCGCCGGGCCGCACCCGCGCGCGCGCCACCAGCGCGTGCCAGGCGGTGAGGAACGTGAGCGGCACCGCCGCCGCCTCCTCGAAGGACAGGTTCGGCGGGCGCGGCAGCGCGTTGCGGGCCGGCACCACCACCGCCTCGGCCTGGCCGCCCGAGACGTGCTCGCCCAGGATGGCGTAGCCGCGGCACAGGTTCTCCTCGCCGGAGCGGCAGCGCACGCAGCGCCCGCAGGAGAGCCCCGGCGCGAGCACCACCTCGGCGCCCACCCTCGGCTCGTCCACCCCCGGCCCCACCGCGTCCACCACCCCGGCCACGTCCGAGCCGAGCACGTGCGGGAACGACAGCATGAGCCCGCTCCAGCCCTTGCGGACCCAGAGGTCGAGGTGGTTGAGCGCCGCCGCCCGCACCCGCACCCGGACCTCGGCCGGGCCGGGCTCCGGCAGCGGGAGCTCACCGACCTCGACGCGCTCGGGGCCGCCGTGGCCGCGGATCAGGACGGCCTTCATGTGCGCTCCCGTTCGCCTAGAAGGACTGGTAGGTCGGGTTCTGGTCGAACCAGCGGGCCGCGCAGATCACGGCGGCCGTGCCGCTCGCCTCGAAGTCGGCCTGCCTCACCCGGACCTCGCAGCCGAGCCAGCAGCCGGTGGGGCCGCAGATGTTGGAGTCGTTCGGGTAGTACGACCAGTCCATGATGCAGAGGACGTTCGTGTCCGAGGCCGCGCCGCACAGATCCCCGGCGCCGGTCGAGGTGAGCGGCAGGCCGCACTGCATGCCCGTGAACACGTCCCGGTAGCGGAACAGCAGCTCGGCCTGGTCGAGCGTCGCCCCGCTCGCGGCCAGCGCGTTGCACTGCCGCCCCAGCTCGTCGTACGCCTTCTCCTCCTTGCTCTTCCCGCAGGCGGCGACGGCGAGGACGGTGGCGAGGACGGCGAGCGTTCGGGCAGCGGTCACGAGCGCACGTTATCGCCGGGTGCGGCCCCTTGCCAGGGGCTCACTGGGGCGGGATAAGACCAGCTCCCGGCCGGGGCGGGTGCGCCGCCCAGGCGTGGATACACTTGGGGTGAACGGATGGTCGTTCGCGTGGACGTGCTCCCGCTCGCGCTCGAGCTGCGGCGGATCGTCATCGCCGAGGTCATCGGCGGGTTCCACGGCCAGGCCCAGCTCGGCCGCTGGTGGCTGCCGTCGGGCGTGCTCGCCGACGGGGAGCAGCCCGGGGAGCGCGCCGCGGCCATCGCGCGCGAGCAGCTCGGGCTCGAGCTGGAGGGGCTGGTGGTGGTCGGCTGCCGCGCGGAGCAGGTGGGCGGCGCGCCGCACCTCGCGCTGGTGTTCGCCGGGGCGGTGGCCGGCGGCGAGCCCGCGCCGGGCGCGCCGGTGACCGGCTTCGCGGCGCGCACGCTCGCGGAGCTGCCCGATCAGGTCGGCTTCTACCACCGCGACGTCATCGAGGTGCTGGCGGCCCGCTACGAGCGGCTGCGCGCATGAGCGGCGCCCCGGCGGCCCGCTTGCCCGCGCCGGCCGCGCTGGCTAGGACCCCGGCATGACGATCCCCCTGCTCGCGATGCTGCTCGGCGCCGCCCCCCTGAAGGTGGGCGACAAGGCGCCGGACTTCACGCTCCCCGACACCGACGGCAAGCCGGTGTCGCTGTCGAGCCTGCTCGAGTCCGGCCCGGTGATCCTGGCCTTCTACACGAAGGCGTTCACCCCTGGTTGAACGCGCGAGCTCTCAGCGTACCGGGACCGGTATGCCGACGTGGCGAACAAGGGCGCGCAGGTGGTGGGCATCAGCACCGACTCGGTCGAGACCCAGCGGAAGTTCAAGGACGAGCTGAAGGTCCCGTACCGGCTGCTCTCCGACGAGGGCGGCAAGGTGGCGAAGCAGTACGGGGGCACCATGCCGGTGGTGGGGCTCGCGAACCGGGCCACCTACGTGCTCGAGCAGGACGGGACCATCAAGGAGATCGTGACCGGCAGCGCCGCGATCGATCCGGCGGGCGCGATCACCTCCTGCCCGCTGCACAAGGGGAAGAAGGGCTAGCCATGCGCGTGCTGGACGGGTTCGTGGCCGGGCTACGCCGGCGGCTCCTCGGGATCTCGGCGGAGGAGATCCGCTACACGTTCGAGGACGTGCGCGGCGAGATCCGCGCGCTGCGCGCCGAGCTGAAGGAGGAGATCGCCGCCGTGCGCCGCGAGCTGGACACGCTCCCGTCCCGGCAGGACCGCCCCAAGGGGCCGGAGATCCCGGTCGCGGAGGCCTGAGCCCCGCTCGTGGTTCGACAGGCTCACCACGAGCGGCTTATGCAGGCGCGCTCACCCTGAGCGTAGGCGGGCCGCAGGCCCGCCGGAGTCGAAGGGTCGCCCTGAGCGTCCCTCGACTCCGCGCGGCCCCTCGGGCCGCGCTACGCTCGGGATGAGCGAGCGAGCGGAAGGCCCGCCGGAGTCGAAGGGACGCTACGCGACCACCCCGTCCTCGACGATCACGGCCCGCACTACCGCCTCGCCCTCGCCCGCCCGCACGCGCTCGCCCGGCTTCCAGTGGGCGCGCCGCAGGTAGCCGAGGCCGAGGCGGCCCTCCGGCGTCTCCGCGGCGCTCGTCACCGCGCCGACCTCCTGGCCGCCGGCGACGAGCGGGGTGCCCGGCCCGGCGCCGGGCGGCAGCTCGAGCTGCACGAGGCCGCGCTGCAGGTGGCCGCGCGCGGTGGCCCGGAGCACCACCTCCTGCCCGATGTAGCAGCCCTTCGTGAACGAGATGGCCGCGCGGGTGAGCCCGGCCTCCATGGGCAGCCGGCTCGCGTCCATGTCGGCGCCGAAGCGCGCCACGCCGGCCAGGATGCGCAGCGACTCCAGCTCGGCGAGGTCGAGCGGCGCCGCCCCGTCGGCCACGAGCGCGGCCCGCAGCGCCTCCGCCTCGCCCGCCGGCGCCCACACGTCCACGCAGGGCGCGCCGCGGCGCGCGCTCGGGACCACCGGCGCCGCCCCCGCGCGCCCGGCCAGCCGCGCGGGCCCCTCCGGCCCGAGCACCGGCAGCGCGCGCAGCGTCGCCGACAGGTCCTCGAACGTCACGTCGTCCATGATGACGAGCTTCTCCAGCAGCGCGCGCGTCTCCGGCGCGGCGGCCGGGTCGAGCTCCACCAGGATCTCGCCCTCGCGCACCAGCACGTGGCCCTCGCCGAGCAGGTGCCCCTTCGCGTTCAGGAACGCGGCGTAGGCGGCCTCGCCGGGCTTCAGGCGGGCGAGGTCCTGGGTGGACATGCGGTGCAGGTAGTCCTGGGCGTCCTTGCCGGTGACGCGCAGGAACGCGCGCTCGAGCACCGGGCCGACGGCCCAGCCCTCGCGCGCGGCGCGGAGTCGTTCGTGGAGGCTCACGCCCCCGTGGATAACGCGGGCGCGGCGCGGGCTCAAGGCGCGCGGCGCCGCGGGCTACCCGCGCTCGGTCAGGATGACGCCCGCGATCACCATGGCCCCGCCCGCCACGAACGGCGCGGTGAGCCGCTCGCCGGCGATGGCCCAGGCGAGGAGCGCGGTCAGCACCGGCTGCAGGTTCGACCATATGGCCACCCGGCTCGCCTCGGCCCGGGAGAGCGCCCAGTAGTAGAGGATGTAGGCGACCACGCTGGTGAGCAGCACCAGGTAGCCGAGGGCGGCCCAGCCGGTGGGCGAGAGCGCGGCGAGCCGCGACCAGTCGGTCGCGACGAGGCCCACCGGCAGGTACGCGAGCGTCCCGAGCACGAGGGCCACGCCGGTGGAGCCGACGGCGCCGTAGCGCTGCGCGTACGGCTTCCCCGCCACCGCGAACACCGACCACGCCACCACCGCGAGCAGGATGAGCAGGTCGCCGGCGAGCTGGCGCGAGGAGCCGTGCAGCCCCACCGCGCCGCGGCCGAGCAGCACCACCACCACCCCCGCGAACGCGAGCGCGATGCCGGCGACCTTCGCCGGGCCGGCCCGCTCGCCCAGGCGCACGCGCGCGAAGAGGAACACGAACACCGGGGTCAGCGCGTAGAGCAGCGCCGCGTGCCCGGGGGTGGTCCAGGCCATGCCGGCGAGGAAGAAGCCCTGGTTCACCGGGATGGCGACGATGCCGAGCCCCGCCAGCGCGAGGAGGTCGCGCCGCGCCACCCGCACCGGCCGGCGCCACAGCAGCAGCCCGAACGCGAGCGAGGAGAGCCCGAAGCGCACCAGCGCCACCTCGAACGGCGACAGCTCGCCCAGCGCGCGCTTCGCGGCGAGGTAGGTGCCGGCCGAGATGGCCGAGTGCAGGAACATCACCAGGTGGACCATGTGGCGCCGGAATGTAGCCGCCGGCGCGCGGGGCGCAAGCCGGCGCGGGGCTCAGGACGCCAGCCACAGGACCAGGAAGCCGCCGGCGAGCGTGAGCGGCACGCTGCGCGTCGTCGCGGCGATGGCGGCGGCGGCCGCCCCCGCCGCCAGCCGCGCGGGGACGCCCGCGGCATCGCCGGCCGCCCCGGGCCGCGCCAGCGCGGGCGTCACGATGGCGGTGAGCGTCGCCACCGGCACGAACGGGAGGAGGTCGCGGAACCAGCCCGGCACGGCGCGCCGCCCCTCCAGCGCGACGAACGAGAGGCGCGTCGCGAACGTGACGGCGCCGCAGGCGACGATCACGAGCCACAGGCTCATCGCGCCCTCCGCGGCGCGACGAGCGCGCCGGCCAGGATCCCGGCGACGCTGGCGGCGAGCAGGCCGAGCTGCCACGGCCACCCCGCCGCCGCGAGCGCGACGATCCCCGCCGCGACCGCGGCCGCGAGCAGTGCCCGGGAGCGGATCATCGGCACGGCGATGGCGATGAAGGTGAGCGGCAGCGCCACGTCGAGCGGCAGCCGCGCCGGGACGCGCGCGCCGAGCCAGACGCCCGCGGCGGTGGCGAGCTGCCACCCGGACCAGAGCGCGACCCCCGCGCCGAGCAGGTGCCAGTGGCGCGCCGGCGACCGGTCGCCGTCGCCCAGCCGCCGCATGGCCACCGCGTACGACTCGTCGGTGAGGAGGTACGAGAGCGCGAGCTTCCAGCGCAGCGGCAGGTGCGCGAGGTGCGGCGCCACCGAGGCGCTGTAGAGCGCGTGCCGCAGGTTCACGAGCGCGACCGCCGCCACCATCACGACGCCCAGGGCGCCGGCCGCGACGAGCTGCGCGAGCAGGAACTGCGCCGCGCCCGCGAACAGGATGGCGGAGGCGGCCATGGCGGTGGCGGCGTCGAGGCCGCTCGCGCGGGCCAGCACGCCGTACACGAAGCCGTACGGGACGACGCCGAGCAGGAGCGGCGCGAGGTCCCGGACGCCGGACCAGAACTCCTGCGCGGCGCTCCGGCCGGGGTGCGCCCGGGCCGGGGCCGCGATTGCCGGGGAGGTCATGCTCCCAGGGAAGCACCTCCCGGCCGGATGGAACAGACACAGCGTCGCGCGCGGCCGGCTATAACAGCCGGATGGCGACCGGGTTCAAGTACCGGCGGATCGCGGACCACCTCGCCCGCGGCATCCAGGCGGGCATCACCGGGCCCGGCGAGCGGCTCCCCTCGCTCCGGGAGGCGTGCCGGACGTACGGCGCGAGCCTGATGACCGCGCTGGCGGCCTACCGGCACCTCGAGGCGATCGGGCTCGTCGAGGCGCTGCCGCGCTCGGGGTTCCGCGTCCGCCCCCGGCTCCCCGCGCCGCTGGAGCAGGCGCCCACCCGCCGCCCGAGCCTCCACGCGTTCAGCAGCGCGCGCGCCGAGCTCACCGCCGAGCTGCTCGCCGCCATGGCCGACCCGGCGCTGGTGCCGCTCGGGAGCGGCTGGCCGTCGGCGGATCACTTCCCGGTGGCGGCGTTCCGCCGGCTCACCTCGCGGCTGCTCCGCGGCCCCGCGCCGGGCCCCTGGACCCGCTTCTCGCCGCCCCGCGGCGACCCGGAGCTCCGCCGCCTCGTCGCCCGGCGCTACCGCGCGCGCGGCATGGACGTCGGCCCGGACGACGTCCTCGTCACCACCGGCGCGATGGAGGCGCTGGCGCTGGCGCTGCGCGTGCTGGTGAAGCCGGGCGACGTGGTCGCGGTCGAGTGCCCGGCGTTCTTCGGCGTCCTCGACGCGGCGCGGAGCGCCGGCGCCCGCGTGGTGGAGCTCCCGGCCGAACCGGCGGGCGGCCCGGATCCGGCGGCGCTCGCGGCGGCCTGCCGCCGCCACGCGGTCCGCGCCGCCGTGCTCGCGCCCACCTTCGCGAACCCGGCCGGCAGCCTGATGGACGAGGCGCGCAAGGCCGCCTGGCGCGAGGCGCTGGGGGCAGAGGGCGTCGCGCTCATCGAGGACGACGTCTACGGCGAGCTCGCCTGGGACGGCCGGCGCCACGCGCCGCTGTGCGCGCCGCGCGGGCGCGACGAGCCACCGGCCATCCTGGTCGGCTCCTTCTCGAAGACGCTGCTCCCGGGCGGCCGCGTCGGCTACGCCATCGCCCCGAGCCCCTGGATCGACGCGCTCGCCGACCTGAAGAGCATCACCACGCTGGCGGCCGCGCCGCTGGCCCAGGCGCTCGCGGCGGGGCTCGTGGGCGACGGCGCGTACGACCGGCACCTGCGGCGGCTGCGGCCGCGCCTGCAGGCGGAGGTCGGGACCATGCGGGCCCTGGTGGCCCGGCACTTCCCGCCGGGAACGCGCGTGAGCGACCCGCGGGGCGGTTACTTCCTGTGGGTCGAGCTGCCGGCGGGCGGGGCGGACGGCCTGGCGCTGTTCCACGCGGCGGCGCGGCACGGCATCGGCGTCGCCCCGGGCTGCCTGTTCTCGCTGGGCGGCGGCCTCGACCGCTTCGTGCGCCTGAACGCCGCGCTCGCCGGAGACCTCGAGCCGGCGGTGCGCACGCTGGGGCGGCTCGCGGCCGCTCCGGCCGCGCGCGCGTCCGGGGCCTAGGGCTCCCCGCCCAGCCGCTCGAGCGCCCACCGCGCCGCGGCGCGGACGCCGTCGCCGAGCGGGCTCGCGAGGTGCGCGCGGATCGCGGGCAGGTGCCGCCGGTCGCCGGACGCGCCGGCGAGGAGCAGCGCGTTCCGCACCAGGCCGTCGTGGCGCGCCCGCGCCAGCGAGGTGCCGTGGAAGCGCCGCCGGTAGCCCTCGGCGTCGAGCGCGAGCAGCTCGTCGAGCCACAGCGAGAGCTGGCCCGGGCGCGGCACGAGCTCGAGGTCGCCGTCGGCGGGCACGCCGCGGTTCCACGGGCAGACCGTCTGGCAGTCGTCGCACCCGAACACCCAGCCGCCCAGCCGCCCCGCCAGCTCGTCGGGGATGGGGCCGCGCCGCTCGATGGTCCAGAAGGAGATGCAGCGGCGCGCGTCCACCACGCCCGGGGCCGGGATGGCGCCGGTGGGGCAGGCCGGCAGGCACGCCTCGCACGTGCCGCAGCGGTCCGGGTGCGGCGCGTCGGGCGCGAGCTCGCGGTCGAGCAGCAGCGTCGCGAGCACCACCCAGCTCCCGTGCTCCGGCGTGATGAGGCAGCCGTTCTTCCCCACCCAGCCCACGCCGGCGCGCTCCGCCCACGCCTTCTCCATCACCGGCGCGATGTCGCACGAGGCGTACGCACCGAGCCCCGGGTCGGCCGCGCGCAGGTCCGCGAGCATCGCGGCGAGCTTCCGCTTCACCACCGTGTGGTAGTCGCGGCCGCGCGCGTACCGCGCCACCGCGGCCGCGCCGGGCGGCGGCGGCGCGGGCTCGCCGGCGTGGTACGAGAGCGCGAGCGCCACCACGCTCCGGACGCCGGGGAGGAGCCGCGCCGGATCGAGCCGCTCGTCCCGCTGCGTGCGCAGCCAGGTCATGTCCGCCTCGAGGCCGCCGGCCAGCACGCGGTCGAGCGGGCCCGGGTCGAGCGGCTCCGCCCGCGCGATCCCGCACTTCGAGAAGCCGGCCCGCGCCGCGGCCGCCTTCACCTGGTCGGCGTCGAGCCCCGCCACGCGCCCGCCTCAGCCGCGCCGCCCCGCGCGCGCGGCCACCTCGGCCGGCGCCGGCACGAGCCGCTTCGCGATCGCCGCGGCCAGGCCGCCGGCCGCCGCGCCGGCGAACCCGCCCAGCAGGATCGCGCCCACCGCCACGCCGGCCGCCGACGCCGGGGTGGCGTTCTCGGCCACCAGGATCCCGTACCCGAGCGCCATCCCCACCACCACCGCCACGTTCCCGCGCCGCAGCCGCGCCTCCGCCGCCGCGGCGAGCGCCAGCACCGCGACCGCGAGGCCGGCCTGCAGCGCGGTCGGGGTGAGGTCGCGGAACACCGTCACGCGGAGCGGGCCGGTCGCGTCGCCGCCCAGGCGGTCCAGGGTGAGCGCGTGCCCGTCGCCGAGGTCGCCCTCCAGCCACACCTCGGTGCGGTCGTGCGCGACCGGGGCCCGCCCGCCGCGGCCCACGCGCGCGTAGGTGTAGGTCCGCTCCAGGTGCCCCTCGACCGGCGGCCGGAGGCCACCGATGGTGAAGCGCACCGCCGGCGAGCCCGAGGACGGCAGCGGCGCGGCCACCAGCAGCCGCACGTGGTGGGGGACGTCCGCGGGCACCGGCATGACGTCGCCGCGCGCGGCGAGCGCGCCCTGCGCGAGCGGCCGCCCGGGCACCACCGCCGCGACGGCCGGCACCACCGAGAGGAACAGCGCGCCGGCCGCGGCGGCCACGGCGAGGCCGCGGCCGGCCCGGTCCGCCGCGGGCGCCAGCGCCGGACGGAGCGTGAAGGCCACCGCGAGCAGGCCGACCACCGCCGACACCGCCGCCGCCGCGGCGCCCTCCGAGAGCCAGCCGGCGGCGTACAGGCCCCCCGCCGCGGCCAGGACGGCGAGGCCGGCCACCGGCAGGATCCAGCCGGTGAGCGCCTCCTCCAGCCAGAGGGTGAGCGGCGACGGCGGTCGGGGTTCGGTCATCGGGGTCTCCGCGGGGTTCCGGCGGCTGGTCTTAGCACCGGGCGCGTCCCGCCGCCGGGTCGCCCTGACATTGCCTCGCAGTGCGGCCGAAAACTGGCGATATCGATCGGCCCCTCTACGATGCGGCGATATGGCGACAAGGCTCGACCTTCACGAGTGGAACGACCTGCCCGGCGCCGCCGAGCGAGGGCGCGGCTGGGCGCTCGTCCAGGGCGACTGCGTCGAGGCGCTGGAGCGCCTCCCCCCGCACTCGGTGGACGTCGCGTTCGCCGACCCGCCGTACATGCTCTCGAACGGCGGCAGCACCTGCCAGGGCGGCCGACGCACCTCGGTGAACAAGGGGAGCTGGGACGCCTCCGGCGGCTTCGCCGCGGACCACGCGTTCCAGGCGCGCTGGCTCCAGGCGGTCCGCAAGGTGCTGAAGCCGTCCGGCACGCTGTGGGTCTCCGGGACGCAGCACGTCATCTTCTCCATCGGCTACGCGATGCAGGAGATGGGCTTCCACCTGCTCAACACCGTCACCTGGTACAAGCCGAACGCCTCGCCCAACCTGGCCTGCCGCTTCTTCACGCACTCGACCGAGATCCTGCTCTGGGCGAGCCCGATGAAGACGCGCCCGCTGGCGCACCGATTCAACTACCGCGCGATGAAGACCGCCAACGGCGGCAAGCAGATGCGCGACCTCTGGGAGATCGCCGACCGCCCCGCGCCCGGCGGCGACCAGGTGGTGTGGTCGGTGCCCACGCCGGGGCCGCGCGAGAAGGTGCACGGCCGCCACCCCACGCAGAAGCCGCTGGCGCTGCTCGAGCGCGTGCTCGCCGCCAGCGCCGCGCCGGGCGATCTGGTGCTGGACCCGTTCTCCGGCTCCGGCACCACGGGCGTCGCCGCCCTCCGCGCGGGCTGCCGCTTCCTCGGGCTGGAGCGGGATCCGAGCTACGTGGATCTCGCCGCCCGGCGCCTCCGCGCCACCGCGATCGATCCGGAGTGACGCACCCGCCGTGAGCAGCCCGGACGGCGCGCGAGCGGCCGCGCACGCGTGCGCCCGTCCGGCGTCTGCCTTGTTCCGGGCGAGGTGCGTACATTCGTCGGCGTGACCCCTCGCGCGCTCGCGGCGCTGCTCCCCCTGGTCGGCCTCGTCGCCTTCCTCCTCGGGACGCTGCTCGCGTTCGCGGCGCGCGCGGCCCTGTTCGGCCGCCCGCACACGCCGGACATCGAGAAGCGCCAGCACACCATCCTCGCGAAGTTCTTCCAGGAGTGGTGGATCTGGCTGTGGGGCCCGGTGGAGCGGCTGTGCGTCCGGCTCGGGATCTCGCCGGACGCCATCACGCTCGCGAGCACGCTCGTCGCCGCCGGCGCGGCGGTGCTGCTCGGGTTCGGGTGGCTGTCGCTGGGCGGCTGGGTGTTCCTGTTCGGCGCGAGCTTCGACTTCATCGACGGGCGGGTGGCGCGCGCGACCGGCCGCGTCACCCGGGCCGGCGCGTTCCTCGACTCCACGCTCGACCGGGTCGGCGAGCTGCTCGTGTTCGGCGGGCTGGCGGTCACCTTCCGCGGCTCGGTGGTGCTGTTCGCCGCGCTGGCCGCCGCGGGGGCGTCGCTGCTCGTCTCCTACGCGCGGGCGCGCGGCGAGGCGCTCGGCGCCGACGAGGCCGCCCGGGTGGGCGGGATGCAGCGGCCCGAGCGCATCGTGGTCACCGGGGTGGCGTGCGCGCTCTCGCCGCTCGCCGACGCGGCCTGGGGCGCCGGCGTCGGCCGGGCGGTCGTCGGCAGCGCGCTCGCCGCGCTGGCAGCCCTGGCGACGGCCACGGCGGCGCGGCGGACGTTCGTGATCTATCGTGCCCTGCGGCGCGCGGATCCGGCCGTGGCGCCCCGGCCGCCGTTCCGCCTCGCCGACGTGTTCCGCCTCGACGCCACGCGGCGGCGCAAGGCGGCGCGCTGAGGCGCCAGGGTGAGCGCGCGCATCCCGAGCCGCGCCAGGGTGACCGCGCTCATCCCGAGCGTAGCCCCGCCGGAGGCGGGGCGGAGTCGAGGGACGCGGTGATTGCCGACCCCCTGGACGCATGGTAGGAGGGGGAGCCGTGAGAGGTCCGCCCGCCCGCCACCCGAACGACGACGCCCGCGAGCAGCTGCCCGCGCCGGAAGGCATCATCGGCATCGCCGACGAGCTCAAGCCCGGCGACCGCGTGGTCTACCCGAACCAGGGTGTCTGCGCCGTGGTCGGCTGGGAAGTGAAGGACATCGCCGGCCAGAAGCTCGAGCTGGTCCGGATGACGCGCGAGGAGGACGGCGCGGCGGTGATGGTGCCGAAGGGCAAGGTGCCGTCCATCGGCCTGCGCCGCGTCGCCACCGGCGCGCAGATGGAGGGCGTCTTCCACTACCTCGGCGCGGTCTACGACGACCCCGAGCTCGACTGGAAGATCCGCCACCGCGACAACGCGGACCGGCTCATCGCCGGGGGCGTGCTGGGCGTCGCCGAGGTGGTGAAGGGGCTGCACTCGCTCTCCCGCCTGCGCCCGCTGCCGACCAAGGAGCGCGAGCAGTACGACAACGCGCGCCACCTGCTCGTGCACGAGGTGTCGGTGTCGCTGGCCGTGCCGCCCGGGCTGGCCGAGGACTACATCGACTACGCGCTCATGCCGCCGGCGGGCGTGAAGTTCGACCTGAAGCCGCCCCCTGCGCCGGTCCCCCTGCCCTCGCGCCCGAAGAAGCGGCGCGTGGTCGAGGAGGCGGAGGAGGGCGATCTCGGGCTCGGCGATCTGGGCCTGGGCGACCTGGGCATCGACCTCGAGGGCGCGCTCGAGGGCGCGGAGGTGCCCGGGGCCGAGGCCGAGGGCGCCGAAGGTGCCGAGGCGGGCGAGGGCGAGGCCGCCGGCGCCGAGGGCGTCGAGGCCATCCCGGGCGTCGAGGAGGCTGCGCCCGAGGAGCTCCCGGAGGCCGAGGAGCCGGTCGCGGAGGAGGAGCCCGAGGAGCTGCCCGTGCGCGCGCCCCGCGCCGCGAAGCCGGCCCGGACCGCCGAGAAGCCGGGCAAGGTCGAGAAGCCGGAGAAGGCGGCCGAGAAGAAGGCCGCGCGCCCGGCGAAGCCGAAGAAGGCGGAGCCGGAGAAGCCGGCCAAGGTCGAGAAGCACGCCGAGAAGCCGGCCGCGCGCAAGGCCGCGGCCGAGAAGCCGGCGCCGGCGAAGAAGGCCGCCGCGAAGAAGCCCGCAGCGCCGAAGAAGGCGCCCGCGAAGAAGCCCGCCGCCGAGAAGCCGGCCGCCAAGCGCGGAGGGAAGAAGAAGTGATCCGCGTCGTGACGCTCGACCCGGTCGATCCGACCGACATGGCGGCCCTCATCCGGACGCTGTACCAGGCGTTCGGCCTCGGGACCGAGTTCGCCGGCGAGAAGCCGGTGCCGGCCGAGGCGGAGGGCAAGGACGGGCGGCTCGACGCCATCACGCTGCTGCGCGAGGTGGAGCCGGTCCGCACCTTCGCCGACGACAAGGTCCTGTACATCGCGGGCGCGCCGCTCTCGCTCCCGCCCGGACCGCTCGGCGAGCCGCCCTGCTGGGGCTTCGCCGACTACGGCAAGGAGCGCGCGGTGATCACCACCGCGAAGCTGCCGGCGCGCGGCGTGACCGAGGCGTCGATCGAGACGTACCGGCGCCGGCTGGCGCGCGAGGCGATCCACGCCATCGGGCACCTGTGGGACCTGCACCACTGCGTGGACGCGCGCTGCGCGATGCACCCGTCGTGGTCGCCGTCGCTCGCCGCGAACCCGGACTCGGACCTCTGCACCTTCTGCCGCGAGAAGAGCGAGCGGAAGATCCGGCTCGCCAAGACCTAGCCGTCCGTCCCGTGAGCGCCGACTCCCCCACGCCCGGCCCGGCCCCCGCGCCGAAGGCGGCCGGCATCGTCCGCCGCCTGCTCCGGCGCGCCCGGGAAGCCGCCGCCGAGGACCTGCGCACCCGCGCCGCCGCCCTCCGCGACGGCGCCCGGCGCGGCTGGGCGGCGCGCCCGTCGCCCCGCCGCGGGATCGCCATCGGGTTCGCCGCCGCGCTCGCGGCCGCCGGCGCGGGCGGCATCCTCTGGCAGGCGCGGCTCCCGGACCGGCTCCCCTCGGCGCTCGACTGGGCCGCGCTCTCGGCGCTCCTCGAGCGCGACGCCCGCCCGGGCGACGCGGTCGCGATCGCGCCGGCCTGGGCGGAGCGCGCCCGGCTCGCCGCGCCGGCCCGGGTGCCGGTGCTGGCGCACGCGCGCTTCGACCGCGCCGAGCTGACCGGGGTCCGGCGCGTGTGGCTGGTGACGCTGCCCGGCGCGCCGGGCCATGCGTGGCAGGCCGAGCTGGACCTCATCGCGCGCGCCGCGCGCCCGGCGGAGCGGACGGCGCTGGGGCGGCTGGAGGTGCTGCGCTTCGAGCTGGCCGGGCCGCGCGTGCCGCTCGCGTTCCTGCCCGATCTCCTCGCCCGCGCCGAGGTCCGCCGCGGCGACCGGCCCTGCCCCGCCGGCGCGGACGGCGCGGCGGCGTGCCCCGGCGACCCCGGCCCGTCGCTGCGGCGGTCGGTGCGGCAGGTCGAGGCGCTGCCGCGGCCGTGCCTGGTGGCGGCGCCCGCGGACGCGCCGCTGGTGATCTCCTTCCCGTCCGTCCCGCTGGGCAGCGCGCTCGCCGGCCACCTGGGGCGCGCGGGCGATCCGCCGCCCGCGGCCACCGGCCCGCTCCCCGCCCGCGTGGCGCTGCGCGTGGACGAGCAGGAGGCCGGGACGGTCGAGCTGCCGCTCGCGGGCTGGCGCGCGTTCCGGCTGGACACCGCCCGCTTCGCCGGGAGCGCGCGGAGCGTGGAGCTGACGGTCACCGCCCCCGCCGAGGCGGGCCCGCTCTGCCTCGACGCGGAGGCGCTCCCGTGACCCCCGCCCTGCGCCAGCTCCCCGCCCGCGTCGCCGCGGGCCTCCGCAGCGGGCGGAGGAGGATCGCGCTCGCCTGGGCCGCCGCCACGCTCGCGGCGCTCGTCGCGCTCGCCGGCGGGCCCGGCATCTCGCGCGACGAGGCGGACGTCGTCGCCGCGGCCGGGCGCGTGGCCGAGGGCTGGCGCACCGCCGCGGGCCACCCGCTCGCCGCGCTCACCGGGCTCGAGGCCGCCCGGGCCCGGTCCGGCGGGCGCCCGCTGCCGCCGCTCGCGCCGGCCGTGGCCGCCGCGGGCCACGCCGCCGGGCGCGCGGTGGGCCTCTCGCACCAGCGCGCCTACCGGCTCGGCGCCGCGGCCGCGGGCGCGCTGCTGTCGGCGCTGCTCGCCCTGGCCGGCCACGCGCTCGCCGGCCCCGCCGGCGCGGCGCTCGCGCCCGCGATGTACTGGCTCGCGCCGAGGACGCTCCTCTCCGGCGCGGTGGCGCTCGCGGACGGCTTCGCCGCGCTGCTCTGGCTGGCCGCGTTCTGGGCCTACCGCCGCGCGGCCGCCGCACCGGACCGGCTGCTCCGGCTGCGCGCCGCCGCGCTCGCCGGGCTCGCGTTCGGCGCGGCGCTCGCGACCCGGCTCGACGCCTGGGTGATCCTGCCCACGCTCGCGCTGCACGCGCTGCTGGTGCGCCTGCTGCGCCCGCGCGCCGCCGAGCCCGCCGCGGAGGCGGCGCCGGTCGGGATCGAGGCGCGGCTGCGCGGGGTGCCGGTCGCGATCGCCGCGATGGCGGTGCTCGGCCCGCTCGCCCTGGTCGCGCTGTGGCCCTGGCTCTGGCCCGACCCGCTCCACCGGGCGCTGCTCGCGGCGCGGGCCGCGCGCGCCGGCGCGGGCGAGGCGCTCGCCGCCGGGCTGCCCCGGCCGCTCCTGCCCCTCGCCGTCACGGCCTTCGCGGTCCCGCTGGCGCCGCTCGTCGCGGCCGCGGGCGGCGCGCTGCAGGCGCTCGCGCGCGCGGCCCGGGCGCTGCGGCGCGGGAGCGGGTTCGCGCTGTCCGACGAGATCCTGCTGCTCCTCGGCGCCGCGGCGCCGCTCGCCGCGGCGGCGTCCGGGATCGTCCCTGCGCTCCCCGGCGTGCGCGCCTGGCTGCCGGCGTTCCCGTTCCTCGCGCTGCTCGGCACGCGCGCGCTCCTCGACGCGGCGCGGATCGCGTGGCCGGCGCGCGCGGCGCCGCTGGCCGCGGCGCTCGCGCTCCTCGTGCTCTACCCCGCCGTCCGCCAGGCCGCGCACGCCTGGCCCTGGGCGTCGTCCTCCTGGAGCGCGCTCGGCGGCGGCACGCCGGGCGCCGCCTCGCGCGGGCTGGCGCGCCAGGACGGCGGCGAGGCGGCCGCGGCGGTGCTGGATGCGCTGGCGGCGCGCGCGCGGCCCGGCGCGCGGGTGTACTGGCCCCGCACCGCCGAGGCGGCGATCGACGTCTACCGGCGCGACGGGCGGCTCCGGGCCGACCTGCGCCGCGCGGAGTCGCCGGAGGAAGCGGACGTCGCGGTGGTGGCGGTGGACGGCGCGGCCCGCGACGCCGAGTACCGCACCTGGGCGGCGTTCCGCGACGCGCGGCCGGTGGCCGGCGCCTTCCTCGACGAGGTGCCGCTGGTGCTCGTGTACGCGCGCCCGGGCGCGTGGCGCTGAGCGCCCCGTTCACCGAGCGGCGATGCTCACGCCCCGGGCAGGCCCGCCGGCCGGCTTGCCGCCGCGCGCCGCGGCGGGGTACACGGGACGGGCATGCCCTCGCATCGCAGGATGCTGATCGCCGTGGTCGGGGGCGCCGTGCTCGGCGCGCTCGCGAACGCGCTGGGCGCCGGCGCGCCCTGGCTCGACGTCGCGGTGCGCGACGTGGCCCAGCCCATCGGGCAGCTCTTCATCCGGCTCCTGTTCATGCTGGTGGTGCCGCTCCTGTTCTCGGCGCTGGTGCTGGGCGTCGCCGACCTCGAGCTCCGCCACCTGGGCCGCCTGGGCGCGCGGATGCTCGGCTACACCGCGGCGGTGTCGTCCATCGCGGTGCTCATCGGCGTGACGCTCGTGAACGTGCTCGGGCCCGGCCGCGGCCTGCCCGACGCGGTGCGCGAGGCGGCGCGCGGCGCCGCGACCATCAAGCCAGCCCCGCTGCCGGGCGGCGACTCGGTGTCCGGCTTCGTCCTCGCGCTCGTCCCGGACAACCCGGTGAAGGCGGCCGCCACCGGCGACCTCATGGGCCTCATCGTGTTCGCGCTGCTGTTCGGCGTGGCGCTCGCCATGACCGACACGCCGGGGGCGCGCGCGCTGAAGGCGGCGCTGCAGGGGCTCTACGACGTCTCGATGAAGCTCATCGAGGGCGTGCTGTGGCTCGCGCCCGTCGGCGTGGGCGCGCTGCTGTTCGTCATGGCGGCCCGGCTCGGCGCCGCGGTGGTCCGGCCCATCGCCGCCTACGTGGGCGTGGTGGTGCTCGGGCTCGCGCTGCACCAGTTCGTCGTCTATTCGCTGTCGGTGAAGCTGTTCGGCGGCATGAGCCCGCGCGCGTTCTTCTCGGGCGTGCGGCTCGCCATGGTGACGGCGTTCTCCACCGCCTCGTCGTCGGCCACGCTCCCCACCGCGCTCCGGGTGGCCGAGGAGAACCTGCGCCTGCCCCGGCACGTGGCGCGCTTCGTCCTCACCGCCGGCTCCGCCATGAACCAGAACGGCTCCGCGCTGTTCGAGGGCGTCACGGTGCTGTTCCTGGCGCAGGTCTACGGCGTCGAGCTGTCGCTCGGGCAGCAGGCCGTCGCGGTGGGGATCGCCGTCCTGGCCGGCATCGGCACGGCCGGCGTGCCGGCCGCCTCCATGCCCTTCATCGCGATGATCCTCGGCATCCTCGGCATCCCGGTGGAGGGCATCGGCCTGGTGCTCGGGGTGGATCGCTTCCTCGACATGTGCCGGACGACCGTGAACGTCACCGGCGATCTCGCCGCGGCGGTGTTCGTCGCGCGGGGCGAGCCCTCCGAGGCGGCCGGCGCGGCCGCCGGGGTGCCACCCGCGCCGTAGCCGTCCGTGCGCGCGACGCGCCCGCGGCTCGCGAACGGGGGACGACGCCCCGGCGCGCGGAGTTTCTCGACTCGCCCCTCCCGTCGGCGGGGGCGCCCCTGGTAGGATGACCCTCCGCCGCGCGTCGCCCCGTGGGACAGGACGGGCCGCTCGGCGCCGGAGCCCGTATGAAGATCGTCGCCCTGGCCCTCGGGACCTCGCTGCGCGGAGACGACGCGGCCGGGCTGGCGGTGGCGCGCGGGCTCGAGGCGCTGGTCCCGGGCCTCCAGGTGGTGGAGATCCCCGAGCTCGTCCCGGACCACGCCGAGGTGGTGGCCTCCGCCGACGGGGTGCTGTTCCTGGACACCTCGGTGGCCGGCACGCCCGGGGAGGTCTGCGCCACGCGCCTCTCGCCCCGCCCGGCGCGCGCGGCGGTGATCCACACGCTCATGCCGGAGGAGGTGCTGGGGCTGGCGCGTGCGCTGTTCGGCCGCGTGCCCCCCGCCGCCCTGGTGACCGTGGCCGGGCGCGACTTCGCGTTCGGTGACGCGCTCTCCCCCGAGGTGGAGGCGGCGCTGCCGCTGGCGCGGGAGCGCGCGCGGGAGATGGTGGCGGGCTTCCGCCTGTAGCCGCGCACGCTTCCGCCCGCGACCCCGCTTCGCACCCCGCGGCACTCGCGCCCGCGGCGGACCCCCGGTCTCCGCTTGACCGCCCCCCCCACCGCGGCCCACGCTCGCGGTGCGGAAGGAGGCGCGTTCGATGGCGAAGCCGATGAAGCACGACCACGGCAAGGAGCCGAAGGAGCGCGGCAGGCTCGCGGCCCTGCGCGAGAGCATGCCGGCGCTTCCGCCGTGGATGGAGCGGATCGACGAGCTGGTCGGGGAGCGCTGGTCCGCGTTCTGGCCGGTGCTGCGGCTGGGCGAGGAGCTGGCGTTCAAGGTGCCGCCCGTGGACGTGTACGAGGACGGCCGCGACCTGGTCCTGAAGGCGGAGCTGCCCGGCCTGCGGCGCGAGGACATCAAGGTGGAGATCACCGGGGACCTCGTGACGCTCTCCGGGAAGAAGGAGAAGGAGGAGCGGATCGAGCGCAAGGACTACCATCGCGTCGAGCGCGCGACGGGCGCGTTCACGCGCACGGTCCGGCTGCCGGTGGAGATCGCGGTGGATCGCGTGACCGCGAAGTTCACCGAGGGCGTCCTCGAGATCCGCGCGCCCATGGCCGGCGAGGGCAAGGGGCACGGGCGGAAGATCGAGGTGACGTGAAGCGCGGCGCGCGCCGGCCCTTCCCCCCGGCACGGCGCGCACGCGGCGGGCGGACGCCCTCCGGGGCGGCCGCCCGTGTCATTTCCCCGCTCAGTCGAGCGGGAGCGGCGCACCGGCGAGCCACGCGTCGAGGGCGCCCGGCCGCGCCAGGAAGTGCCCGACCATCCCCGACACGTCCCGCCGCCGCGCGTCCAGGCCGCGCCGGGCGAGCGCGCCCGCCAGCGCGTCCAGCGCCTCGAGGTAGAGCGCGCGCTGCGCCACGTCCATGCGCACCACCGGCGCGCGGCCGTCCTCGCCGTCGTCGTCCCCGTCGGCGGCGGCCAGGGCCAGCGCCGTCCGGCAGTCGCCCCGGTCCACCGCGCTCACGCTCCGGCACGCGAGCGGCCGCGCCGGGTGGATGGCGCAGCGGCCCGCGCCGTCGAGCAGCGGGCAGGCCACCCTTCCGGCGATCCGCTCGCGATCCTCCAGCCAGCGGACGCGGTCGTGGAACGCGAGCAGCCGCGCGCCGAGCGCCGCCGCCGCGCCCGGCTCCAGCCCTGCCCGCAGCCGCGCCGCGGCCACCGCCCCCTCCACCGGCAGCGTGCCCACGTTGAGCACGCAGCAACTCGAGCAGCCCGGCCCGCAGGCCGGAACCGGCGTGCCGGACGGCCGCGCCGCGTCGAGCGCCGCCGCCACCGCGCGCTCCACGCCGTCGAGCAGCGCGGCCAGCCCCGCCTCGTCCGCGCCGGCCAGGCCGCGCTGCGCCAGCGCCCCGACCGCCTCCCTGCAACGCGCCACGGCCTCGTCGAGCACGGCTCCCCCTCCCCGGCCCACGGGCCGGCCTCGCGCCTCACCCGCGCCGCGCCGCCTGGATGGCGCGGTCCAGCAGCTCGAGCGGGTGCGCCGGCTCGACGCCCGCGCCCCGCTCCTCGAGCAGCCTGCGCACGTGCAGCGTGCACCCCGGGTTCGCGCTCGCGAGCACGGTCGCGCCGGTCGCCATCACCGCCTCGGCCTTGCGCCGGCCGATCTCCGACGCGCTCTCCGGCTGGACCAGGTTGTAGATGCCGGCCGAGCCGCAGCACTGGTCGCCGTCGGCGATCTCGACCAGCTCGAGGCCCGGGATGGTGGCGAGCAGGGCCCGCGGCGCGCCGCCCACGCCCTGCGCGTGCTGGAGGTGGCAGGGCGAGTGGTAGGCGACGCGGGCTGCGAGCGGGGCGCGGGGCGCCCGGGGCGGGAGCCCGGCGAGCAGCTCCGAGGCGTCGCGCACCCGGGCCGCGAAGGCGGCCGCGCGCGGCGCGAACTCCGGGTCGCCCTCGAACAGGTGCGCGAGGTCCTTCAGGTGCGAGCCGCAGCCGGCCGCGTTCACCACGATGGCGTCGAGCGGCAGGCCCTCGAAGCGCTCCACCAGCGCCCGCGCCAGCCGCCGCGCCTCGTCGAGGCGGCCCGCGTGCACCGAGAGCGCGCCGCAGCAGCCCTGCCCCGGCGGCGCGACCACCTCCACCCCCTCGGCCGCGAGCACGCGAACGGTGGCCGCGTTCACGCCGGGGAAGAACACCTTCTGCACGCAGCCGGTCACCAGGCCCACGCGCAGGCGCCGCTCGCCGTGCGCGCCGGTGGCCGGCGGGATGGTGGCGAGGACGTCGCGCAGCGCGAGCGGCGGCGCGAGCGCCTCGAGCTGCTCGAGGCGCCGGGACAGGCGCAGGAGCCCGGTCCGGCGGAACAGCCAGCGCAGCCCGCTCACCCGCCACAGCCACAGCAGCAGCGCCGCGGCGCGGAGCCGGCCCGGGTGCGGGAAGAGCGAGAACACGAACGCGCGGTGGAGCCGTTCGAGCGCCGGGCGCCGGTGCTCGCGCTCGACCCGCGCGCGGGCCGCGTCGATGACGTGATCGTAGCGGACGCCGGACGGGCAGGCGCCCAGGCACGCCATGCAGCCGAGGCACCGGTCGAAGTGCGCCGCCACCGCGTCCGACATGGCCAGCTCGCCCTCCTGCAGCCCGCGGAAGAGGTCGATGCGGCCGCGCGGCGAGTCCATCTCCTCCTGCCAGCTCTGCCAGGTCGGGCACACCGGCAGGCAGAAGCCGCAGTGCACGCACTCGTCCGCCGGCGAGCGCGCCGCGCCCCGCGCCGGCGGCGCCGCCTGCAGCGCCCTGTCCGCTCCCGCGCCCATTCAGATCCCCCCTGGCAGGCGGCCCGGCGCGAGCCGGTCGTCCGGATCGAGCTCCCGCTTCAGCCGCCGCATCAGCTCGAGCGCCGCCGGCGGCGGGCCCCATGGGTCCACCCGGGCGCGAAGCGCCGCGGGCGCCTCCGCGATCACCACCGAGCCGTGCCCGGCCGCCACCGCGCCGCGCGCCGCCTCGATGGCGACCGCGGCGAGCGCCGGATCCTGGAGCGTGCCCGAGACGATCCCGATCCCGAGGGTCGGGTGGAGCAGGAGGCCGCCGCCGGCGAGCGCGCCCGCCACCCGCTCCAGCGCGCCGGCCGCGGTCGCCAGCGCCGCGGGCTGGAACGCCGCCCGGAGCCGCACGTCGCCCGCCACGCGGACGGCGTCCTGGCGCGCCCAGAGCGCCGCCTCGTCGGCGCCGCCCAGCCGCTCCCCCGGCGTGCCCTGCGCCGCCGCCAGCGCCAGCGCGCGCTCCGACTGATCCCGCACGCCCGGGCCGAAGCCCTCGAACCGGAGGCCGAGCCGGTAGTGCCCGCCGTCGCGCCGCGCCACCACCGCCACCGGCTCGAGCCGCGCGTCGAGCACCGCCCGCGCCAGCGCGCGGCAGGCCGGCGCGCCCAGCCCCGGCACCGCCACCGTGGCCGAGGACTCGGGGAGCGGGTGCAGCCGGAACACCACCTCCGCCACCAGCCCCAGCGTGCCCAGCGAGCCGCAGAAGAGCCGCGGAAGGTCGAAGCCGGCCACGTTCTTCACCACCTTGCCGCCGCCGCGCGCCACCACGCCGTCGGCGCGGACGACGGTCATGCCGATGACGAGGTCGCGCACCGCGCCGAAGCGCGCGCGGCGCGGCCCGAACGCGTTCGCCGCCACGATGCCGCCCACCGTGGCGCGCGCCGCGAGCGGCGGGTCGAGGGCGAGCCGCTGCCCGTGGGGCGCGAGGTGGTCCTGGAGCGCGGCGAGCGTCATCCCGCCCTCCACCGCGACGATCTGGTCGGAGGGCGCGTGCTCCCGGACGCGGTCGAGCCGGCGCGTGTGCAGCACCGCGTCGAGCCGGGCGGGCGGCGCGCCCAGCCCGAGATCCGTGCCGCCGCCCACGAACGCCACCGCGAGCCGGTCGGCGGCGAGCGCGCGCATCGCCTCGGCCGCCTCGTCGAGCGTCGCGGGCTCGACCGCCAGGCGCGGCACCACGCCGGCCACCGCGTCGGCGGCGCCCGCGGGCCGAGGCGCGGCGCTCACCAGCGCTCCGCGAGCCCGGCCACCTCGGCGGGATGGGGGCGGTAGGGGCCGGGCCGCTCGCCGCACAGCCGCGGCGTGGGGAACACCTTGCCCGGGTTCATGAGGGCCGCGCCGTCGAAGGCGCAGCGGACCCGCTGCATCGTCTCGAGGTCCTCCGGGGCGAACTGCTCCGCCATGTACGCGGCCTTCTCCGCGCCCACCCCGTGTTCGCCGGTGATCGAGCCGCCGCTGCGGATGCAGAGCCGGAGGATCTCGCCGCCCAGCGCCGCCGCTCGCTCCTCCTCGCCCGGGTTGCGCGCGTCGTACAGCACCAGCGGGTGGAGGTTGCCGTCGCCCGCGTGGAAGACGTTCGCCACGCGCAGCCCCGCCTCGCCGGCCATGCGCTCGATCTCGCGCAGCACGCGCGCGATCTCCGAGCGCGGGATGACGCCGTCCTCGACCAGGTAGTTCGGGCTGATCCGGCCCACCGCGGCGAAGGCGCTCTTGCGCCCCTTCCACATGAGCTGGCGCTCCGCCTCGTCGCGCGGCACCCGGATCTCGAGCGCGCCGGCGGCGCGGGCGAGCTCGATGGCGCGCGCCGAGACGTGCTCGACCTCGGCGCGCGGGCCGTCCGCGTCCATGAGGAGCGCCGCGCCCACGTCCGGCCAGTCCAGGCCGGTCGCGGCCTTCGCCGCCACGATGGCGAGCCGGTCCATCATCTCGATGGCGGCGGGCAGGATCCCCGCCGCGATGATGCCCGACACCGCCGCGCCCGCCTCGTCGGTGGAGGGGAACGTGGCGAAGAAGGTGCGCGTCACCTCGGGCTTGCGCAGCAGGCGCAGCGTCGCCTCGGTGGCGATGCCCAGCAGCCCCTCGCTGCCCACCATCGCCGCGAGCAGGTCGTAGCCCGGCGCGTCCGCCGCCGGGCCGCCCAGGTCCACCACGCTGCCGTCGGAGAGGACCACCCGCGCGGCCAGCACGTGGTTGGTGGTGAAGCCGTACTTGAGGCAGTGGGCGCCGCCCGAGTTCTCGGCCACGTTGCCGCCGATCGAGCACACGCCCTGCGAGGACGGGTCGGGCGCGTAGTACCAGCCCGCGCCCGCCACCGCGCGCGAGACGTCGAGGTTGATGACGCCCGGCTCGACGCGCGCCCAGCCGTTCTCGAGGTCCAGCTCGAGGATGCGCCGCATGCGCGCGAGCGAGACCACGATCGACCCCGGCGACGGGCGCGCGCCGCCGGAGAGCCCGGTGCCGGCGCCGCGCGGCACCAGCGGCACGCCCGCCTCGCGCGCCGCGTTCACCACCTCGACCACCTCCTCGGTCGAGCCCGGCAGCGCCACCAGCGCCGGCGTGGTTCGACCGTGGGTGATCCCGTCGCACGCGTACACCCGCAGCTCCGCCGGGTCCGCGATCACGTGCGCCCGGCCCAGCGCGGCGGCGAGGCGTCGGGCGAGGGCGCTGCTCACGGCGGGAGCTCGGGGCACGCGGGCTCCTTCGGCTGCGAGGTGTGGGGGTTGAATGTTCCGGGACCGCACGGCCCGGTCAACCTTCGACGGGGTGCATCGATCGGGGGCGGACGCGGCTTCGGCGGCCGGGCGAGCGCCCGGACCCACATGCACCCACGCCAGCGTCGTCCGGATTCGGGGGCTGCGCGCTGGCGCACGGGGATCACGCCCGGTACGCTGGCGGGCCATGACGACGACCGCCACCGCGACGCGCGCCATCGGCAAGGTGAAGGGCACCCTGCTCGTCTCCCGGATGAACTACCTGCGCGCCCAGGGCTCCGAGAGCGCCGAGCGCGTGCTCCGCCGCCTCACCGTGGCCGACCAGGCGGTCCTGCGCGGCACGCTCGATCCGGTGGCGTGGTACCCCGCCGACCTGCTCATCCGCGTCGAGCTCACCATCGCCGCGCTGCTCGCCCGCGGCGACCGGTCCGCGATGTTCCTCGCCATGGGCCGCCACACCGCCGAGACCAACCTCGCCCCGGCCGGCGCGCATCGCGCCTACCTGCGCGAGGGCGAGCCGCACCACCTGCTGCGCAGCGTCCCCGCGCTCTACGCCGCCAGCCACACGAGCGGCTCCCGCACCTACGAGCCCAGCGGTGCCCGCGCCGCGGTGGTCCGGACGCACGGCGGCGACGAGGTCACCGCCGACGACTGCCTCACCGCGGTCGGCTGGCTCGGCCGCGCCATCGAGCTCTCCGGCGGGAAGGCCGTGAAGGTGGTGGAGACGCACTGCCGCGCGCGCGGCGCCGCGTCGTGCGAGTACCGCTGCGAGTGGACCTGATCCGCTCGCGCGCCTCCGACGCTCCTCTCCAGCAAGGACCTCGAGCGCGCGGCCGGCATGCCGCGCGGCGGGGGCCCGCTCGCGCTGGCGCCGGGCGCTGGTGAGACCAGGCCTCATCGTCCCGCGCGCCCCACCTTCCGGAGGAGAGGAGGCGCGAAGATGGACCGTGAGGACCGCACCAGGGAAGCGAGGACCGAGCCCCGGCCAGAGGATCGCGAGCGTCAGCACGAGCGGGCGACCGCTCCGCCCATCGAGCGGGAGCACGAGACGTGGCAGGGCATCCTCGAGGAGGACGAGCGGCGCGAGCGCGAGCGGCGCTGAACCACCGGCGACCGGCCCCCCGTCTGCCCCACCCCGTGGTACGATGGCCCTGCCGCTTGACTCCCGCGGCGGCGGTCTTATGAAAGGACCGTCAGTTCGCAGACTTGGGGGCGAACTGGTTTCGACGGAGGACGGAAGGCGACGGGTGCGCGCCGTGGTTGGTCACGAGGCCACGTAAAAACGGGACCAAGCAGAAACGCGAACGAGCCCATGGCTCTCGCGGCCTAACTAAAGGCCGTGCGTTCCCCCGGAAGCGCCGGGTACCGGGTGTGAACGTCAGCTCCGGCTGGACCTTGGCGGGAAGCGAACCGCCTTGCCGAGGTCGAGATCAAAGGGCGAGGACGTGAGCGGTTGCAGGCTCGGAGGTTGCCGCTCACGTATCCACTCCGAGCTACGCGCGTAGGGCCCTTCACTGGAAGTCTTTCGGACCCGGGTTCGATTCCCGGCGCCTCCACTTCAAGGCAACAAGAAGCCCGCGTTCTTCGCGGGCTTTTCTTTTCGCACCCCAAGGGCAACCTACCCTCGCCCACAAGCGGGACCCATCCTGGCCTCGGCTCGGGCGCCGAGACGAGACTTGCCGACGGTCGGCCGCACAGTTATACGTTCGTAAGAACGGAGCGACGTCATGCGCAAGAAGCTCTCGGCCATCGGCAACAGCCTGGGGATCGTCATCGAGAAGCCCATCCTCGAGCTCCTGGACATCGACCGCGAGACCGAGCTCGACATGCGCACGGACGGCGAGCGGCTCATCATCGAGCCGATCCGGAGCGCGAGGCGAGCGAAGGTGAAGGCGGCGACGCATCGCGCGATGGCAGCTCACGATGCGACGCTCCGGAAGCTCGCGAAGTGAGCGAGCCCCTCTTCCTCGACCTGGATGACGTGTTGCTCATCCATGAGGAGCAGCTCGCGACGTACGGAGGGGCCGTAGGTATCCGCGACGTCGGCTTGCTCGAGTCCGCCGTCGCGATGCCGCGTGCCTCTGCGGGCGGCGAGCTTGCGCACGAGGACCTCTTCGCGATGGCGGCGGCGTACGCGTTCCACATCGCGCAGAACCAGCCTTTCGTCGATGGCAACAAGCGGACGGGGCTGCTTGCCGCCATCGTGTTCCTCGATCTGAACGGCATCCCGATCAGCGATCCGGCCGGCAGGCTGTACGACGCGATGATCGCGGTCGCAGAGCGCAGGATGGACAAGCCGGGCCTCGCCACCGAGTTCAGGAGTCTGGCGGCTGAGGTCGCTCGGTCCTGACGCGTCGCCCACAGCTTGTGGGCGAGATGGGCTCTCGATGGGCGCCCTTGGGCTGTCTCGCGGAGCTTCGGGCTGAGCCGAGACGCTCGCGGATCAGGCGTGACGCCGCGGTTGGCGAGACGCTGCACGCGGGGGCCGTCTCCGGTAATGGAAGTTACGGTCCCCTGATGACGTGGTTCTGGAGGTAGCGCGTCATCTTCCGTTGCCAGAACGGGAAGAACAGCAGTCCGGTCGTGCTGTACCGCGCCCACTCGGCGCCCTGCCGCGTCTCCAGTGTCCAGCTGCAATCGAAACCGCCGCGGGAGACCACTTTCAGTCTTGCGCCATCGGATAGGCCCATCGCAAAGCAGTCGAGCGCTTCCTCTGCGTGTTCGAACTCCTCGTGCCAGCCGTCGAAGAAGACAACGATGTTCCCGCCGGGCTCGTGGAGCCCGACCGCAAACCCGTGAGCGTCTCGCGGCAAGACACGGATGAAACCCTCTCCATGCTCCACGCTCAACTCGGGATGCTCCTGAAGCTTCTCTTGTATGGATGCGATCGCTCCTGCCATTCCCCGATCCCTCATTCCCAATCTGCGCGATCTGCGAGTCCCACCGCGTCGTTCGTACGGGGATCTCGAGCACGTTGAGCCCGAGCCTCACCGAGTCGTGCCGACGGGACTGAACAGGACGAAGAATGGCTCGGTGTGCTTGCCGAACAAGTACTGGGCTTCGCCCCTGAGCGTCGTACTGTCGAAGTAGACGAGGCAGAACGGCTCGATGTCTTCCGTTTCCATGAACGCGCCCTTGAACGGCCAGCGTTCGAAGAACGACTTGCGCCGGTAGGTACGTGCAGTGGCCATGACGCCCCCCTTCCACGGGATGGCCTCGAACACGCGCTCGACGGTGACGCGTCCGAGATCGAGCTTCCTGCCGTCCCAGTAGGCGTCTCCCTTCCTGACGACGAGACGACTCAGCACGGAATGGCGCGTCGTCCATGCCGTGCTCGCCTGGACCATCGCATCGGTCACCAGCAGATCCTCGCCGTCTACCGTGAAGCGGTACGAACGGGCTTCCGGGTCCCGGATCCCTTGCACGGACCTGGTCGTCAGGCCGTCGTCGGCGAGCTCGATGAGGGTCAGCCAGTTGCTGCGCCCTCCAAGCATCAGCGTCGTCGGCTCGCTCGCGGAGCGTTCGACGAGGTCTCGGGTACCGGCGCTGGCAGGCAAGGTCGGGACCACCGCCGAAGCGAAGCAAGCAACGACGGCGACGACCATTCGGTGGCGCACGCCCTGATAGTGAAAGACCGATTGGCATTGGTCAAGCGGCAGCGAAGGCCCTCGGGAGGAAGGCGCGGACCGCGTCATCTCGCGAGAGCTGGCGGCTGGTCTCTTGGGCTTGGTCTCCACCACTCCGAGCCGAAGTCGGGCAGGATGGGCTCGTGACCCGCTCAGCCGTGGCGATCTCTCTGGTGCTGATGCCTTCGGAAGCACTGGCCGAGGTCATGGACAGGGTGTCCACCCCTTGGGAACCGAGGCGGTTGGTTCCGCTGGTGATCGTCACGGCGATCTGTGCGGGGGCACGGCCGCCGGATCGCCCGGCCCCCGCGGCACGGTGGCCGGGCGCGCTGCCTGGCGTTCTGGCTGGACGAGAACGCTGGCGGCCCTCGTGGTCGCCGTCGTATGGGCTGCCGCTGTGTTCGCGTTCGATCTCGGTTGCGTGGCTCTCTCGCTGGTGTTCACGGTCCTGATCCTCGCCGGGCGACGGCAGCGGCGAGGGGAAGCGAAGCGGTGTCGCCAGAGACGTGGCGCACGGTCCGGGAACGCTACGACGTTCGACTGAGGCTCGCACTGCACGTGACGGGTCGGAACGAGGGCTTCGCGCTCTCACCGGCGACCCTGCAGCTCATCGCGCGGCGGGCGCTCTCGGCGACCTGGCGGTCGTGGCGAGCACACACTCGCGCAAGGAGGGTCGGACGCGCGAGTGCATGGGCACGCGCGCCTTCTCGGTGGCGCCTCGCGAGCCCCGGTCATCCGGGTCAGTTCCTGGACCGGCGGCGCTTCGGTGCCGGATGGAGGGCGAGGAGGGCCCTTGCGGCGTCGGCGCTACGCGCGGCGATCTCGCGTTCGTTGGGCGTCTTCACGGTTCGAAGGAGCAGGTTCATCGCGAGGTCTCCCCAGAGGAGCGCCAGGAACTCCCGAGTCATCGCAGCGGGCTCGCCCGCGACGATGGCGCGCTCACGGGCGTTCGTGAGCGCGCCGCGAAGGGCCGACCGAGCTTTCTCCCGGCCGAATTCCTCGAGGGCGCGGGCGACCTCGGGTGCGCTGTTCGCCTCGGCGATGGCCAGCCGGAACACCTCGACGACGTCCGGGTCGGTCACCTCCGTGAGGAACCGCTGGCCAAATCGCGTGAGTGCGGCCTGGAGCATCTCCCGATCGGTCGAGTCGGGAAGCTCGGCGGCGACCGGGAACCGCGCCGACCGATCGCGGATGCACTCGATGAGCAGCTGGAGCTTGTTGCCCACGTGCGCATAGAGGTCCCGTTTCGACACGTGCGCGCGGGTCGCGATCTCGCGAGTGCTCGTGCGGGAGTAGCCGAGCTCGGCGAACGCGGTGAAGGCCGCCTCGAGGATTCGCCGGCGGAGCGCTGGCTCGTCCGCCTTCTCCTGCCTCTCGTCTCGCGCCGGCTTCACTCGCATGCGGGCCGCTCCTCGGGCGGTACCGAAGCGTACCATCACCCCACCGCGGCGAGCGGTACCAAGCGGTACCACAACCGGGACCCGCGCCACCCTTGACGCCGGTACCGGTCGGTACCATATCCGAGCTGCCCGGCACATCGAAGCCACGAGTCGCGCTCGAGTCCGGGATCTGGAACCGACCTGTGGAGACGCTCATGGTGTCACGAATCGCCTTCTTCGCGAGCATCGCGTTCAGCATCGTCGCGTGGAGCATGGTCAGCACCCGATACATCTGGCCGGCGCTTCGGCACCGGTCGCGGGCCGAGGCGTTGCGACCGCTGCTCGCCCTGCATGGTTTCCGCTTTCTCGGGATGGCCTTCCTCGTCCCCGGCGTCGCCTCGCCCGACCTGCCGGCCGCCTTCGCGCATCCCGCAGCCTACGGGGACCTCGTGGCGGCGGCGCTCGCCTTGCTCTCTCTGTCACTGCTGCCACGCGCACCAAGCGTCGTGATCGCGTGGGTCTTCAATGTCTGGGGCCTGGCCGATCTCGTGAACGCCTTCTACCAGGCCGGTCACGCCGGGATCTCGCCGGGGCAGCTCGGAGCGACGTACTTCCTCCCGACGCTCGGCGTGCCACTCCTGCTGGTCACGCACGTCCTGGCCTTCCGGGTGCTGCTGCAATCTCGGCGCGATTGTGTCGCGCGGGAAGACCGCTACCTCGCGCACACCTGAGGGTCTGCGACAGGGATAGCTCGGGGACTTCGCCGGGAACTCGACCGTTGGTGAAGTGTCACCCGCGCCAGCGCGCTCTCACGCCTTGCCTCGGTCGACGCCGAGCGCGCCTTGCGTCCCCGGGTGCGTAAAGCCAGCTGCCTCGTTGCGGACGCTCGTTCGCCTCTCCGTGACAGGCTTCGGCTGCTCCGGCATGTTGGCGCGAGTCTCCCGCATCGCGGGTCGATGGTCCTGGTGAGGAATCGCCGTACGGCCGGGTGCGGCACGCCGAGCACTTCCATATCGACCTCGAGGACACCTCGGGCCTGGCCTCCGGAGCTCCGCGTGAGGCAAGATGGTCCGCCGCGAACGGCCTCCCCCTCACCCACCGTGGAGCACCTCGCGTGCACGCTCAGACCGTCGCCCTCGCTACCGCGCTCCTCCTCTCCGCCATGCCGCTCGACGCGCGCGCGTACTGGTACGCTCGCCAGGTGTCGGACACCCGCTACGGTGGGTGCCAGCAGGCCGAGGACAGCCTGGATGACGTCCTCGCCCATGTGAGCGCCGGGTGGGCGCGGGCGAGCCAGGGCCGCGGGAGGGCCTGTACCGTGGTCCGGAGCGGTCCCGAAGCCTCGGTCGGATTCGCCGTCGATTGCGGAGAGGGCGGCGTGCACCTCTTCTTCCGCTCCGAGGCGCAGTGCGCGCTGTTCGTGTCGACCATCAACGCCGGCCGGCGCGCCACCCCCGAGGACTACGTGCCGCCGGGCGCGAAGAACAGGTCGACCTGGCTCATCACGTACGGTCAGTGCATGGAGAGCTGGGTGCATGCCGAGACCGTCCGGCGCCGAGCGCTGCAGGTCACCGCGACCATGTGCGAGTGCCTCGCCGGCGAGCTGGCAGCGTCGGCGGCGGCGCCCACGGAGGCCCGGGTCCAGGCCGCGGGCCGCGCCTGCCTGGCTGCCGTGCCCGCCTCGGAGAAGGCGAAGCTGGCACCGCCGCGCCCCCGCTAGCCGCGCGGCATGGCGCGCCTTGCGGCCGGGCCCCCTCGTGGCACAATGGCTTCGTTTGTTCCCCTCGCAGCTCGAGGCGCTGGAAGTCGCGCCCGTCCAACGATAGGAGCGAAGCATGAAGATCCAGCTCGGACTCACGAAGGAGTGGACCACCGTCGAGCGCCGCAAGCTGAAGGTGGTGGATCTGCGAGAGTTTCTGATGGAGCACTACCCGCGGGACCACGGGTGGGCCGACGAGAAGCAGGCGCTCATCTTCCTCCAGGAGCACCTGCCGACGGAGCAGCTTCACGCGGTCCTCAAGGCGATGAAGAACGACACGAACGAGATCACCCGGGAGGCCCCCGAGCTCACGCACAAGAAGTTCTGGTTCGAGGTCGTCCCGGACGAGAAGTAGCTGCTGGGAGCAGCACCCGCATGTAGGCCAATGTAGTCCACGCAACAGGATCCCGTCCCCACCGGCAGCGGGAGACGCAGCGGTGGCTCGTACGGTCGATCGCGAGTGGCCATCCTGTTGCACGTTGGGCTATATGAGTGCCCTACCAGCGTCAGCGGCCCGGTTCGGGCCCGGGCGCCGCCACACCCCCGGAGCTCCCGCCGCGAGGCGGGTTTCTTTTACGTCCGGGTTCACCGACTGGAGAGCGTTTGAGCGAGAAGGAAGCTGGCATCGAGGTTCAGGGGCGCGTCGAGGAGTCGAGCGGCGGCATGTATCGCGTGAAGCTCGACCAGGGCCCCGTCGTCCTGGCGTACCCGTCCGGCAAGATGAAGCGGTTCCACATCCGCATCATCACGGGCGACCGCGTGAAGGTGGAGCTCTCGCCGTACGACCTGACGCGCGGCCGCATCACGTACCGCGACAAGTAGGACGGCCGGCCGCTCGCGGCCCCCCTACAGCACCGCCCGCAGCACGGACGAGACCTGCTCGGTCGTCGGCTTCGGCCCCTGGCCGATGGCGTACATGAGCGTGATGCCGTCGATGAGGCCGGCACACGTCTCGATGGGCGCGTCGGCCCGCCCGTGCGAGATCAGCTTCACGAAGAACGCGATGGGCCGGCGCGCCGCCGCGGTCAGGCGCTCGCCGACGCCGGCCAGGTCCTCGCGCCGCGCCGCGGCCATGGTCAGCTCGACGCGCGCCAGGAACAGGTGGCGCGTGTCGTCGGCGTACCTCACGAGCTCGTCGGCCACGTACGCGACGGCGGCGTCGAGGCCCTGCCGCGCGGCGCGCTCGGCGAACCCCACCTGCAGCTCGTCGCACTCCTTCTCCAGCAGCGCCGCGAGGTGGTCGGCGGCCGCCACGAGCAGCGCGCTCTTCTTCGGGAAGTAGTAGGTCGTCGAGCCCTGGGGCAGGCCGGCGGCCTCGTCCACGGCGCGGTGGGTCACGCCCTCGAGCCCCCGGCTCGCGAGCAGCTCCAGCACGGCCTCGAGGATCACGGCGCGGCGGTCGGACCGCTCCGCGGTGGCGTCCTGCCGCGCGTGGGACGCGCGGGGCTTCTTCCTGTCTGCTTTGCCCATCGGCCTTCCTTCGGGCTCGTCGGTCCGCCCGTGTTGACAGGCGGCGAGTCTCTACGTATGTAGAGTCCGCTTCGTCATCCGCAGCGCTCTCCCCTACTCTACAGGACTCGTGACCTCATGACCGCTCCCATCGCCCGCCTGAACCCGCCCACCCTGCCCGACGCCGGGGCCATGGGCTACTCGCAGATCTCCGTGGTCGAGCCCGGCAGCCGCATGGCGTACGTGTCGGGCCAGGTGGCGTGGCGTCCGGGCGGCGAGGCGCCGCCCGCCGACCTCCTCGAGCAGACCCGGATCGCGGCCAGGAACGCCCGCGCCGCGCTCGACGCGCTGGGCGCCACGCCGCAGGACGTCGTCATCGCCCGCTGCTTCGTGACCGATCTCACGCCCGAGCGGCTGCACGCGATGTTCCCGGCCGTGCTGGAGCTGTTCGACGGGGCCAAGCCGTGCCTCACCGGCGTGGGCGTCGCCGCGCTCGCCGCCCCCGATCTGCAGGTCGAGCTGGAGCTGACGGTCCGGCTGCCGGGCTGACCGCCTCCGGCCGGGCGCGGCGGCACCGCCCGCGGGCGCACGCGCCAGGCCCCCGCTACATGGGCGGGATGGCCTGGCGGTTCGGAGCGTACGAGCTCGACCCGGCGCGTCGCGAGCTGCGCGTCGCCGGGGCGCCGCGAGCGCTCCAGCCGCTGGTGCTCGCGGTGCTCGCCTACCTCGTCCGGAACCGCCACCGCGTCGTCCCCAAGGAGGAGCTGCTGCGCGAGCTCTGGCCGGACGCGGTGGTCACGGACGCCTCGCTCCAGCGCGCGGTGAGCCTCGCGCGCCACGCGCTCCGTCCGGCGGATCGCCGGCTGCTGCGCACCTACGCGCGGCAGGGATACCGGTTCGTGGGCGAGCTCGTGGAGGCCGAGCCGGACCCGGCGGACGCTGCGGCCGACGCGCCCCCGAGGTACGTCCGCTCGGGCGACGTCCACGTGGCGTACCGCACCGTCGGGCGCGGCCCGCTCGACGTCGTCCTGGTGCTCGGGTGGTCGCTCGGCATGCGCGCCGCGCTCGAGCTGCCGGGCGGCTCCGAGCTCGTCCGCGCGCTCTCCACGCGCGCCCGGGTGATCCTGTTCGACAAGCGCGGGACGGGCGCGAGCGACCGCGTGAAGGCGCTGCCCGAGCTGCCGCAGCGGGTCGAGGACCTCGAGGCCGTCCTCGACGCGGTGCGGTCGCCGGGCGCGGTGCTGGTCGGGTTCTCCGAGGGAGGTCCGCTGGCGCTCGCGTTCGCCGCGACGCGCCCGCTCCGCGTGCGCGGCGTCGCCCTCGTCGGCGCCTTCGCCCGCATGTCGGCCGCGCCGGACCACCCCGCCGGCTGGGGCGAGGCCGAGATCGCCACGCTGCGCGCGTACATCGCGCACGGCTGGGGTGCCGGCGCGACGATGGGCGCGCTCGTCCCCGCCCGCCACCTCACCCCGCCGCTGCGCGCCTGGGCGGCGCGGGCCGAGCAGGAGGGGGCGAGCCCGGGTGCGGCGCTCGAGCTCCTGGAGATGAACCTCGGGATCGACGTCCGGCCCCTGCTGCCGCGGGTGCGGACGCCCGCCGTGGTGCTGCACGCGACCGGCGACCGCGTCGTGCGCGCCGGGAACGGGCGGGCGCTCGCCGCCGCCATCCCCGGCGCGCGCCTCGTCGAGCTGCCCGGCGACGACCACGCCTTCCTCTTCGGTGGCCGCCCCACGCTCGAGCGCGAGCTCGCGGCGCTCCTCGAGCGGGCGGCCGCCCGACGCGGCGCCCCGCTCACCTGATCGCCACCGCCGCGATCTGCGAGCGGATCGGCAGGAACGCCGTGCGCAGCGTGAACGGCGTGATCTCGACGGCGGCGAACCCGGCCTCCCGCAGGAGCCCGGCGACGTCGCGCTGCGTTTCGCAGCCCTCGAACAGCCACCGCCAGGGCCGCTCCACCAGCCGCTGCACGCGGGCGACGCGGCTCCCCTCCGGCGCGGCGACGTGCTCGACGCACCAGAAGCGGCCCTCGGGCCGGAGCACGCGCCGGATCTCCGCGAGCGCGCGCGCGGGGTCGGTCACGGTGCACAGCACCAGGCTCGAGATCACCGCGTCCACGCTCTGGTCCGGCAGCGGCAGCCGCTCCGCCAGCCCGGCGCGGACGTCCACCGTGACGCGGTGCCGGGTCGCCGCCGCCCGTAGGCTCGCGTGCAGGTGGACGTTCGGCTCGACCGCGATCACGTGCGTGCCTGGCGCGAGGTAGCGGAGGTTCGCGCCGTTCCCTGCCCCGATCTCGAGGATCGTGCGCGGCAGCCCTCCGAAGAGTTCGCGCTTCACGTGCTGGTACTTCCGGTGCGCGTAGCCGTCCAGCGCGCGGAAGATCCACGCGTTGAGCCGCGCGCGAACCGGGTGAGCGACGCGCTCCCCCGCGCTCGTCGTGTCCGTCAGGTGCAGGTACATGGTCCGTCCTCCTCGTGCGCACTTCCGCACGCGCGAGAAGGTACGTGGGCACCCGGGGCACGTCCTGACCGAACCCTGATCTCGCACCGGCCGCGCGGAGGGGGCAGCTCCCCCCGATCGCCGCCTGCGCTCCGGGCTGGGGCTCACCCCCAGCGCGCCAGCCACTCCCGCTCCCACGCCTCCTTCGCGCGGTGGGCCTCCTCGCCCGGCGGCTCCAGCGAGACGGCCGGGGCCGGCTCCGCGAAGAAGTCGCCGTGGCCGAACGCGGCCACCCCGTCGCCGGTCTCGACCCAGCACTCGCCCATCGCAGCGTAGGCGCCGGCGGGCTCGCCACCCGTCACCTCGGCCGCGATCGCGCGGGCCACGACCTCCGCCTCGCCACGCGCGAACGAGGCGGCCTTCGGGAGCGGCTTGCCCACCTTCAGCGGGATCCCGGTGACGTCGCCGATGGCCCACACGCGCTCGAACCGGGTCCGGAGCGTCGCGCGATCGACCGGGACCCACCCGCTCTCGCCGGTGAGGCCCGCCTCCCGCACGGCACGCGGGGCGCGGTGCGGCGCGACGAACGCGAGCAGGTCGTATGCGGCCGATGCGCCGTTCGAGAAGTCCAGGCGACGCGCCGCAGCGTCCGCGCGCACCACCTGGTGCTCCGGATGGTAGGCGATGCCCTTGGTCCCGAGGAGCCCGCGCACCGCGGCCGAGACCGCCGGGCCGGCCACGCCCATGGGCCCCGGCTCCGCGGCATACAGGTCGATGCTGCACCGCGCGCGGACGCCCCTCCGGCGCAGGCTCCACTCGACGAGCAGCGCCGTCTCGTACGGCGCGGCCGGACACTTGTACGCGGGCGCGGCGGTGAGGACGACCACCCGGCCGCCGTCGAGCCGGGCGAGCGCGTCGCGCAGCGCGACCGCGCCCTCGATCGAGTAGAACGAGTGCCCCGCCTCGGCCAGGCCGGGGACCGCCGAAGCGTCGAGGTCCGCCCCCAGCGCGACCACGAGGCGATCCGCCGCGAGCGCTCGCCCGGCAACGGTCACGCGGCGCGCCGCCGGGTCGATCTGCTCGACCTCGCCGGTCACCACCTCGATCCCGTGACGCGTGAGCCCGGAGATGGGCCGCGCGACGTCCTCCGGCCGGACCTCGCCGACGATGATCCGCAGGAGCGAGGCTCCGAGGACGAACCGGTCGGAACGCTCGACCACCGTGATCCGGTGGTCCGGTGGGAGCAGCCGGCGCAGCTCGGTCGCGACGACGTTGCCGCCGACGCCGCCGCCCAGGACGAGGACGCTCGGGTTCATGACGACCTCCGCGCGGCTGAGATGCAGGGCGCGTGCGTCCGTCGCAAGCCCCTGTCAGTGCGCGTCCGCCGTCCGCGGCGCCGTCGCCTGGCCCGCGGACCGTCCGGAATGCCCCGCGCCCCCATCCTCCTGAGCTTCAGGAACAAACGCGCGGTCCACCCGGCTCGGCATGCGCTTCAGCCAGCTCACCGGTCGCCTCCCGGCCACCCGGGCCGCCGTGGCCTCACGCCCATTGGGCGCGTCGCGGCGCCGTCCGGTCGCGGGATCTCATGGGCAGGGACCTTGGCGTGCGGCAGGCGGGAGCAGCGGCTCCAGGAACGGGGTGGCGCGAGCCGCGCACCGGCATCAGACATCCGGGCGAGGAAGGGAGGCGCGCATGGACCAGCCTGCCGCAAGGTCGTTCGTCCGGAGCGTTCACGGCGTCCGATACCAGGTGAAGGACGTCGCCCGGTCGGTGGCGTTCTACACGCGACAGCTCGGGTTCGAGCTGAAGCACCAGCAGCTACCGGCGTTCGCCAACGTCTCGCTGGGTGAGGTGAGCCTCCTGCTCAGCGGTCCCGGCGCCTCCGGGTCGCGACCGATGCCGGGGGGTCGCCCGCAGGAGCCGGGCGGCTGGAACCGGGTCGTGCTGCGGGTGGACGACCTGCCCGGGTTCGTCGCCGAGCTGAAGAAGGTGGGGGTTCGCTTCCGCAACGACGTGGAGACCGGCCCTGGCGGTCGCCAGGTCCAGATCGAGGACCCGGACGGGAACCCCGTCGAGCTCTTCGAGCCCGCTGGCGCGCCGGCAGGCGCGCGGCCCTGACGACCGTCGCCTCCCGGTGTCGCCGCCGAGGTGGCGGATGGACGAGGCGCTACGGAGGCGTGCGGCCGGACGACGCGGCCCGCCGTCGGTCCAGTCGGTCGCTCACGCGGTACGATCGCCGCGCCATGGACAAGGATCACCTCGCGTTCATGATCCGCGACAGCGTCCGCGCGCACGGCCCCAAGACCGCCATGCGCTACAAGGAAGGCGGCGCCTGGAGGTCCATCACCTACGCGGACCTGGGCGAGCGGATCCGGGCGGTGGCGAAGGCCCTGCTCGAGCGCGGCGTCCAGGAAGGCGACCGGGTCGGGATCTTCGCGCGGAACGCGCCGGAGTGGGCCATCGCGGACTTCGGCATCCTGAGCGCGAAGGCGGTGTCGGTCCCCATCTACGCCACGAACACCACCGCGCAGGCGGAGTACGTCGCGACCGACGCCGGGCTGAAGCTGATCTTCGTCGGCGACCAGGCCCAGTACGACAAGGTCACTTCCTTCCAGGCCGGCGGGGCGCCATCACCGTGGGTGATCGCGTTCGACCGGACCACGCGGCTCTCCGGCGGCCGTTCCCAGCACTTCGACGACTTCGTCCGGGACGGCGCGGCGTCGCCCCGCGACGCGGAGCTGGAGCGGCGGCTCGAGTCGGCGACGAGCGACGACGTCGCGACGATCATCTACACCTCTGGGACGACGGGCGATCCGAAGGGCGCGGTGCTGACGCACGCCAACTTCTTCCACCAGTTCCGGGCCGTGGACGCCCGGTTCCAGGTCGGCGCCCAGGACCGGAGCATCTGCTTCCTCCCGCTGAGCCACGTGTACGAGCGGCTCTGGTCCTACTACGTGTTCCGGAGCGGCGCCGAGAACGACTACCTCGCGGATCCCAAGGACGTCGTCGCCTGCATGCCCGAGCTCAGGCCGACCGCGATGGTGAGCGTCCCGCGCCTGTACGAGAAGATCTGCGCCGCCGTGCTCGACCGCATCGGCAAGGCGTCCGCGCCGAGGCGGGCGCTGTTCCGGTGGGCCATGGCGGTCGGCAAGGAGTACGGCCATCGCAGGAAGGCGCGGCGGCGCGCCGGGCCGCTGCTCGCGCTCCGCCACCGCGTGGCCGACGCGCTGGTCCTCTCGAAGATCCGCGACGTCGTGGGCGGCGAGAAGAACTTCTTCTCCGCCGGCGGCGCGCCCCTCTCGCAGGAGGTCGAGGAGTTCTTCTTCGCCGCCGGCCTGCTCATCTGCCAGGGCTACGGGCTCACCGAGACCTCGCCCATGCTCACCTGCAACGCGCCCGGCGCGTTCAAGTTCGGCACCGTCGGCCGTCCCGTCCTGGATTGCGAGCTCAGGATCGCGAAGGACGGCGAGATCCTCGCCCGCGGCGGCAACGTGATGAAGGGCTACTACCGGAGGCCCGCCGAGACGGCGGCGGCCTTCGAGGACGGG
Source organism: Anaeromyxobacter dehalogenans 2CP-C (assembly GCF_000013385.1). Classification (GTDB taxonomy): domain Bacteria; phylum Myxococcota; class Myxococcia; order Myxococcales; family Anaeromyxobacteraceae; genus Anaeromyxobacter; species Anaeromyxobacter dehalogenans_B. Next base: position 3,258,274 of record NC_007760.1, read on the forward strand.
TGGTTCAAGACCGGCGACGTGGGCTTCATCGACGACGAGGGCTTCCTGCACATCACCGACCGCATCAAGGACCTCATCATCACCTCGGGAGGCAAGAACATCGCGCCCCAGCACATCGAGGCCATGTTCGGCAGCGAGCCGTACGTCGAGCACGTGGCCGTCCTCGGCGACCGGCGCAACTACGTGAGCGCCCTCGTGGTCCCGGCGTTCCCCGTGCTCGAGCAGCACGCCCGCGAGCACGGCATCGGCTTCGCCTCGCGCGAGGAGCTCGTGTCGCGCCCGGAGATCGTCGCCCTCTACCAGGAGCGGATCGAGCACGTCAACCGGCGCCTCGCCGGGTTCGAGCAGATCAAGCGGTTCACGCTCATGCCCGCGGAGTTCACGCAGGACGGCGGCGAGCTGACCCCCACCCTCAAGATCAAGCGCCGCGTCGTCGTGCAGAAGCACCGCGCCGTCATCGACGCGATGTACGCGGGAACGGCGAACGCCGGCGCGCGTCCGGCGGTCGCGCCATCCCCGGGCCGGCACTGACCGCGAGGTGCTTCAGCCGGAAGCTCGCGCCCGTCGCCGCCCCCGATCAGCGCGCCGCGGGTGAGGAGCCCAGCGCGTCCCCGAGCGCCCGGAGGAGCGCGGCGCCGTCGCCCTCCCAGGCCTGCCCGTGCATGCACGCGAGCGTGGTGGGCCGCCGCGCGGCGAGCTTCTCGACGAGCGGCGAGAGGCTCCGCGTCCCGCTGAAGTAGTCGAGCCCGCGCCGGAGCGCCTCGCTCGGCCCGAGGATGTCCCCGGCGGTCACGGCCGGCCCCTCCGCGCAGCCGGGCTGCGTGAACAGGTCGCCGCAGAGCAGCGTCCCGGTGCTGCCGTCGAAGAGGTACCCGCACTCCCAGCCGTGCGGCAGGTGCGGGGCGTCGATCCAGGTCACCTCGTGCCGGCCGAGCCGGAGCGCCTCCCCGTCGGCGAGCGCCCTCGGCGCCCGGTCCGCCACGTCGGAGATCGAGACCATCGCGGCGATCCGGCCGCACAGCGGCTCCGCCCTCGGCGCCGCCGCCAGCCACTCGTTGAGCGAGCCGCACTCGTCTGCCTCGTAGTGCGAGAAGCCGATCCACCGGAGATCCTCGACCGGCATCACCGCGGCGACCGCCTCGCGCACGAGCGGGAAGAGCCGCCGCGGCCCGGTGTGGAACAGGAGCGGCTGCTCGTCCACGACGAGGTACTGGTTGAAGCTGAAGCCGCCCGACACGGCCGCCGGCGGGATGGGGGTGGAGATGCGGAAGGTGCCCGCGGCGACCTCGTCTACGCGCGTTCCGGAGCCGGTGTTCGTCAGCATGTGGGGTTCCTCGCCTCCGGCGCCCGAGGGCCGGGCGCCTCCAGCGCGGAGGTGTCACGGCCGCCCGGGCCGTTACGGCGCCTCGGAAGGGGCGGCCGGGGCGCGCCGGCCCTCCCGCCGTTATGCGGTCGCGCATGGGCTGGGCGGGAACCACGGCGGACGCGCCCGACGACGCGTCGGACGGAGCGCTGGCGCGGCGCGCCGCCCGCGGCGACCGTGCGGCCGAGGAGGCGCTGTGCCGGCGCTTCCGGCCGCGGATCCGCCTGTACGGGCTGCGCCACCTGCGCGAGGAGGCCGCCGCGGCCGACCTGGCGCAGGACGTGCTCGTGGCCGTGATCGCCCGCCTGCGCGCCGGCGCGGTGCGCGAGCCGGACCGCCTCGCCTCGTTCGTGCTCTCGACGTGCCGGCAGCTCGCCGGAAGCGCCGTCCGCACCGCGCGCCGGCGCGAGGCCCTCCTGTCCGCCGAGCCCCTCCCCGCCCCGCTCGATCCGCCGGCCGAGCCGCTCCCGCGCGATCGCCTCGCGCGCTGCCTCGAGGCGCTCGCGGCCCGTGAGCGCGCCGTCGTGGTGGCGACCTTCTACGCGGAGCAGCCCGCCGAGGCGATCTCGCGGGATCACGCGCTCAGCGCGGCCCACGTCCGCGTGCTGCGCCACCGCGCGCTGCGCCACCTGCGCACCTGCCTCGGCCTCGAGGAGGCGGCCGGATGAGCGCGGATCCTCGCTGCCCGGGCTGGGACGACCTCTCCGACTGGTGGGCCGGCGATCTCGCGCAGGCGGAGCGGGACGCGCTCGAGGAGCACCTGCTCGCGTGCGAGGCCTGCGCAGTCCGGGCCGCTCGCCTCGCCGACGTGGCGGGTGGGATCGCCGCGCTGGCGCGGGCCGGCGCGGTGGCGGGGCCCTCAACCGCGGCCGTGCTGGCCCGGCTCGAGCGCGACGGGCTCCGCGTGCACCGGTACCCCATCGCCGCCGGCGAGGTCGTCCCCTGCTCGGTCTGGCCCGAGGACGAGGTCATGGCGGCGGTGCTGGACGTGCGCGGCCTCGCCGCCGGCGAGGAGGGCCGCTTCGATCTCCTGGCCCGCGTCGGCGACGAGCCGCCGGTCAGGGTGGACGACGTGCCGCTCGACCGGACCACCGGCACGGTGGTGTGGCTCTCGGTCGCCGCCCGCGAGCGGCGGCGCTCCGCCACCCGGGTGTCGTTCCGGCTGATCCGCGTGGCCGCCGGCGGCGAGGCGGTGGTGGGCGAGTACGGGCTCGCCCACGAGCCCTGGACCGGCCCCGCCTCCCCGCGCTGAGCGACCCTCGCCCGCCGCCCCTGCGGCGCGCCTTCACCGGTAGAGCACTCGGGGCAGCCAGAGCCCGATCTGCGGGAACACGTAGAGCAGCACGAGCGCCAGGATCTGGATGGCCATGAACGGCATCATCCCGGCGAAGATCTGGTTCAGGGTCACGTGCCGGGGCGCGACGCCCTTCAGGTAGAACGCCGCCATGGCCACCGGCGGCGACAGGAACGCGGTCTGGAGGTTGAGCGCCACCAGCAGCCCGAAGAAGAGCGGGTCGATCTCGAAGTGCCCGAGCAGCGGGATGAAGATGGGCATGAAGATGACGATGATCTCGGTCCACTCCAGCGGCCACCCGAGCAGGAAGATGATCGCCTGCGCCAGCACCATGAACTGGATGGGCGTGAGGTCGAGCCCGAGCACCCAGCGCTCGATGAGCCCCTGGCCCCCGAGCAGCGCGAACGCCGCCGAGAAGATCGACGAGCCCACGAACAGCCAGCACACCATCGCGGTCGTCTTCGCGGTCAGGAACACCGACTCCTTCAGCACCGACCACCTGAACTGCCGGTAGGCGCCGGTGAGCACCATCGCGCCGGCGGCCCCGAGCGCGGCCGCCTCGGTCGGCGTGGCCCACCCGAACACGATCGACCCGAGCACGGCGAGGATGAGCGTGGTCAGCGGGAAGAAGCTGGTGAGCAGCATCTTCAGGATCTCGAGCCGCTCGAGCGTGAAGACGCCGTAGTGCACGGCGAGCGCGGCCAGCGCCGCCGCAACCGCGATCCAGAACGCCGCGGGGGCCGGCTTGCGGTCCGCCGGCGCGGCGGGCGCCGGAGCCTCCGCGCCGGCCTCGCGGACCTCCTCCACCGCGGCGGTCGCCCCGGCCGCCGGCCCGGGCTCCGCCCCCGCCTCCGCCGGCGCCCCGTCGTCCTCCAGCGGCGCGAGCTCCGCGCCCTGGTACGCCTCCGCCGGCGCCGCCTCGCCGTCGCCGACCTCGGCCAGGCCGCCGGTGTCCACCACGCGCTCGGCGGTGACGACGCCGTGCACCGCCGCGATCCCGAGGGCCAGCGCGATCGCCGGCAGGAGCGCGGTCGCGAGCTGGCGCCCCGCCCACCGGCGCCCGACGCCCGGCGGCGGCCGGGTCAGCGCCCCGAGCAGCGCCGGGACGGCCAGGCGGCGCCGCCCCCCCGCCAGGATCCGCGACGGCTCCGGCAGCGTGACCGTCCGCTCCTCCGGCGTGGCCGGCGGCGCGAGCGAGGGCCGGAGCCGGGCGATCACCACCACGTACGCGACGTACAGGCCGGCGAGCAGCAGGCCGGGGAAGAACGCGCCCGCGTACAGCTGCACCACCGAGACGCCGGCGGTGGCGCCGTAGAGGATGAGCATCACCGACGGGGGGATGAGGATGCCGAGGCAGCCGCCCGCCGTGATCGCGCCCGCCGACAGCTTGATGTCGTAGCCGGCGCGGAGCATCGCCGGGAAGGCGAGCAGGCCCATGAGCGTCACCACCGCGCCGACGATGCCGGTGGCGGTCGCGAACAGCGCGCAGGTGGCGAGCGTGGCGACCGCGAGCGAGCCCGGCACGAAGGCCATGGCGAGGTGGAGGCTCCTGAACAGCCGCTCGATGAGGTTGGCGCGCTCGACCAGGTACCCCATGAAGACGAACAGCGGGATCGAGATGAGCACGTCGTTCGTCATCACCGCGTAGGTCCGCTGGACCATCAGGTCGAGCGTCTGCTGCGTGGCGATGGCGGGGTCGTCGAAGCGGTACGCCAGCCAGGCGAAGAGCACGCCCATGCCCATGAGCGTGAACGCGGTGGGGAAGCCCAGCATGATCGCGACCACCACGAGCGACAGCATGAGCAGCCCGAGGTGGCCGGTGGTCATCTGCGACGGGGCGGGCATGATCCACGCGGTGATCGCGACGATCACCGCCATCATGCCCAGGCCGAACCAGAGCTCCTTCCTCATGGCCGCGTGTCCTTCCGGCCGGACTCGGGCGGCTCGGTCCCGGGGCCGCCGCCCTCGCGCCGGACCACCAGCGCGTCCAGGGCGGCGAGGTCCTCGTCCTTCACGTGGACGAGCTCCTTCAGCTTGTCCACGTCCACCTCCTCCACGTCCTGCGTGCGCGACGGCCACTCGCCCGCCCTGAGGCAGGCGAGGCAGCGGACGATCTCGACGAGGCCCTGCAGCAGCAGCAGCCCGCCCGCCATCGGGATGGCCGCCTTGAACGGGTAGATGGGCGGGCCGTCCACCGTGACGGTGGAGTGCTCGCGGATCGCGAACGACTCCGCGGCGTACGTCCACCCCGCGTACACCATCGCCAGCACGCCCGGGACGAAGAACGCCACGTACAGCACGAGGTCGAGCCCGGCCTGGACGCGCGGCGGGAAGAAGCCGTAGAGCACGTCGCCCCGCACGTGGCCGCTCTTCGCGAGGGTGTAGGCGCCCGCCATCATGAACAGGACGCCGTACATCATGATCTGCGCGTCGAACGACCAGGCGTGCGGGGCGTCGAGGAACTTGCGCGAGAAGACCTCCCACGTCACGAGCCCGGTGATCGCCACGATGAGCCAGGCGAACGCCTGGCCGACGGCGGTGGAGAGCCGGTCCACCGCGAGGAGGATGCGCTGCATGCGGCGCTCCTACGTGGCCTTCTTCTTCCCGCCGAAGAAGTGGTTGTAGGCCATCTTGAAGTCCACGTTGGTGTCGTTCTGCCAGCGCGCCGCGCGCTGCGCGAACCTGCGCTGGGACTCGAGGACCTTCTTGAACGTCGGGTTCTCCGCGGCGCGCTTCTCCATCACCTGGTCCCAGATCTCGAGCTGCCGCTTCAGGATCTCCGGGCGCGTCGAGTAGAACTTCACGCCCTGCTTGTCCCGCATCTCGAAGTAGTCGCTGGAGTAGCGGTCGATGGCCTTCCAGCTCATGTCCGCGGACGCGGCCTGCGCGGCGATCGAGATGATGGACTTGAGGTCGGCCGGCAGCGCCTGGAAGCGCTTGCCGTTGAACAGGATCTCGAACTGCTCCGAGCACTGGTGGAAGCTCTGCAGCATGCAGATCTTCGAGACGTCCGGGAACCCGAGCACGCGATCCGAGGAGGCGTTGTTGAACTCGGCGGCGTCGAGGAGGCCCCGGTCCATCGCCGGCACGATCTCCGCGCCGGGCAGCGCGTTCACCGCGGCGCCCAGGCCGTTGAAGATGTCGATGGAGAGGCCGACGGTCCGGAACTTGAGCCCCTTCATGTCGTCCGGCTTCGCGATGGGCTTCTGCTTGAACCAGCCGAGCGGCTGCGTCGGCATGGGCCCGTACATGAGCGAGACGACGTCCAGGTTGAGCGACCTGTAGATCTCCTCGAGGAGCTGCCGGCCGCCGCCGTAGTGGTGCCACGCGAGCACCATGTTCGGATCCATCCCGAACGCGGGGCCGGAGCCCCACAGCGCCAGCGCGGTGTTCTTGCCGTACCAGTAGGCGACCACGCCGTGGCCGCCGTCGAGCGTGCCCTTCGAGACCGCGTCGAGGAGGTCGAACGCCTTCACCACCGAGCCGGCCGCGAGGACCTCGATCTTGAGGCGCCCGCCGGACATCTCGTTGACCTTCTTCGCGTAGTCGAGCGCGAACTCGTGGAAGATGTCCTTCTGCGGCCAGGTGCTCTGGAAGCGCAGCGTGATGGGCGCCTGCGCGACGTGGATGGTGGGCGCCGCCGCCCCCGCCGCCACGCCCGCGGCGCCGAGGGCTGCCTTCTTCAGGAACGAACGGCGGGAAGCCTTCGGGGCGGTGTCCGGCTGGGACCTGCTCGTGGTCTTCTTCATGCGCGCTCCTCCCGGAAATCGGGGTGGTCAGCGGTTCTTTGTGCTGCCCGGGGCGCCGGCAATCCTTCGTCGGGGTACAGCGCGTCGGTTCGCGCGCCGGAGGCGTGTCACGCAGCGTCAATCCGGAACCGTCCGGGGCGCGACGCGCCGGGATCGGGTCCCCTCGACGAAGGTCACCGGGCGTGGCGCCGCGGCGCGTCACGCGCCGGCGCGGGGCGTGGCGCCGCGACCCTCGGGGACGGCTCAGCTCGCGATGCCGTCGAGCGCGGCGGCGCCCACCACGCGGCCGTCCACGAGGCGCACGCGCCACACGCCACCGTTCGGGACGACGCGCGGCGCGACCGCCCCGGCGACCGGGCCGCCGTCGAGCACGGCGGACAGGAACGCCCGCATGACTCCACCGTGCGTGACGAGCACCGCGGGCGAGGCGAGGCGCTCGGCGGCCCGGTGGATGGCCGGCACCACGCGCGCGAGGAGCGCCTCGGCGGTCTCGCCGCCGGGCGGCGGCGTGCGGGGATCGGCGACGTGGCGCGCCCACGCCTCCGGGTGGCGCGCCGCGCACTCGCCGCGCGTCAGCCCCTCCCACGCGCCGTAGCCGCGCTCGCGCAGGTCCGCGTCCAGCAGCGCGACCTCCAGGCCCAGCGCCCCGCCCACGATCTCCGCGGTGCCGCGCGCGCGGGAGAGATCGCTCGCGCCGATGGCGCGGACGCCCTCGGCGCGGAGCCGGGACGCCAGGGCGAGCGCCTGCGCCCGTCCGTTCGCGTTGAGCGGCACGTCGGTCTGGCCCTGCAGGCGCCCGGCGGCGTTCCAGTCGGTCTCGCCGTGGCGGACGAGGAGGAGGTGGCGCTCGGGCGGCGGCATCGGCCCGAACCTACCCTCCGCGCGCCCGGACCGCCAGGCGGGGCTCAGTACGGCGTCCCGTCCTTGTGCACGAAGCGGCGCCGACCGTCGGGCCCGGGCACGAGCATGAGGTCGTCCATCGGGTAGATCACCTGGTCCCCGGTGGCGCGATCGCCCACCTCCAGCACGACCACGTCGTGCCCGGTGCGGTTCTCCAGGTGGTGGGCCCGCCCGCTCGCGGGGAAGCCGGCGCACATGCCGGGGGCGAGCTGCACGTCGCCGTCGTCGGTGACGAGCGTCGGGTGGCCCTCGAGGACGTACACGAACTCGTCCTGCACCGTGTGGCGGTGGTGGATGGCCGAGGTGTCGCCCGCGGGCAGCCGCATGAGGTTGACGCCGAACGCCCTCAGGCCGAACGGATCCCCGAGGGCGTGCTTGACCCGGCGCGAGAGGCGCGTCGCGAACGGCTCGGGGACGAGCTGGGCGCCCTTCCGCGACGGCGCGGTGGCGGCCTCGATGGCGATGGGCGGAACGGGCGGGCTCATGCGGTGCTCCTCGAAGGCAGGACGGAGGGGCGCGGAGCATACCCCCTGGCCCGCTCCCGTCCGCCTCCCCTGCCGGGGATCGCCGCGGCCCTGGCGCTTCAGGGAGCGCTCGACGAGCCGTGCCGACGGGCGGTCCCCGCCCCGGGAGCGCGCGCGGTGGGCGAGGCAGCGGGAGCTCGCGGCGCTCCCGGCCCCGGTCGCACTCCGACGAGGGGACCTGGTTGCACCCGCGGTGCGGTGACCGGCCCGTGACGCGAGGCGCGCACGGATGGAGGACCATGCGTGCCCTCCTCGTGCAGTCCCGCTCCCCGCGCACCTACTGGAGCTTCGAGCACAGCCTCCCCTTCATCGGAAAGGCCGCCACCATGCCGCCGCTGGGGCTCGCCACGCTCGCGGCGCACCTGCCGGACCGCTGGGAGCTGCGGCTGCGCGACCTCGAGGTCGGCCCGCTCGACGACGCCGACCTCCTCTGGGCGGACGCGGTGCTCGTCTCCGGGATGCTGGTGCAGGCTCCGTCGATGCGCGAGGTGGTCCTGCGCGCGCGCGCCCTGGGCCGTCGCACGGTGGTCGGCGGCGCGGGGCCGAGCAGCGCGCCCGAGCGCTTCCCCGAGGCCGATCACGTCTTCCGCGGCGAGGCCGAGGGCCGCCTCGACCTGCTGGTGCGCGCGCTGGCGGGCGACGTGCCGGCGGCGCCGCGCGACCTCTCTCCCGAGGGGGACGGCCGGCCCGACCTCTCCCTGGCGCGCGTCCCGCGGTTCGACCTCGTGGACCTCTCGCGCTACGCCAACGCCTCGCTGCAGTACTCGCGCGGCTGCCCGTTCCACTGCGAGTTCTGCGACATCGTCGAGCTGTTCGGGCGCGTGCCGCGGGTGAAGACGCCGGAGCAGGTGGTCGCGGAGCTCGACGACCTGCACGGGCGCGGCGCCCGCGGCGCGCTGTTCTTCGTGGACGACAACTTCGTCGGCAACCGGCGCGAGGTGGCGCGCCTGCTCCCGGTGCTCCGGGCCTGGCAGGAGCGGCACGGGTTCCCGTTCCAGCTCTGCACCGAGGCGAGCCTCGACCTCGCCGGCGCCCCCGAGCTCGTCTCCGCGATGGTCGCCGCCGGCTTCCAGGAGGTGTTCGTCGGGATCGAGACGCCCTCCGCCGCCGCGCTCGCCGAGACCGGCAAGCGCCAGAACCTCCGCGTGCCCGCCGCCCGCGCCGTCGAGGAGCTCACCCGCGCCGGCCTGGAGGTGTTCGCCGGGTTCATCGTGGGGTTCGACAGCGAGGGCCCCGACATCTTCGACCGCCAGCTCGAGCTCATCTCCGGCCTGCCCATCCCGAGGGCGATGGCCGGGGTGCTGATGGCGCTCCCCGGCACGCGCCTGTGGCGGCGCCTCGAGGCGGAGGGGCGCCTGCGGGAGGAGAGCGCGGGCGACAACTGCGCGCGGCCGAACTTCGTGCCCGCCATGGACGAGCGGGCGCTGCTCTCCGGCTACCGGCGGCTCGTCGAGGCGCTCTACGCGCCCGCGGCGTTCTACGCGCGCTGCGCGCTCGTGATCGACCAGCTCCCGGTGCGCGCCCGCGCGGTCGCGGACGCGGGCGCCGACGAGGGCGCCCTCGCCGCGCTGGGCAGGGTCGCATGGGGGATCGGCGTCCGGAGCCCGCGCCGGCGGCTGTTCTGGCGCCTCGTCGCGCACGCGCTGCGCCGCGGCGCCGGGGCCGTCCCCCGCGCGCTCGCGCTCGCGGTGATCGGCGAGAGCCTCATCCCGTACACGCGAGAGGTGGTGCTCCCGCGCATCGACCGCGCGCTCGCGGAGCTCGGGGCGCGGGCGAGCACCCCCGTCGCCGGCGCGGCGGCGGTCCCGGGCCTGGCCGGCTAGGGCACGGCCCTCCCGGCGGCGCGTCAGCGCGACCGGCGCGCCGCCAGCTGCCTGGCCTGGATGGCCGTGAGCGCGATGGTGAACACGATGTCCTCGACCAGGCACCCGCGGCTCAGGTCGTTCACCGGCCTGGCGAGCCCCTGCAGCATCGGCCCGATGCTGACCACGTTCGCGCTCCGCTGCACGGCCTTGTAGGTGACGTTCCCGGTGTTGAGGTCCGGGAACACGAACACCGTCGCGCGGCCGGCCACGCTCGACCTGGGCGCCTTCTGGCGCGCCACGTCGGGCATGACCGCCGCGTCGTACTGCAGCGGCCCGTCGATGGCGAGGTCCGGCCGCGCCGCGCGCGCGAGCTCGGTCGCGCGCTTCACCTTCTCGACCTCCTCGCCCGCGCCGCTCGTGCCGGTCGAGTAGGACAGCATGGCCACGCGCGGCTCGATGCCGAACGCGGCGGCCGAGTCGGCGCTCTGGACCGCGATGTCGGCGAGCTGCTCGGCGGTGGGCGTCGGGTTCACGGCGCAGTCGCCGAACACCAGCACCTGCTCCGGCAGGCACATGAAGAACACGCTCGACACCAGGTTGCAGCCGGGCACCGTCTTCACGATCTGGAGGGCCGGCCGGATGGTGTGCGCGGTGGTGTGGAGCGCGCCGGAGACGAGCCCGTCCGCCTCGTCGAGCGCCATCATCATGGTGCCGACCATCACCGCGTCGCCCAGTTCCTGGGCGGCCTGCGCCGCGGTCATCCCCTTGGCCGCGCGCCGCTCGACCAGCGGCGCCACGTACCAGGGCGCGACCCGGGCCGGATCGACGATCTCGATCGAGGGCGGCAGCGTGACGCCCTGCCGGCGCGCGACCTCGTGGACCTCGTCGGCGTCGCCGAGCAGCACGCAGCGCGCGATCCCGCGCTCCTGCGCGATGGCGGCCGCCGCCACGGTGCGCGGCTCGGCGCCCTCTGGCAGGACGATCCGCTTGTTCGCGGCGCGCGCCGCCTCCACCAGCCGCTGCCGGAACGCGGGCGGCGAGAGGCGCCGGACGCGGGTGGTCGCGGCGCGGGACCGCAGCCAGGCGGGGTCGATGAGATCGGCCACCGCCGTCATCACCCGCTCCACCCGCACCGCGTCGTCGGGGGGCACCTGCAGGTTCATGCCCGCCACCGCGGTCGCGGCGGCGTAGCTGCCCTGGTCCACGGCGAGGACCGGCAGCCCGGCCCGGAGCGCGGAGTCGCACATCTCGAACACGTGGGGCTCGGGCTCGACGCCGCCGGTGAGCAGCACCGCGGCGAGCGGCACGCCGTTCAGCACGGCCAGCGCCGCGGCGAGCAGGATGTCGCTCCGGTCGCCGGGGGTGATGACGAGCGTGCCGGGCCGGAACGTCTTGATCGACCCCGGCACCGCCATCGCGCACAGCGCCACGTGCCGGATGCGCCGGCCCTCGAGGTCGCCGGAGCGGACGACCCGCGCGCCGATCGCCTCGGCGAGGTCCTTCACGCGCGGGGCGGCGAGGTCGCCGCGCGACGGCACTGCCGCGATGGGCCGGAGCCGCTCCGCCTCCAGCGCCGCGCGGTAGGCCTCGATCTCCGCCGCCGGGAGCTCGCCCTCCTCGCCCGCCTCCAGCCAGATGGGCCGGGACTCGCCCACGCGGGCGGCCGGCGCCGGGGGGGCGACGCGGTTCAGGAAGCAGCTCACCGGCTCGCCGTCGCCGAACCCGCCGAGCCCGCGCGCCGCGATCGCCATCGCGTCCGCCAGCTCCGCCGGCGTCTCGCCGCGGGGAGAGCCGACCAGGACCAGCTCGGCGTCGAGCGCCTTCAGCATGAGCGCGTTGACCCGCGTCGAGTGCACCATCCCGGGCTCGGGCCACATGCCGGCGACCACCAGGACGTCCGCGCCCTCGGCGGCGCCCGCGCAGAGCGCCACCACCCGCTCCATCAGCGTCTGGTCGTCCCCGGCGGCGAGCAGCGCGTCGGCCTCGGCGCGAGGGATCGGGTCCGGCGGCCGGAGGCTCGACCCGAGCCGGACCAGGGCCGAGACGCGGTCCTCGCCGCGCGCGGCGATGGGCTTCGCGAAGGCGACGCGCACGCCCTGGCGATCCAGGGCGCGCACCAGCCCGAGGCAGGCGGTGGTGAGGCCGACCTGGCGTCCGGCCGGCGCGAGGAGGAGGACGTGGGCCATCTGCGTGCGCTCCCCGGGCCCTAGGCGAAGGCGCGCCGCACGGCGGCGGGCGCCTCCGCGTCCGCGTGGCCGTGCGCGGCCGCGATCTCGGCGGTGTCCATGGCGATCATGAGCTCCTCGTTGGTGGCGATCACCGCCGCCATCGGGCTGGTGGTCCGGGTGATCCGGCCCCGGAGCGCCTTGCCGTGGAACGCGTTGGCGTGGGCGTCGAGCGCGAAGCCGGCGAAGCCGAGCAGCTCCACGATGCGGGCCCGGACGTCCACCGCGTTCTCGCCGATCCCGCCGGTGAACACGAGCGCGTCCACCCGGCCCAGCGACACGAACATGCCCGCGGCGGCCTTCGCGACGGAGTAGCAGAACTTGTCGATGGCGAGCGCGGCGCGCTCGTGCCCGCTGGCGGCCGCCTCCTGCAGCGTGCGCATGTCGTTCGACAGGCCGGAGATGCCGAGCAGGCCGGAGTTCCGGTTCAGCTCGTCCATCACGTGGTCGGCGGTGCAGTGCAGCGCCTTCTTCATGTGCGCGATGATCGACGGGTCGATGTTGCCGCTGCGCGTGCCCATCACCACGCCGTCCACCGGCGTGAGCCCCATGGTCGTGTCCATGCTGGCGCCGTTGCGGACCGCGGCGAGCGAGCAGCCGTTCCCGAGGTGCGCCGTGACGACCGCGTGGTCCTCGGGGTCGAGGCCGAGCTGCTTCACCGCCTGCTGGGAGACGTACCGGTGGCTCGTGCCGTGGAAGCCGTACCGCCGCACCTCGTGCTTCGCGAACCACTCGTACGGCACGGCGTACAGGTACGCGCGCGACGGCATGGTCTGGTGGAACGCGGTGTCGAACACCGCCACCTGCGGCAGCGCCGGGAACAGCTCCTGCGCGATGCGGATGCCGAGCAGGTTGGCCGGGTTGTGGAGCGGTCCGAGCGGGATGCACTCCTCGATCTTCGCGACGACGGCGGGCGTGATGGGCATCGAGCCGGAGAACTTCGCGCCCCCGTGGACGACGCGGTGCCCGACGCCCGCGATCTCGCCCGCCACCCCGAGCTCGTCGAGGAGCTCGACCACCGCGCGCAGGGCCCGCTCGTGCCCGGCCCCGTGCAGCAGGCGCGACTCCTTCCTGCCGTCCACCTTGAAGTCGAGCGTCGCCTGCGCCGAGCCGACCCGCTGCGCGACGCCCGAGACCAGCTCACGGCCGGTCACCGCGTCGATCACCGCGAACTTCGCCGACGAGCTTCCGCAGTTCAGCACCAGAACGATCACGCCATCTACCTCCACGAGACGAGGGCTCCGTCGCGCCGACGGGCACGGAGTCTGGACGGGACATGGGGCTGGAGCCGTAAGCCTCGCGGACGCGATGGCCTCGGAGCGGTCACGGTCTCATGTGGGGCGCGCGGCGCGCAAGAGCCACTCGCGGCATTTCCGCGCACGGACGCGCCCGCGCTTGATCGAGGTCACGGCCACGCGCTGACGCGTCGCGGCGCGCGGTGCGCTCGATTATCGGTACGCCATGCGGACCCTCGCCATCGCCGGCGCCTCGGGCCTCGTCGGCTCCCTCGCGCTCCGGCACCTGCTCGCCCGCGACGACGTCGGCCGGGTGATCGCGATCGGGCGGCGCGCGCTGCCGATCGAGCACGCCAGGCTCACCTCGCGGATCGCGGAGCTCCGCGATCCGGCCGCGCTCCGGCGGGCGCTGCCGGAGCCGGTGGACGTCGCGGTCTGCTGCCTCGGCACGACCATGAAGCAGGCCGGGTCGCGGGAGGCGTTCCGGGCGGTGGATCTCGAGGCGGTGGTCGCGTTCGCCGAGGCCGCGCGGGCGAGGGGCGCCCGGCGCTTCGTGCTGGTGAGCTCGCTGGGCGCGAGCCCGCGCTCGGGCAACTTCTACCTGCGGACGAAGGGCGAGGCCGAGGCGGCGCTGGCGCGCCTCGGGTACCCGCAGCTCACGGTGCTCCGCCCCTCGTTCATCGACGACGGCGGCGCGCGGAAGGAGCCCCGGCTCGGCGAGCGGCTCGCGCTCCCGCTCGCCCGCGCGGCGTTCGCGGTGCTCGGCAGGGAGCGCCGCCACGCGCCCGTCCCGGCCGACGCGGTCGCCCGCGCGCTCGTCCGGCTCGCGCTCGACGACGCCGCGGAGCCCGTCCGCGTCGTGGAGAGCGAGCGGCTGCACGCGCTCGGGCGCTGAGGCTCAGCCCCCGGGCCGCTCGACGAGGACCAGGTCCGAGCGCTCCTGCACCTGCTCCAGCACCAGCTCGCGGCCGTCGGGCGACACGTCGAAGTCGCGGACGTCGAAGTCGGGCGGCAGCACGATGAGCGGGCGCGACGCGCCCGACGCGAGGTCCACCGCCGCGAGGTGCTTGCGGCGGATCTCGCCCCGCAGCACCGCGATCGACCGCCCCCCGGGGAGGAACGCGACGTGCCGCTCCCCTCGCGTGAGCGTGAGCGGCGGCATCCGGTGCGCGCTCCCGTCGGCGTTCACCGCCTTCAGCGGGAACGTGGTGCCGACGTCCGCGCCGGTGAAGGCGAAGAGATCGCCCGCCGGTGACCAGGCCGGGTCCGCCGACGGCTCCGCCACCAGCGGCGCGGGTGCGCCGCCCTCGAGCGGCACGCGGAACAGCCTCGGCGCGCCGTTCACGATGGCGCCGACCGCGAGCGACGCGCCGTCCGGCATCCACGCCGGCGCGCCGGAGAGCTGGAGCGCGTCGGTGACCACGCGCCCGCCGGTGCCGTCCGCGTCCACCACGCGGAGGCGGGTCCGCCCGCCCTCGCGCGTCCAGAACGCGATCCGCCGCCCGTCCCTGCGGACGGCCGGCGCGCCGGCGATCCGCGCCCCGGGCTGGCTCCAGAGCTCGGTGCTGGCGCCGTCCTGCAGCTTCCACAGGCCGTCGCCGGCGCCCTTCGCCGAGACGTAGACGAGGTATCCGGGCCCGAGCCGCGGAGACCCCCCGGTCCCGGTGGTCAGCGGGATCGGCCGCGCGCCGGCGAGATCCGCACGATCCGGTCCGAGCGCTACGCGCCAGAGCGTGCGCTTCGGGCTCGCCTGCGTGAGGACCAGGCGCCGCCCGTCGGCGCTCGCCGCGAGCGAGGTGTACCGCTCGGCGCCCGTCCCCACGCGCCGCGCGACCCCGTCCTCGACGTCGAGCGCGTGCAGCCACGGCCCGGAGCCGTCGGCGTCCGTCGCGAGGTAGAGCAGCATCCGCGCGTCCACGAACACCGGGTGGCTGACCACGCCGTCGTGATGGGTCAGGCGCTCCGGTGCGCTGCTGCCGTCCGCCCGGATCCGCCACAGGTCGAGGCGGTCCGGGAGCGCCCCCTGCACGAAGTACACGAACCTCTGATCGGGCGCCCAGGTCTGGAAGTGCGCGTGCAGCCCCGCCGGCGCGGAGAAGAGCCGGCGGCCCTCGTGCGGCCGGCCGGCCTCGCTCACGTACATCGGATCGCCCGGGCCCGGCGTGTGGTGGACGAGGCGCGTGCCGTCGCGGGTCCAGGCGTACTCCGCCGCGCCCTCCAGGTACGGCCGCGGCGGACCGCCCAGCAGCGGCACCGCCCAGATGCCGATGTCCGGCGGGTCCGAGCCGGTGCGTCCGCGGGCCCAGAAGGTCACCAGCGAGCCGTCCGGCGAGAAGCCCAGCGTCCGGATCGAGGGGTTCACCAGCTCGGGCGCGCTCCCGCGCGTCAGGTCCAGGAACTGCCCGGAGCCGACCTGCGTGAGCCACACGTCCACCCGCCCGGCCCGGTCCGACAGGAACGCGACGAAGCGCCCGTCGCCGGAGATCGCGGCCGCCTGCTCGACGCCGCCGAAGTCGGTGAGCGGCACGAAGCGGGCGCCGGCCAGCGGATCGCGCGTCGAGGCGGCCTGCCGCTGGAGGAGCCAGACCGCGCCCGCGCCCACCGCGGCGGCCGCCGCGACGGCCGCCGCCGCGAGCAGCACCGCCGGCCGCGAGGTCCCCACGTGCCCGCTCGCCGCCTGCCCGCGACTGGCCGGCTCGGGCGCAGGCGCCGTTCCCGGGTCGCCCGCGGGGTCACCCTCCTGGCCACCCTCCGCCGGCCCCTCGCCCGGCGCGCCGCCCGCCGCCCCGGCGCTCCGGCGGCGCGCCCACGCGTCGAGATCGGAGCGAAACGCGTAGACCGAGCCGAGCTTGTCGTGCAGGTGGCGGTGCACCGGCATGCCCTCGCGCCGCTCCCAGCGCTGCACGGTGGTGACGTCGCGCCTCAGGTAGGCCGCGATCTCCTTCCACGACTCGAGCCGGTCCGACGCGGGACGCGCCGCGCCGGAGGCCCCTCCGGGAGTCGAGTCGGGCATGGTCACCCCCCGCGTCCGCCCCGCCGCGCCGAGGGCGAGCCGGACGACCGGGTATGTAGTCGGGGGGCGGTGCGCGCCGCAATCGACGCCGGGCGCGGCGCGGCCCGGGCCACCGCGCCGCGCCAGCCGGCCGGGTCACTCGCAGGCGATGCCGAAGCGGCCGCAGAGCGCGTCGTTCGTGACGTCGCGGATCCAGCGCGCCGACTGCTCCATCGTCGTGCGGAAGTGCAGCCCTCCCCACACCCGCGCGTCGGCGTTCTCGTCGGGGATGGCCGCGAGCGACGCGTAGCGGCGCGACGGCACCTGCGGCCAGCCGGCGACCTGGCTCCCGGTGCTCGTCAGCGTGACCGCCATGTCGCCGAACAGCAGCCGGAGCGAGGTGGCCATGGCGCTCCCGTAGCAGCCGTGTCCGGCCGGATACTCGGGGTGGTTCGCGCGGACGAGCGGCGTCCAGAGCGGCTCCGGCTCGGTCCGCTCGTTGCCGTCCTCGTCGGCGCGCTGGATGGCCTGGAACGGGCGCCAGCCCAGGTAGTGGTACTTGCTCTCGAAGCACGCGAGCATGGCCTCGCCGCCGGCCACGCCGATGGCCGCGAGCGCCCGCGCCGTCTCGAGCTCGTCGAGGTTCCGGGCGGCCACGAGGTCGCGGGTGTTGCGCTGCCACAGCGTGAAGCCGCTCTCGGTCCAGAACTGGACGACGTCGGTCATCGCGGGGGTCCGCGAGGCGCTCTCCTTGCGTCCGTACTCCCTCACCTCGGCGAGCGCGTCCGCGTACCTCGCCGAGCGCAGGTTCGGGGGCGGCGGCGCCCGGCGGGCGCCCGGCGACGGCGCGGTCAGCGGGATCACGAACGCCATGGCATGGTCGGAGGCGCCGGCGGTCGCGTAGGCGTTCGCGACCGGGGTCGCCTGCCACACGCCGGGCTCGGCGGGCGGGTTCGCGAACGTCGCCGCGTCGTAGAAGTGGTCGCCGCTCCTCGCCGCCAGCACCGCCTGGGCGGCCGCCTCGCCGACCGCCACGCCGTCCGCCTTGGCCGCGCCGTCCGGGATGGCGGCGAGGAACGCCGTGTACCGGTCCTGGAACGCGGTCCGCGACGTTCCCGCGTTCACGCGCGCGATGCCGACCCGGTACGCCGCCGTCGCCACGGCGGCGTCGAGGTCCGCGCCCGCGGGCGCGGGCACCGGCGCGAGGAACGGCGGGTAGCGCCCACGGATCGCCACCACGGCGTCGTAGACCGCGACCTGGATGAGCGACGCGGTGTACGCCTGCGCGGCGTTCCCGCGGCCCGGGAAGCCGGCGACGAGGTCCTGGGCGTAGGCGTGCCAGGTCGTGACCGCGTTCGCCCCGAGCACGGCGGACCGGCTCGCCGCCGGCCCGGCCGCCGCGTCGTCCGCTGCCAGGCAGGCGGTGGCGAGCCATCCGACCGCGAGCGCGGCGCATCGGCGCCGGGCGATCGTCCTCGCCTTCGCCCCCCGCGGGGCGGCGCCCGCGACGGCGGTCGAAGGCGTCCGGGGAACACGCTGCTCGATGCTGCAGGGAACCAGCTCAGGGGCCTCTCGCATGACCGGCTTCCTCCTCGAGGGCTCGTCTCGAGCCCGCGGCGGAAGCCTCGGACGCGGACTGATCCCGGTCAAAGCGCGATCGGCGGGATCGCCAGGGATCCCGCGCGTTGCCGTCGAACGCCGCCCATCGCCGCGCGGTTTGGGGTTGCGTGCCCCCCCCTCGCGAGGCCCGCGACGCGGCGTGGGGCGCCGGTTAGAGCCTCCCGTCCAGGAAGGCGCCCCGCACCACGTCGGGCGCCGGGAGACTCCCATGCCGACCCTCATCCGCGCGCCCACGGTCATCCCCGCGGCGGGCACGAAGCCGAAGGTGATCCAGGAGTTCGTGGGCCGCGTGAACAGCGGGACCGAGGCGGTCAGCATCGCCCGGATGGTGAGCCCGGAGGGCTGGCGCGAGCCCGGGCAGACGCCCGAGTTCGACGAGTACACGCTGGTGCTCCGGGGCAGCCTGCGCGTGGAGAGCGCCTCGGGGGTGATCGACGTCGGGCCCGGGCAGGCCGTGGTCGTCCCCCGCGGCGAATGGGTGCGCTACAGCACGCCCACCGCCGAGGGGGCCGAGTACGTCGCCGTCTGCGCGCCGGCGTTCGCCCCCGGGCTCGTGCACCGCGACGCGTGAGCGCGAGCCGGCGCGCGGGTTCCCTACCTGCGCTGCGTCGCGGGCACCGCCGCGGCGGACGCGGCGGTCCCGACGGCGAGCCGCGTGGCCTTCACCTCCGCCTCGCGCGAGAGGTCGATGGACTCGCCCAGGATGCGGGCCAGCTCCTGCGGCGCGTGGAAGCCCATGGAGTTCTCGGCCGCCACGAAGTCGAGGCGCCACTGCGCGGCCCGCTGCAGGTTCTCGAGCTCCTGGAGCGCCGGCGTCTTCGCGATCACCTCGCGCCACGAGGCGAGCAGGTTGGCCTTCACCTCGGCCCCCATCTTCTTGTCCTGATCCTCCTTCGGCAGCTTCTGGAACGCGTCCTGCTTCGCGAGCGTCTCCTTCGCCTTGGCGGTGGCCGCGGCGAGGTTCCGCTCGTCGTAGGGCTTCCGCACCGCCACGATGGCGTCGATCATCGCCACGGCGGCGTTGCCGGCGCGGGTGAGCAGCGCGAAGTGACGATCCTGGATGGCGAGCACGCGCGCCTTCAGCTCGTCGTCGGTCAGCGGGTGGCAGGTCGCGCAGGCGCGGTTCGGCTGGAGCAGCGGGCTGCGCACCCAGTGGTCGGAGTACTTCTGCGCGCCCTCGCGCTTGTACGGCATGTGGCAGTCGGCGCAGGTGACGCCGCTCCGCGCGTGGATGCCCTGGCTCCACACCTCGAACTCGGGGTGCTGCGCCTTCAGCACCTCGAACCCGGTCTCGGCGTGCACCCAGTCCTTGAAGCGCTGCCCCTTGACCTGCAGGTTGTCGTAGAGGTGCTCGGCGTTCTCGACCTTCAGCCCCTCGGCCCACGGGAACAGCAGCGTCATGCCCTTGCCGCAGAAGTACTCGACGTGGCACTGGCCGCACACGTAGGCGCGGCGCTCCTGGCGCGTCGAGTCGAGGTTCGGATCGTAGGGCTTCGACCGGTCGCCCTTGCGCCAGCGATCGATCGACGGGAGGTGCGGCACCTCGGCCGAGCCCGCGGCGAGCTTCTGGATGCCGGCGATGAAGCCGGGCCGCGAGACCCGCACCTCCATCGACGCCGGGTCGTGGCAGTCCACGCAGGAGACCGGGTGCGCCTTGCCGCCGCCCATGTCCTCGAGCGCCTTGTGCGCGTCCCAGTAGCCCATCTCCGCCACCTTCGCGAGGCCGGCCTGGAGCTGCTCGGCCGGCGAGCCCTGCGGCGCCGCCTCCTTCCCGAGCTTGCGGTACAGCGGCATGATCGAGCCGTGGCAGTGGAGGCAGTTGCCGGACTGCTTCCCCTCGCCCGGGACGTTGCGCTTCGTGATCTCCTGGTCCTTCAGCATGAACGCGTGGCCGCGGCGGTCGCGGTAGTCCACCGCGAACAGGTAGCCGGCGAACACGCGCTTCAGCCAGGGATCGCGCTCCGCCTTCTGCGGCGCCATCTCGCCCTCGGCGGTGCCGATCGCGCCGCCGTACTTCGTGCTCGTCCGCTCGGCGGTGCGCTTGTAGTCGTCGAACTCGCGCGGCCAGTTCTTGCCCCACTTGGCCGGGTCGGTGTCGTCCTCGCCGACCTCGACCACCCGCACGTACGAGAAGCGCGCCTCCGACTTCTTCTCGCTGATGTTCACCAGCAGCATCGCGACGCCCACCGCGACCAGGGCGAACACCCCGGCCACGAGCGCGATGAGCAGCGCGCGGTTCTTGGTGGGCTGGGTCTCGGCGGGCATTGCGTGCTCCTTCTCCGGGGCTGCGGGACGGACGGGCGGATCAGCGGATGTGGCCCACGTTGCGGTGGCACCGCACGCAGGAGACGTCGCCCCCGTGCGCGATGTCCTCGACCACGGCGGCGTGGCAGCGGCGGCAGTTGTCCTCCACCACCTTGGCGCTCTCGGGGCGGGCCTTGATGGCGTCGGGGTAGCCCCCCATCGTGAACGCCATCGAGTGGTGATAGCCGTTGGTGGCCTTCACCCAGTACTTGGGGACGAAGGCCGCGGGCGTGTGGCAGTCGTTGCACGTCGCGACGGCGTGGTGCGTGCCCGCCAGCCACCCGGCGTAGTGGCCTTCCATCACGTGGCAGTTGGCGCAGGTCCTCGGGTCGTTCCCGAGGTACGAGGACCCCTTCGCGTAGTCGAACGCGAAGGCGCCGAGCCCGAGCGCCAGCCCGGCGGTGGCCGCCAGCACGAGCGACAGCGGGAACACGGACACTCCGCGGCTCGATGGCATGGACCCTCGAACGTCGCCCTCGGGCGACGCGCACGTTCGCGATTGTCGCAAGGTACCGCGCATTGCGCCCGGGGCCGGGTGCTTCAATCGGGGATGCGCAAAAGGGACGCAGGGAACCCCGGGGGGGCGACCGGCAGGGCGCGCCGCGCCGCCCGGGCGCTCAGCGGCTCGCCCGGGCGTCCCACTTCCCGTCGCGCCGGAGCGCCTCGACGAGCTCGCGGGCGCGCTCGCGCAGCACGACGTAGTCCACCTTCGCGACGCGGTTGAGGGGCAGCGTCCCGGTGGACACCACCTCCACGTGGCTGGGGCGGGCGTAGGAGGCGATGCCGTCGCACGCCGCGTGGACGTCCTCGGGCGTGACGGTGGCGTCGGGCGCCGCCTCGACGAACAGCACGATCGCCTCCGACCAGCGCGCGTGCTCGACGCCCACGCAGGCGGCCGCGGCCACCTTGCCCGGCAGCGCGGAGATCACGTGGTTCTCCACGTCGCCCGGGAACACCTGGAAGCCCTTCGGCTTGATGACGAGCTTGGCGCGGCCGGCGAGCCGGAGCCCGCGCGCCGGATCGTAGCTGCCGAGATCGCCCGTGTAGCAGACGCCGTCCCTCGTGACCGCCTGCGCGGTGGCGCCGGGGTCGTTCAGGTAGCCGAGGAACACCTGCGGGCCCGCGAAGCAGATCTCGCCCACGGTCCCGGCCGGCAGCTCGGGGCCGGCGTACCCGTCGGCGGTCACCGGGCCGCGGATGGAGATGGGGCAGAGCGGCGAGTCGAACCCGATGCCGTCGGCGAGGTCGTCGGCGCTCGCGCCCACGGCGGTGTAGGTGCAGAACCCGGACGTCTCGGTGAGCCCGAGGCCGGTGCCGATCTCCGGCGCCATGGCCCGCAGCCGGTCGAGGAACGCGCGCGGCACGCCCTGCCCGCCGTAGATGGCGGCGCGCAGGCTGGAGAGGTCGAGCTCGGCGTAGCGGCGGTGGCTCCACTCCGCGTTGAAGAGCGCCGGGATCTGCCCGACCACCGTGACCCGGTGCTCGGCGATCGCCTCCAGGCTCTTCAGCGCGTCGAAGACGTGCAGGAGCACCGACGGGATGCCCTCGTACAGCGCGGTGCCGAGCAGCTCGGTGGTGCAGCCCACGTGCGAGGGCGGGAGGTTCACCAGCAGCCGGTCGTCCGGCCGGAGGTCGAACCCGACGGTGAGCCCGACGTTCTGGACGAGGATGCTCTCGTGGCAGAGCAGCGCCGGCTTGGGCGAGCCGGTGGAGCCGGTGGTGAAGATGACGAGGCACCCGTCGCGCCTGCCGACGCGGGCGCGCGCGCGCCGCACCGTGCCGAGGAGCTTCGCCTTCAGGTAGTCGAGCTTGATGCGGCGGGTGAAGTCCTTCACCCAGGTGGCGCCGGGGAGGATGCCGTCCGGCTCCTTCTGGAACTGCACCCAGTGGCGCACGCCCGGGAACTTCCCGACCACCTCCTGCAGCACCGGCAGGAGCGCGGGCGCGCCGACGAAGAAGTAGCCCTTCGGCCGGAGCTTCTCGAACGCGGCCCGGATCTCGCCCGCGCGCAGCCGCAGGTCGAGCGGCGCGAGGATCACGCCGATGCGGTAGCACGCGACGAGCAGGAAGACGTGCTCCTTGAGCAGCGGCAGGCTGGTGGCGACGACGTCGCCCTTGCGGTAGCCGGCGGCGAGCAGCCGCGCCGCGAACGCGTCGGCGGCGGTGTCGAGCTGCTTCCAGGTGACGGTCTCGGCGGTGTTGTGCTCGAGGAGCGCGACGGCCCCGGGGGTGCGGCGCGCGTGCTCGGCGACCCGGTCGGCGACGTTCTCGGGGAGCCGCGCCGCGCGGTCGCGGCAGGCCTGGTCCTGGGCGGCGGTCTTCATGGCGGGGCGTTCTAGCGCACTCCGCCCGGGCGGGCGAGCGCGCAGGGCGCGAGATCGACATCGCCGCGGGCGGGGGCGAAGATGCCGCGCATGCGAGCCCCGCGCCCGGCCGGCCCCCGAGGATGGTCGCTCCGGCGCCTGGTCCGCGCCCGCGAGCTCGTCACGGTGGCCCTGGTGGCCTCGGCGGCCGGCGGGCTCTGGCTCTTCCTCGAGGTGGCGGAGGCGATCCGCCACGACGAGGTCCGCTCGCTCGACCGCGCCGTGCTCCTCGCCCTGCGCGATCCCGCCGATCCTGCCGAGCCGCTGGGGCCGCGCTGGGTGGAGGAGATGGGCCGCGATCTCACCGCGCTGGGCGGCACCGCCGTGCTCACGCTGGTCTCGATCGCCGCCGCGCTGTTCCTGTGGATGGCGCGCCGCCCGCGCTCGGTGGCGCTGCTCGCGGTGGCGATCGCCGGCGGACAGGCGCTGAGCCTGGTCCTGAAGCACGGCTACGCGCGCCCGCGGCCCGACCTCGTGCCGCACGGCTCGTACGTGTACACGGCCAGCTTCCCGAGCGGCCACTCGATGATGTCGGCGGTGGTCTACCTGACGCTGGGCGCGCTCCTCGCGCGCGTGCTGCCGCGGCGGCGCATGAAGCTCCTCGTGATGGCCTGCGCGCTCGGGGCCACCCTGCTCACCGGCGCGAGCCGGGTGTACCTGGGCGTGCACTGGCCCACCGACGTGATCGCCGGGTGGGCCGTCGGCGGGAGCTGGGCGGTCGCGTGCTGGCTGGCCGCCGACCTCCTCGACCGGCGTCGCGCGCGCGGCACGCCGCCGGAGGGGAGCGGCCCGGGGTCGGAGGAGGCGTAGGCCGCGCTCGGCGCGGGCTGGCGCGGTCCACCAGGATCAGGGCCTGCTGGCCGCCCACCTCGAGCTCGAGCGCGCCGGGACCGGCGCGGCGCACCGCCGCCGGGCGCTGCGAGATCGCGTCCCAGCCCGGCAGCGCGCCCGCGGGCGCGTCCAGGCGAAGCCGGGCCGGGCCGCCGAAGTTCAGCACCACCAGCGCGCGGCCCGCCGCCCCGGCGTCGCGCAGGAACGCGAACGCCTCCGGGTGCCCCGGGACCGCGACGCGCCGGTAGGTGCCACGCCGGAGCGCCGGCAGGTCCTCGCGGAGCGCGGCCAGCCGCCGGTACAGCGGACGGAGCCCGTGGACGTCCACCCACGAGACCGGCGGCCCCTCCTCGTAGGGCTGGAACTCCGCGCCGACCTCGTCGCCGGTGTAGACCACCGCGATGCCGGGCAGCGCGTGCAGGAGCACCGCGGCGACGCGGGTCACGGCGAGGCCGTGGCGGGTCACGAAGCGCTCGCCGGTGTCGTTGTTGTTCAGGAAGCGGGCCACCCGGTGCATCGGCGTCCGGCGCGACGCCAGCGCGGCGTCGAGCGCCGGCCCGATGCGCGCGGGATCGTCGAAGACCTTCTCCCAGGCCCAGTGGCCCAGCTCGCCGGTCCAGTCGTAGGCCGCGTCGAAGCCGTTGCGGACGTAGAACGGGTCGCGCGCGCTCGCCTCGGCGAGCAGGAACACGCCCGGCTTCACCGCGTCGAGCCGGCGGCGCAGCGCCCCCCAGAACGCGGGCGCGCGCTGGCGGATCCCCCAGGCCGCGTCCACGCGGAAGCCGTCCACGTCGTACTCGCGGACCCAGAACGCGAACGCGTCCAGCATCATCTGCCGCACCAGCGGGTTCCCGTAGTCGAGGTTCGGCAGGTGCTTCCAGTCGAAGTAGTGCGTCTCGCGGCCCGCCGGATCGCGGTCGTACCAGCCCCACCACGGCGACGCCCGGCCCCGCGCCGCCGCGTCGAGGTGGTGCGGGTGGCCGACCGAGGTGTGGTTGGGGACGAAGTCGAGGAGCACGCGGATGCCGCGCGCGTGCGCCTCGCGGACGAGCGCCCGGAGGTCCTCGGGCGTGCCGAAGTCGGCCCGCAGGCCGAAGTAGTCGGTGATGGCGTAGCTGACGTCCCCGGGATCGTCGGTCGGGTTGACGGGCGCGAGCCAGAGCGCGTCCACGCCGAGGTCGCGGAGGGCGTCGAGGCGCGCGGTCACCGCCTTCAGCGGCTCGGGGCCGAAGCGCGGCGGGACGACGCCGTAGATCACCGCGCTGCGATACCACTCCGGATCCGGCCGGACGTCGGCGCCCGCGCGCAGCGGCGCGATGCAGAGGAGCGCCAGCAGGGCGGCCAGGCGAGGTGGCGGACGGAACGTGCGGGCGCGCATCGCCTGAGCAACGCGGCGCGGGGGCGCGGTGTTCCGCGGGATGCCCGCTGCCCTCCAGACGAGAAGGGCGAGGCGAGCAGGATGCGCTCGCCTCGCCCGGTTGCTTGCTTCGCTTCACGGCCGGCGGGACGGGCCGGAGCCCGCCCCGCCCGCCGGGGCTACTGGAACAGCGCCATGATCTTCGCGACGGCGTCGTCGAAGACGCCGGTGCCGTTCTCGATCGCGAACCCGAACGTCGCGGTGTGCGCGTTGAACGAGGCGAGGTCGCCGGCGGCGTCCTCGTTGATCATCTGCGACCGGTGGCAGGAGCCGCAGGCGCGGGACCCGGGGCCGGTGACGACCGACGCCACCGTGCCGATGTTGCGATCCTTGCCCGTGAGCGTCCGCGACGCGGAGAGCACGCCGGGCAGCGTCCGGAACTGGTCCGGGACCTCGTAGGTGCCCGGGTTGTGGCAGGACTCGCAGTTCAGGATGGTGAAGTTCGGGTAGGTGGACTCCACGTGGTGGTCGTAGCGCATCGAGGCCACCGGATCCGAGAAGTCGATGCTCTGGACGTCGAACGGCTGCATCGAGTGGATCGCGTGGACGTACGAGTCGATCGACCGCGACTGCATCTCCAGGTGCGCGCCGCCGTCACGGACGGTGTGGCAGACGCGGCAGGCGACGACGCCGGCGCTGCCGTAGTTCGGGTTGTGGAACGTCGTCCCGAGCGCCTCGTGGCACTTGTTGCACTTGTCGGCGCTGACGATCGCCTTGCCATACGCGTTCGCGACGATGGCGCTGCTGGCGAGGTCCACCGTCGCGGTGGTGCCGGCGACCGCGATGGCCGGGTTGGTGGTGCTCACCGCCGCCGCCTGGTCGCTGCCGACGGTGGGCAGGAACGCGATCTCCACCTGCTTCACCGCGCCCTGCGCGATCAGGTCGGACCAGAGCGTGAGGTCGGCGGTGGCGGTCCACTGGGTGACGCCGGCGGTCGCCGCCGCCGGGTCGAGCGTCAGGCGCGCGCTGTTCGACGACTTGGTCGGGTCGCTGCGCTGCTTGGCGCCCTCGGTGTACTCGAGGTTCGTGGTGCCGTCCGCCTGCGAGCTGTGGCCGCTGATCAGCATGTCCTTCGTGTCGTAGCCGTACAGGCCGACCACGATGGTGGGCTTCACGATCGCGCCCGCGGCGGCGCCGGCGACGCTGAACGTGACCGTCAGCTTGTTCGTCGTGCCGTCGAACGACGCCGAGTCCACCTTCGAGGTGAAGGTGGCCGAGTGCTTGGCCGTCGCGCTCGCGTAGATCTGCTTGTCGTAGCCGGTGTGGATCTGCGCGAACGTCGGGGCGAAGCCGCCCGCCGTGCTGTGGCAGCCCGAGCAGTTCACCGTCGTCGTGTACAGGTCATAGCTGTGCGGGACGACGTCCTTCAGCGCGGGGGCGCGCTTCGGGTCGCCGTTCAGACCGGTCACGGGGTGGCAGCTCTTGCAGGTCTTCAGCGTGAAGTTCGCGTCGGCGAGGATCACGTCGAGCTTGCCGTCGTGGCAGGTCACGCAGTTCGCCATCGACTGCGGGTAGGCGAACTCCATCGCGTGCGACATGTGCGTGTCGTTCACGATGGTCGCGGTGTACGCGTACTTCGCCTGCTGCTCGGCGCTGTAGATCGTCTCGCCGTCCGCGTCCACCGTGAGCGCGGCGGCCGCGGCCGGGTCGTCGGCCAGGAGCTGGAAGACGAAGTCCGTGCCCGTGCGCTGGTCGGTGTGGCAGGCCTTGCAGGCCACCATGTCCTCGAGGCCGGCGACGGTCGCCTGGCGGTAGCCGTGCTTCGCGTACGGCGCCGGGTGGCACTTCTCGCAGCCGGAGACGTTCGCGGCCGACGTGTACGTCCAGGTGCCGTACTTCACGGCCGCGCTGGCCACGTTGTCCATCAGGTTGTAGTGGCCCTCGGCCGGCAGGATCAGCTTGTCACCGAGATACAGGTACACGAACGCGTCCGACGCCTCGGGCGCGAACGCGGCGGCGGTCTTCGTGGCCGTGTACTGGCCGTTCGCGACGTGCGCCGGCGTGCCCCAGCTGAACGCCGTCTGCGTGGTGAAGGACTTCGTGGCGACGTCGAACTCGGTCGCCCGGAAGCTCTTCTGCTTCAGCGCGGCGATCCCGGCGGTGTACGGCTGGCCGTCGAGGGTCACGTTGAAGGTGAGCGTGACGTCGAAGGTGCCCGCCGTGGTGGCGTTGGGCACGCTGGCGACCGCGACGTTGGTGATCTGCAGCTTGGAGGTGGCCGGATCCAGGCCGTCCGCGAAGCCGCCGTAGATGCCCTGGTGCTGCGCGCCGGCGCTGCCGTGGCACACCGCGCACGACTCGGGCTTGGCGGTGGCCGTGAGATCCTGGCCGTCCTGCCCCGGCTGCCCCGGCTGACCGGGCTGCCCGGGAAGCCCCGGCTGCCCGTCCTGACCCGCGGGACCCTGGGGACCGGCCTTGCCGTCGTCACCAGAGCACCCCGCAATCGCGAGCGCGCCGGCGAAGAAAAGCGCGCCGGTCGTCCGCATCGTCCACTTGTGCATTTGTAGAACCTCTCCGCGTTGATGGGCCTAGGCCCGAATGCCTGACCTCGCGGCGGGACCCTAGCAAAGTGCCGCAGGATTTCCCCGGCCGGGGAAGCCCATGCGACAACATGCCCAGGTCAATCATTGGCATTTGCGCGATTTGACCCAATCGCGCTTGACCGCGGTCATTGCGCGCGTGCTGCGATGTACTCCGCGGTCGCGGGGAGGCCGACGATCAGGCCAGCCGCGCCCCGCGCTCGGCGAGCAGCTCGCGCAGCACCGACCGGTGGCAGCGCGCCTCGTCCTCGCAGTAGCAGCCCACGGCGAGATCGGCGCCGTGCGACAGCGCCGCGAGCAGGTCGAGCGTCCGGCGCGCGGCCGGCTCCGCCATCTCGGCGCGGAACCGCCGCTTGAAGGCCGCCCACTCGCGCTCGCTCCGCGCCGCCTGCGCCAGCTTCATGGTCGGGACCGTGGGCGCGAGGTTCGGGAACCAGACGTCGTACCAGTCGTCGGCCGCGAAGCGCGACGCGGGCACGCCGCGCGGCGGGCGGCGGACGGTGCCGATGCGAAGCCCCTCGCCGCGTGCGCGGGGGCTGCCGAGCCGGACGATGCGGATCGCCATGTCCCCCAGCCTACCGGGGCGCGCCGGCGGCGTGCAGCCACCGGAGAGGGCTCGTCGGTGGGGCGCGGCCGCTCAGGACGCGGAGGCGTTCGCGGTCGAGGCCGCGCCGTCCTCGTCGCCCGGGTGGACGCCGAGGTACGTGAGCAGCCGCCACTGGTGCAGCGTGAGCCCGCGCACCGAGATCAGCGCGCCCGGCACCCACGCCAGCAGGCTCGCGAAGCGCGCCAGCGCCGCGTCGTCGCACTGGCGCACGGCGCCGAAGTCGATGCTGAGGCGCGCGAACGGCCCGAGCGCCTCGATGGTCTCCTGCAGCCGCCTCACGTCGCTCGCGCCGAACGTCCTGCCAACGCGGACGTCGAGCGCATCCCGGATCGCATCGATCTGCATGGCCTCCCCCCGGAGACGATGCGATCGTGATTACCACCGGGAGTGTGGCCGGCCCGCGTGGCCGATCGACGCGCGCCCAGCGCGAGCGCGTCGCCCGGGTGCGGCAGGAGCGCCGCCGGCCCGTCGCCCGCGCGTTGTCCCCGCTGCCGCACTCCGGCGAGGGGCGTGGCCGCGGCGCGGGATTGCGTCCGTGACGGCGCGCGGTTGAGCCAGCGGCGCCCCGCGCTCGCCGTCGGTAAGCGAACGCTGATGAGACTTCTCCCCAACCGCCGCGCCAGCACCGGCGCCGCGCGCCGCGCGCCGAAGCGGGCGCGGCGGCCGGGAAGGCGTCAGTCGTGCCCGAACGCGCAGTCGGCGCAGAGGACGACGACCTCGGGGCCTTCGTCGCGCCGCTCGACGCGCTGGACGGCGGTCTCGCGGTTCACGGAGCAGCCGCAGAAGTCGCAGCGGCCGTGGGATTCGTCGTGGAGCGGGTGCGGGCTGGAGGAGGATTCGGTGCTCGGGGATTCCATGGCGAGGCTCTCCTGGCGTGGGCGTGCGGTGCGTCAAAACGTCCATGACGCAGCCAGCCAAGCTCTGCACCGTCCCCGTTGGGCACATTTTCCAGCGAGATCCCTGCCTCGAGCCCCCCGACGTCGGCACCGTCGGCTCCGCGCGGGGCGCGAATCCGCACGGTGCGTGAACCAGGCCGCGCCCAGGCGCGCGGCCGCCAGCCACCGGCGGCGCACTCCCGGTCGCACCACGACGCCCCTCCCCAACGGCCCTTCCGCGAATTCATCCGGAGCGTGAAAAGTGGTGTCGAACCCCGACTCGGAGGAGGCGCCATGATGCGGATGGCAGGACTGTTGGTGCTCGGGCTGCTCGCCGCCGGCTGCGCGACGAACGGCTCCGTGAAGCAGCAGATCGACCCGCTCGCCGACCGGATCTCCGCGGTGGAGCGGCAACAGGCGGCGATGAACGCCAAGCTCGACGCGCAGACCGCCGAGCTCCAGGCGCTGCGCAAGGACGTGGCGGACTCCTCGGCCACCTCGGCGAGGGCGCAGGAGGCCGTGAAGGCAGCGCAGGACGCGGCCGAGCGCGCCGAGCTCGCCGCCCAGAAGTCCGCCAAGGCGTTCGAGCTGACGCAGGTGAAGGGGAAGATGTAGCGGCGCACGCAGGGGCGCGGCGGCCACCGGCCGTCGCGCCCCCTTCACTCGGCGCTCACGTCCACGGGCATCCCGCTCCGCGCCGCCAGCGCGCGCTCGAGCTTCCGCGGATCCACCTGCTCGAGCACGCCGCGCGCCCGGAGCAGCCGCTGCGCGAGCTCCGCCGGATCGGCGGCGGCGTCGTCGTCGCGGTGCACCTCCACCAGCACGCGCCCGGCCCGAACGCCCACCTTCACCGGCTCGCGCACGATCGCGACCGGCGTGCCGAGGCGCACCGCGCGATGGAGCCGGGGGATGTCCTCGGGGTAGAGCCGGATGCAGCCGTGCGACACGCGGCGGCCCACGCCGTACGGCCGGTTCGTGCCGTGGATGAGCAGCGTCGGCGCGGAGAGCCGGAGCGCGTGGCTGCCGAGCGGGTTGTCCGGCCCCGGCGGCACCGCGGCGGGCAGCTCCGGATCCTCGCGCCGGATCGCGGGCGTCGGGTACCAGCTCGGCGAGACCAGCTTCTGCTCCACGGTGAGGACGCCGAGCGGCGTCGCGCCCGCCTCCACCGCCACGCCCACCGGGAAGGTGAGGAGCGGCCCGGGTCCCGCCGGCAGGTAGTAGAGCCGCATCTCCGAAAGGTTCACGACCACCGTCCCCTCCTCCGCGGCCGACGGGAGGATCCAGGCGGTCGGGAGGATCGCGAGCTCGCCCGGCGGCGGGACGAACGCGTCCAGGCGCGGGTTCGCCGCCGCGATCTCGCCGAAGCCGAGGTCGTACCGGCGCGCGATCTCGATGAGCGACTCGCCCCGGCGGATGCGGTGGGCGCCGCTCGCGCCGATCACCTCGTCGCCCTCCGGCCAGGTGGTGGCCGGCACCGAGAGCAGCACGGCGAGGAGCGGCAGCGGTAACCACATGTCGGCTCCCGCGGGCGGGCGGCCTCCCGCGTGCCACCATCGCGCCGGCAGCGCCGCGCCGCGACCGCCCTGGCGGACTGCGCCGGCCGGGTGCGCGCGGCCGCCCGCTGGCCGCTGCGCTCCGGCGCGCATAGGATGCTGGGTCGATGGGGAGGGGCCCACGCTCCAGCGGAACCGGCCGGCGGCTCGCGGCGTGCGCGCTCGCGATGCTGCCGGCGCTCGCGCCGGGGGCGGAGGGCGCGCTCGACCCGTCGCCGTGCCCTCGCTCGCGCGACGCGGTCGTGGTCGTGACCGACCGCCGGGAACTCTGGCTGTGCAGCGGCGGGGCGCCGGCGGCGCAGTTCACGGTGGCGCTCGGGCGCAGCGGCGTCGGGAAGCGCCGTCGCGGCGACGGGCGGACGCCGCTCGGGACCTATCCGCTCGGCGACCCGCGCCCCTCCCCGCAGTACGGCACCTTCATCCCCATCGCCTATCCGACGCCGGCGCAGGCCGCCCGCGGCTTCACCGGCGCGGCCGTCGGCATCCACGGGCCGCCGCGCGGGACCGAGGGCGCCGGGTACCCGGTCACCGAGGTGGACTGGACGCAGGGCTGCATCGCGACCGGCACCGACGGGGACGTGGACGCCATCGCCGCGTTCGTCCGCGCGCGGCGGCCGCGCCTCGTCATCCGCTGAGGCGCCGGCGCCCTGCCGCGGCGCCGCGCTTCACGCTTCTTCACGAACCGCACAGGCGCCGGACATCTCCGCCGCGCATCCTCCCACCGTGCCCGCCCGCGGTGGCCGGGCCGGAAGGAGACGAGGACATGAAGCGGATCATCGGCGCCATCGCGGCGCTCGGGCTGCTGGCGGTGGGGGTCGTGGCGCTCACCGGGTTCCACGGTGGGTGCGGCTGGCGCGGGCACGGGCACGATCCCGCCCGGATGTCGGCGTTCGTGACCGACCGGGTGGACGACCTGCTCGACGACGTGGACGCGACCCCGGAGCAGCGCACCCGCGTCCACGCGGTGAAGGACCGCATGCTCGCCGCGGCCACCGAGCTGCGCGCCGGGCAGGACGAGGCCCACCAGGCGCTGCTCGCCGAGTGGATGGCGGCGGCGCCGGACCGCGCCCGGCTGCACGCGCTGGTGGACGCGCGCGCCGACGCGTTCCGCAAGCTCGCGCACGAGGCGGTGGACGCGGGCGTCGAGGTCCACGACGCGCTCACGCCGGCGCAGCGCGAGAAGCTCACCCGCAAGATCGAGCGGCTGCATCGCTAGGCCGCTCCCCCGGAGCCGACCCGCGGTGACGGCGCCCGCCCCACGCTATGATGCCGCGGTGACCGCCGCGACCCCGCTCCTCGCGCTGCTCGTCGAGGACGACCTCCGCCTCGCCGCGTTCACCCGCGAGTACCTGGAGGGCCACGGCGTGGCGGTGGTCCACGTCACCGACGGGCGCCGCGGGCTCGACGAGGCGCTCGCGGGGCGCTTCGACGTGGTGCTGCTCGACCTCATGCTGCCGGGGAAGGACGGCCTGGAGGTCTGCCGCGAGCTCCGGTCGCGCTCCGACGTCCCGGTCATCGTCCTCACCGCGCGCGGCGAGGAGGCGGACCGCGTGATGGGGCTCGAGCTCGGCGCGGACGACTACCTGGCGAAGCCGTTCTCGCCCCGCGAGCTGCTCGCGCGCATCCGCGCCGTGGTGCGGCGAGCGACCGGGCGCGCCGGGCCGCCCCGCGAGGCGGTGCGGGTCGGCGGCCTGGTGGTGGATCCGGCGGCGCGCCGGGTGACGCTGGACGGGCGCGAGGTGACGCTCACCGGGTACGAGTTCGCGCTGCTCCACGCGCTGGCGCGCCGCGCGGGCCGCGTGCTCGCCCGGGAGCAGCTCATCGAGCTGGCGGGCGGGAGCGCCGAGGAGGCGTTCGACCGCTCGGTGGACGTGCACGTCTCCCGGCTGCGGCAGAAGCTCGGCGACGATCCCCGGCGGCCCCGGCTCATCAAGACGGTCCGCGGCGCCGGGTACCTGCTCGCCGGGGAGCCGGGATGAGCCGGCGCGCGCACGGGCCGCTCTTCTGGCGCGTCTACCTGCACGGCGTGCTCCTGCTCCTGGTGGTGGCGGTCGCGGTCGCCGGGGTGGGCTTCGCGCTGCGGCGCGGGAGCGGGTGGTGGTCGCAGCGCGGCGCCGGGCGGTACGCCGCGGAGCGCGTGGGCGAGCTCGCCGGGGATCCACCCCGCCTCGCCGCCGAGCTCGAGCGCGCGCGCGAGGCGTTCGGCGTGGAGGCGTCGGTGTACGGGCCCGGCGGCGGGCTCGTCGCCACGAGCGTGCGCGATCCGGCCGCCGCGGCGCGCGCCGACGGGCGGCGGCGCGGGTGGACGGTGCCGCTCCGCGGCGGCGGGACGCTGGTGGTCCACTCGCCGCCGCACGATCCCGCGCGCGGGCTGCTGTTCATCGGGGCGGTCCTGGCGGCGCTCGCGGTCGCCTCCTACCCGCTCACCCGCGCCATCGTCGCCCCGGTGGAGCGGCTCACCGCGGCGGCCCGCGCGCTCGGCGCCGGCGACCTCGCCGCGCGGGCCAACGTGCGCGCGCACGGCGAGCTGGGGGAGCTGGGCCGCTCGTTCGACGAGATGGCCGCGCGCCTGGAGGCGCTGGTGCGCGGCGAGCGCGAGCTGCTCGCGAACGTCTCCCACGAGCTGCGCACCCCGCTCGCACGCATCCGGGTCGCGCTGGAGCTGGCGGCCGAGGGCGACGCCGCGCGCGCCCGCCGCTACCTCGGCGAGATCGGTCAGGACCTCGCCGAGCTCGACGCCTTGATCGAGGACGTGCTCGACGCCGCGCGCCTGGAGGCCCGCGGGGCGGCGGCGCTCCGCAACGAGGGGCATCCGGTGGACCTCGCCGCGGTCGCCGAGGAGGCGGCGGAGCGGTTCCGCGGCGCTCACGAGGGGCGCGCGCTCGAGCTGGACGCGGGCTCCGGCCTCCCGCTGCTCCGCGGCGACGCGGTGCTGCTGCGGCGCCTGCTCGACAACCTGCTCGACAACGCCGCGAAGTACTCGGAGCCTCCGGCGCCCGTCCGCCTCTCGGTGCGGGCCGAGCCGGACGCCGCAGTGGTGGAGGTGACCGACCGCGGGATCGGGATCCCCGCGGAGGACCTGCCGCGCCTGTTCACCCCGTTCTTCCGGACCGACCGCAGCCGCGAGCGCGGCACCGGCGGAACCGGCCTCGGCCTCGTGCTGGCGCGCCGCATCGCGGAGGCGCACGGCGGGTCGATCTCGGTCGAGAGCGCGCCGGGGCAAGGGTCCACGTTCCGGGTGCGGCTCCCGGCCCCGAGGGAATAGCCGGGCCGGTCGCGCCCGCCGCTGGCGTTCGAGGCGGCGCGGCGCGGGTCCACCTCCGTGCCACCCCGTGGTGGTGACCGCGGCACCGAGCGTCACACCACCCACCCCGGCCGTTCCAGAGACGGGGGGCTCGGAGTCCGCCGGAGGGCGCGGAGCATGAGCCGCATTGGCAAGCTGCTGCTGGGCATCGTGAACCTGGGGCCCATCGGCTTCATGGCCGTGGCGGTCTACCGCCACGGCGACCTGCCCGCCTCGGCGGTCGCGGTGCAGGTCGCGGTGGTGGCCGTGCTGCTCGGGATCTACCTGCGGCACCTCGCCGGGAACGACCAGCTCACCCGCGGCCTGCGCCGCGGCTGGGCGCTCGTGCTCCTCGCCGGGAACTGGGCGGTGTTCCCGGTGTACTGGCACCAGTTCGTCTGGCAGGACCCGCGGGAGCGCTGAGCCAGCTCGCCGGGTGATCCACCCGCTCCTGCGATACCATCCGTGCATGAGCCTCCAGGACGAGCTTCGCGTGCCTCGATCTCCGGAGCACCGGCCGCGCCGACCGCGGCGCTGGGACCTCGTGCTCACCTGGGCGGTGCTCCTCGCCCCGGCGCTCGTGCTGGCCGGCGTCCTCGTCGCACGACAGCAGACCGGCGACCTGGAGGCGCGGCTGGTGCGCGACGCCCGGGAGCTCCTCTCCCGCCGGCATCCTCGCCCGGTCCACGTGGACGCGCCTTCGCCCGGCGCCATCGGCGACGCGATCCCCGCGCACCTCCCTTCCCTGGACGCCGCCGCACAGGAACTGGCGAAGGACGAGCCCGCGCTCCGGCGGACGCGCGAGGTGGTGGCCGGGTCCGCCCCGCTGGATACCCTCCCGCCCTGGACCGCCGCCGCGCTCCAGCGCCTCGGGCCGGACCTCGACGCGCTCCTCGCCGCGACGCGGGCGGAGCGGGCCGACTTCCCTGCCACCCGCGACTGCCAGTCGCTCCTGGACGACGGCGGCTGGGCCGGATGGCAGCTCGCCGCCACGCTCGCGGGCGTGCGGATGCGCACCTCGCTGGCGGCCGGTGAGCCGGAGGCCGCGCTCCGCGACGGGCTGGACGGGCTTGCGCTGGGACGGGACCTCGCGGTGGCGCGGTTCCTGGTGGGCAGGATGGAGGGCGCCGAGGTCGTGGCGCGCCTCGCGCCGCCGATGGTGGACGCGATCGACGCACTGCCGGGCGCGGCCGAGCGCCGCGACGCCGCGCGGCGGGTGCGCATCGTCCGCGACGCCCTTCCCCCGCTCTCGCGGACGTTCCGGGACGCTGCGACCGTCTCGTCCGTGTACATGAGCGCCGTCCTCCCGGCGACGGTCCTTGACGCGCTCGGCCCCTGCGCGAGCGCCGTGAGGCATGGCGGGGCGACGCGGGCCGCGCTCTGGCAGCGCCTCATGTTTCGCGACGGCTGGCGCGGGCTGCGCGAGGCGCAGGACGCGCTCACCGCCGCGGCGGACCTCCCCGAGCCGGTGCGCTCGGACGCGTTCGAGGACATCGCGCGGCGGGCGCTGCGGCAGGTGAATCCGCTGGCCGCGATCGCCGCGCCCGGCCACGGCAAGTACGCGCGGCGCTCCGACGCGGCCCGGCTCCGCCTCGACGCGCTCGTGCTCGCGGCGGGAGCGGGCGCGTTCCGCGACGAACGTCGGCGGTGGCCCTCGTCGGTGGCCGAGCTGGCGGAGGCGGGCGAGCTCACGACCGACGAGGCGGGGCGGCTCGCCGGCGCGCGGCTCGAGCGCGTGGACGACCGCCGGGCGCTCTCCATCGCCGTTCCCCTCCCCCACGCGGACGTGGCACAGCCGGACGAGACGCTGGCGATCGTCCTGCGTGGCGCCGCACGCTGAGGACGGTCAGCGCTGCGCCTCGCGCCACCGGGCCCGGGCCGCCAGCTCGGCCCCCACCGCGAGCGCCGCCACCACGCCGATCGCGGTGAGGACCGCCGGAGCGGACGCCTCCCGGAAGCCGAGCGCGGCGACCGCGACCCCCGCGGCGATCATGGCCAGGCCAGAGAGCCCGGCGAGCCACGGGTTGAGCAGCGCCCGCGCCCAGCCGAAGCCCTGCGCCTCGGCGAGGTAGACGAGGTAGGCGAGCGCGCTGAGCAGGGAGGCGACCGCCGCGGCGAGGATCAGGGCGCCCGTGCTCGCGTCGAACGCAGCCAGGGCGCGCTCCAGCGCCGGCGGGCGGGGCTCGAGGGGTACCGCTGCCAGGCGGAGCGGCACGACCAGCAGGAGCGGCGCCGCGCCGACGAGGAACGGCAGCGCCGCCCAGGCCCCGGCGGCGTGGAGCTCCACGGGGCGGGCCCGGCCGCCGAGGAGCACCCCCGTCCACCAGATCAGGCGTCCGTGGACGATCATGACGACGAGCCCGAAGAACGGCGCCAGCACCGCGAGGCCGCACCACACCGCGAACACCCAGCCCGCCGAGAAGGCGTCGGGGCGCCGCGTCCCCTCGGGCCACCACGCCTCGACCCGGAGCGCGAGCCCGCCGAGCCCCTCCAGCGTGGCGAGCAGGAGCACCCAGCGGCGCGGATCGCGATCCAGCCGGCGCCGGAACCAGGCACCGGTCACTGGGCGCGGCCTCCGGGTCCCGGGCGTCGCGAGCGTTCCTGCGGCATGCGCCCAGTGAACACGACCGCGGGTGCACCCGCAACCCTGGCGCGGCGCCCCCCGTCACGAGCTGCGGCCGGTGCATCCAGGCGCGGAGGCGCGCGGGGGGCCGCCCCTTCCGAGCCCGCGGGCCGCGTTGCGCCTCCCGCCTGATGCGGGTAGATGCCCGCAATGGATCCGGTCCCCTGCTACGCCGCGAACGTCCGGCGCGCCGCGCTCGCGCTGACCTCGCTCTACGACGCGGCGCTCGCGCCGCACGGCCTCAAGGTCACGCAGTACTCGCTCCTCCACGCGGTGAAGCGACACGGGCGGCCGAACCTCACCGCGCTCGCCGGCGCGACCGGGCTCGACCGGAGCACGCTCGGGCGCAACCTCCGGGTGCTGGAGGCCATGGGGCTCGTGGCGCTCGCGCCCGGCGAGGACCAGCGGGACCGCGTCGCCGCGCTCACCGAGGCGGGCCGGGCGCGGCTGCGGGCGGCGGCGCCTGCGTGGACCGCGGCGCAGCATGCCGTGGAGCGCGTGCTCGGCGCGAACGCCGAGCAGCTCACCGACCTCGCCCGCCGCCTCGCCGCGCTGCCGGGCGGCTCGGAGGCCGCGTGAGGCGCGCGGGCGCGCAGCGCTGGCGCGGGCCGGCGGTGGTGCTCGCCGCGGGCGCGCTCACGTTGACGGTGTCGCTCGGGATCCGCCACGCGTTCGGCCTGTTCCTCGAGCCCATGAGCCGGGACAACGGCTGGACGCGCGAGGTGTTCGCGTTCGCGATCGCGCTGCAGAACCTGGTGTGGGGCGCCGCCCAGCCGTTCGCCGGGCGGCTCGCGGACCGCCACGGCGCGGGGCGCGCGGTGCTCGGCGGGAGCGTGCTGTACGTCGCCGGCCTGCTGCTCATGGCGACCGCGCACGGCGCGTCCACGCTGGCGCTCTCGGCGGGCGTGCTGGTGGGCCTCGGCCTGTCGGGCACGTCCTACCCGATCGTCTTCGGCGCCATCTCCCGGTGCACCGCGCCGGAGCGGCGCAGCCTCGCCACCGGGATCGCCATGGCGGTGGGCTCGCTCGGGCAGTTCGCGATGCTGCCCGGCGCGCTCGCGGCCATCGACGCCGTCGGCTGGGCGGGGGCGCTGGTGGCGCTCGCCGGCCTCGGCGCCGGCATGGCCCCGCTCTCGGCGGGGCTCCGCGAGCGCCCGGCGGCCGCCGGCGTCGCGGGCGCGCCCGGCGCGGGGGCGCGCGAGGCGCTCGCGGCTGCGCTGCGCCACCGCGGCTTCTGGCTGCTCTCCTTCGGCTTCCTCGTGTGCGGGTTCCACGTGGTCTTCATCGCCACCCACCTGCCCGCGTTCCTCGCGGACCGCGGGCTCGGGCCGCGCGCGGGCGCCGCCGTCCTCGCGCTGGTGGGGCTGTTCAACATCGGCGGGTCGTACTGCGCCGGGCTGCTCGGCGGGCGCACGAGCAAGCCGGGCCTGCTGGTGGGGCTCTACCTGCTCCGCGCGGCGGTGATCGCCGCGTTCGTCCTCGCGCCGGTGACCGAGGGCTCGGCGTACGCGTTCGGCGCGGCCATGGGCTTCCTGTGGCTCTCGACCGTGCCGCTCACGAACGGCACCATCGCGACGCTCTTCGGCACCCGGCACCTGGCCATGCTGGGCGGGGTGGTCTTCTTCTTCCACCAGGTCGGCGCGTTCCTGGGCGGCTGGCTGGGCGGGCGGATCTACGTCGCGACCGGCAGCTACGACCTGGTGTGGTGGATCTCCATCGCGCTCGCGCTCCTGGCCGCGCTCGTGAACGTGCCGGTCCGCGAGGCGCCGGCGGCGCGCCCGGCGGCCGCGCCGGAGGCGGCCGCGTGACGCGCACCGTGCTCCGGGCGGCGCTGGTCGCGCTCGCGGCGCTCATCGCGCTGTGGGCGTTCGTGTCCTACCTCCAGCCGGCGTTCTCCGGCGAGCGCATGGCCGCGCTGCTCCGCTGCAACTGACGCACGGCCGCTGTCTCCCCGGGATCGCGGCCGCTGGCCACGATCCCGACACCGCCCGGACGCGCGCCGGGGATCCGACCCGATTCCGCGCCCTCCGGCCGGCGCCCCCGGTGGCACGGCCGATGCTCTCCCCAGGAGTGCGCGCCCGCGCGCGCTGGGTGAGACCGATGTCGCACCGCGAGGAAACGCCGGCGCTGGATGCGCCGATCCGGGCCATGGCCGCCGAGCGAGGCGCCTCCGCGGAGCTGCTGGGCCTGGCGCTGCCGCGCCCGGGCACCGACGGGCCGACCACGGTCGCGCTTCGCCTCTGGGGCCTGCTCCCGGCGCACCCGCGCGGCCGGCCCGATCCGGAGGCGCTCGTGGCCGCCGCGCGCGACCTCCGCGCGCTCGCGGCGGCGCTCGGCCCCGGCGTCGTTCCGCCCGTCCACACGGTCGTCGGCGAGTTCCTCCCGGCCGAGTACCCGGCCCGGCGAGCGCCCGGCCGCTGCGAGGTCTGCCTCCCGGTCGTGCTGCGCGCGGCGGGCCGCGTCCCGGCGCTCGCCGCGCGCCTCCGGGCGCGGCTGGCGGCGCTCGGGGTCCCCGAGCGACGTTGAGGCCACGGCGCGGTTGCGCGGGAGCCGAATCGCGAATAGCGTATTCGCGTTTCAGCCCACCCGTTCCGCAGGAGGCCGCCCTTGGCCGGCGAGCAGCCCACCCCGACCCCCGCCCCCGCCGATCCCTTCGCCGCGCTCGACGCCACCGCCCAGGCCGCGCTGGTGCGCGAGGGCCGCGCCACGCCGCTCGAGCTGGTGGACGCCGCCCTCGCCCGCCTCGAGCGCCTCGCCCGCCTCAACGTCGCCGCCGCGGTGGACCCGGAGCGCGCCCGGCGGGCCGCCCGCGAGGTCCGGCGCGACGCGCCGTTCGCCGGCGTGCCGTTCCTCGTGAAGGACATGCTCCCGTACCCGGGGCTGCCGTTCGGCGCCGGCTCGCGGCTCCTGGCCGGCCGGCCCTCGCCGCCCGCGCCCGGCCTCGCGCGCGCGTTCGACGAGGCGGGCCTGATCGTGATCGGCAAGAGCACCACCTCCGAGTTCGGCGTGCTCGGCACCACCGAGACGCTGGCGTGCGGCGCCACGCTGAACCCGTGGGATCCGTCGCGCTCGCCGGCGGGCTCGTCCGGCGGCGCTGCGGCGGCGGTGGCCGCGGGGATCGTCCCGGTGGCGCACGCCTCCGACGGCGGCGGCTCGATCCGCATCCCGGCCTCGGTGTGCGGCCTGTTCGGCCTGAAGCCGAGCCGCGGCCGGCAGCGCGACGCCGGGATCCCCATGGACGCGCCGCTGGCGGCGATCGTGGTGGACCACTGCGTCAGCCGCTCGGTCCGCGACGCCGCCGCGCTGCTCGGCCTGACGCAGCGGCGCGATGACGCCGCGCCCCTCCCTCCGCTCGGTCCCGAGGCGCTCGCGCCCGCCGCGCGCCCGCGACGGCTCCGCATCGGCGTGTACGAGCGGACCGCCTTCGGGCGGCTGCCGGCCCCCGAGATCCGCGCCGGGCTGGAGGCGGCCCGCCGGCTCTGCGAGCGGCTCGGCCACGAGACCCTCGAGATCGCGGGTCCGCACTTCGACGCGGCCGGGATGCGCGAGGCCATCTTCCACCTGTTCGGCGCCGCGCTGCTCCCGGTGGTGGAGCAGGTCCGGGCCGCCGCCGGGGAGGACGCGCTCGATCTCGTGCTCGAGCCGTTCACGCTCGAGCTGGTGGGCCGGGCCGAGGCCGCGGGCCCCGAGGCGATCGCGGCCGGGCGCGCCACGCTCGAGGCCGCCGGCCGCGACGGACTCGAGGTCTTCGCCGGGCTCGACGCCGTGCTCAGCCCGACGACCGCCGTGCTCCCCTTTCCGCTCGGCACGCTGTCGCCGCGGCACCCCGCCGACCGGAACCTCGCGTTCACGGAGGACCTCGCCGGCTACACCGCCATCCACTCGCTGAGCGGCGCGCCCGCCATGTCGGTGCCGCTGCACTGGACGGCCGGCGGCCTGCCGGTGGGGATGCAGCTCGCGGCCCGCCCCGGGGACGAGGAGCTGCTGCTGCAGCTCGCGTACGCGCTGGAGGAGGCGGCGCCCTGGAAGGATCGCTGGCCGCCGGTCTCGGCCGTGGCCGCCGGGGAGGCCGCGTGGCGCAGCGCCTGAAGGAGGACGTGCGCGCCCGCCTCGTGGACGCGGCGCGCTCCGAGTTCGTCCGGAAGGGCTGGCGCGGGGCGCGCCTGGTGGACATCGCCGCCGCGGCGGGCGCGTCCATCGGGAACGTGTACCGCTACTTCCCGGACAAGGAGGCGCTGCTCCGGGCCGCGGTGCCGCCGGAGCTGGCGGGGGAGCTGGTGCGGCTGCTCCGCGCGCGGGTGCGCGCGCTCGGCGCGATGGGCGACTGGCGCCTCGGCGACGCGACCGGCTCGGAGCGCGCGGCCGCGCTGCTCGCGTTCTGGATCGCCCATCGCCGCGAGGTGGTGGTGCTGCTGGGGCGGGCCGAGGGCTCGCCGCTCGCCCACGTCCGCCCGCTGGTCGCCGCCGAGCTGACGCGCGCCGCGGCGCGCTACCTGCGCGACCACTCGGAGCGGCCGGTGCCGCGCGAGACCCGCTTCGTGCTGGAGCGGATCTTCGAGGGCACGCTGGGGATGATCGTGGACGTGCTGGCCGCGCACGAGACGCCGGAGGAGATCTCCGCGGCGTTCGGCGCGTTCTGGCGGTTCCAGCTCGCCGGGCTGCAGGCGCTGCTCGCGCCGGCGCGCCGCCGGGCGGCGCCGCGGGTCGCGCGCGCCCCCTAGGCAGCGACGGCCTGGCCGCGGCCCACCGGCTCGCACGCGAGGGCCGCGCCGCAGGCGGCGGGCTCGAGCGCCTCCACCACGGCGGGCGCGCGGCGCTCCGCCGGGGCGGGGGTCGCCACCGGCTCGCGGCACTCCAGGCGGACGATCCGTCCGTCGTCGTCGTGGTGCACGACGCACACGGCGGCGCGGCGGCCGGCCTGGAGCGAGGACTCGGGCAGCGCGAAGTGG
Organism: Anaeromyxobacter dehalogenans 2CP-C; assembly: GCF_000013385.1. GTDB lineage: Bacteria > Myxococcota > Myxococcia > Myxococcales > Anaeromyxobacteraceae > Anaeromyxobacter > Anaeromyxobacter dehalogenans_B. The sequence continues at coordinate 3,299,326 of NC_007760.1, forward strand.
CGGGCGTAGTCGCGGAGCGAGAGCGCCTCGCCGTCCGCGAGCGCCTTGCGCGCCGGGAGGCCCTTCCACACCAGCAGCGTGCCGGAGGTCCCGACCAGCGCCACCACGGAGCTGGGGAGATCCCCGGCCGTCCCGCTCGCCACGAGCTTCACCAGCACGGGCGAGGAGCGCATCCCGAGCTCGGCGATGGCGCGGACGACAGGCACCCACAGCCACAGCCAGGCGCCCCACATCACGGCGGTGGAGGCATCGGAGAGCAGCCGCTGGTACCAGGCCAGCCGGTGACGCGCGTTGATGATGAGTGATCCGCTCATGTCCATCCTTCGCCTTCGCTGCGGCGCGCCTGCTGCTCCGCTTCCTGCGGTCTCCGTCCGCCGGGCCGGCCCGGGGGCCGCAAGGGGACGTGCCGGCACCCCGGTCTATTCAAGGGCGGAACCCTCGGTCCGGGCTGACCCAGCGCGCCCGCGAGCCGCGGCGCCGCGCCAGGACCTTCGGGTAGGCCACCACGGTGGCCGCGCAATTTATCACCCAGAATACGAAGGGATACCAGATCATCCAGAAGAGGTTCCGGAACAGCCCGCGGTCGTACCGGCTGTCGAGCCAGGTGCTGAACGCGAACTGGGCCAGGCAGGTCGCGCCCAGGATGACGCCGCTCTGCTGCAGCCCCAGCGGCGACCCGACCGCAGGGAGGACGCCCCCCGGCAGCACCAGGCCGATCAGCCAGAGCGCCGTGACCAGCACCATGGCGTACGACCAGGCCACGCTGACCACCATCTCGACGAGCAGCGGCCACAGCGACCGCTGCGCGGGCTCGAGCGCCGCGTCGATGTTCTTGAGCAGCACCTGCGCGCCGCCCATCGCCCACCGCAGCCGCTGCTTCCACAGGCCCCGCAGCGTCTCGGGCATCAGGATCCAGGTGAGCGCCCGCGGCTCGAAGCGGACGTCCCACCCGGCGCGCTGCAGCTTCCAGGTGATGTCGATGTCCTCGGTGAGCATGTCGGCGCTCCAGTAGCCGACCTGGTGCACCGCCGACTTGCGGAACGCGGTGATCACGCCGCTCACCGTGAAGATCCGGCCGAACACCCGCTGCGCGCGCTTGATGATGCCGACGATCGACGAGAACTCGCCCACCTGGACGCGGCCGAGCAGCGTGGAGCGGTTGCGGATGCGCGGGTTGCCGGTCACCGCCGCGACGTCCGGGGACTCGACGAAGTGCCGGACCAGCCAGTGCGCGGCGTTCGGGTCGAGCAGGGCGTCGCCGTCGATGCAGACGAGGATCTCGTGCCGCGCGAGCAGCGCGCCCGCCTGCAGCCCCATCGCCTTGCCCTGGTTCTCCGCCAGGTGCACCACCCGCAGGCGCGGGTCGCGCGCCGCCACCCGCTCCAGCACCGCGCCGGTGTCGTCGGAGCTGCCGTCGTTGATCGCGACCACCTCGAAGTCCGGGTAGTCGAGCGCGAGCGCGTGGCTCACCGTCTCCTCGGCGTTCTCCCCCTCGTTGTACGAGGGGATGAGGACCGTCACCGGCGGCCAGTGCGGCAGCGGCGGGGGCAGGTCGAGGGCGCGCTCCGCCCGCTCGAAGCGCCAGTAGAACAGCGCCGCGCCGGTCATCCAGAGGAACGACATGAACAGCGGGTAATAGAACACGAAGGCCAGCAGGCCGTGCCACGCGCTGTCGAGTGTGGCGGTCACGCGGGCGGCCTCAGCGCACGGCGGGGGCGTTCGGCTTCGAGTCGAGCACCGGCTTCAGGACCCGCGGATCCGGCTGCCCGGCGAACAGCGCGTCGGGGTAGTAGCCGACGTGCATGACGCCCATCGCGTACAGCGACCGGATGGTGTCGGCGAGCTCGTGGCTGGGGATGGGCTTGTTGCCGTCGCGCCAGTCCACCGCCTGCAGCTCGAACACCACCTTCTTCATCGCGTCGCGGTACTCGACCGCCCGCACCAGCTCGTGGAAGAAGGCCGCGTGGTCGGCGGCCTTCTCCATGTACGGCATGGCCATGATGGCGGTGAAGTCGTAGCGGGCGATGGAGTTGTCGAGCGCCTGCGAGTACCAGACCTCCGCCTTGGGGTTGAGCGCCACGCGCGCGTAGAGGTTGCGCGCGACCACCAGCGCGGGCTGCTGCGCGCGCACCACCGCGGCGGTCTCCATGGCGAGGTCGTCGATGGCGTTGATCTTCAGGATGGTCCAGCGGCCCAGCAGGTCGTCGCTCCGGCGGATCTCCTCGACGCTCCCGGGGAGGCCCCAGGCCCGGTACTGCGCCAGCGCCGCGGGGCTGGCGTCCTCGAAGTCGGAGAGCGTGGCGTCGTCGTGGAAGAGCAGCCCGTCGAACGCGGCCGAGCGCGCCAGGTCCTGGTACAGCTCGCGGATGGCCTCGCGCGCCCGGGCCGAGAACGGCGACAGGCGGTGGTACCCCATGTTGACGCGGTCGGTGCGATCGCCGGCCAGCGTCACCACCTGGTCCTGCGCGGCCGGATCGGCCTTCGGCAGCTCCCAGGCCAGCAGCGGCATCCACGCGTACAGCCGCTTCACCGGCGTGCGCGTCCGGATCTGCCAGGCCACGCGGTTGAACAGGTCGGCGCGCATGGGCATGCGGCGGGACGGGAAGTACACCGCGTCCGCCGAGCCGTTGCCGTCCGGGTCCGAGAACGCCTGCAGGTAGACCGCGTTCACGCCCATGGCGGCGATGCGGTCGAGCAGGTGGCCGAGGTTGCGCTCCTGCTGCGCCGGGTCCGGGTCGTACACGTAGTCCAGGTCCACGTGCATGATCTTCTGCGGGCGGTCGTTGTCGGAGAGGTCGGCGTTGCGGATGGCGATCTCGCGCTCCACGTCCCAGAGCGCCATCCCGCCCTCGACCAGGATCCGGCGCAGGCCCCACAGCGGCGTGTCGCGGGTGTTGGCGCCGTCGTCCAGCGTCAGGCCGACGCGCATCCCGAGCCGCTCGGCGGTCTCGCGCGTGGTCGCGTTGTAGCGCCCGTACGGCCAGGCGACCACGCGCGGCGCCCGGCCGGTGTTTCGCCGGATGAGCGCCACGCTGCGCTCCAGGTCCGCCTGGATGCGCCGCCGGTAGGTGGCCTCGTCCTCGTAGCGCCGCGCGCCGGGCTCGTAGCGCCGCGTGGTCCCGGCCGGCTCGAGGTTGCCCTGCGGGTTGCCCGGGATGCCCTTGTGCAGGTCGAAGCTGTGGCTGCCCACCTCGACGAGCCCGCTCGCCGCGAGCTCGCGCAGCTCGCTCCAGGAGAGGAGCCGCTCTCGCGGCAGCTTCTTGCCGTCGAAGTCGACGGTCCCCTTCTCCTCGAGCCACCCGGCCACCACGTTGATGACCGCCGGGATGCGGAACATCTTCAGGATCGGCCAGGCGTTCCGGTAGACCGACTGGTACGCGTCGTCGAACGTGACCAGCACCGCCTTGGGCGGCAGCGGGCGGCGCCCCTCGCGCGCGGCCAGCAGGTCGTCCACCGAGACGAAGCGGTAGCCGTGGTTGCGGAGCCAGTCCATCTGCCGCAGGAAGCTCGTCGGCGAGACCGCGTACTGCGGGACCAGCGCCTCCGCGCGCTCGGCCACCTCGTGGTAGCTGAGGATGGTGAGCTCCTCCTCGGTCGCGGCCCGGGCCGGCGAGGCGGGCAGCGCCGCGAGGACGAGCAGCAGCGCCGCGGCGGGGAGTGACACGGGTCGCAGGGTCATCGGGTCGGGAACGTCGGCGGGGACGAGGAATTCCGGGCGGCGTACGGCGCTCGCCCCTTGGCGGGAGGAGGCCTCCCGCGGGCCGGCATGATCAGCAGGTTGGTTGCGAGGCGTCAAGGACGGGCGGGGACGGACGGGCAGCCGCTGGCGCGCTCCGCCGCGCTGGCCATCGGACGCCGGGCGCCGCCGCGTATTCAACGACGCGTCTGGGCCCGGTTCCGCGGCACGCGGCGCAGAGGTGGGTGATCCGGCGCGCATGTGCGGCCTGCTCCCATCGCCCGATGTCGCGGCCCCAAGTTGTCCCACGAACAAACGACGAACGCGCGAACCGGTTGGCGGGAACCGCGCTCCACACCCTCTGCCGGCGGGGCGCCCGGCATCCACACGAGGGGTGAAGGTCGAGGTCCCATGAGACGAGGCATCATCCTGGCCGCGGTCGCGGCGGGCGCGTTCGCGTCCGCCTGCGGCGGCGGCTCCGGCGCCGACGCGGCCAGCGCCGCCGACGCAGCCCGCAACGCGGCGACCGGGGTCGCCGGGACGGTCCGCGACACCGCCGGCGCGCCCATCGCCGGCGCGGTGGTGAGCGACGGCCAGCGGTCCGCCACGAGCGCTTCCGACGGCTCCTACGCGCTCGCCGAGCGCGCGGGCACGGTCACGCTCACCGCGTCGAGGACGGGCTACGCCACCGCCACGCAGACGGTCGGCGTGCCGAAGCGCGGTTCCGTGCAGGTGGACTGGGCGCTCGCGCCCACCGCGCCCCCGCCGCCGTCGGGCGGCGCGTACCGCGTGTTCGCGAACAACGACCTCGGCATGCACTGCGTGGACCGGAGCTTCGCGGTGTTCTCGATCCTGCCGCCGTACAACGTGGTGAACGCGCAGGTGGTGGCGCTCCAGGCGAGCGGCAAGCCGGTGCTCCTCGACGCGTCGCAGGTGGACCTGCGCTACGCGGCGATTGCGGACGCGACCGGCTCCGTCAACTCCACCAGCAAGGGCAAGACCGACTTCTGGACGTACGCCGCCGCGCTGTACGGCGCCGCGCTGCCAGAGGGCGCCGGCCTGATGGGCCTGTGGATGCCGGCCGACGCGCCCGACGCGAGCGGCACCACGCTCTCCTGGGACGCCGGCCTGGGCCTGTTCCACGCCCCGGGCATCCCCATCCTGCCCATCGACGACGCCGGGCGGACCAACCCCTACCCGCTCCTGCGCTTCTCCGCGTACGACAAGGCCGGCACCACACTCGCCGCCACCGACGTGGTGCTGCCGGTGTCGGACGAGACCTCCTGCCAGAACTGCCACGCGACCGGCAAGGTGGCCGCCTCGGAGGCGGGCATCGCCTGGTCCGCGGATCCCGACCTGGAGGCGCAGGCGCGCCAGAACGTGCTCGCGCTGCACGACGCCGAGCACGGCACCGCGCTCCGGCAGCAGGCGCCGGTGCTCTGCGCCTCGTGCCACTACTCGCCCGCGCTCGACCTCGCCGGCGCCGGACCCTCGCCGCAGCAGGCCCTGCACCCGACCATGTCGAGCGTGATGCACGGCTTCCACGCCGACAAGGTGGCCGGGCTCTGGGACGCGCCGGTCCCGGTGGGCGGGACGATCCCTCCGGCGGCGCAGCAGGCCTGCTACCAGTGCCACCCCGGCGCGCAGACGCAGTGCCTGCGCGGCGCCATGAGCTCGAAGCTCGCGTGCCAGAACTGCCACGGCGACATGGCCGCGGTGGGCGGCGCGTTCCCGCTGCTCGCGGGCGGCAGCGTGGACGGGACCGGCGACGGCGCCCCCCGCCGGCCGTGGAAGGACGAGCCGCGCTGCCAGAGCTGCCACGCGAACGACGCGGTCTCGAAGACCACGCTGGCGAGCGCGCCGCCGCTCGCGGCGGACGGGCTGCGCTTCAACGAGGCGTTCCGCGCGGGCGATCCGTCCGCGTCGCCCCTCCTCGCGTCCAACCGGCGCTTCGCCGAGGAGCCGGGGAAGCTGTACCGGCACAGCAAGGGCCACGGCGGCCTCGCCTGCGAGGCGTGCCACGGCAGCACGCACGCGATCTGGTCCGGCAACGCGAACGACGACGTGGCCGCCACGCAGCTCCAGGGCCACGCCGGCACGATCGGCGAGTGCAGCACCTGCCACCTGTCGCCGCCGACCATGGGCCTGGGCGGCCCGCACGGCATGCACCCGGTCGGCGACGAGTGGGTGCGGGCGCACGACTCGGTGGCCGAGGCGGACCTGGCCGCGTGCCAGGCGTGCCACGGCACCGACTACCGCGGTACGGTGCTCTCGCGCATGTTCGCGACGCGCACGCTGATGGGCCGGACGCTGACCGCCGGCACGCCGGTGGGCTGCTTCCACTGCCACAACGGTCCGTGACGCCGCGCCGGTGAGCAGGACGGCCGTCCCCGGCGCCGCGCCCTGCGGCGCCGGGGACGCGCCTCCTCGCACATCGACGTCCACCCGCCGCGCGCGCCGCACACCGGCCGCGCGCGAGCTTCACGGACGGTCTGCTATGGTGCGCGCTCCAACCTGGAGCGCACATGGCCCTCGACCCGCGTCTCGTGTCCCCCAAGGAGAAGCCGCTCTTCGTCGCCGGCGCGATCTTCTCCGGCCTCGTCTGGCTGGTCGCCGTCGTCTCGATCGTCGGCCTCCTGTACGCGCTGCTCGGCGCCCTGTTCGTCCTCGGCGCGCACGCGCTGTTCCTCGCGCACGTGCGCACCAACGCGGTGCGCGTGGACGAGCGGCAGCTGCCGGACCTGCACGCGCGCGTGAAGGCGGCCGCCGCCCGCCTCGGCCTCCAGGACGTCCCCGCGGTCTACGTCATGAACGGCGGGGGCCTGCTCAACGCGTTCGCCACCAAGCTGCTCTCGCGGCGCTACGTGATCCTGCTCTCGGACCTGGTGGACCACTGCGAGGACCCGCGCCAGGTGGACTTCGTGGTGGGCCACGAGCTCGGGCACTTCGCGGCCGGGCACCTGAAGTGGAACGCGTTCCTGCTCCCCTACGCGATCGTGCCCTGGCTGGGCGCCGCCTACGCGCGCGCCCGCGAGTACACCTGCGACCGCTGCGGCCTCGCCGCCGCGGGCGACCTCGAGCAGTCGATGCGCGGGCTGGTGGTGCTGTCCGCCGGCGGGCGGATCGCGGCCCGGGTGGACCTGGCGGCGTTCGCGTCGCAGCGCCAGGAGGCGGGCGAGTTCTGGCCCACGGTGCTCGAGCTCACCTCCTACCACCCGTTCCTCTCGAAGCGCGTGGCCGCGCTGCACGAGCTGAGCGCCCCCGGCTCCGCGCAGGCCGTGCGCCGCAGCGTGGCCGGCTGGATCTTCGCGCCGGCGCTGGGCGTGCTCGGCGGCGGCGCCGGCGCGGCGCCGGTGATGGTGGTCGCGATCGTGGGCATGCTGGCCGCCGTGGCCATCCCGAACTTCGTGCGCTACCAGCTGAAGGCGAAGGACGCCGGGGCGCAGGCCGCGCTCCAGGCGCTGTACCGCGCCGAGGTGGCGGCGCACGAGAAGGAGGGCAGCTTCCGGGAGCTGCAGCTCGGCGAGGCCGCCACCCGGACGCCGGCCGCGTTCGCGGACGCGGAGCTGGCCGCCGCGCGCGAGCTCGGGTGGCAACCCCCGACGGGCGGGCACCACGTATACACGGTGGGGGTGGGCCGGACGCAGGACGGCCGGCAGGCGTTCGCGGCGTGCGCGGAGAGCGACGCCGACGGCGACGGGGTCTACGCCGCCTGGATGGTGTGGGAGCCCCTGGACGACGGCGAGGGGAACCTCATCGCGCCCGCCTCGCCGTGCCGCTTCCAGCCGAAGCTGGCGCGCGCGGCGGTGTTCGGAGAGGGCGACGCGGCGGGGGTGCCGGTGCGGGTCTCGCCGGACGACGTGTTCTAGCCGGCTCAGGGGGCGGCGTCGCGCAGCGCGCGGGCGATGGCCTCGGCGTCGGGCGCGCGGCGCGGCACCTCGAGCGGATCGCAGCGCGCCTCGGGCGGCCCGCACACCGGGCAGTCCGCGGCGCGCGCGGGCGTGAGCCACACCGACTGGTACGCGCCCTGGCCCGGCGTGTCGCCGAACACCTGCGGGTAGAACCAGTAGCCGGGCACGGTCGAGAGCGTGAGGTAGGTGGCGCCGGACGCGATCACGTCCTCCGCGAACGGCCGCAGCCCGCCCTCGCCCTCCGGCGCGAGCAGCGAGAGCGCCAGCTTCGCGGCGGCGCTCGCCACGTGCTGCACGTCGGCCGCGAGCGCGACCTCGCCCCGCAGCCGCCCGGTGCCGTAGTCCAGCTCGCGCGCCACGCGCCCCCCGGCGCGCTCCAGGCCGTGGCGGCTCCGGGTCGCGCACAGGTAGCAGGCGGTCCGGCCCGGGGCGGTGACGATCACCTCGCCCCCCCGCGCGCCCGCGTACAGGCCCACGAACAGCGCCGGGCGCCCGCGCGCGTAGGCGAAGCGGTCGAGCGCGCGCTGCGCCGCGGGATCGTCGGTGGCGGCGAGCACGAGGTCCGCCTCGCGCACCCGCGCGTCCAGCGCCGCCGGCGGGAGCGCGTCCACCGCGCACGGCTCCAGCGCCAGCGCGATCGACGGCTCCACGGCGAGCAGCCGCCGCGCCAGCGCCTCCGGCTTGGGCCGGCCCACGTCCTCGGCCGCGTAGACGGTGCGCGACAGGTTCGCGGGCTCCACCGCCTCGGGGTCGAGCAGCGCGAGCCGCCCGACCCCCGCGCGCGCCAGCAGCTCGGCCAGGTACGAGCCCACCGACCCGCACCCGGCCACCAGCACGGCGCGCTCGCGCAGCGCCTCCGGGAGCCGCGCCGCGCTCCGCGCCCGCAGCCCGCCGCGCCGCGCCTCCTCGCGCGCCTCCGGGCCGCCGTCCGCGAGCCGCGCCGTCCACCCCGACAGCCGCGCCCGCCCGGCGTCGCGCGTCAGCGCCGGCCCGCCGGGCGGCCCGTACGCGCGCCGGCGCGGGCCGGGCCCCTCCAGCACCGCCGCGAGCGCCGCGGCGAGCCGCTCCTCCTCGGCGAGCGCGAGCGGCCACGCCAGCTCGAGCTGGGCGGTGGCCTCGCCCTCGCCGCCGCCGAGCGCCACCGGCGGGAGCGCCGGGTAGTGCTCCCCCGCGAGCACCAGCACCTCGCCGCCGGCGTCGAGGCGCAGGCGCCCGGCCAGCAGCGGCCCCTCGCCCGCGTCGGTGACGAACCCCTCCGCCCGCCCGCCGCCCAGCGCCGCGGCCGCGCGCTCGAGGTCGCGGAGCAGCGGGACGGCGCGGAGCGGCTCGGGGCGGACCTCGGTGCCGCCGCCCCGCGAGCGGCGCGCGGCGAACAGCGAGAGCTTCCCGCGCGGCAGCGCGACCTCGTGCGCGCCCGGCGCGCCCGCCGGCGCGAGCGACACGACCGGCCCGAGGTAGCAGCCGAGGTGCGGGTTGTGCGCGAGCCCGGCGGCGAGCTCGCGGGCGTCCTGCGCCGAGGGCTGGTCCAGGGCGCCGGGGTGCGAGTGCACGAGGCCCTTCAGCTCCAGCCCCTCGCCGCGCTCCAGCGCGGCCACGCGCGCCCCCAGCCCCGCCGACGGCGCCCACTGGCTGGCGCTGGCGCGCGCCCCCGGATCCGGCTCGAAGCGGGTCAGGAGCGGGCGCCCCGGGGGTCCGAGCAGCGCGCCCCCGCGCTCCGGCGGATGGCCGCCGAGCTCCGCGTCGAGGGCGCGGAGGACCCAGTCGGCCACGCACCACACGCGCCGGCCCTGCGGCTAGGCGAACACCGCCGGGTGAACCTTCGAGAGCATGCGCTGCTCGGCTTCGCCCTGCTCCACGCCGATGACCACCCGGCCGTCCGGCGTCACCCACACCCGGCCGCGCGCCTCGGGCGCCCTGGGGGCGTCGCGCCGCTCGTCCCGCATCGCCTCGCGAAGTCGTTCGAGAACCGTCTGCGACATGGCTGCCTCCTCCGGTGCCCCCGCCTGCGCGGGAGGCTAGAACGGGAACCGCCCCTCGCGCGCGAACACGCTGAAGCCGTTGCACCACAGGACGCTGCGCGCGTACGCGTCCTCCAGCGAGGGCATCCCGCCGCCGGCCTCGCTCGAGAGGCACAGGCGCCCGTCGGGGAAGACGTGGCAGGCGTGGGGATCGAAGCGCCCCAGGACCTGCGGCTCGACGAGCTTCACCTGGTAGCCGCCCCCGTCGAACCAGAGGAACAGCTGGTACGGGTCGTCGAGCTCGCTGACGACGGGGAAGAGCCAGCCGCTCACCCCCTCCACGGTCAGGTACCGGGTGCTCGAGGGGAGGATCCCCTCCGCCCGCGCGCGATCGCGGAGCACCCGGCCGAAGCCGTCGACGAGGCAGGCGAGGCCCATCGTCAAAGACTTCGCCTCGCCGGGCGCGGCGGGCACCGCCCCGGGGGGAGCGGCGGCCCGGCGAGCGGGCGTCAGGCGGTGCGCTGCTCCATGGCGCTGCGGCCCACCCAGTCGCACGCGAACTGGTAGGCGATGCGGCCGCTGCGGTCGCCCTTGCGCTGCGACCAGAGCACCGCGGCCGTCTCCGCCTCTCGGGTCCAGGGCACCTTCACGCCGGTGCGCTCGCACAGCTTCCCCACCCAGCGCCGCGCCACGTCCACGTAGAGATCCTGGCTGAAGGTGTGGAACCCGACCCACAGGCCGAAGCGGCCGGACAGCGAGATCTTCTCCTCCACCGCCTCGCCGTAGTGGATCTCGCCCTCCACCATCATGGCGCCGCGGTTGTCGCTCTCGTACTCCGGCACGAGGTGCCGGCGGTTCGAGGTGACGTAGATGAGGACGTTCTCGGGGAGCGCGTACACCGAGCCGTCGAGCGCGCTCTTCAGCACCTTGTAGCTCGCGTCGCCGGGCTCGAAGGACAGGTCGTCGGAGAACAGCACGAACCGGTACGGCTCGCCCTTCACCGCGTCCACGATGCCGGGCAGGCTCACCAGGTCGTCCTTGTCCACCTGGATGATGCGCAGGCCACGGTCCGCGTAGGCGTGCAGGAGCGCGCGCACGAGCGACGACTTGCCGGTGCCGCGCACGCCCCACAGCAGCGCGTTGTTGGCGGGCAGCCCGGCCAGGAACTGCCGGGTGTTGTCCTCGAGCGCCTTCTTCTGCGGCTCGATGCCGAGCAGGTCCTCGAGGTGGATGCCCTCGACCCCGGGCACCGGCTCCATGGTCCCGGCGAAGGTGCTGCGGTGCCAGTTGGCGGCGTGGCAGGTGGCCCAGTCGATGGGCACCGCGGGACGCGGGAGGAGCGGCTCCACCGCGGCCAGCACCCGCTTCAGCCGCTCGATCAGCTCGGGGTCGAGGCTCATGCGCCCTCCGTGGGCCGGAAACGCAGCGGGGCAGGGACGCGCGCGCCCCTGCCCCGCCTCATGCCGTCATGCGCTCCGCGTCGGCTACTCCGCCTTGGCGGACTTCGTCAGCGCGCCGACCTTGTCCAGCACCAGCGCCTTGCGGAACTCGCGGTTCAGGCGGGCGATGAACTTCACGTCGATGCCCTTCGGGCAGGCGGCCTGGCACTCGTAGTGGTTCGAGCAGTTGCCGAACCCGTTCTCGGCCATCGCCTGGACCATGGCGGCGACGCGCTCCGGCGCCTCCACCTGGCCCTGCGGCAGCTCGTTGAGCTGCGACACCTTGGCGCCGGCGAACAGCATCGCCGCGCCGTTCGGGCAGGCCGCCACGCACGCGCCGCAGCCGATGCACTCGGCGGCGTCCATGGCGTAGTCGGCGGAGCGCTTCGGGATCGGCGTCGAGTTGCCGTCGGGGACGCCGCCGGTGTGGGCCGACGTCCAGCCGGCCGCCTGGATGAGGCGGTCGAGGGCGCCGCGGTCCACCATCAGGTCCTTGATGATGGGGAACGCGCGGGCGCGCCACGGCTCGAGGTAGATCGCGTCGCCGTCCTTGAACTTCCGCATGTGCAGCTGGCAGAGCGTGGTGCGCTTGTAGCCGCCGTGCGGGACGCCGTTCACCACGGCCGAGCAGGCACCGCAGATGCCCTCGCGGCAGTCGTGGTCGAAGACGATCGGCTCCTTGCCGGCCTTGATCAGGTCCTCGTTCACCACGTCCAGCATCTCCAGGAAGGAGTGATGCGGCGTGATGCCCTTGGCGTCGTAGGTCTCGAAGCGTCCAGGCTCGTTGGGACCGGCCTGCCGCCAGACGATGAGCTTCAGGTTCATCGTCCCGTGCTCGGAAGCGTGCGCGCTCATTACTTGTAGCTCCTCACCGCGAGGTGGACGTTCTCGAACTTGAGCGGCTCCTTGTGGAGCTCCGGCTCCTTGCCGATACCCTTGAACTCCCAGGCGGCCGTGTAGCAGAAGTTCGCGTCGTCGCGCTTCGCCTCGCCGTCCGGGTACTGGTGCTCGACGCGGAAGTGACCGCCGCAGGACTCCTCGCGGTGCAGGGCGTCGCGGGCGAGCAGCTCGGCGAACTCGAGGAAGTCGGCGGTGCGGCCGGCGTTCTCGAGCTGCTGGTTGAGCTCCTCACCCTTGCCGGAGACCTTCACGTTCTCCCAGAACTCCTTGCGGATGGCCGGGATCTTCTGGAGCGCCTTGGTGAGCGACTCCTTGCTCCGGGCCATGCCGACGTCCTCCCACATCGTCGTGCCGAGCTCGCGGATGAACTCGGTCACGGTCTTCTTCCCGTTGATGCCGAGCAGCTTCTTGGAGGCGCCGTGCACCTCCTCCACCGACTTCTTGAACTCGGGGTGGTCGGCCTTGACCTTGCCGGGCTTGGTGGTCGCGAGGTAGCCGGCGATGGTGTTCGGGATGACGAAGTAGCCGTCCGCCAGGCCCTGCATCAGCGCGCTGGCGCCCAGGCGGTTCGCGCCGTGGACGGAGAAGTTCGCCTCGCCGAGCACGAACAGGCCCGGGATGTTGCTCATCAGGTTGTAGTCCACCCAGAGGCCGCCCATCGAGTAGTGCGGCGCCGGGTAGATGCGCATCGGCTGCTTGTACGCGTCCTCGTCGGTGATCCGCTCGTACATCTCGAACAGGTTCCCGTAGCGCTCGCGGACCACGTTCTCGCCCAGCCGCTTGATGGAGGCGGCGAAGTCGAGGTAGACGCCGCGGCCGCCGGGGCCGACGCCGCGGCCCTCGTCGCACTGCTCCTTGGCGGCGCGGGACGCGATGTCGCGGGGGGCGAGGTTGCCGAACGTCGGGTACTTCCGCTCGAGGTAGTAGTCGCGATCCTCCTCGGGGATCTCGTTCGCCGGCTTGTTGCAGTCCTCCTTCTTCTTCGGCACCCAGATCCGGCCGTCGTTGCGGAGCGACTCGGACATGAGCGTCAGCTTCGACTGGTAGTCACCGGCCTGCGGGATGCACGTCGGGTGGATCTGCGTGAAGCAGGGGTTCGCGAAGTAGGCGCCCTTCTTGTGCGCCTTCCAGTTCGCGGTGACGCTGCAGCCCATCGCGTTGGTGGACAGGTAGAACACGTTCACGTAGCCGCCGGTGGCGAGCACCACCGCGTCGCCGACGTGCGTGCGGATCTCCCCGGTGACCAGGTCGCGGATCGTGATGCCCTTCGCCTCGCCGTCCACCACCACCAGGTCCAGCATCTCGGTGCGGGCGAACAGCTTCACGGTGCCGGCCTTGATCTGCCGGGACAGCGCCGAGTACGCGCCGAGCAGCAGCTGCTGGCCGGTCTGGCCGCGCGCGTAGAAGGTGCGGGACACCTGCGCGCCGCCGAAGGAGCGGTTGTCGAGGTAGCCGGCGTAGTCGCGCGCGAACGGCACGCCCTGCGCGACGCACTGGTCGATGATGTTGTTGCTGACCTGCGCGAGGCGCCACACGTCGGCCTCGCGGGCGCGGAAGTCGCCGCCCTTGATGGTGTCGTAGAACAGGCGGTAGATGCTGTCGCCGTCGTTCGGGTAGTTCTTCGCGGCGTTGATGCCGCCCTGCGCCGCGATGGAGTGCGCGCGCCGCGGAGAGTCCTGGTAGCAGAACGTCTCCACGTTGTAGCCGAGCTCACCGAGCGTCGCGGCCGCCGAGGCGCCGGCGAGGCCGGTGCCGACCACCAGGATCTTGAACTTCCGCTTGTTCGCGGGGTTCACCAGCTTCAGGTCGAAGCGGTACTTGTCCCACGACTCTTCGATGCGGCCGGTAGGTGCCTTTCCGTCGAGGATCACGGTGTCTCCCTTAGTTCCCGGCGATGCCGGCGAGGATGAGCAGCGGAATGGCCCCGAAGCCGACGAGCAGGATCCCGGCGAGCGTCTTGCCGACCACGCCCCAGCGCGGCAGCAGCGTCTCGTTGCTCCAGCCGAGGGTCTGCAGCGTGCTCTGGATGCCGTGCTTCAGGTGGAGGAACAGCGCGATCATCCCGACCACGTAGATCGCGGCGATCGGCACGATCCGGAACTGCTGGACCACCATGCCGAACACGTCGAAGCGGCCGAGCCCGTCCTGGCCGAGCACCAGGCCCGGGGTCACCCGCAGCGTGAACTGGAGCAGGTGGTAGACGATGAACGCGCCGAGGATGAGGCCCGTCCAGATCATCGTCTTGCCGGAGAACGTGGCCTTCAGGCTGCGCTGGACCGCGTAGCGCGTCGGGTTCGCGGCGCTGTTCTCGAGGGTGATCTGCACCGCGAGGACCGCGTGCAGCACCACCGAGAGTCCCACCACCACCCGGGTGCCCCACACCAGCGGCGCCAGCTGGTGCAGCTTCTCCGCGTACGCGTTGATGCCGTCCGGCCCGTTGAAGATCGAGAGGTTTCCGAGCAGGTGCCCGACGACGAACAGGACCATGATGAGGCCGGTCACGGCCATCACGATCTTCCTGCCAATCGAGTCCGAGAACAGTCGCATTGAGCCGTTTCCCTTCTTCGTGGATGAGCTTCCGCCGCCGAGACGGTGTGTCGCCTCGCGCCCTGAACAGGAGTGCGCGGAATCGCACCATAGCTGCGACCCCTTGGGGCACGTCAAGGACGGGAGAAGTCGGTTTTGTCGCAAGGTTGGGCGATCGCCTGCCCGAGATCCCGGCAGGGTGCTAGAGCCGCAGCGATCGCATCGAGCAGGCGCCCGTCAGGGGCCCCCGGCCCGACGTTCGCGCTCCAGCGCCGCCCAGGCCTGCTCGCGCCACCCGCGGCCGTGATCCACCAGGTCGGCGCGCGCGGTCGCGTACGGGCGGTGCGGCTCCACCGGGCGGTTCTCCAGGGCGAGCGCGGCGAAGAACCGGTCGGCGGAGGCGTCCTCGCCGGCGCCGTCGGGCGGCTGGATGCCCATGGCGGCGTTCGGGATGGAGACCGACAGCCGCCCGCGCGAGTCGGTCCAGCGCGCCGCGAGCCCCTTCGCCTCCTGCTGGCTCCCGCCGGCGCCCTCGGTCGGGCCGCCCACCAGGACCGCGCGCCCGCCGCTCCGGAGCAGCCCAGCGAGCCGCTCGCACGCGCTCATGCACGAGGGCGAGGTGAGCGCCACCACGCGGCCGCGGAACCCGCCCTCCGCCGGATCCGGGCGGAGCGGCGGCTCCAGCAGCGCGGGGGTGAAGTCGTCGCCGGCCTTCCGGGCCCCGCGGATCGAGTCGAGCACCCGCTCCGGCTCGGAGCGCGATCGCACGCCCACCGCGGGCGCGCCGCCCAGCATCGGCGCGCGCTCGCGGTACACGCCCTCGTTGAACTCGGTGGCGCGCAGCACCAGCGCGCCGCCCGGCGACGACGTCCCCGCCGGCAGGAGCATCCGCGCCAGCGCGGTCGAGTGCGAGAGGTACCCGCCGCCGTTCTGGCGCAGGTCGAGCACCAGGTCGGCGCCGCGGGCGTCGCAGCCGCGCAGGAACTCGCCCAGGACGTCGCCGAACGGGCGCCGCTCGCCGCCGGCCGACAGCGCCTCCGTGTGGAGGGAGAGGAGCTGCGCGTAGCACACCGGCCGCCCGCCGGGCCCGGAGACCTCGCCCAGGCGCGCCGCCGGCCCGCCGCCGTCGCCGGTGTACGTCCGGAGCGCGGCCGCCTGGTCCGGCGCGAAGATCGAGTCGGTCCGGCGCGCCCCGCCGGCCGGGTCGCCGCCGTCCACCAGGGCGGCCGCGGCCTCGCCCAGGTCGGCGGTCCGGATCCCGGTGCGGGCCAGGAGCGCGCGGCCCAGCGCGCCGCGGCCCGCGCCCGGCGAGGCCCACCACGGCAGGCGCACCGTGCGGCGGGCGCCGCGGGCGATCACCGTCAGCTCGGCGGTGGCGCGGGCGGGGTGCAGGAAGTCGCGGCGGGTGAGCGCGTCCACGGCGCGCTCGTCGCGGGCCGCGGCCGAGCTGCCCGGGACGTGCGCGGCGAGCTCGTCCATCGCCGCGCGCACCGGGCGGCCGTCCACCGCGACGACGCGGGTGCCGGGCGCGAGCAGCGCCCCCGGGTCGGGGAGGCCGGCGCGCGCCAGCGCCTCCCCGAGCGCCGGCGAGCGGCTCGCCACGTAGACCCGGCCGTCGGCGGCGAGGCGCAGGCCGATGCCGAGCGCGACCTGCGGCGCGCCGGACGGCACCCGCAGCAGCAGGTGCCCGTCCTCGAAGGCGGCCACGCAGCGGCGCATCCGGTCGTAGAAGCGGAGCGGATCGCGCTCGGCCGCGACGGCGCGCTCGCCCTCGACGCACGCCTCGAGGTGGGCGCGCGGATCGAACCCCGGGCGGCCGGCCGCGGCGAGCGTGAAGGGCTTGGTGGTGAGGAACACGTACCGCGCCTCGATGGCCTGCCGGAGCTCGCAGGCGATCCGGACGCGCGCCGCCGCGGGGCAGAGCGGCCCGTCCCCGTCGCACGCCGCCGGCGCGGGGCCGGGCGCGGCCTCGCAGGCGGCCGAACCCGGAGCCGGCGCCGGCGCGGAGGCGTTCGCCGCGGGCAGCGGGGAGGCCAGCGCGAGGAGCGCGGCGAGCGGGAGGAGCAGGGCGGGACGCATCGGTGGGGGACGCGCGCCGGGGCGAGGGCCCCGCGCGCTCCCCTCGAACGCCCCGCACGGCGCGAGACATTCCGCCGGGTGCGGCCCGGGCGCGTCCCGTGTCGCGCGATGTGCGCGCTCCGCTCACCTCGCCGCACGCCGCAGGTCGCCCCGGCAGATGGGCTCGCGGATGTCAAGGTCGCGCCGAATTTGCGGAAACAGCCGGCGTGCGTACCATGGGGCCCACTGTGGGAGGACGCAGGAATGGCCGCAACGGACAAGCAGAAGCAGTCGCTCTACTTCCCGGAGGAGACGCTCCGCGAGATCATGAGCGAGGCGGTGCGCCTCGATCGGTCGCTCTCGTGGACCGTGCAGCAGGCGTGGCGCCTCGCGCGGAACGAGCTCAAGCGGTTCCCTTCGGTGAACTTGCACGGTGAGATCGCGCGCGCGCCGGCCCCCGCGCACCCCCCGCGCGAGCGCAGCGCACCGCTCCCGGCGTCGCTGGAGCGGCGCGAGCCCTCCGAGCAGGTGCGGGAGTTCCTGAAGGGCAAGTTCGACCGCGAGTTCGCGGGCTGAACGTGCCCGCCGCACGGGGCGGGCGCGCGCGGATCGCGCGCGGCCCCCGCCCCGCACGATCCGGCTACGGACACCCGGCCGGCTTCGCGAACGACTCCGTCACGGTCACCGCGCCCGACGCGTCCACGACGCCCTGCGCGCCGACGCCCACGCCGTACGCCGCGAACGCGTCCCACACCAGGCACGCGTGCGCCGCCGCGTCCGGGCTCCCGCCCGCGCCGACCGCCTGGAGGATGCCGTCGCGCATGTCCTCGAACGCGGGCGTGGACGGCGTGTAGTTCATCCCGTCCACCAGGTAGTCGAGCAGCAGCGACTTGCCCAGCCCGGCCGTCTGGAACGCCTGGAACAGCCGCCAGCCGATGGCCCCGTACACCTCGCCGTCGAGGTGGACCTCGGTGCCGGCCACGTCGCCGTAGGTCCGCGGGTAGCCGGTGTACGGCGCGGTCCGGATGCCGAGCGGGTTGCTGGACGCGTACTCGCCCACGCGGTCGTCCTCGTTCATGACCACCGCGAGCACGTCGCTCATGCCCTCCCCGACCGCGCCGGCGAGCGGACCGCTCATGCCGCCGATCATGCGCCAGGTGAGGCCGTGCCCGTACTCGTGGAACACGACGTCGGAGTCGAGGTCGCCGTCCACCATCAGCGGGGCGGGGTCCTTCCGCCGCGCGGTGGCGTTCACGCCCGTCGCGCCCTTCAGCGTCACGCCGTCGTTCTGCGAGATCATCACCGCCGGGATGCGGATCTTCCGCTCGGTCCCGCCCATGGTGAAGACGGCGTCGCCGCCCTGGTTGTTCGCGACGATCACCGCCACCGCGCCCGCCGACTGCGCGTTCAGCACCTTGAGGGTGAAGTTGCAGCTCCCGCGATCCACCAGCGCGATCCGCCCGGCCACCGCGTTCTGGATCGCCTCGCAGCCGTCGGTCGCCGTGCCGGTGCCGTCGTCCACGAGGACCACGTCGGCGGTGACCCCGGCCGTGGTCAGCGAGGGACCGAACTCGGCGCCGGCGGCGTCGTAGCTCCCGGCGATCCCGGCGGGCGCGTTCACCACCACCTCGAGCGGCGGCACCGGGCCGTTCCACAGGTACATCTGCATCCGGGGCGAGCGCCCGTCGGTGGGCGTCGCGAAGTTCGCGTTGTCGGTGCCGCCGCCGTCCTGCGCCTCGGCGTTCACCGAGTCGCGCTCCTTCCCGCCGCGCCCGAAGTTGGCGTCCTGGAAGTTCCCGGCGGCCTCGTCGAAGCCGTGCACGTACAGGACGTCGTGGATGACGTTGTTCAGGTAGAAGAGGTTCTGGACCGCCACCGCGCGGTTCCCGGCGGTGGACGGCTGCGCCGTGAGGTCGGCCGCGGTGAGGAAGTTCCCGTCGGTGACCGAGGTGCCGCCGCGGTCCGGGCGGTTGTTCGCGTCCGCGTCCAGGTACGCGTTCACGTTGTTGCCGGCGATGTCGATGGTGGACTGCGCGCCGGCGTACAGCCAGCCGATGGGCGACTCGAGGCCGCCGGGCGCCGGGCCGGAGACCACCGCCTGCGGCGTCTTCGAGGGATCCTCGACGAACACGGCGTAGCTGTCGTTCGCGGTGCGCAGCTCGACCGACCGGACCGCGCCGTCGCCGTCCACGAGCGTGTGGTGCAGCAGGTTCCCGCGCTCGCTCCAGGTCTCGACCACGAACCCGGCGCGGAGCGCGCCGCCCGGCTCGGGGACGGCCACGCGCTCCACGGTGGGCGGGGCGTGGAACCTCGCGGGGTCGCGCGCGAACACGGTGAGGTCGCCGTCGCGGCCCGTCACCCCGGGCGCCGCCGCCGGCTGGTACCCGAGGCGCCGCAGCGCCGCCTCGAGCGCCTGCGCCTCGCCGACGCGCGCCGGCGCGACGGCGCCCCCGGCCACGGGCGCGAGCCCGTCCACGAGGTGGAGCAGCCGCCCGCTGGCGTCCACGGCCGCGCGCGCGTAGCCGCCCGCGACGCGCAGGCCCCCGGCGCGCTGCTCGAGGCGGAGGTGGGTGATGCCGCCCCGCCCGCGCGACTCGGCCGCGATCGCGAGCCCGTCCACGGTGGCGCGCGCGGCGCCGTGGGATCGCAGGAACCCCGCGACCACCTGCGTCACCGGCGCCCGCGACGGAGGCGTGAGCGCCCCGCCGGCCGCGGCGCGGTACACGCGCGCGCCGGGCGCGGCGGCGGCGCCGTCCGGCGCGGCCAGGAGGAGAGCGAGCGCGCAGCCGACGGCGGCGCGGACCAGGAGACTCGGACCGACTGCATCACGCATGGCGAAACCCCCGCTGGATCGAGCCCGGGCACGGGCGCGTCCTGCGCGGTCGCGCCGCGGCCCGGGACCCTTGCCAATAGCCGTGCGTGGGCGGCGGGGGAATGGTCCCGGGATGGTCAGGGCCCGGGCAGGTCATGCCTCCCGCCCCGGGACGTGGCGCGGCGATCCGCGGTATCCGGACGCCGGGTGCGTGCGGGCGGGCTGCTGGCGCGGCGCGTCGGGCCCGGCGCGGCTACAGCCGGCAACCGGCGAGGTCGGGCGTCCCGGCCAGCAGCGCGTCGAACCGGCGCACGAACTCGGGCGCGGTGGACGCGGCCACGAGCCCGGGCGCGCCGCGCACCGACACCTCCACCACGCGCCGGGCGCTCGCGCCGTCGCCGCCGACCATCGCCGCGAACGTGGAGAGCGACTCGCCGCCCCCGCGGGCGAGGTCCTTCTGCAGGTCCCGGAACCCGTTCAGCGCGAAGCGGTGCAGCTCGGCGCTGCGCCGCGCCGCGGGCGCGCCGGCGGCCTGCCCCGCCGGCAGCATCTGCACGTGGTACTCGCGCGGCGAGAACTTCATGAGCGACCCCGTGAGCACGTCCACCCCGCCCGACACGATGGTGCTGCTCACGTCGAGGATCGCGACCGGGTTGAACGCGCGCTCCAGCGTGAACTCCTGGGTCGCGTAGCCCGGCGCCTCGAAGCGGGCCAGGAACTGCCGCCCGCCCATGAAGTTGCGCGACAGGTCGATCGTGAGCGGCAGCTCGCCGCGGTACTGGCCGTCGATGGTCACCCGCACGCCGGGCACGTTCGCGTCGAACGTGAGCGTGTCGTGCGTGCCGGTGAAGATCGTGGCGCAGCCGCCCAGCAGCAGGGGGGCGAGGGCGAGCAGCGCGAGGCGGAGCGTGCGGCGGGGCGTCGTCATGGTGGCGGTCTCCAGGGCGCCTGCGGACCGCCCGCGGGGCGCACGGACGGTGATTGTGCCCGCCCGCGCCGGCACGGCAAGTCCCACGTGCGCGTGCGCGGCCCCGGGCGCGTCCTTAAGCTCTCCGGCGCCGCGCGCCGCGCCGCCGCGCCGTGGCCACCCCGGAGCCCGCACCCATGCCCTCGCCACGCCGCCCCGCCGCCGTCTCCTCGCTGCTGCCGCCGCTCGCCGCGCTCGCGCTCGCCTGCGCCGGCGCGCCGCCCCGTGCGCCCGCCACCGCCCTCCCCGCCGGCGCGGTGGACCCGGACGCGGGCGCGTTCGAGTACCCGCTCCCGGTCTCGTACTTCGAGCTCGACAGCCAGCGCCAGCGGCTGCGCATGGCGTACCTCGACGCGCGCGCCGCGGCCCCGAACGGCCGCACCGTCCTGCTCCTCCACGGCAAGAACTTCCACGCCGGCACCTGGGCCGAGACCATCGCCGCGCTGAACCGCGCCGGCTTCCGCGTGATCGCGCCCGACCAGATCGGCTTCGGCAAGTCCAGCAAGCCCGAGCGCTACCAGTTCTCGTTCGCGCAGCTCGCCGCGAACACGCGGGCGCTGCTCGCCTCGCTCGGCGTCGAGCGCACCGCCGTGGTCGGGCACTCGATGGGCGGGATGCTCGCGGTGCGCTACGCGCTCGAGTACCCGGAGGCCACCGAGCGCCTCCTGCTCGTGAACCCGATCGGCCTCGAGGACTACGCCGCCTTCCTGCCGCCGCGCACGGTGGACCAGTGGTACGCGCAGGAGCTGAAGCAGACGCCGGACTCCGTCCGGAGCTACCAGCGGCAGGCGTACTACGACGGTGCGTGGAAGCCGGAGTACGAGGCGCACACCCGCCTGCTGGCCGGGTGGACGCTGCACCCGGGCTGGCCGCGGGTCGCGTGGGACAGCGCGCTCACATACGACATGATCGTCACGCAGCCGGTGGTGCACGAGCTCGAGCGCCTGGCGGTGCCGACGCGGCTCGTGATCGGCCTGCGCGACCGCACCGCCATCGGCCGGCCGCTCGCGCCGGCCGGCCTGCGCGAGGCGATGGGCGACTACACGCGCCTCGGGAAGGCGGCGCAGCGGCGCATCCCCGGCGCCGAGCTGGTGGAGCTGCCCGGCATCGGCCACGTGCCCCAGGTCGAGGCGTTCCCGGCGTTCGAGAAGGCGCTGCTCGACTTCCTGCGCTAGCGGCTCCCGCGGCGGCTCCGCCCGCGCCCCCTCCGACGAGCGTCCCCACCGCGGCCGCGGTGAGCCGCCGTTGACGGCGCGCGCCCGCGCCGTGGCGTGCGCATCCTGCGAGGAACGGTCGCCGCGCGGCGGCCCGGGCCGGCGGGGAGCTGCACATGCGGGCAACGATCGCGTCGGTCACCGCGGGGCTCGCGCTCGGCGTGCTCGCCTGCGAGGCGCGGTCCCCGACCGACGCGGGAGCGCCGGCGGCGCGCGAGGCGGCGGGCGCGGCGCGGGCAGCCGTCCGCGCGGGCAACGTCTTCACCGCGCCGAACGCCGCCGGGGCGGCGCAGACGGTCAACGCGTCCGGCGGGCGGGTGATCGACGCGGACAACCCGTTCTACCAGGCGCTCGGCACGAACGGCCGCTCCTGCGCGACCTGCCACGACGCGCGCGACAACATGACGGTCACCCCGGCGCGGCTCCGGGACCGCTTCGACGCGACGGGCGGCACCGACCCGATCTTCCGCCCCGTGGACGGCGCGACCTCGCCGGACGCGGACGTGTCCACCGTCGAGGCGCGCCGGAGCGCCTATGCGCTGCTCCTGTCGCGGGGCCTGATCCGGATCGGCCTCGGGGTTCCCCCGGACGCGGAGTTCGAGCTGGTGGACGTGCAGGATCCCTACGGCCACGCGAGCGCGGACGAGCTCTCGCTGTTCCGGCGCCCCCTGCCCGCCACGAACCTCCGGTTCCTCTCCACCGTGATGTGGGACGGGCGCGAGACGTTCGCCGAACCCGGCCAGCCGACCGGGTACGCGCCGCTCGACGTCGAGCTCGCAGACCAGGCGAACGTCGCCACCCTCGGGCACGGGCAGGCGGCCGCGCCGCTCGCGGACGCCGAGCGGCAGGCGATCGTGGCGTTCGAGCTGCAGCTGTTCACGGCGCAGGTGAGCGACGACGAGGCCGGGGGGCTCACCTCCGGCGGCGCCACCGGTGGACCGCGCGTGCTCTCGTCGCAGCCGTTCACGTTCGGGATGAACGACCCGTTCGACGGCGGCGCGTTCGACCCGGCCGTGTTCACCGAGTTCGCCGCGTGGCAGGGCTCCCCCCGCGAGGCGCGGGCGGCGATCGCGCGCGGGGAGGCGCTGTTCGACCACCTGCCGTTCGCGATCACCGGCGTCTCCGGGCTCAACGACGAGCTGGGCCAGCCCACCATCCAGGGCACGTGCACCACGTGCCACGACACCCCGCACGCGGGCAGCCACTCCGTCCCGGCGCCGCTCCGCGTCGGCACCGACCTCCCCGACCCGCCGGGCGGCCTCGACGCGTCGGGGCTGCCCGTGTACACGCTGCGCGACCGGGCGACGGGTGAGCTGACGCGGACGACCGATCCCGGCCGCGCGCTCGTGACCGGCCGGTGGAAGGACGTCGGCCGCTTCAAGGGCCCGACGCTGCGCGGCCTGGCCGGGCGCGCGCCGTACTTCCACAACGGCTCGGCCCCCGACCTGGCGAGCGTCGTGGAGTTCTACGATGCGCGCTTCGCCCTGCACCTCACCGCGGGACAGAAGGACGACCTCGTGGCGTTCCTGCAGGCGCTCTGACGGCGGCGGGCGTCCGGGCGCGGCCCCGCCGGGCCCTCGCGGTGCGGGCTGCCGGCCACCGCGCACGGGGGGGGCGCCGCAGCAGCCCCGGCGGTCGGCCCCGACGAGGGAACGTTCCAGCGGTTCGCGCGGCCGGAGGGCTCGGCTATGCTCGGTCCCCGGTCGCGCGAGGCGTGCCCCACGCGTCGCGGCCGCTGCCCGAGGGACATGACGGATCTCGCGCGCTCCAGCGCATCGACGGATCGGCTCCCGCAGGCCCACCTGGCGGAGATCCTCTCCGTCGTCCGCGCGCGGCTCGGCCTCGACCTCACCGGCTACCGGCCCGGCACCGTCGAGCGGCGCATCCGCACCGCCATGATCGCCTCGGGCGCGCCGTCGAGCGCGGCGTACGTCGAGCGGCTCCGGACGGACCGCCACCTCGCGCGCGACCTGCTCGCCCGCGTCACGGTGAAGGTGAGCCGGTTCTACCGCGACGCGCCCGCCGTGGAGCGCGTGCGCGAGGCCCTGGCCGCGCGCGCGGCCGCGACGCCGGGGCCGCTGGCGGTCTGGAGCGCCGGCTGCGGCCGCGGGGAGGAGCCGTACACGCTCGCCATGCTCCTCGACGACGCCGGTGCGCCAGCGGGACCGGACGTGGTCGCGACCGACGTGGCGCCGGACGCGCTCGCCGCCGCGGAGGCGGCGACCTACCCCGCCGACGCCCTGCCGGAGCTGCCGCGGCCGTTCCGCGACCGGTACCTGACGCCCGTGCTCGGCGCCGGCCGCGCCGCGTACCGCGTCCACCCCGCCATCCGCGCGCGGGTCCGGACGCTCCGCCACGATCTCTCCGCGGCCCGCGCTCCCCCCGACCCGGGCCGCTTCGACCTCGTCGCGTGCCGCAACACGCTCATCTACTTCCAGCCGGCGCTGCAGCGGCGCGCGCTGGAGCTGCTGCTCGACGCGCTCGCGCCCGGCGGGCTGCTCTGGCTCGGGCCCGCGGAGTGGCCGGCGCTCGCCCGCGACAGGCTGGAGGTCCTCGACCGGCGCGCCCGCCTGTTCCGCGCGGTCGGAGGCGGCGCCGATGCGTAGGCCGGACCTCTCCATCGCGACCTGGGTGTCGCTCGGGTTCGCGATCGCGGGCGCGCTCCTGGCCGGCCTCGTGGCGCTGGCGGTCACGCTGCAGGGGCGGATCGCGGCCAGCGCCGACGCGCAGCTCGAGCTCATCGGCCCGCGCGCCGCCGCGGCGGCGTCGCTGGAGAGCGCGGTGCTGCACGTGAGCCTGACCGCGCGCGCGTACGCGCTCACGCCCGAGCCCGCGCGGATGGACGCGCTGCAGGCGGCGCTGCGACGGCTGGAGGGGGCGGCGGCGCGGTTCGCGGCGCTGCCGAAGTCGCCGGAGGGCGCGGCGCTGTCCGGCCGGATCCTCGCGGCGGTGCCGCCGTTCGAGAAGGCGGCGGTCGCGCTCGGCACGGCGGTGGCGACGGGCGGCGACGACTCCGCCATCCGCGCGCGCGAGGCGACGCTCCCGCCCATGCGCGAGGAGCTGCTCTCGCTGCTCCGCACCTTCGGCGCGCTCCAGCAGGCCCACGACGCGGGCGCCAGCCACACCATCCTCGCCTACCAGCGGGACACCGTGCGCACGCTGGTGCTCGCCTTCGCCGCCGTGGCCCTGCTCCTCGCGGCGACCGCCTGGGTGGTCGTCACCGAGGTGCGCCGCCCCGCGAGGCGGCTCGCGGACGCGGCCCGCCGCCTGGCCGCGGGCGACTACTCCGCCACGGCGGGGCTGGAGGCGCAGCGCTCGGGCGCGGGGCCGCGCGGGGAGCTGGCCGAGCTGGCGCGCGCCTTCGCGGTGATGGCGGCCGAGCTGCGCGATCGCGAGGAGCGGCTGGCGGCGCAGAACGAGGAGCTCCAGGCGCAGAACGAGGAGCTCCAGGCCAAGGAGGAGGAGCTCCACGGGCAGAACGAGGAGCTCCAGGTCCAGCAGGAGGAGCTGCAGGCCCAGAACGAGGAGCTGCAGTCGCAGGGCGAGGCGCTCCGGGCCAGCGACGCACGGCTCACCCAGCTCGTGGAGGCGCTGTCGCAGGCCGACCGCCGCAAGAACGAGTTCCTGGCGGTGCTGTCGCACGAGCTGCGCAACCCGCTCGCGCCGGTGCTGAACGCGCTCGCGGTGCTCGACCGCGGCGACCCCGCCGGCGAGCAGGGGCGGCACGCGCGCCAGGTCATCGCGCGCCAGGTCGCGCACCTGGCCCGCCTGGTGGACGACCTGCTCGACGTGGCGCGCATCACGCAGGGGAAGATCCAGCTGCGCCGGACGCACCTGGAGCTGGGCGCGGCGGTGCGCCAGGCCGCGGAGGACCACGGCTCGCTGCTCGAGGCGCGCGGCGTCCGGCTGGCGCTGGAGGTGCCCGGGCGCGAGCTGTGGGTCCACGCCGACGCGGCGCGCATCGCGCAGATCGTGGGCAACCTGATGCACAACGCGGCCAAGTTCACCGACGGCGGCGGGACCGTGACGGTCGCGGTGGACGCCACGCCGGAGGGGCGGGCCCGGGTCCGCGTGCGCGACGACGGGATCGGCATGCCGCCCGAGGTGCTGGAGCGGCTGTTCCAGCCGTTCGTGCAGGCCGAGGGGACGCTGGCGCGGACCCGCGGCGGCCTGGGGCTGGGGCTCGCGCTCGTGAAGGGGCTGGTCGAGCTGCACGGCGGCGCGGTCACCGCGGCCAGCGGCGGGGCAGGTCACGGCGCGACGTTCACGGTGGAGCTGCCGCTCGACGGCGTGCCGGTCCGCGCCTGCGACGCGGTCGCGCCGCGCCCGGTCGCGCCGCGCCGGGTGCTGGTGGTCGAGGACAACCCGGACTCGGCCGAGACGCTGCGCGACCTGCTCGAGCTGGCCGGGCACCAGGCCGACGTCGCGCTCGACGGGCGCCAGGCGCTGGAGCGCTGCCGCACCGCGCGCCCGGACGCCATCGTCTGCGACCTGGGCCTGCCGGACATGGACGGCTACGAGCTGGCGCGCGCGCTGCGCGCCGACCCGGAGCTGTCGTCGGTGCTGCTCGTCGCGCTCTCCGGCTACGCCCTGCCCGACGACCTGGCCCGCTCGGCCCAGGCCGGCTTCGACGCGCACCTCGCCAAGCCGGCCCGCTTCGAGGCCATCGAGGCGCTGCTGGCCGGGCCGCGCCGCCAGCGCGGCTGACCCCGGCGCGCCGCGGGGAGGCTCAGGCGCTCGGGTCGGACCGCTCGATGGCCCGGCGGAGCGCGTCGATCTCCACCGGCTTCGTGAGGTGCAGGTCGAACCCGGCCGCCAGCGCGCGCTGGCGGTCGTCCGGCTGGCCGTAGCCGGTCAGCGCGATGAGGACCATGCCCCGGCCGCGGGCCGCCCGCAGCCGGCGCGCCACCTCGTAGCCGTCCAGCCCGGGCAGGCCGATGTCGATCACCACCACCTCGGGGTTGCAGCGGAACGCCTCCTCGATCCCGCTCGGCCCGTCGCCCGCCAGGCACACCTCGTGCCCGAGCATCTCCAGCGCGGACTGGGCCACCTCGCGGTTGTCCGGGCTGTCGTCGATGACCAGCACGCGCCGCGGCCGGGCGTCGGGCGCGGCGGCGGCGCGATCGGCGCCGGCGGGCCGGTCGGCCGGCGACGCGAGCGGCAGCCGGACCGTGAACGTGCTGCCCTTGCCCGGGCCCGCGCTGTCCGCCCGCACCCGGCCGCCGTGCATGGTCACCAGCGTCTTCACCAGCGTGAGCCCGAGCCCGAGCCCGCCGCGGGCGCGGTCGAGCCCGGAGTCCACCTGCACGAACGTGTCGAACACGCGCTCCAGGTCGGCCGCGGCCAGGCCGATGCCGTCGTCATGGACGCGCAGCACCGCGTCGCCGCCCGACGTCTCCAGCCCGACGGTCACGTGACCGCCGGGCCGGGTGTACTTGATGGCGTTCCCGACCAGGTTCGCGATCACCTGCTCGATCCGGACCGGATCGCCCAGGACCGGCACCTCGCCCGGCGCGAGCTCCGCGCGCAGCGAGACCCCCGCGGCCGCCGCCGGCGGCTGCTGGGCCTCCACCGCGCGCCCCACCAGCGCGGCCAGCTCCACCGGGTGGTGGTGAAGCGTGATCTTCCCCGAGGTGACGCGCGAGACGTCGAGCAGGTCGTCCACCAGGCGCGAGAGCTGGCGCGACTGCCGGCGGACCACGTCGAGCTGCCGCGGCGCGGCGACGCCGCGCCGGTCGATCACGTCCAGGGCGAGGATGATGGCGCCGAGCGGGTTGCGGAGCTCGTGCCCGAGCATCGCCAGGAACTGGTCGCGGGCCAGGACCTCCCGCTCCCGCGCGGCGAGCACCTCCCGCGCCGCGTACTGGCGCAGCCGCGCGCGGATGGCGGAGCGCACCACGCTCAGCAGCGTGGCGCGGCGCAGCGGCCGGTCGAGCAGCAGCACGTTGCCCAGCCACGAGAGCTCGCGCAGCGCGCGCGCGTGATCCTGCCGCGGCGCGCCGCCGGTCACGACGAACACCGGCAGGTCGGACCAGGGCGGCTGGTGCGCGATCCACTCGCCGATGCCCTCCCGCGCGCCCGCTCCCAGCGCCTCCTGCGCGATGAGCAGCACCGCCGCGCCCGCCCGCAGCTCTTCCAGCACGGTCCGGATCTCGCGGCACACCACCGCGGCGAGCCCGGCGCTCCGCAGCACCGCGGCCGCGACCTCCGCGTCGCGCCCGAGCGGCGCGAGCACCAGGACGCGCTCGGACTGGCTCGGACGGGTCATGGAGGTGCGAGGGGCAGCAGCGCCCCGCTGCCCGCGGCCGGCTCGAAGTCGGGTACGCCGGTCAGCACGCCCCGGAAGTCCACCAGCGGATCGCCGACGCGGAGGCCGGCGGCCGTGGGGGTGTACTCGCGGATGGTGGTCTCGTGCGCACCGAGGCGCTTCTTCACCACCGAGATCGCCTTGCGCACGCCGCCGCTCGCCTCGAAGTAGCGCAGGAGCACGACCGTGTCGGCGAGGTAGGTCACGTCCGCCGGGGCGACCATGTCGCCGATGATCCCGTGCTGCGCCATCGTGAGCAGGGTCACCACGCGCTTCTCGGCGAGGAAGCTGAGCATCTCGTGCACCTGCAGCACCAGCGAGCCCTCGCTGGGCAGGGCCTGCAGGAGCCCGTTCAGGCTGTCGATCACGACCAGGCGCGCGCCGCCGGCGACGGCCTCGCGGACGAGGTGGACCAGCTCGCCGGAGGAGATCTCGGCGGGATCGACCTGCGTGATGTGCACGCTCCCCTCCTCCACGAACGGGGTCAGGTCCAGCCCGATCGCGCGGGTCCGCGCGAGCAGCGTGGCGCGCGGCTCGTCGAACGCGAACAGGGCCGCGGCCTCTCCGCGGCCGGCCGCGGCGTGCACGAACTGCGTGGCGAGGCTGGACTTGCCGGCGCCGGCCGGGCCGACGATGAGCGTGCTGGTGCCGCGATCGAGGCCGCCGCCCAGCATGCGATCGAGCGGCTCGAGCCCGCTCGAGCACTGCTCCGGCGTGACGGCGCCCGCCCGGTGCTCTGCCGCGACCAGCCGCGGGAACACGGTGAGCCCGCCGGTGCGGATGGCGAAGTCGTGGTAGCCGCCGCGGTAGGCGGCGGCCCGCATCTTCAGGACGCGCACCCGCCGCCGCTCGGCGCCGTACTCCGGGTTCAGCTGCTCCAGGAGCAGCACCCCGTGCGCCAGGCTCTGGACGAGCGCGTCCGGCGCGTCCGACGACGGGTTGTCGAGCAGGAGCACCGTCCGGTCCTTCTCGACCAGCTGGCGCTTCAGCGCGAGCAGCTGGCGCCGGTAGCGGATCGGCGTCTGGGCCAGCAGGCGCAGCTCGGTGCACGAGTCGAGCACGACGCGGTTCGGCTGCACGCGCTCGACCTCGGTGAGGATCGCCCCCATGCGCTCGCCCAGCTCCACCTCGGCGGGCTCGAGGATCGTGTTCTCCTCCTCGCCGTCGAGCTCCGACGCCTCGAACACCGTGATGCCGCCGAGGTCCCAGCCGTGCGAGGCGGCCACGCTCTCCACCTCCTCGCGCGACTCCGACATGGCGATGTACAGGCACGACTCGCCCTGGCGCACGCCCTCCATCAGGAACTGGAGCGCGAGCGTGGTCTTCCCGGCGCCGGGCGATCCCTGGATCAGGTGGATGCGACGGCGGGGGAAGCCGCCGCCCAGCACGTCGTCGAGCCCGGCGACGCCGGTCGGGGCCCGCGGGGTGAGGGGTCCGTTCGTTGGCATGCGTCCTCCCGGTGGTGGGCCTCTCGCGTCCGGTACGCTGGACCCGGAGTCTACCCGACGCACGGGGCCCGATCGGGCGCGCGCGGAGCGCCCGGCGGCCGCTGCCCCGCTCGTTCGTCCCCCGGCGGGGCGAGCTGCGGCACTCTGCCGCCCCCGCCTGCACCCCTCCGCGGGGGCCTGCCTGCCGCGGAGACCGCTCAGCGCCGCGGGCCGCCGGCGCCGGAGAGCCACGCGCGCGCGGCGCCGGCCAGCACCGGGAGCGCGCGCAGCGGCTCGTCCGCGGGCGGTGCCGCCCCCTCCAGCGCGGCGCCCACGCGCGCGGCGAACCGCCGGAACACCTCGTGCCCGAGCGCCTCGAGGAAGCCGCGCCCCAGCGCGACCAGCGCGCCGCCCACGTTCACGGTGGCCTCCGCCACCACCTCGGTGCGATCGCCGGGACGCGGCAGCAGCCAGCTCTCCAGCGACAGCCGCGCCGTGCCGTCGCCGGCCCGCGCGCGCGCGTCGCCCACGATGCGCACGCGCCGCCCCGGGACGTCCACCTCCGCGAGCCGGACGCGC
Source organism: Anaeromyxobacter dehalogenans 2CP-C (assembly GCF_000013385.1). GTDB lineage: Bacteria > Myxococcota > Myxococcia > Myxococcales > Anaeromyxobacteraceae > Anaeromyxobacter > Anaeromyxobacter dehalogenans_B. Next base: position 3,329,100 of record NC_007760.1, read on the forward strand.
CCGCGGTAGGCGAACGTGATCCCGGCGAGGCGCACCCGCACGCGTCCGTCGTAGGTGCGCGCGTCCACCACCGCGTCGAGCGCGCCCCCGGGCACGCAGGTCACCACGCGCCGCGGATCCACGAGGAGCGCCCAGGCGACGTCCACGGGCGCCGCGACCTCGTACCGCTCGTCGATCCGGAGCGCCATCGCTCTCCCGGCTTGCGCGAGCGGCGGCCTCCCGCGCGCGCCTTCCGGAGGATAGCGGAGCCCGGCGGCCCCGGGCGCCCGCCGGTGCGCGGCCGAACCGCGCACCGGCCGGGCGCGCCCGGTCAGCGCGCGACCGCCGGCCGGGGACCCGCGGGCGCCGGCGGTGCGGCGGCCTCCGCCTCCACGGCGCCGCCCGGCGCGCCGGGGCCGGGGCGCGGAGGCGCCGCGTCCGCGGGGGGCGCGCACGTCTCGCACGCGCGCGCCGCCGGCCGCGCCGGCTTGCGCGGCAGGCGCGCCGGGGTCCGCGCGGCGGCGGGCCGCGGGGGCGGCGCCGGAGTCGCGGCGGGCGCGGCCGGGGCGGCGCAGGCGGCGAGGGGCGCGGCGCAGGCGGGCGCCCCGAGGCCGAGGAGCGCGGCCGGGGCGAGCGCCTGCGGGGCGGCCTCGTCGCGGCTCGACCGGTGCTCGCTCCCGGCGCGCCCGTCGCTGTCGCTCGTGGACGCCGCGAACGCCAGCGCCGGGGCGGCCGGCTTGCGCGCGGCCTCGCCGAGCGACTCCGACGCGCTCCGCGCCGCCTGGCCCAGCGACTCGGCCGAGCGCGTGGCCGTGTCGCCCAGGAACGTCGCGAGCCGGTCGGCGGAGCCGTTGATGTGCTTGCGGTCGTCGTCGGCCTGCGCGCGGAGCGCGTCGCGGTCGGCGGCGAGCTCGGCGAGCCGCTCCCGCAGCGCCTCGCCCTGGGAATCGAGGCGCGCCTGCAGCGCGGCCGACTCGCCGCGCAGCGCCGCCTCCGACGCCTCGCGCTCCAGGCGCGCCCGGTCGCGCTCGGCCTCGGCGCGCGCCTTCGCGGCCTCGCTCTGGTCGGCCAGCCGCGCCGGCTCGAGGACGCACGAGCGCATCAGCTCGGCCTCGGTGGCGCGGGCCGGCAGCGGCTCGCCGCGCCCCCACGCGACCACCGCGCGGCTCATCCAGCGGCTCTCCTCCGACGCCATGCACTCCTGCGCGAGGCGCGTGGCGCGGTCCGACGACCACTGCGGCGGCGGGCGCGCGCACGGCCCGATCTCCTCCCTCGCGCTGCCCGCGCGCTCGGTGCGCCGGACGAAGCACCCGTCGCGCTGCAGCACCCGCGTGGTGGTGCACGCGGATGCGAGCGCCCCCAGCACCAGCATCACGTTCCGCATCGCCCCTCCCCCTCCCGCCCTGCGGCGGGCCGCCAGGAACGTTGCGGATCCGCCGTGCGTCGGGCGACCACAGCCCCCGCCGGCGCGACGCGTGCGGGGCGCGCCGCGCCTTGACCGGGCCGCGCCGCGCCGCTAGTAATGCCTCCGCCCAGGGTAGACCGCCTCGCGCGGGCGCCCCGGGCCCGAGGCCGCGCGCGAGGTCCGCGGAGCGGCCGATCGCCTGCAAGCGATCCTGGACCCGACCCGCGGCGCGGCCGCCGCGGCCCCCGGCGCGAGCGCCGGTCAGCACCGGACGCATCTTCCGAGCAGCGGCGCCCACGACGGCGCCGGCGAATCCGAGACAGGAGCACCGTTGGAACCTTCCCGCCACGACAACCGCGCCAACGGCCGGCGCCGCCGCAAGGGCGGCGGCGGCCGCCGCATCGCGCACGGCCCCCGGTCCCCGCACCCGCACATCCCGCTCACCGACGAGGGCACGCCCGCGGCCATCCCGGACGCGCCGCCGGTCTCGCCGGTGGTGTTCGTCTCCGAGGAGAGCCGCCGGCGCTACCCCTGGATCCCGCCGCGCGTGATCGCGGGCAGCGTCTGGCGCGGGCCGGGCCACGAGCGCGTCCGCGTGGACGAGCACGGCGACGCCGCGCCCTGGAAGACCGTGCAGCGCGCCGGCTGATCCGGCTCAGCGCCCGCCGGTCCCCAGCTCGGACCGCACCACCAGCCCGATCGCCGGCGCGCCCCGGCGCACGCCGCCGCCGTCGTAGCGGTGCCAGCTCGCGCGCAGGCCGATGCCGGTGCGCGAGCGGCGGGAGACCAGCCACTCGGCGTCGAGCACCGCGCCCGGCGCGGGGCCGAAGTCGATCCGGGCGCCCTCCAGGAAGCCGCGGCCGCGCAGCCGCGGCGCGAGCAGCACCGACGCGCCCGCGCCCAGCCGCAGCGGGCCCAGCTCCAGGCTCTCCGCCAGCTCCACCGGGAACGCGGTGAACGTGGCGGAGCCGTTCGAGGCGCGGACGAGCTGCAGCTTGAACCCGGCCGTCACCCGCGTGGAGAGCCGCCCGCCGGCGAGGCGGAGCAGGCTCGCGCCCGCCGCGGCGGAGATCCCGTCGTTCAGGGCCAGGCCGAAGCGCCGACCGGTCGTGTACTCGAGCGCGATGAACCGGCGCAGCCCGAAGTCGCTGTGGAGCTCCAGCACCAGGCCCGCGGGCGCGGTGCGCCCTTGCGCCGGCGCCTCCGCCGGCGGCCCCGGCACGGGCGCGGGCGGCGCCGGCTGGGCGGCGACCAGCAGGGCGGCGAGGGCTGCGATCACGGCGGGGCGCTCCCAGGGCCGGCGTCCGCGCGCGCCGCGCCTGCCTGGACGTTGGGGCCGGCGCCGGCGGCGCGCCACCTGCTCGCGCGAGCGCCCGCCCCCGCCTCCCGGCGGCGCCCGCCCGCCCGGCCGCGGAGCGGGCGCCCGGCGCCCGGCGGGCGCCGGGCTCGCCGTCGGGGAGGTGCCGCCGGCGTCCGCCGGGACGAAGCTTCGGAGGGCGGGCGCGCGAGGAGGCGCGCCTGCAGGGGGAGCCGGGGGTGCACGCAGGGCGGATGGCGCTCGGCCTCGCGGCGGCCGTGGCGCTCGGGTCGAGCGCAGCGCGCGCGGGCGCGGACGGCGGCGGCGCCGCCGGGGCCGTCACGGGCGCGTTCGGCGGCCCGGTGGTCGCGCCGCTCCCCGCGGACGGCGCCCGGCTGGCGGGCGCCGCGTTCATGGGGTACCGGGGGCGCGACGGCCAGTCCACCGGCGCGGTGCTCACGCTCGCCCCCTGGCGCGCCGTGTTCCTCCGCGCCGGCGGCGAGCTCACCCCGTGGTCCCAGGACGGCGGGGTGCGCCTGCTGTGGGGCGCCGGCCTCGAGTCCGCCCGCCCCGGCACCGCGTTCGTGCACGTGCACGACTGGGGCCCGGTGCGGCCCGGGCAGCGGTTCACGCTCCGCCACGCCGAGGCGAGCGCCGGGTACAAGCTGCCGGCGGGGTGCCTGGGCCCGCTCTGCCTCGCACCCGCGGTGTACGCCACCGTGCCGTTCGACGGCGGGCCGTACGCCGGCGCGCGCGCGGCGCTCACGCTGTGGGGGAGCTGGTACGTGATGGGCGGGTTCGGCCGGACGGTGGGCGGCCTGCTGGAGCGCGCCCGCGACGCGGGACCGGCGCCCGCGTGGCGGCTCGGCTGGTCGGTGGGCCGCTGGGGCGGGCGGGCGGGCGCGCTGTTCGTCACCTACCGCGACGAGCTCGCGCTGGACCGGCTGCGCACGCCGGGCGTGAAGGACCGGCAAGGGCGCGGGGCGCTCATGGCGGGGGCGGTGTGGACGCGCTGACCCGGCGGGCGATCCTCGCCGCGCTCGCGGCGGTGTGCGGCTGCGGCCTGCTCTCGCCGGGCGAGCCGCCGGCCACGCCGTCCGCGCCGGTGCCCGGCTGGACGCCGCCGGACGCGCCCATCCCCGCCCCGCCGCCTCCTGCCGGCGTGGCGCCGTCGCCGCCGCTCCCCGGCTACGCGCTCGCGTGGCACGACGAGTTCGACGGGACGGCCGTGGACCCGGCGCGCTGGGTGGTCGAGGCCCGTCGCCGCCGCGACGCGCTCAACGACCCGGCCTCCGCGACCGTGCAGGACGGCCTGCTGCGGATCACGACGTTCACCGACGACGCCGGCGTGCACCACACCGGCTACCTGAAGTCGGTCGGGCTGTTCGAGCTGACCTACGGCTACGTGGAGGCGCGCATCCGCTTCCACGAGGTGCCCGGCACCTGGTGCGCGTTCTGGCTCTACCCGGACACCTACGGCGAGCCCATCGGCGATCCCGGCACCGCCGGCGTGGAGATCGACGTGGTGGAGCACCGGGTGGTGGACGGCGGCGGCTGGAACGTGCGCGACCTGGTGATGTCGGGCATCAACTGGGATGGCTTCGGCGCGGACTGGAAGAAGGTCCACCGGACCCAGCCGCCGCCCGACGGCGGGCCGGTGTGGGGCGCCTGGCGGACGTTCTCGGTCCTGTGGACGCCCGCGGGCTACACGTTCTACGTGGACCAGCAGCCGCTCTGGAGCACCTCGGCCGCGGTGTCGCACCGGTCCCAGCCGATCTACCTGACCTGCGAGGTGAAGGACCGGAGCTGGGCCGGGACGATCCCGCCGGGCGGCTACGGCCCCGCCGCGACGAGCGAGGACTTCATGGAGGTGGACTGGGTGCGCGCCTGGCAGCCGGCGCCGTGAGCGCGCCCGTCGTGCCCAGGGTGCCCTAGGGCGCCCTCGCCGCGGCGCGGAGCCGATCCCGCGGCGCGAAGCCGGGCCGCCGGGCCGCTCGCGTGAGGGGCGCGCCCCCGCCGCGCGCCGCCGCGGTGCCCGGGGCGGGCGCCTCCTCGCGCAGGAGCCGGACCAGCGCGGCCTCCACCGGGTGCAGCCCGCGCGTCACGGGCACGCCGAGCTCGTCCGGCGCGTAGCAGCAGCCGATCACCCTCCCCTCGCCGAACGCGTGCAGCACGGCCGGGCTCACGTAGGAGGCGCGCGCCACCGCCGGCGTGTTGCCGAGCCGGGCCGCCACCGCCTTCACCGCCGCCACCTCGAGCTGGCGGCGGCTGGTCCGGCCCGGGACGATCTCCCGCTCGCGTGCGGCGAGCTCGCTCGCGCACAGCACCGTGCCGGCCCACGTCCGGAAGTCCTTGGCGGTGAACGGCGCGCCGGCCGCCTCGCGCAGGTAGGCGTTCAGGTGGCGGCGCCGCACGTCCACCACCTCGCCCCCCTCCTCGAACTTGAACACGTCGCGCCCCGGTACCCGGAGCAGCGTGCGCACCAGCCGCGCCACCGGCGCGTCCTCCAGCTCGCGCACCTGCCGCCGGCCGGACTTGCCGCGGAAGTCGAACACCACCCGGTCGCCCTCGACGCGCACGTGCCGGGGCTGGACCGTGGTGAGCCCGTAGCTCCCGTGCTCGCGCGCGTAGGCCTCGCTGCCCGGCCGCATCGGGCAGGTGGCGAGGATCCGCACCATGGCCGCGAGCACCCGCTCCCGCCCCACGCCCCGGCGGCGCAGGTCGCGGGTCACGCGGGCGCGGATCCGCGGGAGCGCGGCCGCGAAGCGGAGCAGCCGGCGGTACTTGGCGCCGGCGCGGCGGCGCACGAAGTCCGGGTGGTAGCGATACTGCCAGCGCCCGGCGCGGTCCCGGCCGATGGCCTGCAGCTTGGCGCCCGCCACCGGGCTCACCCGCACGTCCGTCCACGCCGGCGGCAGCGCCAGGCGCCGCGCGCGCTCGGCGTCCGCCGCGGCCGCCGGGCGGCCGTCCGGGCGGACCCAGCGGAAGCCGGTCCGCGGCGTGCCGGCGCGGCGGAGGCCGATCGCCTGGAGCCTCTCGATGGCGCGCATCCCCTCCAGTGATGCGCACCGCCGGCCCTCGCGGCACCGTGCGCTGGACGACTCCCGGTGCCCTGCGGTATCCGCATCGGGGAGCCGGGCGCCGCGCCCGGGCCGGAGCCCCATGCGCCCCACCGACACCACCTGCGAGCACGTCCTCCCCCTCTCCACCGACCCCGCGCTGCGGCGCCGCTTCATGGTGCTGAAGGACCCCATCCCCGGGAACTTCCGGTTCGGCGTGCTGCTGGAGGTGCTCGACCGGCTCGCCGCCGACACCGCCATGGCGTACGCGCAGCGCTTCCAGCCCGAGGCGCGGGTGGTGACCGCCGCGCTCGACGAGATCGTGGTCCGGCGCGTGGCCGACGTGACGCGCGACGTCCGGTGCCTGGCGCGCATCAACCACGTCGGCCGGACCTCGATGGAGGTGGGGATCCGGGTGGAGTCCGCGCCGGACCGGGCGCACCTCGCCTCCTGCTATTTCACCATGGTGGCGCGCGACGGCGACGGGCCGGGCGCCCGCAGCGTGGCGATCCCGCCGCTCGAGCTGGGCGACGACGTGGAGCGGGTGCGCGCCGCCCGCGCCGCCGCGCGCCGGGCCGCCTACCGCCGCGAGCAGGACAGCCTGGTGGAGCCGCCCTCGCGCGACGAGTTCCTGCTGCTCTCCGCGCTGCACCGCGAGCAGGAGGAGCCCGGCTTCGCCGGCGTGCGGGCGCGCGACGTGGTCACCGAGACCTGGGAGCGCACGTACCCGGAGCAGGAGAACCTCTCGGCGGTGATCTTCGGCGGCTACATCATGCGCCGCGCCTACGAGCTGGCGTCCATCTGCGCCGAGCGCGTGGCGCTCGACCGGCCGGTGATGGCCGCGGTGAACCGGGTGAACTTCTTCCACCCGGTGCAGATCGGCGACAAGCTCCACCTCACCAGCCGCGTGGTCTACACCGACGGCGCCATGGTGTGCATCGAGACCGGCATCGAGCGGATCAGCCGGGACCGCAGCGCCCGCGCGCTCTCCAACTCCTGCCGCTTCACGTTCGTGAACATCGACCGCGGCCTGCGGCCGGTGCCGGTGCCGACCCTGCACCCGTCCGACTACGCCGAGGACGCGCGCTACCTGGCGGCGCGCCGCGACCTGCGCGGGCTGGAGGAGCGCAGCGCGAAGGGCTGGCTGCTCTCCTACCTGGCGGGCGCGCAGCGGGACTGACCGGGCGCCGCCCGCCCCCGGGCAGGACGGGGGGTGGCGCGCCCGGCGGCCGCGGCGCACCGTCCGTCCGGGAGGAACCTACATGCACCGAGCCCTCACGACCGTCGCGTCCGTCCTGGCAGCCGCCGTCCTGCTCGCCGCCCCCGCGCCCGCCCGGGCGTTCTTCTCGCTCGAGCTCCACTACGGCGTCGAGCGGGCCGACGCCACCAGCCTGAAGCACGGCCTCGATGCCGCGCTGTCCGACACCGCGCGCCTCAAGAACTCCGCCCAGATCGTCGGCGGCCTCGCCACGCTCAAGCTCGGCGTCCTCGAGCTCGGCGCGGTGGCGGACCGGACCTGGAAGAAGGACGGGCCGAGCATCACCGCCGTCGGCGGCCTGGCCGGCCTCGGCTTCGACCTCGGCGCGATCCGCCTCGAGGCGCTCGGCGAGGCGGGCGGCCGGCGCTACGGCGACTTCCTGAAGGACCCGGCGGTCATCACCCGGGGCTCCAACGCCGAGTGGCTCGCCTACGTGGGCCTGCGCCCGGGCATCGCGTACCGCGCCGAGCTGGGCGGCGGCCTCGGCTTCCTCATCGGCGTCTGGGGCTTCGCCCGGTGGGACGTGACGAGCAAGAACATCCCGGTGACCGTCCGCCCGTCCGAGGGCGGCCCGGACACGAGCGCCGAGTACGAGCTCGGCGGCGTGACCTTCGGCGCCACGGGCCGCGTCGGGATCGATTTCTAGCGGGGCCCGTGACCTCGCGGGCGCGGCTTCGCCGCGCTCGGGGCCACGTCCCGTCGCGCGGGGGCGATGCAGCCCGGGCGGCACACCCGCCCGGGCTGCGCTAGGATGCGTTCCGGCCACCGAGGAACGCATGCCCTACAGAACGGACGACCTCCGCATCCGCGGGATCAAGGAGCTCGCCCCGCCGTCGCACCTGATCCGCGAGTTTCCCTGCACCGAGAAGGCGTCCGCCGTGGTCCACGGCGCCCGCCAGGCGATCCACCGCATCCTCCACGGGATGGACGACCGCCTGGTCGTGGTCGTCGGCCCCTGCTCGATCCACGACACCAAGGCCGCGAAGGAGTACGCGGCGCGGCTCCTGGACGAGCGCGCGCGCCACGCGGAGGACCTCGAGGTCGTGATGCGCGTCTACTTCGAGAAGCCGCGCACCACCGTCGGCTGGAAGGGGCTCATCAACGACCCGGGCCTCGACAAGACCTACGACATCAACCGCGGCCTGCGCGTCGCGCGCGAGCTCCTGCTGGACGTGGCCGAGATCGGCGTGCCGGCCGGCTGCGAGTACCTCGACATGATCACGCCGCAGTACATCGCCGACCTGGTCTCCTGGGGCGCCATCGGCGCGCGCACCACCGAGAGCCAGGTGCACCGCGAGCTCGCCTCGGGCCTCTCCTGCCCGGTGGGCTTCAAGAACGGCACCGACGGCAACGTCGCCATCGCCATCGACGCCATCAAGGCGGCGCAGCAGCCGCACCACTTCCTTTCGGTGACGAAGGGCGGCCACTCGGCCATCGTCTCGACCAACGGGAACGAGGACTGCCACATCATCCTGCGCGGCGGGCGCACCCCGAACTACGACGCCGCCAGCGTGGACGCCGCCTGCCAGGAGATCGGCAAGGCCGGACTGGCGCAGCGGCTCATGGTGGACGCGAGCCACGCGAACAGCCAGAAGAAGCCGGAGAACCAGATCCCGGTCTGCGCGAACGTGGCGGCACAGGTGGCCGGCGGGGAGGTCCGCATCGTCGGCGTCATGATCGAGAGCCACCTCGTGGCCGGGCGGCAGGACCTCAAGGTCGGCAAGCCGCTCAACTACGGGCAGAGCGTCACCGACGGCTGCCTGGGCTGGGAGGACACCGTGCGCGTGCTGGACGGCCTCGCGGCGGCGGTGCGCGATCGCCGGGTGCGGGAGGCCGGCTTCAACGGCGGCTCCGAGGCCGCGCCGGCCTGATCCCCCGCGCGGCGGAGGCGGGCGATCCTCCATGCGCGGCGACGGCCGAAAGGCTATGGTGCCGCGCTTGAGCCCGACCTTTGCAGACCTGAACCTGTCCGAGAAGACGCTCCACGCGCTGGAGCGCGCCGGCTTCGAGCACCCCACGCCCATCCAGACGCAGGCCATCCCGCCCGCGCTGGCCGGCCGCGACGTCATCGGCGCCGCCGCGACCGGCACCGGCAAGACCGCCGCCTTCCTCCTGCCCATCATCGAGCGGCTGTCCGGCGCGGCCACGAAGGACCGGCCGGCCGCCGCGCACGCCAGGCCCGGCCCGCGCGCGCTGGTGCTCGCCCCGACGCGCGAGCTGGCGGTCCAGATCGCCGGCGAGCTGGACCGGTTCGGCCGCGGGCGCCACGTCCGCGGCGCGCTCGTGATCGGCGGCGTGGGCATGGGCGCGCAGAGCGCCGCGCTGCGCGACCACGAGGTGATCGTGGCCACGCCCGGGCGCCTGGTGGACCACCTGCAGCAGGGCACCGCGCGGCTGGACGGCCTCGAGGTGCTGGTGCTCGACGAGGCCGACCGCATGCTGGACATGGGCTTCGCGCCCCAGCTCAAGCGGATCCTCGCCCGCGTCCCGAAGGTCCGCCAGACGCTGCTGTTCTCGGCGACCATGGCCGGCGAGGTGGCCGACTTCGCGCGCGCGCACCTGCGCGACCCGGTGCGGGTGGAGGTGGCGCGGAGCGGCACGCTCGCCGAGCGGGCCGAGCAGCGGGTGTTCCTGCCGGAGCAGCGCGAGAAGCTGCCGCTCCTCATGGCGCTGCTGGAGGACGACGACCTGTCCACGCTGGTGTTCACCCGCACGAAGCGCCGCGCCGACAAGGTCGCGAAGGCGCTGCAGCGGGCCGGGCACAAGGTGGCGCGCATCCACGCCGACCGCTCGCAGGCGCAGCGCCGGATGGCGCTGGAGGGCTTCCGCGACGGCCAGTACCGCGTGCTCGTCGCCACCGACATCGCCGCGCGCGGCATCGACGTGGCGGAGATCGGCCACGTCGTGAACTTCGACCTGCCCCACGTCCCGGAGGACTACGTCCACCGGGTCGGGCGCACCGCGCGCATGGCCGCGAGCGGCCGCGCGTCCGCGTTCGTCTCGCCGGAGGAGCTGGACCTCCTCCGCGACATCGAGCGGCTCACCCGCGCCCCCATCCCGCGCGCCGAGGTGCCGCGCGAGCACGCCACCTTCCAGGCGGAGCTCCAGCGGGCGGACGCGGCCCAGGCGAACCCGGGCCCGGGCGCGCGCCCGGCCGGCATGAACCGCAACCGCCGCCGCGCCGCGGCGCACCGCGACCGGCTGACGGGCGGCAAGGGCGGCGCGGAGGGCGGCGCGACCGCCGGCGAGCGGGCACCGCGCTCGCAGCCCGCGGCGTCCGCCTCGCGGCGCAGCGCGCCCGCCGCGGCCGGCGCCGGGTCGAAGCCCCGCCGCGTCGGCTCGTGGGGCCCGAAGAAGCGCCGCTAGTCCGCGCCTACGCCACCGGCGCGCGGGTGCGCTCGCGGCCCGCCGCGGCGACGGCCTCGAGCAGCGCCTCCAGGTCGGCCGGCTTGACGAAGTGGTGCCGGAACCCGGCGGCGGCGCTGCGCTCGCGGTCGTTCGGCTGGCCGTAGCCGCTGACGCCGATCACCACCGGGGCCGCGTCGCCCAGGCGCCGCCGGAGCTGGATCGCCAGCTCGTAGCCGTCGAGCACCGGGAGGCCGATGTCGAGGATGGCGACGTCGGGCCGGAGGCGGACCGCCAGCTCGAGCCCGCGCCCGCCGTCGCCGGCCACCCGCACCTCGTGCCCGGCGTGCGCGAGCACGTCGGCGAGCAGCTCGGCCGCGTCCTCGTTGTCGTCCACCACCAGGATGCGCAGCGGCGCGCCGCCCTGGGCGGCCTGGCGCGGCGGCGGGGCCGGGGCCGCGGGGGCGCGCGGCGCGGCGGGCAGCTCCACCACGAACGTGCTCCCCTTCCCCGGCCCGTCGCTGCGCGCCTCCACCCGGCCCCCGTGCAGCGCCACCAGGCTCCGCACCAGCGCGAGGCCGATGCCGAGCCCGCCCTGGGGGCGGTCCTGCCCCTGCGGCGCCTGCACGAACGGCTCGAAGATGCGCGAGAGGAGCTCGGGCGCGAGCCCGCGCCCGTCGTCCCGGACCGCCAGCTCCACGCGGCCGCCGCGCAGCGCGGCCCGGACCTCGATGCGGCCGCGCGGCGGCGTGTACCGGGCCGCGTTGGTGAGCAGGTTCGCGATCACCTGCGCGAGGCGGTGCGGATCGCCGACCACCGCGAGCCCCTCGGGCACGTCCACCGTGAGCCGGTGCGAGCGCTCCTCCACGAGCGGGGTCGCCATCTCCACCGCGCGCGCGACGAAGGACCGGACCTCGACGCGCTCCGGCTGCAGCTCCACCTTTCCCCGGGTGATCCGCGAGACGTCGAGCAGGTCGTCCACGAGGCGCACCAGGTGATCCACCTGCCGGCGGATGACCGCGTGCTCCCGCGTGCCGCCGTTCCCTCCCAGGGCCAGCAGCTCCAGCGCGGTCACGATGGGCGACAGCGGGTTGCGCAGCTCGTGGCCGAGCATCGCCAGGAACTCGTCCTTGGTCCGGCTGGCCGCCTCGGCCTCGGCGCGGGCGGCCTCGGCGACGGCCAGGTGCTGGTCGCGCTCCCGCTCGCGCGCGGCGAGCAGGTCGGCGGACCGCTCGAGCGCCTCGCCCAGGCGCGCCACCTCGGCGATGCCCGCCGCCTCCACCCGCGGGCGATCGCCGCGGGCGAGCGCCTCCGCCGAGGACGCCGCCGAGGCGATGGCGCGGTTGAAGCGGCCGGAGGCCAGGAACGCGCCGCCCGCGCTCAGGAGCACCACCGCGACCCCCAGCGCCGCGATCGTCAGCACCGACCGGCGGGTCGCCCCGTCGAGCATCTCGACCGGCGCCACCACCGCGGCGGTCCACCCGGCGTGGGACGAGTGGACGAACGCCACGTAGGAGCGCCCGCCGTCGAGGGGCATGTCCGGGTACACGCCCTCGGCCCGGTCCCGGGTGGCCGCGAGGAACCGGGGGGTCGCGCGCTGGCCCACGAAGCGCTCCGGCGCGCGGCTCCGCGCGACCACCGTGCCGGAGCGATCGACCAGCGTGCGGATCCAAGGGTTCTCGCCGTAGCCGGGCACCCGCACCAGGTCGCGCAGCGCGTCGGCCGGCACGAGCGCGCTCAGCACGTAGCGCACCCGCCCGCGGTGCAGCAGCGGGAGCCGCGCCGCCACGAGCAGCTCGCCGTCCGGGCTGGTGAAGACGTCGCCCAGGACCGGCTCGCCCGTGCGGACCGCCTCCTCCAGGCTGCGCGGGTCGCGGGGCGGCGCCGCGGGCGGGCTCGGCGCCCGCCGCGTGTCGAGGAGCCGGTGCCCGTCCGCCCGCGCCAGCAGCACCGCGTGCCAGGTGGGCTGCGTGCGCAGCACGCGCACCGCGTCCTCGCGGAAGCCGTCCAGGTCGCCGCGCTCGAGCCGCTCCGATCCGCCCAGCGCCTGCAGCGCCCGGAACGTGGCGATGGTCTCGCGGTCCACCCCCTCGGCGAGGGTGCGCGCGTCGGCCACCAGGCGCTGCCGGTTCGCCTCGCGCTCGCCCGCCGCCAGCCGGCTCAGCATCGCGGCCGCGAACAGCGCGACCGGCAGCAGCGCGCCCGCGGTGAGGCCGACGAGCCGCCACCGGAACGGGATCGCCCGGGCGGGGCGGCGCAGGAGCGCTCGGAGGCGGGGGAACCGCACCCGAGACGGATAGGACGCGGTGCGGCGCGCTCAACGCTCAGGCGGGTCTTCACCCACCGTCACTTCGACGCGCGCGGCCGCGCCCGCGACCCCCCCCGGGCGAGCGGACCGCGAGCGCCGCGCCGGGACGGGCGGCTCAGCCGACGATGGAGACGGACAGCTCGGAGCCGGTGCAGACGATCCGGGCGGAGCGCGTGGTGCCCTTCGTCGCGGTGATGGCGCCGAGGCGCAGGTCGCCCGCGGTCCAGTCGGAGCCGAGCGCCTTCAGGAGGTCGTCGCGCGCGCGGTCGCAGCCGGCCTCGGGCGGCGGGGCCGTCACGGTGACGGTGCGCACGCTGGGGCGGGCCACGGCGCCGGCGATCGACAGCTCCTGGAAGCGGTAGCCGGCGATCTCGAGCTGGGTGTGGGCGACGGCGGTGCGGCCGCCCAGGCCCTCCATCAGGCGAGCGTTGGGATCGAGCTTCTCGAGCTCGCCGCGGGCGTCGTCCCAGGGGGCGCCGGGCGAGACGGGCAGCCTGGCTTCGAGGGAGCCACCGGCGGAGCCGCGGGAGCAGGCGGCCAGGGCGGCGAGGACGGCGACGGCGACGAGGGCGGCGGGGGTGCGTGCGGGCGAGCTGGACATCGTGCGAATTTCTCCTTCGGGTGCGGGGGCGGAATCTACTCCCGCGCCGCCGTTCGCGAAACCCGAATTCGACGCCCGGAGGGTACCCGTGCGGCGCGCCGGCTGCCCCGTTATCGTTGGCACCCGAACTTCCCACCCGGAGGCGTCATGGAGATCGACCCGAAGGCCATCGTCGGCGCGCTCCTGCTGGCCGCCCTGGGCGTGCTCGCCACCGGCCCCGGGCTGTGGAGCGAGAAGTGGGGCTGGGGGTGGCTGCGCCGGAAGGACGAGCGCGGCGAGCGGGAGCGCTGAGCCCCGCGGCCGCGCATCGCCAGCCGCGCGCCTCAGGCGGCGCGCTTGCCGAGCCGGATCGTCAGCTCGCGGCCGGGCAGGTTCACCGACACCTGGATGTAGCTGAACATCGCCAGCACGAACGCGAACGTCAGCAGCAGGCCCGCGACGTGGTACGCGCCGGCGTAGGAGCCGGTCGAGTCGGCGATCCGGCCGGCCAGCGTCGGCCCGATCACGCCGCCCACGCCCCAGGCCGTGAACAGCAGCCCGTAGTTCACGCCCATGTTCTTCGTGCCCCAGCAGTCCGCCGCGGTGGCCGGGAACAGCGCCAGGCAGGCGCCGTAGCTGAAGCCCACCACCGCCGAGCCGACCACGAACCCGCCGATGGTGCTGAGGTCGGCGAAGAAGAACATGGCGAGCGCCTGCAGCACGCACACGAGCGCGATGGTGACCGCGCGGCCGATGTAGTCGGAGATCACCCCGGCCACCACGCGGCCGCCGGCGTTGAAGCTGGCGAGCAGCGCCACGAACACCGAGCCCGCCTGGATGGCGTTCCCGGACTGCACGGCCACGATCTTGGCCATGTGGCCGATGATCATGAGGCCGGCGGTGGCGGCGCAGGCGTACTGCGCGTACAGGGTCCAGAACATCGGCGTGCGGACGGCGTCGCGCCAGCCCACGTCGGCGTGCGCCGGCGCCGCCGGCCCGGCCGCGGCGCTCCTCGGCTTCACGTAGCCCGGGGGCGGGTTGCGGATGAGCTGCGAGAACGCGGTCGCCGTGATCAGGAACGCGACGCCGAGGATCCGGAACGCGTTGCTCACGCCGTACGTGGCGAGCAGGTGCTTCGAGAGCGGCGCGATGTACACCGGCGCGATGCCGAACCCCGCCACCACCAGGCCGGTGATGAGCCCCTTCTTCTCGGGCGGGAACCACTTCACCGCGGCCGGGGTGGCGGCCGCGTAGCCGAGCCCGAACCCGGTGCCGGCGAGCAGGCCGAAGCCGACCAGCGCCGGGGCGAGCGCGCCCGGCGACGCGAAGCTCGCGACGATGAGGCCGATGCCGGTGAGGACGCCGCCCGCGCTCGCCACCATCCGCGGCCCGAGGCGGTCCTGCAGCCGGCCGGCCGGCACCATCATGAGCGCGAAGCAGGCGATCGCGAGGGTGTACGGGAGCGTGGCCTGGGTCTTGGTCCAGCCGTAGCCGCCGCGCGCGACCGGCTCGACCAGCTGCTTCGAGAACACGCTCCAGGCGTACAGGATGCCCAGCGCGAGGTTCAGCCCCATGCCAGCCAGCGTGACCACCCAGCCGCGTCGGTGCATGGTCCGGCCTCCGGCGGGCCATGGCCGCGCCGGCGTGGTGGACGGCGCGGCCGGGGCGGCCCGCTGACCCCGATTGACCGCGAGATTGATCCGCGATTGACCGCGATATGAGCATCATCTCGATCGGGATGTCACGCGCGCGGCCGCGCGCGGGCGCGTCCTGCGACCGCATGCCGCGGCGCGGGCTGACGCGGATCCAGCGCGCTCCCCCGAACGCCCGACGATCAGCGGACGGACTGCCGCACCAGGCCGTCGAGGTCCTTCGGGGCGATGCCGGCCTCGTGCAGCACGCCGCCCCAGGTCGCCTTCCCGGCCTTCACCTGCACCAGCCGCGTCAGCTCGGGCCGGCCGGTCCGCGCGGAGAGCAGCGTGAGCACGATCAGCTCCTCGCTCCCGGCGCCCGCGGCCCGCGCCTCGCGGAGGCGCGCCGGGTCCGCGCGCAGGCGCTTCACCAGCGTCGCGTCCACGATCACCCCGGCCAGCTCCGCGTCGGAGGCGCCGCGCGCGAGCGCCGCCTCCAGGTCCTTGCCCAGCGGCGCCTTGCCGGCGAGCGCGGCCTTCCACCCGCCGGACCGGTCGCGGAGCGCCAGCAGGTCGGCGGCGTCCGCGCCGGTGCGGGCGGCGGCGCCGTGCGCGATCCACAGATCCTCGGCCGGGCGCCCGCCCATCACCGCGGCGACCAGCTCGCGCTTGGGCGGCCCGTACGCGGCCGAGAGCAGCGAGCTGCGCGCGGTGGCGAGGATGTACGGGTCGGCGGCGGCGGGGCGGTCCGGCTCGAAGGTCCGGTCGCGGAAGCAGTGGCAGCCGCCGGTGGGCTCGGCGCGAGCGGCGGCGGGGCCGAGCATCGCGAGCAGCGCGGGGAGCAGGACGGCGGCGGGGGCGGCGGGGCGGAGCATGCGGCGCAGGGTAGCCGGGGGCCGGGCCGGGGCACAACCGGCCACCCACCGCCCGGGCGCCCGGCGGCTTCCGGGGCACGCCCCGGCAGGCGCGCTCGCGCCGGGGCGCGGCCGCGGTAATGAGGCGCGCACGCACGAGCGCGCGCCCGCGCCCGGAACCGGAGGCCACCCGTGAAGATCCTCGTCGCCGATGCCTTCCCCGCCGACCGCCTGCAGGACCTCGCCGCGCTCGGGCTCGAGGTCGAGCTGCGCGCCGACGTGCCGGCGAAGGACCTGCCCGCCGCCGCCGCCGGCGCGTCCATCCTGGTGGTGCGGTCGAAGCAGGTGAGCGCCGAGGTGTTCGAGCGCGCGCCGGGGCTGTCGCTCGTGGTCCGCGCCGGCGCGGGGGTGAACACGATCGACGTGGCGGCCGCCTCGCGGCGCGGCGTGTACGTCACGAACTGCCCCGGCCAGAACTCCATCGCCGTCGCCGAGCTCGCGATCGGCCTGCTCGTCGCGCTCGACCGGCGCATCCCGGACAACGTGGCCGCGCTGCGCGCCGGCCGCTGGGACAAGAAGCGCTTCTCCGAGGCGGAGGGGCTCTTCGGCCGCACGCTCGGCGTCGCGGGCGTCGGCGCCATCGGGCGCGAGGTGGCCGTCCGGGCCCGCGCCCTCGGGATGCGGGTGGTGGCCTGGTCGCGCTCGCTCGACGACGCGCGGGCGCGGGCGCTCGGGGTGGAGCGCGCGCCGGACCTCGTGGCGCTGGCGCGGGCCAGCGACGCGCTCTCGCTCCACCTGCCGCTCGCGCGCGAGACCCGGGGCGTGATCTCGCGCGAGGTGCTGGAGGCGCTCCGCCCCGGCGCGCTGCTCGTGAACACCGCGCGGGCGGAGCTGGTGGATCAGGACGCGCTGCTCGAGCTGGCGGCGGCCGGCCGCCTGCGGGTGGGCACCGACGTCTTCGCCGGCGAGCCGGAGAAGGGGCAGGCCGAGCTCGACAGCCCGCTCGCGAAGCTGCCCGGCGTCTACGGCACGCACCACATCGGCGCGTCCACCGCCCAGGCGCAGGACGCCATCGCGCGCGAGACGGTGCGGATCGTGGAGGCGTTCGTGCGCAGCGGCCAGGTGCCGAACTGCGTGAACGTGGCGCGCAAGACGTCGGCGCGCGCCCGGCTGGTGGTGCGGCACGTGGACCGGGTCGGGGTGATCGCGAACGTGATGGCGCTCATCCGCGAGGCGGGCATCAACGCCCAGGAGATCCGGAACACCGTGTTCGACGAGGCGGTCGCGGCGAGCTGCGCCATCGACCTCGACGAGCGGCCGCCCGAGGACGTGGTGAACCGGATCCGCGCCCGCGCCGACGAGATCCTGTTCGTCGGCTGCTTCGACCTGTGACGGCGCCGGCCGCCCGGGGCGGCGGCCCCCTCCACGGCGGGAGCCCCGCGGCGGCGGGTTGACGCGCGCGCGCACGTCCGGGACGCTGGGGGGGTCCCTGCGCGCCGGGGTGCGGTCCGGGCCGCGCCGGACGGGGAGGCCACATGCGCTTCATCGGCTGGAACCTGTTCTTCGCCGCCTGGCTGCTCGTCACCGCCTTCGCGCTCTCCCACAGCGGCCCGTCGATCTTCCTGACCTGCGTCGCGGCGCTCGCCATCGCGGTGCTCGCCTTCGCCTCGCGCGGCCTGCCCAGGCTGCGGCTCGCCATGGCGGTGGTGGCCCTGGTGCTCGGGGGCGCCGCGCTGCTCATGCCCGACCTGTCCGGCCTGGCCCGCCTCAACAACGGGCTGGTGGCGGCGCTGGTGTTCGCGCTGTCCGTGATCCCGGGCCGCGCCGACCTGGCCGGCTCGCGCGCCGGCTGAGCGGGAGGGCGATCGGGGAAGCGCCGGGCCGCGCATTGGCGCGCGGCGCCGGCAGGTCCCGGTCGACACCCCGCCGCCCAGATGCGAGAGTCGGGGCGCCGGCCCCGACCATGCCCTCCTCGCCCGCCAGCACCGGCCTGCCCGCCCTCGACGCCGTGGTCCAGGGGCTCCGCCCCGGCGACAACGTGGTCTGGCAGGTCGAGTCGGTGGAGGACTACGCGCCCCTGGTCGCGCCGTTCGTGGCCCGCGCGCTCGCCGAGGGCCGCAGGCTCGTCTACTTCCGGTTCGCCCGCCACGCCCAGCTCGTGCCGGACGCGGCCGGCGCGCAGGTCCACCGGCTCAGCCCCGCGCTCGGGTTCGAGAGCTTCACCGCCAGCATCCACCGCGTGATCGAGGCCCAGGGCAAGGGCGCGTACTACGTCTTCGACTGCCTCTCCGGGCTGGCCGCCGACTGGTACAGCGACCTCATGCTCGGCAACTTCTTCATGGTCACCTGCCCGTACCTGTACGAGCTCGAGACCGTGACGTACTTCGCGCTGCTGCGCGACGGGCACTCGCACGAGGCGGTGGACGCGATCCGCAGCACCACGCAGCTCCTGGTGGACGTGTTCCGCCACCAGGCGGCGCTGCACGTCCACCCGCTCAAGGTGCAGGGGCGCCACTCGCCCACCATGTACCTGCCGCACCGGTGGGAGGGCGACGCGCTCCGGCCGCTCACCGAGAGCGCGGTGGTCGCGGAGGCGCTCGCCGACGCGACCGAGCGGCGGCACGACCCGTTCTCGCGCATCGACGTGTGGGAGCGGCGCTTCCTGCAGGCGCGCGCGGTGGCGGACGACGTGGTGGCCGGCCGGCGGAGCTGGGAGGACGGCCAGGAGGCCTTCCGGACGCTGCTGCGGATGATGCTGACCCGCGACGAGCGCTTCACCGAGCTGGCGGCGCGCTACCTCGACCTCGACGACCTGTTCGCGATCCGGCGGCGCATGGTCGGCACCGGGCTGGTGGGCGGGAAGGCCGCGGGCATGCTGGTGGCGCGGGCGGTGCTGGAGCGCACCGAGCCCGGCTGGAAGCGGCGCCTCGAGCCGCACGACTCCTGGTTCGTGGGCTCGGACGTCTTCTACACGTACCTGGTGCGGAACGGGCTGTGGCGGGCGCGGCGCGGGCAGCGCTCCCGCGGCGCGTTCCTGGAGGGCGCCGCCGAGGCGCAGGAGCGGATCCTGGCGGGCACCTTCCCGGACTTCGCGGTCCGGCAGTTCGTGCTCATGCTCGAGTCGTACGGCCAGTCGCCCATCATCGTCCGCTCCAGCAGCCTGCTGGAGGACGGCTTCGGGAACGCGTTCACCGGCAAGTACGAGAGCGTGTTCTGCCCGAACCAGGGCTCGCCGGAGGAGCGGCTCGAGGCGCTGCTCGCCGCGGTGAAGGCGGTGTACGCGAGCGCCATGAGCGAGGAGGCGCTGCACTACCGCGAGCGCCGGGGCCTGCTCGACCGCGACGAGCAGATGGCCATCCTGGTGCAGCGCGTCTCGGGCGGCGTGCACGGTAAGTACTTCTACCCGCAGTGCGCAGGGGTGGCGCTCTCCTACAACCCGTACGTCTGGAGCCACCTCATCGACCCGCAGGCCGGCGTGCTGCGGCTGGTGTTCGGCATGGGGACGCGGGCGGTGGACCGCTCCGACGACGACTACACCCGCGTCGTCGCGCTCAACGCGCCCAAGCTCCGCCCCGAGACCAGCCTCGACGAGGTCACCGAGTACGCGCAGCGCCGCGTGGACGTCATCGACCTCGAGGCGAACCGCTTCGCCGCCGAGCGCATCGACGCGGTGGTGCGGGGCAGCCCGGACCTGCCGGTGGACCTGTTCGCGGTGCAGCGGCGCGAGGGCGGCGGCTGGGTGCTCACGTTCGAGAAGCTGCTGTGGGCGACCTCCTTCGTGGCCGAGATGCGGGCCATGCTCGCGATCCTCCGCGACGCCTACCGCTACCCGGTGGACGTCGAGTTCACCGCGAACCAGCTGGCCGGCGGGGAGCTGCGGGTGAACCTGGTGCAGTGCCGGCCGCTGCAGGTGAAGGAGGGCGGGATGCTGCCGCCCGCGCCGCAGGTGAGGGCCGACTCGGTGCTGCTCGCGAGCCGCGGGCCGGTGGTGGGCCAGGGCACGCACGCGCCGGTCGATCGGCTCGTGTTCGTGGACCCGGACGCCTACTCGACGCTCTCCACCCAGGACCGCTACGAGGTGGCGCGGGTGGTCGGCCGCGCCGCGCGGCTCCCCACGCCGGCGGAGGGCGGGCGGATCCTCCTGCTCGGTCCCGGGCGCTGGGGCACCACCACCCCGGCGCTGGGCGTGCCGGTCAGCTTCGCCGAGATCCACCGGGTCGCGGCCCTGGGCGAGATCATCGGGATGGGCAACGTGATCCCCGACGTGTCGCTCGGCTCGCACTTCTTCAACGAGCTGGTCGAGGCGGACATGCTCTACCTCGCGCTCTACCCGGGCTACCCCGGCCACGCGCTCGAGGCCGAGCGGCTGCGCGCGCTGCCGAACCGCCTGCCCGAGCTGCTCCCGGACGACGCGCGGCTGGCCGGGGTGGTGCGGGTGCTCGACTTCCCGGCGGCGCCCGGCGGGCCGCGGCTCCAGCTGTACGCGAGCTGCGTCACGCAGGAGGTGCTGGGCTACCTCGCCGACGAGCCCGCCGGCGCGCCCGGCCCTCCCCCGCCGCCGCGCCCGGCGTAGCGGCGAACGGAACGCGCCGGACGGGAGCCCCGGAGGGCCCCGCGTCCGGCGCGCGGGCGATCACGACCGACCGCCGCGGTCCGCTACCGCATCGACACCTTCTTCGGCGCCTTCGCGCCCACCACGTCGAGCGCGCCCTGCGCCAGCACCTGCGCCTCCTTCACCTTCTCGATGGTGTACCTCGGCGCGTGCACGCCCGACGACCCGTCGGCCGCGACGGTGTCGAGGATGGCCTGCGCCTGGTTCGCCATGAGCGTGGCCTGGCCGAGCCTGGCCGGCGGCAGCTTCGCCTTGGCGATGGCGGGGCGCGCCGCGTCGAGCAGCCGCTTCGCCTCCGCCACGCCCTGCTTCACCGGGTTCTGCCACCCCATCAGCCGGTCGTAGATCTGCTGCTGGTTGGTGAAGTGCAGGTCCTTCGAGAGCTCCGACCGCGTCGGGCTGTGGCAGCCGCCGGCGCTCTCCAGGTCGTCGTCGCCCCAGCTCGTCCGGCCGCAGGCCCACATCAGGTCCACGAACGGCTTGCCGTCCTTCTTCGCGAGGCGCCACGCGCCTTCCTTCCAGTTGCGGTCCTTCCCCGGCGGCGGGTCGAGCGTCTTCGCCTTCGGGTCCACCAGGATCTTGAAGATGTGCGAGGTGCGCTGCGTGTCGAAGCCGGCCAGGTCGGTGTACTGGATGGCCCCGAAGTTCTCGCAGCTCATCATGCTCGGCATGTGGCAGCTCGAGCACTTGTTCGCGCCGTGGACGTCGTTGTGGACGAACATGGAGGCCTGCGCCTGGTGGCAGTCCTGGCACTGCTTCTTCAGGCCCGGCACGGTGACGCGCTCGCGCCAGTCGTTCGCGGTCACCTCGTGCGGATCGTGGCACGTGGAGCAGGTCATGCCCGACTCCCAGTGCGCGGTGTAGTAGGCCTGCGAGCCCTCGGTGCCGCAGGACGGGCAGCGGCTCTTGAAGTAGGCGTTGAACGCCTGGCGCGGATCCCTGGCCGCCTCGTCGGCGTTCCAGACGAAGCGCTGGTGGCAGCGCTCGCAGTTGGAGGACGCCGAGGCGCGCGCGCCCATGAGGTGCGCGCCCGCGCCGTGGCACTCCTCGCAGCTGATGCCCTTGTTGATGGTGTGCTTGCGCAGCTCCTCCGGCTTGCCCAGCGCCTGGATCAGCTCCTCCTGGCTCTTGAAGTCGAACTTGAACGAGTGGCACACCTCGCAGTACGCGGTGGCCGGCTGGAACATCATCGACTTGCGGTTCTTCGAGCCGTAGGACGTGAGGCCCCAGGTCTTGCTGCCGTTGTCTCCGAAGTCCTCGAGCTTGGTCGGGAAGCCCGGGACCCAGGACGCGATCTGCTTCGCCACCTCGGGCGTGAGCGACTCGGCCCAGGTGCGGGAGTGCTGGTTGCCGCCCGCCACCAGCGTGCCGGTGCCGTCGCGGAGCAGGCCGCCCTCGACGTGGTAGGTGCCGCGGACCAGCCACGCGTCCAGGAAGCCGTACTTCGTGCGCGGCGTGCCGATGATGGCGTAGACCGCGTCGGGCGTGATGCCCGGCGGCAGGATGGGCGCCTCGCCGAACTGCGGCTTGGTCAGGTCCTTCGTCTCCACCATCTCGTCGGGGAACCGGACCACCAGGTTGTGGCGGGAGCGCTTCCACTTCTCGTACTGCGCGGGGTGGCACTCGCCGCACTTCTTCGACCCGACGAACTTGTTGGGCAGGTCGAGGATCGACTCCTGGCCCAGGCGGTAGGTGATCGAGGCGTGCTCGCCGGTCTTCTCGGCGTAGGCCTTGCCGCCGCCGAACTCGACGAACTCCTCCTCGCGGTCGCTGATCGTGTACTTGCCGACCAGCCGGCCGTCCTTCTCGTACTTGAAGATGGGGTGGACCTTCCTCAGGTGGTCGTAGAACGCCTTCTCCTGCTCGACGTAGCCCTGGAGCGTGCGCGGGGAGCCAGAGGCCGCCGGCGCCGCCGGCTTGGCCTCCTTCTCCGCCGCGGAGGCCGGGGTCGTCACCGCCGCCAGCGCGAGCGCCATCGCCGCGGCGCCCGCCCTCGCCATCCACGTGGATTGCATGCCCTGCTCCCTCTCGTTCGGTGGAATTCAAACGAATCCGAACCGAACGCGACCCTAAACTCGGGACACGCGCGAGGGGCGTGGGCAAATCGTCTCGACCCGCCGGTGGATGCGGCGCGCCGGCGCGCGACATCCTGCGTTCACACACCGTCATCCGACCCGGGATCATCGCGCCGCGAGGCGGCGGCGACCCGGCGGCGGCGACCCGGCGGCGCTACCCGGCCGCCTGCGCGTCCAGCCACACCTCGAGGCCCTGGGCGTTCAGGTCGAGGTCCACGCCGAACAGCTCCAGCGCGGCGGCGCGATCGAGCGGCGCGCCGTGCGCGGCCAGCCCGCCGAGCAGCTGCCCGGCGAGCGCGTCGCGCAGCGCCGCGTGGCGGCCGGGCCCGGCGGGCGCCGCGCGCGCCAGGCGCACGTGCTCGTCGAGCGCGCGCGCCAGCGCATCGGCGTGCCGGGCGACGTCGCCCTCCAGCATGCCGTAATGGGTGAGGTAGACGCGCTCCGGCGCCTCGGCCAGCATGCGCGCGAGCGTCGCCTTCAGCGCGGGCGGATCGAGCTGCACCGGCGTGGTGGTGGGGAACAGGAACGGGCCGCGCGCGGAGTCGGTCTCGCGGTAGGAGATGCCGAACGCGTCGCCGGTGAAGAAGCCGCGCGAGCGCGGGTCGTGGAGCACGAGGTGGTGCTTCGCGTGCCCGGGCGCGTCCAGCGCGCGCAGGGGGCGGTCGCCGAGGTCGAGCGTGAAGCCGTCCGGCGCCTCGATCACGCGCTCGGCCGGCGCCGGGACCACCTCGCCGTACAGCGCGCGGACGCGCTCGGCGCCGTACACCTCCGAGGCGCCAGCCATCAGCTTCGACGGGTCGATCATGTGGCGCGCGCCCCGCGGGTGGACGACCAGGCGCGCGCGGGGCAGCGCGCGCAGGAGCGCGCCGGCGCCGGCGGCGTGGTCGAGGTGCACGTGCGTCACCACGACGTGCGACACGTCCTCCGGCCGGAGGCCGGCCGAGGCCACGGCCTCGAGGACGCGCGGCACGGACCCGGCGGTCCCGGTCTCGACCACCGCGGCCGCGTCGCGGCCGCGCACCAGGTACGCGGCCGCCAGGCGCGGCCGGACGTAGCCGGTGTCGATGAGGTGGACGCCGGGGGCGATCTCGCGGGCGGGCTCGAGGGTCATGGGTGCGGGCTCCGGGGAGGATGGTCGTCCAGCGTAGCGCATCGCCGCGCCGCTGCGCGCCGGCGCGCACCCGGCGCCCACACCAGGCGCAGCCCTGCGATTTCACGAGGGGTCATGAGCCCCCTAATGGGCGTTGAGCCGGACCCGCAGGATCGCCACGATGCGAGGTGAAGCACGCAGCACCTTCCAAGGAGGTCGCATAGCAGCGGAGCAACTGCAGGACACATCGAATGCAGTCGAGGCCGGGTGAGCCGGCCGCACGCTCGCGATGACGAGCTACCAGCAAGGTGAATCGAAGGGGCCCGGACCAGTGGGCCCCTTCGGCTTTCCGGGCTTCCCTCGCCGTGCGCCACCGGGTCACGCTCGGCCGCCCGGCGCCTCCCTTGGCCGACCTCGCCGCCCGTCCAGCCCCGGAGCCCCTCCATGAAGACGCTCGGCCGCCTCGCCGCGGCGCTCGCCCTCCTCGCCGCCGCCGCGCAGCCCGCCGGCGCGGCGGCACCGACCCGTGCGGCGGCGCCCGCCGCGGACGAGGGCGCCCGCGCGCGGCTCGACCGCGCCGCGCTCGAGCTCGGGCTCCCGCTGCACTGGCGCGCCGACGCGAACCGGAACGGCGCCATCGACCCCGCGGAGCTCGCGCTCGTGTTCGGCCTGGACGACCTGCCGCGCGACCACTGGGTCCGCCGCGGCCGGTTCACCCCGGCGTTCCGGGCCGCCTGGGCGCGGGTCGAGGCCCGGGCCTCCGCGCCGGCGGCCGAGCCCGCCGGCCCCGACGCGGCGCGCCGGACGGCGCTGGCGCGCGAGCTGTCGCAGCGGCTGTTCGCGGTGGTGGAGTCGGATCTCGCGGACCTTCGCCCGGCGGAGCGCGAGATGCTCCGCCACCTCGTGGACGCGGCCCGCGTCATCGAGCGCCTGAGCGCGCGGCAGCTCGGCACCCTCGGCATGGCGGCGCGCATCCCGCCTGGCGACGGCGCCTCCCGGCTCGCGTTCCTGGTGAACAAGGGGCCGTGGTGCACCGCGCCCGCCACCGAGGGCGATCCGGCCTGCGGCGCGCTCTCGCCGGTGCCGCCGCGCCGCTCCGGCCTGTACCCCGCCGACCTGCAGGCGGACGCGGGCTTCTGCGCCGGGCTGGCGCGCGCGCCGGACGCGGCCGCGCTCACCAGCCCGTTCACCGCGGTGGTGCGCGACGCGCGCGGCGGGCTCGCGGCGGTGCCGTATCCGAAGGCCTGGCCCGAGGACATGGAGGCGGTCGCCCGCGCGCTGGAGCGGGCCGCCGCCGCGATCCGGGCGACCGACGAGCGGGCGCTCCACGCGTACCTGCTGGCGGCGGCGCGCGCGTTCCGCGACGGCGGCTGGGAGCGCGCCGACGAGGCCTGGGCCAGCATGAACGCCGAGAACTCCCGCTGGTTCCTGCGGGTGGCGCCCGACGAGACGTACTCGGATCCGTGCGCGCTGAAGGCCGGCTTCGAGCTCGCGCTGGCGCGCATCGACCCGGGCTCGCTGGCGTGGCAGCGGCGGCTCGAGCCGGTGAAGCAGGACATGGAGGTGGCGCTGGCGCGGCTCGCGGGCCCGCCCTACGCGGCGCGTCCGGTCGCGTTCCACCTGCCGGACTTCATCGCCATCGTGCTGAACGCCGGCGACGCGCGCTCGCCCCGCGGCGCCACCGTGGGCCAGTCGCTGCCGAACTGGGGGAAGGTGGCGAACGAGGGCCGCGGCCGGACCGTGGCGATGACGAACTTCTACACCGACCCGGAGAGCCTCGAGATCCGGCGCCGGCGCGCGGCCTCGGTCCTCTGCCCCGACACCATGGCGCGGCGCACTCCGGATCCGGACGCCGAGCGGATGGGCTTCGTCCTGCACGAGGCGGCGCACAACCTGGGCCCGTCGCACGAGTACGCGGTGGAGGGCCGGACCGCGCCGCAGATCTTCGGCGGGAACCTGGCCGCCATGCTGGAGGAGCTGAAGGCGCAGCAGAGCGCGCTGTACCTCGCCGGCTGGCTGGCGGGGCGCGGCGTCATCTCGCCCGCGCAGGCGGAGCGCGCGCTCCTCGAGAACGTGGTCTGGGCCTTCGGCCAGGTGAGCGGAGGCGTCCGCACGTCGGACGGGCGGCTGCGGCCGTACGCGGCGCTCGCCGCGATCCAGCTCGCCGCGCTCGCCGACGACGGCGCGCTGGTGTGGCGCCCGGCCGCGAAGGCCGCGAACGGCGAGGACGAGGGCTGCCTCGAGCTCGACCGGGCGCGGCTGGGCGCGTCGGTGGAGCGGCTCGAGGCGCTCGCGCTCGGCATCAAGGCGCGCGGCGACCGGGCCGCGGCGGAGGCGCTGGTGCAGGCGCACGTGGACGCCGCCGGCGGGAAGAACGCCGAGATCCGGCGCGCGATCACCGAGCGCTGGCGGCGCTTCCCGGACACGACGTTCCTGTACGCCACCCCGTGAGCCGCCCCGGCGCCCCAGGCGGGCTCCGGTCGGCTTAGGCACTTCTTAGGAACGGCCGAGCGATGTTTTAGGAACCCCGCCCCGCGCGCCCGGGCATCCTCCGCCCGTCTTCGAGACGGACGAGGGGAATCATGGCGGGGGGGAAGTGGCAGCACATCGGGAAGGTCGCGGCGGCGCTCGCGGGCGCCGCCGCGGCCGCCCTGTGGACGGCGCCGGGCGGCGCGCGCGCGGCGGGCGCCGCGCCCGAGCGGCTCTCCGGCACCGGCCTGTTCGCCGACGCCGCGCACGGGATCGTCGCGCCCGGCGTGCTCCGCTACACGCCGCAGTACCCGCTCTGGAGCGACGGCGCCGCCAAGGCGCGCTGGATCCGGCTCCCGGCCGGCAGGGCGATCGACGCGTCGGACCCGGACGCCTGGCGCTTCCCGCCCGGCACCCGGCTCTGGAAGGAGTTCTCGTTCGGCGGCCGCCGCGTCGAGACGCGCTACATGGCCCTCGGCCGCGACGGCGCCTGGACGTACGCGACCTACCGCTGGCTGCCGGACGGCAGCGACGCGGTGCGCGCGCCGGAGCGCGGGCTCCGCGGCGTGGCGGAGGTGGCGCCGGGCGTGGGCCACGACCTGCCCGCCGCCGCCGACTGCCGCGCCTGCCACGAGGGCGGTCCGACGCCGGTGCTGGGCTTCTCCGCGCTGCAGCTCTCCCCGGATCGCGACCCGCTGGCGCCGCACGCCGAGCCGCCCGGCCCGGGCGACGTGGACCTGCCCGCGCTGGCGCGCACCGGCCGGCTGCGCGGGCTCCCCCGGGACCTGCTCGCCACGCCGCCCCGGATCGCGGCGCCCTCCCCGCGCGCCCGCGCCGCGCTCGGCTACCTCCACGCGAACTGCGCGAGTTGCCACGACGCCCGCGGCGCGCTCGCCTCGCTCGGGCTCGACCTCGCCCAGCGCGTGCGCGGCGGCGACGCGCGCGCGCCGCTCGCCACCGCCGTCGGCCAGCCGAGCCGCGCGCGCCCGCCCGGGATGGGCGAGGCGCCGCTGCGCATCGCGCCCGGCGAGCCCGGGGCGAGCGTGCTCGTCCGGCGCATGGCCTCGCGCGACCCGCTCCTCCAGATGCCGCCGTTCGGCACGAAGGTCGCCGACGCCCAGGCCCTCGACCTCGTCGCCGCCTTCGTCCGGGATGACCTCGGACCGGCGACGACCCACCCGGCAGCACCCGTTCACCAGGAGAAGAACCGATGAAGCGCATCGCCACCGCAGCACTCGCCGCCGCCGCCCTCGCGCTGCTCGCGGCCGCCACCGCCCCGCAGGCCGCCGGCAAGGACGCCGCGATCGCGCGCGGCAAGTACCTCGTCACCATCGCCGGCTGCAACGACTGCCACACGCCCTTCAAGATGGGGCCGAACGGCGCCGAGCCCGACATGACCCGGATGCTGTCCGGCCACCCGGAGCAGCTCGTCATGCCGCCCGCCCCCGCGCTGCCCGAGGGGCCCTGGGGCGCCGTGTTCTCGCTGACCATGACCGCCGCGTCCGGCCCCTGGGGCACGACGTTCGCCGCGAACCTGACGCCGGACCGCGACACCGGGATCGGCGCCTGGACCGAGCAGGAGTTCAAGGAGACGCTCCGCACCGGGCGCCACCTCGGCCGCGGCCGCCAGATCCTCCCGCCCATGCCCTGGCCGAACGCCACCCACCTCACCGACGCCGACCTGTCCGCGATGTTCGCCTTCCTCCGGTCGATCCCGGCCATCAAGAACCGCGTGCCGGCGCCCATCCCGCCGGCCCAGGCGGCCGCCCGGTAGCCGCGCCGGCGTCCCCTGCACACGGGCCCCGGTCGTCCCCCGCGCTCCGGCGCGGGCGGCGGCCGGGGCCTGCGCACGTCCGCACGCCTGCGGGGACGACCACCCGGCGGGATGCCCGATCCGCCGGGGTCGCGCACGCTTCTTCCCCTGCGGAGGGCCGGGATCGGCGATCCTTCCCGCGGCGGAGGCCCGGGGCGGGCCGCGCGCCGTCGCGGCCCCGCCCCTTGCCGCGCCCGGCCCTCCGGGCCGCGGCGCGAGGAGCGGAGCATGCCGGAGGCGGTGTCGCTGGGGCGGGTGGCGGTGCTGGATCGGAGCGAGGCGGGCCGGCGGGCGGTGCGCGCCGTCCGCGAGCTGGCGCGCGAGGGGAAGTCGGCGCTCGCCGTGGCGGTGCACGCCCCCCGCGACCGGCGCCTGCCCTTCGTCCGCGAGGCCGACGCCTCCGTCGAGGTGGAGGGGTCGCCGGAGCTGGCCCTGCACGTGGCCGGCGCGGAGGCGGCCTGGCTCGGCCCCGCGCCGCTGGCGGAGCGGGCCGCCTTCGCCGAGGCGTGCGAGCAGCTCGGCGTGCTGTTCCTCGGCCCGTCGTCGTCGGTGCTCGAGCGCGTGCGCACGCCGGAGGGGCTCGCCGCGATCGCGGACGAGGTCGGCGTGCCGCTGGCGGCCGCCGGCGCGGCCGATCCCGCGGCGCGGCTGCTCGAGGTGGTCGTGGCGCGGGATCGGTCCGGCGAGGCGCAGGCGGTCGGCGTCGGCGACGCCTCGCTGCGGCTCGCGGACGTGGCGGTGCTGGCCGAGTCCCCCTCGCCGGCGCTCGGCGCGCAGGAGGACGCGCGCGCCCGGATGCTCGGGCTCGCGATCGCGGCGGCGGCCCGCTGGGTCGGGATCGCGAGCGTGGAGCTGCTGCTCGACCCGGCCACCCGCCGGCTGGCGCTCGCCGGCGTGGACGCCTTCCCGCGGTCGGCCGCGGCGGTGGAGGCCGCCGCCGGCGTGGACCTGGTCCGGCAGGCGGTCCGGCTCGCCGCGGGCGCGGCGCTCCGCCCGCTCCCGGCGCCGCGCGGCTTCGGCGTCGCGGCCCGGCTGCTGGCGCGCGATCCCGAGTCGGCGCAGCCGGCGCCCACGCCCGGGCGGCTCGAGCGGCTGCGGCTGCCCTCCGACCCCGACGTGCACGCCGAGGCCGCCGTCGAGGAGGGCGACGAGGCGCGCGGCGGCGCCGAGCCCATCGCCACCATCGTCGCCCTCGGCACCGACCGCGGCCGCGCCCTGGGCCGCCTCGCCCAGGCGCTCTCCGACACCGACGCGCTGGCGCGCGGGAGCGGCTCGAGCAAGGCCTGGCTGCTGGCGCTCCTCGGCCGCGCCGAGGTGCGCGCCGGGACGGCCGGCGTGGGCTTCCTCCCCCGCCTCGCCGCCGCGCGCGAGCGGCTGGTCGCGCCCCGCCCCGAGGTCGCGCTGCTCGCGGCCGCGCTGGAGTCGTACGAGCTGGAGCTGGACCTGGAGCGCGCGCGCTTCCTGGCGGAGGCGCGGCGCGGGCGGCCGCGGGTCGGCCCGTCGTCGGGCCGCGCGGTGGAGCTGCTCCACGCCGGCGAGCGGCACCGGCTGGAGGTGCGCCAGACCGGCCCGGACGCCTACCGGGTCTCGCCGGCGGGCGCCGCGCCGGTGGACGTGAAGGTCGATCGCCTGGCGCGCGGCGAGCGCCGCCTGGCCTGGGGCGGCCGGCGCGCGCGCGTGCTCTCCGCGGTGGACGGCACCCGCCACCTGGTGGACGTGGACGGGGTCCCGCACCTCGTCACCCGCGACCCCGGCGGCGTGATCACCTCCCCGCTGCCCGGCATGGTGGTGGCGCTGCCGGTGGTGCCCGGGCAGCGCGTCGCCGCGGGCGAGCCGGTCGCGCGCGTCGAGTCGATGAAGGTCGAGCTGGCGGTGCCCGCGCCGGCCGCCGGCGTGGTGCGCGAGGTGCTGGCGGTGACGAACGGCCAGATCGAGGCCGGCGCGCCGCTGCTGCGCATCGACCCCGAGGGCGAGGGCCCGCCCGCCGCGCTCGGCGCGCCGCTCGCGCTGGGGGGCGAGCCGCCGCCGGAGCCGTCCACCGCGCACGAGCGGTACCTGGCCGGCCTCCGCGAGCTGAACCGCCTGCTGCTCGGGTTCGACCTCTCCGACGCCGACGCCCGGGCGCTCACCGCCGGCTGGCGCGACCGCGCCGCCGGCGTGGCCCCCGAGGATCCGGGCGCGCTGCGCGAGGAGGAGCGCGCGCTCGCCGCGTTCGGCGACGTGCAGGCGCTGTTCTCGCGCGGCCGCGCCCCGGACGCCGCCGCCGACGCGCCGCCGCCGCTGGAGGAGCTGTGGCGCTACCTGCACGAGCCGGAGGCTCGCGGCGAGGGGCTCTCGCCCGGCTTCCTGGCGCAGCTCCGCCGCGCGCTCGCGCACTACCACGTCTCCCTCGACGCCCCGGGCCGCGACCTCGAGCTGGCGCTGCTGCGGATCCAGAAGGCGCACGACCGCGCCGACGCGCCGCTCGCCGCGGTGCTGGGGATCCTGGAGCGGCGCCTGGCCGGCGAGGGCGTGCCGCCCGGGCTGGAGGACCCCGGCGCGCGCGAGCTGCTCGACCGCCTCGCCGCGGTGGGCCAGGAGCGCTTCCCGGCGCTGGGCGACCTCGCCCGCGAGCTGCGCTACCGGCGCTTCGAGAAGCCCGAGCTGGACCAGGTCCGCGCGGCGGTGTACGCGCAGGCCGAGGCGGACCTCGCCGAGCTGGCGCGCGCCGAGGGGATCGCGCGCGAGACGCTGGTGTCGCGGCTCATCGCCTGCCCGCAGCCGCTCAGCACGCTCATGCTGGCGAGGATGGCCCGGGCGAAGCCCGAGTTCCGGCGGCTGCTCGCCCAGACGCTCACCCGCCGCTACTACCGCCACCGCGCCACCGCGCCGGCCACCGTCGAGGAGGTGGACGGGATCGCGTGCACGCTCACCGAGTACGCCGCCGAGTCGCGGCGCATCCAGCTCGTGGCCGCGTTCGCGCCGGCCGCCGACCTGCCCCGCGCGGCCGCCGCCGCGGCGCGCCTGGCCGAGCGCACGCCCGACGGCGCCCAGACCTCGGTGGACCTGTACCTGTGGCGCGACGGGGCCGGCGGCGATCCCGACGCGATCGCGGCCGAGCTGCGCGCCGCGCTCTCGCAGGCCGGCTTCCGGCGCCCGCTGCGGCGCGCCTCGGTGCTGGTGGCCTACCCGGCCCGCGGGCTGGGTCGGCAGGCCAGCCAGCTCCACTTCACGTTCCGCGGCGGGCCGGCCGAGTTCGTGGAGGAGCCGCGCTACCGCGGCGTCCACCCCATGATCTTCCGGCGCATGCAGCTCGCGCGGCTCTCCAAGTTCGAGCTGACCCGCCTGCCCTCGCCGGAGGACGTGTACCTGTACCGCGGCGCGGCGCGCGACAACCCGCGCGACGAGCGGCTGTTCGCGGTGGCCGAGGTGCGCGACCTCACCCCGCTGCACGACGCCCGCGGCCGGGTGGTCCAGCTCCCGCACCTCGAGCGCATGCTGCACGAGGCGCTCGCCGGCATGCGCCGCTTCCAGGCGCGGCGCGCGCCGCACCAGCGGCTGGAGTGGAACCGGGTGCTGCTCACGGTGGAGCCGCCGCTGCTGCTCTCGCGCGACGAGGTGCGCGGGGTGGCCGAGCGGATCGGCCCCGCCACCCAGGGGCTGGGGCTGGAGATGGTGCTGCTCGCGGCCCGCGTGCCGCACCCGGACACCGGCGAGCTGAAGGACGCGCTCGTCCGCGTCACCACCGACGGGCGGACCGTGGCGGTCCGCTGGGACGCGCCCACCGACCGCCCGCTGGAGCCGCTCTCCGAGTACCACCTGCGCGTGGTGCAGCTCCGGCGCCGCGGCCTGGTCCACCCGTTCGAGCTGGTGCGCATGCTCGCGCCCACCCGCGACTCGCAGGCCGGCGTGCCGCCCGGCGAGTTCGTCGAGCACGAGCTCGACGCGGCCGGCGCGCTGGCCCCGGTCTCGCGCCCGCCCGGCCAGAACGGCGCCAACGTGGTGGTGGGGGTCGTCCGGACCTTCACCGCGCGCCACCCCGAGGGCATGCAGCGCGTGGTGCTGCTCGGCGACCCGAGCCGGTCCATGGGCGCCCTGGCGGAGCCGGAGTGCCGGCGCATCGAGGCCGCGCTCGACCTGGCGGAGCGGCTGCGCGTCCCGGTGGAGTGGTTCGCGGTCTCGGCGGGCGCGAAGATCTCCATGGAGAGCGGCACCGAGAACATGGACTGGATCTCGCGCGTCCTCCGCCGGATCGTGACGTTCACGCAGGGTGGCGGCGAGATCAACGTGGTGGTCTGCGGCATCAACGTCGGCGCGCAGCCGTACTGGAACGCCGAGGCCACCATGCTCATGCACACCCGCGGGATCCTGGTGATGACGCCCGGCTCCGCGATGGTGCTCACCGGCAAGGAGGCGCTCGACTACTCCGGCAGCGTCTCGGCCGAGGACAACCAGGGCATCGGCGGGTACGACCGGATCATGGGCCCGAACGGCCAGGCGCAGTACCGGGCCGGCAGCGTGGGCGAGGCGATCCAGATCCTGCTCCGCCACTACGAGCACACCTACGTGGTCCCGGGGGAGCGCTTCCCGCGGCGGGCCGCGACCTCCGACCCGGCGGCGCGCGACGTGCGGACGTCCCCGCACGGCCCGGCCGGCGGGGCCGGGTTCGAGACCGTCGGCGACGTGTTCGGCGCCGCCACCAACCCGGACCGCAAGAAGCCGTTCGACATCCGGCGGGTGATGGCGGCCGCGGTGGACCAGGACCACCCGCCGCTGGAGCGGTGGCGCGACCTGCGCGGCGGCGAGACCGCGGTGGTGTGGGACGCGCACCTGGGCGGCTGGCCGGTGTGCCTGCTCGGGATCGAGTCCCGCCCGCTGCCCCGCCTCGAGTTCGTGCCCGCCGACGGGCCGGAGCTCTGGTCCGCCGGGACGCTCTTCCCGCAGTCCTCGAAGAAGCTGGCGCGCGCCATCAACGGCGCGAGCGGCAACCGGCCGGTGGTGGTGCTGGCGAACCTGTCCGGCTTCGACGGCTCGCCGGAGTCGATGCGCCGGCTGCAGCTCGAGTACGGGGCCGAGATCGGGCGCGCGGTGGTGAACTTCCGCGGGCCGTTCGTGTTCTGCGTGGTGTCCCGCTACCACGGCGGCGCGTTCGTGGTGTTCTCGAAGGCGCTCCGCGAGGACATCGAGGTGGTGGCGGTGGAGGGCGCGCGCGCCTCGGTGATCGGCGGCGCCCCCGCGGCGGCGGTGGTGTTCTCGCGCGAGGTGGAGACGCGCACGCGGAAGGACCCGCGGGTGGTCGAGGCGGAGAAGGCCGCCGCCGCGGGCGGCGCCGCGCGCGGGCGGCTGGCCGAGATCGTCGCGGCGGTGCGCTCGGAGAAGGTGGGCGAGGTGGCGGACGAGTTCGACGGGGTCCACACGGTGGAGCGCGCCCGGCGCGTCGGCTCGCTCGACCGGATCATCGCGCCGGCCGACCTGCGGCCGTACCTGGTGGACGCGGTGGCGCGAGGCATCGCGCGGCACGGCGGGTGACGGCCCGCCGGCCCGCGCTCACCCTCGGCCCAGCGCCCGCAGCAGCCGCGCGCGCGCCGCCGCGAGGTCGTACTCGGCCTGCACCACCTGCGCCCCGGCGGAGGTGGCCGCCACCTGCGCGTCGCCCAGCTCGATGATGCTCCCCGCGCCCGCCTGGTAGCGGCCCTCGGCGAGCCGCAGGCGCTCGCGCGCGTTGACCAGCGCCTCGTCGGCCGCCGCCGAGGCCGCGCGCGCGGTCTGCACCCCCTGGCGCGCGGCGTCCACGTCCACGGTGATCTGCGTGCGGAGCGCGGTCTCCTGCGCGTCCACGCCCGCCAGGTTGGCGCGCGCCTCCCGCGCCCGCGCCAGGGAGCCGCCGCCCTCGAGCAGGTTCCAGCCGAGGTTCAGCGTGGCCGACCAGTTCAGGCCGTCCGCGTCGGGCCGCGTGCCCGCGTCCGACACGCCGGTCTGCGCCGAGAGCGTGGGCAGCCACTCGGCCCGCGCCGCGTCGAGCGACAGCGCCCCGGCGCGGCGCTGCGCCTCGAGCGAGGCCAGCTCGGGGCGGGCCCGGGACGCCTCGGCGACCAGCGGCGCGAGCGGGCCGTCCTCGCCGGGCACCGGCGGGATCGCCTCGTCGGACGGCTCGATGTCGGCCGGCCACTCGAGGCCGATGGCCTGGGCGAGGAGCGCCCGCGCGTTCTCGTAGCTGTTCCCCGCGCGCACGAGCTGGACCTGGGCGGTCGCGCGGTCGGCGCGCGCCTGGGCGAGGTCGATGGCGGGGCGCGTCCCGACCTGCACGAACGCCTCCACCTGGCGAAGATGGGCCTCCTGGTTGTCGAGCGTCTCGCGCGCCACCCGCACCAGCGCGTGCGCGGCGCGCGCCACGAAGAACGCGGACTGCGCGCCGGCCACCACGTCCAGCTCGGTGGCGCGCTCGGAGGCGCGCTGCGCGTCGGCGCTCGCGCCGGCCGCGCGCCAGCGGGCGAGCTGCCCGAGGTCGAGGAGCGTCTGGCTCAGCACCGCGCGCGCGTCGAAGGTGCCGCTCGTGCTCCAGCTCGCGCCCCCCGGCTTCCCGGCGAAGTTGTCGGTGGTGCGGCCCAGCCCGGCGCTGCCGGTGAGCTGCGGCAGCAGCGGCGCCCGGGCCTGGTCGGCGCGGGCGAGGGCCGCGTCGGTGGCGGCGCGCGCCGAGCGGAGCTGCGGCTGGTGCGCCCGGGCGGTGCGGACCGCCTCCTCGAGCGTGATCACGCGCCGCGCCGGCGCGTCGGGTGCGGGCGGGGCCGCGTCCGCGGGGGGCGCGGGCGGGGCCGCCTGCCCGAGCGCCAGCGCCGGGGCGAGCAAGAGGACGGCGGCGAGCCGGGGGACGGTCGTCATTCGAACCTCAGCGCCTGGATGGGATCGAGCCGGGAGGCGCGCCGGGCCGGGTAGAGCCCGAACGCCACGCCCACCAGCCCGCTGAAGCCGACCGCGATCAGCACCACGTCGGCGCGGAACAGGATCGGCCAGCCGAACGCCCGGGCCATCCAGAACGAGATCCCGAGCCCCAGCGCCACCCCCACCACCCCGCCGGCAAGCGACAGGACCAGCGCCTCGGCGAGGAACTGCAGGAGGACGTCGCGCGCGCGCGCCCCCACCGCCATGCGGACGCCGATCTCGCGGGTGCGCTCGGTCACCGACACCAGCATGATGTTCATGATCCCGATGCCGCCGACGCCGAGCGACACCGCCGCGATGGCGAGCAGCAGCGTGGTGAGCGTGGCGGTGCCCTCCTTCTGCGCGCTCGCGAACTCGGCCAGGTTGCGGATCGAGAAGTCGTCGTCGGCGCCGTCGGCCAGGCGGTGGCGGTCGCGGAGCAGCGCCCGCACCTGCTGCTCGGCGCGGGCGGTCGAGGCGGAGTCCACCGCGCTCACCGCGATGACGCCCGGGATGAGGTTCTTCAGGCCGCCCTGGACCTTCGCGAGGTAGGTCGAGTAGGGCACGAACACGGCGTCGTCGAGGTCCTGGCCCATGGGCGACTGGCCCTTGGCCGCGAGCACGCCCACCACCTGGAACGGCACGTTCTTCACGCGGACCTGCTGGCCGACCGGGTTCGCGCCCGCGCCGAACAGCTCGTCGGCGACCGTCTTCCCGAGCACGATCACCTTGGTGCCGGAGTCCACGTCCGAGGGCCCGAACAGCGCGCCCTGCGCCACCGGCCAGTTGCGGATGGCGAAGAACTCGGCCCCGGTGCCGGTCACCGAGGTGGTCCAGTTCAGGTCCTCCGACTGGATCGACGCGGTGGTGCGGAGCTGCGGCGCGGCGTACCGCACCGAGGCGACCTCGTTCTGGATGGCGCGCAGGTCGTCCCAGGTCAGCGTGGGGAGGCTCCCGAAGCCGCCGCGGGCGCCGCCGGCGGTGGTGCTGCCCGGCAGCACCATGAGCAGGTTCGACCCCATCGACTCGAACGTCTTCGCCACCTGGGCGCGGGCCCCGTCGCCCAGCGCCACCATGGCGATCACCGCGGCCACGCCGATGACGATGCCGAGCGCGGTGAGGAAGGAGCGCATCTTGGAGCGGCGCAGGGCCCGCAGCGCCACGCGCAGGGTCTGGAGCAGGTTCACGCCGCGCCTCCTTCCCGCCCGTCCGCGCTCCCCGGCTCGTCGGGGGGCGGCGGCACCGCCGCCACCGCCGCCTGCCGCGTGTCGGAGCGGAGCTTGCCGTCGCGCATGACCAGCACGCGCGAGGCGTACGCGGCGATGTCGTTCTCGTGCGTCACCAGCACCACGGTGATCCCGGTCGCGCCCAGCGCCTGGAGGATCGCCATCACCTCCACGCTGGTGCGCGAGTCGAGGTTGCCGGTGGGCTCGTCGGCGAGCAGCACCCGCGGGCGGTTCACGAGCGCCCGCGCGATGGCGACGCGCTGCTGCTGGCCGCCGGAGAGCTGGCTGGGGTGGTGGTCGGCGCGCCCGGTGAGGCCCACCTGCTCGAGCGCCTCCAGCGCGCGGCGGTGGCGCTCGGCGCTCGGCGTGCCCGAGTACATCATGGGCAGCTCCACGTTCTCGAGCGCGCTGGTGCGGGAGAGGAGGTTGAAGCTCTGGAACACGAACCCGAGCGTCCGGTTCCGCAGGGCCGCCAGCGCGTCGGCGGACAGGCCGGAGACGTCGTGTCCCTCCAGCAGGTAGCGGCCGCGGGTGGGCCGGTCGAGGCAGCCGAGCAGGTTCATGAGCGTGGACTTGCCCGAGCCGGAGGCCCCCATGATCGCGGTGAACTCGCCGCGCTCGACGGTGAGCGACACGCCCTTCAGCGCGTGCAGCTCGACGTCGCCCATGGCGTACGTCTTCCAAACGTCCTCGAGCCGGATGAGCGGGGTCTCGGCCACGTCGCCCCCCTAGAACGGCCCGCGGCGCATGGCCCCGCCGCCGCCCTGCCGCGTGCTCGCGCCGCCGCCGGTGGCGTCGGTGACGACCGGGTCGCCCTCCCGCAGGTCGCCGGAGACGAGCTCGGTGGCGCTCCCGTCGGTGATCCCGGTCTGCACCGCGACCGCGACCGGGTCCCGCGCCTCGCCGCGCAGCACCCACACCGTCCGGCCGCCGTCCGGTCGCGCCCGCGCGCCGTCCCCGCCGCTCCGGTCCGGCCTCGCGGCGGCCCGCGCCCCCTGCCCCGCCGGCGCGGCCGCCTCCTGCGCCTGCGCGCCCTGCGCCGGGCGCTTCAGGCCGGGCGGCGGGCGGAAGCGCAGCGCCGCGTTCGGCACGCGGAGCGCGTCGTCGCGCTGCGCGTACACGAACGTCACGGTGGCGGTCATGCCCGGCTTCAGCTTCAGATCGGGGTTCGCCACGTCCACCACCGCGTCGTAGGTCACCACGTTCTGGACGGTGGTGGCGGCGTTCCGGACCTGGCGGACGGTCCCGGAGAACACCTCGTTCGGATAGGCGTCCACGGTGAAGGTGGCGGGCATGCCGGCGCGCAGCCGGCCGACGTCCGCCTCGGCCACGCTGGTGTCCACCTGCATCTTGGCGAGGTCCTCCGCGATGACGAACAGGATCGGCGCCTGGAGCGACGCGGCCACCGTCTGCCCCACGTCCACGTTGCGCGAGATCACCACGCCGTTCGTGGGCGAGACGATGTCGGTGTAGCCCAGGTTCACCTGGGCCTGCTGCAGCGCGGCCCGGGCCTGGGCCACCGTGCCCTGCGCCGCCTGCACCGCCGCGCGCGCGCCGTCCGCGTTCGCCTGCGCGGTGTCGAGGTCGGCGGCCGCGACCAGGTTGCGCTCGGCGAGCTGCCGCGTCCGGCCCAGCTGCCGCTCGGCGTCCGCGGCCTGGGCGCGCGCCTTGGCGAGGTTGCCCTCGGCGGCCACGGTGTTCGCCTTCGCCTGGGCCACCGCGGCCCGGAACAGCTGGGGGTCGATGCGGGCGATCACCTCGCCCTTGCGGACCCGCGAGTTGAAGTCCGCGTGCAGCTCCGAGATCCGCCCGGACACCTGGCTCCCGACCTGGACGGTGACCAGGGCGGACAGCGTCCCGGTGGCGGTCACCTTGGCCACCACCCGGCCCCGATCCACCTTCGCCGTCTCGTAGTGGACCTCGCCGGCGCTGCTGGCGGCCCGCCAGCGCCACAGGCCCAGCAGCGCGGCGAGGGCGGCGATCGCCACCCCGGCGTACGACAGTCTCCGGCGCGTCATGGTGTGCGTGTCTCCCGGGCGGCCGGAGGCCGCGCCGCGTCGTCGTTGCCGGCCCCGCGACCCCTCCGCGTCCTTCGCGGGCCGGCATCGCGCGCCGCGGGGAGTACCCCCGAAGCACCGGAAGGTTAACCGGCCTCGGGCCGGCGTGGGTGCGCCGCGGCAACGGGACGCTCCCACGCTCGCGACGGACCGTTCCGGCCCCCGCGCGCCGGGCTCCCGTGGCCCCCCCTGCGCGGGCCGCGTCCTCCCGGCGGCGGGCGCGGGAAGGCGCCGCACCGCCCCGCGCGGACGTGGTGCGGTGCGCAGCCGCCCGCCATGGCCACCGGAACGACGTGCGCGCGCTCCCCGAGCCCTACCGCCGCCTCCACGAGGCGCTGGCGCGACATCTCCCCGGCGAGCGGCTCGTCACCGACCCGCTCCGCCGCCTCGCGCTCGGCACCGACGCGAGCTTCTACCGCCTCACCCCGCGCCTCGTCGTCGAGGTCCGGACCGTGGACGAGGTCCGCCGCGTGCTCGCCGAGGCGGCGCGCCTCGGCACGCCGGTCACGTTCCGCGCGGCCGGCACGAGCCTCTCGGGGCAGGCGGTCACCGACTCGGTGCTGGTGCGCGTGACCGGGGGCTGGCGAGGCCTGCGCGTGCTCGACGGCGGCGCGCGCATCGCGCTCGAGCCCGGCGTCATCGGCGCGGACGCGAACGCGGTGCTGGCGCCGCTCGGGCGCAAGCTCGGCCCCGACCCGGCCTCGATCGGCGCCTGCATGGTGGGCGGGATCGCGGCGAACAACGCGTCCGGCATGTGCTGCGGCACCGCCCAGAACAGCTACCGGACGGTGGCGTCCATGCGCCTGGTGCTGGCGGACGGCACCGAGCTCGACACCGCCGACCCGGCCTCGCGCGAGGCGTTCCGCGCGGCGCGACCGGAGGTCGTGGCGGGGCTGCAGGCGATCCGCGCCGAGATCGAGGCCGACCCCGCGCTGCGCCGCCGGATCGTGGAGAAGTTCCGGATCAAGAACACCACCGGCTACGCGCTGAACGCGTTCGTGGACTTCGAGGACCCGGTGGACGTGCTCCTCCACCTGATGATCGGGTCGGAGGGGACGCTCGGCTTCATCGCCGAGGTCACCTACCACACGGTCCCGGAGCACGCGCACAAGGCGAGCGCGCTGGCGCTGTTCGCCGGCGTGGGCGACGCCGCGCGCGCCACCATGCTCCTGCAGGGCGGCCCGGTGGCGGCGGTCGAGCTGATGGATCGCGCCTCGCTGCGCTCGGTCGAGGCGAAGCCCGGCATGCCGCCCGAGCTGGCCGGCCTGCCGGAGGGCGCGGCCGCCCTGCTCATCGAGACCCGCGCCGCCACGCCCGCCGGGCTCGGCCCGCAGGTGGACGCGCTGCTCGCGCGCATGGCGCCGGTCCCCGCGCTCGCGCCGGTCCGCTTCACCGCGGTGAAGGCCGAGACCGAGCGGCTCTGGGACGTGCGCCGAGGGCTGTTCCCGGCGGTGGGCGCCGCCCGGCCCGTCGGCACCACCGTGGTGATCGAGGACGTCGCGTTCCCCATCCGCCACCTCGCCGACGCGACCGTCGCGCTGCAGGGGCTGCTCGCGGCGCACGGCTACGACGGGATCATCTTCGGGCACGCGCTCGACGGGAACCTGCACTTCGTCTTCACGCCGGACTTCGGCGCCGAGGGGGAGGTGGAGCGGTACGCGCGGTTCATGGACGACGTCTGCACCATGGTGGCGCGCAGGTACGACGGCTCGCTGAAGGGGGAGCACGGCACCGGCCGCAACGTGGCGCCGTTCGTGGAGCTGGAGTGGGGCGCGAAGGCCACCGGGCTGATGCGGCGGGTGAAGCGGCTGCTCGATCCCGGCGGCCTGCTCAACCCGGGCGTCGTGCTGAACGACGACCCGCAGGCGCACCTCCGGCACCTGAAGGCGCTCCCCCACGCGCACCCGATCCTCGACCGCTGCATCGAGTGCGGGTTCTGCGAGCCGCGCTGCCCGTCCCGCGACCTCACGCTCACCCCGCGCCAGCGCATCGTGGCGCAGCGCGAGATCGCCCGGCTGCGCGTCACCGGCGAGGACCCGGCCGCGCTCGATCGCCTGGAGCGCGACTACGTCTACCTGGGCGAGCAGACCTGCGCGGTG
The DNA here is from genome assembly GCF_000013385.1 of Anaeromyxobacter dehalogenans 2CP-C. Lineage (GTDB taxonomy): Bacteria > Myxococcota > Myxococcia > Myxococcales > Anaeromyxobacteraceae > Anaeromyxobacter > Anaeromyxobacter dehalogenans_B. Next base: position 3,369,154 of record NC_007760.1, read on the forward strand.
GACGGCCTGTGCGCCACCGCCTGCCCGGTGGGGATCGACACCGGCGAGCACACGAAGTGGCTGCGCGCCCAGGCCCACGCCGACGGCAGCGGGGCCGCCGACCTCGCCGCGGACCGCTTCGCGGCGGTGGCCGCGGGGGCGCGCGCCGGCCTGCGGCTCGCGTCGGCGGCGCACGCGGTGCTCGGCACCGCCGCGCTCGGCGGCCTGACCCGCGGCCTGCACCGGCTCAGCGCCGGCCGCCTGCCGGTCTGGAACGAGGCCACGCCGCGCGCCGCCCGCGCGCCGCGCCTCGACGGGACGCGCCGCGGCGGCGGGCGGGTGGTGTACTTCCCGAGCTGCGTCTCGCGCACCATGGGCCCGGCCCGCGGCGACGAGGAGGGCGCGGAGGTCCACGCCGCCATGCTCTCGCTGCTCGGGAAGGCCGGCCTCGACGTGGTCTTCCCGCCCGGCATGGAGGGGCTGTGCTGCGGCATGCCCTTCGAGTCGAAGGGCTGGCCCGCCCAGGCGGACCGCAAGCGCCGGGAGCTGGAGGCCGCGCTGCTCGAGGCGAGCGAGGGCGGGCGCCACCCGGTGGTGTTCGACACCAGCCCCTGCGTGTACCGCATGCGCAAGGCGGCCGGCGGGCGGGTCGCGATCCACGATCCGGTCGAGTTCATCCAGCGGTTCGTGCTGCCGCGCGTGACGCTGGCGCGCGTGCCCGGCCCGGTGGCGGTGCACGTGCCCTGCAGCGCGGTGAAGCTCGGGCTCGGGCCCGCGTTCCGGGCCGTGGCCGAGGCCTGCGCGGAGCAGGTGGTCCTCCCGCGGGAGGTGGGCTGCTGCGGCTTCGCCGGCGACCGCGGGTTCACCCACCCCGAGCTGACCGCCTCCGCGCTCGCGCCGCTCGCCGCGGCGCTCCCGGCCGGCTGCGCCGCGGGCTTCTCCTCCAGCCGGACCTGCGAGATCGGCCTGTCGCTGCACGCAGGCGTCCCGTACCGGCCGCTGGCCTGGCTGGTGGACCGCTGCGCGTCCCCGCGCGCCGCCCCTGACCTGGAGCCCCCGTCCCCCCGGACGCACCTCGCGTGAAGGAGATGGCCCGATGAGCTGGACCCAGACGTACACCCCCGTCGCCGGAAGCCTGATCGGCTCGGCCCTGGTCGCCGCCCTCCCGGTGGTCGCGCTGCTCGGCGCGCTCGCCTTCTTCCACGTGAAGGCCCACTGGGCCGCGCTCGTCGGCCTGGCGCTGGCGCTCGGGATCGCGATCGGCGTCTACGGCATGCCCGCGTCGATGGCCGGCGCCGCCGCGCTGAACGGCGCCGCGTTCGGGCTGCTGCCGATCGGCTGGATCGTGCTGAACGCGATCTTCGTCTACGACATCACCGTGCGGACCGGGAAGTTCGAGGTGGTGAAGGAGACCATCGCCGGCCTCGCCTCCGACCGGCGCATCCAGGTGCTGCTCATCGGCTTCTCGTTCGGCGCGTTCATCGAGGGCGCCGCCGGGTTCGGGACGCCGGTCGCCATCAGCGCCGCCATGCTCATCGGCCTGGGCTTCAAGCCGCTCCCTGCGGCCGGGCTGGCGCTCATCGGCAACACCGCGCCGGTGGCGTACGGCGCCCTCGGCACGCCCATCATCACGCTCGCCAAGGTGACCGGCCTGAACGAGCTGGCGCTGTCGGCCATGGCCGGCCGCCAGCTCCCGCTGTTCTCGCTCATCGTCCCGTTCTGGCTGGTGTGGGCCATGTCGGGCTTCCGCGGCATGGTCGAGGTCTGGCCGGCCTGCCTGGTCGCCGGCCTGTTCTTCGCGGTCCCGCAGTTCGTGGTCTCCAACTTCTACGGCCCCTCGCTGGTGGACATCGTGGCCGCGGCGGGGTCGCTGCTCGCCGTGTACCTGCTGCTCAAGGTCTGGCAGCCCCGGTCGGTGTGGCGCTTCCACGACGAGCGCGACGGCGACGCGGCCCTGGCCGGCGCCCGGAAGTCGGTCGGCGCCGCCGCCGCGCGCCGGGGGCCCACCGGCGCGGAGGCCCTGGTGGCGTGGCTCCCCTGGATCATCCTCTCGGTGTTCGTGTTCGCGTGGGGGCTGCCGTCGGTGAAGAGCTGGATGAACGGCCTCTTCAACCCGACCTGGGAGGTGCCGTTCCTGCACAACCTGGTGCACAAGGCGCCCCCGGTCTCGAAGGCGCTCGCGCCCGAGGCGGCCAAGTACAGCCTGAACCTGCTCTCGGCCACCGGCACCGGCCTGCTGCTCTCCGGCGTGGTCTCCGGCCTCCTGCTGAAGCTCGGCCCGGGCGACCTGCTCCGCACCTACCTCGGCACGCTGAAGCGCGTGCGCTTCTCGCTCCTCACCATCGCGGCCATGCTGGCGCTCGGGTTCACCACCCGCTTCTCGGGCTCCGACTCGACCATGGGCCTCGCGTTCGCGTCCACCGGCCACCTGTTCCCGTTCTTCTCGCCGCTGCTCGGCTGGCTGGGCGTGGCGCTCACCGGCTCCGACACCTCGTCCAACGTGCTGTTCGGCAACCTGCAGGTGGTGAGCGCGCAGCAGATCGGCATGAACCCGATCCTGGCGGCGGCCTCCAACAGCTCGGGCGGCGTGATGGGCAAGATGATCGACGCGCAGAGCATCGTGGTCGCGTCGGTCGCGACCGGTCAGCACGGGCACGAGGGGGCCATCCTCCGCTACGTGTTCTGGCACTCGCTCGTGCTCGCCTGCCTGGTGGGCGTGGTGGTGTTCCTCCAGGCCTACGTGTTCCCCTGGATGGTGCCGATCCCGCACTAGCGCGGCGCTCCCCGGATCCCGCTTCACCGGCGTGCGGGATCCGGGCACACTCGCGCGGGAGGTCCCGGTGAAGGTCGCGCTGTTCGTGCCGTGCTACGTGGACCAGCTCCACCCGCAGGTCGCCCACGCGACGGTGCGGGTGCTGGAGCGGCTCGGCGTCGAGGTCGTGTTCCCCGAGGAGCAGACCTGCTGCGGCCAGCCCATGGCGAACGCCGGCTTCGCCGCCGACGCCGCGCCGCTGGCCCGGCACTTCCTCGAGGTGTTCGGCGGCTTCGACCACGTGGTGGCGCCGTCCGGGAGCTGCGTCTCGATGGTCCGCAACCACTACGGCGCGTTCCTGTCCGGCGCCCCGGGCTTCGACCGGCTGCGGCGCGGGACCTGGGAGCTGTGCGAGTTCCTCACCGACGTGCTGAAGGTGGGCGAGCTGCCGGGCCGGTACCCGCACAAGGTCGGGCTGCACCAGAGCTGCCACGGGCTGCGCGAGCTCGGCCTGGGCAGCCCGAGCGAGCGGATGGAGCCGCGCTTCAGCAAGGTCGGCCTGCTCCTCTCGCGGCTGCAGGGGATCGAGCTCGTGTCGCTCTCGCGGCCCGACGAGTGCTGCGGGTTCGGCGGCACGTTCGCGGTGGCCGAGGAGGCCGTCTCCTGCCTGATGGGGCGCGACCGGCTGGCCGACCACCTGGCGGCCGGGGCGGAGGAGGTGACCGGCACCGACGTCTCGTGCCTCATGCACCTCGACGGCCTGGCGCGCCGCACCCGGCTGCCGCTCCGGTTCCGGCACGTGGCGGAGATCCTGGCGGAGGCGACCGCGTGACCGGCCACGCCGAGCGCGCCGCGCGCTTCGCGGCCGACGAGCCGCGCGCCCACTGGCACGACCAGGCGCTCTGGTTCGTGCGCCTGAAGCGCGACCGCATGGCCGCGGCGGTGCCGGAGTGGGAGGCGCTGCGCGAGCGCGCCGCCGCCGTGAAGGCGCACGCCCGCGCCCGGCTGGCCGACTACCTCGAGCAGTTCGAGCGCGAGGCCACCCGCCGCGGCCTCCGGGTGCACTGGGCCCGAGACGCCGACGAGCACAACGCGATCGTGCACCGGATCCTCTCCGAGCGCGGCGTCACCCGGGTGGTGAAGTCGAAGTCGATGCTCACCGAGGAGTGCCACCTCAACCCCTACCTGGCGGCGCGCGGCATCGAGGTGGTGGACACCGACCTGGGCGAGCGGATCGTGCAGCTCGCCGGCGAGCCGCCCTCGCACATCGTGCTGCCCGCCATCCACAAGAAGAAGGAGGAGATCGGCGAGCTGTTCCACCGCACCCTCGGCACCGCGGCCGGCGCCTCGGATCCCACCTACCTCACGCAGGCCGCCCGCGCGCACCTGCGCGAGAAGTTCCTGGCGGCCCAGGCCGGCCTCACCGGCGTGAACTTCGCGATCGCGGAGACCGGCGGGATCGTGGTGTGCACGAACGAGGGCAACGCCGACATGGGCACGCACCTGCCCCCGCTCCACGTCGCCTGCATGGGCGTCGAGAAGATCGTCCCGCGGCTCGCCGACCTCTCGGTGTTCCTGCGCCTGCTGGCGCGCTCCGCCACCGGCCAGCCGGTGACGACCTACACCACCCACTTCCACGCGCCGCGCCCGGGCGGCGAGCTGCACGTGGTGATCGTGGACAACGGCCGCTCGCGCCTGCTCGCGGAGGAGGGATTCCGCGGCGCGCTGGCCTGCATCCGCTGCGGCGCGTGCATGAACACCTGCCCGGTGTTCCGGCGCAGCGGCGGGTACAGCTACGCCTGGACCATCCCGGGCCCCATCGGCTCGGTGCTCGCCCCCGGGCGCGACCCGGTCGCGCACGGCTCGCTGCCGTTCGCCTCCAGCCTGTGCGGCTCCTGCGACGCGGTCTGCCCGGTGAAGATCCCGCTCCACGACCAGCTCCTGGCCCGGCGCCGCGAGGTGGTCCGCGCCGGCGGCCAGCCGCTCGCGAAGCGCCTGGCGATGCGGGTCGGCGGGTGGGTCCTCCGGCACCGCGCGCTGTACGAGGTGGCCGGGCGCCTGGCGCGCCTCGCGCTCCGGCGCCTCCCGCGCGCGCTGCTCTACGGCCGCTGGAACGCGTGGGGGCGGCAGCGCGAGCTGCCGGCGGCGCCGGCAGAGAGCTTCCGCGACGCCTGGCGCCGCACCCGGGGAGACGGCCGTGGATAGCCGCGAGGAGATCCTGGCCGCGCTCCGCCGCGCCGCGCCGCCGGATCCCGGGCTCCCCTCCGAGCCGGTGCGCGGCACGCCCTACGCCGACCTGGCGCTCCAGCTCGCCGAGGCGGTGCGGGCGGTGGGCGGCGCCTTCCAGCGGGTGCCGGACGCGGCCGCCCTGCGCGAGGGCGTGGCGGCGCTCGCGGCGCGGCTCGAGGCGCGCCGGGTGGTGTCGCGGGTCCCGGAGGCGGGCGCGGGGACGGCGGGCGCGGCGGAGGTGGCCGACCCGCACCAGCTCGAGGGCGTGGACCTGGCGGTGATCCCGGGGCGCTTCGCGGTGGCCGAGAACGGCGCGGTGTGGGTCGCCGGCGAGGACCTCGGCCACCGGGCGGTGTTCGTGATCGCCCAGCACCTCGCGCTGGTGGTGCCCGCCGCGGAGATCGTGAACGACCTGCACGAGGCCTACGCGCGGATCCGCTTCGACGGCCCGGGCTTCGGCCTGTTCGTGGCCGGGCCGTCCAAGACCGCCGACATCGAGCAGGCGCTCGTGATCGGCGCGCACGGCGCGCGCTCCTGCACGGTGTTCCTGGTGGGCTGACCGGCGCGGGCGTCCGGGACGCTCAGCGGCCGCCGGCGCGCCCCCGCCGCGGGCCGCCGCCCAGGTACGCCGCCACCGCGCGCCAGGTCTCCTCGAACTGGCCGCGCGTGAAGCCGGTCCCCGAGGCCAGCCAGTCGAAGTGCGGCGGGACGTGGCGGGGCTGCGCGAAGTGGCCGATGACGTCGAGGTGGTCGGCCCAGACCGCCCGGATCACGTCGCCCCAGACCTGGCTGCGCGTCGGGACCATGCCGTCGTTGGCGCGCGCGCCCGGGATGCGCCCGTACGCGAGGCGGAGCGGCCGCGCCTGCACGATGGACAGCGGCGGCTCGCGGTCGAGCGGCGTCCCGGAGGCGATGCGGTAGAGGCCGACGTACATGGCGTGGGTGGCCTGCGCGTACGGGCTCAGGCCCGCCGCCAGCACCGAGCGGAGGCCGGGCGGCCGCGCGCGGGAGATCACGCACCCGTAGCGCACGCCGGGGCGGTCCTCGGTGGTGGCGTTGAACACGTCCATGGCGGCCGGGCCGATCTGCGTGACCAGGTCCTGGTCGTCGCCGAGGCTGGCGAAGAAGTCCTCGATCTCGCGCCGGCGCTCGCCGGAGAAGTCCGCCAGCAGCTCCGAGAACAGCTGCTCCACCACGCCGCTCGGCGGCGCCGCCGGCCGCCGCAGGAACGCCGCCAGCCGGAGCGCGGCGCCCGCGGGCAGCCGCCCGGCGCGGAGCGTGTACATGGTGGCGAGGGACAGGATCTTCAGGACCTGCTGGCCGAGCAGGTTGTTGAAGAAGTGCGCCACCGGCGTGCCGTAGTGCGGCGCGGACACGGTCACCACCGACCGCACCGCGCGCGCGCACCGCTCCACGTCGGCGTCGGTGGGGAGCGACACCTCCGGGCTGAGCAGCAGCCGCACGTCCAGCCCGCCGCTGGAGTGGCCCACCACGCTCACCTCGCCGCCAGGCCCGTCCAGGACGCGCGCGACGTCCTCCGCGAGCAGGGCGGCGCGCTTGCGGAGCGTGGCGGTGGGCGCGGTGCGGACGACGCGGATCTCGCCGTCGAGGCCGTGCGCCGGGCCGATCTCGGCGAGCAGGTCGCGCACGTGGCCGAAGTAGGTGAAGTCGCCCAGGTTGGCGAACCCGAAGAACCCCGGGACGAGCAGGACGTGGTGACGCGGGGCCACGGCCCGAGTCTACGCTGGGTCCGCCGACCGCGGGCCAGGACTTCCGCGGGTGCGCCGAGCGCGTGCGCCCCCGTGTCCGCGCCGGGGCGCCGCGCCGTATGATGCGCGCCCGGAGGCGGCCCATGGACGTGAAGCAGGTGTTCGACGGGGCGGCGGCGCGCTACGACGCGCTCCGCCGGCAGCTCATCCCGTGCTTCGACGGGTTCTACGGCGCGGCCGTGGACCTGCTGCCGTTCGACGACGGCCGGCCGGTGCGGATCCTCGACGTGGGCGCCGGCACCGGGCTGCTGGCGGAGCAGGTGCTCGCGCGGTTTCCGGCCGCGGAGGTGACGCTGCTCGACTTCTCGGCCGAGATGCTGGGGCGCGCCCGCGCGCGCTTCGCCGGCCGGCCTGCCCGGGTGACGTTCCGCACCGGCGACTACCTGCGCGATCCGCTCGGCGGCCCGTGGGACGCGATCGTGTCGGCGCTGTCCATCCACCACCTCGCCGACGGGGACAAGCGGGCGCTCTACGGGCGCGCCGCCGCGGCGCTCGCGCCCGGCGGCATCCTGGTGAACGCCGACAACGTGCTCGCCGAGGACCCGGCGGTGGCCGCGCGCGACCGGGCGCTCTGGATCCGCGCCATCCGCGCGACCGGCCTCGCCGAGGCGGACCTCGAGGCGGCGCTGGAGCGGACGCGGGTGGACGTGCTCGCCCCGCTCGCGCTCCAGCTCGGCTGGCTCCGCGCGCTCGGCCTCGCGGAGGTGGACTGCGCGTACAAGTGGCACCACTTCGCCGTCTTCTCCGGCCGGCGCCCGGTCACGGACGGGTGATCTTCTGCTGGCGCCGAGGGGGTGAGTGATGCTTACATCAGCGCCCTTCCAAGAAGAAGGAGGTCCGCGTGAACCGTAACACCGTCATCGCCCTCGTCGTGGGGCTCGTGGTCGGCTTCCTGATCGGCCAGCTGGCCTCGAGGCGGGATCAGGTGACGTCCGTCCCCGTGGTCGCCGCGCCCGGCGGCGCCCCGGCGATGCCGCCCGGCGGCATGGGCGGGCTGCCCGCGCCGATGCCCTCGCCCGGCGCCAGCATGGACCTGCAGGCCCGGATCACCGCCGCCGAGCAGATCGTCGCGAAGGACCCCCGGAACGTCCGCGCCTGGATCCAGCTCGGCAACGACTACTTCGACTCGCGCCAGGCGCAGAAGGCGGTCGAGGCCTACGGGCGCGCGCTCGAGCTCGAGCCCAACAACCCCGACGTCCTCACCGACCAGGGAGTGATGTACCGGGACCTCGGCAACTTCGACAAGGCGATCGCCAACTTCAAGAAGGCGAACGAGCTCGATCCGAAGCACGTGCAGAGCCTGTTCAACCTCGGCGTGGTCTACCTGCACGACCTCCAGGACGCGGACAAGGCCACCAAGGCCTGGAACCAGGTGATCGCGGCCGCGCCGACGAGCCCGCAGGCGCAGCAGGCGCAGCAGGCGCTGACGCAGCTCAAGGCGAACCCGCCGCCGCCCAGGAAGAAGTAGAGGAAGCCCGCCGCACCGGCCGGGGCGCCGCGACCGCGGCGTCCGGCCGCGCGGGCCGGGCAGCGCGGCTCCTGCCGCGCAGGGCTGGCGCGCGGCTCGTGCCGCGCGGGGCTCGATGGCCGCGCGAGGTGGCTTATGCTCCGGAGGCATGCACCGCGCCCTCCTGCTCGCCGCCGCCCTGCTCGCCGCCGCCTGCCACCCGCGCCCGTCCGCGTCCACCCTCGTCGCCCAGCCGCTCGCGCCGGGGCGCGCCTGGATCAGCACCGTCGATCGCGCCCACCCGCTGGTCGGGCGCGTCTGGGACGTCCGGGCCGGGCGCTTCGCCGACGAGGCGGCGCTCGAGGCCGGCCTCTCCGGCGCGTCCTACGTGCTGCTCGGCGAGACGCACGACAACCCCGACCACCACGTGCTGCAGGCGCGCCTCGTGCGCGCCCTGACCGGCGCCGGCAAGCGGCCCGCGGTCGCGTTCGAGATGCTCGCCACCGAGCAGCAGCCCGCCATCGACGCTGCGCTGGCGGCGCCGCGAGCGACCCCGGAGGACGTGTCGCGCGCGGTGCGCTGGGACGAGAGCGGCTGGCCGCCGTTCGCGCAGTACCGGCCGGTGTTCGCCGCGGCCCTGGACGCGCGCCTGCGCATCGAGGGCGCGAACCTGCCGCGCGCGCAGATCCAGGCCGCCACGCGACGCGGCCTCGAGGCGCTCCCCGCGCCGGTGCGGGCGCGCATCGAGCGGCAGGGTCCGCTCCCCGAGGCGGTGGCGCGCGAGATGCGGCAGGAGATGGCGGAGTCGCACTGCGGCGCGCTGCCCGCGTCGATGCTCGACCCCCTGGTGACCGGCCAGCGCGCGCGCGACGCGCAGATGGCCGAGTCGCTGGCGCGGACCGGGGCGGCCGGGGCGGTGCTCATCACCGGCTCGGGCCACGCGCGGACCGACCGCGGCGTGGCGTCCTACCTCGATCCCGGCGCGAAGGTGGCGAGCGTGCTGTTCCGCGAGGTCGTGCCCGGCCGCGACGACCCGGGCGCCTACGCCGCCGACTACGCGGGGCGGCTCCCGTTCGACTGGGTGGTGTTCACGCCAGGTGAGAAGCGGCCCGACCCGTGCGCCGAGCTCCGCGCGCACATGAAGGCGAAGGCGAAGCCGGCCGCGGCCCCGCCCCCGGCGCCCGCCGCACCCGCCGCGCCGCCCGCCACGCCCTGACGGCGCGCGGTCAGTCGTCCCCGCCCACCAGCGCCGCCAGCTCGCGGTGGAGCAGCGCCTCGTCGCCGAGGTTCACCTCCACCAGGCGCCGGAGGTGGGCGATGCTGTCGAGGTCGATCCCGGTGCAGCGGACGCCGACCTTCTCCCCGTCGCGGTGCGCGATGACGCCGTCCATGCGGATGAGCGTGTCGCCCTGGTCGAGCTGGATGACGAGCGCGCAGGGCTCGCCGGCGGCGCCGGGGAACGCGGCCGGGACCTCCACCCGCGCGCCCTTCAGCGAGACGTCCTGGACGCCGCAGCCGGCCCGGGCGGCCCCGGCGCGCAGCTCGCCCGGCCGGTGGAACGCGATGCGCGAGAACCGGCGGCGCTCGTGCTGCCCTTGCACGCTGGCCATGGACTTCCCCCCTTTCGCGGATTGTCCCGCCACCCGCGCGCCCGGCGCAAGCGCGCCGATGCCACGCCGGGCTTGACCCCGGGGCGCGCCGGCCCGACCGTGCCGGGACGTGCCCGCCCCGCCCCGCGCCCTCGACGAGCTGATCGCCTTCGTGCGCGCGCGGACCGCGCCCGCGCCGGTCCCGCTCGTCCCGGAGCTCGTCCTGCACCAGGCCAGCGAGCTCACCCCGCTCTGGCACGCCACCGCGGGCGACCTGGCGGGGTGGGACGACTCGCCGTTCTGGGCGTTTCCGTGGGCGGGTGGCCAGGCGCTGGCGCGCCACCTGCTCGATCGGCCGGAGCGCGTGCGCGGACGCCGCGCGGTGGACTTCGCGACCGGGAGCGGCCTGGTGGGCCTGGCCGCCCTGCGCGCCGGGGCCGCGGAGGTGGAGGCCTGGGACGTGGACCCGTTCTGCGAGGCGGCCGTCCGCGCCAACGCGGCGCTGAACGGCCTCGCGCTCCCGTTCCGGGCCGGCGACCCCATCGGCGCGCCGCTGCCGGGCGTGGAGGTGCTGCTCGCCGGCGACGTGTTCTACGAGGGGCCGCTCGCGGCGCGCGCCCTCGCCTGGTTCCGCGCGCTCGCCGGACGGGGCGTGACGGTGCTCGCCGGCGACGCGGGGCGCACCTACGCGCCACGGGAGGGGTTCACGATCGTGGCGGAATTCCAGGTGCCCACCACGGTCGAGATCGAGGACGCGGCGGTGCGCGGCGCGCGGGTGCTCCAGATCATGGGGTGAGCGGCGGGCCGCGTGTTACGATCCGTCGCTGGGGAGGTCTCGCCCGCTTGCCCGCCCGCGCCCCGCTCGTCACCGCACGTGCCGTCCTGGCGCTCGGCCTGCTCGCCGCGGGCCTCGCGGTCGCGCTGCTGCTCGCGGGCGGGCTCGTCGCCGCGGCGGTCCTGGCGGTCCCCTCCGGGCACTGGGCGCTCGGCGCGCTCTCCGCGGCGGCGGCCGCGCTCGTCGTCCGCTGGCTCCTGCTGCTCCGCGTCCCGCCGGTGCGCCTCACCGGCATCGACGTTCGCGCCCCCGAGCAGCCCGCGCTGAACGCGCTCGCGAAGCGCGTCGCGGACCGCGTGGGCGCGCCCGCGCCGCGCCGGGTGTGCCTGGTGGCGGGCGTGGAGGTGGTGGCGATCGAGGAGGGCGGCGTCCTCGGCCTCGGCGCGCACCCGGTGCTCGGCATCGGCCTCGGGCTGATCGCGCTCCTGGGCGTGTCGGAGCTGGAGGCGGCGCTGGCCCACGAGCTGGGCCACCGGCGCGCGGGCGGGCGCGCCGGCGGCCTGCTGCACCGGGCGCGCGCGGTGCTGGCGCGCGCGGCGGCGCCCGGCCGCGGCGGCGCGACCGGAGCGCCGTTCCGCCGGCTCTGCGCCGCGTACCTGCGCGCCACGCTGCACCTGGCGCGCGCCCAGGAGCTGCAGGCGGACCGGGCCGCGATCCAGGTGGCCGGGGCCGCCGCGCACCTCGCGGCGCTCGAGCGCGCGGCGCGCGGCGCGGTGCTGTTCACCGCGTTCCTGGCCGACGAGGTCGAGCCGCTCGTGGCCGAGGGGCACCAGCCGGAGAACCTGTACGACGGCTTCCGCGCCTACGAGGCCGAGCTCACCGAGCAGGGCCGCTCGGGCGCGCTGGATCGCGAGCTGGCCCGCGCGCCCGCCGAGCCGGAGGGCCTGCACCCTCCCCTCGCCGCGCGCCTCGCGTTCGCGCGCGCGTTCCCCGACGCCGGGCGCCCGGGCGACGCGCGGCCCGCGCGCAGCCTCCTGCTCAACGCCGAGCGCCTCGAGCGCGAGCTCACCGCCCGCGTGGCGGCGGAGCGCGCCGGCGAGCGGCCGCTCGCGGTGGTGCCGTGGGCCGAGGTGGGCGCGCGCGTGTACGGGCCGCGCGTGGAGCGCGCGGGGCGCGCCTACGCGGCCCGGGTGGCCGCCGAGTTCGGCGCGCCGGCCACCGGCCAGGGCGCGCTGGCCGCGCTGCTGCCCACGCTGGAGCGGCGGCACGACGAGGCCGCGGCGCTGGTGCTCGACCCGTCGCTCGCGTCGGTCCCGGTGGACGACCGTACGCGCCAGGTGGAGCGGATCGTCTCGCACGCGCTCGGCGCGCTGGTGGGGCTGTCGCTGGTGGAGCGCGGCGGCGCCTGGCGCAGCGAGATCGGCCGGCCGGTGGAGGTCGCGCTGGGGCGGGCGGTGGTGGCGCCGCTCCACGTCGCCGAGGAGGCGCTCGCCGACCGCTCCCGGCTCGCCGAGGTGGTGCGGCGCGCGGTGGAGACGCCCCAGGACTCGACGTGAGCGCGGCGCCGCTGGTCCTCGCCTGCGGTCACGTCACGCTCGACCGGGCCGGCGGGGCGCAGGTGCCCGGCGGCTCGGCCTGGTACGCCGGCCACACCTGGCGCGGGCTGGGCGCGCGGGTGCGGGTGCTCACCGCGGCAGGGCCGGACCTGCCGCCCGCGGCGCTCGCCGGGCTCGAGGCCCTCGTCGTCCCCGCGCCGCGCACCACCGCGTTCGAGAACCGCTACGGCCCGGACGGCGCCCGCGCCCAGCGCGTGGAGGCCGCCGCGCCGCCGCTCGACCCGGGCGCGCTCCCCTCCGGCTGGCGCGAGGCCGACGTGCTGCACCTCGCGCCGGTGCTCGGCGAGGTGGACGTGCGCGCGTTCACCGCGGCCGTCCGGGCGCGCGTGGTCGGGCTCGGCGTGCAGGGCCTGGTCCGCGCGGTGCTCCCCGGCGGCGAGGTCGCGCAGCCGCGCTGGGAGCCCGCGCCGGGGGCGCTCGCGGGCGTGGACGCGGCGTTCGTCGGGGAGGACGACCTGCGCGGCCAGGGCGACCTCGTCGCGCGGCTGGCCGGGGCGGTGCCGATCGTGGTGGTGACGCGCGGCGCGCGGGGGTGCGAGGTCGTCGCGCGCGGGCGCGCCCGGCGGGTGGGCGTCTCGGCGGCGCGCGAGGTGGATCCGACCGGCGCCGGCGACGCGTTCGCGGCCGGGTTCCTGTTCGGGCTCGCGCGCGGCGACGACCCGGTGGACGCCGCCCGGCTCGGCGCGGCCGCCGGCGCGATCGCGGTCGAGGCGCGCGGCGGCGGCGCGCTCGACCGCATGGGCGAGGCGCACGCGCGGGCCGCGGCGGTGCCGGTGCTCGACCTCCCGTGAGCGGCTACCCGCCGTCGCCGCTCGCCGTCGCCTCGAGCAGCGCCCAGAGCCGGCCCAGCGTGCGCCGCGGCCAGGGCGCGTCCTCCTCCGGCTCGCGGGGCGCGGGCGAGACGCCGTGCAGCGCCGCGATCGCCTGGATCGCGTACTTCACCACCGCGTCCTGCGCCAGCTCGCGGCCGAGCACGCCGTCGCCGATCTCGCGCTCCGCCTCGCCCGCCGCGAGGACGCACACCGGCCGCCAGTAGCCGGGCTCGGCGTGCGGGAGGACCGCCAGCCAGGTCCCCTCCCCCTCGCCGCCGGAGGAGAGATCGAGCCAGAGCCCGCCGTCGCGGGGAATCCACCGGAGAGGTGCCATGATTCCGCATTCTACCCGGGAGATCGCTGCTAGGCTCCGCGCCATGTCCCCCTCCCTCGTGATCTACGGTGCGTACGGGTACACGGGCGAGCTGGTCGCGCGCGAGGCGGCCGCCCGCGGCCTGCCGGTGGTGCTCGCGGGCCGCGACTCGGAGCGCCTCGCGCGCCTGGGCCGCGCGCTCGGCCGGCCGTGGCGCGCCTTCCCGCTCACCGATCCGGAGGCGCTGCGGGCGGGGCTGCAGGACGCGGGCGCGGTGCTGCACTGCGCCGGCCCCTACGTGGACACGTGGCGCCCGATGGCCGAGGCGTGCCTCGAGGCGCGCGTGCACTACCTCGACCTCGCCGGCGAGGCCGGGGTGTACCGCGCGCTCGCCGCCATGGGGCTCCACGCGGAGCGGGCCGGCGTGATGCTGCTCTCCGGCGCCGGCTTCGACGTGGTGCCCACCGACTGCCTCGCCGCGCACGTGGCCCGGCGCCTCCCCGGCGCGATCCGCATCACGCTCGCGATCGACGCGCTCGGCAGCCTCTCCCGCGGCACCGCGCGCACCGTGGTGGCGCACGCGGGCGACGCCGACGCGCGGGAGCTGAACCCGCACCAGCCCGCCGCGCGGACCTTCGACCTCGGCTCCGGCCGGCTGCAGGCGGTGCAGGTGCCGTGGCCGGAGCGCGTGGCGGTGCCGCGCTCGACCGGCGTGGAGGACGTGGCGGTGTACCTGTGCGCCTCGCAGGCGCGCCGCGTCCTGCTCCGCGCGGTCCCGGCCGTCGCGCCGCTGCTCGCGCTGCCCGGGGCGCGGGCGCTCGCCGTGCGCCTGCTGACCGGCGGCGCCGCGGGACCGGACGCGGAGGCGCGCGCGCGCGGGCGGAGCCGGGTGTACGCCGAGGCGGTGGACGCGGCCGGCGCGCGGGCGGCGGCGCGCCTCGCGCTGCCCGAGGGCTACGCGTTCACCGCGCACGCCGCCGTGGAGATCGCCGCGCGCGCGCTCGCCGGCTACGCGCCGCCCGGGTGGCAGACCCCGGCGTCCGCCTACGGGCCGGACCTCGTGACCGCGCTCCCCGGGGTGACGCTGGAGGACCTGCCCCTCGCGCGCGCGACGTGAGTCCGCTCACCCCGGGCGCCGGCGGGGCGAAGGCTCGCCGGCGTCGGAGGGCGACTACTCGCGGCCCCGCCCCAGCGTCCGCAGCGCCGCCAGCCAGAGGCGCGCCTCGCGCCGGCTGAGCCGGGACCGGCGGAGCGCGGCGGCGAGGTCGCGCACCGCGTGGCGCTCCGGCCCCGCCAGGAAGCCCCCGCCCCGCAGCGCGGCGCGGAGCGCCTCCTCCACCGCGGAGAGCTCGGCGTCGGTCGCGCCCGCCTCCGGCGCGCGCGCCGGCGGCGCCGCGGCGGCGAGCGCCGCCTTGCGGAGCTCGTACAGGTAGACGAGGGCCGCCTGCGCCAGGTTGAGCGAGGGCTGCGCCTCGCCGGCGGGGATGGCGGAGAGATCGTGGCAGCGGTGCACCTCGTCGTTGGTGAGCCCGCTGCGCTCGTCGCCGAACACGATCGCGGTCCGCCCCGCGGCGGCGCGCTCGAGGGCCTCGCGGGCCACCTCCGCCGGCGGGAGCCGGCGCTTGCCCTTCACCGCGCGCGAGCTGGTGCCGACCACCCAGGCGCAGTCGGCCACCGCCTCGTCGAGCGTGCGCACCAGCCGCGGCCGGTCGAGCAGCTCCCCGGCGTGCACCGCCACGCGCCGCATGGCCGCGAAGTCGTGCGTGCCCAGCTCGGCGATGGCCCAGTCGTCGGCGCCGAAGTTCTTCATGGCGCGCGCCACCGCGCCGAGGTTCTCGGGGTTGCGGGGGCGCAGCAGCACCAGGCGGACGGGAAGGCGCATCGCGGCGCATGCTACCGCGCCGGCCCGGTCCGGCCGTGCTAAAGGAGGCGCGTGCCCCACGCCGCGCGGTTCCTCGAGAACCCCTTCCAGCTCCACATCACGTTCGACCTCGCCGCGACGTTCCTGTTCGCGGTGACCGGCGCGCTGGCCGCGATCTCGAGGCGGTACGACTTCGTGGGCGTGCTGGTGCTCGCCTTCGTCACCGGGCTGGGCGGCGCGCTGCTCCGCGACGGCCTGTTCCTCCAGTTCGGCCCGCCGGCGGTCGTGACCGACGGCCGGTACCTGGTGGCGGTGGCGCTGGGCGCGGCCACCGGCGTCTTCTTCGGCAAGCGCCTGCACCGGTTCCAGATCCCCTTCCTGCTCGCCGACGCGGTGGCACTCGGGACCTACGGCGTGGTCGGCGCCAACAAGTCGATCGCGGCGGGCCTGCCGATGCTGACGGCCCTCCTGGTCGGCGCGGTGAACGCGGTGGGCGGCGGCCTGCTCCGCGATCTGCTGGTGCACGACGTGCCGCTCGTGTTCAGGCCGGGAGAGTTCTACGCGCTCGCCGCCATGGCGGGCGAGCTCGTGTTCATCGGCCTCACCCGCGGCGCCGGGCTGCCCGGCACGCTGTCGGCGCTCATCGCGATCGCCGCCGCCTTCGCGGTCCGGATCCTCTCGGTGTGGCTGGGCTGGCGGACCGAGGCGCTGTCGGGCGAGGACGGGACAGGCGAGCGGTAGCTTCCTTGCCGCGGGTCAAGGCCGACCCGGCAGGGCTTCCCTTAAGGTGCGCCCTCCGAGGATCTCCACCCCGCGCTCCAGGAGCCTTCATGACGCTCGTCCGCAGCCTGCTCGTCGCCGCCCTCGCCCTCGCCGTCCCGTTCGCCGCCCGCGCCGCGGGCGGCCACGACAGCGTGGGCTGCGGCGGCTGCCACTCGATCCACACCGCCAAGGGCAAGATCATCTTCGCGGTCACGCCGAACACCAAGGCGCTCGATCCCAAGACCAAGCAGCCGTACTCCGGCACCACCGCGCTCTGCCTCGCCTGCCACGCCGACTCCAAGGACGGCGGCCAGGGCTACGCGCCGGTGTCGGGCCACATGAGCCACCCGTACGGCGTCGCCAGCGTGAACCCGAAGGTCGCGAAGGTGCCGGGCGAGCTGCTGCGCGACGGGCGCTTCGAGTGCATCGGCTGCCACGATCCGCACCCGTCCAACCCGAACTACAAGTACCTCCGCGTGGACACGGCCAAGGGCCAGCAGATGGACGCGTTCTGCGGCGTGTGCCACCCGGGCAAGGCCGACGCGGCCACGGTGAAGCAGGCGGCGATCTTCAACTCGATGGACGAGTCCGGCGCGAAGCGCGCCGCCGCGCCCGCGCCGGCCCCCGCCAGGAAGTAGCGGGATCCACGCTCGCCGCCGACCGTGGCCTCGCGCCGCGGGCGGCGGTGCCGTCTCCGGCGCCGGCGGGGCTCACCGCGCGACCGCGACCGCGGCGCGCGGCCGCCAGATCTCGAGCATCCCGCGCGGCGCCGAGAGCCACACCGGCTCGTAGCGCGCCGCGAGGTCCGCCGCGAGCGCGGCACCGCACGGCGTCTCCAGCAGCTCGCGCGTCGCGCCCCACACCAGCACGTAGTCGAGCCGCCCCAGCCGCCGCGCCCCGCGCAGATCCACGCAGGGCGGGACGCCCTCCATCCGCCCCAGCGATCCCGCGATGACGTGGAACGGGTTCCGGCCGGCGGGGAAGCGCACCGGGCAGTGGTCGGTGTTGGCCTGGCTGTTCTTGAGGTCCACGCCGCCGCGCGCCGCCACGATCCAGCCGGTCGCGTGCAGGAAGGGCTTGATGCGGTAGCCCATGCGCCGCCCGTGCGCGTCCTGCGGCCCGTACGGCGAGAGCGCCAGCGGCAGCATCACCCGCCCCTCCTCCACCGCCGCGGACGCCGAGGCGTACTCCTCGAGGTAGGCCGAGAGCTGCCGCTGCTTGTCGAGCCGGACCCCGAGCGCGACCACCGCGATGGCCGCGAGCGCGACCGCGGCGCGCCGCGCCGGGGCACCCGGGCCCGCGGACGCGGCCCCGAGCCAGGCCGCGACGCACAGGAGCGCGAGCAGCGCCATCCGGTCCGACACGTGCGCGCCGGCCGCCACCACGTCGGGCACGGCGAAGTACAGGAGCACGAACGCGGCGGCGGCGACGAGCCACCCGTCGTGCGCGAGGAGCCGCACCCCGCGCCCGGCGCGGACCAGCGCCGCGTGCACCACGGCCACCGCCAGCACCAGCATCACGGCCATGGCGAGCGGCAGCTCGCGCCGGTCGATGGAGACGAGCGAGTACCCGGCGGCGAGCTTCGCCGCCAGCTCCGGCAGCGGGATCCGCGCCGCGACCCGGTCGCGGTGCGCCAGCAGCCAGGCCCCGAGCAGCAGCAGGCCCGGCGCCGCCGCGGCCAGCCCCGCCGCGGCGCGCCGCGCGTACGCCGCCGCCACCCGGCGCCGCCGGGCGGGGTGGCGGCGCGCGCGGGCGAGCGAGCGGGCCGCCCGCAGGCCGAGCACGGCGCCCGCGAAGAGGAGCGCGCCGGCGAACGCGACCGAGTGCGCGAGGTAGAGCAGCAGCGACAGGACCGCGAGCGCCGCGAAGCGCCCGGGCCCGAGCCGGCCGCGGGTGCGCAGCCAGAACCCCGCCGCCAGGAACGCGAGCGCGACCCCGTAGCAGAAGTTCCAGAAGCCCATGTGGAACGGGTAGGCGTGCACGAACGGGAAGACGGCCAGCGCGGCCCACCAGCCGCGGGCGCCGCGCGGGAGCACCGCGCGGAACGAGATCGGCAGCAGCACGGTGTAGCCGCTCAGCACCAGCTTCTCGGCGGTCAGCGGCGACACGATCGACAGCAGCGGCGCGAGCAGCGCCTGCGTCAGCCAGTTGGGCTGCGCGCCCCAGTTCGCCTCGTAGTAGCCGCGGAGCAGCGGCGAGGCGCCGTGGTGGAGCAGCGCGAGCACGTTCTCGACGTGCAGCGGCCCGTCCTGGGTGGGGAAGTAGCGGACCAGCCAGATGGGCAGCACGTGCAGCGCGACGAGCGCGCCGAACAGCACCGCCGGGAGCAGGGCCCGCCCGCGCGCGCCGGCCTCCGGCCCGCGCACCGCCGCGCCCGCGCCGGCCCAGGCCCACCGCGCGCTGCCCGCCCAGCTCCAGGCGAACGCGAGCGCGATGCCGGCCGCCTGCGCCGGCAGGCGCAGCGGCCCGAGCGACGGCCGTCCGAGCGCGTGGCGCGCGAGCAGCGCCAGCGCCGCGAACGTGGCGAGCTGGATGGCGACGCCGACGAGGCTCACCGCGTGGTAGCGGCCGAGCCGCGCGAGCCGCCCGCGCCCGCCGCGGCGATCGCGAAAGGTGATCGCGTCGTGCAGCAGGAAGTTGGAGAGGACGCTCGCCTCGATGGCGACCGCCGACGCGGCCACCTCGGGCACCCCGAGCCCCTGCGCCAGGACGTGCAGGACGGCCAGGTTCACCACCACGCCGCTGCCGCCCACCGCCGCGAACCGCGCCAGGCGGCCCGCGCCGGGCGCACCCGTCCCGTCCTCGATCCTCGAGCCGAACCTCATCGGGCCTTCCCCTCTCGGCACTCACGCTGCGGAGCCGTGCCGGCGGGGGCATCCCGCCACGGGTGGAAGGGCCCAACGGAGGTTGCACGGGCGGCCGTACGCCTCGCGCGGGCACCACGCCCCGCGCGCGGGGCGCGGCGGCGCCGCGCGGGTCGTTCACGATCAGTTCAGGTACCGCGGACGCGCCGCGGCCGGGGCGGGCGGCGCCTCGGCGCCGGCGAGCTCCAGCCCCTGCCGCGTGAGCAGGTACCGCACGGTCCCGCTCCCGCGCTCGGTGTCGAGCTTCGCCTCGAACGCAGGCCCGGTGATGGCGCCGAGCTGGAGCGTCTTCTTGAGGTTCACGATGCGGCCGCTGGCCAGATCGCCTGCCACCGGGCCGGTCGCGGCGTCGCGCCGGTAGAGGTCGAGCGCGCCCTCGTGCAGCGTCGCGGCGAGCGAGGGCGAGAGCGGGATCGAGGAGAAAAGGACCGAGATGAGGGTCCAGTGCGGCGGGGGCGCCTCGGAGGCCATCCGAACGATTGTAACCGAGCGGGCCTGCGCGCGCCCGCGCGAGCCATGTGCGAGCGACGTACGGATGCGGGATGCGCGCGGCACGCCAGGAGGTATTGCATGGGGGAGCGAAACCGGCGCCGAGGTGGGGCGCAGGGCGGCGCGAGGCCCACGCAGGGAGGAGCCGGCGCCCGCCGGCATGCTTACCCACCGGGCATACGGAGGGACCAGACCGTGATCGAGGATCGTCCGCACCGCCCCGCTGCCGAGCCGCTGACGCCCGGCGCGCTGCCCCGGCGCCTGCGCGGCTGGTTCGGCATGTCCGAGGAGCCGCCCCTCCGCCCGGCCCGGCCGGCGCGCCTCGACATCGTCCGCCGGAGCTGGGCCGCCGCCTACTGGCAGGCGCGCGTCTCGGTGCGCGCCGGCGTCCCGCTCGACGACTACCTGCGCTCGCGCCTGGCGCGCTACTCCGCGGCGCTGCCCGTGCCGCGCGCGCAGCTCCCGCTCTCCGTCGAGGTCGAGGACGGGGAGATCCTGGTCGGCGAGGCCGCCCCGGAGCGCCGGCCGGCGGAGCCGCCGGCGGACGGCGACGCCTGGCTCGCCGCGCTGGTGCACGTGGAGGGCCCGGCCGTGCGCCAGGAGGTCGCGGAGCTGGAGATCCGCCTCGCCTCGATCGAGGTGGACGCGGACGCCGCGCGCCGCCGCGACGAGGAGCTGTCGCGCCGCCTCGCCGCCGACGTCGCGGCCGGGACCGTGTGCGCGCCGCCGCAGGTGGAGGCCACCGCCGAGCAGCTCGGGCGTCCCCCGGTGTCGAGCGCCGCGCCGCAGGCCGGCCTGCGCGCGTTCGCGACCGCGTCGATCGCGGCCGAGACCTGGCAGATCGCGCTGCCGCTGCTGCGCGCGGCCGGGGTGGACCCCGCCACGCTGGGCGCCTCCGCGGCGCGCAAGCCCGCGGAGACCGCGTTCGCGTTCGCGTTCGCGCTGGGCATCGCCGGCGCGCTGCTGGCGCTGGCCTGGGCGGGCTTCGACGCCGCCTCGGTGCTCGCCTCGGGCGAGCAGGACCGGGCGCGCCGCCGCTACTCCGCCGCCGGCGCCGCCGGCGCCGCGCTGCTCTCCATCGGGCTCGCCGCGGCGGTCGCCGCGCTGCCGGGCGGGATCGGCGGGCTGCCGCCGGCCGTCTCCACGCTGCTGCTCGCCTCGGTGCCGGTGGGCGCAGCCCTGGCGCTCCGCGCCGCGCGCTCGCTGGCCACGCGCCGCGGGCTCGAGCTCACCGACGCGCTGGAGTGGGATCGCACCCGGGCCCGCGCGCTCGCCGATCGCGCGCGCCGCCTGGAGGAGCTGGACTGGGCGGAGGCCGAGGAGCACGACCTCGAGCGCGAGCGCGAGGCCGCCCGCCGGCGCCTGCGGACCATCGGCGCGCGCGCCGCCGCCGCCGACCGCCTCGCGTCCGAGCCGCTCCGCCGCCGCCGCGCCGAGCTGTCGCGGGTGGCGCAGAGCCTGGTGAGCGCGCTCGAGCTCGACCGCTACGAGTTCCTGCGCCAGGCCGCCGCGCGCGGCGCCACCGACCTCATCGCCCCGCGACGCCGCCGCGCCGGCGGGGACGGCCGCCGCGCCGAGCCGCCGCGGCCCGACGCCACGCCGGCGGCGCCGGTCGCGGTGCCCGTGCCGGAGGGCGGCCGCCTGGCGTCGTGAGCCGGGCGCAGGCCCGTCTCCAGCGCGGCGAAGCCGCGCCCGCGGGGACCTCGCGCGGACCCGCGACAGCGGGCGCGCGAGGTCACGGGACCCGCGCAGCAAGGCGGGGCCCCGCGGAGCTCCGCTCCGTGGGGCGCGGCGCAGCCCCGTCCGATTGACATTCGGGCATCGCTCGGACACCGTCCGCGCGCGTGAACCTCCTGTTGCTCGAGCCCGGAGAGCTCTCCGCCGGCGGCACCGCCCGGCTGGCCGGGCGGCGCGCGCGCCACGTGCTGGAGGTGCTGCGCGCCGGCGCCGGCGACCGGATCCAGGCCGGCGTGGTCGGCGGGCGCATGGGCGAGGCGGAGATCCTCTCCGCGGCGCCGGACGAGGTGGTGATCGCGGCGCGGCTCGACCGGGAGCCGCCGCCGCCCGCGCCGGTGGCGCTCCTGCTCGCCCTGCCCCGTCCGAAGATCCTGCGCAAGGTGCTGCAGGCGGCCGCGTCGATGGGCGTGAAGCGGCTGGTGCTGCTCGGCAGCTACCGCGTGGAGAAGAGCTACTTCGCCTCCCCGCTGCTCGCGCCCGAGGCCCTGCGCGAGCAGTTCCTGCTCGGCCTGGAGCAGGGGCGCGACACGATCCTCCCCGAGGTGGAGCTGCACCGGTTCTTCAAGCCGTTCGTGGAGGACCTGCTCGACGCGCGCTTCCCGGAGCGCGACCGGCTGCTCGCGCACCCCGCCGGCGCGGCGCCCCTGGAGGCGCTCGCGCCGGCGGGCGCGCGCGCCGCGCTCGCCATCGGCCCGGAGGGCGGGTGGACGCCGTACGAGGCCGCCGCGCTGCGCGACCGCGGGTTCGCCGCGATCACGCTGGGCCCCCGCGTGCTGCGCGTGGACGCGGCGGTCCCGTACGCCGTCGGCCAGGCCGAGCTCTGGCTGCGGTCGTCGTCCGCTAGGGCCTCGCCTCGTACACCACGTTGAACGGGGTCTCGGTGGCGCGCCGGAACGTCCGGAAGCCCGCCTCGGCCACCACCGCCCGGATCCGCGCCTCGCCGGCCTGGGCCCCCAGGCACGCGCCCACCTCCTGCGCGCGGGACGCGGGCGTGCAGATCATCGTGGACGCGCAGTAGAACACCCGGCCCACCGGGTTCAGGTTCTTCTCGACCTGATCGTTCGCGTACGGCTCCACGATCATCCAGCTCCCGCCCGGCTTCAGCATCTCCTTCACGTGGGCCGCCGCGCCGGCGGGATCGCCCATGTCGTGCAGGCAGTCGAAGCAGGCGACCAGGTCGTACGGCTCGCCGTGGAAGTCCTTCGCGGTCGCCACCTGGAAGCTCGCGTTCGCCAGCTTGCGACGGGTCGCCGCGCGGCGCGCCGTCCCGATCGACGGGCCGTGGTAGTCGAACCCGACGAACGTGGAGCGCGGGAACGCCTCCGCCATCAGCACGGTGGAGGCGCCGTGGCCGCACCCGACGTCGGCGACGCGCGCCCCCGCGCGCAGCTTCGGCTCGACCCCTTCCAGCGCCGGCAGCCACTCGCCCACCAGGTGCGCGGCGTAGTTCGGCCGGAAGAAGCGCTCGGTGCCCTCGAACAGGGACGCGTCGTGCTCGTCCCAGCCCACCCCGTCGCCGGTGCGGAACGCCTCCACCAGCTTGGGCGTGTCCTTCACCACCGAGCTGATGATCTGGAACGCGCCGGGGATGTACGCGGGGCTGTCCTCCATCGCGAGCGCGAACGCCTGCTCGTCCGGGAGCGTGAAGGTGCCCGCGCTCGCGTCGTACTCCACGAAGCCGCCCGCCGCCTGCGCGCACAGCCACTCGCGCACGTAGCGCGCGTCGGTGTGGGTCTTCTCCGCGAGCGCCGCCGGCGTCATGGGACCGGCCGACGCCATCGCCTTGTACAGCCCCAGCTGCTCCCCGACGATGACCAGCGCCGCGTTCATCGCGGCGCCCATCTCGCCGAGCACCTTGCCCATGAACTGGTTCAGCCTGTCCTCGTTCAGCTGCATCGGATCCTCCACGTGTCCGCCTGGGCCGAGGCGCCCGGCGGAGCGTGATCGAGGAGCGGAGACGCGGGCCGGCGGTGCCCGCCAACCTCACGGGCTCGCGGACCGGGGACCACGGGAAGGCGGGGTGAAAGACGACCCTTGCGCCCTGGAGCTGGAAGCGGCCGGGCGGGTGAGCGGAGCGCGCTCCCGCGCGGACGAGGGTCGCCACGCGGGGCTGCGCGGCGGCGCGAATCCCCTCCCGGGGCCGCACGGGCCGCCGGCGATCGCGTAAGCTCATCGACCTCCTCTCCCCAGGCCGGCCGCGCGCCGGCGCCACGAGGTCCCCATGAGCACCCCCGTCGTCTCCGAGCTGGCGCCTCCGCTGCGCCTGCTCCTCGGCCCCGGCCCCAGCATGGTCCACCCGCGCGTGCTCCGCGCCATGTCCACCCCGCTGCTCGGCCACCTCGACCCGAAGTTCCTGGAGATCATGAACGAGGTGCAGGCGCAGCTCCGCGCCGTGTTCCGCACCGAGAACCCGTTCACCATCGCGGTGTCGGGCACGGGCTCGGCAGGCATGGAGGCGGCGCTCGTCAACCTGCTCGAGCCGGGCGACACCGCCGTGGTGGTGGTGGCCGGCGTGTTCGGCGGCCGCATGGCCGACATCGTGGGCCGCTGCGGCGCACGGCTGGTGAAGATCGAGGTGCCCTGGGGCGAGGTCTGCGATCCGGCGCGCATCGAGGAGGCGCTGAAGAGGGAGGGCAAGGTGAAGGTGGTGGCCCTGGTCCACGCCGAGACCTCCACCGGCGCGCACCAGCCGCTCGAGGGCCTGGGCGCCCTGTGCCACGCGCACGGCGCGCTGCTGGTCGCGGACACCGTCACCTCGCTGGGCGGCGTGCCGGTCGAGGTGGACGCGTGGGGCGTGGACGCGTGCTACTCCGGCACGCAGAAGTGCCTGTCGTGCCCGCCGGGCCTGGCGCCGCTCACGCTGTCGCCGCGGGCGCTCGAGGCGGTGAAGGCGCGCAAGACCAAGGTGCAGAGCTGGTACCTCGACGCCGGGATGGTGGCGGACTACTGGGCCGAGGGGAAGCGCGTGTACCACCACACCGCCCCCATCTCGATGGTGTACGCGCTGCGCGAGTCGCTGCGCCTGGTGCTGGAGGAGGGGCTCGAGGCGCGCTTCGCGCGGCACCGCCGCCACTCCGCCGCGCTCATGGCCGGCGTCGCCGCGCTCGGGTTCGAGCCGCAGGCCCAGGAGGGCCACCGCCTGCCCTCGCTGAACTGCATCAAGGTGCCGGCGGGCGTGGACGAGGCGGCGGCGCGCAAGAGCCTGCTCGCCGACCACTCCATCGAGATCGGCGGCGGCCTCGGCCCGCTCGCGGGCAAGGTGTGGCGCATCGGGCTCATGGGCGAGTCGGCCCGGCAGGAGAACGTGCTCGCCGTGCTCGCCGCGATCGAGCAGGCGCTCGCGAAGCAGGGCAAGCTCGCCCGCACCGGCGCGTCGCTCGCCGCCGCGCTCGAGTCGTACGCGAGGTAGGCGTCAGCGCGGCAGCGCCGCGCCCGCGACGGGCTCGGGGCCCGTGGGGCGGGGCGCAGCCCCGTCGGATCACCCGTGAACGAGGGTGGGCCCCGGCACGCGCGCCAGCCAGCGGCCCACGAGCTCGAGGAGCGGCCCCTCCGCGAACGGCTTGCGGATCGCGACGTCCGCGCCGGCCTCGAGCAGCGCGCGGTCCGCGCCGGCCACGCCGGAGAGCCCGATGATGGGCATGGTCCGCAGCCGCGGGTCGGGCGAGGCGCGGAACACGCGGATGAGGTCGCTGCCCCTCATCCCGGGCATCACCTCGTCCACCACGCACAGGTCCGGCGGGTCGAAGCGCGCCACGTCGAGGGCGCTCTCGGCCGAGTCGGCCGCGAGCGCGACGTAGCCGCCCGACTCGAGCGCCTGCGCCAGGAGCGTGCGCAGGATCTCGTTGTCGTCGACCACCAGGATCCGGTGTGGAGCCGGTGCGTCCATGTAGGCAACCTAGCCCCCTCGCTCGCGCCGCAGCTATCCCGTGGCCCGGCGACGGGGCATCGCGGGGCCGGCGCCGGGCCCCCTCGTCCGATGCCGCCCCGCCGGTACCGCTGGCCCGCCCCCGGCCGCCTCCCTAGGTTCCGCGAGGACAGGGGTCGAGGAGGCGAGCGCGCGATGCGTGGAGCAGGGGTGATCGCAGGCTGGGGCGGGGGCGCAGCAGGGCTTCGCAGGCTGCTGGACGGACTGGGCGACGCGGTCCGGTCGCTCCGCCCCGCGAGACCCGGGCCCGGCCGCCCGGGATCCTCCGCGCGGGCGCCGCGCCTGCCCCGATCGCGGCTGGGGACGGCCCTCGAGGCGCGCCTGGCGGTGCGCGCGGGCGTGCGGCTCGAGGACTTCCTCCGCTATCGGCTGGCGCGCTACGCGGCCCGCCTGCCGGTCCCGCTGGAGGCGCTCCCGGTGGTCGTGGACGTGGACGGCGGCGAGCCGGTGGTGCGCGCGCGCCCGCAGCCGTCGTCGGCGCTGGGCGCGATGCCGGCGGGGCGCGGGGGCGAGCCGCGCTGGGTGCGCACGCTGGTGCAGCGCGAGGGCGCCGGGGCCCTGCGCGAGATCCGCGATCACGAGGCCGCGCTCGACGCCCTGGCGGAGCGCGCCGCGGCGGCGCGCGAGCGGATCGAGACCGCCTCGCGCACGCTCGCGGAGGACCTGGCCCGCGGCGCGATCACGGCGCCGGTGGAGATCGAGGCCACCGCCGAGCAGCTCGGGCGCCCCCCGGTGCCCCCGCCGTTCCCGGTGATGGCGCTGCGCGGCGCGGCGCTCGCGCTCCTGCTCGCCGAGACCTGGCGGCTGGCGCGCCCGGTCCTGGGCGCGGCGGGACTCTCCGTGGACGATCTCCCCGGGGCGCTGCAGCGCGCGCCGCTCGCCGCCGGGCTCTCGCTCGCGTTCGCGGCCGGCGCGGCGGGCGCGGTGCTGGCGCTGCTGGGCGTCGCGGTGCGCCGCGCGCTCGAGGTCGCGGACGGCGCCGCGGCCGCGCGGCGGGGGATCCTGCTGGGCATCGGCGCCGCGGGCTCGGCCGCGCTCGCCGCGGCGGTCGCGGCGTCGGGCGCCGCGCCCGGACGCTGGACGGAGGCGGTGCTGCTGCTCGCGGTGCCGCTCGCGGCGGTGGCGTGCCTGCGCGAGGCTTCCCAGCGCGCGGCGACCCGCGACGCGGCCGAGGCGGCGGCGCTGGAGTGGGACCGCGAGCGGACGCGCGACATGGTGGAGCGCGGCCGGCGCGCGGGGGTGGTCGCCGAGGCCGAGGCGGCGCTGGCGCGGGTGGAGGCGGAGCGCGAGGAGGTGCGGCGGCGGCTGCGGGCGCTGGAGCGGCGGGCGGTGGAGGCCGACGAGGCGGACGAGCGCGCGGCCCGGGCCGAGACGCAGCGCCTGGAGCGGCTCTCCGAGGCGCTCGCCGGGGCGCTCGAGCTGGACCGCTACGCGTACCTGCGCCGCGCCGCGGCGGGGACGCGCGGCGCCGCGGAGCGCCCCGCCGCCCGGCCCATCCTGCTGGAGCGCGCGGCGGAGCGGCTGGAGGTGGCGGGCTAGCGGCGGAGCCCGGGCCGGGGCCGCCGGTCAGCGGTCCTCGACCGGCGCGTAGAACGAGACGCCCCGGACGTCCGCGTTCACCTTGAGCGGATGCTGCAGCGGCGGGAACGCCCGCTGCTCGCAGTCCATCCGCTCGCACAGCCGGCAGGTCAGGCCCACCGGCACCACCGCCTCGCGCGCCCCGAGGTTCACGCCGTCGGCGTAGACCAGCTCGCGGGCGCGCGTGGCCTCGCACCCCATCGCGATGGCGAGCACCGAGCGCGGCGCGTGGAACCCGCCGCCCTCGCGGTTCACGGTGCGCGCGATCCAGAAGTAGGTCGCGCCGTCGGGCATCTGCGAGAGCTGCGTGCGGACCAGGCCCGGCGTGGTGAACGCCTCGAACAGGTTCCAGCGCGGGCAGGCGCCGGAGAAGCGGGCGAAGCGGAGCCCGGAGGCGGAGAACCGCTTCGAGATGTTGCCGGCGATGTCCACGCGGACGAGGTGGAAGGGGACGCCCTCCGCGCCGGGCCGCCGCAGCGTGGTGAGCCGGTGGCACACCTGCTCGAAGCTGGTGCGGAACCGGTGGCCGAGCAGGTCGAGGTCGTAGCGCTCGGCGCGCGCCTGCTCGAGGAACGGCCCGTAGGGCATGAGCACCGCCGCGGCGAAGTAGTTCGCGAGCGCGACGCGGGCGAGCGCGCGCGACGAGTCGCTGGTGAGGTGCGGGTCGGCCACGAAGCGATCGAGCACGTCCGCCTGCGTGAGCAGGCCGATCTGGTAGGCGAGCTGGAAGTTGCGGCTCCCGCGGCGGAGCAGCTCGGAGAGGTGGAGGACCTTCGCCTCGGGGTCGTAGCGGCGCATGGCGCCGCGCGCCTCGGCGGTGTGGACGATCCGCACGGTCACGCCGAGCTGGCCGAGGAAGCGCACCAGGCTCGTGTACAGGTAGTCCGGGTCGAGGCGCGCCTCGCGCCAGAGCGCCTCGCTCCCCGCCTCCAGCTCCGGGAAGTGGTTCATGTGGCGCTGGACGAGGTCCGAGACCTCCTCGGTGGGCAGGTGCGAGGAGTCCACGCCGTCGAGGTCGCCGTCGGACAGCGTCGCGGCGAGCGTGTCGGACGCCTCGCGGGCGGCACGGTACGCCTGGTAGAGCGACAGGACCGCGCGGGCGGCCGTGGGCGAGGACGAGGCGAGGTCCCGCACCTCCGCGTTGGTGACGTCGTGCGGCTCGAACAGCGGATCCCCGAACACCTCCATCAGGTCGGCCACCACGCGCGCGTGGTGCTCGGTCGAGAGCGACTTGAGGTCGAGCTCGAACAGGTCCGCGAGCTTGATGAGCAGCTGCGCGGGGAGCGGCCGCCGGTGGTGCTCGATGAGGTTCAGGTAGCTCGCCGAGATGCCCAGCCGATCGGCGAGCTGGGCCTGGGTGAGGTTGCGCTGGCGCCGGAGCGCCCGGACCTTCGCGCCGAGGTGCTGGCCGGGCTCGCGCATGTCCGCCTCCTCGCCACCGCGCGCGCCGCACGGGGCGCCGTTCCCGCGCCGGGTCGGGCGCGGAGGGGCGCGGCCTGGGCCGGCTGGCTGCCGGGCGGCCGGGCGTGGCCTCGCGAACATCATGGCGCAGCACGCCATTTTCAAGCTTTACGGCTTGACCGCTACCCATTGACAACGCGCCGACAGCTTAACTGTTCGGAATCACAGCAGCTATTGTGTTTGATCCAAATCACGATAACGATTCCGGGGCACAGGAGGAACACACACGATGCCCGAGACGACCGACGCGCAGCGCCCGCCGCTCCCCCCCGGGATGGACCTTCGGGGCCCCCTCCCCGCCGGACACGAGTCCGTGCTCACCGCCGACGCCCTGGCCTTCGTGGCCGACCTGGTGCGCCGCTTCCGCCCGCGGGTGGAGCAGCTCCTGGAGCGCCGGCGCGAGCTGCAGCGCCGCTGGGACGCCGGCGAGCGCCCGGCGTTCCTCTCCACCACCGAGGAGCTCCGCGAGTCGGAGTGGACGGTGGCGCCCATCCCCGCCGACCTGCGGGACCGCCGCGTCGAGATCACCGGGCCGACCGACCGCAAGATGGTCATCAACGCGCTCAACTCCGGCGCGAGCGTGTTCATGGCGGACTTCGAGGACTCGAGCTCGCCCACCTGGCAGAACGTGGTCGAGGGGCAGGTGAACCTGAAGGACGCCGTGGCCGGCGCCATCGCGTACGCGTCGCCGGACGGGAAGCAGTACCGCCTGAAGGACCGCACCGCCGTGCTCATGGTCCGCCCGCGCGGCTGGCACCTGCTCGAGCGGCACGCGCTGGTGGACGGCCGGCCCGCCACCGCCGCGCTGTGGGACTTCGGCGTCTACTTCTGGAACAACGCGCGCGCGCTCGTCGCGAAGGGCACCGGCCCGTACTTCTACCTGCCGAAGCTGGAGGGCCACCTCGAGGCGCGGCTGTGGAACGACGTGTTCGTCCACGCGCAGGCGGCGCTCGGGATCCCGCGAGGCACCATCCGCGCGACCTGCCTGATCGAGACGCTGCCGGCCGCGTTCGAGATGGACGAGATCCTCTGGGAGCTGCGCGAGCACTCCGCCGGCCTGAACTGCGGGCGCTGGGATTACATCTTCTCCTTCGTGAAGCGGCTGCGCGCCGACCCGCGCGCGGTGCTGCCGGACCGCGCGCAGGTGACGATGGACGAGGGCTTCCTGCGCGCCTACGTGCAGCTGCTCATCCAGACCTGCCACCGCCGCGGCGTGCACGCCATGGGCGGCATGGCCGCGCAGATCCCGGTCAAGGACGACGCCGCCGCCAACGAGGCCGCGCTCGCCAAGGTCCGCGCCGACAAGCTCCGCGAGGTGACCGACGGGCACGACGGCACCTGGGTGGCGCACCCGGGCCTGGTCCCGGTGGCCCGCGCGGTGTTCGACGAGCACATGGAGGGGCCGAACCAGATCGGCCGGAGGCGCGAGGACGTGCGCGTCGGCGCCCGCGACCTGCTCCGCCCGGTGGAGGGGACGCGCACCGAGGCCGGCCTGCGCCACAACGTCCGCGTCTCGGTCCAGTACATCGAGGCCTGGCTTCGCGGCTCCGGCTGCGTCCCGCTGTACGGCCTGATGGAGGACGCCGCCACCGCCGAGATCTCGCGCGCCCTCGCCTGGCAGTGGATCCACCACGGCGTGGCGCTCGACGACGGGCAGCCGCTCACGGCGGAGCGCTTCCGCGGGGTGCTCGCCGAGGAGATGGACCGGATCCGCCTCGAGGTGGGCGAGGCGCGCTTCGCGGGCGGGCGCTTCGAGGACGCGCGGGCGCTGTTCGAGCGCATGAGCACCCAGGCCGAGTTCACCGAGTTCATCACGCTGCCCGCCTACGAGCTGCTCGAGGCGCCGGCCGAGGAGCGGGCGCGCATCCTGGCCGGCGGCGATGCCGCCGGCGCCGCCTCTCCCGTCCCGCACCACCCCGACCCGCGCCGCTGGGAGGGCGTGGTCCGCCGCTTCGGGCGCGACGAGGTGGAGCGGCTGCGCGGCAGCGTGCGCGTCGAGCACACGATCGCGCGGATGGGCGCGCTCCGCCTGTGGGAGCTGCTCCACGCCGAGCCGTACGTGAACGCGCTCGGCGCGCTCACCGGCAACCAGGCCGTGCAGATGGTGAAGGCGGGCCTGAAGGCCATCTACCTGTCTGGCTGGCAGGTCGCGGCCGACGCCAACCAGGCCGGGCAGACCTACCCGGACCAGAGCCTGTACCCGGCGAACTCGGTGCCCGAGGTGGTCCGGCGGATCAACGCCGCCCTGCAGCGCGCCGACCAGATCGAGCACTCCGAGGGCCGGGACGGCACGCACTGGTTCGCGCCCATCGTGGCCGACGCCGAGGCCGGCTTCGGCGGGCCGCTCAACGCCTTCGAGCTGATGAAGGGGATGATCGAGGCCGGCGCCGCCGGCGTGCACTTCGAGGACCAGGTGGCCTCGGAGAAGAAGTGCGGCCACCTGGGCGGCAAGGTGCTGGTCCCGACCTCCACCTTCATCCGCACGCTCACCGCCGCGCGCCTCGCCGCCGACGTCATGGACGTGCCGACGATCATCGTCGCGCGCACCGACGCCGAGGGCGCGAAGCTGATCATGAGCGACATCGACCCGTACGATCACCCGTACCTCGAGGAGGGCGAGCGCACGCCGGAGGGCTTCTACCGGCTGCGGCCCGGCATCGACACGGCCATCGCGCGCGGCCTCGCCTACGCGCCGTACGCGGACCTGGTCTGGTGCGAGACGCAGACCCCCGACCTGCACGAGGCGAAGCGCTTCGCGGAGGGCATCCACGCGCGGTTCCCGGGCAAGCTGCTCGCCTACAACTGCTCGCCGTCCTTCAACTGGAAGAAGAAGCTCGACGACGCGACCATCGCCCGGTTCCAGCGCGAGCTCGGCGCCATGGGCTACAGGTTCCAGTTCGTGACCCTGGCCGGCTTCCACGCGCTCAACCACTCCATGTTCCAGCTCGCGCGCGGGTACCGCGAGCGCGGCATGGCGGCCTACACCGAGCTGCAGCAGGCCGAGTTCGCGGCGGAGCCGCAGGGCTACACCGCCACGCGCCACCAGCGCGAGGTCGGCACCGGCTACTTCGACCTGGTCGCGCAGGCGGTGTCCGGCGGCACCTCCTCCACGCTGGCGCTGGAGGGCTCCACCGAGGCGGCGCAGTTCCACGCGGCGGAGGCGGCGCCCGCGCACGACGCCGACCAGGTGGCCCGCGCCATCGAGGCGGACCACGAGCGGCTCCACGCCCTCGTCGCCCGCGTGCGCGGCGCCGCGGACGGGCCCGCGCTGTCCGGTGCGCTGGAGGAGCTGGCCCGGGCGCTGCGCGAGCACTTCGCGCACGAGGAGCACGCGAAGGGGCTGTACGGGATCGTGGGCGCGCGCAGCCCGGCGCGCCGCAGCGAGCTGAAGCGGATGATCGAGGAGCACCAGCAGATCCTCCGCCTGGTGACCGGCCTGGTGGAGCGCGCCCGCGGCCCGTCGGCGCCCGCGCCGGCCGATCTCGGCCGGCTGGCGAGCGAGGTCGCCGCGCAGATCGCCGACCACGAGCGCAAGGAGCTCCTGCTCGTCCCGGCGCTCGCGTAGCGCCCGGGGTCCCTCCGCCCGCTCCCTCCCGGCCCACGCGGGAGGGAGCGGCGCGCCGCCTCGAGGTCCGCTGCGCTCCGCACGGCCGGCCGCTCCCCTGCGGCCCCGCGCTGGTCGGTGCGCCAACGAGGCCCCGCCGTTCCGGCCGGAATCGGTTACGTTGTCGGGCGTGCTCGATCCCACCAGAGCGGGCGAGGCGCTCGCACCGGAGCTCGTGGTCGGCGTCCCCGCGGAGCCGGATCGGCTGGCGGCGAGCGAATCGGCGCAGGCGCTCCAGGCCGCGCTGCGCGCCGCCTACCCGTCCCGGCCGGCCGTCGCCGTGGTGCTCACGGGCGACCCCCGCGGCGCGGCGCCGCCCGGCGAGCTGCTGGTGCCCGCCTCCCCGGACGGCGAGCCCCCGGCGGTCTACACCGGCAGTCACGACGGCCTGGAGGCGGCCCTGCCCACGTTGCTCGAGGTGGAGCTGTCGCTCGGCGCGCCCGCCTGCGCCCTGCTGGAGCCCATGCCTCGCCCGGCGGATCCGGCCTGGATCCGCCAGCTGCTCGACCCCGTCCTCGACGGCACCTTCGACCTCGTCGCGCCGGCGTACGCCCGCGGCCGCTTCGACGGCGTGCTGGTCACCGGCGTGGTGTACCCGCTCACCCGCGCCCTGTTCGGCCAGCGCCTGCGGCAGCCGCTCGGGCGCGAGGTGGTGGTCTCGCGCGCGCTCGCCGAGCGCCTCCTCGCCGACGGCGCCTGGCGCAGCGACCCGTCCAGCGCCGCCGCGGATCTCTGGGTCATCGCGAAGGCCGCCGCGCACGAGACGCGCATCGCGCAGGTGTACCTGGGGCCGCGCACGCGCCCGCCGCCGCAGCCCGCCGACGTCTCGCAGGCGGTCGCGCGCGTCCTCGGGACGGTGTTCCAGGACATGGCGCTGCACGCGCCCCGCTGGCAGCGCGTGCGCGGCTCGCGCCCGGTCCCGACGTTCGGCGAGGAGCACCTCCCCGGCGAGCCGAACCCGCCGCCCGCGCCCGGCCCGCTCGTGTCGGCCTTCGGGCTGGGCTGGCAGGACCTCCGCGCGCTCTGGGGCGCGGTGCTGCCGCCCCAGACG
Organism: Anaeromyxobacter dehalogenans 2CP-C; assembly: GCF_000013385.1. GTDB lineage: Bacteria > Myxococcota > Myxococcia > Myxococcales > Anaeromyxobacteraceae > Anaeromyxobacter > Anaeromyxobacter dehalogenans_B. The sequence goes on from NC_007760.1 coordinate 3,401,767, forward strand.
ATGCTGGCCCTCCAGCGCATCCCCCGCGATCCGCCCGAGTCGTTCCGCATGCCCGACGCGGTCTGGGCCCGGGTGGTCTACGACTTCGCGGTGGGCTGGCGCGTGAAGATCATGGATCGGGAGCAGCTGCTGCGGTCGATGACGCCCCTGTACCTGGGCTGGGTCGCGAGCTTCGTGAACGAGGTGGGCGGGCTGGGGCGGCCGGAGACGGAGGCGCGGGTGGAACGGCTGTGCGAGGCGTTCGAGGCGGAGAAGCCCTACCTCATCTCGAGGTGGCGCTGGCCGGACCGCTTCACGCCCTAGGAGGCGCCATGTGGGAGCGCGTATCGCAGGTGCTGGCGGAGGCGTTCGGGCGGCTGGGGGCTGCGCTCGCCGCGGACCTGCCGGCGCTCGTGGCCATGGTGGTGGTGCTGGCAGGCGGCGTGGCGCTCGCGTTCGCGGTCCGGGCCGGGCTGCGCCGGCTCCTCGCCCGGGTGGGGCTCGACCGCCGGGCGCGGGAGTGGGGGCTCACCACCGGGCGCGGGCTCGAGCCGCAGCACGAGCCCTCCTGGCTGGTGGCGCGGGGCACGTTCTGGTTCCTGCTGCTGCTCTCGGTGGCGCTCGCCCTCGACGTCCTGGGCGCCGCCACCACCACCGCGGTCGGTCACTCGCTGCTCGCGTTCCTGCCGCGCCTGGTGGTCGGCGCGGTGGTGCTCCTCGTCGGCGTGGGCGCGGCGCGCTTCCTCGAGCGGAGCGTGCTCATCGGCGCGGTCAACCTCGGGATCCGGCAGGCGCGCCCGCTGTCGCTCGCGGTGAAGTGGTTCGTGCTCGTGCTCGCGGCGGCCATGGCGCTCGAGCACGTCGGCGTCGGCGGCGGCCTGCCCACGCTGGCCTTCGGCATCGTCCTCGGCGGCCTGGTGCTCACCGCGTCGCTGGCGCTCGGCCTGGGCGCGCGCGACGCCGTCTCCCGCGCCCTGGACCGGCAGCTCCCGGCCGAGGGGCCGCGCGCCGACGAGGACTCGCGCGAGACCCAGCGGCGCATCCAGCACCTCTAGGGCCCCCGATGCGCGATCGCCGCTCCGGCCTCCTGCTCCACCCGACCTCGCTGCCCGGCCCCCACGGCGCGGGCGACCTCGGCGCCGCGGCCCACCGCTTCGCCGGGTGGCTCGCCGACGCCGGCCAGCGCCTCTGGCAGGTGCTGCCGCTGGGCCCGACCGGCTTCGGCGACTCCCCCTACCAGGCGCTCTCCTCGCACGCCGGGAACCCGCTGCTGGTGTCGCTGGAGGTCCTCCGCAACGAGGGCTGGCTGGACGACGCCGACCTCTCGGGCGCGCCGGCCGGCGAGCCGGGCCGGGCCGACCTGCACGCCGCGCTGGAGTGGAAGCGCGAGCGGCTGGCGCGCGCGGCGCGGGCGTTCCGGGCGGGGGCGGACGGGGAGCGCGCCGCGGAGCTGGAGGACTTCCGCGCCCGCGAGGCGGGCTGGCTGGAGGACTGGGCGCTGTTCGCGGCCCTGAAGGCGGCGCACGGGGGGCGGCCCTGGACGGCGTGGCCGGCGCCGCTCGCCCGGCGCGAGCGGGCCGCGCTGGAGTCGGCGCGGGCGCGCTTCGCGCACGAGGTGTTCGCCGAGGTGTTCGCGCAGTTCGCGTTCCACCGGCAGTGGGCGGCGCTGCGCGCGCGCTGCCGCGCGCTCGGGATCGAGCTGATGGGCGACCTGCCCATCTACGTGGCCCACGACTCGGCCGAGGTGTGGGCCCGGCCGGAGCTGTTCCGGCTCGACGCGGCCGGCGAGCCCGCCGCGGTGGCCGGCGTCCCGCCCGACTACTTCAGCGCCACCGGCCAGCGCTGGGGGAACCCGCTCTACGACTGGGAGGCGGTGGCGCGCGAGGGCTGGCGCTTCTGGATCGAGCGCGTGCGCGGCACGCTCGCGCTGGTGGACCGGATCCGGCTCGACCACTTCCGCGGCTTCGAGGCGTACTGGGAGATCCCCGCCGGCGCGCCCACCGCCGAGCGCGGCCGCTGGGTGCCCGGCCCCGGCGCGCGCCTGTTCGAGGCGCTCCTCCGCGCGCTCGGTCCGCTGCCGTTCGTGGCCGAGAACCTGGGCGTCATCACGCCGGAGGTGGAGGCGCTCCGGCGGCGCTTCGGCCTCCCGGGGATGGCCATCCTGCAGTTCGCGTTCGGGGACGACCCGCAGGCGCCGACCTTCCAGCCGCACAACTACGCGCCGGACCTCGTCGCCTACACCGGGACGCACGACAACGACACGGTGGCGGGCTGGTGGGGGGGCGGCGCGGGCGACAGCGTGCGGACGGCCGAGGCGGTGGCGCGGGAGAAGGCGTTCGCGCTCGAGTACCTGGGGGTGGACGGCCGCGACGTGCCGGGCGCGATGATCCGCGCGGTGCTCGCCTCGGTGGCGGACACGGCCGTGTTCCCGCTCCAGGACGCGCTGGGGCTCGGCTCGGAGGCGCGCATGAACACGCCCGCCACCCTGGGCGGCAACTGGCGCTGGCGCGTGCGCGAGGAGGCGCTCGACGCGGCGCTGGCGGCGCGGCTGCGGCGGCTCGCTGCGGTGTACGGGCGCGCCCCCGCTCAGGCGGGCTTGCGCAGCTCGAACCAGAAGTAGCCGTAGGGCGCGAGCGTGAGCGCGTAGGGCTGCCGCCCGATGCGCGGGAACTCGGTGTAGCCGACCATCTCCACCGGCACGTAGCCCTCGAGGTGGGAGAGGTCGAGCTGCGCCGGCTGCGCGAAGCGCGACACGTTCGCCACGCACAGGATCACGTCCTCGTCGTGGCGGCGCACGTAGGCGAGGACCTTGCGGTTCTGCACCGGCAGGAACTCCATGGTGCCCCGCCCGAACGCCCGGAACAGCTTGCGCAGCGCGATGGTGTTGCGCATCCAGTGCAGCAGCGAGGAGGGGTCGCGGAGCTGGGCCTCGACGTTCACCGCCTGGTAGCCGTACACCGCGTCGGAGATGGGCGCGGAGTAGAGCCGGCCGGGGTCGGCGCGGGAGAAGCCGGCGTTGCGGTCCGGGCTCCACTGCATGGGCGTGCGCACGCCGTTGCGGTCGTGCAGGTAGATGTTGTCGCCCATGCCGAGCTCGTCGCCGTAGTAGACGATGGGCGTCCCGGGGAAGGAGAACAGGAGCGAGTTGAGCAGCTCCATGCGCCGGCGGCTGTTGTCCACCAGCGGCGCGAGGCGGCGCCGGATCCCGACGTTCAGCTTCATGCGCGGATCCTGGCTGTACGCGAGGTACATGTAGTCGCGCTCGTCGGCGGTCACCATCTCCAGCGTCAGCTCGTCGTGGTTGCGCAGGAACAGCGCCCACTGGCAGGTGTCCGGGATGGCCGGGGTGCGCCGCATGATCTCGACGATCGGCTCCACGTCCTCGAGCCGCAGCGCCATGAAGATGCGCGGCATGAGCGGGAAGTGGAACGCCATGTGGCACTCGTCGCCCTCGCCGAAGTAGGGGCGCACGTCGGCCGGCCACTGGTTCGCCTCGGCGAGCAGCATGCGCCCGGGGAAGTGCTGGTCCACGTAGGCCCGGATCTTCCGGATGACCTCGTGCGTGCCGGGCAGGTTCTCGCAGCTCGTCCCGTCCTGCTCGATCAGGTACGGCACCGCGTCGAGCCGGAAGCCGTCCACGCCCATCTCCGCCCAGAAGCGCAGCGCGTCCAGCACCTCGCCCAGCACCACCGCGTTCTCGAAGTTGAGGTCCGGCTGGTGCGAGAAGAAGCGGTGCCAGTAGTACTGCTTGGCCTCGGGGTCCCAGGTCCAGTTCGACTTCTCGGTGTCGGTGAAGATGATGCGGGCGTCGCGGTAGCGCTCGTCGGTGTCGCTCCACACGTAGTAGGCGCGCTCCGGGGAGCCGGCCGGCGCGCGGCGCGCCCGCTGGAACCAGGGGTGCTGGTCGGAGGTGTGGTTCACCACCAGCTCCACCACCACCCGGATGCCGCGGGCGTGGGCCGCCGCGACCAGCTGGCGGAAGTCGTCCACCGTGCCGTAGTCGGGGTGGATGCCCTTGTAGTCGGCGATGTCGTAGCCGTCGTCGCGCAGCGGCGACGGGAAGAACGGCAGCAGCCACAGGCAGGTGATGCCGAGGTCCTGGAGGTAGTCGAGCTTCTCCACGAGCCCGCGCAGGTCGCCCACGCCGTCGCCGTTGGAGTCGTAGAACGACTTCACGTGCGTCTCGTAGATGACCGCGTCCTTGAACCAGAGCGGATCGACCGCCCGCCTGCGCTGCGAGATCGCCATGTGCCTCCCCGGGCCGCGCGGGCCCGCGAGTCCGTGACACGAGTCCGTAAGGTACATCCGGACCGCCCTCCCCGCGCGGAGCATGCGCGCGCGGCGCCCCTCCGGGCCGGCCCGGCGCCTGCGCGCCGCCGCGCGCCGGCGGCGGGCCGTGCGACGGCGGGTCCTGCGCTGCGAGGGGCGTTCCACGCCGCCCGGCCGCATGCGCAGCGTACGGCCGGTGGCGGGCGCGGCGGTCGGGCGGGCGGGGAGGCTCCGGGGGGCGGGCGCGGCGGTGGCCGCGGCCGCGGCGCTCCTGTCGCTCGCCGCCTGCGATCCCTGGCACTGCTCGTTCGAGAGCCACGGCGCCTGCGTCGAGTTCGAGTCGCCGCCCGCCGACCTGGAGGCGGCCAGGGCCAGGATGGACCGCCTGCTCGAGCTCGAGCTGCCGTTCTGGGATCTTCACTCGCTGTCCGGCTGGCGGATCCAGTACCGCGACACCACCGAGTACGTCTGCTACCTCGCCACCCGCAACGAGGGCTGCACCGACTACATCCAGCACACGCTGTCGCTGCACGTGCCCGAGGACTCGGGCGGCTGCTTCGAGGCGGCCGAGCTGCTGCACGAGCTCGGGCACTACAAGCTGGGCGACCCGACCCACTCGAACCCCCGGTGGAAGGACGTCGAGGCGGCGTTCGCCGGGATCGTCTGGGACCGGCCCGACGCGCCCGCGGAGTGCCGCGCGCGCTACAAGGCCATCTACGAGGGCATGTGGGTGGTGGGGACCGACGCGCTGTGAGGTCGCCACGGCCCGGGCTGACGCGGTGCGCCGCGGCCACCGGCCCCCACCAGGCGCGCTCCGACGCGGGATGCGCGGCGCCCGCGGCCGGTTAGGGCATCCTTTCACAAGGAGGCGCCGATGGCGTCGATCCACAAGCACGTGACCCGCGAGATGGTGTCCCTCGAGGCGACCGCGCCGATCCGCGAGGCGGCGCGCCTCATGTCGGAGCGCAAGATCGGCTCGGTCGCGGTCCGCGACGGCGGCCGGATCGTCGGCCTGGTGACCGAGCGCGACCTCGTCGCGACGGTGCTCGCGCGCGGCGCCGACGCGAACCACCCCATGCGCGAGGCGATGCGCCAGGGGCTCCCCCGCGTCTCCACCAGCGCCAGCGAGGTGGAGGTGGCCGGGCTGATGCGCGACCACACCACCCGCCACCTGCTCGTCGAGGAGGGCGGCCAGGTGGTGGGCGTGGTGTCCATGCGCGACATCATCCAGCTCATGCTCGACGAGAAGCAGTTCCTCATCGAGCAGCTGCAGACGTACATCGACGGCCGCTGACCCACCGGCGCCGCGGTGCGCGACCGCGCGCAGCCGTTCACGGACCGTCAATATGCCGGCGGCGGGCCCCGGCTCGCCTTGCGGGTATTCCCCGCGTGGGGCCTTCTATTGCCCACGTCCGGGGGATACCCCCGTTGGACCGAGGTCAACGACGACGATGCGCATCGCGGTGCTACGTGAGGCGGCGCCCGGAGAACGCCGGGTCGCCCTGGTCCCCGAGAACGTCACACGATTGGTGAAGCAGGGCCACGAGGTCCGCGTGGAGCGCGGCGCGGGCGAGGCCGCCGGCTTCCCCGACGAGGCCTATGCCGCGGCCGGCGCGCAGGTGGGCGACGCGGGCGCCACGCTCGACGGCGCGCGCGTGGTCGCGGCGGTGCAGCGGCCCTCCGAGGCGCAGGTGGAGCGGCTCCCGCCCGGCGCGCTGCTCGTCGGCCTGCTCGCGCCGCACGCCGCCGGGCCGCTCCTCGAGCGGCTCGCGGCCCGTGGCGTGGACGCGATGGCGATGGAGAAGGTCCCGCGCACCACGCGGGCCCAGTCGATGGACGCGCTCTCGTCGCAGGCCACGCTGGCCGGCTACAAGGCCGTGCTGGTCGGCGCGGGCGCCCTCCCCCGGATCCTGCCCATGATGACCACCGCGGCCGGCACGCTCGCGCCCGCGAAGGCGTTCGTGGTCGGCGCCGGCGTGGCCGGGCTGCAGGCGATCGCCACCGCGCGGCGCCTCGGCGCGGTGGTGTCCGCGTTCGACGTGCGGCCGGTCGTGAAGGAGCAGGTGCAGTCGCTCGGCGCCGCGTTCGTGGAGGTGCCCGCGGTCGCCGCGGAGGGCACCGGCGGCTACGCCAAGGAGCTGGGCCAGTCCGAGCAGGAGCGCGTCCTCGCCGCCGTCGCCGGCCACGTGAAGGACATGGACCTCGTGATCACCACCGCGCAGATCCCGGGCCGGCCGGCGCCGCGGCTGATCACCGCCGCCATGGTCCGCTCCATGCGGCCCGGGTCGGTGGTGGTGGACCTGGCCGCGGAGACCGGGGGCAACTGCGAGCTGACGCGCGCCGGCGAGACGGTGGTGGACGCCGGCGTCTCCGTGATCGGCGCGGTCGCCCTCCCGTCCACCGTGCCGTTCCACGCCAGCCAGATGTACGGCCGCAACGTGGTCACGCTGCTCGCCCACCTGTTCAAGGACGGCAAGGCGGACCTCGACGCGCAGGAGGAGATCGCCGCCGCCATGCTGGTGGTGCACGGCGGGAAGGTGCGGGCCTGACCCATGCTCGAGCTCATCCAGATCTACGTCTTCGTCCTCGCCGGCTTCGTCGGGTTCTTCGTCATCACCCGCGTCCCGGCGCTGCTGCACACCCCGCTCATGTCGGCCACGAACGCCATCAGCGCCATCTCGCTGGTGGGCTCGCTGGTGATGGCCGGGGCGGAGCGCGGGCTGCTCGCGAACGTGCTCGGCTTCGTGGCGGTCACCTCGGCCACCATCAACGTGGTGGGCGGCTTCATCATCACCGACCGCATGCTCAAGATGTTCAAGCGCGCCGACCGGGCGGGAGGCCAGAAGAAGTGAGCCCGCGCACGCTGTTCATCGAGGCGGCGTACCTCGCCGCGTCGATCCTCTTCATCCTCGGCCTCCGCAGCCTCACCATCCCGGACAAGGCCCGGCGCGGCATGCAGCTCGCGGCGCTCGGCATGCTGCTCGCCATCGTGGGCACCCTGGTGCACCACGAGGTCGTCCACTACGGGTGGATCCTGGCGGGCCTGGCGCTCGGCTCGGCCATCGGCTACCCGCTGGGCGTCTACGTGCCCATGACCGCGATGCCGCAGCGCATCGCGATCTCGCACATGTTCGGCGCGGTCGCCGCCACGCTGGTCGGCGTCGCCGAGTACTGGCACCTCGGCAACGGGGCCGAGGTGGGCCGGGGCACCATGGCGGCGCTGGGGTTCGAGGTGCTGTTCGGCGCCCTCACCATCACCGGCAGCTTCATGGCGTTCGGCAAGCTGCAGGAGCTGCTCCCGTCGCGCCCGCTCACCTTCCCCGGCCAGAACGTCGTCTCGATCGCCATGTTCGCGGCGGCGCTGGGGCTGTTCTGCTGGCTGGTCTACGACCCGGGGGCCCACCCGGCCGCCTTCTACGCGATGGTGGCGCTGGGGCTGGCGTTCGGGATCTCGCTGGTGCTCCCCATCGGCGGCGCCGACATGCCGGTGGTCATCTCCCTGCTCAACTCCTACGCCGGCCTGGCCTCGTCCGCGACCGGCTTCGCCATCGGCAACAACGTGCTCATCATCGCCGGCGCGCTCGACGGCGCCTCGGGCTTCATCCTCTCGATCATCATGAGCCGGGCCATGAACCGCTCGTTCACGAACGTCCTGTTCGGCGCGTTCGGCTCGGCGCCGCCGCCGTCGGCCAAGACCGCCCACGGGCTCACCGTCCGCTCCATCACGCCCGAGGACGCCGCCATCCAGCTCGCGTTCGCGCGGCTGGTGATCGTGGTCCCGGGCTACGGCATGGCGGTGGCGCAGGCGCAGCACCAGGTGCGGGAGCTCGCCCAGCTCGTCGAGAAGAACGGCGGCACCGTGCTCTACGCCATCCACCCGGTGGCGGGCCGCATGCCGGGGCACATGAACGTGCTGCTCGCCGAGGCGGACATCCCCTACGACAAGCTCAAGGAGATGGACGAGATCAACGACGAGTTCCAGAACGCCGACGTGGCCCTGGTGATCGGCGCGAACGACGTGGTGAACCCCGCCGCGCGCAACGACCGCTCCTCGCCCATCTACGGCATGCCCATCCTCGACGTGGACCGGGCCAAGCACGTGATCGTGCTGAAGCGCTCGATGAACCCGGGCTTCGCCGGGATCGAGAACGAGCTGTTCTACGCCGAGAACACCTCGATGCTGTTCGGCGACGCGAAGGCCTCGCTCGCGAAGCTGGTGCACGAGGTGAAGCAGCAGTCCTGAGGCGCCGGGCGGCGCCGAAGGGACGGCACGGGCCCCGCGCACGCGCGCGAGGCCCGTGCTGCCTCCGGGCGACGTTACTTGTTCGAGTCGGCCTTCACCTCGATCGCCATGGGCTTGTCGCCCTTGAGGTTGAAGGACGCCTTCACGTCCTGGCCGGGCTTGAGCTGCGAGAGCCGGGCGGTGTTGCCGTCCAGCTCCACCTTGGTGTTCCGGTCGCAGTGCAGCGTCGCGGTGGTCGCGTCGTCGCGATCGAGCGTGATGCTGGTCCCCGAGACCTTGGAGATCTTGCCCTTGATGTCGAAGTCGCTCTTCGACATCGCGTCCCGCTGGTGCTCGGCCTGCGGCGAGTTCTGGTGCATGCCGGGCTCGTTCGCGCTGCCGGTGCCGGTCTGGTCGCGCGTCCACTGCCCGGCGCGATCGGCCGAGTTCTTCGTGTCCCGCGCGGCCGCCTGCCCGGCCTCCTTGGTCTCCTCCTTGGTGCTGCCCAGGCGGTCGTTCGCCGCCGCCGTCCCGGCGAGCAGGAGCGCGCCCATCAACACTGCCAGTTTACGCATGGTCCCCTCCTGGCGGGCGTCTGCCCGTCCGACGCAGAAGGTAGGCACGCGTCCGGACGGGCGCGACGCGCCGCGGCGGCGTGGGAGGAGGCGAGCGTCCGGGGGCCGGGCGGCGGGCGGCGCGGCCGCTCAGGCGGTCTCGATGGAGGCCGCCTGCTGCAGCCCCAGCTCCTGGATGGCGGTCTCGCGCATCTTGTACTTCTGGACCTTGCCCGAGACGGTCATCGGGAAGCCGTCCACGAACTTGTAGTACCGCGGGATCTTGTAGGTCGCGATCTTGCCCTTGCAGTAGGCGCGGATCTCCTCGCCGGTCAGCGAGACCCCGGGCCGCAGCTTCACCCACGCCATCAGCTCCTCGCCGTACTTCACGTCCGGCACGCCGATCACCTGCACGTCGGAGACGCCCGGGATCGTGTACAGGAACTCCTCCACCTCGCGCGGGAAGATGTTCTCGCCGCCGCGCAGCACCATGTCCTTGATGCGGCCGACGATCTTCACGTAGCCGTGCTCGTCGATGGTGGCGAGGTCCCCGGTGTGCATCCAGCGGCCGTCGTCGATGGCGCCGCGGGTGGCGTGCGGGTCGTTCCAGTAGCCGAGCATCACCGAGTAGCCGCGGGTGCACAGCTCGCCGGGCGTCCCCCGCGGCATCACGCGGCCGGTGGTGGGGTCCACGATCTTGATCTCCACGTGCGGGTGGACCTGCCCGACGGTGGTGACCCGCTTCTCGATGGGATCGTCGGTCCGCGACTGCGTGGACACCGGCGAGGTCTCGGTCATGCCGTAGCAGATGGTGACCTCCGGCATGTGCATGTCCTTCTGCACCCGCTTCATCACCTCGATCGGGCAGGGCGAGCCGGCCATGACGCCGGTGCGCAGGGAGGAGAAGTCGAAGGTGTGGAACTCGGGGTGGTCGAGCTCCGCGATGAACATCGTCGGCACGCCGTACAGGGACGTGCACCGCTCCTGCTGCACGGTGCGCATCACCGTGACCGGGTCGAAGTTGTCGAGCGGGATCACGATGGCGGAGCCGTGGCTGGTGGCGGCCAGGTTCCCGATCACCATCCCGAAGCAGTGGTAGAAGGGCACCGGCAGGCAGACCCGGTCGGCCTCGCGGTAGCCGAGGTACTCCCCGATGAAGAAGCCGTTGTTGAGCAGGTTGTGGTGCGAGAGCGTCGCGCCCTTCGGGAACCCGGTGGTGCCGCTGGTGTACTGGATGTTGATGGGCTCGTCGAACTGCAGGTCGCGCTCGAGCCGGGTCAGCTCCTGCTCGGAGAGGCGCAGCGCGTCGTGCTTGAGCGCGCTCCACTCGTCGTCGATCACCAGCGTGTGCCGCAGCTCCGGGCAGCGCAGCCGCACCTCGCGCACCATGGCCACGTAGTCGGCGTTCCGGAACGTGCGGGACAGCGCCAGCATCGAGACGCCGGACTGCTTCAGCGCGTACTCCAGCTCGTGCACGCGGTAGGCGGGGTTGACCGTCACCATGACGGCCCCGATGCGCGCGGTGGCGTACTGCCAGATCACCCACTCGTACCGGTTCGGCGCCCAGATGCCGACGCGGTCGCCCTTCTTGACGCCGCGGACCAGCAGCCCGCGCGCGACCAGCGACGTCTCCTCCCAGAACTGCCGGTACGTGGCGCGGTAGCCCTGGTACACCGACACCAGCGCCTCGCGATCCGGGAAGCGCTCCACCGTGCGGCGCAGGTTCTCGCCGATGGTCTCGCCGAGGAGCGGCGTGGTGGACGGCCCGCTGACGTAGGACGGTGCGCTCAAGGATCTGCCTCCGGTGGGAAACGGGGGCGGAATCCTAGACGCGCGCGGGCCCGCGGGGAAGGGTGTGCGTGCGCGACGCCGCGCGTCAGCGGCGATCGGCGCCGCGCCGCGGGGCGCGGCTAGGGCTCGAGCACCAGCGAGCCGGTGGTGGCGCGGGCCTCCAGCGCGCGGTGCGCCTCGGCCGCCTGCGCCAGCGGCAGCGCCCGGCCGACCTCCACCTTCACCGCCCCGCTGCCGACCACCTCGAGCAGCTCGGCGGCGCTGCGCTCCAGGTCGGCGCGGCGCGCCACGTAGGTGAACACGCTCGGCCGCGTGAGGAACAGCGAGCCCTTGCGCGAGAGCAGCAGCGGATCGACCGGCGGCACCGGCCCGGAGGCGTTGCCGAACGTGACCATCATGCCGAGCGGCCGCAGGCAGTCGATCGAGCCGGCGAAGGTGGTCTTCCCGACCGAGTCGTACACCACCGGCACGCCCTCGCCGCCGGTGAGCTCCCGCACCCGCGCCACGAAGTCCTCGCGCGTGTACACGACGACGTGGTCGCAGCCGTGGGCGCGCGCCAGCGCCGCCTTCTCGTCGCTGCCCACCGTGCCGATCACGGTCGCGCCGAGCGCCTTCAGCCACTGGATCGCGATGAGCCCCACCCCGCCCGCGGCCGCGTGCCACAGGACCGTGTCGCCCGCCTTCACCGGGTAGGTGCGCCGGATGAGCACCTGCGCGGTGAGCCCCTTCAGCATCGCGCCAGCGGCGGTGCGATCGGAGATCGCGTCGGGCAGGCGCACCAGCCGGTCCGCCGGCACCACCCGCGCCTCGGCGTAGCAGCCCGGCCCGCCCACGAACGCGACGCGATCGCCCGGGCGGACGTGGTCCACCCCCGCCCCCACCGCCTCCACCCGCCCCGCCGCCTCGACGCCCAGGCCGGCCGGGAGCTGCATGGGGTACAGGCCGGAGCGGTGGTACACGTCCACGAAGTTCACGCCCGCGGCGCCGATGCGGAGCCGGGCCTCGCCCGGCCCGGGATCACCGACCGTCACCTCTTCCAGCTTCAGGACCTCGGGGCCGCCGTGCTCGTGGAACCGGATCGCGCGCATGCGTCCGTCCTAACCCGCCCGGCGCGCGTTCGCACCGCCCGGTTCGCCGCAGGCAGGGCGGCCAGGCGGGCAGGCGCGGGCGGGGCGGCGTGCCGAGATTCGGCCCGTGCGCACCGCCCTCCCCGCCGTGCTCGCCCTCTCGCTCGCCTGCGGAGGGGGCGGCCCCGCTCCCGCGCCGCCGCCCTCCGCCCAGCCGGCACCGGACCCGGCGCCGGTGCCGCCCTCCGCCGCCCCGTCCGCGGCCCTCACCATCGAGCGGCTGGACGCGGCCGGCGAGTGCGCCGGCCTGGTGCCGGAGGGCGCGCCCGAGCCGGTGCCCATCTCGCGCAGCGCGCCGGCCGGCGCGACCTGCGGCGCCGCGCTGTCCGACGGAACCGGGCAGGTGGCCGCCTCCGCGCGCGACGGCAGGGGCGCGAGCTGGCAGGTGTTCGACGCGGCCGGCGCGCCCGGCGGGACGTTCCGGGCCTGGCCGCTCCTGGCGCAGCCCTCCGGCTGGCTCGGCGGCGTGCAGGACGACGCGGCTCCGGGCGGCCCGGCGGTGCGCGTCGTCGCCCTCGCCCCCGACGGCGTCCCCGCGCGCGCCGAGACCGTCTCCGGCGACCCGGCGCAGGCGCTGCTCCGCGGCTGGAGCCTGGCCGGCGATCCCTCCGGCGGCGCGCTCGCGCTGGTGGCAGACACCGCCGTGGCCGGCAACCACTGGAGCATCCTCCACGCGCAGCGCCTCGACGCCGCCGGCGCGCCGCGCTGGAGCGCTCCGCCCCGCTTCGGCGCGCGCAGCGAGCCCGACGTGACGTTCCTGGTGGGCGGCGTCTCGCGCGGCGGCGAGGCGCTCGCGGTGTGGCAGCGGTCCGCCTGGGTGGACGTCGCCTGGCTCGGCGGCGACGGCGGCGTGCTCGCCGCCGCCGAGCTGGTGGAGCGCTCGAGCGACCTGACGGGCTCGGAGGCGCCGCGGCACGAGCTCGAGCTGGTGCCGCTGCTCGACGGCGCGCTCGCGCTCCGCGCCGACGGCGCGTTCCGGCGCGCCTACCCGCGGCTCGCGACCGCCAGCGCGCCGCTCCCCGGCTGGCTGGCCGGCCGCGCCGCCTGGACGCTGCGCTTCACCCGCGGCAACGCCGGCTACGCGCTGCTGCCGCCGCCCGGCGAGGCCGCGGACGACTGCGCCCAGGCGATCGAGCTGCGCGCGCCGTCGGGGCGCCTGTGCGGGCGGATCTGGCTGCGACGACCCGGCGCCGGCGCCTGCACCACCGGCGCGGTGGACCAGGGCTGGGACGGGACGGTGGCGCAGCAGGACGCGCAGGGGGCCTGCAGCTGGCGCGTCTGGCCGCGGCTCCTCAGCGCAGCGACGCCATGATCCCCTCGAGCACCGCCGGCGGCGGCCGCACCCGCGCCTCCGGCAGCGTCGCCAGCGGCGCGTCCACCATCCGGAGCTGGTCCGTCAGCGAGGCCGCCTTCGCGTCCACGAAGAACAGGCCGGTCAGGACCTCGCCGCGCGCGGACGCCTCCATCAGCCGCGCCACCGCGCGGGCGCGGTCGCGCGGATCGAACCCCTCCTCCAGCTTCCGCAGCCGCAGGTGCGCGCCGTCGTGCAGCTCGACGTCCACCGTGGTGCCGGGGTCGTAGTCCACCGCCACCTCCTCGTACGCCGGCACGTACGACAGCTCCTGCAGCGGCGCGTCGTGCTCCTTCACGTAGGCGAACGAGCGCGTCGAGCCCTCGTGGTCGTTGAAGGTGACGCAGGGCGAGAGCACGTCGAGCATGGCGGTGCCGCGGTGCGAGATGGCCGCCTTGAGCATGGCCGAGAGCTGGCGCTTGTCGCCGGAGAACGAGCGGCCGACGAAGGTGGCGCCGAGCTGGATCGCGAGCGCGCAGGTGTCGATGGGCGGCAGCTCGTTCGCGACGCCGCTCTTCAGGCGCGAGCCGACGTCGGCGGTGGCGGAGAACTGGCCCTTGGTGAGGCCGTACACGCCGTTGTCCTCGATGACGTAGAGGATGGGCAGGTTGCGCCGCATGAGGTGCGCGAACTGCCCGATGCCGATGGAGGCGGTGTCGCCGTCGCCGGACACGCCCACCCCGACGAGCGTCCGGTTCGCGAGCAGCGCGCCGGTCGCGACCGCCGGCATGCGCCCGTGCACGGCGTTGAACGCGTGCGAGCGGCTCATGAAGTAGGCGGGGGTCTTGGACGAGCAGCCGATGCCGGAGAACTTGGCCACCCGCTCCGGCGGGACGCCCAGGTCGAACATGGCCTCGAGCAGCCGCTCGGAGATGGAGTTGTGGCCGCAGCCGGCGCACAGGGTGGTCTTGCCGCCCTTGTAGTCCGCGAGCGCGAGGCCGAGGCGGTTCTGCCGCGCGGCGGCGCCGCCGGGGGGAACGGGAGCGGCCATGGTCACCTCGCCTCCTTCGCGAGCAGCTCGTCGGTCACCGAGCGCGCGTCCAGCGGGAGCCCGTGCACGTGGGCGATGCCGCGCAGCCGCGGCACCAGCTCGGTGGGGAGATCCAGCTTCAGCAGCGCGGCGAGCTGGCCGTCGCGGTTCTGCTCCACCACGTAGACCCGGTCGTGCGCGCGCACGAACGCCTCCACCTCGCGCGAGAACGGGTAGGCGCGGACGCGCAGGTAGTCGGTGTCGAGGCCCGCCTCGGCCGCGAGCTGCGCGCGCGCCTCCAGGATGGCCGGGTGCGAGGAGCCGTAGGCGACGATGCCCACCGGCGCCTTCCCGCCGCCGTGCCGCTCCGGCGCCGGAAGGATCGCCCGCGCCCCGTCGAGCTTCCGCGCCAGCCGCGCCATGTTCTCCTCGAACACGGCCGGGCTCTCGCTGTAGGCCGAGGCGTCGTCGTGGCCGGTGCCGCGGGTGAAGTACGCGGCGCGCGGGTGATCGGTCCCGGGCAGCGTGCGCCAGCCGATCCCGTCGCCGTCCACGTCGCGGTAGCGGGCGAAGCCGCCGAGGCGGTCGAGGTCCTCCTTCGAGAGCACCTTGCCGCGGTCGAGGGGGCGGTCGGGGTACGGGAACGGGTCCGCCATCCAGTTGTTCATCCCGAGGTCGAGATCGGTCATCACGAACACCGGGGTCTGCAGCCGCTCGGCGACGTCGAACGCCTCCACGCCCATCGAGAAGCACTCCTCGACGGAGCCCGGGAACAGCAGCACGTGCTGCGTGTCGCCGTGCGAGAGGAACGCGGTGGAGAGCACGTCCCCCTGCGACGTGCGGGTGGGCAGCCCGGTGGACGGCCCGACGCGCTGCACGTCGAAGATCACCACCGGGATCTCGGCGTAGTAGGCGAGCCCCACGAACTCGGCCATGAGCGACAGGCCCGGCCCGGCGCTCGCCGTCATGGCGCGCGCGCCGGCCCAGCCGGCGCCGATGGCCATGCCCACCGCGGCCAGCTCGTCCTCGGCCTGGACGACCGCGTAGGTGGCCCGGCCGTCGGCGTCCACGCGGTGCTCGCGGAGGTGCCCGATGAGCGTCTCGACGAGCGAGGACGAGGGCGTGATCGGGTACCAGGCCACCACGGTCACGCCGGCGAACAGCGCCCCGAGCGCCGCCGCCGAGTTCCCGTCCACGATGAGCTTCCCCGCGGTCGCGTCCATGCGCCGGACCGACAGGCGGTCGCGCTTCTCCAGCGCCCCGGCGTGCTCGAAGCCGGCGCGCGCCGCGGCCACGTTCAGCTCGCGCGCCTTCGCCTTCTGCCCGAAGACGCGCCCGATGGCGCGCTCGACCTCGGCGAGCTCGATGCCGAGCAGCCGCGCCAGGACGCCCACGTACGCCATGTTCCGGAGGAGCTTGCGGAGCCGGGCCTCGCTCGCGACGGGCGCGACCACCTCGTCGAACGGGACCGGGTAGAACACCAGGTCGTCGCGCAGCGAGGCGAGGCCGAGCGGCGCGTCGTAGACCACCGCCGCGCCCGGCGAGAGCGCGCGCACGTCCTCGCGCGCGGTCTCCGGGTTCATCGCCACGAGCAGGTCGATCTCCTTCTTGCGCGCGACCCAGCCGTCCTTCGAGGCCCGGACCGTGTACCAGGTCGGAAGCCCCGCGATGTTGGAGGGGAACAGGTTCTTGCCCGAGACCGGGATGCCCATCTGGAAGAGCGCGCGCAGCAGGACGGTGTTGGAGCTCTGCGAGCCCGAGCCGTTCGCGGTGGCGACCTGGATGGAAAAATCGTTGACGAGCGGGGATGCGGCCGCGCGGCCGCCCCCCGCCTTCGCCGCTGCAGTGGTGTGCTCGAGCATGGCGCTCCGGGTGCACGAGGGTGACGGACCGGAGATAACGGGGCGCGGCAGCCGCGCCAGCCAGCCCCCGGGTCGGTCCACGTCGGCGCCCCGCGCGGGCGTCCCTTGCCCGCGTCACGCGTGACCGTGCCGGCCTACTGGCCCCCCGGCCAGGACCCCCGGCGCCCGCTCGACCGGCGCACCGCGTCCGGGCATTCCTGCGCGGCCCCGTGCCCGCACCTCGCGGGCGGGCCGAGAGGACCACCGTGATCCGTTTGCACCTCAGGACCTTCACCTCCCTCGCCTGCGCGCTCGCGCTCGCCGCCTGCTCGGGCGGCGACGGCGGCAGCCCCTCCGCCGCGATCCCGGCGATCGGCGCGCGCGGCGGCACCGGCCGCACCGGCGCCGGCGGCGCCGGCGGCGCGTTCATCGTGTCCGTCACGCCGGGCGGCGGCGCCGTGGTCCACCCCGGCGTCGCGCCGCCCGGGCTCGCGATCCCGACGGTGCCCGCGCCCGACCTGGGCGAGAACCCGCGGACCATCGCCGCCGACACGGCGCTCGCGCCGGTCGCGGGTGAGCTCCTGGGCGACGACGGCGCGAACCCGGCGACGGGCCTCTGGGTGAAGGCCGGGGCGACGCTCACGCTGGATCCGGGCGAGTCCTTCGAGGCGTACGTCGAGGTGAGCGGCGCGATCCGCGTGGACGGCACGATCAGGCCCCCCGTCCTCGAGGCCGATCAGTCCACCGCGGCGATCTCGCTCCGGGCCGCGGCGCTGCACGTGTCCCCGGGCGGCCGGATCGACGGCACGCCCCCCGACTCGGCCGCCGACGGCCTCGCGTCGGGCGGCGTGATGGTGCGCGTCTCGGGCGCCATCGTGAACGCCGGCGCCATCGTCGCGCGCGGCGGCCGCGGCCTGTCCGGCGGCCACGCCGGCGAGCTGGACCTCGCCACCGCCAATGGACCCGTGGTGAACTCCGGGATCATCGACGGGTCCGGCGGCGAGGGCACCGACGGGTCCGGCGGCTACGCGATCGCCGCGTCGCTGTGGGGCAACTGGGGCGAGGGCGGCACCTGCGACGCCCACAACACCGGCCGCATCCTCGCGCGCGGCGGCGACGGCACCAGCGGCGGCGGCGACGGCGGGTACGTGTACCTGTCCGGCTGCAGCGTGGGCGACACGTTCAGCGCCGGCGAGCTGGACGCGTCGGGCGGCGCCGCGACCGTGGACGGGCCCGGCGGTGGCGCCGCGGCGGTGGACCTCGAGGCCTCCGACGGACGTGCGCTCGCGATCGGCCTGCTGCGGGCGCGCGGCGGGCGCGCGCAGAGCGGGCCCGGCGGCCCCGGCGGCGCGGTGGACGTGTACGCCACCGGCTCGACCGACGCGGTGCGCGCGGTGGTGCTCGCCCAGCTCGACGCGGGCGGCGGCGACGGCACCGTGGGCGGCGACGCCGGCGCGGTGGTGGTGAGGCAGGAGGGCTTCGCCGACGGCGACGTGCGGGTCGAGGTGGGGACCGGCGCGGTGGACGCGAGCGGCGGCGACGGCGCGGACGGCGGCGGGAACGGCGGCTGGATCGGCGTGGACGGCGCGAGCGTGCCGACGCTGGCGGCGGCCGCGCCGGTGGCCGCGGACGGCATCCGGATGGAGGCCGCGCTGCGCGCCGCCGGGGGCGCCGGCGGCGCCGGCGAGGGCGGCGTGGGCGGCCACGTCCAGCTGGCGGGCTCGCAGGTGGCCTGCGGCGCGGTGACCGTGGACGGCGGCGCGTCGGCCGCGATGGCGGGCGGCATCGGCGGGTCCGTCGAGCTGCTCTCCTCCACCGCGCCGACCCTGGTCACGGCGCCGCTCACCGCGCGCGGCGGCGCGGGCACGCCGGCCGGCGCTGCCGGCGCGGTGACGATCGACGGCGAGGGGAAGACGCTGGACGGGGGCGTGTACCGGCCGTAGTGCACGGACGGGGGTGAGGGGCGGCTCCGCGCGGGGGCCGCCCCTCACGTCTTCACCGGCGCGGCGGGCGGGCGCGCGTCAGCCGAGGACGACGAGCAGGTCCTCCTTCTCGACCTTGTCGCCCTCCTTGAAGCGGACCTCGGCGACGCGGCAGTCGCCCTTCGCCTTGACGTTCGTCTCCATCTTCATCGCCTCGGTGACGAGCAGGACCGCGCCGGCCTTCACCTCGTCGCCCGGCTTCACGTTCACCTTCAGCACCTTGCCCGGCATGGGCGCGCCCACGTGCGCCGGGTTGCCGCGCTCGGCCTTCACGCGGGCCGCGGAGGCCTGCGTGGCCGACTGATCGCGCACGTTGATGGTGCGCCCCTCCCCGTTCAGCTCGAAGATCAGGTCGCGGGTGCCGTCCTTCTCGAGCTTGCCGATCGAGACCAGCTTCACGATGAGCGTCTTGCCCGGCTCGATCTCGATGCTGGTCTCCTGGCCCGGCTCGAGGCCCCAGAAGAACACCGGCGTCGGGACGACCGAGGTGTCGGAGAACGTCTCGCGGTGGCGCGAGAGCTCCGGCCAGACGTTCGGGTAGAGCAGCCAGGACACGAGCGCCCTGTCGTCCACCGGGTGCCCCACCCGCTCCGCCGCCTTGCGCCGCTCCAGCTCGAGGTCGGCCGGCTCGAGCAGCTCCCCGGGCCGGCAGGTGATGGGCTCCTGCCCGCGCAGGATGACCTCGCGGAGCCGCTCCGGGAACCCGCCGTGCAGCTGGCCCAGCATGCCGCGGGCGAGCCCCACCACCGACTCCGGGAACGCGAGGTCGTTCGCCTTCTCGGTGAACAGGTCCTCCGGCTCGAGCCCGTTCTTCACCAGGAACATGGCCATGTCGCCGACGACCTTCGACGACGGCGTCACCTTCACGATGTCCCCGAACAGCAGGTTCACCTTCCGGTACATGTCCTTGCACTCCTCCCACCGGTCGAGGAGGCCGAGCCCGGCCACCTGCGGCTTGTAGTTGGAGTACTGGCCGCCCGGGATCTCGTGCCGGTAGACCTCGGCGGTCCCGCTCTTGAGCCCCGACTCGAACGGCGCGTACCAGTCCCGCACCGTCTCCCAGTAGCTCGCGAGCTGCTGCAGCCCGTCGCGATCGAGCTTCGGGTCCCAGGCGCTCCCCTCCAGCACCGCCGCGAGCGAGTTCAGGTTCGGCTGCGCGGTGAGGCCGGAGAGCGGCGACAGCGCCGCGTCCACCACGTCCACCCCGGCCTTGGTCGCCTCGAGCAGCGTGGCGGAGGCCACGCCGGAGGTGTCGTGGGTGTGGAGGTGCACCGGCAGGCCCACCGCGTCCTTGAGCGCCTTCACCAGCCTCGCGGCGGCGAACGGCTTCAGCAGGCCCGCCATGTCCTTCACGGCGAGGAAGTGGGCGCCCATCCGCTCCAGCTCCTTCGCGAGCTTCACGTAGTAGTCGAGCGGGTACTTGTCGCGCCGCGGGTCGTCGATGTCGCCGGTGTAGCAGACGGCCGCCTCGCAGACCTTGCCCTGCCGGCGCACCGCCTCCATGGCGACCTGCATGCCCCGGGTCCAGTTCAGCGCGTCGAACACGCGGAACACGTCCACGCCGGAGCGGGCCGCCTCCTCCACGAAGCGCTCGACCACGTTGTCCGGGTAGTTCGTGTAGCCGACCGCGTTCGAGCCGCGGAGCAGCATCTGGAACAGGACGTTCGGGATCTCCTTGCGCAGCTTGTGGAGCCGCTCCCACGGGTCCTCGCGCAGGAAGCGCATGGCGACGTCGAAGGTGGCCCCGCCCCACATCTCCAGCGAGAACAGCCCGGCCCCGAGCACGCTCGTCGCGGGCGCGACGCGGAGCATGTCGTGCGTGCGCACGCGGGTGGCGAGCAGCGACTGGTGCGCGTCGCGGAGCGTGGTGTCGGTGAACAGCAGCCGCTTCTCGGCGAGCACCCAGCGCGCCAGCCCCTCGGGCCCGCGCTCCAGCAGGATGTCGCGGGTGCCCTTCGGGCGCGGCCGCGACAGGTCCACCCGGGGCACGCGCGGCTCGCGGATCTCGGCGGGCCGGGTGGCGCGCGACACGCCGGGCGAGCCGTTCACGGTCACGTCGGCGAGGTAGCGCAGGAGCTTGGTGCCGCGGTCCTTCCGCTCCGACCGCGCCAGCAGCTCGGGGTGGGCCTCGATGAAGGAGGTGTCGCAGCGGCCGGTCAGGAACACCGGGTGGCGCATCACGTTCTCGAGGAACGCGATGTTGGTCTTCACCCCGCGTACGCGGAACTCCTGCAGGGAGCGGTCCATGACGTGCGCCGCGGCGTCGAGCGTCAGGCCCCAGGTGGTGATCTTCACCAGCAGCGAGTCGTAGTGGGGCGTGATCACCGCGCCGCCGAACGCCGAGCCGGCGTCGAGCCGGACGCCGAAGCCGCCCGGCGAGCGGTACGCCTTCAGCACGCCGTAGTCGGGCGCGAAGCCGTTCTGCGGGTCCTCGGTGGTGATGCGGCACTGCACCGCGAAGCCGCGCCGCTGCACGTCCTGCTGCCGCGCGATGCCGATCTCCGGGTCGGAGAGGCGCTTGCCCTGCGCCACCAGGATCTGCGCCTGCACCAGGTTCCGGCCGGTGATGCTCTCGGTGACGGTGTGCTCGACCTGGATGCGCGGGTTGACCTCGATGAAGTAGTGGTGCCCCTGCTGATCGACCAGGAACTCCACCGTGCCGGCGTTCCGGTAGCTCACCGACCGCGCGATCTTCAGCGCGTCGCCGCAGATGGCCTCGCGCTGCGCCTCGGTGAGCGCGAGCGACGGCGCGAACTCGACCACCTTCTGGTGGCGGCGCTGGATGGAGCAGTCGCGCTCGAACAGGTGGACGAGGTTGCCGTGGTGGTCGCCCAGCACCTGGACCTCGATGTGCTTGGGGCGCTCGATGTAGCGCTCCAGGAACACCGCCGCGTTGCCGAACGCGGCGCGGGCCTCGCTGCGCGCCGAGACCAGCCCCTCCAGCAGCTCCTTCTGGCTGCGCGCCACGCGCATGCCGCGGCCGCCGCCGCCGGCGCTCGCCTTGACGATGATGGGGTAGCCGTGCTGCTTCGCGAAGATGAGCGCCTCCTCGTCGTGGAGGATGGGCTCGGGGGTGCCGGGGACCACCGGCACGCCGGCGGCCTGCGCGGCCTTGCGCCCGGCCACCTTGTCGCCCAGCTTGCGCTGCATCTCGGAGGTCGGGCCGACGAACGCGATGCCGGCCCGCTCGCAGGCCTCGGAGAACTCCGGGTTCTCGGAGAGGAAGCCGTAGCCCGGGTGGATCGCGTCCACCTCCAGCCGCCTCGCCAGCTCCACGATCTCCTCGATGCCGAGGTAGGCGTCGATGGGCGGCTTGCCCTTGCCGACGAGGTACGCCTCGTCGGCCTTGTAGCGGTGCAGCGAGAGGCGGTCCTCCTCCGAGTAGATGGCGATGGTCTGGATGCCGAGCTCGGTGCAGGCTCGGAAGATCCGGATCGCGATCTCGCCGCGGTTCGCGGCCATCACGCGCTTGAACGGGATCGTCATGTCGGGCTCCGGGACGACGAAGCGGCGCGCGCACGCGGGGCGCGCGCCGTTGGCGAGGTGGAGAGTCGATGGCGATCGCCGTCCGCTCTGGGGCGGGCGAGGAACGGGGCGTCGAGGATCAAGTCGGGCGTCACGGGCTCGGCTCGGTCCAGCGGTTCGGCGTCGGGCTGGGAAGTGGAGCACAGCCTGCCGCACCGTGTCGAGGGGGCGCGGCAGGGCGGCGCGTGATTCTCCGGTCGGCGACCGGAGCGGTCCACGAGACGGACGGTGAAGCGGCCGCGCCGGGGCCGGCGGCGTCGCGCGCGCTCCGCTAGCCGCGGGCCAGCAGGTAGCGCCCGAGCTCCTGGTCCACGCCGGCGATGTGCCGCCGGAGCCAGTCGGAGATCCAGTTGTGCAGCGTCAGCGCGGCGAGCGGGCTGGCGCCGCTGCGCTGGACCTCGCCCGCCAGCTCCTCGAAGTCGCGGCGGAACGCGTCGTGGGCGGCCTTGTGCGCGGCGTACTCCGGGAACCCGGCCGCCCGCATCTCCCGCTCCTCGGCCTCGAAGTGCTCGATCACGTAGTCGGCGAGGAACTCGAGCAGCGGCTGGACCTCGGTGCGGTCCCCGGCGCGCAGCGCCACGATCAGGCGCGCGGCCCGGCGGAACAGCTCCTGGTGCTGGGCGTCGATCTCGGCCACCCCCACCGAGAGCGACGGCGTCCACTCGATCACCATGGCGCGCCCAGTATCCCCGGTCCCCGCCGTCGCCGCCACGGCAACGGCGCCGCAGCCCGGCTCACCGGGTTCCCCGCAGGTGCCGCGCCAGGTGCGCGTCGGTCGCGCCGATGTGCGTGGCCAGCCAGTCGGCGATCCAGGTCTCCGCGCGCACCGCGATGGCGGCGGTCGGCCCGGCCCGCTCGAACAGCTCGCGCAGCGCGTGGTACTCGCGCACGAACCGGTCGTGGGAGGCCTTGTGCACGGTCAGCCCCGGGAACGCGGTCTCGGACATGATCCGCTCCTCGTCCGCGAAGTGCTCGACCACGTAGCTGCCCAGGAACTCGAACAGCGGCGCGACCTCGGCGCGATCCCCGCGCGCCAGGGCCTGGACCAGCGACTCGTACCTGCGGAACAGCTCCTGATGCTGCCGGTCGATCACGTCGTGACCGAGCTCCAGCGCCGGGCTCCAGCGCGCGCCCATCCGGTTTCCCCCTCGACTCCCCCGGGCGGCACAGTCCCCCGGGCGGCGCGTTGGGGGTAGTCCCTCGGCCCGGCGACCCCGCCCCCGTGTCCCCAGGCGTGCGCGCGCGCGAAAAGCTTGCCGGCTCCCCGGCGCGCGAGGTGGAGCCAACCCCGCGAAAAAGCAGGGGCTACGTCGAAGACGCGCGGCACGAAAGCTGCTATCTTCGCCAGCTCCGCTCCACATGGGGCCGTGGAACCCCTCCGAAGGCACCTCGACGATGACGGCCAGCACCTCCCCCCGCGAGATCCCGTTCAACTACACCTCGGCCGACGACCGCCAGGCCATCTCCCACCTGCTCGGTCCGCACGTCTGGCAGAAGCTCGAGGAGCTCCGCGGGCTGCGCGTCACCGGCCGCAGCGCGCGCCTGCTGATGCGGTTCTTCGGGGAGATCCTGATCCACCGGCGCAACCCCTTCCTGTTCCAGGAGCTGGTCGAGTCCCGCGCCCGGCGCCGCCGCTTCTTCTCGAACATCGAGACCGACCTCGGCCTGGTCGAGAAGAACGCCAGCGGCGAGGCCCGGGTGCTGGAGGTCCTCTCGGAGAGCCGCCAGCTGCTCGCCGCGTTCCGCCAGGAGGTGGACGGGACCCCGGAGCTGCGGCGCCGGCTGCAGCGCGAGCTGGGCGCGGTGGTGGGCAAGGACGCGGTGCTGTTCGACCCGTTCACGCTCGTGTCGCACGCCACCGACGCCACCGACTGGCGCCTGCACCTGCCGGTCGCGGTGGTGATGCCCGACGACGAGCGCCAGGTCGCGCCGGTGCTGGCGGGGATCGCGCGGCTGGGCCTCAAGGCCATCCCGCGCGGCGGGGGCACCGGCCTCACCGGCGGCGCCGTCCCGCTGCGGCCCGGCTGCGTGGTGGTGAACACCGAGAAGCTGAACCGGATCCGCGGCGTCTCGCAGCGCGACCTCACGCTGGCGGACGGCCGGACCGCGGCCGCGCAGGTGGTGGACCTCGAGGCCGGCGTGGTCACCGAGACGGCCATGGAGCACGCCGCCGCGCGCGGCCTGGTGTTCGCGACCGACCCCACCAGCGCCTGGGCCTGCACCATCGGCGGCAACATCGCCGAGAACGCCGGCGGCAAGGACTGCGTGCAGTGGGGCACCTGCATCGACAACCTGATCTCCTGGCGGATGGCGATGCCGTCCGGCCGGCTCTGGACGGTCCGGCGCACCGATCACCAGCTCCGCAAGATCCTCCCGGAGGACACGGTCACCTTCGAGGTGACCGACCAGGACGGCGCGGTGGTGAAGACGGTCGCGCTGCGCGGCGCCGACGTCCGCAAGAAGGGGCTCTGGAAGGACATCACCAACAAGGCGCTGGGCGGCGTGCCGGGGCTGCAGAAGGAGGGCACCGACGGCGTCATCACCTCGGCGGAGTTCATCCTCTACCCCGAGTTCGAGGTGAAGCGGACGCTGTGCCTGGAGTTCTTCGGTCCGGACTTCGACGAGGCCTCCCGGGTGATCCTCCAGCTCGCCCGCGCGTTCCCGTTCCCGAACGACGGGAAGGAGACGCTCACCGCGCTGGAGCACTTCGACGACGAGTACGTCCGCGCCATCGACTACAAGGTGAAGGCCGCGCGGGCCGACACGCCGCGGGCGGTGCTGCTCATCGACGTGGTGGGCCACTCGGCCGAGGAGGCGGCGCGCGGCGTGGGCACCATCCGCGGGATCCTCGACGAGCACCCCAACACCGAGCTGTTCGAGGCGCGCGACGCGGCCGAGGGCAAGCGCTTCTGGGCCGACCGCAAGAAGCTGGGCGCCATCGCCCGGCGCACCAACGCGTTCAAGATGAACGAGGACATCGTCCTCCCGCTCGACCAGCTGGCCGGGTTCGCGCGGTTCGTCGAGGACATGAACGTGGAGGAGGAGCGGTACGCGCAGGGCCGGCTGGTGGACCGGGCCGAGGAGCTGCTGCGGACCACCGAGCCGCCGCGCGAGGACCCGGAGTGGCTCGCCGGCAAGATCCCCGCCGCGCTGGAGCGCTGCGCCCGCGCCCGCGACGCCATCACCCGCGCCGGCCCGAAGGACCTGCGCGCGCTGGCGCTGCTGGAGGACTTCCGCCGCGATCTCGCCAAGCTGATGCGCGGCTGGCCCGAGCTGACCCGCGCGGTGGACCGGGCGCACCAGGAGGTGCGCGACCGGCTGGTGGTGCTCGCGACGCACATGCACGCGGGCGACGGCAACGTCCACGTGAACATCCCGGTGCTGTCCAACGACCGCCCCATGCTGCGGCGGACCGAGCACGTGCTCGACGTGGTGATGGAGAAGGTCGTGTCGCTCGGGGGCGTGGTCTCCGGCGAGCACGGCATCGGCATCACCAAGCTGAAGTACCTGGAGCCCGAGCGCATCGAGGAGCTGTCGGCGCACCGGCGCGACGTGGATCCCGGCGGGCTGATGAACCCGGGCAAGCTCGAGGACGTGGACGTGCTCGACCGCGTCTTCACGCCGTCGTTCAACCTCCTCGAGCTGGAGGCGCGCATCCTCCAGCACGGCCAGCTGGAGGAGCTGGCCCGCGCCATCGCGCACTGCGTCCGCTGCGGCAAGTGCAAGCCGGACTGCTGCGTGTACCACCCGGCGCGCGGCATGTTCTTCCACCCGCGCAACAAGAACCTGGCGATCGGCTCGCTGATCGAGGCGCTGCTCTACGACGCCCAGCGCAAGCGCTCCACGCGCTTCGAGCTGCTGCGGTGGCTGGAGGAGGTCGCCGACCACTGCACCATCTGCCACAAGTGCCTGAAGCCCTGCCCGGTGGACATCGACTCGGGCAAGGTGTCGATCCTGGAGCGCGAGATCCTGGCGAGCTGGGGCTACAAGCGCTCCACCGCGGCGACGCGCGCCACGCTCGGCTACCTCGACAGCCGCTCGCCCGCCTACAACCGGGCGTTCCGCGCCACGGTGGTGCAGATCGGCGGCGCGCTGCAGCGGGCCGGCTGCGAGGTGACGGCGCCGTTCCAGCCGAAGGACGCCGCGCCGCGGCTCTACCCGCTCCAGCTCCTGCGCGCGCCCATGCCGCCGGCGCCGCCGGAGACGCTGCACGACGTGCTCCCCGCCTGCGAGCAGGACCAGGTGCTGGTGTTCGAGCCGGGCGGCGGCGCCGAGGCCGAGCGGACCGTGTTCTACTTCCCGGGCTGCGGCTCGGAGCGGCTCCAGTCGCACATCTCGATGGCCGCCATCCACGTGCTCACCGAGCTGCGCACGCGGGTGATCCTGCCGCCGCCGTTCATGTGCTGCGGGTTCCCGCAGAAGGTGAACGGGAAGGCGGACACCTACTCGCAGACGGTGCTGCGCGACACCATCCTGTTCAGCCAGATCCGCGACATGTTCGCGCACCTCCAGTTCGACGCCTGCATCGTGACCTGCGGCACCTGCCGCGAGGGGCTGGCGGAGATGGAGGCGGGGCGGATCTTCGGCGGGCGGCTGGTGGACGTGAGCCGCTACGCGCTGGAGCGCGGGCTGAAGCTCGAGGGGACCGGGGGCGACTTCCTGTACCACGCGCCCTGCCACGACTCGCTCGACGGCAAGGCGCAGGAGGTGCTGGTGAAGATCGGCGGGTTCGGCAAGGTCGAGGCCGTGCCGCACTGCTGCTCCGAGGCCGGCACGCTCACGCTCTCGCGGCCGGACATCACCGACGCCATGCTGCACCGGAAGCGCGCCGCGTTCGCCGAGGCGCTCGAGACCCGGCCCGGCGGCGCCACGGTGCTCACGAACTGCCCGTCGTGCGTCCAGGGCCTGGGCCGCAACGCGCCCATGGGCGTCCAGCCGAAGCACCTCGCCATCGCGCTCGCCGAGCGGATGAGCGGCCCGGGCTGGCTGGAGCTGTTCCGGTCGAACGCCGCGCGCGCGCACGCCGTCCACTTCTGAGGCCCCACCCTCCCCGCGCCGGCGCCCGGCACCGGCGCGGGCGCGGGCGGGCGCGCGGCGCGCACTCACGCACGGTGATCACGCGCCGCGCCCGCCGCGCCGGTCCTCCCTCGATCGGATCAGTCGATTTCCGGGCCCGGCCCCTTCTCAGGTGCCTGCGGAGCGTGCAGACTGCCCGATCTTCGAACGCGGGATCGCGCCCGCAACGAAAGGGAGAGCATGACCAACAAGATGGATGAGAGGCTGGAGTCGATGTACCAGGACGTGCTTCGCCGCAACCCGGGCGAGGCCGAGTTCCACCAGGCGGTGCGGGAGGTGCTCGAGACGCTCGGGCCCGTGCTCGCGAAGTACCCCGAGTTCCGCGAGCGCAAGATCATCGAGCGCATCTGCGAGCCGGAGCGGCAGATCATCTTCCGCGTGCCGTGGCAGGACGACCGCGGTGAGGTCCACGTCAACCGCGGCTTCCGCGTCCAGTACAACAGCTCGCTCGGCCCGTACAAGGGCGGCCTGCGCTTCCACCCGTCCGTCTACCTGGGGATCATCAAGTTCCTCGGGTTCGAGCAGATCTTCAAGAACGCGCTCACCGGCCTGCCCATCGGCGGCGGCAAGGGCGGCTCCGACTTCGACCCCAAGGGCAAGTCGGACAACGAGATCATGCGGTTCTGCCAGAGCTTCATGACCGAGCTGTGGCGGTACATCGGCGACACCACCGACGTGCCCGCCGGCGACATCGGCGTGGGCGGCCGCGAGATCGGCTACATGTACGGTCAGTTCAAGCGCCTCACCTCGCGGTACGAGGCGGGCGTGCTCACCGGCAAGGGGCTCGACTACGGCGGCTCCCTGGTGCGCACCGAGGCCACCGGCTACGGCGCGACGTTCTTCGTCGAGGAGATGCTGAAGGTCCGGAAGGACTCCTTCGAGGGCAAGCGCTGCGTGGTGTCCGGCTCCGGCAACGTGGCCATCTACACCATCGAGAAGATCACCCAGCTCGGCGGCCGCGTGGTCGCCTGCTCCGACTCGAACGGCTACATCCTCGACGAGAAGGGCATCGACCTCGACCTCGTGAAGCAGCTGAAGGAGGTCGAGCGGCGCCGCATCAAGGACTACGTCGAGTACCGCGGCCACGCCCGCTACGTCGCCGGCGGCAACATCTGGGAGATCCCGTGCCAGGTGGCGATGCCGTCCGCCACCCAGAACGAGATCAACGGCCACGACGCCAGGACGCTGGTGAAGAACGGCTGCGTCGCGGTCGGCGAGGGCGCGAACATGCCCACCACGCCCGAGGGCATCAAGGTGTTCCTCGACGCGAAGATCTCCTACGGGCCGGGCAAGGCCGCCAACGCCGGCGGCGTCGCCACGAGCGCGCTCGAGATGCAGCAGAACGCGACCCGCGACAGCTGGACGTTCGAGTACACCGAGAAGCGGCTCGCGAACATCATGAAGAACATCCACCAGAACTGCTACGAGACCGCCGAGGAGTTCGGCGCCCCGGGCAACTACGTGGTGGGCGCGAACATCGCCGGGTTCATCAAGGTGGCCAAGGCGATGGTGGCGCACGGGCTGATCTGAGTCGCTGAACGTAGGCGCATTGCTTGAGGGCCCGGCGGCGACGCCGGGCCCTTTCTGTTCTTTGGGCAATGAGGGCGCGACGGGGTCGGGGGCGGTGCTGATTGGCCGTGGGCGGGGGACGCGGGATCGGCTTGCGAGAAACCTGAGGGCGGAGCGTGGGGCGCGGGGACGCGTGCGGGGCGGCGAGGAGCGGGTCACCATCAGTGAACGCTTGCGGCCCAACGGGAACGATCTGCGGGCTTGACGGTGTCGGAGTGGAGAGCGGCTTGCGCGAGTGGAATCGCTGGGGCACAGGGCCCTGGTGCGCTCGCAGGGCGTGGCTGAAGCGCTGAAAAGCGAGCCGAGGGGTCGCGAGGCCCTCGTGGCGATCGCCGGTCCTGGGCCATTCTCGTGCGTTTTACGCAGGCGAGATCCGCGTGCGATGCTTCGTGCATGGACAACGCAGCCGAGTTCACGAAGCGTCTCGTTTCCCTGCTCCGCTCCGAGCGGCATGCCATGGCGGAGCTCCTCGTCGCGCTGGCGGAGTTCGACCGGCGGGGGCTGTGGCGGGCGCGGGGGCACACGTCGCTGTTCTCGTTCCTGCGGCGCGAGCTGGGGCTCTCGGCCGGCGCGGCGCAGTACCGGAAGACGGCGGCGGAGCTGGTCCAGCGCTACCCGGCGGTGGAGGACGCGCTCCGGGACGGCAAGCTGTGCCTGTCGTCGGTCTGCGAGCTGGCGAAGGTGGTGACGGCCGACAACTGCGCGGAGATCCTGCCGCGGTTCTACGGGCTGTCGAGCCGGGATGCGACGGAGGTGGCTGCTTCGATCCGGCCCGTGGAAAACCGGCCGCGGCGCGAGGTCATCGTGCCGGTGCGGGCGGTCTGCGGCAGGGGTCGCAGCTCGCAGTTCGACAGGCTCACTGCGAGCGGACTCTGAGTGGCCCGCGGGCTCGACCCGGGCGGGTGCACTTGGTTCGGGCGCCCGAAACAGAATCGGGTCCGCGGCAGGCGCCACCACCGTCGCCGGCGTGGGCCCGCGACGGTGGGCGGTGCACCTTCGTCCTCGCGTCCGGCGAGGTCTGCGGCTCCACGCACCGGCTCGAGCTCGATCACGTCGTCCCGCGAGCCCGCGGCGGGGCTTCCACGGCGGGCAACCTCCGCATCCGCTGCCGTGGCCACAACCTCGAGGAGGCGCGGCGGATCCTCGGCGAACGCGTGGTGGACCCCTACGCCCCGCGGCGACGGGGCGGGTACGGCCTACCGGCGCGGCAGCGTGATCGGCACCTCGATCCGCACGGGCTCGCCCTCGAACCGCGGGAACGCCATCTGGCGCGCGGCGGCCTTCAGGCAGGCGCCGAGCTCGGTGGACCCGATCGTCACGTCGTCGAACGTCGGGTAGGTGGCGGCGCCGGCGGGCGTGATGGCGACGCGCAGGTTCACGGTCCGTCCATCCAGCGCCAGCCCGCGGCCGGGCCGGGCCTCGGCGAGGCACGCGTCGAACCGGGGACGCGAGGTCGCGATCACCTGCTGGATGCGCTCGGGGGTGAGGCTGCCGGACGCCTCGCCGGCGTCGGCGGCGGGGGCTGATGCCGGCGCCCGGGATGGGCGTTGGGGCTCGGCGGCGGGGCGGGCGGATTCGGGCGCGGGCGCGGTTGCGGGGGCCTCGGTGCCGGGTGCGGCTGCCGCGCCGGGCGGAGGTTGCGGCGTGACGGGCGCCGGGGCGGGCGACGCGGGAGCGGCCTCGGGGGCCTTCGCGGCGGGCGCGCTCGCGGGGGCGGGCGGACGGGACGGCGCGGTGCGCCCGGTCCCACGCCACACGGCCACGGCGACGATGCCGAGCATCACCAGCACGCCGAGCCCGATGAGCTTCAGCGGCGCGCCGCGCTGCTCGGTGGGTGGCCGGGGGAGGTCGGGGACGCGCGGCGTGGGCAGCGGCGGCGCTGCGGGCTGGGGCGGCGGCGCGGGCAGCTCCCCGCTCGCCTCGTCGCCGGAGGGCGGCGGGCCGGAGCGCGGGCCGCGGGCGAGCGGCAGGCCGGTGCCGTCCCCGAGCGACCCCTCCTCGAACAGATCGACGTAGCCGGCGTCGGCGGGCTCGGGCTCGGCGCGCGGGGCGGGAGGCGGCACCGCGAGGGCGGGCGGCCCGGCGTTCGCCCCGGACGGCTCCGGGAGCAGCGGCTCCAGCGGCGGCGCCTCGAGCGGGGGGAGAGGCTCGGGCGCGGGGTCGGCCGGCGGCTGGGGAGGGATCTCCACGGCCGTGACGGTCGGCACCGGCGTGGGCGCGGGCGGCGGCGCGGGAGCGACGGCGGCGCGGCGGGGGGGCGGCGCGCTGGCCGGGGCGTCGGCGGCCGGGCCCTTCAGCACGATGACGTGCCCGCAGGCGCGGCACTTGAGCTTGTACACGCGGCCCGGGATGGGCGTGTCCGCGGTCGCGTACCGCTTGCCGCACCGGTCGCAGGAGAATTTCACGCGCGGATCCTACCGGCGCGGTCGCGCGCGGCGCAAGCAACGGTCCCTGTCGCTTGCCCGCGGGACCGCGGGCGCCCCGGGCTACCCCTCGCCTTCCTGCCGCACCATGACGCCCGCCCCGACCACCTCCCCGGCCACGGACACCGCGAACCAGGTCGCCCGGAAGCGCCGCGTCGCACCCGGCTCCGAGGGCAGCTCACCGACCACAACCTCCTCGAACGCCCCCCCGCCCTCCACGACGCGGCCGAACGCCGCGGCGAGCTGCGCGCCGGGCAGGCCGGGCAGGAGCTCGGCGGGCTTGCGCCCGAGGTGCGCCTCGACCGGCAGGCCGTTCAGCCGCGCGAGCCGGCCGTTCACGCGCACGTACCGCATGGCGCGATCGAGCAGCCCGAGCCCCACCGGCAGCGACGCGAACATCGCGTCCAGCGTGGCCGCGCTCCACTGCGCCTCCCTCCGGATCCGCTCGGCCGCCTCGTACAGCCGCGCGCGCTCGAGCGCCTGCGCGCACGGCACGGCGAGCATGCGGACGAACAGCCGATCGTCGGGGTCGAAGCGGTGCGGCCCCGGGAACGCGATCGAGATCGCGCCGAGCGGCTCGCCGCGCGCGAGGAGCGGGACCACGGCCCACGCGCCCTCCCCCCGCGCCCGCCGACCGGCCTCGAGGTTCGGGAAGCTGGCGTCGATCGCCTCGGGCGTCTCGAGCCACAGCGCCTTCCCGCTGCGCACGACGTCGGCGGCCGGCGCGGGGGCCCCGGGGGCGTCCGGCTCCGCCTCCGGGTCCGGCCCGTGCCGCGCCACGCGCACCAGCCGGTCCGGCGCCTCGAGCGCGTGCAGCTCGCCGGCGACCGCGCCGATGGCCGCGAGCCCGCGGAACGCCGCGTCCGCGACGGCGCCAGGCGTGGCCGCGCCAGAGAGCGACGCGGTCGTGGAGAAGATCTGCCGGAGCCGCTCGGCCTGCCTCCGCTGCGCCTCGTGCAGGCGGGCCCGCTCCATCGAGAGCCCGCACTGCGTGGCCACCGCGGTGACGAGCGCGCGCTCCTCCGCCTCGAAGGCGCGGGGCTCGTCGAAGCGGAGCGCGAGCGTGCCGCGCGAGCGGTCGGTCGCGAGCGGGATGGCGGCGAACGCGCCGGGCAGGTCGGCGCCGTCCGCCGGGCCGAGCCCGGGGAAGCGATCGCGCAGCTCGGCGCCGGTGCGCACCCACACCGCGGCGGCGGTGCGGTACGCGTCGGCGCTGGGGAGCCGCTCGTCCGCGCGGATCACGCGGCGGCGCGTCGCGAACGCCGGGTCCAGCCCCACCGCGTGCACCAGCTCCAGCTCGCCCGGCGCGCGCTCCCAGAAGATCGCCGCGGCGCTCGCGCGGAGCAGCGGCAGCGCGAGGCGCTCCAGCGCGCCGGCCACGGCGTTGGACGACGCCGCGGCGCCCAGGGCGGCGGTCACCTCCTGCAGGCGCTCCAGCCGCTCCAGCCGGAGCCGGTCCTGTGATGGACGCACCGTGAATCCCCCTCCCGCCGAGCCCCCACCCTTAGCAGGCTCTCCCGGGGCCGATGCGGTTCCTTTCGGGCGCGCGCAGAGGGGGCGTCCGGCCCTGGCGCTGCCCCGCCCTCCGTCCCGCGTTATCGGCTCAGCATGACCGACTTCCTCCAGGATCCCCCGGTCCTGCCGCACGCCTTCGACGCCGACCCGCTCCTGCAGGAGTACCTCGCGAGGACGCTGCCGCCCGACGTGCTGTCCGCGATCTCCCCGGAGCTGCGCGAGCTGGGCGCGCTCGCCTCCGGCCCGCTCGCAGCGCAGCAGCTCGCGGAGCGCCTGGTGGAGCCCACGCTGGTGCAGTGGGATCCCTGGGGTCGGCGCGTGGATCGCATCGAGCCGACGCCGCTGTGGCGCGAGGCGGCCCGGCTCGCCGCGCGCCACGGGCTGGTGGCCGCGGCCTACGAGCGGCGCCACGGCCCGCACTCGCGCGTGCACCAGCTGGCGATGGTGTACCTGCTCGAGCCGTCCATGGACGTGTACGCGTGCCCGCTCGCCATGACCGACGGGGCGGCGCGCACGCTGCTCGACCTCGCCCCGCGGGCGCTGGTGGAGCGGGCCGTCCCGCGGCTCACCTCGCGCGACCCGGCGCGCATGTGGACGAGCGGACAGTGGATGACCGAGCGGGCCGGCGGCTCGGACGTGTCGGGCACGGAGACCGTGGCCCGCCGCGACGGCGAGGCGTTCCGGCTCTGGGGCACGAAGTGGTTCAGCTCCGCCACCACCGCCGAGATGGCGCTCGCCCTGGCGCGGCCCGAGGGCAACCCGCCGGGCTCGGCGGGCCTGGCCCTGTTCTACCTGGAGACGCGCGGGCCGGACGGCGCCTCCAACGGGATCCTCGTGAACCGGCTGAAGGACAAGCTCGGGACGCGCAAGCTCCCCACCGCCGAGCTGACGCTGGAGGGGGCGCTCGCGCAGCCGGTGGCGGGGACGTCCGGCGGCGTCCGCGCGATCACCCCCATGCTGAACGTGACCCGCACCTGGAACGCGCTCGTCGCGGCCGCGTACATGGCGCGCGCGGTGGCGCTGGCCCGCGACTACGCGGGGCGGCGGCGCGCCTTCGGGACGCCGCTGCGGGCGCGCCCGCTCCACGCCGACACGCTGGCAGGGCTCGAGGCCGAGCGCGAGGCCGGGTTCCTGCTCGCGTTCCGCGCGGTGGAGCTGCTCGGCCGCGCCGAGGCGGGCGAGGCCGACCCGGGCGCGCGGGCGCTGCTCCGCGCGGTGACGCCGCTCGCGAAGCTCACCACCGGCAAGCAGGCGGTGGCGGTCGCCTCGGACGCGGTGGAGGCGTTCGGCGGCGCCGGCTACGTGGAGGACACCGGCCTGCCGCGGCTGCTGCGCGACGCGCAGGTGCTGCCGATCTGGGAGGGGACCACCAACGTCCTCGCGCTCGAGGCGCAGCGCGCGCTCGCGGCGGAGGGCGCGGCCGAGGCGCTCGCGGCGGAGATCCAGGAGCGGCTCTCGCAGGCGCGCGACCCGTCGCTCCGCCCGGCGGTGCAGGCGGCCACCGGCGCGCTGGCCCGGGCGCGGGCGGCGCTCGCGGGAGGCGACGCGCCGGAGCTGCGGGAGGCGGGCGCGCGCCGCCTGGCGCTCACGCTCGGGCGGACGCTCGCGCTCGCCCACCTCGCCGCGCACGCGCAGTGGGCGCTCGACGCCGGGCGCGGCCGGCGCGCGGCGGCCGCGGCGCGGCGCTTCGCCCGCAACGGGGTGGACCTGCTCGGCCCCGCCGGCGAGGACCTGGAGGACTCGGCGCTGCTCGTCGCCGCGACGGACGCCTGACGCTACTCCATCGCGGCGCCGGGCTGGCCGGCGGCGGCGGCGGCG
This sequence comes from Anaeromyxobacter dehalogenans 2CP-C, assembly GCF_000013385.1. Lineage (GTDB taxonomy): Bacteria > Myxococcota > Myxococcia > Myxococcales > Anaeromyxobacteraceae > Anaeromyxobacter > Anaeromyxobacter dehalogenans_B. Next base: position 3,435,779 of record NC_007760.1, read on the forward strand.
TCCTGCAGCACCACCGTCTTCAGGTTGACGAACTCGCGGATGCCCTCGCGCGCCAGCTCGCGCCCGTACCCCGAGCGCTTCACGCCGCCGAACGGCAGCCGCGGGTCCGAGGCGACCATCGCGTTCACGAACGTCGCGCCCGCCTCCAGCTCGTCCACGAAGCGGTCGCGCTCGGCCGGCTCGCGGGTCCAGACGCTCGAGCCCAGGCCGAACGGCACGTCGTTCGCGATCGAGATCGCCTGGTCGAGGTTGCGCGCGCGGAACAGCAGCGCCACCGGGCCGAAGATCTCCTCGCGGTAGGACGGCGAGGTGGGCGGCACGTCGGCGATCACCGTGGGCGGGTAGTAGAAGCCCGGGCCGCCCGCCGGCGCGCCGCCGAGCAGGAGCCGGCCCCCCGCCTTCACCGCGGCGTCCACCTGCTCCGAGAGCTTCTTCAGCTCCGCCTCGCTCACCACCGGGCCGACGTCGGTGCCCGCGTCGAGCGGATCCCCCACCTTCAGCGCGGCCATGCGCCTCACGAACGCCTGCTCGAACCGGTCGTAGACGGCCTCGTGGACCACGAAGCGCTTCGCGGCGATGCAGGACTGGCCGTTGTTGATGGTGCGGGCGGTGACCGCGGTGGCGACCGCCGCGTCCAGGTCGGCGGACGGCATCACCACGAACGCGTCGCTGCCGCCCAGCTCCAGCACGGTCTTCTTGATCACCCGGCCCGCCGCGGACGCCACGGCGCTGCCCGCGCCCTCGCTGCCGGTGAGGGTGGCCGCCGCGATGCGCGGGTCCTCCACGACGCGCTGCACGCGCGACGAGCCCACGAGCAGCGTCTGGAAGCAGCCCTCCGGGAACCCGGCCTCGCGGAACACCGCCTCGATGGCGAGCGCCGACTGCGGCACGTTGGAGGCGTGCTTCAGCACGCCGACGTTGCCGGCCATGAGCGCCGGGGCGGCGAAGCGGAACACCTGCCAGAAGGGGAAGTTCCAGGGCATCACCGCCAGCACCGGCCCGACGGGCAGGCACCGGGTGAACGACCGCGCCGCGCTCGAGGGGAGCACCTCGTCGGCCAGGAACCGCTCCGCGTGCTCGGCGTAGAAGCGGCAGACCCAGGCGCACTTCTCGGCCTCGGCCACCGCCGAGCGGAGCGTCTTGCCCATCTCGAGCGTCATGGTCCGGCCGAGCGCGTCCTTGCGCGCCTCCAGGACCTCGGCGGCGCGGCGCATGCGCTGCGCGCGCTCGGCGATCGGGACCCGGCGCCAGGACCGGAACGTCGCGGCGGCGAGCGCGAGCCGCCGCTCCAGCTCGGCGTCCGTGATCTCGTCGAAGCGGGCGAGCACCTCACCGGTGGCGGGGTTCACCGACGACATGGTGGCCATGGGCGTCCCTTCCTTTCGTGGAGCGTGCGGCGCGGATGGTAATGTGGCGCGGATGCCCACAGATACCACGCCAGCGGGCCACCGGCCGCCCGGCGAGGCGTCCGGCGGGCGGGGCACCGGCGACCGCGCCTGGACGACGGCGGCGGTGCTCGCGGCGCTGGGCTGGGCGCTGCTGGTGGCGGCGAGCCCGCCCCGCTTCTTCTCCTGGGCCACGCCACTCGCCGTCGCCTGGATGGCCCTGTCCCTCGCCGGCGCGCCGCCGGGGCTGCGGGCCAGGCTGCGTCCGCGCGGCACCGACGTGCTGCTGGGCCTCGCCGTGGCGGGCGTGCTCTACGCCGGGGCGCGCGCGTTCCTGTGGGCGGGCTGCGGCGGGGCCACCGACGCGCTGTGCGCGCCCACCGCCGCCATCTTCGAGCGGTTCCGCACCCGCGCGCTCGGGCCCGGGCTGGCGCTCGCGCTCGCCGTCGCGCCGGCCGAGGAGGCGTTCTGGCGTGGGCTGGTGCAGGCGCGGCTCACCCCGCGGCTCGGGCCGGCGCGGGCCGTGGCGGCCGCGACGGCGCTCGCCGCCGCGCTCGCGCTCGCGACCGGCGAGGGGTTGCTCGCGCTCGCCGCGCTGCCCACCTACGCAGCGTGGGGCGCGCTGGCGGCCTGGCGGGGCAGCCTGGTGCCGGCGCTCGTGTCCCACGCGGTCTGGAGCGTGCTCATCGCGAGCGTGGCTCCCCCGGGCTGACCGGCCCGAGCCGCGGCGCGCAGCGGTCCACCAGCGCCTCCTCGAGCGCCGCCATCGCGCCCCGCAGCCCCTCTCCGGCGGGCTCGCCGGCCAGCGCGCGGCGCGCGGCCTCGTCGAACGGCAACGGCGCGGGCAGCCCGGCGAGCTGCCAGAAGCGGGCATCGCGCGGAAGGAGGTCGGTCGCCAGCCCCTGCACCAGCTCGCGCACCACCCGCCAGTCCGCGCCGGAGATCAGCTTCAGCCAGAGCATGGAGACGCGCGGCACCGGCAGCGGCACGCGGGCGGCGGGCAGGCGCCGCCCGCGGAGCGCCGCCACCCGCTCCAGGATCTCCCGCACCTCCAGCACGTCCGGGCCGGGCAGGTCGTGAACCGCGCTCGCCGGCAGCGGCAGGTCGATCCCGGCCACCAGCGCGCCCACCACGTCGCCGATCCAGACCGGGCAGGTGCGCGAACGGGCCCACGCCGGCAGCAGCATGACCGGCAGGCGCATCGCCAGGTCGCGCACCACCTGCCACGAGGCGCTGCCCGCGCCCACGATCATCGACGCGCGCAGCTCCAGGGCGGGCACGCGCCCGGCGCGCAGCACCTCCCCGACCGCGAGGCGGCTGGCGAGGTGCCGGGAGGGCGTTCCCTGCGGCGCGACGCCGCCCAGGTACACGATGCGCCCCGTCCCGGCCCGCGCCGCCGCCCGCACGAAGCCGGCGGCGGTGCGGCGCTCCTCCTCGACGTAGTCTCCCCGGCCCGCGGCCATCCCGTGCACCAGGAAGTACGCCGCGTCCACGCCCTCCAGCGCGCGCTCGAGGTCGTCCGGCCGCCGGACGTCCACCGCCATCCAGTCCACCGTCCCGCCCGGCCCGGCGCGGCGGCGGCGACTCGTGGCGCGGACCCGGTGCCCGGCCGCGGCGAGCGCCGGCACCAGCGCGCTCCCCACGAAGCCGGTCGCCCCGGTCACCAGCACGGTGCGTTGGACTGGGCGCATCCGAGCATCCTTCCGCCCCGCGACCGGCCCGCGCCACTCCCGTCGGGAGGGGTGCCGCGCGGCGTTCACGGTCCGTGGCGCTCCAGGTACCGGCGCACCGGCCACTTCCGGGCGGTGTTCGCGGAGGACATGTATCGGACGGTGCCGAACACCGGCCGCTCCGGCCCCCAGGGCCGGTCGTAGCGGCCGAGGCACCAGGCGATGCCCGCGACCGAGTTCGGGTCGCGGCCGTCCAGCGCGTGGCGGTCGTTCAGCTCGAGCAGGGTCGCGTGCGCCTCCTCCGGCGTCGCGCTCCACTCCAGGATCTTCTTCCCCCAGAGCATCCGGAGATACCCGTGCACCACGCCCTCCCGCAGGAGCTGGCGCTGCGCCGCGTTCCAGAGCGGGTCGTGCGTCTCGGCGGCCTCCAGCGCCGCCCGCGCGTAGACCGCCGGCCGCGGGTCGGCGGCGTGCCGGGCCAGGGTGGCGCGCGCCCAGGCCGGGAGGGACGCGTACGCGCGGTGCTCCGGGACGTGCGCGCAGGTGACGAAGGCCAGCTCGCGCCAGGTGAGGAGCTGATCGAGGAACGCCTCGGCGGAGGCGGACAGTCCCCACCAGCCGGCGCGCGCGCCGCGGGCCGGCGCGGCCACCGGCGGCGGGGTCCAGCCCTCCCGCCGCAGCACCGCCCGCAGGATCTCGAAGCTGCCGAGGTGGCCGAAGTGGAGCCAGGGCGAGAGCCCGCTCGCGCCGCGCGCCTCGTCCGGCGCGTTCCGGCGCTCGGCGTAGGCGTCCAGCCCGTCGCGGAGGAACGCGGAGAGCCGGCGACGGGCCGCGACGCTCCCGCCGCGGCCGGCGGGCGGGACGCGGTGGTCGATGGGCAGCGCGGCGGCGAGCGCGGCCGGGCGAGCCAGCTCCGCGGCGCGGGCGGCCGGCCAGCGCCGCCGGATCTCCGCCGGCACCGAGGCGCCGCCCGGCGGCGGCACGCCCGCGAGCGGGTCCTCCGCCGGCAGCCGATCCAGCCAGGCGGGCAGCGCGCGCTGGAGGTGGCGGCGGTAGGCGTGCGCGGTGGGGAAGTCCTTGCCGGCGAGCCGGAACGGCACCACGCAGCTCGCGTCCACCGCCTCCAGGCGCACGTCGAGGCGCGCCGCCGCCGCGCCGATCGCCGCGGCGGGAAAGCCGGTGGGGAAGTCGTCCGCGATGACGGCGCAGGCGCGCGCCGCGAGCGCGTCGAGCAGCCCGTCGCCCTCCCCGGCGCGCCGCTCCACCCACGGGTGGTAGAGCGCGCGCCCGGCGAGCGCCGCGGCGTTGTCGCGCATGCCCTCCAGCAGGAACGCGTGCAGCCGGTCGCTCGCGTGCGGGTAGCCGCAGCGCAGCGGCTCGAGCACCAGCACCGGCCGCCCCAGCGCGCGCCCCAGCTCCGCCGCGCGCTCCAGCGCCGGGTTGGAGCGGGTCCGCCGCGCGCTCGTCATCCAGTGCAGCACGAACGCCCGCTCCGGCCGCAGCGGCGCGGCGTTCAGGGCGCGGATCCGCTCCGCGGGGACGGGCACGCCGCGGCTCACGCGTGGTTCCGGAGCATCAGCTCCTTGGGATCGGGGTCGAGGTACACCTGGCCGGCGAGGTACTCCAGGCCCTGGCTGCGCACGTGGTGCCGGAGCAGCGTGAGCGGCACGATGCGCGGCACCAGCCCGCGCCCGAAGTCGGCGATGCTCTCCTCCAGCTCCTTGCGGTCCGCCGCGGGGAGCCGGTCGCGGAGGTAGCCGGCCGCGTGCTGCAGCACGTTCACGTGGCGGCCGCGGGTGGCGGGCACCTTCAGCGCCGCCATGAGGCCGGCGCCGTACGCCTCGACCTCGGCGCGGATCGTCCCCTTGCGCAGGCCGCCCACCCGCGCGCCCAGCGCCCGGTACGCGGCGGGGCTGTGCGCGAGCAGCGTCAGCTTGTGCGCAGTGTGGAACGCCACCAGCGCGCCGCGGGTCATGCCGGCGGCCACGGCCTCCTTCCAGCGCGCGTACGCGAACACGCGCTCCACGAACCCCTCGCGCAGCACCGGGTCGTTCAGCCGCCCCTCCTCCTCCACCGGCAGGAGCGGGAACGCCTCCATCAGCACGCGCGCGAACGCGCCCACCCCCTCGCGCCGCGGCGGACCGCCCTTCGGCGGGTGGACGCGCACGCGCTCCATGCCGCAGGACGGCGAGTCCTTCTTCGTCACGTAGCCGGAGAGGTCCTCGCGGGCGAGCTCCGCCACGCGCCGCTCCGCGAAGCGGCGCATGGCCTCGGTGTGGTCCAGCCCGCTCCGCTCGGCCACCAGCGACGGGGCCGCGGACCGGCCCACCAGGCGGATGGGCTCGCGCGGCACCCCCAGGCCCAGCTCCAGCTCCGGGCACACCGGCACCCATTCGACGAACGGCCCCAGCACGTCCGTGAGGAACGCGTCGCGCTTGTGCTGGCCGTCGTAGCGGACCTGCTGGCCGAGCAGGCAGGACGAGACGCCGATGCGGAGCTTCGGGCGGGCCGCCATGCGCAGAGCCTAGACCAGGTGATGCTCCGCCGCACCGGCCGCGGCGCGCGTGCGCCGCCCGGGGGAGGCGGCGCTGCGTCACCAGAGCCAGGTGGCCGGGTTCGGCACGGGCTGGCGCTGGTCCAGCCACTTCAGGCCCTTGACGCAGCGGATCACCAGCCAGACCGCCACGAACAGCAGGATGAGCGCGCCGATCCCCACGATCGTGAGCAAGCCCCCCACCACGGCGTAGAGCAGGCCGATCCAGAACGTCCGGATCTGGAACCGGTAGTGCGTGCGCAGCCCTTCGGGCGCGTCGCCCTCGTTGACGTACGCCATCACCACGCCGATGAGCGTGGTGATGCCCGCCGCGAACGACAGGAGGTACAGCACGTAGACGATCTTGGCGGTGGACTCGGTGTTGCGGGTGGCGGCGGGCGTCGGGGCGGGCGCGGTCGGTTCCATGGCGTGGGGTCCGGGCCGGAGGGCCGCGGGGGCGCGGGATTGTAGCCCGGTTCGCGCCGGTGCGGTGACGCCGGACGGGCGCGGCCGGCGGTCACGCCTCCCGGCGGCCGATCAGGATCCCCGCGGCCAGGCCGGCGACCAGGGCGGTCAGGCCCCCCACCCGGCGCCGCCTGGGCGGTGCGCGCAAGGGGGCCGGGGCGACCCGGGCCGGCCCGTCGGGCGCGGAGGCGCGCGCCACCGGGCCGATCCCGGTGTCCTGCATGGACTTCGCGCCCTCGCGCTTCCCCTCGGGCGAGCGGTGCTCGATGAGCGCGTTGATCTCCGCCCCCACCAGCAGGACCAGGGAGGAGATCCACATCCAGAACAGCAGCACGATGACGCCGGCGATCGAGCCGTAGGTCTTGTCGTAGTGGCCGAAGTTCGCGACGTACTTGCCGAACCCCCACGAGGCGAGCACCCAGAGCACCACCCCGAACACCGAGCCAGGGGTGATGAACTTGAACTGCTGCTCCACGTCGGGCAGCACGTAGTAGAGCAGGGCCCACAGGGACATCATGACCAGCGCCGCGAACGGGAGGCGAAGCCAGAGGATGGCCGCCCCCGCGCTCCCGCCGATGGCGTTCGCGATCGGCTCGGTGGCCACGGCGGCGACCGCGCCCGCCAGCGCGAGCACCCCCGCCACCACGGTCATGAGCAGCGCGATGGCCCGCACCTTCCAGAACGGCCGCGACTCCTTGACGTCGTAGGCGGTGTTCAGGGAGCGCATGAGCGCGAGCGTGGCCCCCGAGGCGGCCCAGAGCGCGCCGAGCGCGCCGAAGCCGAGCAGCGTGACGTTCTGCTGCGCGCCCAGCTGCTGGATGCGATCCCCGACGATCTTCGTGACCTCGCCCGGCGCCACCTGCGCGAGCTGGTGCACCAGCGCCTGCGCCTGGGCCGGGGTGATCACCACGCTCGCGAGCGCCACCAGGAACAGCAGGAACGGGAACAGCGCCAGCACGCCGTAGTAGGTGACCGTGGCGGCCAGGTCGGTGACGTTGTCGTGGCCGAGCTCCTGGTAGAGCCCCTTGCCGAACTCCTTCCAGCTCATGCCGTTGCCGGGCAGCCGCATGCCGATCCCCCCCGCCCGCTGAAGATGGTCACGCGGGTGGAGGACGCGGGGCCGGCCCCGCGCGCTGCGGGCGGGGGAGCGGGCGCGCGGGCCACGGGCGGACGGGTGGCCGCCGTGCCCGGCCCGGCGCCTCAGCGCCGCCGGCCGCGCGCGGTCTCCACCAGGTACCAGACGCCGAGCACGACCAGCATCGGCACGATGAGCCGCGGCTGGCGCGCCACGACCGCGATCACCACCGCGAGCAGGAGCGCGAGCGGCCAGCTGATGCGAACCATGGCGCGCATCCTACCCCGGAGGCGGGCCGGCGGGCGGGCCTCCGGCCGATCCCGCTCATCCCTCCTCGTCGCCGGCCAGGCGGAGCCCGGCCGGCAGGCTCTCGCCGAAGATGCGCTGCTCCACCTCGGCGCTCGCCTCCACCACCTCCCGCACCAGCCGCGCCTGCTCGTCCGGGACCCCGGCCGCCGCGAGCGCGGCCAGCGCCCGCGCGCGCGCGGCGTCGCCCACGTCGCGGGCGCGATCGCCGCTGCGGCGCGCCAGCTGGGCGAGCGCGAACGCGACCTCGCGCGGCGGCGCGGCCGCGAGCAGCCGGTCGATCCAGGCCTCGGCGGCGGCGGGCGGGACCACCTGGTGCACGCTGGCGTGGAACGGGACGCGCGCGCCCAGCCGGCCCAGCGCCCAGAGCAGGTGCGGCGCCGGCCCCTCCGCCTCGGCGCGCGCGAGCAGCCACCCGCCGAGCTCCTCCTTCTCGGCCGGATCGACCCGCTCCAGGCTGCCGGCGAGCCGGACCATCTCGTCCTCCGCCATGGGCCGGACCCCGGCCACCTTCGGCGGCGGGCGGCGCGGGTCGCGCGGCCGGAGGAACGGGCGCACCGTCTCGAGCAGCCGTCGCTGCGCGCCGGCGTCGAGGCCGCCGGCGATGCGCCGCCAGGTGATCCACCACGCCGCCCACGCGCGCGCGTCGCCCTGGTACTGCAGCCCCTCCCCGAACGCCTTCCACGTCTCCGCGGCCCGCCAGGCGTCGAGCGGCGCGCCGAAGCCGGGGCGCAGGCAGAAGCCGGTGAGCTGGAGCCAGGCGCGCTCGTGGTCGGCGCTGCGGCGCCGCCGCCCGCGCCCGGCGTGCAGCGCCGCCCACAGGTCTCGCACGACCGGGGTGGACCAGCCGTCGCGCGGGCCGAGCACCTTCTCCAGCGCGCGGAAGAGGCCCTTCACCTCCTTGCGCTCCACCGCCGCCTTCTTGCCGAAGAACAGCTCGACGAGCGCGCGCGCCTCCTCCAGCCGGCGCGGCACGGCGGACGTCTCGGCAGGGCGGTCCGGCCCGCCCGCCTCGGCGGCGCCCGCCGCCGCCCGCAGCGAGAACTCGAGGCGCCAGCGCGCGTCGCGGTCGGTGGCGGCGCACCAGAGCTCGAGCGTCCCGATCTCGGTCAGCACCGCCTCGAGGCGCACCGGCACCTCGGCGTCGCCCTGGCCTGGCGCCGAGAGGACGGTCTCGACGGGCGGCAGCGGCACCAGGTCCTCGCCCGGCTCCACCACGTCGCCGGGCCCCTCCAGCCGCGGCGCCGAGGACGCGAGCAGCGCGAACCGGACCGGCCGCCCCAGCGCCAGCCGGAAGGTGCGCGGCACGGCGACGCGCGTGCCCTCCTCGGCGTGCCGCGGCACCACGCAGAGCGCCCGCTCGCCCTCGGGCGCGGCGATGCCGACGTAGAACGCCCGCGGGGTGCCGCCGCCGATGCGCAGGCCCACGCCGCGCCGCGCCAGGGCCGAGAGCGCCGCGCCGCGCGCCACGGCGAGGTCGAGCGCGGGGCTCGCGAGCGCGCGCACCGGGGGCGCGCCGGGGAACAGCGCGGACACCGCCTCGGCGAGCCGCGCGCGCACCTCCGGCGCGGCGAAGGTGCCGCCGTTGAGGAGCACCGCGTCCGGCCGCGCCTGCCCGCCCGCGGCGGCGCCCGCCTCGGCCGCGTGCAGGGCCAGGAACGCGGCCACGTGGCGGGTGACCGCGGGGTCCGGCTCGTAGGGCAGCCCCAGCTCCGCCAGCCCGGCGGTGCGCGGCGCGCGCCGCGGGCGATCCCCCGGGGCCACGCTCGGGAAGAAGCCGTCCAGCACCAGCGCCCGGACCTCCTCGCGCGACAGCTCCGCCGACACCGCGCCCGCGACCAGGCGGCTCCCCGGCCCGGCCACCGCCACCGGGACGCGCTCCGGGCCGCCGGCCGCGAGCAGCCGCTCCTTCGCGAGCCGGCAGGCCTGCACCAGCGCGCCGAAGCGCGCCGGCTCCAGCCGGCCGCCCAGCCGTCCCTCCACCGCGCGCGCCAGCGCCAGGTCCACGTTGTCGCCGCCGAGCAGCAGGTGGTCGCCCACCGCGATGCGGGTGAGCGCGGGCCGCCCGTCGCGCACCTCGGCGCGCACCAGCGTGAGATCGGTCGTCCCGCCGCCCACGTCCACCACCAGCACCAGCGCGGCGCCCTCGCCGCCCGGGAGGCCCAGCGCCGCGCCCAGGTCGGCGCGGTGGCGCGAGGCCCAGTCGTGGAACGCGGCCTGCGGCTCCTCCACCAGCGCCGCGCGCGGCAGCCCGGCCTCGCGCGCCGCCGCGAGCGTGAGCTCGCGCGCGGCGGCGTCGAACGACGCGGGCACCGCCAGCGTCAGGTCCTGCTCGGCCAGCGGGGCGCCGGGGTGGGCGGCCTCCCAGGCGTCGCGCAGGTGGCCGAGGTACAGCGCCGACGCGGCCACCGGCGAGAGCCGCGGCACGCCCTCCGGCGCGCCCCAGGGCAGGATCGGCGCGGTGCGGTCGGCGCGCGGGTTCGCGAGCCAGCTCTTCGCCGAGGCCACCAGCCGCCCCGGCACCCGGGCGCCCTGCTCGCGCGCCAGCTCGCCCACCACGATGGCGCGCTCGCCCCAGGGCAGCCGGGTGGCGGCTGGCGGCAGCTCCGGGCCGGGCAGGTACGCCGAGGAGGGCAGCAACCGCCGCGCCTCGACCTCGCCCGGCCGGACCAGCTGCGGGATCGTGAGCGCCTCGACGGCCTCGGCGAGATCGCCCTCGCGCGCGAGGTCCACCGAGGCGAGCGCGGAGTTGACCGTGCCGAGATCGATGCCGACGACGTGGCGCGGGCCGGGCATGGCGCGCCGGATCAGGCGGGCGGGGCCGCCGGCGCCTGCTCGCCGCCGGCGCCCGGCGCCTGGCGCAGGTTCCACTCCAGCGACCACCGCTCGTCGGGGCCGACGCACTCCAGCTCCAGCGTGCCGATCTCGGTGACGTGCGCGTGCAGCCGCACCGGCACCACCTCGCCCGCCGGGCGGGTGCCGGCCGCGATGGTCGCGGTCACCGGCGGCCCCTCCTCCAGCGACCCGGCGTCCTCCACCACGTCGCCGGGCCGGTCCTCGCGCCGCACCGAGGAGCTGAACAGGCGGAAGTCCACCGGCTCGCCCACGATGAGCCCGAGCGGCTCGCCCGGCAGCTCCGCGCGCGTGCCCTCCTCCATGCCCATGGGCGCGAGGCACACCGCCCGGAGCGGCGGCGCGACGCCCGGCACCGCCGGCATCGACGCCTCCACGCCCACGTAGTACGCGCGCGAGGTGCCGCCGCGGATCCGGATCCCGTGGCCGGCGCGGACGCGGCCGTACACCGCCGCGCCGCGCGCCACCGCCAGGTCGAGATCGGCGGCCGGGAGCACGCGAGGGGGCGGCGCGCCCTCGCCGGCGAGCCAGCCCGCCAGCACCTCCACCACGCGCGCGGCGAGCGGCGCCGCCTTCATGACGCCGCCGTTGAAGAGCACCGCGGTGGGGTGGAGGAACGCGCCGCCCGCCAGCGGGACCTCGGCGTGGCCGCCCGAGCCCAGCGCGGCGCGGTGGCGGGCGAGGAACGCTGCGAGGTGGCGGGTGATGCCCGGGTCCGCGGCGTACGGCAGGCCGAGCGTGGTGAGCGCGGCGCGGCGCGGCGCCTGCGGCCGGGCGGCCGCGTCCACGCGGGGGAAGAAGCCGTCGGTGAGCACCGCCTCCAGCTCGGCGCGGCGGAGCGCGGTGCGCAGCGCGCCGCCCACCAGCGACGACCCGCGCCCGGGGATGGCCACCGGCAGCTCCTCGAGCGACGGATCCGCGAACATGGCCTCCTTGGCGCGCCGGGCGGAGTGCCCGAGCGCGAGCAGCTGCCAGCGATCCAGCGTGCGCCCCTCGCGCTCGAGGCTGCCGGCGAGCGCGTGCGCGAGCGCGAGGTCCATGTTGTCGCCGCCGAGCAGGATGTGGTCGCCCACCGCGACGCGCTCGAGGCCCAGGTCGCCGCCGCGGTCCACCACCGCGACCAGCGAGAGGTCGGTGGTGCCGCCGCCCACGTCCACCACCAGCACCAGGTCGCCGGGGCGGACCGCCTTCCGCCACCCCTCGCCCATCGCCTCCACCCAGGCGTAGAGCGCGGCCTGCGGCTCCTCCAGCAGCACCACCTGCGGGAGGCCGGCGAGGCGCGCCGCCTCGACCGTCAGCTCGCGCGCCACCGCATCGAACGAGGCCGGGACGGTCAGCGTGACCCGCTGCGCCGCGAGCGCGCGGGCGGGATCGCCGGCGGCCACCTCGCGATCCCAGGCCGCGCGCAGGTGCGCGAGGTAGCGCGCGGCGGCCTCCACCGGCGAGACGCGCGGGACCTCCGGCGGGGCGGCCGCCGGGAGCGTCGCGGCCCGCCGGTCGAGCGTGGGGTGCGAGAGCCAGCTCTTCGCGGACGACACCAGGCGGATGGGCGTCTGCGCGCCCAGGTCGCGCGCCAGCTCGCCCACGATCTCCGCCCCCGCGTCCGCCGCCCCGCCCTGCGCCCACGGCAGGGCGGCCGCGCCGGGCGGCAGCTCGGCCGGGTGCGGGAGGTACAGGAACGACGGGAGGAGCGGGCGCGCCTCCACCTCGCCCGGCCGGACGAGCTGCGGGACCGCGAGCGGCTCCGCGCGCCCGCCGTCCGGCCCCGGGCCGGCCTCCACCGCGCACCACGCGATGGCGCAGTTGGTGGTGCCGAGGTCGATCCCGACCGCGAGCGGCGCGTCCGCCATCAGCCGTTCCTCACAGCTCGACCTCGGCCGGCGCCACGACGGTCAGGTCCTTGCCGTCCGGCGGCGGCGGCAGCTTCACCTCGCGCGCGCGCCAGCCGTGGTGGCGCAGGGCGCCCTGGAACGGCGGCTGGCCGACCACGTTGCCGCTCAGGCGGATCGCGCCCGCGTCGAACCCGGGCGCGACGGTGACCCGCGCGCCCTCCGCCTCGCGGAACACCGGCTCGAGCTGGAACATCGCCTCGATGGCCCGCTTGCACCCTGCGTGAACGGTGCGCGCCGCCGCGCCGATCGACGCGTCGGGGAAGCCGGTGAGGTCCTCCTCCAGGAAGTCCACCAGCCGCCCCTCGCGCTGGAGCGCGGCGAGGAGCTGGAGCGCCGGGGCGCGCGGGTCGGCGCGCGGAGGCTCGGGCGCGCGGACGGCCGCGGGCGCGGGCTTCTCGGGCGCCGGCCTCTCGGCCGCGGCGGGCTTCGCGGGCGCGGGCGTCGGAGCGGCGGCGGGCGGGATGGGGCCGGTCGGGCCCGCCTTCGCCGGCTCGGCGGCCGGCGTGCGCGTGGACGGAGGCGCCGCGGCCGCGGGCGGCGGCGCGGGGGCTCGCTCCGGCGGCGTCGGCATCGGCGCGGGCGGCGCCGCGACGGGCGGAGGGGCCGCGTGCCACGGCTCCGGACCGGCGGGCGGGGGCGGCAGCCCCTGCGCACCCTGCGTCACGCGGAGCATGTGGACGGCGCGGGCCACGTCGGGCCGGAAGAGGACGGCGAACAGCGCCCAGAACGCGAGGACCAGGCGCTGGACGGGCGTGAGCTCGAGGGGATCGGACATGGGGGACACCGTACGGCGGGCTGACCCGCGATGGAGCGTCCGACGGGGTTCCCTCACATGCGGGGAACCCGCTCGAACGCCCGGGGCGGGGGACGCTGGAATGTGCGCCCGGACGCTGCGTCGAGGGAGCCCTGACGGCGGGTGTACGGGCGGGCGCTCGCCGGCCGCTGCGCCCCCAACCGGACGGGCACTTCACGCGGCGCGTGTGCAGATCCCACGCGTGCGCCTCCTCACCGGCACGAGCGGCTGGAGCTACCCGGCCTGGCGCGGGACGTTCTACCCGGCGGGCCTCCCCACCGCGCAGATGCTCCCCGCCTACGCGGCGCGGCTGCGGACGGTGGAGGTGAACAACACGTTCTACCGGATGCCCGGCCCCGAGCTGCTCGCCGGGTGGCGCGCGGCGGTCCCGCCCGGCTTCACCTTCTCGCTGAAGGCGCCCCAGCGGATCACCCACCGCCTGAAGCTCGCGAACGCCGACGCCGCGCTCGCCTGGTTCCTCCGCGCGGCGGCGGAGCTCGGCCCGGCCCTCGGTCCGATCCTGTTCCAGCTCCCGCCCTCGATCCGGCTCGACCTCGGCTTGCTGCGGGACTTCCTCTCGCTGCTGCCGCGGGGCGGCCGGTTCGCCTTCGAGCTGCGCCACCCGAGCTGGCACGCCGACGCGGTGCGGGCGACGCTGGCCGACGCCGGGGCCGCGCTGTGCATCACCGACGCGGACGAGGACTCCACCCCGCTCGCCGCGACCGCCGCGTTCGGCTACCTGCGCCTCCGGCGCACCGAGTACGGCGACGCCGCGCTGCGCTCGGCGCTGCACGCCATCGCGGCGCAGCCCTGGACGGAGGCGTACGCGTACTTCAAGCACGAGGACGAGGCGCGCGGGCCGGCGTTCGCGACCCGCTTCGCCGAGCTGGCCGGCGAGCTTGGCCTCGGCGCCGGCATCGACGCCGGCGCCGACGCGCGGTGACCGAACGCCACGCGGTGACCGAACGCTAGAGGTTCACCCGCACCATGCCCGACGGCGGATAGCGCTCGCCAGCGGCCGCGCCCTTCGGCGCCACCTGGTCGATGGCGGCGAGCTCCTCGGGCGTGAGCCGGATCGAGGCCGCGGCCACGTTCTCGTCGAGGTGCCGGCGGGTGGTGGTCCCGGGGATGGGCGCGACGTCCTCTCCCCGCCGGAGGACCCAGGCCAGCGCGAGCTGCGACGCCGAGACGCCCTTCGCGCTCGCCATCTCGCGGATGCGGTCCACCAGGTCGAGGTTGCGCTGGAAGTTCTCGCCCTGGAAGCGCGGCGAGGTCCGCCGGAAGTCGCCCTCGGGGAGATCGTCGGGCGAGCGGAACCGGCCGGTGAGGAAGCCGCGGCCGAGCGGGCTGTACGGCACGAAGCCGATGCCGAGCTCGCGCAGCGTGGGCAGCAGCTCGTCCTCCGGGTCGCGGCTCCACAGCGAGTACTCGGTCTGGAGCGCGGAGATGGGGTGCACCGCGTGCGCGCGGCGGATGGTGGCGGGCGCCGCCTCGGAGAGCCCGAGGTAGCGGACCTTGCCGTCCTTCACCAGGCCGGCCATGGCGCCCACGGTGTCCTCGATCGGCACGGTGGGATCGACGCGGTGCTGGTAGTAGAGGTCCACGTGGTCCACGCCGAGCCGCCGCAGCGAGGCGTCGCAGGCCGCGCGCACGTACTCGGGCCGCCCGTTGATGCCCACGAAGGCGCCGTCGGCGCGGCGCTCGTTCCCGAACTTGGTCGCGACCACCACCTGGTCGCGGCGGCCCCGGACGGCCCGCCCCACCAGCTCCTCGTTCTTGAACGGACCGTACATGTCGGCCGTGTCGAGGAAGGTGACGCCGAGCTCGAGCGCGCGGTGGATGGTCGCGACGGACTCGCGCTCGTCCGCGCCGCCGTAGAAGTCGCTCATGCCCATGCAGCCCAGCCCCACGGCCGAGACCGAGAGCCCCTGCGTGCCCAGCTTGCGCTGCTCCATGCGATGCCTCCGGCGCGCCGGAGGGGCGCGGCGGGGCGACACATAACCGCCCGCGCCGCGCTCCGCCGCGTCATCCCTGCGCGACCGCGCGGGCGCCGGGCGCGCCGCCGTGCGTGCGCGCGTACACCTCCAGGATCTCCGCCGGCGTGAGGTCGGTGCCGCGCGCCTCGGCCATGCCCTGGATGACGGCCGCGAAGCGGACCAGCTCCTCGCGCCCGAGCCTGATCCCGCCGTGCTCCTCCAGCACCCAGCCCACCCCGCCCTTCCCGGACTGGCTGTTCACCCGGATGACCGCCTGGTAGGTGCGGCCCACGTCCGCCGGGTCCATGGGCAGGTAGGGCATCTCCCAGCGCTCGCCGTCCGTGCGCCGGAGCGCGGCGAAGCCCTTCTTGATCGCGTCCTGGTGCGAGCCGGAGAAGGCGGTGTAGACGAGCGCGCCCGCGTACGGGTGGCGCGGGTGCACCGGCATCCGCGTGGCCCGCTCCGCCACCTCGACCAGCGCGTCGAGGTCGGCGAGGTCCAGCCCCGGGTCCACGCCCTGCGTGTGCAGGTTGAGCGCGAGCGTCACGAGGTCCACGTTGCCGGTGCGCTCGCCGTTCCCGAACAGCGTGCCCTCCACCCGGTCGGCGCCGGCCATCACCGCCAGCTCGGCCGCCGCCACCGCGGTGCCGCGGTCGTTGTGCGGGTGCACCGACAGGACGTAGCGCTCGCGCCCCCGCACGTGCCGCCCGAACCACTCGACCTGGTCCGCGTACACGTTCGGCGTGGACATCTCCACCGTCGCCGGCAGGTTGAGGATCACCGGCCGCTCCGCCGAGGCGCCCCACGCGTCCATCACCGCCTCGCAGACCTCGGCGGCGAAGTCGAGCTCGGTGCCGGTGAAGCTCTCCGGCGTGTACTCGAGGATCACCTCGGTCTCCGGCAGCTCCTCCGCCAGCTGGCGCGCGAGGCGCGTCCCGTCCACGGCGATCTGGCGGATCCCGGCGCGGTCCTTGCCGAACACGACGCGCCGCTGCAGCTCCGAGGTCGAGTTGTAGAGGTGCACGACCGCGCGCGGCGCGCCGCGGATCGCGTCGAAGGTGGCGCGGACGAGGTGCTCGCGCGCCTGCGTGAGCACCTGGATGGTCACGCCGTCGGGGATGCCGCGCTCGACGAGCTCGCGGACGAACTCCCGCTCCGGCCGGGAGGCGGACGGGAAGCCCACCTCGATCTCGCGGAAGCCCGCGCGCACCAGCGCGTCGAACAGCAGCCGCTTGCGCTCCGGCCCCATCGGATCCTCGAGCGCCTGGTTCCCGTCGCGGAGATCCACCGAGCACCAGCGGGGCGCGCGCTCGATGCGGCGCGACGGCCAGCGCCGGTCGGCGAGCGCGACCTGCGGGAACGGGCGGTACTTGTGGACGGGCATCCTCGGCATGACGTGATTCCTCCGGCGGGTGGGGGCCGGGAGGTCTCTGTTCGTCGTGCTGGGAGCGGTGACCTCTCCGGCCGTGGGACGGCGAGAGAGGTCGCGCGGTCAGTCGAACCGGGCGAGCTCTCTCGCCTGGCGAAGAAGTCGACCGGTCGCGCGCTGCGAATGCATCGCCGACATGGTTATCCGACCGGGCGCCCGCCCGTCAAGCCGCGACGTGCCCGCCGGCCGCACCACGCCCCCGCAGGCGTGTAGAATGCCGCCCGTGAAGCGCAAGCTCTTCCGCGGCAAGAGGAACCCGTTCGCCATCGACGCCCCGCTGCCGCCCGCCGGCGCGGCCCGGTGGGCCACCATCGCCGGCCTGGTGGTCGGCGGCCTGGTGGCGCTGTCGGTCCCGATCTTCTTCGCGCTGTTCCTCCTCGGGATCCTGCGCGGGGAGTGAAGTCCTCCCGGCCGGCCGTCCGGCGCCCGGGCAGCGGCCCGGGCTGCGGGCGGTCGTGCGCCCAGCGGCAGCCGGGCGTGCGCCTCGCGCCGCCTGCCCTCATCCTTTCGCGAAGGGGGGACGAGGCATGCACGTGAGAGGAATCGCGTTCGCGGCGGCGCTGCTGCTGGCGGCAGCCGGCTGCAAGACCGGGACGAGCAGCAGGACCCGCACGGCGAACGCGTCGGGCGACGACAAGGCCACCACGGAGATGAGCGGCCGCGAGCGCACCGCGCAGGCCGCGCCGCAGGAGGGCCAGAGCGAGCGCGACGTCGCCGAGGCCCAGGCGGCCGAGGCCGCGCCCAGCGCGCGCGCGCAGCAGGGCGTGGGCGGGAAGGATCCGCACCCGCTCCCGACCGAGGGCGCGGACGCGACGCCGCGGTACTCCGGCGATCCGGGCGCGGGCTCGGCGGGCCAGCAGGGCCGCGTGCCCGAGACGATGGAGCCGGGCGCGACCGGCCGGGTGGCCGGCGCCGGCACGCCGGACGCCGCCGCCACGGGCACCGGCGCCGGGGCCGCCACGACCGGGCCGAGCGAGCTCTCCGGGCGCGTCGCGCTCATCGATCGCGAGCAGCACGAGATCGCCATCGACTCGGGCGACGCGACCACGCAGGTGAAGATCGCCGACGACGCGCGCATCACCGTGGACGGCCGCTCCGCCACGCTGGCGGACATCCGGCAGGGCGCCGCCGTCCGCGCGCGCCTGGATCGCAGCGGCGACACGCCGCAGGCGGTGCAGATCGACGTCACGCCGTCGAAGGCGAAGCCCTAGCACGCGGGGAGCGGGGGGACGCAGGGCCCCGGTGCGCCGGACGCGCGCGCCGGGGCCCTGGCGTTAGGATGGCGGCATGACCGCGCTCCCCCGCTTCCAGCCGCGCCGGCCCCTCGGCCGGACCGGCTTCCCCGTCACCCGCGTCGGCGCCGGCGACCTCGCCGATCGCAGCGTGCCGAAGGAGCGCTGCGTCGCCACGCTGCGCCGCGCCCTCGACGCCGGCGTGAACGTGGTGGACACCGCCCCGATGTACGAGGACGGCTACTCGGAGGAGATCGTCGGCGAGGCGCTCCGCGGCCGGCGCGAGGGCGTGCTCGTGGTGGACAAGATCGACCACCTCGACCGGCCCGTCGCCCCGCAGCTCGACGAGAGCCTGGGGCGGCTCGGCATGCGCGCCGTGGACCTGCTGGTGTTCCACTCCGTCTCCGAGCCGGCCGCGTGGGCGCGCCTCGCCGCGCAGGGCGGGGGCATGCAGGAGCTGGCCGAGGAGATCGGGCGCGGGCGGGCGCGCTTCCGCGGCGTCTCCAGCCACCACCCCGACGTCCTCGCCGCCGCGCTCGACTCCGGCCTGTGCGACGTCCTCATGTTCCCGGTGGGCCCGTACGTGCACCCGCGGTACGTGCAGGAGATCCTGCCGCGCGCCCGCGCCCTCGGCGTCGGCACCATCTGCTTCAAGACGTTCGGCGCCGGCAAGCTGCTCGGGGACACCGAGGGCTACGGCCGGGCGCTGGCGGAGCGCCCGCGCGGGAAGCTCTCGTCGGGCGGGCAGGACGCGGCCGCCCCGACGCTGCCGCGGCTCCCGGTCGAGGCGTGCGTCCGGTACACGCTCACCTGCGATCCCGACGTGGCGCTGCTCGGCCTCTCGTTCCCGAACGAGCAGGACGCCGCGTTCGCCGCCGCGGCGGCGTTCCGGCCGATGGACGACGCGGAGCTGGCCGAGACGCGCCGGCGTGCGGCCGAGGCGGTGCAGGGCAAGGGAGCCGTCTGGTGGAACCCACCGGAGCGGCCCGGCGCCTGAAGAATTTCCGCGCCCGCGCCTTGTGCGGCGCGCAGCCTGTGCCGAACCTCCACTCGGAGGAAGGCCATGGCGCGCATCGCATTCATCGCGGACGATCTGTTCGAGGACTCGGAGCTCCGCGTCCCGTGGGACCGCCTGCGGCAGGCCGGGCACGAGACGGTGCTGGTGGGCCTCGAGAAGGGGAAGCAGATCCGCGGCAAGAAGCAGCGGGAGACGTTCACCACCGACGCGGCCGCGCGGGACGTCACCGCCGACGACTTCGACGCCGTGGTGGTGCCGGGCGGCTACTCCCCCGATCACCTCCGCACCGACATGGACATGGTCCGGCTGGTGCGGACCGCGTTCACCGCCGGGAAGCCAGTGGCGGCGGTCTGCCACGGCCCGTGGATGCTGGTCGAGGCGGACGCGATCGACGGCAAGACCGTGACCTCCTGGCCCTCGCTCAAGACCGACCTCATCAACGCCGGCGCCCGCTGGGTGGACCGGCAGGTCGTCGAGGACGGGAACGTCATCACCAGCCGGAAGCCCGACGATCTCGAGGCGTTCTCCGACGCGATCCTGCGCCACCTGGGCGAGGAGGCCCGAGCGCGCCCCGGCGACTCGGCCGGCGCCGAGCAGGGCGCGGGGATCTGAGCCGTCGCCCCTCCGCTCGGGGTTCGACGGGCTCACGCCGGGCGCCTTCCGAGAGCCGCTCGCCCTGAGCCCCGTCGAAGGGTGAGCGGCGGACGATGCGGGGGAGTGCTAGACCTCTCCCATGGCCGCGTTCAAGGACCACTTCACCCCGGTGGCGGACGCGTACCGCGCCTTCCGGCCCCGCTACCCGCGCGCGCTGTTCCGCTGGCTCGGCGAGGTCGCGCCCGCGCGCGGCGACGCGCTGGACTGTGGCTGCGGGAGCGGCCAGGCCTCGCTCGGCCTCGCCGAGTTCTTCGAGCGTGTGCACGCCGTCGATCCGGGCGAGGCGCAGATCCGGCAGGCGCTCCGTCACCCGCGGGTGACCTACGCGGTGGCGCCCGCCGAGGACACCGGCCTGCCGCCCGCGTCGGTGGACGTCGCGATCGCGGCGCAGGCCATGCACTGGTTCGACCTCGACCGGTTCTGGGCCGAGCTGCGG
Organism: Anaeromyxobacter dehalogenans 2CP-C; assembly: GCF_000013385.1. Taxonomy (GTDB): domain Bacteria; phylum Myxococcota; class Myxococcia; order Myxococcales; family Anaeromyxobacteraceae; genus Anaeromyxobacter; species Anaeromyxobacter dehalogenans_B. The sequence goes on from NC_007760.1 coordinate 3,455,496, forward strand.
CGGGTCGCGCGGCCCGGCGCCGTGTTCGCGGCGGTGACCTACGGGCTCACCCGCGTGGACCCCGAGGTGGACGCGGTGGTGGACCGCCTCTACCACGGGTTGCTCGCCCGCGACTGGCCGCCCGAGCGCGTGCACGTCGAGAGCGGGTACCGGACCCTGCCGTTCCCCTTCCCCGAGCTCGAGGCGCCGCCGCTGGAGATCGAGGAGCGCTGGCCGATGGACGCCTTCCTGGGCTACCTCGGCACCTGGTCCGCGGTGACCGCGCACCGCCGGCGCACCGGCGCCGATCCGCTCGCCGAGATCGCCCCCGCGCTGCGCGCCGCATGGGGCACGCCGGAGCGGCCGCTCCGCGTCACCTGGCCGATCGCGATCCGGGCGGGGCGGATCCTGCCGCACGCCGGCGGGTGAGGCCGGCGCCGCCGCGTTCTTGTGCCCGGCCCGGGCCGAGGCGAGACTCCGCGCATGCCGCCCGATCCCGCGATCGCCAACATCACCCGGGTCATCCAGCTCTCCGTCGCGCCCGTGTTCCTGCTGACCGCCGCCGGGACGCTGCTCGGGGTGTTCTCGACGCGGCTCGGGCGCATCGTGGACCGCTCGCGCCGGCTCCTGGAGCGCCTCCCGGCGCTGCCGCCCGAGCGCCAGCCCGGCGTGCGCGAGGAGCTGGCCCTGCAGTTCCGCCGGCGCCAGCTCGTCAACACCGCCATCACGTTCGCGACCGCCGCCGCGCTGCTGGTGTGCGTGCTCATCGCCGTCGCGTTCATCGCCTCCCTGCTGCACTGGGACTTCTCGCACCCGGTGGCCGGGCTGTTCGTCGCGGCCATGGTGGCGTTCATCGGCGCGCTGCTCGCGTTCCTCGCGGAGGTGCTGCTGGCGGTCCGGAGCGTCCGGATAGACCATTGAGCGCGGTCGCGTCCCCCGGAGCGGCCGGCGAGCGGAAGCCCGCGGAACCTGCTAGAACGCGCCGGTGACCTTCACCGAGCTCGGCGCCCACCCTGCCCTCGCCCGCGCGCTGGAGCGGCGCGGCTACTCCGAGCCGACCGCGGTGCAGGAGGCGGTGTTCACGCCCGGGCTCCGCGGCCGGGACCTCCTCGTCTCCTCTGCCACAGGCTCGGGGAAGACCGTCGCGTTCGGCCTGGTCCTGGGCGGCTCGTTGCTGGGCGATGCGCCCGCGTTCGGGCCCGCCGGCCTTCCGCTCGGCCTGGTGGTCGCGCCGACCCGCGAGCTCGCCATGCAGGTGCAGCGCGAGCTCGCCTGGCTCCTCGCCGAGGCCGAGGGGCGCGTCGTCGCCTGCGTGGGCGGCATGGACGCCCGCCGCGAGGCCCGCGCGCTGTCGGACGGCGCGCACCTGGTGGTCGGGACGCCGGGCCGCCTGCTCGACCACCACCGCCGCGGCGCGCTCGACCTGTCCGACCTGCGGGCGCTGGTGCTCGACGAGGCGGACGAGATGCTCGACATGGGCTTCCGCGACGAGCTGGAGGCCATCCTCGCCGCCGCGCCCGAGGGGCGGCGGACGATCATGTTCTCGGCCACGCTCCCGAAGCCCATCGTGGAGCTCGCCCGGCGGTACACGACGGACCCGGCGCGCGTCGCCGCCACGCCCGCCGGCGGGGCGCACGCCGACATCGCGTTCCGCGCGCACCTCGTCGCGCCGAGCGAGCGCGAGCTGGCGGTGGTGAACGTGCTGCGCGCGCTGGAGCCCCCGCGGGCGCTCGTGTTCCGCGCCACCCGCGAGGCCGCCCACCACACCGCGTCCAGCCTGTCCGAGCGCGGCTTCGCCGCCGTGCCCATCTCCGGCGAGCTGACGCAGGCCGAGCGCAACCGGGCGCTGGTGGCGCTCCGCGACGGCCGCGCGCGCGTCCTGGTCGCGACCGACGTCGCCGCCCGCGGGCTCGACCTGCCCGGCCTCGACCTCGTGCTCCACGCCGATCTCCCGCGCGACCCCGCGGCGCTGCAGCACCGGAGCGGCCGCACCGGGCGCGCCGGGCGCAAGGGCCTGGCCGTCCTGCTCGCCGCGCCCCCCGAGCGCTACAAGCTGGAGCGGATGCTCCGCGACGCCGGCGTGCGGGTCGAGTGGGCGCCCGTGCCCGCCGCCGAGTCGATCCGGGCCGCCGACGACGCGCGCCTCGCCGGGGAGGTGGACGCGCTCTCGGAGGACGTGAGCGACGACGAGCGCGCCGCCGCCGCGCGCCTGCTCTCCGGCCGCGACCCGCTGCTCGTCGCCGCGGCGCTGGTCCGCACGACGCGCGCCCGCCTGCCCTCGCCCGAGGACCTCACCGAGACCGCCCACGCCGCCCGCCAGGCGCCCGCGCCGCGCGCCGACCGCGCGCCGCGCCGCGGCCCGCCCGCCGAGGTGGCCTGGTTCCGGATCAACATCGGCCGCGAGAAGAAGGCCGATCCCAAGTGGCTGCTGCCCCTGCTCTGCCGGCGCGGGGGTGTCACGCGCGACGAGATCGGCAAGATCGTGATCGGCGCCGCCGAGACGCGCTTCGAGGTGGCCCGCGCCGCCGCGACGCAGTTCGGCGCCGCCGCCCGCCGGCCGGACCCGCGCGCGCCCGGCGTGCGCATCGAGCCGGTGCGCGAGGTCCGTGGGCACGGCGAGCACCGCGCGGCCGCCGGCGGGGAGCGGCCGCCGCGGGCGCGCCGGCCGGTCACTCGGACCTGAACGTCCGGATCCCGAACAGCGTCGAGACCACCCAGGACAGGAACGCGAGCGCGAGCGCGAGCAGGAGCGAGCTCCCGAAGCCGAGCCCGTAGCTCGCCGCGATCACGCTCAGCCACACGAGCACGTACAGCAGCCACGGCAGGACCAGGAACCAGAGGAACTTCGCGAGCGTCATGTAGTAGGCGATCGACAGGACGATCGACACGACCACCGCGCGCCCGAACGTGTTGAACGGGTTCCCGGGCGAGACCCACCTCACGGCGAGCCACAGCACGCCCGCCGAGACGACCAGGCGGACGACGAACGCGAGCAGGTGGTTGGACGAGTTCGGCGAGGCGTTCATGGCGTGCTCCCGGTCGCGGACGCGGTCCAGCATGGATCGGCCTGCGCCCCCGCAGCGTATCCCGGATGGGCGCGCGGCCTTAGGGACAACTTAGGATTCCGCTAGCGAACTTTGAGCACGCGCCCGCGCCGCGCTCCGCCAGATTGGTGCCCGACCACACCGACCTGGAGGAAGCACGCATGTCGCGCATCGATCTGTTCGGCCCCGTCCACAAGGGCATCCGCACGCTGCTGTTCGACGCCGGGACGCGCCTCGGGCACACCGACTTCGCGGACGAGGCCGGCGCCGGCGCCGCGGCCGAGCTGGTCCACCGGCTGATCGGGATGCTCGAGGAGCACGCCGCGCACGAGGACCGCTGGTTCATGCCCGAGCTGGCGCGGCTCGCGCCGGAGCTGCACGCGGCGCTCGCCACCGACCACGCGCGCACCGAGGGGCTGGCGCGCGAGGCCGGGCAGCTCGCGGCCCGGCTCGCCGGCGCCTCCGCCGCCGAGCGCACGGCGCTCGGGCGGCGGCTGCACGACCGGATCTGGGGGCTCGCGGCCGAGCACCTGCGGCACATGGAGCGCGAGGAGGTCGAGGCCATGCGCGTGCTCCACGCGAACTTCGACGACGCCGCGCTGGGCGCCATCCACCGGGCCCTGCTGGAGAGCATCCCGCCGTCGCGGCGGGGCGAGTGGACCGCCGTCATCGTGCGGTCGCTCAACCTGCCGGAGCGCGCCGGCCTCCTCCGCGGCATGGCCGGGGAGATCCCGCCCGCCGCGTTCGCCCAGGCCACCGCGCCGATCCGGGCCGCGCTCGGCGCCGAGGAGTGGGCCGCCGCGGCCGCGGCGGCCGGGATCGCCGCGTAGCCGGGGCCCGCGCCCCGGGGGGAGGCCGCACGGTCGGTGCGCTTCGCCGCGCGCCTGCCCCGCGCGCGTGGGACGCACTTCCTGGTCGTCCCGACAGGGCGGACGCGGCCGCGTGCCGCAGGTCGTCGCGCGCCCTTACAATGCGCGCCCAGCGTGATCTCCCTCGACCTCTCCGCGTTCCTCGAGTCCGGCGTCTCCATCCTGCTGGCGAGCCGCGACGCCCGGCTCCTGCCCGACTGCGTGCGGGCGGTGGGCGCGCGCGTGGAGGCAGGCGGGGCCGAGCTGACCGTGCTCGTCCCCGAGGCGAGCGCCGGCCGCTGCCCGGGCGCCCTCCGCGAGAGCGGCCGCGTGGCGGTGATGTTCTCGCGCCCCACCGACCACCAGTCGATCCAGGTGAAGGGCCAGGTGGCGGCGCTCGCGCCGGCCACGGCGGAGGAGCGCGCGCTGGTGGAGCGCTACACGTGCGCGCTCGCGCGGGAGCTGGCGCTCGTCGGCGTGCCGCCGCGGCTCACCCTGCGCGTGAACCGCTGGCCGTGCCTGGCGGTGCGGCTCCGGGTGGACGGCCTGTTCGTGCAGACGCCCGGACCGGGCGCGGGCGCGCCGCTCGGGAGCGCCGTGCCGCCGGAGCGTGCACCGTGACCGCCCCCGCGCCGCTCTCCGAGCTGCCGCCCACCTGCTTCCAGGGGATCGTCCCCGCCGCGATCGCGACCTGCTCGCGCGCCGGGGAGCCCAACGTCACGTACCTGTCGCACGTGCACCGGCTCGACGATCGCCACGTGGCGCTCTCCTGCCAGTTCTTCAACAAGACCAAGCGCAACGTGCTCGAGCACCCGCACGCCACCGTGCTGCTGCTCGATCCGCTCACGCTCGACAGCTGGCGGCTGCGGCTCCGGTACGATCACGCCGAGACCGAGGGGCCGCTGTTCGACGGCATGGCGGTCCGCATCCAGGCCATCGCCTCGCACACCGGGATGGCCGGCGTGTTCCGGCTGCTCTCCGCCGACGTCTACGAGGTGCTCGGCGTCGAGCGGCTGGACGGCTTCCTGATGCCGCCCGACCCGATGCTCGACGCCGAGCGCGCCGCGCCGGTCGCGTCCGGGCCGCTCACCGAGCTGCGCGGGCTCCAGGCCGTGTCGGAGCGGATCAACCGCGCCGCGGACCTCGAGGCGCTCCTCTCCGGCGCCATGGCCGCGCTCGACGAGCTGCTCGGGTTCCAGCACGCCATGGTGCTCGTGCCCTGCGAGGCCGGCCACCTCGTCGCGATCGCCAGCCGCGGCTACGGGCCCGGCGGCATCGGCGCGGAGGTGGCGCTCGGGGCCGGCATCATCGGCACCGTGGCCGAGCGCCGGCGGATGATCCGCGTGGCCGGCGTCGGCGGGGAGCTCCGGTACGGGCGGGCCATCCGCGGGCGGGTGGCCGAGGCCGGAGACGCGGCCGGGCTCGCGCCCGAGATCCCCCTCCCCGGCCTGCCCGACGCGCAGGCGCAGCTCGCGCTGCCGCTGCTCGTGGGCGACCGGCTGGTCGGCGTGCTCGCGGTCGAGAGCCGCGATCCCCTCCAGTTCGACGAATGGGACGAGGCGTTCCTGCAGATCGTCGCGAACCAGATCGCCATGGGCATGGACCGCATGGCGGCGCTGGAGGAGGACGCCGCGCCTGCCGCCACGCCCGCCCCCGCGCCGCCGCGCCCCGCCCGCCCCGCGCCCCACGCCCGCCGCCGCACGCTCGTCTACTACCGGAACGACGACTGCGTGTTCGTGGACGGCGAGTACCTGATCCGGAACGTCCCCGGCAAGATCCTGTGGAAGGTGCTCGGCCTCCACCGCGCCGAGGGGCGGACGGAGTTCACCAACCGCGAGCTGCGGCTCGATCCCGGCCTCGGCCTGCCGCCGGTGAAGGACAACCTGGAGAGCCGGCTCATCCTGCTGCGCAGGCGGCTGCTCGAGAAGTGTCCCGACGTGCGGCTCGTGCCCGTGCGCCGCGGCCGCTTCGCGCTGGAGCTCGACTGCGCGCTGGAGCTGGTGGAGAAGGAGTGCGGGTGAGCCGTCCCGGCGCGCCGCCGCTGCGGTATCCTCACCCCGCATGAGCAAGATCCCCTCGACCCCCGCCACGCGCCTCCTCCGCGAGCAGGGCGTCGCGTACACCGAGCACCCCTACCGCTACGAGGAGCACGGCGGCACGCGCGTCTCCGCCCGCGAGCTGGGCGTGGACGAGCACGCCACCATCAAGACGCTCGTCATGGAGGACGAGGACCGCGAGCCGCTGGTGGTCCTGATGCACGGCGATCGCGAGGTCTCCACCAAGGCGCTCGCGCGCACCATCGGCAAGAAGACCGTCCAGCCCTCCAAGCCAGAGGTCGCGAACCGGCACTCCGGCTACCAGGTTGGCGGGACGAGCCCGTTCGGCACCCGCAAGCGGATGCCGGTGTACCTGGAGCGGTCCATCCTCGAGCTCGAGAAGGTCTACATCAACGGCGGCTCGCGCGGCTTCCTGGTCGGCCTCGCGCCGGCCGAGATCGTACGCGTGCTCGCGCCGGTGCTGGTGGAGGTGGCGATCGCGAAGTGAGCGGCCGCGGTCACGGCCGGCGGAGCGCGGCGGCGAGGTCCAGCGCCCCATAGATCGCGACCTGTGCCGCGTAGCGCGCCAGGTGGCCGGGCAGCGCCAGGCGTTCGACCCCTCGCGCGCGGCGGCAGGCGATGCGGAACGCCTCCCAGGCGCCGGTGCGGTACCGTGCGCCCGTCTTCGACGAGGCGTGCCAGCGGAACGCCGCGAGCGGCCGCGGCACGAAGACCGGCCGCGCCACCCGGGCGAAGCGCAGCCACAGGTCGTAGTCCATGGCGAAGTGCAGGGACTCGTCGAGCGCGCCCACCTCGGCGATCAGGTCGCGGCGGAAGAACGTCGCCGGCTGCGAGATGAAGTTCCGCCCGAGCAGGCGCGTCAGCCCGTAGCGGCGCGCCTGCCCGTTCTTGTAGGCCGTGACGCCGCGGCGGATCTCCTGGTCCTGCTCGTCCACGATCCGGCACTCGCCGAAGCACCAGCGCGCGCCACCCCGGAGCGCCTCGACGGCGGCCTGGACGGCGCCCGGCTCGTAGGTGTCGTCGGAGTTGAGCCAGGCCACGACCTCGCCCGAGGTCATCCGCAGGCCCTTGTTGATGGCGTCGCACTGCCCCCGGTCCGGCTCGGAGATCCAGCGCAGCCGCCCCTCGTACCGTCTCAGCACCGAGAGCGTCGCGTCGGTGGAGCCTCCGTCCACCACCAGGTACTCGAGCTCGAAGTCGCCGCGCTGGGCCAGCACGCTCTCGACGGTGCGCTCGATGAAGCCGCCCTGGTTGAATGACGGCGTGATGATGGAGACTCGCAACCGCCCTCCACGGCAGCGTTCCGGCCGGATGCTGCCCGCTTTTCCCGGTCCCGGGCGTATGCTACGTCATTCCTGCCTTGACGCACGCACTCGTCGCCGAGACGCCGCACGCCCACCCGGCCCGTCTGCTGGTGGTGATGCCCGCGTTCAACGAGGCTCGGGGCATCCGGCGGGTGGTCGAGGCGGTGCGCGACCAGGTCGCCGGTGACGTGCTCGTCGTGGACGACGGCTCGGCCGACGAGACCGCCGCCGAGGCGCGCGCGGGAGGGGCCCGCGTGGCGGTCCACCCGGTGAACCTCGGCTACGGCGCGGCGCTCCAGACCGGCTACCGGTACGCGCTGCGCCACGGCTACGACGCCGTCCTCCAGCTCGACGCCGACGGCCAGCACGATCCCGCGTCCATCCCGCGCCTGCTCACGGCGCTCCACGAGGCCGACGTGGTCGTCGGCTCGCGCTTCCTCGACCCGGGATCGTACCGGCCGCCGCTGGCGCGGCGCATCGGCATGTGGCTGTTCGGGCGGGTGGCGAGCGCGCTGTCCGGGCAGCGGATCACCGACCCCACCAGCGGGTTCCAGGCCATCTCGCGCGAGGCGCTGCGCTTCTACGCGCACGAGCGATACCCGGTGGACTACCCCGACGCCGACGTGCTCGCGATGGTGGCGCGCGCCGGCCTGCGGCTCACCGAGGTGCCGGTCCGGATGCTCCCCTCGCCCGAGGGCAAGAGCATGCACGGCGGCATCGTGAAGCCCTTCTACTACGTGTTCCGCATGTCGCTGGCGCTGTTCCTCGTGCCGCTCCGCAGGGAGAAGCGATGACCCCCACCCAGCGCGTGTTCGCCATCACGGCCAGCCTCGTCACCTTCGGCGTCATCCTGGAGCTGGTCCGACGCCGCAAGCTGAAGGAGGAATACTCGTTCCTCTGGATCGTCACCGGCGTCGCCATGATGCTGCTGGCGTCGTGGTACGGGCTGGTCGAGCGGGTCACCGCGCTCATCGGGGCGGTGACCGTCACCACGACGCTCTTCCTGTTCGGGCTGCTGTTCCTGCTGCTCATCAGCGTGCACTTCTCGACGGTGCTCTCGCGCTTGACGCAGCAGGTCCGGCAGCTCACCCAGGAGCTGGCCATCCTGTCGGCGGAGCGGGACGAGCCGGCCCGGGAGGCGTCGGCCCAGGACGCGCCGCCGCATCGCGGCTGATCGGCGGCCCGCGAAACGATGCCATTCCGCGCCTGCCCCACCCTCGAGGAGCTGCCGCCACCGCCGCGCGGAACGCGCGGGTGGCCCTGGACCACGGGCCCCGCGGCGCCGCCGGCGGCGGGGCCCCTGCCCACCGTCACGCTGGTCACCCCGTCGTTCAACCAGGCGAGCTTTCTCGAGGCGACGATCCGCTCGGTGCTCCTCCAGGGATACCCTTCGCTCGAGTACGTGATCATGGACGGCGGATCGACGGACGGCTCCGTCGAGATCATCCGCAAGTACGAGCCGTGGCTGGCGGCCTGGGTGTCGCGGAGGGACCGCGGCCAGAGCGACGCGCTGAACCAGGGGCTCGCGCGCGCCGCGGGTGAGGTCGTGAACTGGCTGTGCAGCGACGACCGCCTCGTCCCCGGCGCGCTCCACGCGCTCGCGCGCTTCCGCGCCGCGAATCCGGACGCGATCGCCTGGGCAGGCGCGTGTCGCACCGTCACGGTCGAGGGGCGCTCGTACTACACCAACGCGCCCAGGGGCGCGACGCGCGAGGAGCTCGCCGACTGGGGCCGCTCCGGCAGGATCTCCCAGCCTGCCTGCTTCTTCCGGCGGGACGCATGGGAGCGTCTGCGCGGCGTGGAGGAGTCCTATCACTACGCGATGGACTTCGACCTCTGGCTCCGGATGTCGGCGCTCGGCCGCTTCGCCCTCACCGAGGAGGTCTGGGCCGAGGAGACGATGCACGACGCCACCAAGAGCTTCGGCCAGCGCGGCCGCTCGCTGGCGGAGGTGCACCTCATCCAGATTCGCCACGGCTTCGAGCGCGTCGCGCTCGAGCGAATGGGAGAGGCCCTCCAGCAGCGCGAGGACCTGCTCGCCCGGCATCCGGCCATTCGCCTGAAGACGCAGCTCAACCTCTGGGTGCGGCCATTCCTGGACGCGCTCCGCAAGCCGTCGAGATGAGCGCCCCGTCCTTCTCCGTGATCCTCGCCACCGTGCACCGCCCGGAGCTCGCGACGGCCGCGGCCCGTTCGGTGCTGGGGGGAACCTGGAGCGACCTCGAGCTGCTGGTGGTCGATCAGAGCCGGGACGGCCGCACCCGCGAGGCCATGTCGGCGCTCCGCGACCCGCGCCTCGTGTACCTCCACTCCGACGTGATGGGGCTGAGCCACGCCCGCAACCTCGGCGCGGCGCACGCGCGCGGGGCGTTGCTCGCCTTCCTGGATGATGACGCCGTGGCTGACCAGGCATGGCTGATGGCGTACTCGGCCGCCTTCGCCACGCTCCCTCGCCCCGGGATGGTCGGCGGCCGCCTTCGTCCGCTCTGGGATGCGCCGCGCCCGACCTGGTTTCCCCCCGCGCACGCCTTCCTCCTGGGACTCTACGATCTGGGCGACGCGCGCTGCGAGTTCCCGCCGCGGGACCTGCCGATCGGCGCGAACTTCGCGATCCCGGCGGACGTGCTGCGCCGGGTCGGCGGCTTCGACCTGCGGCTCGGATTCGACGCGAGCCGCTCCGGCTCGCTCGTTGCCGGAGAGGACACCGCGCTCGGCCTTCGCGTCCGCCGCGCCGGGCTCCGCGTGGTCTACGAACCGGGCGCCGCGGCGCTGCATCACGTCTCGCCCGGAAAGCTCACGCCGCGCTACTACCTGTCGCGGCTCTACTGGGCCGGGCGAAGCCACGTCCGGACGAGCCGGCTGGTCGGGCCGCGGGGGGCGCTCGCCAGCGATGCCCCGCACGCGCCGAACCGCGCCCTGCCCTCGGGTGGACCCGCCCAGCGGATCGCACAGGTCGCCGGACGTGCCGCCGTGCTCGCCGGGGCGGCAGTCGAGCTGCTGTCGTCCCGCGAGCGCAGGCCCGGAGGCGCGCCGGCATGAGGGTCCTGCACGTCAGCGGCTGCTACGCGCCAGCGACCGAGTGGGGCGGCGTGGTGAGCGCCGTGCAGGGCATGCTGCACGCGCTCGCCGGCGCCGGGGTCGAGGTGGAACTGTTCACGACCACCCAGCGTTCCCGGCGGGATCTTCCGGCCATCGCGAGCGGCCGGCGCACCGTGGACGGCGTTCCGGTGTCGTATTTCCGCTCGGTGCACCAGCTCGGCCGCGCATTCTACGCGCCGACGCTCGGCCGGGCAGTGAAGGCTCACGTGGAGGGGTTCGACCTCGTCCACCTCCACATGCTCTGGACGGCGGCCGGGATCATCGCCGCGCGTCGCTGCCAGGCACGCGGCATCCCGTACGTCGTCACCCTGCACGGCGCGCTGAACCCGTGGGCGCTGCGCCAGCGCTCGCTCGAGAAGCGCGTCTTCCTGGCCGTCGCCGAGCGGCGCAACGTCGAGCGCGCCGCGTTCCTGCACTTCACCACCGACGCCGAGCGGGACGAGGCGCCGACGTGGGCGCGCAAGCGGCCCGCGGTCGTCGTCCCCGACGTGGTCGAGGCCGAGCAGTTCCTGAGCCTGGGGGACGAGGCCGATCGGGCGCGCAGCTTCGAGGTGCTGCTGCTGTCGCGCATCCACCCCGTCAAGGGCTTCGACCTGCTGATCCCCGCCATGAAGCGGGTCCGCGAGCAGGAGCCGCGCGCCCGGCTGGTGATCGCCGGGCCGGACGAGGGGGGGCACCGCGCCGTGGTGGAGCGGCAGATCGCCGACGCCGGGCTCCACGGCGCCGTCACGTTCACCGGCCTGCTCGACGCCCAAGGCCGTGCCCGCGCCCTCGCGCACGCCGCCGTCCTGGCGGCGCCTTCTCACCAGGAGAACTTCGGCATGTCCGTCGCCGAGGGCATGGCGGCCGGGCTCCCCGTGGTCGTGTCGGACCGGGTGAACCTCGCCCGCGAGGTGCAGCGCGCCGGCGCGGGCGAGGTCGTTCCGCTCGAGGCGGGCGCCCTCGCCGACGCCATCCTCCGCCTGCTCCGGGACCCGAGCCGGCGCATGGCCATGGGCGCCACCGGCCGCCGGCTGGTCGCCGATCGCTTCTCGACCACCGCTGTGGGCCGCGCGCTGCGCGCTGCGTATGCGTCGGTGCTCACGGGCCGAGCGGCGCGGGCGGGTCACGCGGAGGCAACGTGAATCCCGTCCGCCTCGACTTCGTGGACTTCTGGCCGGGGTTCGACCGCCGGAACAACGTGCTGCTCGACGTGCTGCGCACCCGCTTCGCAGTGGAGGTCGTGGACGATCCGGACTTCGTGTTCTTCGCGAACTTCGGATGGCGCCACTGGCGCTACCGGTGCACGCGCGTCTTCTTCACCGGCGAGAACGTTCGCCCCGACTTCCGCCACTGCGACTTCGCGCTCACGTTCGACCACCTCCCCGACGAGCCACGCCACCTCCGCTGGCCCCTGTACAACCTGTACCTCGGCGACCCGCGCTTTCTCCTCGAGCGGCGGCGAGACGTGAACGCGATCGTCGCGGAGAAGACCCGCTTCTGCAACCTGGTCTGCTCCAACCGGGCAGCCCGTGAGCGGCTGCGGTTCTTCGAGAAGCTTTCAAGGTACAAGCCGGTGGACTCGGGCGGCCGGGTCCGCAACAACGTCGGCGGGCCGGTGAAGGACAAGCTCGCGTTCATCCGCCAGCACCGGTTCACGATCGCCTTCGAGAACGCCTCGTACCCCGGCTACACGACCGAGAAGATCGTCGAGCCGATGCGCGTCGGGTCGATCCCGATCTACTGGGGGAATCCGCTCGTTCACCTCGACTTCGACCTGCGCAGCATCGTGAGCTGGCACGAGCACGGGAGCGACGAGGCGGCCATCGAGCGCGTCATCCAGATCGACCGCGACGAGGAGCTGTACCGCCACATGCTCCTCCAGCCCTTCCTGCCCGAGGGACGGCCGACGCCATACTCGGATCCCGGCGTGCTCCTCGACTGGCTCGAGCGCGTCTTCTCGACGCCGCGGCGCGATGCGAGGCCGCCGCGCCGGTGGTGGTGATCGGAGGAGCATGCTGCGCATCTGCATCGACGCCCGGCTGCGGGCAGGTGAGCAGGGCGGCGTGCAGCAGGCGCTCATCGGCCTCGCTTCCGGCCTCGCGGCGCTCCGGGACGGGGACGAGGAGTATCTGTTCCTCGTCAACGACGACTCGGCCGACTGGCTGGCGCCGCACGTCGCCGGTGCCTGTCGCATGCGTGCATGGCCGCGCACGCCCAGGAGCGTCGCCGGAAGCGCGCTGCTCTCCCCGGCAGTCTACGACCGGCTCGCTCGCGCCGTGGTGCGGTGGATGCCCGTCCGCGTCCCGCCGTCCGACGGTTTCGTCGAGTCGCTCCGCGCGGACGTGGTGCACTTCGCGCTGCAGCACGGGTTCCGCACCTCCGTGCCCTCGATCTACGTGCCGCATGACCTGCAGCACGTGCACTTCCCCGGGTTCTTCTCGCGCCAGCACGTCCGCTGGCGCGAGGTGACCTACCGCACGCTGGCCCGGCAGGCGGCCGCGGTCGTCGCGCTCACGCCGTACGGGAAGCGGGACCTGGTCGAGCACCTCGGACTCGACGCCGCCAGGGTCCACGTGATCGGCTGGGCGCCGGTGCTCGACGCGTACCCGTCCCCCGACGAGACGGCCCTGCGGCGACTGCGGGATCGCCTGGCGCTCCCCGCGCGCTTCGCGCTGTTCCCGGCCCAGACGTTCCCGCACAAGAACCACGTCCGGCTGTTCCAGGCGCTCGCGCTGCTCCGCGCGCGAGGGGTCGAAGTTCCGCTCGTCTGCTCGGGGCATCGCGATGCCTGTCACCCCTCCCTCGTGGCGGAGCTCCGGCGGCTCGATCTCACCCGCGTGGTCCACTTCGTGGGCTTCGTGGAGCCGATCGACCTCGTCGGCCTCTACCGGCTCGCATCGCTGCTGGTGTTCCCGAGCCTGTTCGAGGGCTTCGGCATGCCCGTCCTCGAGGCGTTCCGGTCAGGCCTGCCGGTCGCGTGCTCCGGGACGTCATCGTTGCCCGACGTCGCCGGGGGTGCGGCCGAGATGTTCGACCCGACGGACGTCGCGGCCATGGCGGCGGCCATCGAGCGGGTCTGGACCGATCCCGCTCGCGCGAGTGCGCTGGTCGATCACGGAAGACGGCAGGTCGCCAGGTTCACCTGGGACCGGACCGCCCGCGCGTATCGCGCGCTGTACCGCGCCGCCGCGGGGCGTCCGCTGGACCGCGTCGATGCGCGGCTGCTCTCAGGAGGAAGCTAGGTGAGCCCCAGCAGGCGGGCGTAGCCGGCAGCGACGTCGTCCCACGTTCGCAGACGCAGCGTCTTCGCCTGGCGCTCGGCCCGGCCTCGGTACTCGGGGTATCTCGCCTCGAGCTCGGCGAGCTTGGCCGCGAGATCGGCGGGATCCCTGGGGTCGAACCAGAGGACCTGACCACCGGTCCGCTCGACCATCTCCCGCATGACCGGGATGTCGGAGGCGATCACGGGAATGCCGGCCGTCATCGCCTCCAGCACCGGGAAGCTGCCGCCCCCCTCGGCGAGCGTCGGCATCACGAGGGCCCATGCCTCGTCGAGGAGCTGCTCGTACGCGCGATCGTCCACGTAGCCGGGCGCGAAGAGCGATGCGTCGCGCACGAAACCCGATGCCTCCGCGAGCTCCGTCAGCTTGCGGGCACGCGTGCTCCGGGGCGGCCACAGGTCCATCCCGCTTCCCGTGAGGACGAGCGGATGCCGCGCCCCGGTCCTGCCGAGCGCGCGCAGGAGCACCTCCGCGTTCTTGTGCGGGGTGATGTTGATCGGCGCGAGGAGATACTCCCTTCCCTTGAACGCCAGGTCGCCGCGCGTGACTGGCGCAGCCGGGCGCTCATGACTGCCGGACAGCGGGATCACCTCCAGACGCTCCGCGTCGGTCCCGAACATCGAGTGCAGCGTGGCGGCGGTCGCGTTCGAGGTGATGGCGATGCGCGCGCCGGACGCGAGCCACGCCCGGACCGTCCCGCGCTCGTCCCGGCGGATCCACGCAGGGGCGATCTCCGGGAACTGCAGCGTGATGACGTCGTGCAACGTCGCGACGACGCGCCCCGCTCGCGCCCAAGGGATGCGGTGCCGATGCAACCACGGAAACCACACCACGTCGGCTCCCTCCAGCAGGTCGCCGGCGACCGCGTGGTGGAAGCGCGCGGTGCCGAGCAGCAAGTTGAGCGGGCCCGCGCCCGGGATCCCGGCCATGAGCGTCCGCGAACGCCAGGCTTCGACCGGCGGAACATCCACGAGGCGCACGCCTCGATCCCTGCTCAGCAGCGAGGCGTAGCGCTGCAGCGCTTCGCCGTGGCTCACGAGCTCGATCTGCGGCCCATACATGCGGTGCAGGCCGCGCAGCATCTCGACGGTGAAGCGCACGCCGCCGCCCGGGTTGGCCACGTAATCGATGACGCGCAGCAGCATCCGTGCCTCACCTTCCGCCATCGTCTCCTCCCGCGAGGACGGGGCGCGCCATCCAGGGAAGGATCCACGTGAAGAGCCCAGCCGTCACCGCGCCGGACGCGATCACCACGCCGAGCACCTGGAGGCGCGGCGCCAGCCACCAGGTCAGCAGCACGGTCGCGGTCGCGTTGAGGAACACGAGGCCCACCAGGCCCCAGAGCCGATCGGTGATGGCGAGCAGATCCGAGTGGGCGCCCACCCACGTCACCGAGACCATCATCACCCAGAGCACGATCCAGGTGGCCGGCGAGAACCATACGTCCGACCGGCGCAGCCAGACGCGCAGCAGCGAGTTCCCGACGAGGACCAGCGCGGCGCCGCCCACCAGCGCCAGGCCGACGCGCACCCTCACGAAGTTCCCGAAGCTCGCGCGGACCCACGCGTGCTCGCCCCGCTCGACCGCCTCCCGGAAGCTCGGGACGAAGGAAGAGGTGCTGAGCTGCACCAACCCGAGCGCGATGAGGTAGAGCCGCATGAGGATCGAGTACTCGGCCACGACCGCCAGGTTGCAGCGATGCGCCAGGATGATCGCCTGCGTCTCGTTCACCACCAGCGCGCCCACCTGGAACAGGAACATCGGGATGGAGCGGGCCATCACCTCTCGCAGCGCCCCGCGATCCACCGCCCCGACGCGGAAGCGAAGCCAGGGCATGGCGACGCGCATCGCGTATGCCAGCCCCAGCCCCGAGGCGACGAGCCCGCCCAGGCCGAAGACCAGCACGAGCGCGGGCAGGCCGGCACCGAGGCCGAGCGCGGCGAGCAGCGCGACGACGCCGACCACGGCGCCGATCATCGCGAACGCGTTCGCGACGTACGCGCGCTGGTACGCCGCGTAGATCTGCCCCCCCACCGAGAGCGGCAGCCCGACGATGAAGGTGGCCAGTGCGGCGACCACCGACCAGCGGACCGTCTGCGCGTCCACCGCCCCGCGGACGGCGAGCACCCGGTCCCACGGGATGCTCCATGCGCTCGCGGCCACCCCCATGGCGAGCACCGCCGCGATGGCGAGGAGCGCCGCGAGCGCCGTCGACACGTATCGGACCGCCTGGTCGCGCTCGCCGCGCCCGTGCGCCTTCGCGAGGCAGTTCACGAGCCCATTCGCGATCCCGAGGTCGAAGAGCGTCGCCCAGGCCACGACGGTGGTGATCGTGCTCCACAGCCCGAAGCGCTCCTTGCCGAGGTACGCGAGCAGCAGCGGCACGGTCACCAGGCCGACCGCCGTCCCGACCCCGCGAACCGCGAATGCGGAGAGCGTCGTGAGCGCGATCCGCCGGTACCGTTCCTGCGAGCGTCCGTGCGGCGTGTCCTGGTCGAAAGGGCGGAGGCGTACCATCGACCAGCCCTCTCGCCACCAGGCCCAGATGCGCGCGAGCAGCCGACGTCGCGCCGGCTGGCCGTCCCGGCGGTCCTGCGATCCGTGATCGGGCGGCACGCGAGGAATGGCAGGCATCCGGCCGCGTTCAGGATCGACGGGTGACCGGCTTCGCGGGTACCCCGACCACCGTCTGGCCCGGCTCCACGTCGGCGCGAACCACCGCGCCGGCCCCGACCGTCGCGTCCGCGCCGACGGACAGGTTCTCGAGGACCTGGGCGCCCGTCCCGACCAGCACCCGGTCGCCCACGCGGACGTATCCGGAGACGTTCACGCTCGGGTTGAACACGTCGAAGGAGCCGATGGTCGCGTCGTGGCCGACGGTGACGTTGAGGTTGAACAGGTTGAAGTCGCCGATCCGGATGTCGCACGTCATGGCGACTCCAGCAGTGACCACGTTTCCGCGGCCCATCTCCACGCGCCTGAAGTCGAGCGTCGCGGAGGGGTGAACGAGGTTGGGGAACTGGAAGCGGTCGCCCGCGGCGAGGTAGCGCGACAGGATGGACGCCCTGACCTTCGGATAGCCGACGCCCACGACGAGGTCGGCCTCGAGCTCCTGCGCCAGCAGCCAGGCGTCGTCCCCGAGCACCGGCCCCAGGCCGAGGTCGCGCCCCTGCTCCTCCATCGACGCGCCCACGAATCCCATGAAGTTCCAGCGATGCTCGCGCGCGTCGATCTGCTCGGCCACCATGGCCATCTCGCGCGCCAGGCCGGACGACCCGAGGACGATGAGATTCCTGCGCATGGGCACTCCTTGCCGAGGCGAGCGCCGCGTCAGCGGCGCGCCTCCACGATGGCTGCGGCGACCCGGTCGATCTCCGCGTCGGTCAGCTGCGTATGAGTGGGCAAGTTGAGCCCGGTCGCGCCGAGTCGATCGGTGACGGGGAGCACCTCCCCGCGTCGGCGCGACTCCTCCCAGAACGGCGGGAGCCGGTGCAGCGGCCGGAAGAACGGGCGCGTCTCGATGCCGAGCTCGGCCAGGCGCGCCGCCAGCTCGTCGCGCGAGCGCCCGAACTCGGCCGCGTCCACGGTGACGCTGAACAGCCACGGCGACAGCTCGGCCCAGCTCGCCTGCGGCTGGAAGCCGATTCCCGGAACGCCCGCCAGCGCGGCGCGGTAGCGCTCGTAGATGGCGCGGCGCCGGGCCAGGAGCTGCGGCGCGCGCTCCAGCTGCGCGCACAGCAGCGCGCAGCAGAGGTTGGTCAGCCGGTAGTTGTAGCCGGTGATGGGGAAGAAGTAGCGCCGGTCCGGATCGACGCCCTGCCCGCGGAGCAGCCGCGCCCGGCGCTCCAGCGCGGGATCGTCCAGCGTCACCGCGCCGCCCTCCCCGCTCGTCAGCACCTTGTTGCCGTAGAAGGAGAACACGCCGATGCGCGCCAGGGACCCGGTGGGCCGACCCTTGTACCGGGCGAAGTGGGCCTCGGCGGCGTCCTCGACGACCCACAGACCGTGCGTCGCGGCGATGTGGCCGATGGCGTCCATGTCTGCCGGGTGGCCGTACAGGTGCACCGGGATGATCCCCTTGGTGCGCCGCGTGATGCTCGCCTCCAGCCGTTCCGGGTCCATGCACCAGGTCGCGGGGTCCACGTCCACGAACACCGGCTCGGCGCCGCAGTAACGAACTGCGTTCGCGGTGGCGATGTACGTGAGCGACGGGACCAGCACCTCGTCCCCGGGCCGGAGGTCCATGGTGAGCAGCGCCAGGTGGAGCGCGAGCGTGCCGTTCGCGACGCCGATCGCCGCGCGCGTGCCGCACTGCTCCGCGAACGCCCGCTCGAAGCGGCCGACGAACGGACCCGTGGACGAGATCCAGCTGGAACGCAGCGCCTCGACCACGTAGCGCTCCTCGTTCCCGGTCAGGTCGGGGGCGGCAACGGGGATGGACGTCATCTTCTGGAACCCCTGGATTGGCAGGAAAGACCGCAGTCTACACCACGTGACCGCACCTGCTGCCATCTCAGCGGCGCCTCGGCCAGGCGCGTCTCGTCCTCCGGCGAGTCGTCGGGGGAAGGCGCCGTGCGGCGCCGAGAACGGCGTTGCTAAGCCTCTTGCCGCACCCGCCAAGCGCCAGGGAGCGCATCACAGCTCGAGCTGGCACGCGCCCCGGTTCGCCTCCCGCCGAAGGACCTCGCGAACGGCGTCCGCCGTGGCGGCTCCCTCGGACGCCGCGGCCCGCGCAGCGCCGAGGATCCGGCTGGCGTACTGCGCGGTCTCGTCCTCGAGCTGCTCGTACCGACCGCAGACGATTCGCTTCGCCCACACCTCACGACCGCCCAGGTCGGCGAACGAGACGAGCACCCGTCCCCGTCCCAGGAACGTGCGGATCGCGGCGAGGCGTACGCGCGTCGGCGCACCCGACTCGTCGCGCAGGTCGAGCGACGTCTCCGCCACGACGACCGGCTGACGCCGATCCTCGAACTGCGCCTCGTCGAGCAGGAACAGGAGCGGCGCGTACCCGGGGTCGCGCACGCGCACCGTGGCGAGCAGGTCCGCGAATCCGGGGCTCGTCTGCTCGCCCGCGAGGTACTGCGCGTGCGCGAGATCGAACAGGCGCGCGGTCTCCAGGTCGCGCGTCCACCGATCGACCGCGGCCCTCCGAAGGCCTGCCGCGGGCGATCCGGCCAGGTACGGGACCAGGCTCTCTCGCGCGGCCGTGAGCGCGAGGACGTTGCCCCCCGCCGTCAGCGCGCCCTGGGACAGCGGCGCCGAGAACTCGAGCGTGAGGTTGTCGTCGGTGTTGACCTCGCCACCCCGGGCGAACTCGCGCGCGCCGGCGTCCCCGAGCACGAAGTAGGCGAGCAGATCTCGGACGGACCCCATGTGGACGGCCGCGAGGTCGTCGCGGATCCTGGGGTTCGCGAGGCGCCGCTCCAGCTCGCTCTCATCCACGAGGATCGGCTCGTTCGAGCCGATCAGCACGGCGTCGTAGTAGGTGAGCCATACCTGGACGTACGGGAACGCCTCGGAGAACGTCCGCAACACGGTTCGCACGTCCCCGGTGGAGAGCTCGTATAGCGGAAGCCACTGGCTGACCATTCCGCCCGGCGCGAGGTGCCCGGCGACCGTGCGGAAGTACTCGACCGTGTAGAGGTAGGCCGCGCCGCCGGACCAGGGGTGGATGGGGTCCGAGGTGATGACGTCGAACTTCCGTCGCGTGCTGGCGAGGTGGTTCCGGCCGTCGTTGAACACGATGTGCAGCCGGGGATCGTCGAGGACGTGCGCGTTCCACTCCGAGAACGTGCGCGCCACCCCCAGGACGCCCTTCTCGATCTCCGCCAGGACGATCCGCTCGACCTCCGGATGGATCGAGGTCGCGCCCAGGGTCATCCCGCTCCCGGTCCCGAGGACGAAGACGCTGCGCGGGTTCCGATGCAGCAACATCGGGAGGTGGCCGAGCGCGCGCTGGAGCTGCACGTCGATGGGCGCGTTGGAGGCCTCCGGCCGCCCGTTCACGATGAACGTCTGCTGGATGTCGCCCCGTGCGCGGATCACGCTCACGGTCTCGTCCACGCCCTCGTGGTAGTAGAGGACCTCCGCGTCGTCGAGGCGCGCCTTCGCGCGCTCCGGGTCGTCCACCGTCCGGCGCATGTTCGAGAAGGTCGCGAAGAACTTCTGATCCCACACGCGTCCCCAGGACGGCACCGCGCCGCGGGCCACGACGAGCGCGGCGCCGAGGGCGGCCACGGCCGCGACCGGCCACCGCCGCCGCGAGGCGCTGAGCGCGATCGCCACGCCGCACGTGACGTTCACGAGGATCAGCATCTGCAGCGACCGCTCGATCCCGAAGAGATAGATGAGCGCGAACCCGGTGGTCGCCGACCCGAGGATGGCGCCGACGGTGTTGGCGGTGAGGAGCCGGCCCACCGCCGCTCCCGTTCGTGAACGGCCAGCCGACCAGACGGCCCCCGCGACCGGAAAGGCCAGGCCCATCAGGAAGGACGGTATCAGCAGGTACGTGAACGCGATTCCGAACGAGGAGCCGACGCGCTCGGCGAAGCGCGTCAGCTCGAGTCCCGCCAGCAGCGCCCTGGTGTGGCCGGCCGTGAGCGGCAGGTCGCGCATGAGGACGGTGACGGCGAGCGCCGACACGCCGATCAGGACCTGGATGCACCCGAACACCAGCACGCCCGCGTGCCTCTCACCGCCGAACAGCCGGCGAACGGGGCCGAACGCGTAGCTTCCGAGCGCGATCCCGACGAGGAACGCCACCAGCATCACGGTGAAGCTGTAGACCGAGGTCCCGACCACCAGCGTGAGCATGCGCGTCCAGAGCACCTCGTATCCGAGCGCGCAGAACCCGGACAGCCCGATGCCGAGGAGCGTGAGGCGGGCCGCGAAGCCATCCGGTCTGGCGCGTCCGGCGTCGGCCGCCTCCGGACCGTCGGCCGCGGCCGGCTCGAGCGGCGACGCCTTGGCCAGCGACTCCCCGCGCTGCAGGAGGACCGACGCGGCACCCGCCGTGATGCTCACCCCCGCGGCGACCAGCAACGTGGCGGTGACCCCGAGGCCCGGCAGCAGGACGAACCCGGCCAGCAGGGCGCCCACGACCGCGCCGAGCGTGTTGAACCCGTACAGGAGCGAGAGCTGCCTGGCGAGCCCGCCTTCCCGGGCGGCGAAGAATCGGCTCAAGGTGGGGAGCGTGCCCCCCATGAGCGTCGTCGGGACGATGATCGCGAGCGCCGCGAACGTCGTTCGGACCACGGTCAGGTAGAGAGGGCTCTCCTCCGCGACGCGCGCCAGCGGGACGTACAGCGCGGGGTAGATGCGCATCAGCCCGACGAAGGCGAGCGCGGACACGCCGATCCCGAGCTCCAGGAGTCCGTACAGCCTCAGCGGCCGTTCGGTGCGGTCGGCCCGGGCGCCGATCAGCGCCGCGCCGAGCGCCTGGCCGCCCATGTACACCGAGAGGACGGTGGTGACCGCGAGGTGTGACGCGCCGAACACGACGCCGAGCGAGCGAGCCCAGGCGACCTCGTAGACGAGCCCCGCAGATCCCGACACGAAGAAGAGGAAGAACACGAGGAAGCGCATGTGCCGTCCATCGGTGGCGTCGCGTCGGCTCCGGTCGCGCCGGCCCCGGCGGCGACCGCTCGACCGCGATCTCAGGGAGAGGTGACGGTGATGGAGACGGTTCCCGTCGCCGACTGACCGTCGGTGTCGGTGACCTGGTACGTGAACGCATCCGGCCCGGCGTAGCCGGCCCCCGGCGTGTAGGTGATGGTGCCGTCGGCGTTGGCCACCGCGGTCCCGCTGGCCGGCGCGCCGGCGATGACGACCGACGCCACGCCGTCGACGACGGCGTCGTTCGCGAGGACGGCGACGATCGTCGGGGTGTCCACCGGCACGGTCGCCGCGTCGTCCACCGGGACCGGCGGGCCGTCGTCCACCGGCGAGACCGTGACCGACACCGCCGCGGACGCGACCTGACCATCCAGATCGGCCACCTGGTAGGTGAACGCGTCCTCTCCGAACCAGTTCGCGGCTGGCGTGTAGACGACGCTGCCGTCCGCCTGCACCGCCGCCGCTCCATGCGCGGGCGGTGCCAGCAGGCTCACGGAGGCGGGCGGATCGGCCACGCTGTCGTTCGCGAGGACCGCCACCGCGACCGGCGTGTCCTCCGCGGTCGTCGCCGCGTCCGCCGCCGCCACCGGCGCGCCGCTGTCCGCCGGCGTCACCGTGACGGTCACGTCCGCGAGCGCGGTCTGCCCGTCGAGGTCGGACACCTGGTAGGTGAACACGTCGGTGCCGTTCCAGCCCGCCACCGGCGTGTACGTCACCGTGCCATCCGCGTTCGCCACCGCCGTGCCGTGCGCAGGCGCCGCGGCGATCGTGACGGTGGGCGGGAGATCGAGGACGACGTCGTTCGCGAGCACCGGCACGATCGCCGGGCTCCCCTCCGCCGTGCTGGCGGAGTCGGCGAGGGCGACGGGCGCGCCGCTGTCCGCCGGCGTCACCGACACGGTCACGCTCGCCGTGGCGGCCTGTCCGTCGAGATCGGCGACCTGGTACGTGAACGCGTCCGCGCCATTCCACCCCGCCGCCGGCGTGTAGGTGATGGTCCCGTCGGCGTTGACGATGGCGGTCCCGTGCGCCGGAGGAGCGAGCACCGTCACGGTCGCGGGAGGATCGAGGACCGTGTCGTTCGCGAGCACCGCGACGAGGGTGGCGATGCCCTCCCCCGTGGTGACCGAGTCCGCCACCGCCACCGGCGCCCCGCTGTCCACGGGCGTGACCGTCACGTTGACCGTGGCCGAGGCGGTCTGACCGTCGAGGTCCGCCACCTGGTACGCGAACGCGTCGGCACCGTTCCACCCGGCCGGCGGCGTGTACGTCACGGTTCCGTCCGCGTTCGCCACCGCCGTCCCGTGCGCCGGCGCCGAGAGCACGGTCACGGTCGCCGGCAGATCCTGGACCGTGTCGTTCGCGAGCACGGCGACCACGACCGCGGTGCCCTCCGCCGTGGTGGCGCCATCCGCCGCCGCCACCGGCGCGCCGCTGTCCACCGCGGTCACGGTGATGCTCACGGTCGCGCTGGCGGTCTGCCCATCGAGATCCGCCACCTGGTACGTGAAGACGTCGGAGCCGTTCCAGCCCGCGGCCGGCGTGTACGTCACCGTGCCGTCCGCGTTCGCGACCGCGCTCCCGTGCGCCGGCGCGGAGAGCAGCGTCACCGTCGCCGGCGGGTCCTGAACCGTGTCGTTCGCGAGCACGGCGACCGCGATCGCGCTCCCCTCCGGCGTGGTCGCGGCGTCGGCGACCGCGGCGGGGGTGCCGCTGTCCACCGGGGTGACGGTGACGTTCACGGTCGCGGAAGCGATCTGTCCGTCGGCGTCGGCCACCTGGTAGGTGAAGGCATCGGTGCCGTTCCAGCCCGCCGCCGGCGTGTAGGTCACCGTGCCGTCCGCGTTCGCGACCGCGCTCCCGTGCGCCGGCGCGGCGAGCACGGTCACGGTGGCGGGTCGATCGAGCACGGTGTCGTTCGCGAGCACCGGCACCACGACGGCGGTGCCTTCCGGCGTCGAGGCCGAGTCCGCCACGGCGGCCGGCGCGCCGCTGTCCACGGCCGTCACCGTGATGTTCACGGTCGCGCTGGCGGTCTGCCCGTCGCCGTCGGTCACCTGGTAGGTGAAGGCGTCCGCCCCGTTGAACGCGGGCGCCGGCGTGTACGTGATCGTGTGGTCGGCGTTCACGACCGCCGTCCCGCCGGTCGGCCCGGCGATCACCTCGAGCGCGGAGACGCCGTCCACCACCGTGTCGTTGGCGAGGACCCCGATGACGACGACGCCGCCCTCCGCGAGCGTCACCGCCTCGCCTGCGGCCGTGGGCGGCCCGTCGTCTACCGGGGTCACCGTGACCGAGACCGTCGCGGTCGCGACCTGCCCGTCGTAGTCGCTCACCTGGTAGCTGAACACGTCCGCGCCGAACGCATTGGCGGACGGAGTGTACGTGATCGTCCCGTCGGCGTTCACCGTGGCGGTGCCCTTCCCGGGCGCGGTCGCGATGGCCACCGTCGCAGGGGGATCCTGCACCGTGTCGTTGGCGAGCACGTTCACGGTGGTCGCGGTGTCCTCGAGCGTCGTGACCGCGTCGTCCACGGCCACCGGCGAGCCGCTGTCCACCGCGGTCACCGCGACGCTCACGGTCGCAGAGCCGGTCTGGCCGTCGGAGTCGGTGACCTGGTACGTGAACGCGTCCGCGCCGAAGTAGCCCGGCGACGGGGTGTAGGTGACCGTCCGGTCCGGGTTCAGGATGGCGGTGCCGTTCGCCGGTCCGGCGAGGATCGCCAGCCCCGCCACGCCGTCGGCCACGGTGTCGTTCGCGAGGACGTTCACCACCACGAACGAGCCCTCGGACACCGTCACCGCGTCGTCCGCCGCCACCGGGACGCGCATGGCGGCGGTGGTCAGGTCCCAGGTCAGCTGCACCACCCCGGCCGCCGCGCAGTCCAGCGTGTACTGGCCCTGCAGGTGATCCTGCGAGATCACCGAGCCGGCGGCGAGCGTCCGCCTGCAGGTCGGGTGGTAGATGCCGAGCGTGTCGAACTGGAGCGAGAGCAGCTCGTCATAGGAGGGGCCGCCGGCGTAGCTGCACGAGAGCGGCCACCGCGCCGTGATGCCGAAGCGGAACGCGGGCGAGGCCACCACCTCGGCGATGGTCGCCTCGAGCTCGAACGCCGTGTCCGCCGCGGTGCAGGCGACGTCGGGGGCGGTGACGGCCGCCGTGTCGAGGGCGAGCGTCCCCCACTGCAGGAAGTAGGCGCCGGACCCGTCCTCGGCCGCGTAGTTCAGCGCGAGGGTCCCGCTGGCGGTGTAGGTCTTGCTCAGGGTGGAGTCCACCGTGACCGTGCCGTCGAGATCGCGGGCGGAGCTCCCCACCAGGCTCCAGTCGCTGAAGTGCAGCGAGGCGACCGTGAGCGTCCCGGCCGCGAGGTCGCGGGCGATGTCGCGGTCGCGGTACCGCAGCCAGAAGCCCTGGCGCTCCTGGTACGCGACGGCGATGCCGTCGAGCGGCGTGCCCGCGGGCCCCGCCACGAACGTCAGCTGCACCGGCGACGAGAAGATCGTCCCCTCCGGGCCGAGGCGGTAGGCCTTGGTCGGATCGATCGCGCCGGGGGCGGTGTTCGTGATCTCGTCCACGGTGAAGGCCACCGGCGAAGCCACGGCGCCGGCGGGAACCGTGACCGTGAGCAGGCCGTCGGGCGACACGAGGGTCCCGCCCTGGGCGCCGATCGTCGCGGCCGAGGACAGGCCGAGGACCCGCCCCTTCGGCGACGGCTGCGGGTAGCCCTTCCCGGAGGAGCTCGATCCGCCGCCCGCGCCGCAGGCGACGAGCAGCGCGAGGACGGCGGCGCCCGCCAGCGGCGCACCCGCGCGCCGAAGCCTCGTCCCCGCTCGTCCTTCCGGCGCGCTCATGTGCGTCCCCATCGTCACTTCGCGTGACACTTGTTGCAGAGGCTGGTCTGGAAGCTGGCGAACGCGGTCGGCTCGCGGTCGTACATCGCCCCGCGCGTCTCGGCCCGGGTGCGCCCCTGGGCCACCGGCGCCCGCCCGGCCTCCCCGATGGCGTCGATCCCCGGCCACTGCCCGCTGGCCACGACGTACTCGCTCTTCACGTTCCAGCGCAGCGATGCGTCCCAGCCCGAGGCGTGCGCGCGATGGCAGGAGAGACACATCACGTTCTCCTGCCCGCGCACCGGCCCGGTCCGGACCATCCCGTCGCTGGACGTGCTCGCCGCCAGCGTGGCACGGTCGGCGGTGCCCTCCTCGTACGGTACCAGCGACGTGTACGCGAGCACGTAGCTCCCGCCGAGGTCACCGGTCTTCACGTAGGCGTTGTACACGTTGGAGAGCATGCCCAGCTTCGCCGTGCTGCCGGAGGGGTGCATGAACTCCCCCGGACGCGTCGGGTTCGCCGGGGTGTGGATCGCGCCGTGGCAGTTGCCGCACCACTCGGACATCCCGCTGCCGTACGCCACACGGACGTCCGCGATCCGCTCGCCCTGGTTGTAGGCGCTGGGCGCGAGCGCGACGGGCGGATCCGCCGAGAACGCGTTGACGCCCGCGAGCGTCCGCGGCTGGTAGCCGACGCCCGCCAGCATGCGGTACGTGCCGATCGCGGTGGTCTGGCTCGGCGTCACGTAAGCGCTGCGATCGCCGTAGGAGCCGGAGGCGACGACGGGTGCGCCGCCGGTGGCCACGACCCCGCCCTCCCGGACGCGGTACTTGCCGTGCGGATCGTGGCAGCTGACGCACGAGAGCTGGTTCGAGGGATAGCTGCCGCCCGGCGCGGTGGGGTGCCGGGGATCCGCGAAGCGCCCGTAGTCGGCGGCGACGACGTTGTGGCCGTGGGCGTCCCCCGGGCTCGTCTCGAGCCCCGCCGTGCCGGCCCAGGACCACGACTTCGTCAGCCACGCGAAGTCGCCGCCCGGCGTCATGTTGAGCGGCGCGGCGCCGGGCTGCACCGAGAGCGAGAGGACCGAGTGCGGCGCGGAGGACACGCCCGCGTGGCAGATCAGGCAGGTGGAGCTCGCGTCGGCCCCCTGGACCAGGCCCGATCCCGAGGTCTTCGCCGCGCTGCCGTGCATCGTGTGGCAGCCTTCGCACCGGGCGGCGCCGCCGGAATGGAACGCCAGGGCGGGCGCTGCCGCGAGCAGCGCGACCGCTGCGGCGGCTGCGGCCGCGAGTCGACGAACCCCTGGCACTCGCCTCGACGCTGACACGATCCCTCTGCCGCCGTCCTGCGGCTTGCTGTCCAACCATCCATCGCTTGCGTCCCACGACCGGGCTACGTCGCAACGTTCCGCACCCGGCGCGGCCGCGCTCAGCGGCCATGCACAAGGAACGCGCTGACGCCCCGGTTTCCTCCCTGCGATACGAAGAGCACGCCGTTGCCGACCGCCATGTCGGTGGGGATGACCAGCCCCGCGTCACCGCCTGCGAACTCGCCGAGGAACTTGAGATCCGGCCCGAACACCATCACCACGCGCCGGAGCTGGTCCGCCACGAAGAGGTTCCCCTCCTCGTCGGCCACGATCGGCCCCACCACGTTGAAGAGCCCAGGACGGCTGCCGCGCTGGCCGAAGACGCGGAGCGTCCCGTCGGGCGCGAGGATGTACGCGTGGAACTGCGTGGGAATCGTGAACAGGACGTTGCCGCGGGGGTCCACGCTGAAGCCGTGCAGCTCGTTTCCGTCCGCCGGCACGGCGTCCAGCGCCAGCCGCGCGAGATCGACCGCGCGGACCGTGGCGCCCCGGAGATCCGTCACGAGGAGCTTGAGCCTCGTGGTGTCGGCGAGGTAGACGAGCCCGTCCCGGTACGCCAGCCTCGTCGGCGCGAAGGCGCCGAGGCTCGGCGGCGCCGAGACCTGCAGCTCGCCGGTCTGCGTACCCCGAAAGTCGGCCCGCAGCACCCGAGGCCCATCGCGCTCGGACAGCAGCAGCAGGTCCCCGTTCTCGATCACCGCGACCCCGCGCACCCAGCCGAGCTGGCCCTCGTCGCCGAACCGGTAGACCTCGACGCCGGTCCGGTTGAAGACGCGCACCCCCTCGCCCGGGGCGATGACGTAGAGCTCGCGACGGCCGGCGTCGTAGCCGAGCGTCGCCCAGCTCATGGCGATGGGCCCGTCCAGCGCCGCCACGTCGTACAGGTACGCCAGCGAGACGGGGCGCCTGGCGTCGCCCTCGCCGGGCGCGGGCTCCGCCGCCCGGGCCGCACGGGGGAGCGCCTGCGCGATCGCGAGCGCGGCAACGAGCGTGATCGGGATGCGAGCCACTCGCCTCCTCACCGGCCGGTGTCGAAGACCTGGATGCGGTCGTTGCCGCGATCCGCCACGAACACGGCGCCGTCCGGCTCGAAGCAGATCTGGGCGGGGTAGTAGACCAGGCCGGGGCCCCAGCCGAGCGCGAGCTGCCGCCCCTGGAACGAGCCGTCGGAGCCGAGGATCGCGATCCCGCCGCCATGCTGGTCCACGGCGTAGAGCTTGCCCTGGTGGAACGCGAGGTAGGTGGGGAAGCTCATCACGTCCTTGCGCGACTCGGTGAGGCGCTTGAACGCGGTCGCGCTCTTGTCCGCGATCCAGATCGCGGCGCCCACCGCGTCCACGGCGTACACCGTGCCGCCTCCGTCCACCGCCACGTCCGTGAACTGCGCGCCCTCGCGCGGCAGGTCGAGCTGCCGGATCACCTTGCCGGCCGCGTCGGTCACGAGCACTCGCGGCCCGAGGACGTCCAGGACGTACAGGTTGCCCGCGCCGTCCACCTTGAAGCTGCCGGGGAGCACGCCGGCCGGCGCGCCCTGCAGGTCCACGTTGCCGAGGAAGGCTCCCTTCGCGTCGAGCCGCACGATCTTGCGCAGCTTCTCGTCGAGGACGAGCACCTCGCCCTTGGGATCGAGCTGCACGCGGTACGGGTACGGCACCTGGGCGAGCTTCACCTGGGTCCCGCCGCTGAGGGTCCCGTCACGGTAAGTGTACAGCAGCAGCCGGGCGTTGCCGGTGTCGGCGACGACGACGGCGCCGCCCGCCCCGCAGGCCACGCCTTCGGGCCGCCGAAGCTGGGCTTCCTTCGGATCGGAGTAGACGGTGGTCTGGTGGCGGAAGGCCTGGGCGGCGCCCACGGCCGGCCCGAACACCAGCGCGAGCCCCAACACCGACTGGAACACGATCGCTCTCGACACGGGCGTCACCTCTTGAACGACTCGTGGCACTTCGTGCACAGGTCGGTGGTCGTCGGGAACGGCAGCATCTGCGCGTACTCGGTCCCGTGGGCGCGGTGGCAGCTCAGGCAGTCCACGTTCCGGTTCGGGTTGCGCGGGTCCTTCACCTTCTCGCCGATCGGGTGGGACGAGTGGCGCTGCCAGTCGTGGCACTTGCCGCACATCTCGATCCGGTTCGCCCCGGTGAGCATGAGCGGCGCGTCGGAGGAGTGCGGATCGTGGCAGGCCCCGCACTCCCCGGCGCCGACCGGCTCGTGCTTCGCCGGCGAGAGCTTCTGCCGCTTGATGGTGTCCGCGTGGCACTCGCCGCAGACCACCGTCAGGTTCGCCCGCGGCAGGCCCGCCTGCTTCGACGCGTGCGGGCCGTGGCAGGTCAGGCAGGCGTCGCCCTCCAGCACCGGCCGGTGCACCCGCGCCTTGGCGGTGAACTCGCCGATCTTCGGCGCGTGGCACAGCTTGCAGAGCTCGACGCCCGCCTGCTTCGGCTTGAAGCGGTTCGGCGAGCCGGGCGGCTCGTGGCACTGGGCGCACTGCCCGCGCGCGACCGGCGGGTGGACGTGGTCGTAGAGCATGCCCGGCTTGTTCGAGCCGTGCGGGTCGTGGCAGGTCGTGCAGCGCGCCTTCCCGACCGGGTAGTTCATGTGCTTCTTCAGGAAGATGGCGCCGTCCGGGCGGTGGCACCCGACGCAGAGGTCCGGCGCGTCCTTCTTGAGCAGGCTCGGCGCGGCCGCGGAGCCGTGGATCTCGTGGCAGGTCGCGCAGTCGTTCTCGACCGGCTTGTGCTTCACCTTCGCCGCCACGATGCCGTCCACCAGGTTCTTGTGGCAGCCGGCGCAGAGCTCCGCCCCGCCCTTCAGCAGGTTGTTCTTGAAGTTCGAGGCGTGCGCGGCGTGACAGCTCGCGCACTTGCCCTCGCTCACCGGGGCGTGGAGGCTCTTCGCCGAGGCCGGGATCATCCCGCCGTGGCACCGGGCGCAGATCTGACCGCCGGTGTCCGCGAGCAGCTTGCCGTGGTCCGAGGCGT
Source organism: Anaeromyxobacter dehalogenans 2CP-C (assembly GCF_000013385.1). Lineage (GTDB taxonomy): Bacteria > Myxococcota > Myxococcia > Myxococcales > Anaeromyxobacteraceae > Anaeromyxobacter > Anaeromyxobacter dehalogenans_B. The sequence goes on from NC_007760.1 coordinate 3,484,882, forward strand.
GCGGGTTGTGGCAGCCGACGCAGTCGCGCGTCCGGACCGGCGTGTGCACCGACTTCTGCGCGAGCTTCTGCTCGAAGTCCGCGTGGCAGTCGAGGCAGAGCTTGCCCTCGGCGCCGGTCTTCAGGCGGTACGGGTTGCCCTGCTTCGGCGCGGCCGCGGCGGGCTGGGCCTTCGCCGGCGGAGCCTTGGGCGCGCCCAGCGCCGGGCCGGCCGCGGCGAGGAACACGAGGAGGAGAGCGGTTCGCGAGCGCATGGGTCCTCTCACTTCCCGCCGACCGGCAGGTGACAGCTGTCGCACTGGCGCGCGGCGAAGGGCGGGTGGACCGCCGTCTTGAGGAACTTCGGGTCCTTGGACGAGTGCGGGTCGTGGCACGCCACGCAGTGCATGACCTTCGCGTCGATGCCGGCGTGGCGGGTCGAGAACTGCGACGCCTTCACGTCGTGGCACTGCTCGCAGAGCGCCAGCACCGGTTCGCTGGTGAGCTTGGGCTGCGCCGACTGGTGCGGCGAGTGGCAGGAGAGGCAGTCGTCGGCGGGCGCGTGCCGGGTCTCCCCGGCCATCTTCTCCTTCTGCTTGGTGTGGCAGGAGAAGCAGAGGTCCGGGCCGGCCGCGTTGAGCAGGCCCTTCAGCTTGGCGCCGTGCGGGTTGTGGCACTTGGTGCACTCCCCCGACGCGAACGCCGCGTGGACGCTCTTGGCCGAGTCGGAGTTCGCCGCCACCTTGGCGTGGCAGGACAGGCAGAGCGCCTTCTGGTCCTTCACGATCATCCCGCCGGCGTTCGAGCCGTGCGGATCGTGGCAGGTCAGGCAGGCCCCCTCGGCGAACGGCTTGTGGACCACGCCGGCGGAGGCGAGCTTCATGAGCTCGCCGTGGCACCCCTGGCACATCTTCGCGCCGTCGGTCTTCAGCAGCTTGGGCCGGTCGGCCGAGTGGCCCGCGTGGCAGGCGCTGCACTTGCCCTCGATCACCGGCTTGTGCGTGTGCGCCTTCACGAACCGGGTCTCCGCGTCGGCGTGGCACCCGAAGCACAGCTTGTCCTGGCGCGACGCGGTCATGCCCGGGAAGTCCGAGCCGTGCGGATCGTGGCAGGTGGCGCAGTCACCGTCCTTGAACGGCACGTGGACGACCTTGCGCTTGGCCTGGTCGGCGACCTTCGGGTGGCAGGCGGCGCAGCCCTTCGAGACGTCCGTCGCGAGGAGGCCCTTCACCGGCGCCGCGTGCGGCTGGTGGCAGCCGAGGCAGGCCTTCGGGCCGGACATCGCCTTGTGGCTGACGAGCTTCCTGGCGTCCTTGCCCGGGTGGCACCCGGCGCAGAGCGCGGCGCCCGGCGCCCGGGTCATGGCGGGGTTGTTCGAGGCGTGCGGATCGTGGCAGGCGACGCACTCCTCCTTGCGCACGGGCGCGTGGACCACCTTCTGGCCCTTGGTGACGTCCTTCGCGTCATGGCAGTTGGCGCACAGCTTGCCGCCCGCCTCCTGCACCGCGAACGGCTTCGGGCTGCCCGGCGCGGCGTGGCACTGATCGCAGCCGCCGGAGAGCGCCGAGTGGACCGAGGCCTTCATGAGCTTCGGCTGGTCGGACGAGTGCGGCTCGTGGCAGGCGCTGCAGCGCTTCCCGGCCACCGGGTACCCGCCGTGCGCCTTGGCGAACCCGCCGGAGGTGGGCGCGTGGCACTTCACGCAGAGCTGCCCCTCCTCCGCCTTGAGGAGCGCCTTCTGCGCCGAGGCGTGGGTGGCGTGGCACGCGCCGCAGCCCTCCTTCGCGAGCACCGGGTGCACGTTCTTCCGCTCGAACGCCTTGCGGTCGTGACACTCCCAGCAGGCGGCGCTCCCCTCCGCCTTCAGCATGTGCGGCGCGTTCGAGCCGTGGACGGCGTGACACTGCGTGCACGAGCCGGTCTTCAGGACCGCGTGGACGTTCGGCTGGTCCATGCCGATGGACGCCGGCTTGTGGCACGAGTAGCAGAGCTTGTTCCCGCTCTCCTTGAGCAGGAGCTTCGGGACGATGCCGTGGCGCTGGTGGCAAGCCTCGCACTCGCCCTTCTTCACCGCCTCGTGCGTGTACCGGAAGGCGGAGAACTTCTTCGCCTCCTCGGTGTGGCAGTCGAGGCACTCCTTCCGCTTGAACTTGCGATCGGCGGCGCCCGCCCCCGCGGGCGCCAGGAGCACGCCGGCGGTGACGGCCGCCAGCGCGAGGATCCGCCAGAGTCTCATCGTGCGCGTCACGGCCATTCCCTCGCTGGAGGACCCCGCCTCAGTTGCCGATGCGGGTGATGAACGTCTCGATGTCGTGCGCGGCGCGCAGCTTCGCGGCCCAGTCCGTCACCGCGCGGTTCAGCGCCTGCCCGAACAGCTTCTTCTGGATGTCCTTCCGGGCCTCCTCGTACGGCTGGACCTGCGGGTCGGTGCGGGACACCACCAGCACCACGTACCCCTGCCCCCGGGGACCCTGGTGCATGCGGTAGTCGCCGACCTGCGCGGACGCGAGCGCCCCCGCGAGATCCTCCGGGAGCCCCTTGGCGGAGAGGAGCTGGCCCTCGAAGTCGAGCGCGCGCTGTGCCGGGGCGAGCTGCCCCTCCGCGTTCGCCTTGAGCCACTTGAAGTCGGTGCCGCGGGCGAGCCGCTCGGCGGCCCGCTGCGCGCCCTTCATGTCGGGGAACGCGAGCTGGTCGAGCCGGTACAGCGGCGCCGCGGTGAACTCGTCGCGGTGGCCGTCGTAGTACGCCCGCAGGTCGGCGTCCTTGATGGAGACGTCCGGCACCAGCACGCGCTGGACGAACGTGCCGAACACGAGCGAGTTCTCCTGGTCCGCGACGGCCCGCAGGTACTCCTCGGACTGGTCGAGCTTCCGGACGCGCGCCTCCTTCGTGAACACGCGCTTGTAGATGAGCCCGTCGAGCCGCGGCCGCTTGAGCTTGTCCACCCGCTTCTCCTGCTGCGGCTTCTCCACGCCGTGGAAGAACTTCTCGCCGACCGCGTTGGCGAGGTCGCTGACCGTGATGGGCGCCTCGCCGGCGATCCGGGCGATGGGCCGCTTGTCCTTCACGAGCACGGCGAACCCGGGCTTCGGCGCATCGAAGTCGATCTTCCGGAGCAGGGCCTCGTCGATCTTCACGTACTTCCGGTCGAGCTCCTTGCGAAACGCGATGAGGATCTGCCCGCCCTGGCGGTCGATGGACGCCGCCTCGGCCTCGGCCCGCTTGGCCGGATCGTCGGGGTAGACGAGGTCCTCCACGTAGAGGATCGCGAACCCGTTCTGCAGCTTCAGCGGCGCCGTGACCTCGCCCTTGTGCAGCGGCTGGAGCGCGGCCGCCACGGCGGGCAGGATCTGATCGGGCGGCAGGACCTCCGGCTCGCCGCTGCCGTCCGCCTTCTTCTCCGCGACGAGCTGCTTCGCCAGCTCGACGAAGCTCTTGCCGCCGGCGAGGGCCGGCTTCACCGCAGCGGCATCCTCCTCCTTCTGGAAGAGGAGCGAGCGCACCTTCCAGCGCCGCACCGACTCCTTGTAGACACGCTCGACCTCGAGCGCGTCCGGCTTGACGTCCTTCGTCACCTGCTGCTGCAGCGTCTCGCGTAGCGTCACGTCCTTGAAGACCGCCAGCTGCTCCTTCAGCTCCGGCAGCTCGTCCAGCCCCATCTCGCGCGCCTCCATGATCAGCAGCCGCGAGTCGATGATGCGCTGGAGCACCACCTTGAAGTCCGGCGCGGTGGCGGCCCCTGCGCTCCGCTCACCGTGCGTCGAGGCCAGGGCCTCCTGGAGGTCCGCGAGCGGGACGACCTGGTCGTCGATGCGCGCGATCGGCATGCGCGCGAAGAGCGGCGAGAACAGGGGAGCCTCGATGCGCGCCGTCATCGGCGCCGGCTTGGCGGCGGCCGCCGGTTCGGCTGCCTTCGCCGGCTGGGCCGTCGCGCCGGGGCCGGACGGTTTGGACGGCTCCGCCGCGAAGATCATGCGGGGCGCGGTGAACGCGAGAACGGCGACGAGCAGGGAGCGGGACGTGACGGGCGGAATGGTCATGTGGGCGGCCGACCTCGGTGCAACGGTTGTGCCTCGCAACTACCGTGTAACATACGAAAATTTCGGAAGTTTTTCGCGGGGAGCGAGTCCGTCGGGCGCAATGATTGCGCGCCGCGACGGATTCCCGCAGCGGCTGTCGGCGAGCGCGCTCCCGCCCGTCATCGGGCCCCGTATTCGCGGCGGGCGGAGCTCCGCGTCCGGCTTCGCGTGGGAGTCCCATCGGCGCCGCCCGAGCCTGGCGCGATTCGCAGATCCATCCCGTCCACCACCGACGCGGCGACGCGGCACAGGACGTCCGCCGAGTTCCGGACGAGGCCGAAATCGAACCACCAGACGCCGTCGGCGCCGTCCCCCTCCGACACCGAGCTCCACGCCACGACCTCGTGGGCGCGATCGAGCACCTGGACCGTGAGCTCCACCCGCGCGGCGCCGGAGGGCCCCCCATCCTCGTACCGCCGCACCACGCCGGCGATCACCAGGTCGGCATCGAGCTTGTCGAGCACCGTGCTCGCGACGTCCACGGAGACGCCGCCCGGCATGAGCAGGCGGTTCGCCAGCAGCACCGACCGGACCAGGCCCGGTTCGACGACCTCGACCGCGGGCGAGGCCGAGAGCTGCCGGACCAGCTCGAGCGTGGCCGCGTCGCCGGCGCTGCGACGGCGCGTCTCGTTGATGAACGGCAGGACCGCGACCTTGAACGGCCCCTCGCGCAGCCGGGGCGAGCGGAACACCAGCCGCGGCCGGTAGCGCCGCTCGGGCTCGCACCGGCTGGCGCGCGCGCCGCCGTGAAGGAACGCCCGGAGCGAGCGGCCGAGCCGGTCGAGCACGATGCGCTGGACGCGCGCCTGATCTCGGATCAGCCCCAGGCCGAGCAGCCCCGGCCGTTCGTCGCCGGAGCGCACCGCGCCGTCGATCCAGAGGATCCGCGGCGGCTCGCCGGTGGACACGAGCCGGAGCGTGACCGCGAGCCTGGGAGGGGACTGCGGCTGGTAGGCACCCACCGCGGCGATGACGATCGCATCCGCGCCGAGCTCCTCGCGCGCCGCGACCGCGGTCTCCGCGTCCACGCCGCTCGTGTTGCGAACGCGGTGCCGGGCCAGGAACTCCTCGACCGCCTTGCGCGGCACCACCTCGAGCCCGGCGCGCGCGACGGTGTCCTCGATGGCGCGGTCGAGGTCCTCCGCCGGCGCGGCCCCCCCGCCGACGTTCACGGTCGGAAACACGGCCACCCGCGCAGGCGCCGGGCCCGTGGCGACGGGTACGCGCGCTCCGCCGCAGCCTGCGCCCGACACCGCGAGCGCGAGCAGCAGCGCCGTCCTAGTGGAACAGCTGCGATAGGAGGTCATCGACCGCCTCCTCGGTGATCCGGTTCACCGGCTCCCCTCCGCTCCCGAGGAGCCGGTCGCCGAGCGACACCCCTCCCTTGGTCGACTGCCCCGACCAGACCACCTTCCCGGTGGAGGCTTCGAGCATCTGCGCGCTGATCGAGACCACGTTCGAGGCGGTCGTGCCGGACCGGACCTCCCCGTACTCCTTGACCACGCCGACGATCACCGCGTCGGCCTTGAGCACCGAGCCGAGCTTCACCACCTCGTCCACGGAGGGGCTGGTCGGGAGCGCGACGCCGGCGCGCGCGATCCCGCGGGCGACCTCGCCGGGCGGCAGCACGTAGATGCCACCGGTCGCCAGGAGCGCGCTGGAGAACACGTCGCGTACGCGGTCGGCCGCCGCGGCCTCGCGCGTCAGGTTCGAGAACGGCATCACCGCCACCGTCCGGATCGAGCCGAAGTCCATGTTGGTGTCGTGGTACACGCGGCCGGAGGAGCGGCAGGCGGTGACTGCGACGAGCAGCGTCAGCGCCAGGCAGGTGGAGACGCAGGTGGAGATCGGGGTTCGGGTCGTCATGGCATGCTCGAGCGTGCGTCGCGTTCAGGAGAGCGTCAGGAAGAGATGGAGCATGAGCGAGTCCGTTCTCGTCCTGCTCTGCGGGGAACGGTTGTCGATGTTCGAGTAGTTGAGGTCCAGGTACGCGCTCGGCCGGACGTTCCAGCGAACGCTCCCGCTCGTGGACTTCGTGGTCGCGTCGGCGGCGTCGTCGGAGGTCTCCTGGTGCTGCGCGGTCAGGACCAGGTCCCCGCCGCGCAGCGGCGCGTACGAGACGAGGTAGTTCCAGAGCAGGCGGGGGCTCGTTCCGGACTGGGTGGACCTCGTGGCGCCGGCGGTGGCGAGCAGCGCGGGGAACGGGGTGAACGTCACCAGCCCGGAGGCCTGCTGCCCCTCCGAGTCGCGCACGCGCGCTCCGACCTCCGTGCGCGCCCGGCTGTAGGCGTACGTTCCGGACAGGTTCAGCGCGCGGTTCGGGACGATCGAGGTGGTCGCGGAGGAGAACGTCGTCCGCGTGGACGACCCCAGCCCCGAGACGTAGGACTGGCCGGCGTTCCCGGTCACGCTCAGCCCCTGGTACAGGTCCGCGCGCGCGAAGACGGTGGCCGCGTTGCGGAGCTGCTCACCCTCGCTGCGCTGCGACCAGCCGCCGGAATAGGTGGCCCCTGCGGACGCGGCCGGGATCGGGTTGACGCCGAGCGAGGTGCCCCAGTCGAACTGCCCGGAGTGCTCGCCGCCGGACTGGCTGTCGGTTCGTGCCACGCGCGCGGTGAGCGTCGCCGTCCGGTGCAGCCGCTGCGTGAGCCCGAGGCCGTTCGCGACCGTCCACGCCGCGGAGGTCCCGCTGGTCTTGGCCAGCTGGAAGCTGAGATCGTGCCTCAAGGCCGGTGAGTCCAGCAGCCGGGTGGTCACGGTGCCGCTCACCGCGTTCGTGAGACTGGTGCTTCGACCCGCGACCGACGCCGCGGACACCTCTTCGAACAGCATCACGTCGGTGACGAGGATCGCCCCGAGCGCCGGGTCCGTGGTCACCGTGGTGGCGATCGGTCGGGTCACGACCTTCAGGTACTTCGACCGGGTCCGCTGGACGGGGATCTCGAAGCGGTTCTGGAACGGCCCGAACGACACCGCGCCGTCCAGGGGCACCGGCACCCAGTTGACGTTGTCGTCGCTCCGCCAGGCGGACCACTCGACCGCGCGCCAGACCGACTCCGGGAGCAGTCGATCCACCCAGACCTGCACGAGGTTCACCGGCTCGAGCGGCTCCGCCATCTCGACGCCGAGGTCGCGCTGCGCCGTGTCGCCGGCCAGCGTTCGCTGGAAGCCGAGGTCGATCCCGACGCTCGCCTGCACGTTCCCGTCCACCAGCGCCGGGTTGGCCCTGAGCGTGTCGGTGGAAGGGATGTCCGGGAACGCCTCGACGAGCGACAGCCCGGAGAGCGGCGGTCGCTGCGTCCGCACCGTCCCCAGCGCCGAGGTGGCCTTGGTCTGTGAGATCGAGCTCTGCAGCCCGTAGGTGAGATACGCGTTGGAACGCTCCTCGAAGAAGCGGCGCCGGTACGTCGCGGTCGCGACCTGGCCGAGCGTCCAGGTGCTGGTGTCGTCGACCCGATCATCGACGGTGCTGTACGTCGTCGCGTAGGAGAGGCCCACCTCGCTCGTCGGCGAGTACGTGGCCGTGACCCCGGCGGTCGTGCTGGACGTGTCGTACTGGGTACGAGCCTCGTCGAACTGGTTGGCCCGGCTCAGGCGGAGGTTCAGGCTGGGAAGATCCGCCGGATCCCACCGCATGGACGCGCCGTAGGTCTCGCTGACCAGCGTGGGCACGCGCGTCCGCTGGCGGCCGCCATTCGCGGACTCGACGCTGTACTTCGCGTCCACGGTGTCGCGATCGTACGTGAAGCTGCCGCCCAGCGTCCTCCCACCCCACCCGAGCCCCGTCGAGAGCGTCCACTCCTGGCGCGTGCTGTCCGACGACGCGCCTTCGGTGTCGGACCAGACCTCGTCCCGCAGGATCATCCCGTTGGCCCGCCACTGCAGGGCCTCGCTGAAGGACTTGTCCAGGCCGAGCCGGTACTGCTGGGTGAGGCTCTGCGAATCGGTCGTGGTCGTGAGGCCCGTCGCGTCGGTGAGCCGCAGCCGCGTGAGCGCATAGGTCGGCTCGGCGGCGGCGGTGAGGCCGTCGGCGCGGGTGGCGCCCGGTCCGAGCCCGGCGGCCGCGACGAGGAGGAGGGGCATGGTTCGCAGCGCTCCCCTCAACGGCGCTCCCCGGACAGCGCGAGATCGTAGGGTTCGCGCCCGACCTCGAACAGGCCGACCTGGCGCTGCGCGGTGAGATCGACGACCGAGACGGCCCGCCGATCCGGCAGGAGCGCGAACAGCAGGCTCTGCGTCGCGTCGAAGACCAGGAACGAGGCCGCGCCGCCCACGTCCACGCCGCCGAGCGGCACCAGCGAGAACGGGTCGAACACCGCGAGCGCGGGGCTGCCCGCCTGCGCGACGTAGAGGAGGTCGGTCCGGGGATCGACGAGGATGGCGGTCGCCCCCAGCCCCACGAACAGGCGGCCCGCCGGCGCGAGCTCGGGGAGCGTGTAGATGGACAGGTAGGCCGACCCGGCGTGGACCACGAACAGGCGGGAGCCGTTCCGGTCGAGGTCGCCGCGGAGCGGCTCGGGCTCGGCCGCCGCCGAGCCGACGGCGGCGCGGCGCGTGACGTCCACGGCGGTGACCGTGTTGGAGCGCCGCCCGAACACGTAGGCGCGGTGGCGCTGTGCGTCGAGCCGCAGCGACCAGGGCTCCTCGCCCACCGCCACTCGACCCACCTCGACGCGTGCGCTCGTGTCCAGGAAGGAGACGGTGCTGGAGCGCCGGTTCACGACCAGCAGCGTCCGGCCGCCCTCTACGAGGGTGACGTCGAACGGACCGTCGCCGGGGCGCAGCCGGATCGGCTCGCGCACCTGCCCGTTCGTGAGGTCCAGCACCTCGATCCGGTCCTCGAGGGAGAGCGCCACGTACGCGAGGTTGGCGCCTTCGTCCATGGCCACGCCCGCGGGCCCCATGCCCGTCGCGATCGCGGCGGTCACCTGGCGGTCGTACCGGTCGAAGGCGAGGAGCACGTTGTCCGCGGTGCTCGCGCAGTAGCCGAGCCGCTGCGGGTGCGTCGTCTCCGGCGCCAGCAGCGAGAAGCGCGGCGCGAAGGCGACCTCGTCGCCGGCCGGCTGCGCCTCGCGGAGGACGAGCCACAGCACCTGGGCGCGGCCGGGCGTGACCGTGAAGGACGCGGGCACCTGCACCGCCTCGGAGCGTACCAGCAGATCGGCGGGTCCGTCCGGCGTCTCCATGCGAGCGCGCCCGACGTGGAGGCGGAGCCCGGCATAGTTGCCCGCGGGGAGCCGGGCGTGCGCGAGGAGCCGCTGCCGGCCGTTGCCGTGGCGGCCGACCTCGGAGAGCGCTGCCCGCATCGGCTGCGCGGCGGCCTCCCCCGGCCCGACGGCCTCGACCGCCGTGACGCCGAACGTCACGTTCTCGACCTCCCGCGCGAGCGGCTGCAGGAAGACGTAGAGGTCGCCGTCGGCGCCGAGCGGCCCCGGGTTCGCGGAGCGTCCGCGCACCGCCGAGCACCCCGAGCCGCCGATGGCCAGCAGCAGTGCGAGCGCGGCGCCTCGATGTCGGACCATGGGCGACCCCCGACCCCACTTTGCCACGACGCGCGAGCCCGTTCCATCGGGGCCGGGACGTCCCGGTGGCGATCCGCACAAAAGAAAGGAGGGAGCCGCATGCTGCGCGGCTCCCTCCGAGTCCAGCTACGTCAGCAAGCGACCACTAGTCCTTCGCGTGGCACTTGTTGCAGAGCGACTTCTGGAACGTCGAGTAGGCGGTCGCCGGGCGGTTCTGGTGCGCCGCCTGGATGATCGCCGAGCTGCGCCACTCACCGCGGGCGCCGGCCTCGACGCCGTAGTACTCGCCGGCCTCGATGATGAACTCCTTGTCGGCCCAGCGGAGCGCGAACTCGTACGGCGACGCGTGCGCGCGGTGGCAGGAGAGGCACATCACGCCGCTGGTGCCGGCGACGGCGGTGATGGACGGGGTGCCCGTGATGCCCACGGCCTCGGCCTCGAGGGAGGCGCGGTCGGCGGCGTGCTGCTCGAAGGGGACGATCGCGTCGTACGCGTTCGAGCCGGTCAGGTCGCCCGACTTGAGGTAGGTGTTGTAGTTGGCAGCCACCGTGGCGCTCATCGTGGCGGTGTTGCCGGCCGGGTGCTTGAAGATCTGGCCCGAGGTGTTGGTGTTGTTGTGCATGCCGGGGTGGCAGGTGGCGCACCACTCGGACATGCCGCTGCCGTACGCGACCACGACCTGGCCGGCGCGCGTCGTGGCGTTGAAGGTGTTGAGCTCGGACGAGTTGTAGCTGGACGGCGCGACGGCGACCGGCGGGCTGACCGTGAACGCCGGCTGCGTGGCCGAGGACTTCGGCTGGTAACCGACGCCGGCGAGGAGGCGGTACGCGCCCATCGCGGTGCCGGCGGGGAGCGCGCCACCGATCGGGTAAGAACCGGACTCGGCGATCGGCAGGCCCGTCACCGGGGCGCCGGTCGCGTCGAAGCGCGCCTTGCTGTGCGGGTCGTGGCAGGAGACGCAGGAGAAGTTCGCGCCGTTGTACACGCCGGCAACGTCACCGGCCGGAGCGGCGGCGCGGGTGTCGGCGACCATGCCGGGGTAAGCGGCCGCGATGACCGAGTGGCCGAAGCGCCGCTGGTTGCGCGTGCCGAAGCCGGTGTTCGCCTGCCAGGCGAAGTCGCCGCCCGGGGTGAAGTTCACCATCGTCGCCGTGAAGGTCGCGGTGGTGGCCGTCTGGAGCGAGGGCTCGTAGACATGGTAGCTGCTCACGCCGGCGCGGCCGTGGCAGATGAGGCAGGTCGAGCTCGGGTCCTGACCCTGGAGCAGGTAGGCGCTGGCCTGCCCGATCGTCGGGTTGTTGCCCATCACCGTGGACGCGGTGCCCGCGCCGGCCGTGGTGGAGTTGTGCATCGTGTGGCAGCCCTCGCACTGGGCGACGCCGCCGGCGTGGAAGGCATACGCGCGGCCCGAAACGAGCGCGAGCGCTGCAACGATTGCGATACGCGTGAACTTCATCGTGTCCCCTCTGCTCCGTTCAATGGAGCCGCCATCCATTGGCGGCCCGGCTGAGTTGCTCCGCTGCGAACCTCTTCGTTGCTGCCGCGGGGTCGGTCATCCCGGCTCCGGCGGCGGTGCTGCGTCCCCGTCACTACGTCGCGGCGCCTCTGTGCATGCGCGGTGCCGCCGGAGCGTTCGGGCCGATCGAGTGAAATCGGCGGGATCCGGGGCATTCGCGAGCGGGTGCACGCCGTGAGCTGGGGGATTTCACCCAGGCCGGGGGAAGGCACCCACACCGGAACCCCCAACCACGCACCCAGTCCACGACGCCGTGCTGCCGGGGGCCTCGCGCGCGCCAGACGTGGACGCAATCGATGCGCGCGACCGCCGCACCTGTTGCGCGGCGGTCCTCTTTCCCGATGGTCGGCTCGCTAGCGGCCGCGATCGAGCAGCGGCCGCGCGAAGGTCTCGAGACGGAGGGCCATCTCCGGAGATGCGGCGCGCAGCGCCTCGATCTGGCGCCGCGCCCCGTCCACGTCGCCGAGCATCACCCGCGCGACTCCGAGGTTGAACGCCGCTTCGGCGCTGCCGCCCAGCTTCGCCCCGGCCTCGTCCAGGACCTGCGCCGCCTCCGCGTAGCGCTGCGCCCGCACCAGCGCGGCCCCCAGGTTCGCGTACGCCTCGGGGTAGTCGGGGCGGAGCGCGATGGCGCGCCGGAACAGCGCGATGGCGTCGTCGAGTCCGCCGCCCGACTCGAGATAGAGCCGCCCGAGGTTGTAGCAGGACTCCGCGTGTCCCGGATCGACGCGCATCGCGGCAAGGTACGCCGCCTCCGCCTCGTCGCGCCGCCCGGCCTGCTCGAGCGCAACCCCCATGTTGTTCAGCGGCCTGGGACTCGCTGGCGACTTTCGCGCCGCGTCGGCCCAGAGCGTGAGCTGGCTCTCCCAGACCCGGTTGCGGGCGTGGGTGCCGGCGGCGAGCGCGGTGGCGAGCACCGCACCGGCCACGACGCTCGCCGCGCCGGCGCGCGCGGGCGCCAGCCGCGCCGCCACCCAGCCGATCGCGACCGCCGCGGCCAGGAAGAAGCCCACCGACGGGAGGTAGACGCGGTGCTCGTTCATCACATCGACGATGGGGACGACGCTCGACTCGACGGTGAGCGCAAGGAGGAACCAGAGCACGCCGAAGCCGGCCAGGGCTGCCGTCGCGTCGCCCCGGCGCCTCCGCACGACCGCATACAGCGCGAGCGCGGCGGCGAGGAGGAGCGCCGCGCTCGACAGCGCGACTGGCCCGTCCAGGAACGAGCGGTGGATCGGGTGCACGTGATCCACGTTCTGCCCGATCGGGAGCAGGAGCAGCCCCACGTACTCGAGGACCACGGTCGTCTCGGTCGCGAGGTACTCGAGGCGGCCGAGCGTCGTCTGCACGCGGGTCGCGCTCGCGGCGGCGGAGAGCACGTCCGAGACGCCCGCCCCGGCGACCGTTCGCACGCCGATCATGGTCAACGGGATCGACAGCGCGACCAGCGCGAAGGGCGCCAGCGCGAGCGCACGCCGTCCGGGACGCCCGTCGAGGAACGCGACCTCGAGGAGCGCGAGCGCGGCGGGTAACGTGACGGCGATCTCCTTCGTCCGCGCAGCGAGCGCGGCGGACGCGACCGCGCCGGCGTAGGCGGCGACGCGGCGCCCGCGCGCGCCGGCGGGAGCGAGCCGCGCCCACAGGTACAGGACCGCGCTCCCGACATAGAACAGCGTCGCCAGCGAGGTGAGCCGCTGGACGACGTACGTGACGGCCTGGGCCTGGAGCGGGTGGCACGCGAAGAGCGCTGCCGCCACGAACGCGAAGGCGCGCGGCGACCGGGCGATGCGGGAGCCCGACACCCTGGGCGTGCGGAGGACCAGGATCGCGAGCGCGTAGACCAGGCACGCGGTCGCGAGGTGGATCAAGACGTTGACGGCGTGGTAGCCCGCCGGCGCGAGCCCACCGGCGCGGAAATTGAGCGCGAACGTCAGGTACCCAACCCAGCGGTTCGGGCGCCCCAGGTATCCGTGCCCGCCGGGCAGGTAGCCCGCGAGCCGCCGGATGTCGGGGTTGTGCACGATCGAGGGCAGGTCGTCGAACACGAACCCGCAGCCGAGCGCGTTCGCCCACGCGAGCGCGCCCAGCGCCAGGAGCGCCGCGAGGTACGGTGCGTGACGGCCCGGACCTGGCCCGGCGCCGACTCTCTCGGAGGCGCTCATGTCACGGGCCCGCGCCGGATCTCAGCCTGAGCGCCGCCGCACGCGCCGCGTCGGCCTGCTCACCCGCACCGAGCCTCGCGTACGCCGCGGCCAGCCGGTCGAAGGTCTCGGGGTCGCGTGAGCCCAGCCCCACCGCGAGGCGCAGCTCCTCCGCCGCGGGCGCGACCTGGTCCATGGCCAGGTAGGCGCCCCCGAGCACCGCGTGCGCGCCGGGGTGGCGCGGGGCGGCCCGGAGCGCCGCCTCGGCGGCGACGCGCGCGCCGGCGGCGTCGCCCAGCGAGAGCAGCGCGCGGCCGAGGTTCACCGCCGGCTCCGGATCCTCGGGATCCAGCTCGGCGGCCTTGCGGAAGTGCTCGACCGCGAGGTCGAGCCGGCCAAGCTGCGCGTACGCGACGGCCAGGTTGTTCAGGGCCAGCCGGTGGCGGCCCGACCGACCGAGCACCGTCCGGTACTCCTCGACCGCGCCGGCGAGGTCCCCGGCCCCATGCAACGCCCGAGCGAGGGCGAAGCGCGACGGCGCGTCGTCGGGCGCGAGCGCGACCGCAGTCCGGAGGTGCTCCAGCGCCGGCACGACCTGGCCCTGCTGCAGGAGCAGGACGCCTTTGTTCGTGTGCGCCTGGTAGAAGTCGGGCTTGAGGCGGAGGGCGGTGTCGATCTCGGCCATCCCGCGCGCGACGTCGCCGCGCTGCGCGAGCGCCTGGCCCAGGTTGCCGTGCGTCCGCGGGTTGGCCGGCGCCTTGGCCGCGGCATCCGCCCAGAGGCGCACGTCGTCCGCCCAGACCTCGTTCCGCGCGAACGTCGCGACCGCCAGCGCGAGCGCGACGACGAGCGAAGCGGCCACCAGGGGCCGCATCCAGCGCCCCGGCGCGACGCGCTCGGCCACGAGCCCGGCGCCGGCGGAGGCGGCGACGAACAGCCCGGCCGACGGCAGGTACATGCGGTGCTCGACCATCAGATCCTGCAGCGCCACCAGCGACTCGAGCGAGAGGCCGAGCAGGAACCAGATGACGCCGAACGCGACGAGCCGCGCCGCCGGATCGACGGCGCTCGGGCCCGCTTCCCGCCGCCGCGTGGCGGCCAGCAGCCAGGCCGCGACCCCGGCGAGCGCGGTCAGCACGGCCAGGCCGAGCAGCACCAGCGGATCAGCGAGGGAGTAGGTCTCGAAGCCGTGATCGATGCTCTGCCCCACCGGCAGGATCACCATCCCGAGGTAGCGGGCGATGATGGCCGGCTGCGTGGTCACGTACTCCACGTAGGGCCGGGCCGCCGTCGTGTTGGCCGCGGCGGCCGCGGCCGCGGCGAGCCGGGCCGCGCCCCCTTCCGCTCCGCCGCCCCCTGCCGCGATGCCGCCGCCGAGCTGGGTCATCGGGATGACGGCCAAGGTGGCCAGCACGGGCGCGAGGTAGAGGAGACGCCGGCCCGGCGTCGCGCTCAGGAAGCAGAGCTCGTACGCGGCGATCGCGAGCGGCAGGGTGAGCGCGATCTCCTTCGACCGCATCGCGAGGAGCGCCGTGAGGATCACCGGCACGTATCCGAGCACCGCCCGCGGACCGGCCACCGCACCGCGGTGCAGGCGCTCGCGCCAGCGCGCATACAGCACCACCGACGCGAGGTAGAGCAGCGTCGCGAGCGACGTGAGCCGCTGCACGACGTAGGTCACGGCCTGCGTCTGGAGGGGGTGCGCCACGAACAGCGCCGCCGCGCAGAGCGCGACGGCGCGCGGGGATCGGGCCAGGGCCGAGCCGGCGAGCCGCGGCGCGCGGAGCGCCAGCAGCACCAGCGCGTAGACGAGCAGCGCGGCGGCCAGGTGGATCCCGACGTTGACCGCCTTGTAGCCGGCCGGATCGAGCCCCCCTAGCCGGTGGTTCAGCGCGAAGGTGAAGTACGTGAGCGCGCGGTTCGGCGCGGACGCGTACGCGGGACCGCCGGGCAGCCAGCGCGCCGGATGCGCGACGTCTGCGTTGTCGATGATCGACGAGTGGTCGTCGAGGACGAACGGCCCCCCCAGAGCGTTCGCGTAGGCCGCGATCCCCAGCGCGAGGATCGCGGCGATCGGCAGGGCCCTCGCGTACCTTCGCGGCGCGGTCGCGTCCATGAGCAGTCCCGCGGTCCGGGACCGGCGGGCGCGCGACGATAGCACGGCGGCCGCCGCCGCGCGGGAGGCAGGCCGCCGAGCAGGCCGGCCTGCCCGTTCCGCGCCGCTCACCAGTCGGTGTGGCAGTCGGTGCAGGCCAGCGCCTCGACCACCCCGTTCACGTGGCGGTCCTTGTTCACCGCCTCGTAGCCGGCCTGCGTCTGGTACCCGGCCCCATGGCACTCGGCGCACGCCTTGGCCCCGTGGTAGCGCCGGAACGTCGAGGTGCCGTGCGCCGGCCCGGTGGTCGGCGGCAGCCCGTGGCACGACCCGCACTCGGCCTGGCTCGGGCCGCCGGTCCAGGACGGGATGACGGTGCCGCCAACCCTGGCGCCGTGGCACGCGACCGTCGCGCACCCGCTCCCGTCCCACGCCGGCGCGAGCACGCCGCCGCCCGTCGCGAGCACGCCGAACGACACCTGCGCGGCGCCGTCCGTGTGCAGCATGTCGGTCGGCACCACGTGGCACTCGGTGCACGCGAAGCCGTTGGACCAGCGGCTGCCGGTGAGGTGGGCCTGGTGCGCGCCCACCGCGCGGGTGGACGGGTCCGTCTCGCCGCCGGTGCCGATGGGCGGCGCCGCGGCGTTCGTCGGACGGGTGGCGTCGCCGTGGCAGGACGTGCAGGTGAGGCCGCCCACGTCCAGCCGGCCGTCCACGTGCGTGGCCACGTTCACCGTCGTGGACGTGTAGCCGGTGTGGCACGCGCCGCAGTCCGGGTTCGCGGGGTGCGGCGGAGGCGGCGGCGAGCCGTGGCAGGTGCCGCAGGCGGCCTGCGTCCCGTCCACCTGCGTCCACGTCGGCTCGACGTTGGTCCCGCCGGCGCGCAGCGTGCCGCCGTGGCAGTACGTGGACGCGCAGGTGGCGCCGCTCCAGGTCGGCGAGACGTTCCCGCTCGCGGACGCGAGCGCTCCCCACACGATGGCCGGGTTCCCGTCGATGTGCGCGAGGCCGGTGGGCTTCAGGTGGCACTCGTCGCAGTCGAACGGCCGCGCGATGGCGCTGCCCTGCACGTGCGCCTGGTGCGCGCCGACCGCGCGATCGGTGGTCGCGGTCTCGCCGCGCGTGCCCGCGGGCGGCGCGGCGGCGCCGACGGGGCGCGAGGCGTCGCCGTGGCACAGCGCGCAGCCGGCCGCGGTCACGTCCACCTTCCCGTCCACGTGCACGTCGCGCGCGGGCGCGCCGTCGGTGGCGCCGGGGTGGCAGGTGCCGCAGTCGGCGCGCGCCGGGTGCGGATAGGGCGGGGGCGCACCGTGGCAGGTGCCGCATGCCGCCTGCGTGCCGTCCACCACCGTCCAGGCCGGCCGGACGTTGGTGCCGCCGCCGGCCAGCGTGGCGCCGTGGCAGTAGGTGGAGGCGCACGTGGCGCCGTCCCACTGGGGCGACCCGCCGCCGCTGGCGAGGGAGCTCCACACCAGGGCCGGCGTGCCGTCGATGTGGCCGAGGCCGGTGGGGTTCAGGTGGCACTCGTCGCAGTCGAACGGCCGCGCGATGGCGCTGCCCTGCACGTGCGCCTGGTGCGCGCCGACTGCGCGATCGGTGGTCGTGGTCTCGCCGCGCGTGCCCACCGGCGGTGCCGCGGCGCCGATCGCGCGCGACGCGTCGCCGTGGCAGGACGTGCACGCCATGGCGTTCACGTCCAGCGCGCCGTTCACGTGAGTGGCCACGTTCACCGAGGTCGCGGTGTAGCCGTCGTGGCAGCGGCCGCAGTCCGCGTTCGCGACGTGCGGCGGCGGGGGCGGCGCGCCGTGGCAGGCGCCGCACGCGGCCTGCGTCCCGTCCACCACCGTCCAGACCGGTGCGACGTTCGCGCCGCCGGCGCCGAGGGTGGCGCCGTGGCAATACGTCCCGGCGCAGGTGGCGCCGTTCCAGACGGGCGCCGCGGCGCCGGCGCGCGCCAGCGTGCCCCAGGTCACCGCCGGCGTTCCGTCCACGTGCGAGAGATCCGCGGGCTGCACGTGGCACTCGGCGCAGCCCAGCGGCCGCGCCAGCGGGCCGCCGAGGACGTGGGCCTCGTGCGCCCCGACCGCGCGATCGGTGGTGAGCGCCTGCCCGCGGGTGCCGACCGGCGGCGCGGCGGGGTTCACCGAGCGAGAGGGATCGCCGTGGCAGAAGGTGCAGTTCGACTGCCAGCCCGACCCGTGGCAGGCGCTGCACGACACGCCGCTCGTGCCACCCTCGAGGTCGGCGCCGTGGCAGGTGCGGCAGGAGGCGAGCCCGGCGTTCGCTGCGTAGCCGTGCTGCGCCGGATCGTTCCAGCCTGCCGGGTGCGTCTCGGAGCGCTCCAGCGCGCCGTTCATGTGCTTGCCGCCGTCCAGCCTCAGGTGGCCCGCCGCGTCCACGGTCTCCGGATGGCAGGCGCCGCAGTTGGAGAGCTGCGCGTGCGGCGGAGGCGGCGGGAGGCCGTGGCAGGTGCCGCAGGCGGCCTGCGTCCCGTCCACGGTGGTCCAGCGCGGCGCCTGGTTCGTGCCGCCGGCGGCGAGCGTCGCGCCGTGGCAGTAGGTGGACGCGCACGCGCCGCCCTGGTACGCGGGGGCGGCGCCGCCGGCCATCGCGAGCGGCCCCCACGTCAGCTCGACCGCGCCGGTCACGTGGGTGAGGTCGGTGGGCACCGTGTGGCACTCCGAGCACGGCAGCGGGCCGCGCAGCGTCCCGGCCTGGACGTGCGCGAGGTGCGCCCCGACGGCCGGGGCGGCGGTGCCCAGCTCGCCCTGCGTGCCCACCGGCGGTGCCGGCTGGTTCACG
Organism: Anaeromyxobacter dehalogenans 2CP-C; assembly: GCF_000013385.1. Lineage (GTDB taxonomy): Bacteria > Myxococcota > Myxococcia > Myxococcales > Anaeromyxobacteraceae > Anaeromyxobacter > Anaeromyxobacter dehalogenans_B. The sequence continues at coordinate 3,503,015 of NC_007760.1, forward strand.
GCCCGGTTCGCGTCGCCGTGACAGAACGTGCAGTTCGACTGCCAGCCGGCGCCGTGGCAGGCGGCGCACGAGATGCCGGTCCCGCCGCCGGCCAGGTCCTCTCCGTGGCAGGTCCGGCAGCTCGCCAGATCGCGGTTCGCCGCGTACCCGTGGGCGGTCGGCTCCATCCAGTTCACCGGATGGAACTGGTTCACCTGCACCGTCCCGTCCACGTGCATGCCGCCGGCCACGTTCACGGTGCCGTCGCCGTTCACGGTGCCCGGGTGGCAGATCGCGCAGCCGGTGCCGCGGGGGTGCGGCGGCGGCGGCGGCGCGCCGTGACAGGTGCCGCACGCGGCCTGGGTGGCCCCCCCGGTCCACACCGGCGTGGTCCGCTCACCGCCGCCGTTCCGCAGCGTGGCGCCGTGGCAATAGGTGGAGGCACAGGTGGCGCTGGTCCGGTCCCAGGACGGCTGCGCGCCGCGCCGCGCGAGGGCACCGAACGAGATCTGGGCCGTGCCGTCGAGGTGCTCGAGGCCGGTGGGGACGGCGTGGCACTCGGTGCACGCGAATGGGCCGGCGAGCGGCCCGGCCTCGAGGTGCGCCCGGTGCGCGCCGACCGCGACGGCCGACGCATCGGTCTCGCCGTGCGTGCCCCGGGGCGGCGCGGCCGGGTTGCGCGGACGCGTGGGATCGCCGTGACAGTCCGCGCAGCCGGTGGAGAAGTCCACGGTGCCGTTCAGGTGACGGCCCCCGGCCACGTCGATGGTGCGGAGCGTGCCGGCGAGGATGGTCGCCGGGTGGCAGATCCCGCAGTCCGTGGACTGGGGGTGCGGCGCGGGCGGCGGATCGCCGTGACAGGCGCCGCAAGCGGCCTGCGATCCGTCCACGCGCGTCCAGGTCGGGCGCGTGGCGGCGCCGCCGGCGAGCGAGACTCCGTGGCAGTACGCCGAGCAGGTCGCATCCGCCGGGTTCCAGGACGCGACGGTGCCATTGGCCTTCGCGGCCACCCCCAGGACGACGCGGGGCTTCCCGTCCACGTGCGCGAGCGGATGCGCCGGATCCGGGACTGCGTGGCACGCCTCGCAGCCGAGCGGCGCGGCGATGCCGTGCGACCCGGACACGTGCGCGGTGTGCGCGCCGACCGAGATGCGCGTGGTGTCGCTCTCGCCGTGGGCGTCCAGCGGTGGTGCGCCGCTCGTGTTGTCCGCGCCGCCGTGACAGCGGGTGCACGCCGTACCGTCCGCGCGCTCCTCCGTGGCGGCGTTCCGCGCGGAGTTGCAGCCCGCGAGCGCGAGCGCGAGGACGACGGCCGGCAGGCCGGCGGTGCGTCGGGACATGGGTGGAGCCTCCCCCGGCTGTGAGATCCGGGGCATCCGGTATCAGCCCACGGCACCTGCCTTCCTTGCCGCGCGTCAAATTCGTGACCCGTCCGTGTTGACGCGCTGGACGCAGCGGTCGCCGGCAACACCTCTCGGGGGAGCGGCGCATCGCCTCCAGCGGATCGAGCTTGGTCGATTGCCGTGCCCGCTTCGCGCACGGGGGTGACCATGACCGGCCTCGCGCTCCCGCTCACGATCGTCGTCTCGATGGTGGTCTCGCTCGCCGCCGTGCTCCTCGCCGGCCGCCGCCGCCGGGCGCGAACTGCGCTCTCGCTCCCGGCGGGGATGCGAGCGCTCGCTTCCAACGTCCGGACGGTCAGCGCCCTCGGCGCCGACCTCGCGCTGCCTCGGGGGCGGGGTTCGCTCCGCCCGAGCGTCACGCTGACGGCGCTGCGATAGCGCCCGCCCCGTTCCTCCGCGCCGGGCGTCCCGCGCGCTCGCGACACGGCCGGGAGCGCTGCGGCCGGCGCGCGCAGCCGCGCCCGTGCTCGCCCTTTGTGGTGTTCCACCCGATGCGCAGGCCGTGGCTTGCTGCACTTTCCTGCTCGGGGGGAGCAGCCATGCTCGACGATCTCGCCCTCATCCTGACGCTGGTCGGGACCGCCTACGGAGTCGCGCTGCTGGTGCAGCGGAGGGTGCACCGGCTGCGAAGCGCGCCGGCGCGCGTCGCGGTGGGCCACCGGCTCTACGCCTCGCCGCTGGTGTCGAGCCCGGACACGCTGGTGCTGCCGCGCACCCGCGTGCGCGGGCTCCGCGGGGCGATCGGCCGGCTGCTCGGCTAGGACGACGCCGACCCGCCCCGCCGCGCCCGGTATCTCCGGATGAGCGCGTTCGTGGAGCCGTCGTGCGCGAGCGCCGGGTCCGCGGGCGCCTCCAGCTCCTTCACGATCCGGTTCGCGAGCACCTTCCCCAGCTCGACGCCCCACTGGTCGAACGAGTCCACGTCCCAGATCACGCCCTGCGTGAACACGGCGTGCTCGTAGAGCGCGACGAGCGCCCCGAGCGTGCCCGGGCCGAGGCGGTCGGCGAGGATCGTGCTGGACGGGCGGTTCCCGGGGAACGTGCGGTGCGGCACGAGCGCCTCCGGCGTCCCCTCCGCGCGCGCCTCCTCCGCGGTCTTGCCGAACGCGAGCGCCTCGCCCTGCGCGAACAGGTTCGCCATGAGCAGGTCGTGGTGGCGGCCGAGCGGGTTGAGCGTCCGGCAGAAGCCGATGAAGTCGCAGGCGACGAGGTGCGTGCCCTGGTGGAGCAGCTGGTAGAACGAGTGCTGCCCGTTGGTGCCCGGCTCGCCCCAGTAGATCGCGCCGGTGCCGTGGCCCTCCACCGGCGCGCCGGACGCCGTCACGCGCTTCCCGTTCGACTCCATGGTGAGCTGCTGGAGGTACGCGGGGAAGCGATCCAGGTACTGGTCGTAGGGGAGCACCGCGACGGTCTCCGCGCCGAGCAGGCTCGCGTTCCACACGCCGATGAGGCCGACCAGCGCGGGCAGGTTCCGCTCGAGCGGCGCGTCGCGGAAGTGCTCGTCCATGGCCCGGAACCCGGCCAGCAGCTCGCGGAAGCCGCCGGGGCCGACGGCGATCATGGTGGAGAGCCCGATGGCGGAGTCCATCGAGTAGCGCCCGCCCACCCAGTCCCAGAACCCGAACATGTTCGCCGGGTCGATGCCGAAGCGGCGCACCTCGGCCTCGTTCGTGGAGATGGCCACGAAGTGGCGCGCGACCGCGCGCTCGTCGCCGAGCGCCGCGAGCAGCCACGCGCGCGCCGAGGCGGCGTTGGTCATGGTCTCGAGCGTGGTGAACGTCTTCGAGGCCACCAGGAACAGCGTCTCGGCGGGATCCAGATCCCGGACCGCCTCGGCGAGGTCGGTCCCGTCCACGTTCGAGACGAAGCGGAACGCGATCTCGCGGGTCGTGTACGCCCGCAGCGCTCGGTAGGCCATGGCGGGCCCCAGGTCCGAGCCGCCGATGCCGACGTTCACGACGGTGCGGATGCGCCTGCCGGTGAAGCCCGTCCAGGCGCCGCTCCGCACCTGCTCGGCGAACGCCGCCATGCGATCGAGCACCGCGTGCACCTCGGGCACCACGTCCTTCCCGTCCACCTCGATCCGCTCGCCGCGCGGGGCGCGGAGCGCGACGTGCAGCGCCGCCCTGCCCTCGGTGGCGTTGACCTTCTCGCCGCGGAACATGGCCGCGCGCCGGCCGGGCAGGCCGCGGGCCTCGGCGAGCGCGACCAGCAGCCGGACGGTCTCCTCGGTCACGCGCTGCTTCGAGTAGTCGAGGTACAGCCCGGCCCCCTCCGCCGCGAGCCGATCGCCCCTGCCCGGATCGCGCGCGAACAGCTCGCGCAGGTGCAGGGGACGGACCTCGGCGAGGTGGGTCTCGAGCGCCCTCCAGGCGGGCGTTCGGAGGAGGGGATCGTTCCGGTCGGCCATGCGCAGGCTCTTACCGCACCGGGCGGCGCCTGGCACGCGCGGCGGCGGGGCGGCTCCGGGTGGGCACCCGGCCCCGTCATTCACGGTTCGTGACGACCGTCCGTGCCCCCCATCCGCTCCGCGGCGTCCAGCAGCCCCTCGCGCGCGCACGCCTCGGCCACGCGCCGCGGCAGCCCCTCGTCGCTGGCGCCGAGCTGCACCGCCTGCGCGACCACGTGCTCGGCCTCGGCGACGCTGCCCGACATGCAGTGCAGCAGCGCCAGGCGGATGGCCTCGCGCTCGGTGAACGGCTCCGCCAGGCCCGCCTCGGCGAGCGCGCTCACCTCGTCCCAGGCGCGCCGGCGGGCGGCCTCGAACGCGCGCCACCACCGCGCCTCCCGCAGCAGCGCCTCCGGCGCGCCGGGCGCCTCCGCGAGCCGCAGCCAGGCCGCCGCCTCCTCGCCGGTGGGGCGCCAGGCCGGATCGCGCGACAGGAGCTCGGGGGTGGGGTCCACGGGGGAGAACCTACCGCGCCAACCCGGCAGGGCGCGAGCGCGGGGCCGCGCGCCGCTCGACCGCCCGGCGCCGCCGTGGTTACGATGGGCGCCCGACCATGCCCGGCCCCACCGAGCCCGCCCTGCCCGATACGCGCTTCGACTTCGACTACCTGGTGATCGGCTCCGGCTTCGGCGGCGCGGTGTCGGCGCTGCGGCTCGCCGAGAAGGGCTGGCGCGTCGGCGTGCTCGAAATGGGCAAGCGCTGGCGCCCGGAGGACTTCCCGCGCACGAACTGGAACCTGCGCAAGTTCCTGTGGATGCCGCGGCTGCGGCTGTTCGGGATCCAGCAGATCACGCTCCTGCGCGACGTGCTCGTGCTGCACGGCGCGGGCGTGGGCGGGGGCAGCCTGGTCTACGCGAACACGCTGCTCGTCCCGCCGGACCGCGCCTTCGACGATCCGCGCTGGCCGGGCGGCGGCTGGCGGGCGCGCCTCGCGCCGCACTACGCGACGGCGAAGTTCATGCTGGGCGCGGTGGAGGCGCCTGAGGTGTTCCCGGGCGACGAGGCGCTGCGCCAGGCGGTGGACGAGGAGACCGGGCGCGGCCACACGTTCTCGCGCCACACCGTGGCGGTGCACTTCGGCGACGCGAAGCGGGCCGTGCCGGACCCGTACTTCGGCGGCGAGGGGCCGGAGCGGATCGGCTGCTCGCTCTGCGGCGAGTGCATGACGGGCTGCCGCCACGGCGCGAAGAACACGCTCGACCGGAACTACCTCCACCTGGCCGAGCGGCGCGGGGCGGAGATCCTGCCGGAGACGCTGGTCACCGACCTGCGCCCGCTGGCGGGCGGCGGCTGGGAGGTCCACACGCGGTCGTCCACGCACGTGGTCCGGCGCCAGCGGCGCGTGCTCCGCGCGAGAGGCGTGGTGCTGGCCGCGGGCGCGATCGGCACGGTGCGCCTGCTGCTCCGCTGCAAGGCGGTCGGGAGCCTCCCGGCGCTCTCCGGCCAAGTCGGCAACCACGTGCGCACGAACAGCGAGGCGCTGCTGGCGGTGACGGCGCGCCGCGACGACGTGGACTACAGCCACGGCCTCGCCATCACCTCGGGCCTGCAGGCGGACGACGACACGCACATGGAGGTGGTCCGCTACGGCGCGGGCCACGACTTCATGTCGCTCCTCGCCACGCACCTCACCGGCGGCGGCCCGCCCTGGCCGCGCCCGCTGCGCTGGCTCGGGAACCTGTTCCGGCACCCGGTGGACTTCTTCCGCGCGCACTGGCCGTTCGGCTGGGCGCGCCGCACCGCGGTGCTGCTCGTGATGCAGCCGCTCGCGAGCCACCTGCGGCTGCGGCTCGCGCGCCGGCCGTGGGGGCGCTCGCTCACCAGCGCGCTCGACGGCCCGCGGCCGCCGAGCTACATGCCGCTCGCGAACGCGGTGGCGCGCAGGATGGCGGCGCGCATGGACGGGGTGGCGCAGAGCGGGCTCCACGAGGTGTTCCTGGGCGCGTCGAGCACCGCGCACATCCTGGGCGGCGCGACCATGGGCGCCTCGCCGGCCGAGGGCGTGTGCGACGCGCAGGGGCACGTGTTCGGCTACCAGGACCTCTACGTCGCCGACGGCAGCCTGGTGCCGGCGAACCTGGGCGTGAACCCGTCGCTCACCATCACGGCGCTGGCCGAGCACGTCATGAGCCGGATCCCGGCCAACCCGGCCGGCGGGCAGCGGCCGGCCCCGCGGCCGCCGGGTGGCGCCGCGTGACCGGGCGCCGCGCGCCCTCCCGTCTGGGCCCGAATTGGGGCTTGAGTCCGCAGGGCGCGGGCGCGCACGCTTCGAGAGGCTTCACGCCACGCCGCAGCTCACTTCAGAGGAGGGTCGATGGCCACGAAGGCTGAGCGGTTCCGCTACGAGACCGAGCGTTCCGGCCCGAAGAAGGCGAAGCAGCCCCGGCCGGCCCGGCGCGACACGCCGGTGGACACCTCGCAGCCGGGCGTGAGCGCCACGCACCGCAAGAGCGCGCGCCACGAGTCCATCCGCGCCGGGAAGAAGGCGCAGTACGCGCTGGAGGACTCGGCCGGCAAGCCGTCGCGCAAGTCCACCCGCAAGGCCTCCAACCGGCAGAAGACCGACAGCCAGATGCGCGTGAAGCGCCGCACCGGCGAGATGCGCCCCGAGTCGCGCACGACGCGCGGCCGCTGACGCGCGCGCTGCCTCGACCCGCTCCTGGTTCGACAGGCTCACCAGGAGCGGGCTCCTCCGACCGCTCACCCTGAGCGTAGGCGAGCCGAAGGCTCGCCGGAGTCGAAGGGTCACCCTGAGCCCGTCGAAGTCCGAGCGCACTTTCCCCGCCGTTCGGCGATCCCATGGCCCGCCACCCCTCCCCTTCCCCCACCACCGCGACCCTCTCCGACCGCGTCTACAGCCCGACCGGCGGACCGGTGCACCTGCCCCAGGGACCGGTCTACGCGCTGAACGTCGGCGACACCTGGCGCGAGCCGCCCGCCTGCGCCCGCGCCGAGGCGCAGCGCGTGGCCGATCACCCGGGGCTGCACGGGTACGCGCCGGTGCAGGGCGAGCCGGCGCTCCTCGACGCCGTCGAGGAGCGGCTCCGGGCGCGCGGCGGCGCGCCGGTCGCGCGCGAGGGGCTGCAGGTCATGGTGGGCGCGACCGCCGGGCTGGGCGTGGTGGTGGACGCGCTGCTCGACCCGGGCGACGAGGTGATCGTGCTCGCGCCCTACTGGCCGCTCATCCGCGGCATCGTGGCGGCGCGCGGCGCGGTGCCGGTGGAGGTCCCGCTCTTCGACCGGCTGGACGCGCCGGGGTTCGACCCGGAGGCGGCGCTCGCCGCCGCGGTGACGCCGCGGACGGCCGCCGTCTACGTGAACTCCCCCAACAACCCGACGGGCCGGTCGCTCCCGGACGAGCTGGTGACCGCGCTGGCCCGGCTGGCGCGGCGCCACGCGCTGTGGGTGATCGCGGACGAGGTCTACGAGGACCTGCAGTACGGCACGCCGCGCCCGCCGCTCTGGGCCCGGCCCGAGCTGCGCGAGCGGACGATCGCCACCCACTCGTTCTCGAAGGCGTACGCGCTCGCCGGCGCGCGGGTGGGCTACACGCACGGGCCCGAGGAGATCATGCGCGCGGTGCGGGCGGTGCAGACGTTCAAGACGTACTGCGCGCCGCGCCCGTTCCAGATCGCCGCCGCCCGGGCGCTCCGCGAGGGCGACGCGTGGCTGGCCGAGACCCGCGCGCTGTACGCCGAGGCCGGCCGCACGGCCGCCGCGGCGCTCGGCGTCCCCGCGCCCGAGGCGGGGACGTTCCTGTTCCTGGACGTGGCGCCCAGCCTCCGCCCGGGCGAGGCGCTCGACGGCCTCCTGGCGCGCTGCCTCGAGGCGGGCGTGCTGCTCACGCCGGGGCCGGCCACCGGCGCGGCCTACCGGACGCACGTGCGCCTCTGCTTCACCGCGGTGGCACCCGACGCGCTCGACGCCGCGCTGGCGCGGCTCGGGCCGCTGCTGGGGCGGCCGGCCTGAGCCGCGCCGGCGGCCGCGTTCACCGCCCCGACGCGAGCCGGAGCGGCGGGGCGGGCGTCGCGGAGGCCGGGTGCGGATCCGCGCCTCCGGCCACGCCGCGGAAGAAGCCGATCGCGTCGCGGAGCGCCTCGGCCTGCGCGGCCAGCTCCTCGGCGGTGGACGACAGCTCCTCGGCGGCGGCCGCGTTCCGGCCGCCGATCTCCTCGAGGTTCCGGAGCGCCCCGCTCACCCGCGCGGCGTTCGTCCCCTGCGCGGCGCTGCCGGCGGAGATCTGCTGCACCAGCGCGGCGGTCCGCTCCACCTCGGGCACCACGGCGTCGAGCGCCGTCCCGGCCTGCGCGGCGAGGTCCACGCTCGCGGCGGTGAGCCGCCCGATCTCCTCGGCCGCGGCCCGGCTCCGCTCGGCCAGCCGGCGCACCTCGGTCGCGACCACGGCGAAGCCGCGCCCGTGCTCGCCGGCGCGCGCGGCCTCGATGGCCGCGTTCAGCGCGAGCAGGTTGGTCTGGTAGGCGATCTCCTCGACGATCGAGATCTTCTCGCCCACCTCGCGCATGGCCGCCGCGGTCCGGGCCGCCGCGTCGCCGCCGGCCCGCGCGCCCCGCGCCGCGCCCGCCGCGGCCTCGCCGGTCCGCGCCGCCGCCGCGGCGTTCTCCTGCGCGTGGCGCGCGATCTCGTGCATGGCCGCGGAGGCCTGCTCCGTCTCGGAGGCCTGCTCGCTCGACGCCTGCGAGAGCGCCGCGGCCCCGCCGGCGAGCTGGCCGCTCCCGGCGGCGAGCGCGTCCGCCGCCCCGCGGATGCTGCCGGCCGCCCCGGAGAGCGCCGCCACCATGCCGCGGAGCGCCTCGATGACCCGCCCGATCTCGTCCGCCCCGCCGTCCTCCTCCAGCTCGACGTCGAGCCGCCCGCGCGCCACCAGGTGGAGCGTCGCGCCGACGCGCTGCAGCCGCGCCAGCAGCGGCCCGAGCAGCATCGCCGAGGCGAGCAGGCCGAGCGCGAGCACCGCGGCGCCGGTGGCGAGCGCGCGCCACAGCGCCGCGCGGATCGCGCCCTCCAGCGTGGCGGTGTGGACGTCCACGCCGAGGAAGAACTCCTTCCCGTTCCGCGAGCGCAGCGGCACGTACACCGAGCGCAGCGAGTCGGTGGGATCGACGTAGGTGTCGAAGTGGATCCGGTGGTCGGCGAGCGCCGCCACCAGGCCCGGGCTCGGGTGCGTGGTGGCCTGGAAGAACCGCGGGCCGGTGCCGGAGGCGAGCTCCTCGCGGGTGGCGCTCGACGAGGTGAACGCGCTCCCGGAGCCCTGCGCCACCACCGTGTACAGGTAGGCGAGGTCGGTCTCCTCCGCGAGCGCGGAGAGCCGCCGCTGCACGTCGAGGTGCTCCTCGGGCGCGATCGAGCCGGGCCCGTCCACCCGATCGTGGAACGGAACCAGGAAGAGCGCCGCCGCGCGGGCCGCGGTGAGCAGCTTGTCGTCCACCGCCGCGCGGATCTCGCGGGCCTGCACGCGGTACGAGATCGTCACGAACGCCGCCGCCGAGGCCGCGTTCACGACCGCGAGCAGGACGAGCAGCTTGGTGCGGAGCTTCAGGTCGCGCAGGCGCGCGAGGCCGCTGCGAGCGGGCCGCGCGGCAGGGGGGCGTGCGTGGGCCATGGACCCCAGTCCTAACCCGGCGCGCGCGTTCGTCGCAGGGGACGCCGGGGCGTCGATGTGGGCGCAGGGAGCAGATCCGGCGCGGCCGCGGGGCCGCGCCGGGCGATCACTCGTCCTCGCCGGAGCCGAGGAGCGCGCCGAGGCCGGGGCCGCGGGTCGCGGCGCCGAGCTTCCGCACCGCGTCGAGGTGGTGCAGCAGCAGGTCGCGGTTGTCGCCCACGCTCAGGTTCTGCAGCTCCAGCGCCCCGATGCGGTCCTCCGGCGTGAACGCCGGATCGGCCACGCGCTCCATCGACAGCTTCTCCGGCGCGTAGCTCATGTACTCGGCGCGGGTCGAGAGGACCGTCCAGTCGTCGCCGCGGCGCAGCTCCACCTTCACCGTGCCGGTGACCGCCGGCGCGACCCAGCGGGTGAGCGCGTCGCGCAGCATGAGCGCCTCCGGGTCGAACCACTTGCCCTCGTAGAGCAGGCGGCCCAGGCGGCGGCCCAGCGTGAAGTACAGGTCGAGCGTGTTCTCGTTGTGGATGGCGGAGAGCAGCCGCTCGTAGCCGAGGTGCAGGAGCGCCATGCCGGGGGCCTCGTAGATGCCCCGGCTCTTCGCGTCGATGACGCGGTTCTCGATCTGGTCGCTCATCCCCAGGCCGTGCCGGCCGCCGATGCGGTTCGCCTCGAGGAACAGCTCGTAGGGCGAGGGGAACCGCTTGCCGTTCAGCTCCACCGGCTGCCCCTGCTCCCAGGTGAGCTCGATCTCCTCGGGCGCGACCTGGACCTCGGGCTTCCAGTGCGCCACGCCCATGATCGGCTCGACGATCCGCATGCTCGAGTCGAGCCGCTCGAGGTCCTTCGCCTCGTGCGTGGCGCCGAGCACGTTCGCGTCGGTGGAGTACGCCTTCTCCTTGCCCATCTTGTAGGGCAGCTCGCGGCGCTCCAGGTACTCGCTCATCTCCTTGCGGCCGCCGAACGCGGTCACGAAGGCCTGGTCGAGCCAGGGCTTGTAGATCTTGAGCTGCGGGTCCACCAGGATGCCGTACCGGTAGAACCGCTGGATGTCGTTGCCCTTGTGCGTCGAGCCGTCGCCGAAGACGTGCACGCCGTCCTCGCGCATGGCGCGGACGATGGCGGTGCCGGTGACCGCGCGGCCGAGCGGCGTGGTGTTGAAGTACTTCTTGCCGCCGGAGGACAGGTGGAACGCGCCGCACTGGATGGCGGCGATGCCCTCGCGCACCATCGCCTCGCGGCAGTCCACCAGCCGCGCCTTCACGGCGCCGTGCTGGAGCGCGATGGGCGGGATGTCGGCCGGGTTCGCCTCGTCGGGCTGGGCGAGGTCCGCGGTGTAGGCGTGGACCGCCATGCCCTGCTCGGACATCCAGGCCACCGCGCAGCGCGTGTCGAGGCCGCCGCTGAACGCGATGCCGATGGCGGTGCCCTTCGGAGGAAGCGACTTGTAGATCCGGCTCATGGGACGGGCCAAGTAGCAGAAATCCGGGCCGTGTTCCAGCGCGGGGTGCGCCGCCGCGGCGGGCGCGCCGGGGCAGGCGGGCGGGCGCCCGCGCGCCATTCACGGACAGTCACCACCCGCGCCGCCGCCTGATCGCGGTCAATCCGCGCCTCCCGCGACGCGGTGCGGCGCCGCCGCGCACCGGCGCGCGGAGAACGCCCTGGATCCGCGCACCTGCGGCGCCCGCGCGGCGAGCGCGCCGCGCGCCGGCGGACCGGGGGGATTGCCGCGGCAAGGCGCCGCATGCTTCGCTTCCACACATGCCGCCTCGCACCGCGGCCCTGATCGCCGGCCTCCGCAGGATCGTCGCGATCGAGACCCTCCCCCCGGCGCCCCCCCCGGCGCCGCCGCGGTGCGAGCGGCGCAGCCTCCTCCGCCTGCTCTTCCTTCCCGAGCCCCTCCCGCTCGCGCCGCCCCGGCCGCGCCGGCGGGCGCGCTGGCTCGCCTGGCTCTTCCTCCCGGAGCCGCTCGACCGGGAGGGACCCGATCCGGAGGTGCGGTGATGGAGCACGCACGCCACGTCTTTCGCGCCGCGCTGGTGGTCCTGGTGCTGCTCGCCGGCGTCGGGATCACCCGCGGCTTCCTGGTCCCGCCCACCTACGGGCTCCACGGCCCGTACCGCTGGGCCAACGTGGCGGAGCAGATGAGCGCGCGGACCCCGGCCCACCGCGGCCCGGCGGCGTGCGGCACCTGCCACGAGGACGAGCTGCGCCGCCGCGCGGCCGGCGCGCACCGCGCGGTGAGCTGCGAGATCTGCCACGGGCCGCTCCTCGCGCACGTCGCCGCGGACGGGCGCGTGACCGCGCCGCAGGTGGACCGCTCACCGGCGCTGTGCGCCCGCTGCCACCGCAAGGTGCTCGGCCGGCCCGCCGCGTTCCCGCAGGTGGTGCTCGAGGAGCACGTGGACGGCCCGCTCGACGCCGGCGCCTGCCTCGCCTGTCACGACCCCCACGCTCCCACGCCGTAGCGGAGGCGAACCATGGACGACCGCACGCCGTGCCCCGCGCCGACCGGAGGCCCCTCGACCCCGCGCGTCCTCGGCCGCCGCGCGTTCCTGGAGGACGTCCTGCTCCTCTCCGGCGGGGCGGTGGTCTTCCTCGCCGGCGCCACCGCCGCGGCGCCCGCGGCGGCCGCGGAGGGCGCGGCCTCGGCGCCGCCGGCCGCCGAGGGCTACCAGCCCTGGGAGCACCGCTGGGCGTACCTGGTGGATCCCGAGAGGTGCATCGGCTGCGGCTCCTGCGTGCGCGCGTGCAGCGCCGAGAACCACGTGCCCGACGGCTTCTTCCGGACGTGGGTCGAGCGCTACGTCACCGGCATGGACGGGACCAGCGTGGACTCGCCGAACGGCGGCAAGGACGGCTTCCCGGCGCTCCAGGTCGCGTTCGTCGCGACGAAGTCGTTCTTCGTGCCGAAGATGTGCAACCACTGCCGCGAGACCCCCTGCATCCAGGTCTGCCCGGTGGGCGCCTCCTACCGCACGCCGGACGGCGTGGTGCTGGTGGACGGCGAGCGCTGCATCGGGTGCGCGTACTGCGTGCAGGCCTGCCCGTTCGGCAGCCGCTTCCTCTCGCCCGAGACGCACACCGCGGAGAAGTGCACGTGGTGCTACCACCGCATCACCCGCGGGCTGCGCCCGGCCTGCGTCGAGGTCTGCCCCACCGGCGCGCGCGCGTTCGGCGACCTGCGGCGCGAGGGCGACCCGGTGCGCCACGCCATCGAGCACGACCGCGTCGCGGTGCTGCAGCCGCACCTGCGCACCGAGCCGCAGTGCTTCTACCTCCACCTCGACGGGGAGGTGCGGTGATGCCCCAGATCAGCGGCTTCGCGTTCCCGAACGACGTCCACGTCTGGTGGAGCCTGATGATCGTGATGTACCCGTACATCACCGGCTTCGTGGCGGGCGCGTTCATCGTGACCAGCCTGTTCCACCTGTTCGGCCGCGCCGAGCTCCGGCCGGTGGCGCGCCTCGCCATGGCGACGTCGTTCTCGTTCCTGCTGGTCGCGTCGCTGCCGCTCCAGCTCCACCTCGGCCACCCGGAGCGCGGCCCGCTCGTGCTGGTCACGCCGCACTTCACCTCCGCCATGGCCGGGTTCGGCATGCTGTACGGCGGCTACCTGCTCATCCTCGCGCTGGAGGTCTGGTTCGTGTGGCGGCGCGAGATCGTCGATCGCGCCCGGCGCAGCCGCGGGGCGGCGCGCGCGTTCTACGCGACGCTCGCGCTCGGCACCTACGACACCAGCCCCGAGGCGCTGGCGGTGGACCACCGCGCCATCGCGGTGCTCGCCGGCATCGGCCTCCCCGGCGCCTGCATGCTCCACGGGTACGTGGGCTTCATCTTCGGCGCCATCAAGGCGAACCCCTGGTGGTCCACCCCGCTCATGCCCATCATCTTCCTGGTCTCCGCGGCGGTGTCGGGCATCGCGCTGCTCCTCGTGCTCTACCAGGTGGTCTCGAAGCTGCGCGGCCGGCCGGCGGACCAGCCCTGCGTCTCGTCGCTGGCGCGCTGGCTGTGGCTGTTCCTCATCCTCACGCTCTCGCTGGAGCTGCTCGAGATCCTGGTGATGGCCTACGAGCGCTCCGACTCGTGGCTGATCATCTCGGAGCTCATCACCACCCGGCTCGAGCTCTCCTACGTGACGGTGCAGATGATCGTGGGAGGGCTCATCCCGATGATCCTGCTCGCGGTGGTGGTGCTGATGAACCGCTACCTGCACCCGCGCGTCCGGAACACGCTCTCCACCGCGGCGGCGCTGCTGTGCCTGCTGCAGGTGTTCTCGATGCGCTGGAACATCGTGATCGGCGGGCAGCTCCTCTCGAAGTCGCTGCGCGGCCTGCGCTCGCACTACGAGCCGGAGCTGTTCGGCCGCGAGGGCGTGCTCATGGCGCTCGCGCTGGTGCTCGCGCCGTTCGCGATCCTGTGGATCTTCGACCGGGTGCTCGGCATCGACCCGCCCGGGCAGGCGGACGGGGAGCCGGAGGCGCACGCCGCGGCCGCGCCGGGCGGCGCCGCGGCGACGGGCCCCGGGCTGGGAGACGTTCACCCATAGCGAACCACGTGGAGGCGGGCCATGACGGACGGCGCGCCGGGGACGATCGAGGCGAGGCTGCAGGAGCTGACCGAGGCCGTCGAGCGGCTGGAGCGGCGGGTGGGCGCGCTGGAGGGCCACGCGCCCGCGTCGCGCGGCGCGGCCGCGAGGGCCGGCGCCGGGCCGGCCGGGCGCGGTCCGGCCGGCGAGGCCGCCGCGCTCGCCGGCGCGCTCCCGCTCGCCGGCCGCAGCTTCCTCGTGCTCGCCGGCGCGTTCGTGCTGCGCGCCGTGACCGACGCCGGCCGGCTGCCGCCCTGGCTCGGGGTGGCGCTCGGGCTCGCGCTCGCGCTGGCGCTGCTCGCGCTCGCGGACCGGGCCGGGCGCGGCGCCGCCGCGGGCGGGCCGGCCCGCGCGAGCGCCGTCGCCCACGGCCTCACCGCGGCGCTGGTCGGGTTCCCGCTCGTCTTCGAGGCGGCCACCCGGTTCCGGCTGCTCGACCCCGGCGCGGCGGCGCTGACGCTCGCGGCGCTCGCCGGCCCGGCGCTGGCGGTCTCGGCGCGGCGTCGGCTGCCGGCGCTCGCGTGGATCGCGGCGCTCGGCGCGCTCGCGACCGCGCTCGCGCTCGCCGCCGCCTCGGGGCGGTTCGCGCCGGCGACCCTGGTGCTGGTGGCGGTGGGGACGGCCACACTGTGGATGGGCTACGTGCTCGACTGGTACGGCCCCCGGTGGCCCGTGGCGGTCGCCGCCGATCTGGCGGCCCTGGCGCTCGCGGCGCGCGCCGCCCGCGGGACCGAGGACGCGGGGGCCGCGCTGCTCGTCCTCGGGATCCTGCTCGCCGCCTACCTCGGCAGCGTCGCCGTCCGCACGCTGATCCTGCAGCGGGCGGTGGTGCCGTTCGAGGTGTTCCAGGCGGCCGCCGCGCTGGCGGTGGGCCTCGGCGGCGCGGCGCTGCTCGACGCGCGGACGGAGGGCGGCGCGGCGGGGTTCGGCGTGGCGGCGCTCCTGCTCGCCTCGGGCGCCTACGGCGTCGCGTTCGCGTTCGCCGACCGGCGCGACGCGGCCCGCGCGAACTTCCGCTTCTACGCCGGCGTGGCGCTCCTGCTCGCGCTGTGCGGCAGCGGGCTCCTCCTCTCCGGCGCCGCGCGGGCCATCGCCTGGGCGGCGCTCGGGCTCGGCGCGGCGCTGCTCGCCCGGCGGCTCCGCCGGGCGACGCTCGCGGTCCACGCGGCGCTGGCGGCCGCGGCGGCGGCGCTCGCGGGCGGGCTCGTCACCGGGGCCGCGGTGGCGCTGGCCGGACCGGCCGAGCCGCCCGGGGCGGCGGCGCTGGCGGTGCTCGCGCTGGTCCTCGCCACCGCCTGGCGCTGCGCCGGCGCGGTGGGGCGCGCGACGCGCGCCGAGCGGGCGCCGCAGCTCGTGCTGGTGGGGGTGGCGGCGGCCGGGCTGTGCGGCGCCGCGGTGGGCCTCGCCGCGCCCGCGCTGGCCGGCTCGCCCGCGGGGCTCTCCGCGGCGCGGACCGCGGCGCTCGTCGCGGGGGTGCTCGCGCTGGCGGCGCTGGGCCGCCGGCCGGAGTGGCTGGAGGCCTCCTGGCTCACCTACCCGGTGCTGGGGCTGGCCGCGCTGCAGCTGCTCGTGGACGCGGTCCCGCACGGCCGGCCGGCCACGCTGGTCCCCGCGTTCGCGCTGTTCGGGCTGGCGCTGCTGGCGGTGCCGCGCCTCCGCCGCCGCCGCGTCGCGCCCCCCGCGCCGGCCACGGTGCGCTGACGACAGGGCCGCGGCCCCGGACGCACCGGGACCGCGGCCCTCCCCCTCACCTGCGCGTCACGGACAGCCGATCGGCCGGGTCGCCGCGCCCTGGTACAGGTCGCAGACCGGGACGCGCGCGCCCGGCCCGTGGCAATCCGTGCACTCCGAGATCGCCTGCGCCTTCGGCGCCACCTCGTGGTTCACGTTCATGAACATCTCGGTGGAGCCCCAGCGCCAGTCCACGCCGCGGACGAGCGCGCGGAAGAGGCGCACCGGCTGCGTCGAGACCACCGGCGCGGCGGGCGCCGGCAGCGCCGCCTCGTGCCAGCGCAGCGTGTTCGCGTCCACCGCCGTGACCACCTTGATGCCGGGCGCGAACCCGGCGTCGGGCGTCATCACGTTGTAGCTGCCGGAGGCGAGCCCGTGCCCGGGCGCGTTCACGGTCACGTCGCCGGCGACGTCGCGCGTGGCCTGGCCGGCGGCGACGGTGACGAGGGCGGGGACCTGCCCCGCGGTGGCCGCGCCGAACGAGACCACGTCGTTCCACATGGCGTCGAGGAACGCGCCGTAGGTGGCGTGATCGCCGTACCTCGGCCCGGTCGGCGCTGCCGACGTCGCAGGGATGACCGGGATCGACGCGCCCGCGGTGGTCGGATCGGGCTTCAGGCCCCACAGCGACCACTGGCCGAACACGTGCGGCACGATCGCGAACGAGCCGTCGATCATGACGGGCTGGCGCCCCTCCATGTGCTTGAACGGGGTGATGCGTGCGCCGGCGTCGCCCAGCCGGGCGGCGGGCTCGGACAGCGCGATGGGCGCGCCGGCCTCCTGCCCGTCGGCGGGGTCGAACGAGGCCAGGGCGCCCGAGATGGTGGCGTGGCGGGCGGTGCCGTCGTACCAGCGGTACGCCGGCTTCACGTCCTTCTCCATCACGAACACGCCCTTCTGCCAGTTGTAGTCCACCTCCACCCCGTCGATGACGGCCTTGGACGTGCCGAAGGCCGCGCTGGCCGGGTTCGTGACGCACGCGTCCACGATGGCCTGCGGCGCGCCGGGGTACCTGCAGTCCTTGTAGCCGGCCTGCTCCCAGTTCCAGCTCGTCTTCGTGGCGAGCTGCCGCGAGAGGGCGGGCACGTGGCAGGTCTGGCAGGCGACGGTGGCGAGGTGCTTCGCGGTGTGGATGGGCGCCGTCGGCGCGTGGCAGTCGGCGCAGGCGAGCGGCGCCTCCTCCACCATGGCCACCGAGAGGCCGGTGCCCTTCATGCGGTCGTGGCGGAAGGCGTCGCCCGCGTGGCAGTCCACGCACAGCGTGGGCGCGCCGGCGCTCGCCGAGCCCATGTGCACGTCCACCTCGGGGCCGGCCGGGACCGCCAGCGACGAGGCGAGGTCGCCCATCTTCACGTTGTCGCCGCCGCCCGCGTAGAAGTGGCACTTGCCGCAGTTGTCGCGGCCGGGCCGCCGCACCGAGCGCGCGGCCTGCAGCAGGACGTCGGAGAGCTTCGCGGCGTACTCCGGCGAGCCGGGGGCGACGCAGGTCGGGCCGGCGGCGAGCGGCAGGCACACCTGCGCGGCGGTGCAGGCCGGGGTGCAGCCGGACACGGGCTTCACCTCGGCGACGCCGAAGTTCTTCTGCGCCTTCACGTAGCTGGTGGCCAGGTCGGCGTGGCAGATCAGGCAGTCCACCCGGCCTGCGTCGGGCGCGAGCTGGTAGGCCAGCTTCTTCTGCGCCGGGTCGCCGTAGCCGGCGTGGCACTCGCCGCAGCGCCCCTCGTTGCTGGGCACCGCCACGCAGAAGTCGTTGATGAGCCCCTTCTTGCCGATGGTCCCGTCGTCCACCGGGTTGCCGGCGGCGTCGCGGAGGCCCGGCGTCGGGCCGGCCCAGCGGAAGTGGGCGGAGGCCAGCATCTCCTGGCCGGCGCCGGCGTGGCAGGTGAGGCACTCGGCGGTCACCTCCTCACCCTTCGTGAACGGGCCGGTGAGCCAGGCCGCGTGGATGTTCGTGACCTCGCAGCGCAGCGCGGTGGCGTTCCAGGACTGGCCCGGGCCGCAGAGGGAGGCGGTGGCCTCGCAGCGCCGAGCGCCCGCGTTCCACGCCTGCCCGGCGCCGCAGACGCCCACGCAGGCGGCGGTGCCGCCGGACGCGATGCACACCTGGTCCTGCGCGCAACCGCCGGCGCAGGCGCTGGAGAGGAGCGGCACGCAGGTCGCCGACGCGCCGGCGCCCTGGCACACGGTCCCGGCGCCGCAGGCGGGGCTGCACGCCTCGACCGCGACGCACGCGCCGCCCACGCAGGCGGCGCCCTCGCCGCAGAAGTCCTGGCACTTCTTGTCGTCGCTCGACGAGCAGGCGCCCAGCCCGGCGGCCGCGGCGAGCGCGGCGGCCAGGGCGAGGCCCTGGATGGAAACGGTTCGGATCAAGACGTTCTCCTCGGAACGGGGTTCACCGCCGGTGGCGGCGCGCCGCGCGCCCGGGGGCGGACGGCGTGGGGCCGGTGAGCAACGCGCGTGCCCCGCCGGGGGCCGCGCCGCGCCCTGCGCGCTTCCGTCCACGTCCCGAGGCATCGCGGGCGGATGGCGTCCCCGCCGGCGGGAGGCCGGCGCGCCGGGCGTTCACGCGTGAACGTTCGCCGTCTCGTTCACGCCGGCGCCGGTGAACGCCTGCCGCCGCGCCCGGCCCGCCGTCCGGAAGCCCGCGAGATCCGGCCGTGCGGCGATCCGCCGCAGCCCTGCGCGGAACCCACGCCGGCGCGCGCGGCTCCGACCTGGCGTTCACGTGAACGCCGGAGGAGACGTGTCCCCGCCCAGCGCCGCCCCCCTCCCGTTCCTCGGCCTCGGCAGCGAGGACGCGCTCCGCGCCGTCGCCGACGCGCTGCCCGACGGCCTGTTCACCACCGACGCCGCCGGGCGCATCACCTTCTGGAACCGCGCCGCGGAGCGGATCACGGGGTGGGCGCCGGGCGAGGCGCTCGGGCGCGACTGCTCGCTGCTCGCCGGCGATCCGGTGCACGGCTGCGCCTGCGGCGCCGGCCCCATCCGCTGCGGCATGGCGGAGCGCGAGCGCACCTCGAAGACCTGCTCGGTGCGCACGCGCGACGGCCGCCTGCTCGTCATCGTGAAGAGCGCCGTCCCGCTGCTCGCGCCCGACGGCGCCGCGGTGGGCGCGCTCGAGTCCTTCAGCCCGGTGGATCCCGCGCCCGGCGGCCGCCGGCAGGACCCCGGCGCGCGGCCGCAGGCCTCGGGCCTGCTCGGGCGCGGGCCGGCCATGGAGGAGCTGCGCCGGATGATCGCGCTGGTGGCGCGCTCCGACGCGACGGTGATGCTGCACGGCGAGAGCGGCTCGGGGAAGGAGCGGGTCGCCGAGGCCATCCACGCCGGCAGCGCCCGGGCCGCCGGCCCGTTCGTGCGCGTGAACTGCTCCGCGCTCAACGAGAACCTGCTCGAGAGCGAGCTGTTCGGGCACGTGCGCGGCGCGTTCACCGGCGCGCTCCGCGACCGGCGCGGCCGCTTCCAGGAGGCGGACGGCGGCACGCTGCTGCTGGACGAGATCGGCGACATCTCGCCGGTCGTGCAGGTGAAGCTCCTGCGCGTCATCGAGCAGCGCCAGATCGAGCGCGTGGGCGACTCCGCGCCGGTGCCGGTGGACGTGCGCATCGTCTGCGCCACCCACCGCGACCTGCGGGCGCTGGTGGACGCGGGCCGGTTCCGCGCGGACCTGTACTTCCGCCTGGCGGTGTTCCCGCTGCGGGTGCCCCCGCTGCGCGAGCACGTCGAGGACCTCCCCGAGATCGCCGCCGCGTTCCTGGAGCGCCACGCGCCCGCGTCCGGCGGGCGGCCGCGCGCCCTCTCCGCCGCCGCGGTCGCGACGCTGTCCGCCTGCACCTGGCCCGGCAACGTGCGCGAGCTGCAGAACGTGCTCGAGTTCGCGGCGCTGCAGGCGGGCGACGGCGACATCGGCCTGGAGCACCTGCCCGCCGAGCTGCGCGGCGCCTGCGCCCCGGCCGCGCGCCGCCCCGGCGCCATGCCGGGGCCGGACGAGATCCGGGCCGCGCTGGAGGCCTGCGGCGGGCGCCGGGCCGAGGCCGCGCGGCGGCTCGGCATCTCGCGCGGGACGCTCTGGAAGCGGATGCGGGCGCTCGCGCTCGACGCGCCCGAGCCGGGCTAGGCCCTCCGGCATCCGCCCGCCCGGCGCCGCCAAGTGCCCGATCTCCCGGGCCGCCCGACCATGCGTCATGCGCCGGATGGCGCCCGCGCGCGCGGCCGTCCAACGTGACCCTCGCCCCGGGCCGGTCCGGGCTGCGCGACGGAGGTTCACGATGCGGAAGGATGCGATCGCGGTGGGGACGTGTGTGCTGCTGCTCGCGGGAGGGGCGCTCGCCGCCGAGCCCTCCCCCACGCAGGCGAACCTCCAGACGGCGTACCAGCGCGATCTCGACGCGCACGCGCGCTACCAGGCGTTCGCCGTCGCCGCCGATCGCGAGGGCTACGCCGGCGCGGCGGCCCTGTTCCGGGCGGCCGCGCGTTCCGAGCAGATCCGGGCGGAGCAGCACGCCGCCGCGCTCCGTCACCTGGGCGGGTCGGTGACGACGGCGGCGTCCGCGGTGGGGACGGTGCGAGACACCCCGTTCAACCTTCGCGCGATGCTGTCGCACGAGAGCGCCGAGCGGTTCGGGTCCTACCCGCGCGCCGTCCGGCAGGCGCGCCGCGAAGGCCTGGCGGAGGCGGCGCTCGGCTTCACGCTGGCGCACGCGGTCGAGCGGGAGATGGTCGTGCTGTACCAGGAGGCGGTGGGGCGGCTCGACGCCCTGCGCGCGCCGGGCGAGCCGTTCCACGTCTGCCGCACGTGCGGGCACGTGGCGCGAGGCGCCCGGCCGCCGGAGACGTGCCCGGTGTCGCTCTCGCCGTCCGAGGCGTTCGAGCGCGTCCCGTAGCGCACGCCGCAGGGCGCGCGCGGCTTCAGGCGGCGAGCGGGACCCGCGGCGGCTGGAGGTCGCCGGGGTCCACCCCGACGAGCTCGCCCGCCTCCTCCGGCGTGAGGCAGCGCTCGGCGACGAGCATGCGCCCGGCGAGCGCCCGGGCGGCGCGAGCCCGGCGCGCGTCGCGCACCAGCAGCGACGCGTGGAGCGCGCGGCGCGCGTCGGCCGGGATGGCACTTTCGACCAGCAACATGGGAACGAGGGACCAGGTGTTCATCGGCACCCCTGGCTCTTAATTCGACGTTCGTCGATTTTCACCCCGAAAGCGGACGCGGCCGGCGAATCCGCGATCGACGCCCGGCGATCAGGCGCCGCGCGCCCGGGATTCCGCGGGCTTGCGCGGTGGCGGGGGCGCGAGCGTGCGCGCCCTCAGCGCCTCCAGGTACGCCTCCATCACGTCGCGCCGGAGCCGGAAGTACGCGAAGTGCCCCTCGCGGCGCCGCTCGAGGAGCTGCGCGCCGACCAGCTCCTTCAGGTGGTGCGAGACGGTGGACTGGCAGAGGGCGACGCCCTCCACCAGCTGGGCGCACGCCACCTCGCCCTCGACGGCGGCGCGGCGGAGGATCTCGCAGCGCTGCGGGTCGGCGAGCGCCCGCGCGATGCTGCAGAACTCGTCGTCGGTGAGCTGGACCGGCATGGACGCTCCTGGCGGGCCTTCGATAGCCGTCGATGCGTGCCGCGTCAAGGGCGGCCGCTCCCGGCCGGGCGAACCGGGCCGCCGCCGGGTATGCATTGCCGCGGTTCCCGGGCGCCTCGCGCCCGAAGGAGAGATCCCGTGATCGCCGTCACCGCCGCCTCCGGACACCTCGGCCGCCGGGCCGTCGAGGCCCTGCTGAAGCGCGTCCCCGCCGCCGGGCTCGTCGCCCTGGTCCGCCACCCGGGGCGGGCGGGCGACCTCGCCGCCCTCGGGCTACAGGTCCGCAAGGGCGACTACGACCGCCCCGACACGCTCGCGCCCGCGCTCGCCGGCGTCGAGAAGCTGCTGTTCATCTCCGGCAGCGAGGTCGGCCGCCGGCTGCCGCAGCACCGCGCGGTGGTGGACGCCGCCCGGCGCGCCGGCGTGCGGCTGGTCGCGTACACGAGCATCCTGCACGCGGACACCTCGCGCGTGATGCTCGCCGTCGAGCACCGCGAGACCGAGGCCATGCTCCGCGCCTCGGGGCTGCCGTACGTCCTGCTCCGGAACGGCTGGTACCTCGAGAACTACACCGAGCACCTCGGGCCGGCGCTGGCGAACGGCGCGATCGCGGGCAGCGCCGGAAACGGCCGGATCGCCGCCGCGGCGCGGGCCGACTACGCCGAGGCCGCGGCCGCGGTGCTCACCGGCACCGGCCACGAGCACCGCGTCTACGAGCTCGCCGGCGCGCCGTTCACCATGGCCGACCTCGCCGCGGAGGTCTCGCGCCAGGCCGGCAAGCCCGTCGCCTACCGCGACCTGCCGCCGGCCGACTACCGGGCGGTGCTGGTCGGCGCCGGCATCCCGGGCCCGTACGCCGACGCGCTGGTGGACGCGGACCTGGGCGTCGCCCGGGGCGAGCTCGACGACGCGAGCGGGGACCTCGAGCGGCTCATCGGCCGGCCGAGCACCCCGCTCGCGAGCGCGGTGGCGGCGGCGCTGGCGGCCCTGCCCGCCGCGTAGCCTACGTCCACGCGAGCGTGGCGCGGCGGGCCCAGTAGCGCGCCGGCGGCTCGACCAGCGCGGCGAGCCGCTCCTGGGCCTCGCCGCTCGGCCGCAGCTCGACGGCGTGCAGGTTGGAGCGGAGCTGGTCCACGGTGGCGGCGCCCAGCAGCACGAGGTCCGCCCACGGGCGGGCGAGCGCGGCCGCGAGGGCGAGCGCGTCCGGCGTGGTCCCGGCCTCGCGCGCCACGCGCGCGAGCGGCCCGTCCGCCCCGGCGTCGCCGCGCGGCCCGAGCCGCCCGTTCGCGAGCGGCTCCTTCACGATCACCAGGCGGCCCGACGCGTGCGCCTCCCCCAGCACCGCCTCGCAGGAGCGCTCGAGCAGGTTCCAGGTGGCCTGGATCGAGGTGAACAGCGGGCGGCCGCCGCGCTCGACGCCGAGCGCGCGCGCCGCCGCCTCGGCCTGCCCCGGGCCGCTCACCGTCACCCCGATGCGCAGCCCGCCGTCGCGCAGCCGGGCCAGCTCGTCCAGCACCGCGCCGTCGCCGAGCACCGGGCCGTCCGCGGTCACCGAGTGGATCTGGTACAGCGAGAGCAGCGGGCCGAGCGCCTCGACCGACTCGGCGTGCTGGCGCCGCAGCGCCTCGAGCGAGTGGTCCTTCACCTCGTGCTTCTCGGCGTCCACCCGCCAGCCGCCCACGTAGCGGTAGCCCCACTTCGACGAGACGGTCAGGTCCGCGGGGCCGAGCCCGCGGGCGTCCGCCCAGGCGCGCAGGAACGCCTCGCCGGCGCCGTAGGAGCGGGCCGCGTCGAGGTGGCGGATCCCCGCGTCGTACGCCGCGTCGAGCACCGCGTGCGCGTGGCGGCGGAGCTGCTCGGGCGAGCGGCCCCCGGGGAAGTCGGCGCCGTGTCCGATGGTGTGGTAGGCGGGGCGGCCCAGCGCGGCCATCCCCAGCCCGAGCCGGCGAACGGCGTGCGCCGTCCGCGGGGGTTGCGGGAGCTCCATGCCAGTCCTTCTAGCAGGGATCCCGCCCCCCGTCCGCCAAAGCGGACGTCACCTCGCGAGCTTCGCGATGAGCGCGTTCGCCTCGGCGGGCGCGCGCTTGCACTCGAGCAGCGCGGTGAGCATCAGCGGCGCCACGATGGTGGCGTCGGACTCGACCACGAACATGGGCGTGTCCTGGGTGAGCTTGTCCCAGGTGATCTTCTCGTTCGGCGTCGCGCCGGAGTAGGAGCCGTACGAGGTCGTCGAGTCGGAGATCTGGCAGAAGTAGGCCCAGGGCTTCACCGGCTCGCCCAGGTCGTACTTGATCGACGGCACCACGCAGATGGGGAAGTCGCCGGCGATGCCGCCGCCGATCTGGAAGAAGCCCACGCCCTTGCCGGCCGACAGCTCCTTGTACTGATCGTAGAAGGCGGCCATGTACTCGATGCCGGACTTCACGATCGAGGGGCTGCACTCGCCGTTCTTCACGTGCGAGGCGAAGATGTTGCCGAACGTCGAGTCCTCGTGGCCGGGGACCACGATGGGCAGCTTCGCCTGCGCGGCGGCGAGCAGCCAGCAGGCCTCGGGATCGCCCTCGTGGAGGTCCGTGCCGATCGACTGGATCAGCTCGTAGAAGTACTCGTGCCAGAACCGGCGATCGCCCTTCTCGGTGGCGCGCGTCCACATCGGGACGATGAACTTCTCCACCGCGCGGAACGCCTCGTCCTCGGGGATGCTGGTGTCGGTCACCCGGCGCATCCGGTCCTCGAGGATGCGGGTGTCGTCCGCCTTGGTGAGGTAGCGGTAGTCGGGGAAGTCCTTGTAGCTGTGGTGCGCGACCAGGCGGAACAGCGACTCCTCCAGGTTCGCGCCGGTGACGGAGAAACCGTGGATGAGGCCGGCCCGGATGGCGGGCGCGAGCGTCAGCCCGAGCTGCGCCGAGGACATGGCGCCGGCGACGGCCCAGAACATCTTCCCGCCCGCCTCGACGTGCCGCCAGTAGGCGACGAGCGCGTCGCGGGTCTGGCGCGCGTTGAAGTTCTTGAAGTTCGTGAGGACGAACTCGAGGACGGGCAGCTCGGTCTTCGGCATCTCGGCACCTTTCGGTCGCGCCGTCGAGGCGCGGGCACTGCGGTCCGGCCGCTCGTACCCGACTGCGCCCCGGCGATCAAGCCCGGCGTTGCCCCGGGTCCGGGCGGGCGGCCGGCGAGGCGGTTCCCCGGCCAGCGCCGACGGCGTATCGTCGGCGTCTCACGGAGGTGAACGTGACGCCCCTGCGCCGCGCCCCGCCGGACCGTTGCTCCCCTCGGCTCCTCGCGCTGGCCACCCTGCTGGCGCTCGGCGCCCGCGCGGCCGCCGCCGCAGCCGCGCCCCCCGGCGCGCCCGCGCCCACGGGTCCCGGCGCGGAGGAGGAGCGCCCTCCGCTGCTGCAGCTCCCCGGCGGCGTGCGTCCCGTCCGCTACGCGCTCGACCTCGAGGTCGTGCCGGCGCGCGAGGACGGCATCCGCGGCCGCGCCGAGATCGCGGTGGTGCTGGAGCGGCCCCTCGCCCGGATCTGGCTGCACGCGCGCGACCTCGCCGTCTCGGAGGTCACGGTGGAGCAGGCCGGCGGGGAACGCGTGCCCGGCCGGCTGACGCAGGTCCACCCGTCGGGCGTCGCGCGGCTCGACCTCCCGCGGGCGGTGGGGCCGGGGCCGGCGACGATCCGCCTGGCCTGGTCGGCGCCCTGGGGCCCGACCGGCGCCGGCTCCTTCCGCGCGCGGGAGGGGGACGACCTCTACGCGTCCACGCAGTTCGAGGCCGTCGAGGCCCGCCGCGCGTTCCCGTGCTTCGACGAGCCCCGGTTCAAGACGCCGTTCGAGGTGACGCTCACGGTTCCCGCCGGGCTGGTCGCGATCTCGAACGCCCCGGAGCGCGGCAGCGAGCCCGCCGCGGGCGGCCTCCGCCGCGTCCGCTACTCGGCCACCCGCCCGATCCCCACGTACCTGGTGTTCTGGACGGTCGGGCCGTACGACGTCGTGGACGCGCCCGCGCCGCCGAACGAGATCCGCAGGACGCCGCTGCCGGTCCGCTACGTCGTGCCGCGCCGCCGCGCCGCCGACGTGGCGTTCGCGCGCGAGGCCGGGCAGGCGCTCCTCCCCGAGCTGGAGCGGTGGTTCGGCACGCCGTTCCCCTACCCGAAGCTCGACCACATCGCGCTCCCGGGGTTCCCGCTCGCCATGGAGAACCCGGGCGCGATCTCCTACGTCGAGTCCGCGCTCCTGTTCGACGCCCGCCGGCAGGGGCCGGACGAGCGCCGCTGGATCGCGGACACCATGGCCCACGAGATGTCGCACCACTGGTTCGGCGACCTCGTCACGCTGCCCTGGTGGACGGAGATCTGGCTCAACGAGTCCTTCGCGCAGTGGATGGGGACGCGGGCGGTCCAGCGCTGGCAGCCGTCCTGGGGCGCCGACGTGGCCGCCGTGCGCGGGACGACGCGGGCGATGCGCCAGGACGAGCTCGCCGCCACGCGCGCCATCCTGAAGCCGCTCGCGCGCATCGAGGAGGTCGAGGGGCAGTTCGACGCGATGAGCTACCAGAAGGGCGCGGCGCTCCTCGGGATGATCGAGCGCTGGGTGGGCGAGGTGCCGTTCCGCGACGGGGTCCGCCGCTACCTGGCGGCCCACGAGGACGGGACCGGGTCCACCGACGCGCTGCTCGCGGAGATCTCCGCCGCGGCGGGCCGCGACGTGGCCGGGCCGTTCCGGACCTTCCTCTCGCAGCCGGGCGTGCCGCGCGTGGAGGCGGCCGTCGCCTGCGAGGCCTCGGGCGCACGGGTCCGGCTGCGCCAGGCGCGGGCGCTGCCGCGCGGCTCCGCGGTGCCCGCGGGCGGCGCCTGGCGGATCCCGGTGTGCCTGCGCTACGAGGCCGCCGGCGCGGTGCGCGAGCGCTGCACGCTGCTGGAGGAGGCCGAGGGCACGCTGGCGCTCCCGGAGGGCTGTCCGGCGTGGCTCATGCCCGACGCCGGCGCGGCGGGCTACTACGCGTGGGCGCTCCCGCCCGCCGACCTGGCGCGCCTGCGCGCGCGGGGGCTCGCGCGGCTGGGCACGCTCGAGCGGCTCTCCTTCGCGCGGGCGGTCGCGGCCGCGGCGCGGGCGGGGGCGCTGCCCTACGCGGACGCGATGGACGCGCTCACCGCGCTGGCCCGCGACCCTCGACCCGAGGTCGCCGCCGCGCCCATCGAGGCGCTCGAGCACGCCCACGACTGGCTGGTGGCGCCTGCGGACCGTCCGGCGGTGGAGGCGGTGGCGCGACGGCTCTACCGGCCCGTGCTGGCCCGGCTCGGGTGGTCGGCGCGCCCCGGCGAGTCCGGCGCCGTCCGCGACCTGCGCGGCCGCGTGGTGCGCCTGCTCGCCGTCACGGGCCGCGACCCCGGAGTCCGGCGCGAGGCGGCGAGGCGGGGCGCGGCCTATGCCGGGATGGCCGACGGGAAGCTCCACCCCGAGGCGGTGGACCCCGAGCTCGTCGCCATCGCGCTCGCCGTCGCGGTACAGGACCTCGGCCGGCCGGCGTTCGACGCCGTGCTCGCGCGCGCCCGGAGCGCGTCCGATCTCGCCACCCGCGAGCGGCTGCTCCCGGCGCTCGCGGCGGCGGACGACCCCGACCTCGCGCGGCGCTTCGCCGCGGTGGTCGCCGGCGACGAGCTCCCGCTGCTCGAGCGCGTCGGGGCCGTCCTCGACCTGCACGCGGTCCGGGGCGACCCCGCGTTCGCCGCACGCCGGCTCGCGCTGCTCGCGGAGAACGTGGACGCCTGGGCGGCGGGCCTCCCGCCGTTCATGGCCGCCCGGCTGCCCGCGATCGCGTCCGGCGCCTGCTCGGGTGAGGACGCCGCGCGGGTCGAGGCGCTGTTCGCGGGGCGCGCGGCGGCGCTGCCGGGCGTGGAGCCGATGGTGGCGCGCGCCGTGGAGCAGATCCGGCTGTGCGCCGCCGGCCGCGAGGCCGACGCGGGGCCGGCGTCCGCATGGTTCGCGCGCGCGGCCGCCCGCGACGCGCCCGTGCGGCGCGGCACGCCGCGCTGAGCTCGAGCGGCCGCCCGCCCCCGTGCCGCCCAGGAGGGGCCCGGGCGCGGGCGCCCTGGCAGAAAACGAACGACCGTTCTATTTTGGCGGCATGGGCAAGGGCGCCGAGACGCGCGAGGCGATCCTCGACGAGGCCGTCCGGCTCGCGAGCGAGGTCGGCCTCGAGGGCGTCACCATCGGCCGCCTGGCCGACGCGCTCGACCTCTCCAAGAGCGGGCTCTTCGCGCACTTCTCCTCCAAGGAGCGGCTGCAGGTGGCGCTCCTCGACCACGCGGCCGCGCGCTTCGTCGAGGCGGTGCTGCGCCCGGCGCTCGCCGCGCCGCGCGGCGAGGCCCGCCTGCGCGCGCTCGTGGAGCGCTGGCTGCGGTGGCCGACCGAGGTGCCGCAGCCCGGTGGCTGCGTGTTCGTCCAGGCCAACGTCGAGCTGGACGATCGGCCCGGGCCGGCGCGCGACCGGCTCGTCGCGCTCCAGCGCGAGTGGCTCGCGACGCTCGTCCGCGTGGTGCGCGAGTCCCGCGACGCCGGCCAGCTCGACGCCGCCACCGATCCCGACCAGGTGGCGTTCGAGATCTACGGGATCCTGCTCTCCACGCACCTCGCGCTGCGTCTCCTGGGCGACCGGCGCGCCCACCGGCGCGCGCGCGCCGCCCTGGACCGCCTGCTCGCCTCCTGCCGTCCCGCCGCGTAGTCCCCTGTCGTCGCCCGAAGGAGCATCGCCATGCCCGTCAGCCGCCCGCCCCCAAAAAGCACGAACGTTCGTTCCTTCGGCGCTCGCGCCGCCCGCGCGGGCCTCCGCGCCGTCTCGGCCGTCGCCCCGGACCTGGCGGTCCGCGCGGCGGGGCGCCTGCTGCTCACCCCGCCCCGCCACCCCGCGCCGCAGGCCGAGCGCGCGGGGCTGGCGCGCGCCGAGCCCCTCGCGTTCCGGGTCCGGGGCGAGGCGCTGCGCGCGTGGCGGCTCGGGTGCGGCCCGGCGGTGCTGCTCCTGCACGGCTGGGGCGGCCGCGCCGGCCAGCTCCTCCCGCTCGCGGAGGCCCTCGCCGCGGCCGGCTGCGCCGCCGTGACGGTGGACGCGCCCGCCCACGGCGCCTCGCGCGGCTGCATCGCGTCGATGATCCACTTCGCCGACGCGGCCGAGACGGTCGCGCGTGCGGTCGGGGCGCGGGCCGCGGTCGGCCACTCGCTCGGCGGCGCCGCGGTGGCGCTGGCGGCGGTCCGCGGCCTGGAGCTCGACGCGGCGGTGGTCATCGCGGCGCCGCGCGGGCCGGCCGGGTTCGTGACCCACGCGGCCGCCGAGCTGGGCCTCTCCGAGCGCGCGCTGGGGGCGGAGATGGAGCGCCGCCTCGGCGTCTCGCCCGACGCGCTCGACCTCCCCCGGCTCGCGCCGCCCGGCGCGCCGCCGCTGCTCGTGATCCACGATCCCGGCGACCGCGAGGTCCCGTTCGCGGACGGCGCGGCGCTCGCCGAGGGCTGGCCGACGGCGCGCCTGATCGCGACGCAGGGCCTGGGCCACCGCCGCATCCTGCGCGACGCGGCCGTGATCGCCGCGGCGGTCGCGCACGCGCGCGAGCGGCTCCCGCGCTGCGGCGGCTGCGGGCGGCTCGCGACGGTCGCGGCGCCCGAGCCGCGCTGCGACGGCTGCGCCGTGGCGGACGACCTCTGGGATCGCGACCGCCGCCTGGCGGCGTCCTGAGCGGGCGGGACGGCCGGCGCGCCGGGTCAGCGGCCGGAAGGGCCCGCGCCGAGCGGCGAGAGCCAGTAGGCGAGGCCGTTCAGGTCGGCCACCGAGAGCGCCACGAACCAGCCCTGCGGGCCGGACCGCGCGCCGGGCTCGCGCACGCCGACGATCACCGCGAACCGGTCCTGCACCGCGGCGAGGCGGACCTCGACGCCCAGCCCGGACGGACCGTCCCAGTCGGCCCACCACCGCGGCCCGGCGCCGAAGGAGAAGCCGCGCGCGCGGCCGAGCGCCACCGCGCCGGCCGCGCTCGACCAGGTGTCGTGGCCGGCCCGGTACGCGACCGGCTCGAGCGTGGTGGCGATCGAGAGCCAGCGGCGCAGGTGCACCTCCGGCTCCAGCCAGGCGAGGCCGAAGCCGCCGCGCGACACGTCGAGCGAGAGGCGGTACGGCACGAGGCGGGCCGCCAGCGGGCGCCACGCCGCCTGGCCCGGCGGCGCGGCGGCCGGGAGCGTGGACGGGTCGAGCACCAGCCGCGGCGTCGGCCCGCGCTCGGCCTCGCGGCGCGAGAGCAGCTCGGCGGCGCCGAACGCGGAGATCATCGCGCCGGAGAGCGGGCCGGGGTCGGCGCCGACCGCGGTGCGCTCCACCGCGAGCGCGCGCGCCGCCAGCCGGTCGAGCGTGTCCGCCCACCAGGCGTCCGGGTCGCGCATCGCGAGGCGCAGCCCCTCCGACCCGGCGCGGTACCCGCGCGCCGAGAGCGCGTCGAGGAACTCGCCGAAGCCGAGCTCCGCGGGGCAGAGCGCCTCGGCGTCGCCGGGCCGGCACGGCATCCGCCGCGCCGTGAGCGCGTCCAGCGTCGCGAGCACCGGGTCGCCGGGCGGCGCGGGGCGCGGCGCCAGCGCGTCGAGCCAGCTCCAGCTCGGATCCTGGCGGAGCAGCTGCGCGCGGGTGGACCGGCCGAGCCACGCGCCCAGCTCCAGCTCGGCGAGGCGCGCGACCACCTGGCTCGCGTACGGCGAGGCGCGGACGCCGAGCACGTCCACGGCGCGGCGCAGCGCCTGGCCGATGCAGCGCTGGCTCGCGGCCGCGGTGAGATCGATCTCGGCCGGCCGGCCGCGCAGGCGGACCGGGCCCGCGTCGCCCGGCTCCGGCGGGCCGCCGGCGCACTCCGCGACCGCGATCCCGTGGGCCGCCTCGTAGACCCCGGCGTAGTAGTCGTAGCGCCGCAGGGGCCGGTCGAGGAAGCCGGCGAAGCCCGAGAGCTGGGCGCCGGCGAGCGGCGCGAACCGGCTCGGCGCCACCAGCCGGCGCTCGGTGGCGGCGCGGTCGGCGAGCGCCACCGCGTCGGCGCGGAGCGCCGCGACCCGCGCGGACAGCCCGAGGAAGCGGTTCCGCGCCCCCAGCACGCCCAGCACGCCGCGCCAGGCCGCCGTCATCGCCTGCGCGTCCCACGCGCCGCGCGCCAGCAGGGCGGAGGACGCCGCCACCGTCTCCTGGAGCGCGTCCACGTCGAGCAGGGCGTCCCCGGGCAGCGCCGCGAGCCGCGCGCGGGCGCGGCGCGCCTCGGCCGCCACCTCCGGGGGCGCCGCCGCCGCCAGGCGCTCGAGCTGCCCGTCGAGCAGCCCCGCGAGCAGCAGGCCCGCCGTGCGCGTGAGCCCGTCCGAGCGCCGGATCGGCTCGAGGACCGCGGCGCGGAACCGGTGCAGCACCTCCTCCGGCAGGCCGCTCGCCGAGACCGCCTGCGCCTCGTCGGCGAGGAACAGCAGGACCGACGCGACGAGCGTCGAGCGCCCCTCGAACGTCCCCGGATCGCGGAGCGCCGCGGCGCGCATCGCGGGGGCCGCGGTCGCCGCGTCGCGGAGCAGCGCGGCGAGCCCGTCGGCGAGCCGCACCACCTCGGCGGGGGGGAGCGGCGCGTCGCCCGCGGCGGGCGCCGCGAGCGTCAGCGCCGTCACCTCTGCGACGCACGGCTCCGGCTCGCCCGGGCCCCGCCGCGCGGCCGCCGCCAGCCGATCGACGCAGGCGGAGAGCGCGCGCCCGTACGCGGCGCGGCTCACCGCCGCCCCCGCCCGCCCCCCCGCGGCCGGCGGGCGCGGCGGGCGCGCCGGCGCGAACGCCGCCGCGGACGTCGCGCTCAGCTCGGCGAACTCCGCCGCCACCTCGGCGAAGTCGCGGAGGACCCGCTGGGTGGTGCGGTTCCAGCCGCTCGCCCCGATGGTGCGCGAGAGCTCGGCGCTGCGCGCGGTGGCGAGCAGCCGGCCGAACAGCCTGAGGTGGCGACCCAGCGTGAAGTGCTCGGGGGCGTCCTCGACCGCGCCGTCCCGCGGAGGCCGGAGGCGGCGCAGCTCGGGGTCCACCAGGAAGAAGACCACCGGGTGCAGCACGCTGCCTCCGCCGGCGGCGTCCACGAGGTCCACCGCCAGGCCGATGGGCGCGTTGTCGAACACGCCGCCGTCCACGTAGTCGTGGCACCGCCCGGGCACGCCCACCGCGCCGTCGTCCGCCGGCGAGCACAGCCGCCGGGGCGCGAACGCCATCGGCACCGCCGCCGAGGCCAGCAGCGCGTCCTCGACCACCTGCGGCCGGAACGGCGCCGCCTCGCCGGGCGCGGGGACGCCGTCCAGCTCGAGCACGCTCTCCGACAGCTCCCCCGGCAGCAGCGCCTGGCGGACCACCGCGACGGCGCCGTCCGGCCCCACGTCCAGGCGCCAGGGGAGGACCAGCCGCTGCGTCGAGGTGGTGAGCCCCGCCACGTCGCGCTGGCGCGGGTCGGCCTGGGTCACCGCGATCCCGAGCGGCACGCGGCACCCCGGGCGGAAGGCCCCGGCCGCCCCCGGGCCGAACAGCGCCGAGCGGATGAGCGCGCCGGTCCGCTCCAGCGGCGCCGCGGACAGCAGGCCGTCCCCGGGCCGGTAGCGTCCCGCCGAGCGCGGCAGCAGCTCGTCGAAGTCGAGGTGGATCCAGGCGCTCAGGAGCAGGTTGTCGTCCACGTCGCCGGCGCGCTCCGGCCGCGCGCACCAGATCGCGGCGGCGAGGAGCGCGTTCACCGCGCCCGCGGAGGTCCCGGTCACGGCCGCCAGCCGGGGCCGGAACAGCGCCCCGACCTCCGCCCGGCCCTCGCGGACGGTGGCGAGGTAGCGGACCGTGGCCCAGGACAGCCCCGCCTCGTAGGCCCCGAGGCTGACGCCGCCACTCACCGTGAACGCGACCAGGTCGTCGGGCCGCCCGCCGGCCCCGGCGGAGGCAGGCCGCTCGCCCGGCGCAGGCTCCCCGGCCCGCGCCGGGGCCGCCAGCGCGAGGCCGAGGGCGACGAGGGCGGCGCGGCGCGGGAGCACCGGGCCACTCTGCGCGACCGCCCGGTGCACCGTCAACGCGCGCGCGTCGCGCCTACCCGGTGCGCTTCGCCGGCCGGAGCGGCAGGGCGCGCAGCCGCTCCCCGGTGGCGGCGAACACCGCGTTCGCGACCGCCGGCGCGATGGGTGGGAGCGCGGGCTCGCCCATGCCGCCGGGCTCGGCGTTGCTCGGGACGAGGTGCACCTCGACCCTCGGCATCTCGCTCATCCGCAGCGGCTCGTAGTCGTCGAAGTTGCCCTGCTCGACCGCGCCGCCCTTCACGGTGATCTCGCCCCGCAGCGCCGCCGAGAGCCCGTACACCACCGAGCCCTCCGCCTGCGCCTCGACGCTGTCCGGGTTGAGCGCGGTGCCGCAGTCCACCGCGCACACCACCCGGTGCACCGTGATCCGGCCGTTCCGCACCGACACCTCCGCGACCTGGGCGACGTAGCTGCCGAAGGAGGCGTGGCAGGCGAGGCCGAGCGCGTGCCCGGCCGGCGGCGGCTTGCCCCAGCCCGCCTTCGAGGCCGCCAGCCGCAGCACGCCGCGCAGCCGGCTGTCGCGCGGGAGGTTCGCGAGGCGGAACGCGAGCGGATCCTGGCCGGCCGCGCGCGCCAGCTCGTCCACGAAGACCTCCTCCGCGAACGCGTTCTGCGACGAGTAGACCGACCGCCACCAGCCGAGGGGCACGCCGATCTCGGGCAGCGCGTGGTCCACCCGGACGACCGCCGCCGTGTAGGGCACGTCGGCGGCGCCCTCCACCGTGTCCGGCCGGTCGCCGCGGCGGCGCGCGCTGCCGAAGAGCTGCTGCCCGATCGACGGGTTGCGCACCACGTGGTGCCACGCGACCAGCCGCCCCTTCGCGTCCAGCCCGGCGGCGAGCTCGTTCCGCCCCGGCGGGCGGTAGAAGTCGTGGCGCATGTCGTCCTCGCGCGTCCAGGTGACCTGGACCGGCGCGCCCGCCGCCCTCGAGACCTGCGCCGCCTCGACCGCGAAGTCCGGGAGCGCGCGCCGGCCGAAGCCGCCCCCGAGGAAGGTGACGTGCACCGTCACCGCCGCCTCGGGAACGCCGAGCGCCTTCGCCACCTCGGTGCGGGCCCAGAGCGGCGCCTGCGTCGGCGCCCACAGCTCCGCCTTCCCGTCGCGCACGTCGGCCGTGCAGTTCATCGGCTCCATGGTGGCGTGGGCGAGCAGCGGCAGCTCGTACACCGCCTGCACCCGCTGCGCCGCCCCGGCGAGCGCCTTCTGCACGTCGCCGCCCTCGCTGCGGGACGGCTCCGGGTCCACCTTCGCCCCGGCCAGCAGCCGCGCGATGGCCGCGCCGTCGAGCGCGCCGTTCGGGCCCGGCTCGAACGTCGCCTTCAGCGCCTCGCGCCCCTGGATGGCCGCCCAGGTCGAGTCGGCGATCACCGCCACGCCGCTCGGGACCTCCACCACCTTGCGCACGCCGGGCACCTTGCCGGCGGCGGCCGCGTCGAAGCCCTTCACCTTGCCGCCGCGCACCGGCGGCCGCGCCACCGTCGCGTGGAGCATGCCCGGCACCCGCACGTCGATCCCGAACACCGCCTCGCCTCGCACCTTGGGCGGCGTGTCGAGGCGCGGCACGCGCTTGCCGATGAGCCGGAACTTCTTCGGGTCCTTGAGCGGCGGATCCGCCGGGACCGGCAGCCTGGCCGCGTCGGCGACGAGCTCCCCGTACCCCAGGCGCCGGCCGCTCGCGGCGTGGACGATCGCGCCGTCCTGGGCCCGGCAGGCGCGCACCGGGACGCCGAGCCGCTTCGCGCCCGCCTTCAGCAGCACCTCGCGCGCCGCGGCGCCGGCCTTCCGGAGCGGGAGGAACCCGCTGCGCACCGAGCGCGAGCCGCCGGTGACCATCTCGCCGTACTTCGGGTCGGCGTCGCCCTGGACGATCCTCACCTTGGTCCAGTCCGCCTCCAGCTCCTCCGCCACCAGCACCGCCATGCCGGTGTAGCTCCCCTGCCCCATCTCCGAGCGGCCCAGGAAGATCGTGGTGGTGCCGTCCGGCGCGAGGTGCAGCCAGACCGACGGCTCGAAGCCGTCGGCCGAGGCCGCCGGCCCCGCCGCCAGCACGCGCCCGGGCCCGGACACGGCCAGCCACAGCCCGGCGCCGGCGGAGAGCTTCAGGAAGTCCCTTCGACCCAGCGCTCCGGCGGTCATCGCGCACCTCCCTTCGCCTTCGCCGCGCGGTGGATGGCGCGGCGGATCCGCTGGTACGTGCCGCACCGGCAGAGCACCCCGTCCATGGCGGCGTCGATCTGCGCGTCGGTGGGATCCGGCGTCTTCGTGAGCAGCGCCGCCGCCTGCATGATCTGCCCGGACTGGCAGTAGCCGCACTGCGGCACCTGCTCCTCCACCCAAGCGGCCTGCAGCGGGCTGCCGCCGGCGGCGAGCCCCTCGACGGTGGTGATCCGCCGGCCCACCGCGTCCTTCACCGGCGTCTGGCAGCTCCGCACCGCCTCGCCGTCGAGCAGCACCGTGCAGGCGCCGCAGAGCGACATGCCGCAGCCGAACTTCGTGCCGGTGAGGCCGAGCGTGTCGCGCAGGACCCACAGCAGCGGGGTCTCCGGCGCGACGTCCACGGTGCGCTTCTGGTCGTTCACGAGCAAGCTCAGGCTTGCCATCTCGTCTCCTCCGTGTCGTGCGTCCGGGATCCGCTCGCGGGCGCCCCGGCCGCCGCCGCCGGCGCGCGGCGCAGGGTCGCCACCAGGTCGGCCAGGATCTCCACCGCGATCTCCGCGGGCGCCTCGCCGCCGAGGTCGAGCCCCACCGGCCCGTGCAGGCGCGCGAGCTGCGCGTCGCCGAGCCCCTCCTCGCGGAGGCGGCTGCGGATGCCGGCCTGCGTGCGGCGGCTCCCCAGCGCGCCGACGTAGAACGCCGGCGACCGGAGCGCCGCGGCGAGCGCCGGGTCGTCGAGCTTGCGGTCGTGGCTCAGCGTCACCACCGCGGTGCGCGCGTCGAGCCCGATGCGGGCGAGCGCCTCCTCCGGCCAGGCGCGCTCGACGGCGACGCCGGGGAAGCGCGCCTCGGTCGCGTACACCGGGCGCGGGTCCACCAGCCGCACCTCGTAGCCCGCCACCTCGGCCATGCGCGCGAGCGGTTGCGCGAGGTGCACCGCCCCGACGATCACCAGCCGCACCGGCGGCTCCCGCACCAGGCGGAACGTCTCGCCCGCGCCGAGCTCGAGCACCCGCTCCACCCGCTCGCGCGCCCGCAGCGCGCGGACGTCGCGCGCCAGCGCGTCGGCGCGGGCCGGCTCCACGAAGACCCGCACCCGCCCGCCGCAGGGGAGCCCCACCTCCCAGGCCCGCTCGGCGGTGACGCCGTACTCGAGCGTGCGGGGTGCGCCGGTGCGCAGCACCTCCAGCGCCTCCTGCGCGACCGCCGACTCCACGCAGCCGCCCGACACCGAGCCCGCCAGCTCGCCGCGCTCGCTCACCGCGAGCTGGCTGCCCGGCGGGCGCGGCGACGAGCCCCAGGTCGCGACCACGGTCGCGAGCGCCACCCGCCGGCCCGCCGCGCTCCACTCCGCCGCGCGCTCCAGGATCTCGCGATCGGTCACCGCGTGCCTCCCTCGCCGAGCCGCGCGCGCAGGCGCTCCAGGTCGGCCGGCCCGTCCACGTCGGCGAGCGCGCCGGGCGGCGCGTCCACCGCCTCCAGCTGCGCCCGGTAGCGCCGCAGCAGCGCGCGGCCGATCCCGTCCCCCGCGCCGCCCGCTGCCAGCTCGGCGAACCGCGCCCGAGGGTAGAGCACCGGCGGCGCGAGCGCGTCGCAATATCGGGTCGCGACCAGCGGTGCGCCGGTGGCCCGGTGGCGCTCCACCAGCGCGCGGATCGCCGCGGCGTCCACCAGCGGCATGTCGGCGAGGAGGACCACCGCGCCGGCCGCCGGGGCGGGCACCGCGGCCAGGCCGGCGGCGAGCGACGCGTTCATCCCGCGCGACGGCAGGGCGGGATCCGCGACGATGCTGCAGGGGAGGCCGTCGAGCTCGGCCCGGGCGCGCTCCGCCGCGTCGCCGAGCACCACCACCACCGGCCCCACCGCGGCGTCCACCGCGGCGCGCGCGGCGCGGCGGAGCAGCGACACGCCTTCGAGCTCGAGCAGCAGCTTGCTGCGGCCCATCCGCGACGAGCCGCCGGCCGCGAGCACGATGGGCGCGAACATGGCCGGAACCTTAACCCGGCCCGCCCGCGCCCGCCGTGACGGCGACGGCCGAGCGCGCCCGCGGCGCGCCCCTTCCGGGAACGCGCCGCGGGAACGACACGCCCGCCCCGCGGAGCGCGGGACGGGCTCGGGGCCTACCGGCCGCCGAAGTAGACGCTGAGCCCGACGCCGACGTTCAGGCCCGAGACGTCCCAGTCGCGGTTCACGTCGTCCTCGAGGTACAGCGCCTGGTAGCCGAGGCCGGCGTCGATCGAGAGGTACGAGACGGGGAAGAAGCTCAGCCCCGCGCCGACGCCCCAGCCGAACCCGTCCATGTCGAGGTCGTCCTGGGAGCCCCGCGCGAACACGAGGTTGCCGTTCAGCTTGAGCGAGAGCTGCGGGGCCAGGCTCACGTTGAAGCCGATCGCCGGGCCGAAGGTGGTGGTGCTGGACTCGGTCTTCTCGAGGCCGTAGGTGGTCTCGACGTTCTGGTGCCCGAGGACGAGGCCGACGCCGAGGTTCGGGGCGATGTAGACGAGGCCCGAGCCGTGGATCGTCCAGATGTCCTGGTCGAAGTCGTTCGGATCGCCGTCCACCTCGGTGGAGGTGGTGGAGAACCCGAGCTGCGTCGAGCCGGAGAGCTCGAACGTGCCCGGCGACAGGTTGCGGGCCTGCGCGGCGAAGGGCGCCAGCGCGAGGGCTGCGAGGACGGAGATGAGCATCCGCTTCATGTGTGTTCGCTCCGTGGGTGGTGAGGGGCGGCGCGCGGCGGCCCGGCTGCCGCGCCCGTGGCGCGCCGGCGAGCGCCGGCGCACGCACGTTCAACCCGCGTTCGCGCGCCGTGTCAACGGCGGATCGCACCGGAAGGTGGGAGATGCGCCGACACGAACTGCCGGGCCTGGGCGGCCTTGGCCGTGCGGTCCGCTGCCGCAACCCGGCGCGCCGCCCTCCTTCCTCCGTCCCCGCTTTCACCCGCAGACGCCGTTCACCCGCCGCGCGACCATCGCGCGAGCCGGAGGCCATGGAGCTCGCGCCGCCGGCCGGGGGGACTCCATGTCACACGCGACTCGCAGGCTCGCCTGCACCGTGCTGGCGACCGCGCTGGCCGCCGGCCCGGGGCCGGCCGCGGCGACGGCGCTCACCATCCTGAGCGTCAACGACACGCACTCCAACCTCGACGCCGCCGGGCCGAAGGACGCGAGCCTGGACGGCACCGTCGGCGGCCTCGTGAAGGCGTCCGCCGTGATCGCCCGGCTGCGGGCGGAGGAGCCGAACACGGTCTTCCTCCACGCGGGCGACCTCTTCATGGGCGATCTGTACTTCAACGCGACCTTCGGATCGGTGGAGCTGCAGCTGCTCGGCATGCTCGGGCTCGACGCGATGACGGTGGGCAACCACGAGCTCTGGTTCCCGGGCTGCGTGCTCGCGGGCTCCTACCTCGCGGCCGGCGGCTCGTTCCCGCTGCTCGCCGCGAACGCGACGCCGTTCGAGTGCGCCGGGATGATCGCGCCGCACGCGCTCGTCCAGGTGGGCGGCCTGAAGGTCGCGGTGGTCGGCCTGACCACGCCGTTCGACCTGCCCTCCCAGGGGAACGCCGCATTCACCGGAGGTGACGACCCGCCGCTCGGCCTGCTCGCGGTGGCGCAGGAGGCCGTGGTGGCCGCGCGGACCGCGGACGAGGACGGGGACGGGGTCCCGGACGCGCAGGCCGTGATCGTGCTCTCGCACCTGGGCCAGCGGCTGGACGAGGCCGTCGCCGCGAACGTGGTCGGGGTGGACGCGGTGGTGGGCGGCCACGACCACTACGAGCTCGCCGAGCTGATCCCCGGCGCGAGCGGCCGGCCGGTGCCCGTCGTGCACGCCGGGGCGTACTACCGGAAGGTCGGCCGCGTGCGGCTCGACGTCGAGCCGGCCGGCGTCTCGACCGTGTCGGTGGACCTCGTGGCGGTGGACAGGACGGTCGCGCGGCCGGCGCCCTCCCCCACCTCCGTGCCCGGCGCGGTCGCGCTGGGCGTGGCGCAGCTGCAGGCGGCGATCCCGGTGATCTTCGCGCCGTTCTTCCCGCCGCCCTTCGAGGACCCGTTCCACACGGCCATCGCGTACGCGGCCGGGAACGTCACGAACGCGATCCGCTTCGACGTGCCGAAGCGCGACACCGGGACCGGGAACCTGATCACCGACGCGCTGCGCCTCCGCAGGCCGGGCACCGACCTCGCCTTCACGGTGGCGGGCCAGACGCCGCAAGGGATCGCGGAGGGGCCGGTGGTGCAGGAGGACCTGTTCCGGATGGTGGGGGTCTCCTTCGATCCGCTCACGTACTTCGGGACGCGCGTCGCGACCGGGCGGATCCGCGGGGACGTCCTGCTGACCGCGCTGGAGCTCGCCATCGGGATCTCGACCGCGGACGACGACTACGTCCCGCAGCTCTCCGGCGCGCGCCTGGTCTACGACTCCAGCCTGGCCGGGCCGCCCCGGATCCGGTCGCTCGAGGTCGGCGGCGCGCCGGTGGACCCGGCGGCGACGTACTCCATCGTCATGAACGCGTTCGTGTACCAGCTCCTCCCGGCCCTCGGGATCGAGCTCGTCCCCGGCACCGGCCAGGTGCTCGACGACTTCGAGTTCCTGGCGCTGCGCGATCACGTGGCCGCGCTCGGCACGTTCGAGTCCTCGGGCGAGAACCGGGTCCGCGACCTCGCCGCGCGCGGCCCGCGCCGCTGACCCGCCGCCCGCGACCCCGGGGCGCGCCCGGGCCCCGGGGCCGCGACGAGGGACTTGACCCGACCGCGGCCCCGCGAGAGACAACCTCGACGCCATTCGGCGCGGAGGTCGTCCATGTCGGCACTCGTCGCGAGCGCGCTCGCGCAGCTCGTCCTGCTCTCCAGCCCGCCCGCGGCCCCCGCGCGCGCGGAGGTCCCCGTGAACAACCCGCTGCTCGCCCCGTGGGCGGGCCCGCACGGCGGCGTCCCGCCGTTCGACGTGGCGCGCGTCGAGCAGCTCGCCCCCGCCATCGAGGCCGGCATGGCCGCGAAGCTCGCCGCGGTCGAGGCGATCGCCGCGGACCCGGCCGCCCCCACCTTCGAGAACACGCTGGCCGCGATGGAGCGCTCCGGCCGGGCGCTCGACCGGGCCATGACCGTGTTCGGCGTGTTCTCCAGCGCGATGAGCACGCCGGAGTTCCAGGCGGTCGAGCGCGATCTCGCGCCGAAGCTGGCCGCGTTCGACGACCGCATCACGCAGAACGAGAAGCTGTTCGCGCGGATCGCGGCGGTGTACGAGGCGCGCGAGACCTCCTGCAGGACGCCCGAGCAGAAGCGGCTCGCCTGGCTCTACTACACGACGTTCGTCCGCGCCGGCGCGAAGCTCGACCCCGCCGCGAAGCAGCGGGTGGCCGCCGTCAACGAGCGGCTCGCCACGCTCTACACGAAGTTCTCGCAGGACGTGCTCGCCGACGAGTCCGGCTACACCCTGGTCCTCGAGGACGAGGCGGCGCTGGCCGGCCTCCCGGCGACCGTGCGCGCGGGGATGGCGGCCGCGGCGACGACCCGCGGGAAGCCCGGCAAGTGGGCGGTGCTCAACACGCGCTCCAGCGTCGAGCCGTTCCTCGCCTACTCGGAGCGCCGCGACCTGCGCGAGCGGGTCTGGCGCGACTTCACCCGCCGCGGCGACCACGGCGACGCCCACGACACCAAGGCGGCCATCACCGAGATCCTGAAGCTCCGCGCCGAGCGGGCGAAGCTGCTCGGCTACCCGACGCACGCGCACTGGCGGCTCGAGGACTCGATGGCGAAGACGCCCGAGCGCGCCATGGCGCTGATGGAGGCGGTCTGGCCGGCCGCGGTGGCGCGGGTCCGCGAGGAGGTCGCCGACATGCAGGCGGTGGCCGACCGCGAGGGCGCGGGCATCACCATCGAGCCCTGGGACTACCGCTTCTACGCGGAGAAGGTCCGCAAGGCGAAGTACGACCTCGACGAGAACGAGGTGAAGCCCTACCTGCAGCTCGAGAAGCTGCGCGAGGCGATGTTCTGGGTGGCGGGCCGGCTGTTCGACCTGCACTTCACGCCGGCGAAGGGCGTGCCGGTGTACCACCCCGACGTGCGCGTCTGGGAGGTGAAGGACGGCAAGGGCCGGCACGTGGGCCGCTGGTACTTCGACCCGTACGCCCGCGACGGCAAGCGCTCGGGCGCGTGGATGAACGCGTACCGCGCCCAGGAGCGGTTCGACGGCGAGGTCCCGACCATCGTCTCGAACAACGCGAACTTCGTGAAGGGGAAGCCGGGCGAGCCGGTGCTGGTGAGCTGGACCGACGCCGAGACCCTGTTCCACGAGTTCGGGCACGCGCTGCACGGCCTCGCCTCCAGCGTCGGGTACCCGTCGCTCTCCGGCACGGCGGTGGCGCGCGACTACGTGGAGTTCCCCTCGCAGCTCCTGGAGCGCTGGCTCGAGACGCCGGAGGTGCTGGACCGCTTCGCGCGCCACGTGAAGACCGGCAAGCCGCTGCCGCGCGCGCTGGTCGCGAAGATCCAGAAGGCGTCCACCTTCAACCAGGGCTTCGCGACCGTGGAGTACCTCTCGGCCGCGCTGGTGGACATGAAGATGCACCTCGCCGGCTCGGCCGAGATCGACCCGGCCGCCTTCGAGAAGGAGACGCTCGGCGCGCTGGGCATGCCGCGCGAGCTGGTGATGCGCCACCGCCCGCCGCACTTCCTCCACGTGTTCTCCGGCGACGGCTACTCGGCCGGCTACTACAGCTACCTGTGGGCCGACACGCTCAGCACCGACGCCTGGGAGGCGTTCACCGAGGCCAAGGGGCCGTACGACCGGGCGGTGGCGGCCCGCCTGCGCCAGCACGTGTTCTCCGCCGGGAACACGGTGGACCCGGCCGACGCGTACCGCGCGTTCCGCGGGCGCGACCCCGGCATCGGCGCGCTCATGCGCAAGCGCGGGTTCCCGGTGCCGGCGGAGCCGGCCGCGGGGCCGCGGTAGCCGCTCCCCGCGCGCGATCCGCGGTCCTCCGGGATCGCGGATCGCGCCGCTAGGGTCCGGGCGCGGCGGGGCGCGCCGGCAGGACCAGCTCCGCGGCCGTGCCGCCGCCCGGGCGCGGCGCGAGCGCGAGGTCCCCGCCGTGCTGGCGGGCGATGGCGCGCGCCACGGTGAGCCCCAGGCCGGACCCCTTGGCCTTGCTGGTCACGCCGGGCTCGAACACCGCGTCGCCGAGCGAGGGGTCCACGCCCGCGCCGCGGTCCAGCACGCGCACGCGCGCGCCGCCGCCGGCCGGCGCGACCTCGAGCACCA
This sequence comes from Anaeromyxobacter dehalogenans 2CP-C, assembly GCF_000013385.1. GTDB lineage: Bacteria > Myxococcota > Myxococcia > Myxococcales > Anaeromyxobacteraceae > Anaeromyxobacter > Anaeromyxobacter dehalogenans_B. The sequence continues at coordinate 3,544,832 of NC_007760.1, forward strand.
CCTCGCCGCCCGGCCCGCTCGCGTCCACCGCGTTCTGCACCAGGTTGATGAGCACCTGCTTCAGCTTGCGGCGATCGGCCTGCACGGAGACGCCGTCGCCCTCCACCGACAGCGCCAGCCCGCGCTCGGAGGCGACCCCCTCGTGCAGCGCCGCGACCTCCTGGCAGAGCGCGGCGAGGTCGCACGGCGCGAGCGAGAGCGGGACCAGCGGGCGCGAGAAGTTCAGGAAGTCCTCCAGCACCGCCTGCATCCGGTCCACCTCGTGCCGCAGGACCTCCAGCCGCTCGGCGCCCTTGCCGTCCGGGAGCTGCTGGCGCAGCAGCGCCGCGAGCGCCTTCACGCTGGCGAGCGGGTTCTTCAGCTCGTGGGCGATCTCGCCGGACAGCTCGACCAGCTCGGCGGCGCGCTCCTGGTGCGCCCGCAAGGCGTCCTCCTGCGCGGCGAGCTGCCGCCGGAGCACGGCCTGGTACGCGTGCCGCAGCCCGTTCCCGAGGGCGTGGACGCCGGCCAGCATGAGGCAGAGCAGGGCCGCGTCGGCCCACAGGTAGGCGGTCCCGGCGCCGACGCGCGCGCCGCCGCCGAACGCCGCCAGGTTCAGATCGGGGATGGCGCCGGTCGCCGCCAGCGCCGCCAGGGCCAGCACCCCCGAGACCTGCATGGCGGGGATGAGCCAGCGCACCGGCCCCTCCACCAGCATCGCCGGGATCACCGCCAGCACCAGCGCGGCGGGCAGGAACGGGCTGTCGATGCCGCCGGTCGCGAAGGAGACCACCAGCTGCCCGAAGGTCGCGAGCAGCACGTTGCGGTTCACCGACCGCTGGCCCGCCCCGCCGGCCCGGAACGCGAGCAGCTCCCGGACGAAGAAGATCGCCACCGCCACGAGCGCGACGAGCAGCACCGCGCGCCGCCAGGGCGACGGGTCGATCCATACCACCCAGCCGACCAGCAGCAGGACCGGCAGCAGCACCCACACCCGGATCGTGAGCAGCCGTCCGAACAGCCTGGAGAACTCCTCCCGCTGGATGCGCTCGGGCAGCGGCGGGCCGGAGCCCACCCGCCGCCGCGCCGTGACCGCCGCCGCGCGCATGGCCGCCCCGGCGCTACAGGTCCCGCCCCAGCGCGCGCCCGAGGGCGAGCCGCGCCTGCGCGAGCCGCGCGCGCGCGTCGGCGAGGCCGATCTCGGCCAGGTACTCGCGGTCGTTCGCGTCGATCACGTCGAGGCTCGACGCGATGCCCGCCTCGAAGGAGCGGCGCGCGGAGGCGGCCGTCTCGCCCGCCAGCTGCGACTGCGTCTGCGCCAGCCGGAGCCGCTCGCGGGCGACGCGCAGGTCGCGGCGGCCGTCCTCCACCTCCTGCCTGACCGCGAGGCGCTGCGCCTCGGCGCCGGCGCGCGCGCCGGTGGCCTGGGCCTCCGCCTGGCGCCGCTTCCCGTACCGGAAGCCGCCGTCGTAGAGGCTCCAGGTGAGGTCGAGCGTCACGCGCCAGCCGTCCTTCTCCCCGGTGACGTAGGGCGTGTCCGCCGCGAACGCGGCGCCGGAGGCGGAGAGCTGCGGCACGAGCCGCGCCCACGCGGAGCGGACGCCGGCCTCGGCCGCCGCGACCTGCGCGTCCTGGGCCGCGATCTCGGGCCGGTGCTCGAGCGCCTCGCCCGCCAGCGCCTCCGCCGGCATCTCCAGCTCCGGCGCGGGCGCGGCGGCGCCGTCCGGCACCACCACCCGCACCGGCTCCTTCCGCCCGAGCAGGATCCCGAGCGCGAGCCGCGCCCGCTCGAGGTTCGCGCGCGCCGCCACGAGATCGCCCTCGCGCTTCACCTGCTCGGTGCGCGACTTCAGCACGTCGAGCGGCGCGGCGGTCCCGGCCGCCACCCGGCGCTCCGCGCTCCGCACCAGCTCGGCCGCGCTCGCGACGGCGCGCTCCGAGGCCGCCACCACCTCCTCCGCCGAGGCGGCGCCGTGCGCCGACTGCGCGAAGCCGGTGCGCAGCGTGCGCCGGGTCGCCTCCGCCCCCAGCTCCGCGGAGCGCGCCGCGTCGCGCGCGGCCGCGAGGTCGAACCAGGCGGTGGGGACGAGCAGCGGGACGCGCGCGGTGGCGGTCACGCTCAGCGACTGGTCCGGCTGGATGACGCGCTCGGGTCCGCCGGGCAGCGCCAGCGTCACGCCCTCGCTGTTCTTCAGATAGGTGCCCTGGGCCGAGAGCGTCGGCAGGAGCGCGGCCGCGGACTGCCGCACCAGCGCGCCCGCCTCGCCGGCGCGGCTGCGCGCCTGCACCAGGGTCAGGCTCTGCGCGTCCAGCTCGCGGAGCGCGGCCTCGAGCGTCAGCTCGGGGGCGGCGGCCGGCGGCTCGGGGGCGGCGTCCTGCGGGGCGACCGGCGGGGCCGCCGGGGCGGCGGCCGGCAGGGCGAGGAGGAGCGCGAGGAGGATCGACGTGTTCACGGTGCGTTCTCCGGCGCGGCGCGGGGGTGGCGCCGCCGGGCGCGGAGGAGAGCAAGGACGGTGCCGGCGCGGGGAATCGCCGCGCAGCGGCGCTTTCGACGCGCGGCCAGGGCGCGCGCGTTCGGATTCCCTTACGCCGCGTCGGTTCTCCTACGCCGGAGGGCCGACGCGCGGGGCGCAACGCCGCGTCCAGGCGGCGCGCGGGCGCCCGCCGCCCGGCGGCACGCGTCTTGCGACGGGACCGGGCGCAGCCCGCGGAATCCACCGCGGAGGGAGCAGACATGAGACGAGTCGTCGCGGTCCTGGTGGTGCTCACGCTCGTGCTGGCCAGCCTCATCGGCTACCGCCTGTGGAGCCAGGCGCGCGCCCTGTCGGCGCCGGCGGGCGGCTCGGGCGAGATCGAGGGGACCGTGGTCGAGCTCTCCTCGCGCGTGGGCGCGCGCATCCTCGAGCTGAAGGTGCGCGAGGGCCAGCGCGTGAAGGCGGGCGACCTGCTGGTCCGCCTCGACTGCGCCGATCCCGCCGCGGCGCTCGCCGAGGCGGAGGCGCGGCTCGCCGCCGCGCGGGCGCAGGCGGCGGCCGCGATGGCGCAGGTGAAGGCGTCCGAGCGCGCGCGGGTGGCGGCCGGCGCGACGCAGGAGGCGGCGAAGGCGCAGGCGGCCGCGCTGGCGGCGCAGGCCGAGGCCGCCGAGCGGCAGGCGCGGCGGCTCACGAACCTGCCCGAGGACGTGGCCGCGTCGAGCATCGACCTCACCCAGGCGAGCGCGGCGCAGCTCTCGCAGCAGACGCTCGCCGCGAGGGCGCAGGCCACCGCCAGCGCCGAGCAGGCGCGCGCCGCGGCGGTCAACACCACCGCCACCGCGTCGCAGGCGCAGGCCGCGCTGGCGCAGGTGCGGGCGGCGGAGGCGTCGGTGGAGCGCGCCCGGATCCTCGCGGGGGAGTGCGAGCTCCGCGCGCCGCGCGACGCCGAGGTGCAGACGCTGCCGCACGAGGCCGGCGAGCTGGTGCCGCCGGGCGCGGTGCTGGCGCGCCTCGTGGACCTCTCGGAGGTGACCGCCACCTTCTACCTGCCCAACGCCGAGATCGGCGCGGTGAAGCCGGGGCAGAAGGCCGAGGTGGCGGCGGACGCGTGGCCGGGCGAGCGGTTCCAGGCGACGGTGCGCACGGTCTCGCTGGAGGCCGAGTTCACCCCGAGGAACATCCAGACCCGCACCGACCGCGACCGGCTGGTCTACCCGGTGGAGGTGGTGGTGGTGAACCGGGACGCGAAGCTCCGGGCCGGCATGCCGGTGCAGGTGACGCTGCCCGGGACGGGGCGCTGAGGCGCGCGCCATGACGCACGAGCCCACCCCCTCCCCCGGCGCCGGCCCCGCGGTGGTCGCGCGCGGGATGGTCCGGCGCTTCGGCGCCACCGTCGCGCTCGACGGCCTGTCCTTCGAGCTCGCGCGCGGCGAGCTGCTGGGCCTGGTCGGCCCCGACGGCGCCGGCAAGACCACCGCCATCCGCGCGCTGGCCGGCCTGCTCGCGCTGGACGGCGGCGAGGCGCGGGTGCTGGGCGCGGACCCGCTCTCCGGCGCGAACCGCGAGCGGCTCGGGCTCATGCCGCAGCAGTACTCGCTCTACCGCGACCTCACCGTGGAGGAGAACCTGCACTTCTTCGCGCGGCTGTACGTGCTGCCGCGCGCGGTCTACCGCGAGCGCAAGGAGCGGCTCCTCGCCATCACCCGCCTCGACCGGTTCACCGACCGCCGCGCCGACGCGCTCTCCGGCGGCATGTACAAGAAGCTCGCGCTCGCCTGCGCGCTGCTGCACGAGCCCGAGGTGCTGCTCCTCGACGAGCCGACCAACGGCGTGGACCCGGTCTCGCGCCGCGAGCTGTGGGCGCTGCTCCACGAGTTCGTGCACGGCGGCATGACGGTGCTCGTGTCCACCCCGTACATGGACGAGGCGGAGCGCTGCAGCCGTGTGGCGCTGGTGCACCGGGGGCGGGCCCTGCTCGACGGCGAGCCGGGCGCGCTCATCGACGAGTTCGAGGACGAGGCCTACGAGGTCCACGGCGGGAACCGTGAGCGGCTCGACGCGGCGCTGGCGGCCCACCCGGCCGTGCTGGCGGCCTCGCCCGCCGGGGCGCGGCTCAAGGTGGTGGTCGCCCGCGGCGCGCGCGACGAGGTGGCGCGGGCCATCGCGCCGCTCGGCGGCGAGCTGGAGCCGACCCACCCCGACTTCGAGGACCTGTTCCTGGCCCGCATCCGGGAGGCGGCGTGATCCCGGCCGCGAGCGCCGCCGCGCCGGCGATCGAGGCGCGCGAGCTGACGCGCCGCTTCGGCGCGTTCCTGGCGGTGGACCGCGTCAGCTTCGAGGTCGAGCGCGGCGAGATCTTCGGCTACCTGGGCGCGAACGGCGCGGGGAAGTCCACCACCATCCGCATGCTCACCGGGCTGCTCGCGCCCAGCTCCGGCACCGGCCGCGTGGCCGGCCACGACCTCGCCGCCGATCCCGAGGGCGTGAAGGCCTCCATCGGCTACATGTCGCAGAAGTTCTCGCTCTACCTCGACCTGCCGGTGCGCGAGAACCTGATCTTCTTCGGCGGCGCGTACGGGCTCTGGGGCAAGGCGCTGGAGCGGCGCGCCGACGAGGTGCTGGCGCTCGCCGACCTGCGCGACGCGGGCGACGTCATCACCGGCGACCTGCCCGGCGGGGTCCGCCAGCGGCTCGCGCTCGCCAGCGCCATCCTGCAGCGGCCCCAGGTCGTGTTCCTCGACGAGCCCACCGCCGGGGTGGACCCGGTCGCCCGCCGCACGTTCTGGCGCGTCATCCGCGACCTGGCGCGCGAGGGGACCACCGTGTTCGTCACCACGCACTACCTCGACGAGGCCGAGTACTGCCGGCGCATCGGCCTGATGGTGGACGGCAAGCTGGTGGCGCTCGACACGCCGGCGGGCCTCAAGGCGACCTGGGTGCCGGAGCGGCTGCTCGTGGCGCGCGGCCGGGACCTGGCGCGCGCGGTCGAGCGGGCGCGGAGCCTCCCGGGCGTGAGGAACGTGATGCGCTTCGGCGCGGCGCTGCACCTGCGGGTCGAGCCGGGGGCGCTGTCCGACGCGGACGCGGCGGCCGCGCTGCGGGCCGGGGGCGCCTCGGACGTGGTGGTCGAGGCCGCCGAGCCGAGCCTGGAGGACGTGTTCCTGGCGGTGGTCGGCGCCGGCGGCCGCGGCGAGGAGGGCTCGCCGTGACCGGGGCGCAGGAGCGGGTGCGCCGCTCGCTGGTGCGCATCGGCGCCATGGCGCAGAAGGAGACCATCCACGTCCTGCGCGACCCGCGCACGCTGTACCTGGCGCTGGTCATGCCGGTGGTGATGCTGTTCCTGTTCGGCTACGGGGTGACCACCGACCTGGAGCGGATCCCGCTCGCGGTCGCCGACGCCGACCGGAGCGAGGCCTCCCGCGCGCTGGTCCGCACGCTCACCGAGGGCGGCGAGCTGGCGCTGGCGGGCGAGGTCGCGCCGGCCGACGCGGACCGGCTGTTCCGCCGGGGCGCGGCGGCCGCGGTGCTTGTGATCCCGGAGGACTACGAGGAGCGGCTGGCGCGCCGCGAGCGGGTGGAGCTCCAGCTCCTGGCCGACGCCTCCGACGTCAGCTCGGCGAACCAGCTCCTCTCCAAGGCCGACGCGCTGGTGCGCGCCGAGTCGCGGCGCCTCTCCGCCGCGGCCGCGACCGTCGCGGCGCCGCCGCTGTCGGTGAAGGTCCGGACGCTCTACAACCCCGCCGCGCGCTCGGCGCTGTTCCTGGTGCCCGGGCTCGCCGCCTACATCCTGGCCATCACCGCCATCCTGCTCACCACGCTCACCGTGGCCGGCGAGTGGGAGCGCGGCTCGATGGAGCAGCTCTTCGCCTCGCCGGTGGGCCGGCTGGAGATCGTGCTCGGGAAGCTCCTGCCCTACCTGGTGCTGGCGATGCTCGAGCTGCTGCTCGTGATCGCGTTCGGGGCGGCCGTGTTCGACGTGCCGGTGATGGGCAGGCCGCCGCTCCTCGTCGCCATGGGGTTCTTCTTCGTGGTGGGCATGCTCGGGCAGGGGCTGCTCGTGTCGGTGCTCACCAAGAACCAGCTCCTCGCCACGCAGGTGGGGCTCATCTCCGCGCTGCTCCCCTCGCTGCTGCTCTCCGGCATGGTGTTCCCCATCGAGAACATGCCGGTGGCGCTGCAGCTCCTCTCCCGCGTGATCCCGGCCCGCTACATGGTGCACGCGCTCCGGGAGATCCTGCTGAAGGGGAACGGCCTCGACGTGCTCTGGCCCGACCTGCTCGCGGTGGTGGCGTTCGCGCTCCTGGTGATCGCGCTCTCCACCGCGCGCTTCAAGCGGAGGCTCGCGTGACCGCACATCGACCCCGGCCCTCGGCCCGCGTGCAGTTCCTGGCGGTGTTCCGCAAGGAGGTCCGCCAGACCGCGCGCGACAAGCGCATGATGGCGGTGCTGGTGGTCGCGCCGCTGCTGCAGACGGTGGTCTTCGGGTTCGCGGCGAACTTCGACGTGGACCGGGTCCGCACCGTGGTGCTCGACCGCGACCGCACCGACGTCTCGCGCGAGCACGCGCGGCGGCTGCTCGCCGACGGCACCCTGCTCCGGGCCGGCGACACCGCCTCGGCGGTCGAGGCCGAGCAGCGGGTGCACCGCGGCGAGGCCGCCGCGGCGGTGATGTTCCCGGAGCGGCTCGCCGCCGATCTCGCCGCCGGCCGCCCGGCCGAGGTGCAGGTGCTCATCGACGGCGCCGACCCGAACCGCTCCACGGTCGCCGCCGACGCGGTGGCGCGCTACTTCGCCGGCGAGGGGGAGCGCCTGGCCCGGGACGCGAGCGCGGCGCGGGGCGCCACGCTGCCCGGCCAGCTCGCGCTCGTGCCGAGGCTCTTCTACAACCCTGGGCTCGACTCCCCTCCCTACATGGTCCCGGGCATCGCCGCGCTGCTCCTGGTGGTGGTGACGACCATCGTGAGCGCGATGGGCCTCGCGCGCGAGCGGGAGATGGGCACGCTGGAGCAGGTGCTGGTCACGCCCATCCGCCCGGCGGTGCTGCTCGCCGGCAAGATCGCGCCGTACGTGATCATCGGCTTCGTGAACCTGGCGATGCTGGTGGGGGCCGCCAGCCTGATCTTCGGGGTGCCCATCCGCGGCCCGCTCCCGGTCCTGGCGCTCGGCACCCTGCTCTACCTGCTCACCACGCTCGGGGTCGGCCTGTTCATCTCGACCATCTCGAAGAACCAGCAGCAGTCGTTCCTGGGCGGCTTCCTGTTCCTGGTCCCGGCGCTGCTGCTCTCCGGCGTCATGACCCCGGTCGCCGCGATGCCCGGCTGGCTCCGGGCCATCACCTTCGTGAACCCGGTGCGCCACTTCGCCACCGTGATGCGCGGCTCCCTGCTGAGGGGCGCGGGCCTGGTGGACCTGGCGGTCCCCCTCACCGCGCTGGCGGTGATCGGCTCGGCCATCTTCGTCCTCTCGGCGCTCCGCTTCCGCAAGACGCTCGCGTGAGCACGGGCCCGGCCCGGGGACCGCGCGGGGTGCGACCCGACTTCCGCTGACCGCGCCGGCGGCGGGGAGCAGTATGTGGGGCGCTGCCATGTCCGAGCGGATCCTCGTCCTCAACGCAGGGTCGTCCTCGATCAAGTTCTCGCTCTTCGCCGGGCGGGGGGACGGCGCGCTCGCCGCCGAGCTGCGGGGCAAGGTCGAGCGGCTGGGCGGCGACGGCGAGCCGCACCTGGTGGCGCACGGGCCGGACGGCGAGCTGGCCGCCGAGCGCACCTGGCCCGCGAGCGCCTACGTGGACCACGGGGCGGCCCTGCGGGCCGTGCTGGAGCTCGTGGACGGCACGCTCGGCGGGCGCGGCCTCGCGGGCGTGGGCCATCGCGTCGTGCACGGCGGGACCGTGTTCGACGGCCCGGCGCTGGTGACCGACGAGGTGCTCGCGCGGCTCCAGACCTTCGTCCCGCTCGCGCCGCTCCACCAGCCGCACAACCTCTCTCCGATCCGGGCCCTGCGCGAGCTGCTGCCGGACGTGCCGCAGGTGGCCTGCTTCGACACGTCGTTCCACCGCACCGCGCCCCCGCTCTTCGAGCGGTTCGCGATCCCGGAGGAGCTGCACGAGGCCGGCCTGCGCCGGTACGGCTTCCACGGGCTCTCCTACCAGCACGTGGCCGAGGCGCTCCCCGCGCTCGACCCGGCGGCCGCGGCCGGGCGCACCGTGGCGCTGCACCTCGGGAACGGCGCGAGCCTGTGCGCGCTGCAGGCGGGGCGCAGCCTCGGCGCCACCATGGGCTTCAGCGTGCTGGACGGCCTGGTGATGGGCACGCGCTGCGGCTCGATCGACCCCGGCGCGCTGCTGTGGCTCTCCGCCGAGCGCGGGATGCGCGCGAAGGAGATCGAGGGGCTGCTCTACGACCGCTCCGGCCTGCTGGGCGTGTCCGGCCTCTCGTCCGACATGCGCACGCTGCTCGCCTCGGCGGACCCGCGCGCCCGCCTGGCGGTGGACCTGTTCGTGCACCGGATCCGCCGCGAGCTCGGCGCCGCCGCGGCCGCGCTGGGCGGCCTGGACGCGCTCGTGTTCACCGGCGGCATCGGCGAGAACGCCCCGGAGATCCGCGCCCGCGTTTGCCGCGACGCGGCCTGGGCGGGCGTGGAGCTCGACCCGGACGCGAACGCGGCCGGCGGCCCGCGCGTCTCCGCCGCCGGCAGCCGCGCCTCGGCCTGGGTGGTCCGGGCCGACGAGGAGCTGACCATCGCGCGCCAGGCCCGGGCGCTGCTCGATCGCGCGCCGCCGCGCGCCAGGGAGGGTAGCCACGTGACCTCGAACCCCGCCGCCTCGCCGGGCGCCGCCGCGCTGTCCGCGTACGGCCCCGCCCGCGCCACCGTCACCGAGCGGCCGCTCGCGCCCGAGGAGGTCCGGCGCATCGACGCGTTCTGGCGCGCCTGCAACTACCTCGCGGCAGGCATGATCTACCTGCGCGACAACCCGCTGCTCCGCGAGCCGCTGCGCCCCGAGCACGTGAAGAACCGGCTGCTCGGCCACTGGGGCGCGAGCCCGGCGCTGTCGTTCGCGTACGCGCACCTGAACCGGCTGATCCGGCTGCGCGGCACCGAGGTGCTGTTCATGGCCGGGCCGGGCCACGGCGCGCCCGGCGTCCTCGGCCCCGTCTACCTCGAGGGCACGTACTCCGAGGTCTACCCCGACCGCAGCCTGGACGAGGAGGGGCTGCGCCGGTTCTTCCGCCAGTTCTCCTTCCCCGGCGGCGTCGGGAGCCACTGCACGCCCGAGACGCCGGGCTCCATCCACGAGGGCGGCGAGCTGGGCTACGTGCTCTCGCACGCCTGCGGCGCCGCGTTCGACAACCCGGACCTCGTCGTCGCCGCGGTGGTCGGCGACGGCGAGGCGGAGACCGGGCCGCTCGCGACGTCCTGGCACGTGAGCAAGTTCCTGAACCCGATCCGCGACGGCGCGGTGCTGCCGATCCTGTCGCTCAACGGCTACAAGATCGACAACCCCACCCTGCTCGCCCGCATCGGCCACGACGAGCTGGAGGCGCTGCTGCGCGGCGCCGGCTGGACCCCGTTCTTCGTGGAGGGCTCCGAGCCGGAGTCGATGCACCAGGCCATGGCCGCCACGCTCGACCGGTGCGTCGAGCTGATCCGGGGCGCGCAGCTCGAGGCCCGGCGCACCGGGGTCGCCGCCCGCCCCCGCTGGCCCGCCATCGTGCTCCGCACGCCGAAGGGCTGGACCGCGCCGGCGGAGCTGGACGGCCACCGGCTGGAGGGCTCGTGGCGCGCGCACCAGGTCCCCATCCCGCGCGTGAAGGACGACCCGGCGCGCCTGGCGCTGCTGGAGCGCTGGATGCGCAGCTACCAGCCCGAGGAGCTGTTCGACGCGTCCGGCGCGCCCGTGCCGCTGGTGCGGGAGGCCGCGCCCCGCGGCGAGCGCCGCATGGGCGCGAGCCCGCACGCGAACGGCGGGGTGCTGAAGAAGGCGCTCCTCCTCCCCGACTTCCGCGACTACGCGGCGCCGGTGCCGGCGCCGGGCGAGTCCCGCGCGGAGAACACGCGCCCGCTGGGCACGTTCCTGCGCGACGTGATGCGGCAGAACCCCACCCGCTTCCGGCTGTTCGGGCCGGACGAGACCAGCTCCAACCGGCTCGACGCGGTGTACGAGGCCTCGCGGAAGCTGTGGCTCGCCGAGCGGTTCCCCGAGGACGAGGACGGCGGGCGGCTCGCGCCGGACGGGCGCGTGGTCGAGATGCTGTCGGAGCACACGCTGGAGGGGATGCTGGAGGGCTACCTGCTCACCGGCCGCCACGGCCTGCTCTCCACCTACGAGGCGTTCGTCCACATCATCGACTCGATGTTCAACCAGCACGCGAAGTGGCTCTCCATCTGCAACCAGCTCTCCTGGCGCGAGGAGATCGCCTCCCTCAACCTGCTCGTGACCTCGACCGTGTGGCGGCAGGACCACAACGGCTTCACCCACCAGGACCCGGGCTTCCTCGACGTGGTGGTGAACAAGAGCGCCGCGGTCACCCGCATCTACCTGCCGCCCGACGCGAACTGCCTGCTGTCGGTGGCCGACCACTGCCTGCGCAGCGAGGACTACGTGAACGTGATCGTGGCCGACAAGCAGGCGCACCTCCAGTACCTGCCCATGGACGCGGCCATCACCCACTGCGCCAAGGGGCTCGGGATCTGGGACTGGGCCAGCAGCGACGAGGGCGCCGAGCCCGACGTGGTGATGGCCTGCGCCGGCGACGTCGCCACGCTCGAGGCGCTCGCGGCCACCGCGCTGCTGCGCGAGGCGTTCCCGGACCTGAAGCTCCGCTTCGTCAACGTGGTGGACCTGTTCACGCTGCAGCCGGACACCGAGCACCCGCACGGCCTCTCCGACCGCGACTTCGACTCGCTGTTCACCACCGACCGGCCCATCATCTTCAACTTCCACGGCTACCCTTGGCTGATCCACCGGCTCGCGTACCGCCGCCGGAACCACCCGAACCTGCACGTGCGCGGCTACAAGGAGAAGGGCAGCATCGACACGCCGCTCGAGCTCGCCATCGACAACCAGATCGACCGGTTCAGCCTGGCCATGGACGTCATCGACCGCGTGCCGCGCCTCCGCGCCACCGGCGCGCACGCCAAGGAGCGGCTGCGCAACCGGCAGCTCGCGGCCCGGATGTACGCGCACGAGCACGGCGTGGACGCGCCGGACGACGCGGGCTGGACGTGGCCCGGCGGCCGGCTGGGGGCGCGTTGACGCCGGCGCCGGGCCGCGGGCGCTCGACCTCGGCGATCAGGGGAAGGCGTACTCGCGCTCGACGCGGCACACTCGGACGCGGTACGCGCGGTACCACCGCTCCCGCCCGGCCCGCTGCGCTGCGCGGTGGTCCGCCAGCTCCCGCCAGCGCCGGATGGCGTCCTCGTCGCGCCAGTACGCGACGGTGATGCCGAGGCCGTCGGCGCCACGGGCGCTCTCCACGCCGAGGAAGCCCGGCTGCACGCGCGCGAGCGCCTCCATCTCCTTGGCGGGCTACGTGCCCGCCGCGTCCACCTCGGACCCCTCGGGCGCCGGGAGTGCCTCCGCCTCCGCCGCGGGCGAGCGCCGCGGCCAGAGCACCAGCGCGCCGAGGACGCCGGCGAGCAGCGACGCGGCGAAGATCGCGATCTTCGCCGCGCGGAAGTCGGCCGGGTCCGGGAACGCCTGTCCGGCGATGAAGAGCGACATGGTGAAGCCGATGCCGGCGAGCGCCCCGGCGCCGGCGAGCTGCCGCCACGCGTAGGCCGCCGGCTTCACCGCCAGCCCGGCGCGCACCGCCAGCCGCGCCGCCAGGAACATGCCGAGCGGCTTCCCGGCCACCAGGCCGAGCACGATGGCCGCCACCAGCCGCCCGCGCCCGTCCAGCGCGCCCGGCACCCAGGCCACGCCGGCGTTCGCGAGCGCGAACACCGGCAGCACCGCGTAGCTCGCCCAGGGGTCCAGGGTCCGCAGCAGCTTGCTCGCGGGCGACTCGATTCGGTCGTGGATGGCGTCGAGCGCGCGCAGCGCCGGCTCGGAGGGGCCGTGGCGCAGCACGCCCTCGCGCGCCCGGCGCAGCTCCGCCTCCAGCACCGCCTGCGCCTGGCCGGTGAGCGCGCGGAGGTCGGGCGGCGGCCGGGTCGGCGTCACCACCGCCAGGATCACCCCGGCCAGCGTGGGGTGCAGCCCCGCCGCGTGGAGGCAGGCCCACAGCAGCGCGCCCAGCGCGACGTACGGCGGCGCCGCCGAGATCGCCGCGCGGTTCAGCCCGGCGAGCAGCGCGGTCACCGCTGCCGCCGCGAGCAGCCACGGCAGCGAGATCGCGCCGGAGTAGAACAGCGCCACCACCGCGATCGCGACCAGGTCGTCCACGATCACCGCCGCGGTGAGGAACACCCGCAGGTCCACCGGCACGCGGTCGCCGAGCAGCACCAGGATCGCCACCGCGAAGGCGGTGTCGGTCGAGATGGTCGTGCCCCACCCGCCCGCGAGCGGGCCGGCGGGGATCACGAGCAGGTACAGCGCGGCGGGCGCGACCATCCCGCCGATGGCCGCCGCCATGGGGAGCGCGGCGGCGCGCCAGCTCGCCAGCCGGCCCACGGTCAGCTCGCGCTTGATCTCGAGGCCCACCACCAGGAAGAACAGCGTGAGCAGGCCGTCGTTCACCCACTGCACCAGCGGCAGCGCGAACCCGCGGCCGCCCAGCGAGAGCCCGAGCGGCGCCTGCCAGGCGGCGGTGAACGCGGCGCCCGCCGACGAGTTCGCGATCGCCACCGCGATGGCGGTGGCGACTACCAGCAGCAGGCCGGTGGACGGCGCCCAGCGCGCGAAGTCGAGCGTCGCCGCGTGCAGGCGGTGCCCCAGGGAGCCGAGCAGCGCCTCCGAGAGCGCGGCCGCGTCCCAGGGGCCCTCGTAGCGGCGGCCGTTGATGAAGAACGTCGGGGTGAGGTGGACGCCGCTCCGGCGCGCGCTCTCCACGTCCTCGCGCACGCGCGCCGCCGCGCCCTCCCATGGGCCGGCGCCGCGCTCGCGCGGCGGCAGCCCCAGCTCGCGCGCGATCGCGTCCAGCTCGCCGGCGGCGAACGACGGCCCCCGCCGCATGAGCAGGTCGTGCGCGTGCCAGAAGCGTTCACCGTCGAGCCCGGCCGCCTCGGCCAGCTCGGCCGCCGGCCGGGCCGCCTCGGCGCGGATGGGGCGCTGGCGGAACACGTACCGGAGGCGGTCCCCCAGGCGGTCGCGCAGCTCGGCCACCACCTCGTGGGCGACGTGGCAGTGCGGGCACGCGTAGCTGCCGTACTCGACCAGCGTCAGGTCCGCGCCGGGCTCGCCGAGCACGTGGTCCCGCGCCGGGTCCACCGGCGGATCGAGCCGCACCGGCAGGGGTCCGGGCCCGCTCATCGGGCGGCCTTCCGGGGCGGGGCGGGCGCGTCGGGCATCCGCGCGATTCAACCGTGCGCTCCGTCGGGCGGCAAGCACCAGCCCGGGCCCGACGCGGCGCGCCACCGCGCACGCGAGCGGCCCCGCGCGCGGCGTCGCCATGGAGGGAGCACGCGCGGGCGGGCCCCAAGCGACGCGACGCCGGACCCGTCAGGCGCACGGCCGCCAGCCACCCTCGTACATAGCGATGCAGAGGTCAGGGTTTCGCGCGCGAGCGTTCGCGCGCCGGAGGTCGGAATGGCAGGCGATCGCGGATCCTCGAGGTGGAGCCGGCGGCAGTTCGTGAAGGCGGCGGGCGTGGGCGCGCTCGCGGCGGCCGGGCTGCCGCGGCGCGCACGCGCGCAGGGCGGCAAGACGCTCAAGATCATCCAGTGGAGCCACTTCGTCCCGGGCTACGACAAGTGGTTCGACGGGACGTTCTGCAAGCAGTGGGGCGAGAAGCACGGCACCCGGGTGATCGTGGACCACATCTCCATCCCCGAGATCAACGCGCGCGCCGCCGCCGAGGTCTCCGCGCAGAAGGGCCACGACCTGTTCATGTTCCTCTCGCCGCCCGCGGCGTACGAGAAGCAGGTCATCGACCACTCCGAGATCTACCAGCAGGTGGAGAAGCGCTGGGGCAAGGTGAACGACCTCGGGCACAAGTCCACCTTCAACCCGAAGACCAAGAAGTACTTCGCGTTCTCCGACAGCTACGTGCCGGACCCGGGGAACTACCGGCAGGACCTCTGGTCCCAGGTCGGGTTCCCGCACGGCCCCGACACCTGGGAGGACCTGCGCAAGGGCGCGGCCGCGATCAAGCAGAAGATCGGCAACCCGTGCGGCGTGGGGCTCTCGCAGGAGCTCGACACGAACATGGCCACGCGCGCGCTGCTCTGGTCCTTCGGCGGCTCCGTGCAGGACGCCGAGGGCCGGGTGGTCATCAACTCGCCCCAGACCATCCAGGCGCTCGAGTTCATGCGCGCGCTGCAGAAGGAGGCGCAGACCGGGGAGGTGTTCACCTGGGATCCGTCCTCGAACAACCGCGGCATCCTGGCCGGCAAGCTCTCCTTCGTGCTGAACGCGATCTCGGTCACGCGCACCGCCGAGAAGGAGAACCCGGAGATGTCGAAGAAGATCCAGATCGTGCCCGCGCTGAAGGGACCGGTGCGCCGGATGGCGGCCGAGCACGTGATGGACTGCTACGTGATCTGGAAGTTCGCCGAGAACAAGGACGGCGCGAAGCAGTTCCTGGCCGACTACATGGACGCGTTCGGCGAGGCGTTCAAGGCGAGCGAGTTCTACAACTTCCCCTGCTTCCCGAAGACCGTGCCGGACCTCGCGAAGCAGGTGTCGAACGACCCCAAGGGCGTGCCGCCCGACAAGTACAAGGTGCTCGCGGGCGTCACCGAGTGGGCCACCAATGTCGGCTACCCCGGCTACGCCACCGCCGCCATCGACGAGGTGTTCAACACCTTCGTCCTCCCGACGATGTTCGCGAAGGTGGCGCGCGACGAGCTGTCGGCGCGCGACGCGGTGAAGGCGGCCGAGGTCGAGGTGAAGCGCATCTTCGACAAGTGGAAGTAGGCGGGAGGGCGCGTGGCGGTCGTCGAGACGCGGAGGCTCACCAAGTTCTTCCGGAAGGCCGACCAGGGCGCCGCCGTGAACGAGGTGGACCTCGCCACCCGCGACGGCGAGTTCCTGGTCTTCCTCGGGCCCTCGGGCTCGGGGAAGTCCACGCTCCTGCGGATGATCGCCGGGCTGGAGGAGCCCACCCGCGGGGACGTGCTCATCGGCGGCCGCGTGGTCACCGGGCTGCCGCCCCGCGCCCGCGGCATCGCCATGGTGTTCCAGAGCTACGCGCTCTACCCGCACCTCTCCGTGGAGAAGAACATCGGCTTCCCGCTCAAGGCGCACGGGATCCCGAAGGACCGGCGCCGGGAGCGGGTGCGCTGGGCCGCGGAGCTGCTCGGCATCGGGCACCTGCTGGCGCGCAAGCCGCGCGAGCTGTCCGGGGGCGAGCGGCAGCGGGTCGCGCTGGCCCGGGCGCTGGTGCGCGAGCCCACCGTGTTCCTGCTGGACGAGCCGCTCTCCAACCTGGACGCGAAGCTGCGCGCCTCCGCCCGCACCGAGCTGATCCAGTTCCACGCGCGGGTGGGCACCACCACCATCTACGTCACGCACGACCAGGTCGAGGCGATGAGCATGGGCGACCGGATCGTGGTGCTGGACAAGGGCGTGGTGCGGCAGGTCGGGACGCCGAAGGAGGTCTACGACGAGCCGGCCGACACGTTCGTGGCCACGTTCCTCGGCTCGCCCCCCATGAACCTGCTCGACAGCGGCGAGGTGATCGCCGGCTTCCGCCCGGAGACCCTGCTGCCGCGCGGAGCGGTGGCCGGCCCGGCGGTGCCGCTGGACGTGCGGGTGGAGGCGGTGGAGTTCCTGGGCTCCGAGCAGATCCTGCACGGCAAGGTGCAGGGCGGCCGGTTCGACGGGCGCGCGGTGATCTCGCGCATGACGATGGGCGCGAGCGCCGGGCTGGACGCGGGCGCGGTCCACCCGCTCGCGGTGGCGGAGCGCGACCTGCGCCTGTTCGACCGGAGCAGCCGCAAGCGCATCCCGGCCCGGGAGCTGGGGTGGCGGTGACGCCCGCCGACGCCGCCAGGCGGCCCGCCGCCAAGGCGCTCCGGGACGTCCCGCGGCGGCGGGGACCGTCGTCCGCGACCTGGCTCGGCGTGGCGATGTTCTCGCCCGCGGTGATCTACATCCTGGCGCTGGTGGGCCTGCCGCTCGTCCTGGCGTTCCTGTACAGCGTGAGCGACGTCACGGTCGGCTCGGAGGGCTGGCGGTTCGTCGGCCTCGACAACTTCCGCAGCGTGATGCGCAGCCCGGCGTTCCGCCGCTCGCTGCTCGACTCGTTCGTGTTCACCATCTCCACCCAGGTGATCGTGCTGGTCTGCGCCACCGCGCTGTCGCTGGCGCTGAAGGAGCGGTTCCGCGGGCGCGCCGCGGTGCGCTTCCTGATCCTGCTGCCGTGGGTCGCGCCCATCAGCCTGGGCGCCATCGGCTGGAAGTGGCTCCTCGACTCCATCTACTCGGTGGTGAGCTGGGTGCTGGCGAGGCTGCACCTCGTGAACGCGTTCGATCCGCCCATGTGGCTCGGCGAGCCCACCCTGGCGATGGGCTCGGTGATCGCCGTGCACTCCTGGCGGATGATCCCGTTCGCGACCGTGATCATGCTGGCCGGCCTGACCTCCATCCCCAAGGAGATCCCGGAGGCCGCCGCGGTGGACGGCGCCGGCTTCTGGCGCACGCACTTCGAGATCACGCTCCCGATGATGCGGCCCATCATCAACGTGGCGGTGCTGTTCGGCGTGGTCTTCACCTTCACCGACATGACCGTGGTCTACATCCTGACCCGCGGCGGCCCGTACGACACCACCCAGGTGCTGCCCTCGCTGGCGTTCTTCACCGGCGTGCTCGGCTCGGACCTGGCCGAGGGCGCCGCGATCTCGGTGTTCCTGGTGCCGATCCTGGTGGCGGTCGCGTTCCTGATGCTCCGGGTCGCGCACCGCGCCGAGGTGACGTGAGGAGGCGGGCGTGATCCGGACCCAGACGACGCTCGCGACGCGCGTCGGGCGGTGGACCATCGTGGCCGGGTTCGCGGTGCTGCTCGCGTTCCCGTTCTACTGGATGGCGATCACCTCGTTCAAGCAGACGTCGGACCTCTACGACGTCGAGCACAACCCCTTCATCTTCAACGCGGCGCCCACGCTCGACCACCTCCGCTTCCTGTTCGAGGAGACGCTGTTCCTGCGCTGGTTCTGGAACACCACCCTGGCCGGCGCGGCGGTGGTGGTCATCACGCTCCTCCTCGCGGTGCCGGCCGCCTACGCGCTGGCGCGGCTCACCGGCACGGCCGGCCAGCAGCTCGGCATCGGCATCTTCCTCACCTACCTCATCCCGCCCACCCTGCTCTTCATCCCCATGTCCCGGGTGGTCGCGGACCTCGGGCTGCAGGACACGCTCTGGGCGATCATCGTCACCTACCCGACGTTCACGGTGCCGTTCTCGATCTGGCTGCTGATGGGCTTCTTCAAGGCCATCCCCAAGGACCTGGAGGAGGCCGCGCTGGTGGACGGGCTGACCCGGTTCGGCGCCTTCGTGAGGCTGGTGATCCCGATCTCGGTCTCCGGGATCCTCACGGTGGTGATCTTCTCGTTCACGCTGGTGACGCAGGAGTTCGTGTACGCGCTCACCTTCATCTCGTCGGCCGAGCACCAGACCGTGAGCGTGGGCGTCCCCATCTACCTGGTGCGCGGCGACGTGTACTACTGGGGCTCGCTCATGGCCGCCTGCCTGCTGGCGAGCCTGCCCATCGCCATCGTCTACAACGTGTTCCTGGACCGCTTCATCGCCGGCTTCACGGTCGGCGCGGTGAAGTGAGCCGGCCCGCGCCCGGGCGTCCGCCCGCCGCTCGGCGGGCTCCGCCTCCCGCCGCGATGCGTACCGTAGCTGGGGCCTCGCGGGCCCCGGAACGGGAGGAGCCGTCATGTGGTTCGAACGACGCAGCCGGGCGTGGAGCGGGAGCGTGCCGTCCTTCGTCGCTGGGGCGGCCGTGGGCGTGCTCGCGGCGGCGCTGCTCGACCCGCGGCGCGGCGCGGCCCGCCGCGCGCTGGTGCGGGACAAGGCCACGTCGGCCGCGCGCCAGGCGAGGCGGGAGGCGGAGCGGCGCGCGCGGGACGCGGCCAACCGGGCGCGCGGGAAGCGCCACGAGCTCGCGCACGCGGGCGAGCGCGTGCCGGACGACATCCTGGTCGAGCGGGTGCGCGCGCACATGGGACGTCCGGTGCGGCACGCCCGGTCGATCCAGGTGCACGCGGAGGACGGGATCGTGACGCTCGCCGGCCCGATCCTCCGGGACGAGGTGGAGGGCCTGCTCGCTGCCGTCGGGCAGGTGCGCGGCGTCCGCCGGATCGACAACCGGCTGGAGGTGCACGACGCGCCGGGGCGCCACCCCGGCCTGCAGCGCTAGGCGAGCGGCGCCCGGATGGGTGCCGCGCTGGCGCTTCGCACCGGCGCGGTCCTCCGCTATGACCTCGCTCGCATGATCACGGTCGATCAGCTCGAGGCGCACCGGGCGGCGCTCACCGGCCACTGCTACCGCATGCTGGGCTCCGCCGCGGAGGCGGACGACGCGGTCCAGGAGACGCTGGTGCGCGCCTGGCGGAGCCTGGACCGCTTCGAGGGACGCTCGTCGCTCCGCACCTGGCTGTACCGGATCGCCACCCGGGTTTGCCTGGACGCGCTGGAGGACCGGGCGCGGCGGGCCCGCCCGATGGATCTCGGGCCGGCCGGGACGGTGGCGGACCCGCTGGAGGCGCTCCCCGGGGAGCGCTGGATCGAGCCCATCCCCGACGTGCAGGCGCTCCCGGCCGACGCCGATCCCGCCGAGCGCGCCCTCCTGCGGGAGAGCATCCGGCTCGCGTTCGTGGCCGCGCTCCAGCAGCTGCCGCCGCGGCAGCGGGCTGCGCTGCTGCTGGCCGACGTGCTGGGCTGGTCGGCCGCCGAGATCGCCGGCGACCTCGACACCTCGGTGGCGGCCGTGAACAGCATGCTCCAGCGGGCCCGCGCGACGCTGCCGGCGCGGGATCCCTCCGGCCCGGGCGCCGCGCTGTCGCAGGCCGAGGCCGCGCTGCTCGAGCGCTACGTGGAGGCGTTCGAGCGCTTCGACGTGGCGGCGCTCACCGCGACGCTGCGCGAGGACGCGTGCTTCTCCATGCCGCCGTTCTCGCTCTGGCTGCGGGGCCGCGACGCGGTGGCGGCGTGGCTCACCGGGCCCGGCGCCGAGTGCCGCGGCTCGCGCCTGGTGCCCACCGCCGCGAGCGGCCTGCCCGCGTTCGCGCAGTACCGGTCCGCCGGCCCCGGCCTCCACCGCCCGTGGGCGCTCCTCGTGCTGGAGCCGTCGCCCGGCGGGATCGCCGGCTGGACCGCGTTCCTCGACACGGCCACGCTGTTCCCGCGCTTCGGCCTGCCGGCCGAGCTCGGTTCCTAGCGATCAGGCAGGCCCGGCGGCCCACAGATCCGCCTCGGGCTCCCCCGGCCGCCCCGCGGCCTGCCGCCCGAAGGCGGCCGCCTCCAGCGTCTCGGCCAGCAGCCCCGGCTCGACCGCGTGCGCCTGCCCCGGGAGCTCCAGGTGGCGCGCCCCGGGGATCGCCGCGGCCGCGGCGCGGGCCGCGCGGGCGAGCGCCGGGGCGGTCCTCCCGCCGTTCATCAGCAGCACCGGCACCCGCAGCGCCGAGAGTCGCGCCGCCGGGACGGCCCAGTCCCCCATGATCGCCGCGTCGTACGGGAGCGTGTGCGCCACCGCCTCCAGCTTCCGCCACATCGGGAGCAGCCGCATCACCCAGACCGCCATCGCCGGCACGCCGACCATGCGGCGCATGAAGTACCGGACCATCGCCCCGGCGAGCAGGCGCCGGAGCTGCGCGTCGTGGCCCGCGCGCCCGTGCGCGCCGGTCTCGTCGTCCACCCAGGGCGGCTCGTAGGCCGCGACCTCGGTCAGCCCGACGCCGCCCGCGGCCGCCTCCAGCGCGAGCGCCGCGCCGGACGAGAAGCCGAGCGCCGCCGCCGCCCCGCCGGCCGCCTCGACCAGCGCCGCCAGGTCCTCCACCTCTCGCGCCACCGCGTACGGCGCCGTGTCCCCGCTCCCGCCGCGTCCGCGCCGATCGTACGCGATGACCGTGAAGCGCCGCGCCAGGAGCGGCGCGAGCTGCGGCACGGGGCCGAACGTCCGGCTGCACAGCGCCCCGTCCACCACGATGAGCGCGGGGCCGGCGCCGTGCCGCTCGAACGCGATGGGGGTCCCGTCCCTGGAGATCACCCGGTCCATCAGGCCTCCTCCTCCGCCGCGCGGGCGCGCCCGCGCAGCAGCGCAGCGAGCAGCCGCCGGTCGCGCAGCACCAGGCCGCCCCAGATCAGCGCGCCGACGTAGGTGGGGAACAGCACGTGGCTGAAGAGCGGGTTCCCCACCCGCACGTGCGTGGCGACCGCGCCGCCCAGGTAGCCGGTGAGCAGGATGGCCCCCAGCGCCGCCGTGCGCGGGATGGCGTACAGCACCACGCAGGCGAGCAGCGTCGCGCCGATCCCGACCACCGTGTCGAGCGGGTAGCCGAGCTGCTGCGAGCCCTCCAGGACCGGCGCCGCCCGCATCAGCTTCCCGAGCGCGTCGAAGGCGAGGAACGCGATGGCGAGGCCGCTCAGCACGCGCCCCGTCCACAGCGCCGTCCTCGAGGTCGCGCCCGCCGGCGCCCGGTCCACGCCCGCCGCGCTCCGCCCACCGATGTCCGTCGTCAGCTCCATGTCGTGCTCCTTGTCCGTCGAGGTCCGGGCTCGCACCCGGGGGTTTGGTGGCGGCGTCCATCCCGCCGGCTCATCCGGCGACGATCGGCGCCACGCTGGATCGACACCGTCCGGAGGGAGATCTCATCGCGGCGTGAGCGAGACCGTGCGCGGTCGGTCCTCCACGGGCCGTAAATCTTCGATTCGACTGCCACGCAGGGTGCACGCCGCGCGGGGCGTCGCCCCCGCGCTCCCCGAGTCGGCACCTTGACGCCGGGACGATCGCGCCTCAGGCGCGATCGGGGAGGCGGCCATGGGACGCGCGAGCTGGCGGGCGGCGTGGGTCGTCGTCGGGGTGGTGGCGTGGCTGGGCTGCGGCTCGAGCGGCGGCGGGAAGCGGGAGACGTGCACTCCGGCGGACTGCGCCGCGGCGGGCGCGTCGTGCGGGCAGGTGAGCGACGGCTGCGGCGGCTTCCTCCAGTGCGGCGGGTGCCCCGACGGCCAGACCTGCGGCGGCGGCGGCACGGCGAACGCCTGCGGGGCGCCCGCGTGCCACCCGGCCACCTGCCAGTCGCTCGGGAAGAGCTGCGGCCAGGTGGACGACGGCTGCGGCGGCAAGCTGGACTGCGGGAGCTGCCCCCAGGGCCAGACCTGCGGCGGCGGCGGCACTCAGAACGTGTGCGGGACGCCGTCGGCGGGCTGCACCCGCACCACCTGCGCGAACGAGGGCAAGACCTGCGGCACGATCCCGGATGGCTGCGGCGGCACGCTCGACTGCGGCGCCTGTGGCAGCGGGAAGGTCTGCACCACCTCGAACACCTGCGGCCCGGCGCCCTGCACGCCGACGACCTGCGCCGCCCAGGGGAAGGACTGCGGCCGCATCGACGACGCCTGCGGCGGCACGCTCGACTGCGGCGCCTGCCCCGAGGGCCAGACGTGCGGCGGCGGCGGCAACCAGAACGTCTGCGCCGCGCCCGCGCCGGCCCCGCAGGTGCGCTGGTACGCGACCGTGAGCACCCCCGGACCCGACGCGTACGTCGCGGTCGGCGTGGACGAGCAGGGGTCGCGCGTCCTGCTCTCCACCACCATCGACGAGGCCGGCCCGGGGGGCGGCACGCTGCAGCTCGAGAAGCGGGACCACGACGGCAAGGTGGTGTGGTCGAAGCGCTTCACGTACGCCGGCTGGCCGGTGTTCCGGATGGCGGTCACCCGGCTCGGGAACGTCCTGCTCGCGATCGATCCGCAGTGCTGGGGCGACTGCACCGGGCGCCCGGGGCTCGACCTGGGCGGTGGCGCCATCGTGGACTCCGCGCTGGTGAAGCTGGGGCCGGACGGCCGGTGGGTGTGGACGGTGTCGCTGGCCGGGTCGAGCCTGGGCCAGCTCGCCACCGACGACTCGGGATCGGCGCTCATGTTCCGCTCCCCGCGCCAGACCTACGCGCCGGTGATCGAGAAGTACTCCTGGGAGGGCAAGCTGCTCTGGTCGAGGTCTTCGCAGTGGGTGGACGTGGTGACGCTCGCGCCGGCCGGCGAGGCGTTCGTCGCGGGCCACTCCTCGTCCGGCCTCGTGGAGGGCGCGCCGGCGCCGGCGTCGGGCGCGTGGACGGCGCAGGTGGTGAAGCTCGGGACCGACGGCAAGGTCCTGTGGTCGGTCCAGTCCGAGAAGCTCGGCTACTTCGGCGGGATCGGGGCCACGAGCAAGGGGACGCTGGTGCTCCTCGCGGAGCGCGCCGGCACGGTCACCTGGGGCGACTCGACCGTGGACAACGGCGGGCTGGTGCTGGCGGTGCTGGAGGCCGACGGGAAGCCGCGCTGGGCGCGCGGCGTGGAGCGGCTCTGGCCCCCGCTCCTGGGCGTGGATCCCACCGGGCGCGCGGCGGTCGCCGGCAACTCGAGCAGCTGCATGGCCGTGACCGTCCGCGCGTTCGATCTCGCGAACACGCCGCTGTGGACGCGCACCGTGCCGACGAACGGGCAGTGCAGCTCGACGCGGGCGCAGGCGCTCTCGTACGGCGCCGACCACGAGGTGACGGTCGCCGGCACGTTCGGCGGCACCCTGGTCGTGGGCGAGGACACGCTCGTGCCGCAGGGCGACGACGGGATCGCGGTCGAGCTGGCGCCCTGACGGCCCGGGCCTCCGGGCGAGCCCGGGCCAGCGCGGCCCGGGCGCGTCCGGAGCTCCTGCGCGGACCTAGGCCCGCTGCGCCGCGGGCTCCGCCGGTGCGCGGTTCGCGCCGACCTGGTACGTGCCGACCGGCGCGCGGAACGCGACCGACAGCCGGTTCCAGCCGTTGATGGCGACGATCGCCAGGGTGAGGTTCACCAGCTCCGCGTCGTCGAACTCCGCGCGGACCTGCTCGTACGACTCGTCCGGCACGCCCGTCTCGCCGACCCGCGTCACGGTCTCGGTCCAGGCGAGCGCGGCCCGCTCGCGCGGCGTGAAGAACGGGGTCTCGCGCCAGACCGGCACCGCGTAGAGCCGCTGCTCGGTCTCGCCGTGCGCGCGGGCCTCCTTGGTGTGCATGTCCACGCAGAACGCGCAGCCGTTGATGTACGACGCCCGCAGCTTCACCAGGTGGTACAGCGTCAGATCCAGCCCCGAGCTCCGCACGTACTGCTCGAGCGCGTACATCGCCCGCAGCGCCCCGGGCGCGACCTTCCCGTAATCGATCCTCGGCTGCATGGCCTCTCCTCGATGTTCGTGGTTCATGCCGCGAAGACGCGGAGCGCCGCCGTCCCGTGACCGGCCGGCCGAGGACGCCCCGATCGGACCGGGCGCCGCGGCCGCGGTCACGGCAACGCCCTCCCGATCGTCCTGATTGCATGATGACTCCCCCGACCCCCGCCGCGACCGAGGCGCTCGACCTGCCGGCGGCGTTCGAGCGCCTCCGCCCCCGCCTCTTCGGCATCGCCTACCGCATGCTCGGCACCGTCCCGGACGCGGAGGACGTGCTGCAGGCCGCCTATCTGCGGTGGCACGAGGCGGGCGGGACCGAGGTCCGGAACCCCGAGGCGTGGCTCGTGGCGGTGACGAGCCGGCTCGCGGTCGATCGGCTGCGCCAGGCGAGCGGCGAGCGGAAGCGCTACGTCGGCGACTGGCTGCCCGAGCCGCTCCTCACCGCCGCCGCGCCGCCGGCCGACGCGCGCTCCGAGCTCGCCTCGGACCTGTCGATGGCGTTCCTGGTCATGCTCGAGCGGCTCTCGCCGGACGAGCGCGCCGCGCTGCTCCTCCGCGACGTGTTCGGCGCCGGGTACGGGGAGATCGCCCGGGTGCTGGACCGGAGCGAGGAGGCCTGCCGGCAGGTGGTGCACCGGGCGCGGCTGCGGGTGCGAGAGGGGCGCCCGCGCTTCGAGGTGCCGCTGGAGGTCAAGCACCGGCTCGTCGCGCGCTTCCTGGATCGGCTCGCCGCGGCCGACGAGCAGGCGCTGCTCGCGCTCGTGTCCGAGGACGCCACCTGGACCTCCGACGGCGGCGGGAAGGTCCACGTCGCGCGCGGGCTCCGCGGCAGCGCGCGCATCGTCCGCTTCCTGCTGAACGTGGCACGCAAGGGCGGCGGCCGGACCCGGCGCGAGCTCGTCTGGGTCAACGGCGAGCCGGCCATCCTCACGTACCTCGACGGCCGCCCGTTCTCGACCACCTCGTTCGCCACCGACGGCGAGCGCCTGACCGCGTTCTACGCGGTGCTCAACCCGGACAAGCTGCGGCGGGTCGAGCCCGCTCGCGTGCGCTGAACCGATCAGCCGGGCGGGCGCCGGCGCCGCGCGACGTCGGAGCCGCCCGGTCCCGTGCGCCGGACCCACTCGATGGCGTCGCGCACGCGCCGGGGCACGAGCCGCCGCGACGGGTAGACCGCGAACAGCTCCCGCCCCTCCGGCTCGCCCAGCGCGCACTCCAGCACCACCAGCCCGCCCGCGCGGGCGATCATCTCGGCCGGCGCGCGCACCACGCCGATCCCCGCCAGCGCCGCCTCCACCGCGACGCGCGGGTCGGTCGCCGCGAAGCGCTCGTTCGGCGTCAGCTCGCGCACCACCCCGTCCGCACCGCGGAACCGCCACGGCCGGCCCGGGTGCGTCACCACCGCCGGCGCCCGCGCCAGCGCGGCCGCGTCCACCCGCCGCCGGCCGCCCAGCTCGCGCGCGACCACCTCGGGCGAGGCTGCCAGCGCGGACGGGATCGCCCAGAGCCGGCGCGCCACCACGTCGGCCTCGGCGACCGGGCCGACCCGGAACGCCAGGTCGATCGCCTCCTCCACCAGGCTCAGCACCGAGTTGGTGAGCCGCAGGTCCACGCTGACGCGCGGGTGGGCCGCCGCGTACGCGATGAGCGCCCGGCCGACCCGCTCCGCGCCCGTCACCACCGGCGCGGTCACCCGCAGCCGGCCGGTGGGCTCCTCCTCGCGATCGGCCGCGTCCTCGAGCAGGTCCCGGAGCTGCTCGAGCAGCGGCGCCGCGCGCGCGAGCAGCCGCGCCCCCTCGTCCGTGGCGGAGACGCGCCGGGAGGTGCGGTGCAGCAGGCGGACCCCGAGCCGCTCCTCCAGGCGCGCCACCGCGCGGCTGACCGTGCTGGTGGGGACGCCGGTGCGCCGGGACGCGCCCACGAAGCTCGATTGCTGCGCCACCGCCACGAAGAGCCGCAGGTCCCCCGGATCGATCATCTCGTCCATGGGACGAAGCATACCGGATCGTCCCGTCGATCCGCCCCGCCGCCGCGGGCATGGTTGCGTGCATGACGACGACGACTGGGGCCGGGCTGAAGGATCGGACGGTGGTGGTGGTGGGCGGCGGGTCGGGCATCGGCCTCGCGGTGGCGCGGGAGGCGCTGGCGCGCGGCGCGGAGGTGGTGCTGGCGGGGCGCTCCCGGGAGCGCCTGGCGCGCGCGCTGGGAGCGCTCGGCGCCGGCGCGCGGGCGCGGGCCGTCGCGGCCGACGTCCGCCAGGAGGACGCGGTGGTGCGCCTGTTCCGGGAGGTCCCCGCCGCCGACCACGTGGTCGCGACGGCGGTCGTGCCCGCGTACCAGCCCATCGCCGCGTTCGACCTCGAGGCGGCCCGCGCGGTGGTGGACTCGAAGCTGCTCGGCGCGCTGCTGCTCGCGAAGCACGGGGCGCCCAGGCTGCGGCCGGGCGGCTCGCTCACGTTCACCACCGGGATCGCCGCGGATCGCCCGATGCCGCGGGGCTCGGTGATCGCCGCCGTGAACGGCGCGCTGGCCGCCTTCGTGCGGGCCGCGGCGCTGGAGCTCGCCCCGCTGCGGGTGAACGCGCTCTCGCCCGGGTGGGTGGACACGGAGATCTGGGACGCGGTCGCCGGCGACGGCAAGGCGGCGACGTTCGCCGCGATGGCCGAGCGGCTCCCCGCCCGCCGGATCGGGCGGCCGGAGGACGTCGCCCACGCCGCCGCGTTCCTGATGGAGAACGGCTTCACCACCGGGAGCGTGCTCCGGGTGGACGGGGGGCATCCGCTGGTCTAGCCCCGCGCCGTTGACAGCGTCGCGCCGGCTCGGCTACGGTGTTCGCATCCTGAAAGTGATTCGCAATATCGCCTCCGGCGGCGCCGGCCCGACCGGGCCGCCGGCGCGCACGGCGGGCTCCGATGCGAGCGCCGCCGCGGCGGGGCGGCCTCGCCGCACCACCACGGCGGCGCTCCTCGGCGACGCCCGCGAGCTCGTCATCGAGCACGCCGGCGAGGCCTACCGGCTCCGCGTCACCAGCAAGGGCAAGCTCATCCTCACGAAGTGAGCGCCCCGGCCGCGCCCGTCGCGGGCCGCCGGGGCGCCCGGCTCACCCGCGGTCGCGGTCGCGGTACATCCGTCGCTGCGCCTTCTTGATGGGCCGCCAGCGCAGCTTCTCCGCCCGCGCCGCCGCGCCGCCGCGGCGGGCCTCCTGGAGCGCCGCCTCGCGCTCCAGCTTGCGCAGGCTCTCGAGCCGCCCGGCGTCGAGCCGGCCCGCCTCCACCGCCCCGGCCACCGCGCAGCCGGGCTCGCCGGCGTGGCGGCAGTCCCGGAACCGGCACCCGGCGGCGAGCGCGGCGACGTCGTCGAAGGCGGCCGCGATCCCTCCGGCGTCCCACAGCCGGAGCTCGCGGATCCCCGGCCCGTCGATCACGCAGCCGCCCCCGGGCAGCTCGAACAGGCGCCGCGCGGTGGTGGTGTGGCGCCCGCGCGCGTCGCGCGCCCGGACCGCGGCGACCGGCTGCTCGGCGCGCCCGAGCAGCGCGTTCACGAGGGTGGACTTCCCCGCGCCGGAGGGGCCGACGAACACCGCCGTCCGCCCCGGCCCCACCAGGCCGGCCAGCCCGTCCAGGCCCTCCCCGCTCACGCCGGACGCGAGCAGCACCGGGGCGCCCGACGCGGCCGCCCGCGCCTCCGCGAGCGCCGCCCCGGCGTCGGGAACCAGGTCGGCCTTGGTGAGGATCACCGCGGGCTCGGCGCCGCTCGCGTGCACCGCCGCGAGCGTCCGCTCCAGGCGCCGCGGGTGGGCGCCCTCGTCCAGGCCCTGGACCACGAGCACGAGATCGACGTTCGCCGCGAGCACCTGCTCGACGGTGGCGCGGCCGGCGGCGTTGCGAGACAGCGCCGAGCGGCGCTCCAGCACGCGCGCGACCACCGGCGGCTCGCCGGGCGCGGCGAGCACGAAGTCCCCGGCGACCGGGGCCGGCTCGGCGCCGAGCAGGTGGCCGGGGACGATCACCAGGCGATCGCCCGCCTCGAACCGGAGGCGCAGCCGGCGGCCGCGGTCCGCGACGACGCGGCCGACGAGGAGGGTGGAGGCTTCTTCGGACGAGAGCTGCGCTGAGAAGTACGGACCCCAGCCGAGAGTTGCGAGGGTGGACACGGTTGGACCTCGAAGGCACGAGCAGGCGGACGCGCCGCGCCGCGCCGCACGGGCGGACGCGTCGGGCGCACGGGCCGCGCGGGCGCTCAGGAGCGCGCCGCGCGACGACTCGGCTAGAGGACACGATCGGTCACGAGGCTCTTCTAAGCGGCCGGCCGCCGGGCGTCAACGGGGGTGGAGCGCGACCGGACGCCGCGCCGCTCGGCGGCAGGCGACTGGGGACTCCCGCGCCCGTGCACCGCGCGCGCGTCCCGGTGCACCTTCACCACGGCGTCGGCGATCCCCTCCGGGCCGAGCCGCTTCGCGAGCACCGCGTCCACGCCGCAGGCGCGGAGGCGCGCGGCCAGCGCAGGATCGTCGCTGGCGGTGACCGCGACGATGGGGAGATCGCGCTCGCCGCCGACCTCGCGGACCCGCCGCACCAGCTCCTCGCCGTCCACCTCGGGCATCACCACGTCGGTGACGAGCACGTCCAGCGAGCCGATCTCCTCGGCCAGGCGGAGCAGCCCCGCCAGCGCGTCGCGCTCCGCCACCACCCCGAAGCCACGGCCGGCGAGCGCGTCCGCGATCAGCGCACGCGCGAGCGCGTCGTCGTCCACCAGCAGCACGCGGTGGCGCGCGCGGGTGCCGCCCGCGGCGCCTGCGTCCAGCTCGGCGCGGGGCACCTCGGGCTCGCCGGGCGCGACCTCCTCCCCGCTGCGCCCGTGGGCGACGGTGGCCTGCGCAGGGCGGCGCGGGCGCGCGACGCCCCGGCCGCCCGCTGCGCCGCCGGCGCCGCAGGCCTCGGCCAGGAGCGCGTGCAGCCCGCGGCCCTCCTCCACCGCCACGACGAACCCCGCCGGCGACGGCGCCGCCGGGTCGAAGGGGTCGCGCACCGCCACCGTACGCACGGTGCCGGCGGCGGCCACGCCCTCGCCCGGATCGCCCTTCAGCGCCAGCTCGAACCGATCTCCGGGCGGCGGCGAGAGCGGGCTCGGCAGGAACAGGCGGCGCTTCACGGGATCGTAGGTCATGGCCTCCCACCCCGGCCCGCCCAGCGCCAGCGCCAGCACCGGCCGCGGCCCCGGCGGCTCGGCGGGAGCCTCCACGCCGGCGGCCGTGGCGAGCGCCGCCACCGCCTCGCAGATGCGGTCCGGCGCGATGGCGAGGCGCGCGTCGCTGGCGCGGAGCGCCTCGGCCACGTTCGCGCGGGTGGAGGCGGTCGCGTGCGAGAGCGGCAGCGCGAGGCCGCCGGCGCGCGCGCACCAGAACGCGAGGCGCGCCACGTGCGCGGCAGCGGCGGCCGGGCCGAGGCGCACCACGGCCAGCAGGCCCTGCGAGTCGCGGCGGAACCCCGCCTCGCAGCCCTCCAGCTCGTCGCGCACCAGCGTGAGGAGCGTGGCGAGCGCGCCCATCACCTCGCGGGCGCCGCTCCCGTGCAGCGGTCCGAAGCTCACGACGATCGACTCCGACATCAGTAGGTGACCTCCAGCACGGGGTGACGGTGGGCGCACGAGCCGCCGGCGCCGCCGGCGTCCTCGCAGGGCGCGAGCAGCCGGACGCGCGGGCGGCCGAGGTCGTCGCCGGGCCCGGCCTCGGCGCCCTGGGCGGCCACCGCGCTCGCTCGCGTGGTGGCGCGCGGCGCCGAGCAGGCCGCGAGGGCGGCGAGCAGGCAGGCGGCCGTCAGGCCGGCGACGCGGGATCGTGCGGTCATCGACGGCTCCCGAAGCACGGATCGCACCGCCCCGGTGAGCCCGGAATGAGGCCGCTTTCGCGGCGCGGCCCGGGTCGGCGCGCCCCACCCATGCCCGGCGAGGCGCCGCGCGCGCGTCTTCCCCCGGCGCCGGCCTGCGGCCCGGAAACCCCGCGCCCGCCGTGAACTTCGCGCTCGGTCGCGGCCTCGCCTCCGGGCCCCAGGGCGCGGCGGGTCCGCCGGCACTCGCGAGTCGCGTCCCGTGTCGGCCAGGCGTGGGACCGCCCTCGGCCGGCGTTGCGAGGGCCGCGTCAAGCCGGTGACACGGGGCGCGACGGAGAGGGTGCGACCGCCTGGCGCGCCGCCCCGTCCTCCTGGGATGGGCACGGCCCGCCCGGCCGGCTTATCCGGTGGGCATGCGCTTCCTGCACCCCGAGCACGACGAGGCGCTCGAGCTGTCGCTCGAGGACGTGTTCCTCGTCCCCAGCTACTTCGACGGCGGCTCGCGCCTGGAGGTGGACCTCCGGCCGGTGGACTTCCCGGGCGGCTCGCACCCGGTCGTCTCCGCCAACATGAACGCCGTCACCGGCAAGCGGATGGCCGAGACCATGGCGCGCCTGGGCGGGATCGGCGTCCTGCCGCAGGACATGAGCCTCGAGACCGCGGCGCGCATCATCCAGCACATCCGCTCCGCGGACCCGCGCCACGACACGCCGCTCTCCGTCTCGCCGCGCGCCACGCTGCGCGACGTGCAGGGCATCATCCGCAAGCGTGCGCACGACATGGTGGTCGTGGTGGACGACGAGCGCCGCCCGGTCGGCATCGTCACGCACGCCGACCTGCGCGACCAGGACCAGTACTCGCCGGCCGCGTCGTTCATGTCGTCGCGGCTCGTCACGATCCCGGTGGGCACGCCGAACCGCGAGGCGTTCCTCCGCATGGAGGAGCAGCGGGTGAAGGCCGCGCCGGTGGTGGACGCGGCGGGCCGGCTGGTCGGCGTCCTCACCCGCGACGACGCCGTTCGCCTCGAGCTGCTCGCCCCGGCGCTCGACCCCGCCGGCCGGCTCATGATCGCGGCGGCGGTGGGGATCTCCGCGGACGCGGCCACCACGGCGGCGCGCCTCGCCGAGCTGGGCGCCGCGGCCATCGTGCTCGACACGGCGCACGGGCACCAGCGCCGGATGATCGAGGCGATCCGCGAGGTGCGGCGCGCCGTCGGCGACCGCCTGCCGCTCGTCGCCGGGAACGTGTGCACGCCGGAGGGCACGCGCGACCTGCTCGAGGCGGGCGCGGACGTGGTCAAGGTGAACGTGGGCCCGGGCGCGATGTGCACCACGCGCATGCAGACCGGCGCCGGGCGGCCGACGTTCACCTCGGTGCTCGCCTGCGCCCGCGAGGCGCACCGGCGCGGGCGGCACGTGTGGGCGGACGGCGGCGTGCGCGACCCGCGCGACGTGGCGCTCTACCTCGCGGCCGGCGCGTCGCGCGTGATGATCGGCACCGCGCTCGCCGGCACCTACGAGAGCCCCGGGGACGTGAAGGAGGACCGCGAGGGGCGGCCGTACAAGGAGAACTACGGGATGGCGAGCGCGCGCGCGGTGAGCGATCGCACCGCGGGCATCGATCCGTTCGAGCGGGCGAAGAAGGGCTTCTTCCGCGAGGGCATCTCCACCTCGCGCATCTACATCCGCGAGGGCCGCGAGAGCGTCGGCGCCATCCTCGTGGACGTGATCACCGGCGTGCAGTCGGCGTTCACCTACGCCGGCGCGGCCTCGCTCCCCGAGTTCCACCGCAAGGCCGTGGTGGGCGTGCAGACCGCGGGCGGCTACGGCGAGGGCAAGCCGCGCGGGTGAGGCCCGGCCCGTGTGCGCCGGGGCGCAGCCCGCCGCACGCCTGCGTCCTCCGGACGCGGCCATAGGGAGTCCCCCCGCTGCCTGCGCGTGCCCCGACGAGGAGTGACTACGATCGCGGGCACCGGTGTGCGCCGGGGCCGTGGCCCGGCGCGGGGGGGAGCAGGCCATCTCGCAGCGGCTACCAGCTCCCGAGGCCGGGCGCATGCGCCCGCGCTGGCTCGCCGGCCGCCGCGCGCGCGCGCCGGGCCAGGCCGCGCTCGAGCTGCGCCGCGAGGGCGACGGCGCGCTGGTGATCGCGCTGGCCGGGATCTGGCGGCTCGCCGACGGCCTGCCGCCGGCCGCCGACGTCGCGCGCGAGCTGGACCGGACGCCCGCGCCGCGCGCAGCCGTGGACGCCGCCGGCGTCGCCGCGTGGGACAGCGCGCTCGCGGTCTTCGTGCACGGCGTGGCGCAGACCTGCCGCACGCGCGGCGTGCCGCTCGACCTGCGGGCCCTGCCGGCCGGGCTGGCGCGCCTGCTCGACCTGGTCCGGGAGCCGGCCGCGCCGGCGTCCCGGGCGGCCCCCGCCTCCCACGGCATCGCCCGGCTCGGCGTCCGGGCGCTCCGTCGCGAGGAGCGGCTGCGCGCAGCGGTCGCGTTCGTGGGCGAGACCGCCATCGCGTTCGCCCGGCTCGCGGCGCGGCGCGCCCGCCTCCGCCCGCAGGACCTCTGGCTGCTCGTGCAGCACTCCGGCGCGGAGGCCCTGCCCATCGTCGCGCTGGTCAGCTTCCTGGTCGGGATCATCCTCGCGTTCGTGGGGATCACGCAGCTCCGCTTCTTCGGGGCCGAGGCGTTCGTGGCGGACATCGTCGGCATCGCCATCGTCCGCGACATGGCCGCGCTCATCACCGGCGTCACGCTGGCGGGGCGGAGCGGCGGCGCGTTCGCGGCGCAGCTCGCCACCATGAACGTCACCCAGGAGATCGACGCGCTGCGCACGCTCGGGATCTCGCCGGTGGAGTACCTGGTCGTGCCGCGGGTCCTGGCGCTCACCGCCATGATGCCGCTCCTCACCCTGTTCGCCGACGCGAGCGGGATCCTGGGCGGCGCGATGGTGGGCACGACCATGCTCCACCAGCCGCTGGCCGGCTACCTGCACCAGACCGCGCTCGCGCTCGTCCCGGGCGACCTCGCCGGCGGCCTGGTGAAGGGCGCGACCTACGGGCTGCTCATCGCCCTCACCGGCGCGTTCCGCGGGATGCAGGCCGAGCGCAGCGCCGAGCGCGTGGGCGAGGCCGCGACGCAGGCGGTGGTCACCGGGATCGTGGCGATCATCTCGGCCTGCGGGGTCTACCAGTACGTGTTCTTCCTGTTCGGGTGGTGAGCGTGGACGACGGGGTCATCGGCGTGCGCGGGCTGGCGATGGGCTTCGGGGACCGGGTGCTGGTCCGGGACCTCGACTTCACCGTCCGCCGCGGCGACGTGTACGTGGTCATGGGCCCGAGCGGCTGCGGGAAGACCACGCTGCTCCGCCACCTGCTCGGCCTGCAGGAGCCCGCCGCCGGCGAGGTGCGCTACGGGGCCGAGCCGTTCACCGGCGCGCCGCCCGACGCCCGCGAGCGGCTGCTGCGGCGGGTGGGCGTGCTGTTCCAGGGGGCCGCGCTGTGGACCTCCATGACGCTCGCCGAGAACGTCGCGCTGCCCCTCGAGCAGTTCACGGCGCTGCCGCCGGACGCGATCCGGGAGGTGGTCCGGCTGAAGCTCGCGCTGGTCGGGCTCGGCGGGTTCGAGGGGCTCTACCCGTGGGAGCTGTCGGGCGGCATGCAGAAGCGCGCCGGGCTGGCCCGCGCCATCGCGCTCGATCCCGAGATCCTGCTCATCGACGAGCCGTCGGCCAGCCTCGACCCGCCCACCGCGCGGCGGCTCGACGCGCTCATCCTCCAGCTCCGCGACGCGCTCGGGACCACCGCGGTGGTGGTCACGCACGACGTCGCGACCATCCTGGGCATCGGCACCCGGGCGCTGTTCCTCGACGCCGACCGGGGGCGGGCCGTCGCCGAGGGCCCGCCGGCGGAGCTGCGCGCCGCCGGTCCGCCCGAGGTGCGCGCGTTCTTCGGGGGCGGCGCCGTCCCGCCGTGAGGGGAGGTCGCATGGCACGCAGGTTCGATCCGAGGGTGGTCGGCGCGTTCGTGCTCTCCGCGATCGCGCTCGGCGTGGTGGCCGCCGTCTACCTGGGCGCGGGCCGGCTGCTCCAGCGCCGGGTGCGGTTCGTGGCGGTGTTCTCCGAGGACCTGGCCGGGCTGGAGACCGACGCGCCGGTCAAGTTCCGCGGCGTGCCGGTGGGCCGCGTCTCGAGCATCCACCTGTCCATGGAGTCGGCCACCGAGCCGCTGCGCGAGCTGCGCATGCCGGTGGTGATCGAGCTGAACCAGACCCGCATCCAGGAGATGGGCGGGCGGATCGACCTCGCCGACCCCGAGGCCATGCGCACGCTCATCCGCCACGGGCTGCGGGCGCGCCTGGCGCTGGAGAGCTTCCTCTCGAACCGGCGCTACGTGGACCTCGACATCCTCCCGACCGCGCCGCCGGCGACGCCGTCGCCCATCCCGCTCCCCTACCCCGAGATCCCGGTCTACGCCGAGCCGGGCTGGGCCGCGCTGCAGGCCGACGTCTCGAAGCTGCTCACGAAGCTGCACGCGCTCGATCTCGAGGGGCTGGTGGCCGACCTGCGCCGCGCGGCCTCGTCCATCGACCGCGCCGCGGCGCGCGTGGACGCGGCCGCGGCCGCGGTGCCGCCCGCGCTCGGCACCGCCCAGGCGGCGGTCGCGTCGGTGGGGGAGGCCCTCGGCGACGCGGCGCGCGCGTTCGAGTCGAACCTGCCGCCGCTGGCCACCGACGCGCGGGCGGCCGCGGTCCAGCTCCGCGCCACCCTGGAGCGCGCCGACGGGGCGCTGCGCGACGTGGGCGCGCTGGTGGACCCGGCCTCGCCGGTGGCGTGGCAGCTCGGCGCGACGCTCGCCGAGCTCCAGGGGGCCGCGCGCGCGCTGCGCCACCTGGCCGAGGACCTCGACCGCGACCCCAGCGCGCTGGTGCGCGGCCGCGCGGAGGTGCGCCGGTGAGGCCCCCGACCGCGCTCGCGGCGGCGCTGGCGCTGCTCTGCGGATGCGTGCCGCTCGGCCCGCGCCCGGACCGGACCCGCTACTACGCGCTCGAGGCGCGCGCGGCGGCGCCCCCGGCCGGCGCGATCCCGGTCGGCGCCGTCGGGCTCGGCCCCGTCCGGCTGCCGGCCTACCTCGACCGTCCCGAGCTGGTCACGCGCGGCGAGGGCGCTCGCGTGGACGTGGCCGGCGACGAGCGATGGGCGGCGCCGCTCGACGGCCTGTTCGTCGCCGCGCTGGCCGAGGACCTGCGCGCCGCGGTGCCCGCGCGCGAGGTGGTGGCGTGGCCGTGGCGGGCGGGCGCGGCGCCGGAGTGGGCCGTGTCGGTGGACGTGCTGCGGTTCGAGCGCGCGCCCGACGGGACGGCGGTGCTCGAGGCCCGCTGGGCGCTCCGCCGCGGCACCGAGGTGGTCGAGCGCGGCGTCACGCGCACCCGCGAGCGCCCGCGCGCCACCGGCACCGCCGCCTCGGTGGAGGCGCTCAGCGACTGCGTCGGCGGGCTGGCGAGCGAGATCGCGGCCGCGGCCGCCCGGCGCCGCGCCTCGCCCATGGCCCGGTGAGCGCGGGCGGGGCTCAGCGAGCCTCGTGCTTGCTCCGTCCGCGGGCGACGCCGCGGCCCGCCGTCCGCGGGCGCAGCAGCGCGTCCCACCCGGCCATGGCGGACTCCGCAATGCCGAGGAGCTCGGCGCGGGAGGCGCCGTCGCGCGCCCGCAGCGACATGCCCTGCAGCACGGTCGCGTAGAACGCGGTGAGCCCCTCCACGTCCGCCCCGGGCGGCAGGTCACCCTCATCGACCGCACGGCGGAGCCGCCCGCGAAGGTCCTCGAGCGTCCGGCCCCGGCGCGCCCGCAGCAGCGCGTCCAGCTCCGGCCCGTCGCCGGCGTCCGGTGCACCGGCCTGGCATCTGCCCAGCACGATCATGCAGCCGTGTGGCTTCCCCGCGGCCGTGAGCCCCTCCGCCGTCGAGCGAAGCATCCCGCGGATCGCCTCCCGCGCGGTGCCCTCGTCGAGCGCGCGCCGGCCGCTCGCGCCCTCGGTGGCCACGTACAGGTCCACCACCTCCCGGAACAGCGCCGCCTTGCTCCCGAACGCCGCGTAGAGGCTGGGCGAGTTGATCCCCATCGCGCGGGTGAGGTCCGCCATGGACGCGCCGTCGTAGCCGCGATCCCAGAACACCTCCACCGCCTTCCGCAGCGCCTCACCCCGGTCGAACGAGCGGGGCCGCCCGCGCGTGGCCATGCCGGACCCCTTTCTGTGTCGTACAGCATAGAAAGATGGGCACCTCGCTGGCAAGGCCCGTAGGCTTTCTGTGTCGCTCAACACAGAACGGAGCAGCCATGGAAAACCTGAAGGGCAAGGTGGCGCTGGTGACCGGGGGCAGCCGTGGGATCGGGGCCGCCATCGTGCGGCGGCTGGCGCGGGAGGGCGCGATGGTCGCGTTCACCTACGTCAGCTCGGAGGGGCCCGCCCGCAGCCTCGCGGAGGCGGTGGAGCGCGCGGGCGGCCGCGCGCGCGCGTACCGCGTGGACAGCGCCGACCCGGTGGCGGTCGAGCGGATCGTGGACGAGGTCGCCGCCGAGCACGGGCGCCTCGACTTCCTCGTGAGCAACGCAGGCGTGGCGACGCTCAAGCCCGTCGAGGAGACCACCCTGGAGGACTTCGATCGGATCGTCGCGACCAACCTCCGATCGGTGTTCGCGGGCGCGCGCGCGGCCGCTCGCCACCTGCGCGCCGGCGGGCGCATCATCACCATCGGCAGCGCCCACGACGAGCGGGTCCCGTTCGCGGGCATCTCCGCGTACGCGGCCAGCAAGGCCGCGCTCGTCGGCCTGACCAAGGGCCTGGCGCGCGATCTGGGCCCGCGCGGCATCAGCGTGACGCTGGTGTCGCCGGGCCCGATCGACACCGACATGAACCCGGCCAGCGGGCCGCTCGCCTCCACCGTCCTGCCGATGATGGCGCTGCCGCGGTACGGGACGGGCGACGACGTGGCCGGGCTGGTGGCGTACCTCGCCTCGGACGAGAGCGCGTTCGTCACCGGCGTCTCGCTCGGCATCGACGGAGGGTTCACCGCCTGACCGGCGAACGCGTCGCCAGCGCGCCCCCCGCTCCGGTAGAGTGGCGCGATGGCGAACGGTCCCGGCTGCGCCTGCCCCCGCTGCGGCGCGCCGCGCGCGTCCGGGCCGGAGTGCCCGCGGTGCGGGGTGATCTATGCGAAGGCCCGGGCGCGGGCGGCGCCGTCGCCCGCGCCGTCGGGGCCCGGGACCTCGCTGCCCGATCCGGGCGCGGCGGGGCTCGCGCTCGGGATGCCGGCGCGGGCGCGCTGGTCCGGCGAGCTGGACGGCGCCCGCCGCGAGCTGTGGATCCGGGCCGTCGCGCCGCCGGCGGCGCTGCTCCTCGCCCTCGCGCTGGTCTCGAGCGGACCCGGCCATGCGCTGCTCCGTACCTTCCTGTCCATGTGGATCCACGAGCTCGGGCACGCGGTGACGGCCTGGCTGTGCGGCCACGGCGCATTCCCCGGCCCGTGGCGGACGCCGATCTCGTCGGGGCGGCTCCCGCTGGTGGTGATCGCGGTCTCCGGCGCGCTCGCCGCGCTCGCCTGGCGAGGCTGGCGCTCGGGGCGCCGGGCGATCCTCGCCGCCGGCGCGGCCGGGCTCGGCGTGCAGCTCGTCTGCACGCTGCTGCCGGCGACGACCGCCCGGGCGCTGATCACGTTCGGCGGCGACGCGGGCTGCATGGTGATCGGCGCGGCCCTCGTCGCGACGATCTGGGCGGATCCCGAGGGGCCGCTCGGCCGCGGCTCGCTGCGGTGGGGCTTCCTCGTCATCGGCGCGGCGGCGCTGGTGGACGCCCTCCACGGCTGGGTCCGCGCCTGGAGGGATCCCGGGGAGCTCCCGCTCGGCGAGATCGAGGGCGTCGGTCTCTCCGACGCGAGCACGCTCATGCAGGTGCACCGCTGGAGCGCGTCCGCGCTCTCCGGCCGCTACGTGGCGCTCGGGCTCGCCTGCCTCGCGGCGCTCGGCGCGACCTACGCGGTGATGCTCGCGCGGGCGCGCGGCGCGGTCGCGGCGGAGCGCCGGGCCGCCTGAGCTGTACGTATAGTCCGCCATGACGGACGCTCCAAGGGCCTGCCCGCGCTCACTCATCGACACAACCCGCATATAACGGATGCTCGTCCTATGAAACGGACGCCGCTTCTGGTAGGAACGTCGGCCCGGCCGCGCCCGCCCCCGGCCCCAGGAGCCGCCATGACCGAAGACGTCCACCTCGACTCCAACGTGCCCGGAAACCCGGCCTACCACTTCACCATCGTGCCGCCCGGCACGCCGGCCCGGGCCGGCTGGACGGAGCGCGCGCCGCTCGTCCCGGGCGCGGGGCTGGCCACGCAGTGCGTCCACGCGGGCGTGCAGCCCGACCCGGCCTACGGCGCGGTGATGCCGCCCATCTACCAGTCCTCCACGTTCGCGTTCCGCGACGTGTGCACCAACGCCGGCTACGACTACACGCGCAGCGGCAACCCGACGCGCGCCGCGCTGGAGGAGGCCATCGCCACGCTGGAGGGCGGCGCCGGCGCGACCTGCACCACCACCGGCATGGCCGCGGTGCTGGTGGCGCTCAACCTGCTCCCGCACGGCAGCCACCTGCTCTGTACCGTGGACTGCTACGGGGGCACGTTCCGGACGCTCGAGCACGCGCGGCAGGCCTACGGGCTGGAGGTCACCTACCTCGACCTCGCCGACCTCGGCGCGGT
This sequence comes from Anaeromyxobacter dehalogenans 2CP-C, assembly GCF_000013385.1. GTDB lineage: Bacteria > Myxococcota > Myxococcia > Myxococcales > Anaeromyxobacteraceae > Anaeromyxobacter > Anaeromyxobacter dehalogenans_B. Next base: position 3,583,300 of record NC_007760.1, read on the forward strand.
CGAGCGCGCGCTGCGCCCGAACACCGGGATGGTCTGGATCGAGACGCCGTCGAACCCGCTGCTCCGCCTCACCGACATCCGCGCGGTGACCGAGCTGGCGCACCGGCGCGGCGCGCTCGTGGTGGTGGACAACACGTTCCTCTCGCCCGCGCTCCAGCGCCCGTTCGAGCACGGCGCCGACCTGGTGGTGCACTCCACCACCAAGTACCTGAACGGCCACAGCGACGTGGTCGGCGGCGCCGTCGTCGCCCCGCGCGACCGCACCGCGCTCCTGCAGCGCATCCAGTCGATGAACAACCTGCTCGGCACCTCGCAGGGCCCGCACGACGCGTTCCTGGTGCTTCGCGGGCTGAAGACGCTGGCGCTCCGCGTGAAGGCGCACGAGGCCGGCGCGCGGCGCGTGGCCGCGTTCCTGGCCGGGCACCCGGAGGTCGCGCGCGTCCACTACCCCGGCCTCGCCTCGCACCCGCAGCACGCGCTGGCCCGCGCGCAGCAGCGCGGCTTCGGCGCCATGCTCAGCTTCGAGCTCCGCGACGGCCGCCCGGATCGCGTGGACCACGTGCTGCGCACGCTGCGCTGGTTCACCCTGGCCGAGTCGCTGGGCGGCGTGGAGAGCCTGGTGGCGCACCCTGCCTCCATGACGCACGCGTCGATGACGCCGGAGGCGCGGCAGCGGGCGGGCATCACCGACTCCGTGATCCGGCTCTCCATCGGGATCGAGGAGCCCGAGGACCTGCTCGGCGATCTCGACCGCGCGCTCGCGTCGCTGCCGGCGTGACCGCGCGGCGGCCCCGCGCCGCCGCGGTCCGTCTATACTGCGCCGCGACATGGCGGCGACCGCGACGACCCGCACCGTGTTCGCGGTGCCGAGGATGGACTGCCCCTCCGAGGAGCGGATGATCCGCCTGGCGCTCGAGGGCGCCGGCGGCATCGCCGAGCTCCGCTTCGATCTGCAGGCCCGGACGCTCACCGTGCTCCACGCCGGCGATCCTGGGTCCCTGCTGGCCCGGCTGCAGCCGCTCGGGCTGGGCGCCGAGGTGGCGTCCTCCGCCGCGCACGCCGGCGAGCCCGCCGGCGCCGTCGCAGCTGCGCCGGACGCAGGGGCGGAGGCGCGGACGCTGCGGCTGCTCCTCGCCGTCAACGCGGCGATGTTCCTCGTCGAGGCGGTGGCGGGCTGGCTGGCCGAGTCCACCGGCCTCATCGCCGACTCGCTCGACATGCTGGCGGACGCGCTCGTGTACGGCCTGAGCCTCTGGGCGGTCGGCCGCGCCGCGCGGGCCCAGCTGCGGGCCGCGCACGTCTCGGGCGTGCTCCAGGCGGCGCTGGCCGCCGGGGTGTTCGCCGACGTCGCGCGGCGGCTGGTCGGGGGCAGCGCGCCGGAGCCGCCGGCCATGATCGGCGTCTCGGCCCTGGCGCTCGCCGCCAACGTCGCATGCCTGCTCCTCGTCGCCCGCCACCGCCACGGCGGCGCGCACATGAAGGCGAGCTGGATCTTCTCGACGAACGACGTGCTCGCGAACCTGGGCGTCATCGCCGCCGGCGCGCTGGTCGCGTGGACCGGCTCGCGGCTGCCCGACCTGGTCATCGGGACGGCGGTGGCGCTGCTGGTGCTCGCCGGCGCGGTCCGCATCCTGCGGCTGCGGTGACCCCCTGGCTCGCGCGGCTGTGACCTCGCCCGCCGCCTGACCGGCGCCTTCCGCAGCGCGCTCGGCGCTCCCTAGTCCGCGCGCCCGCCGCCCCAAGGCGGTGCGTCACCCCTCGCGAAGGTCCGGTGTCACTCCGGGCGGCCGATCTCGCGCCAGGGAGGACTCGAACCATGGGACACGTGTTGCTTCGATCGCCGTCGCACGCTGCGCTGCTCGCCTCGCTCCTGCTCGCCGCCTGCGGGGGCGGGGGTTACGGAGGCGGAGGCGGCGGAGGGGGAGGCGGCGGCTACGGCGACGGTGGGGGAGGTGGCGGGGGGGGAGGGGGCGGCGGCGAGCCGGGCGCCGCGGCGCTGTGGGTGGTCCCCGAGTCGGCGCCGGCGCTGAGCGCCGCCGGCCAGGCCGCATTCACGGCAGGTGAGCTGTTCTACAACGCGCACACCGCCGCCCACGCCGGCGGCGAGCTCCGCGGCCAGCTCGACCTGGGCGGCGCGCTGCGCGTCGCCACGCTGGACGGCGCCCAGGAGACGCCGCCGGTGATCACCAACGCGTTCGGCGCCGCGGCGTTCACCGTGGACCCCGGCACGCTCCGCATGCGCGGCGTGGTGGTGACCTCGGGGGTCCCCACCGCGAACGCCGCCCACGTGCACCTCGGCGCGCGCGGCGCGCCGGGCGGGATCATCGTCCCGCTGGCCGGCGGCCCCGAGGTCTGGGTGGTGCCGGACGACGCGGCGCCGCTCACCGCGGCCCAGCGCGATGCGTTCGAGGCGGGCACGCTGTTCGTGAACGTCCACACCCCCGCCCACGCCGGCGGCGAGATCCGCGGCCAGCTCGACCACGGCGGCACGGCGCGCCTGGCGGCGCTCGACGGCGCGCAGGAGGTCCCGGCCACCACCTCGGGCGGCTTCGGCGCGGGCCTGCTCGTGGTGGACGACGCCACGGGCCGGCCGGGCGGCTTCGTCATCTCCCGGAAGCTCACCGCCGAGTCCGCCGCGCACGTCCACCAGGCCGCGCGGGGCGCCTCCGGCGGCGTCATCGTCCCGCTGTTCGGCCGGCCCGGGCTGTGGGTGGTGCGCGACGACGCCGACCCGCTCACCGCCGAGCAGCGGACGGCCTTCGACGCGGGCGGCCTCTACTACAACGTGCACACCACCGCGAACCCGGCCGGCGAGATCCGCGGCCAGCTCGAGCGCGGCGGCCCGATCCGCATCGCCTCGCTCGACGGCGCGCAGGAGACGCCGCCGGTGACCTCGGCCGGGCTCGGGGCCGGGCTGCTCGCGCTCGACGACGGCGGCGGCGGCGAGGTGGGCGGGTTCGTGATCGCGGGCGGCCTCACCGGCCCGACCTCGGCGCACGTGCACCAGGGCGCGCGCGGCGCCCCCGGGGACATCCTCGTGCCGCTGTCCGGCCCCTGAGGCGCAGGCCTCACGCCGGGACGTGCACCGTCACCGCCAGGGCATCGGCGGTGACGTCGTACGTTCCGAGCGCGCGGGTGGCCGGGCCCTGCTGCACGGTGCCGTCGAGCGCGTAGCGCGAGTCGTGGCACGGGCAGATCACCTGGCCGCGCCCCGCGTCCCAGCCCACCGTGCAGCCGAGGTGCGTGCAGATCGCGTCCAGCGCGACGTGCGCGCCGCCGGCGAGCGCCACCACCAGGAGCGCGAGCGGGCGCGGCGCGCCGCCCGGGCGCCCGACCACCGAGCCTCCCGCGGCCGCGAGCTGGGGGAAGTCGGCGAGCGGGAACACCACCGCGCCCTCGCTCCAGCGCGGGAACCCCGGGTCTCCCGCGACGAGATCCACCGCCACCTCGTCGAGCGCCGGGTCGTGGAACGCGGCGTAGGCCGTGAGCCCCTGCACGGCGGGCGGGCGCGTCACGCGGCCCTGCAGGTCGAACGTGGAGGCGTGGCACGGGCAGACCACCTCGCCGCCCTCGAAGCCCACCGGGCAGCCCTGGTGCGTGCAGGTGCTCGACATGGCCGCGAAGGTGCCGTCGGCCGCGTGGACCACGAGCACCGGGTCGGCGAGCCCCGGCGCGCGGGCCCGCACGGCGCCCCCGGGCCGCGCGAGCGCCGGGTAGCGCGACAGCGCGAGCGTGAGCCGCCCGTTCACCGGCGCCGCGACGTCCACCAGCGGGGCGGGAGCGGTGTCGGGCGCGCAGGCGGGCAGCGCCGCGGCGGCGGCGGCCCCCGCGCCACCGGCGAGGGCGCGGACGAGGAATTGACGGCGGGTGACGCTCATGGCTCGCCCTCGAGCTCGAGCCGCGCGTCCACGTCCACGCGGTCGTCCACCTTCACGAACAGCAGCTCGGGCCGCTCCACCTGGTGCGCGTCCAGGCTCACCGGGAAGGTCGCCTCGACCCGGGCGCGGTCGGGCGCGTCGAAGTGCACGGCAGCCGCCACCTCGACCGGCCGCGGCGACTTGAGCGTCAGCTCGCCGCGCAGCGCGATCCGCAGGTCCGCCGGGTACCGGTCCGGCGGCTCGAGGTGGCCGACGCCCTTGAAGACGACGTACGGCTGCCGCGCCGCGCCGGTGACCTCGAGCATGTGCGCGTCGCGGTTCGAGTTGCCCGAATGGAAGGAGTCGAGCGGCGCGCGGACCATCACCTGCACCGTCCCGTCCGGCAGGAGGCGCGCCCTCCCCTCCACCGCGCGGGAGAGCCCGTTCACCTCGTGGAACTTGTGGACGAGCCGGTACGCCAGCGTGCTGGCCGGGCCGACGGCGAACGTGCGCGGGGTGGCCTCGACGGGCGAGGCCGAGCGGGCGAGTGCGGCGACCAGCGAGACGGCGAGCGCGGCGATCATGCCGTCCAGACACCCGGCGTCGGCGGCCGGGGACACCTCGCACCCGAGGTACGCGTACCCCCGTTGGGCCCGCCGCAGCGAGACCCACGCGCCGCTCCGCGGGTGTCGTTAGGAACGTGCGGTGGCGATGGACGAGGAGGCGGCTGCCCGGCTGTACCGGACCTACGGCCCGGTCGTCTACCGTCGCTGCCTGCGTCTGCTCCGGGATCGCGAGCTGGCCCGCGACGCGACGCAGGACGTGTTCGTGCAGCTCCTGCGACACTGGACCACCTCGACCGAGCCGGAGGCGGTGCTCCACTGGATCTACCGCGTGGCCACCAACCACTGCCTCAACCTGCTGCGCAACGCGCGGCGCCACGGCGAGCGGCCGCTGGAGCTGGCCCCGGCGCACGCGGCGGCGGGGACGGCCGCCGAGCCGCAGCGCCTGGTGGCGCAGCGGGTGCTGTCCCGGTTCGACGAGGTGACGCAGGCGGTCGCGGTGGGGGTGTTCGTGGACGGGATGGAGCACGAGGAGCTGGCGCGGGCGCTCGGGATCTCCCGGCGCACGGTGAGCCGGCGGCTCGACCGCTTCGTCGAGTCCGCGCGCGAGTACCTGGCCCGAGGTGAGGGATGACGGCCTGCCCGTCCGACCTGAGGCTGGAGGGCCTGCTGCTCGCGCCCGACGGCGCGGACGCGGCGCACGTGACCGCCTGCCCGGCGTGCCAGGAGCGCCTCGCCGAGATGCGCGCCCAGGGCGAGGCGTTCGCGCGCGAGGTGTACCCGGCGACCGTGGACGCGGTGCTCGCGTCCGTGCGGAGCGCGCCGGTGCGGGGCGCGCCGGGCCCCCGGCCCGCGCCGCGCCTGCGCTGGCTGCGGTTCGCCGTCCCGCTCGCCGCGGCCGCCGCGGCCGCCCTGTTCCTCCTCGTGCGCCTGCGCCCGGCGCCCACGGTGGAGCTGTCGGTGTTCGTGAAGGACGCCGCGCGCGCCGCCCCGGTGGCCGACGGCGAGCCGGTCCCCGCGTCGGCCGCCCTCCGCTTCGAGGTCCACCCCAGCTCGCCCTGCTGCCTGTGGATCCTCTCGGTCGATCCCAGCGGGAACATCGCGCGGCTCTATCCGCCGAAGGGCGACAAGGCCTCCGAGGAGCTCATCCACCCGGCCGAGCCGCATGCGCTGCCCACCACCGCCGTCCTCGACGGGCGGGCCGGCCCGGCGCGCATCTTCGCGGTGTGCACCAAGGCGCCGGTGCCGTGGCCGGCGCTGAAGGACGCCGCCGCGAAGAAGCTCGAGAAGGGCGACGACGCCGTGCGCCAGCTCCGCGCCATCAGCGGCCTGCCCAGGGGCTCGGCGCAGACGTCGGTGCTGATCGAGAAGCGCGGCTGACCGGCGCCGCGGATCGGCCCGCCCGCTCAGAACAGCAGCACCGTCACCCCGATCGTCATCGCGCCGAGCGTCGCGTAGCCCACGCCCTGGTGCACCGCCGCCAGGTCGCGCTCGGAGAGGCTCCCCGCCCGCCGCCGCGCCACGATGCCGAGCACGATCTGCGTGACCATGCCGGCCGTGGCCGCGCCCATGGCGATCTTGTGCAGGAGCGCGGTGTCGAGCCGGACCGGCTCCGCGAGCGGCTTCGGGGCGAGCACGCCGAGGAGCGCGGTCGAGAGGAACAGGGCGCTCGTGCCGTAGGCGAGCCCGCGGTGCCAGGCGTGGTAGCGGCCGGTGTCGCCCCCGCCGCGGAAGCGGTCGTCGAAGTCCAGCTGGCCGACCACCGTGGTGGCGGCCAGCGCCGCCCAGGTCGCCAGGCCGATGGCGGGGTGCAGCGTCAGCATCCGGCGGCGCCGCTCGAGCTGGCGCTGGATGCGGGGATCGGCCTGCTTCGCGGGCCGCCCCAGGAGGTCGAAGTCGAGATCCGGCGGCTGCGTCGGCTCCAGGTTCGGGCGAGGCCCGGCGGGCGCGTGGCGCGGCGCCTCGTCCCCGGTCTCCTTCGCGGTCTCCCCGGCGCGCGCCGGCCCGGCGGCGGCCAGCGCCAGGGCGAGCGCCACCCCGGCGGCTCCACGCAGTGCGTTCGCGGTCATCCCGGGTTCCGACACCCGGCGCCGCCCCCGTGCGACACCGGGCGCGTCGAACGGCCCGGATGAAGCCCGCCGAAACGCGCCGCCTCGCCCGCGCATCGGATCCACGGACCGGAACCGGAGGAGCGAGATGCCTCGACGCGTGAACGCAGGAACGGCCGCCTGGCTGCTGGGCGCGACCGTCGTCACCTTCACCCTCGCCACGGCGGCGCTCGCGACGCCGAGGGGCGGCCCGAGGTCGGCCATCGCGGAGGGCCGGCAGGTGTTCCGCTACGACACCTTCGGCGACGAGGCGTTCTGGAGCGGCGTGCTGCGCCTGCACGAGCCCATCGCCACGCTGACGCCGCTCCAGGCGCTCGGCGCCGGCCTGAAGGTGGACCTCGACGCGCTGCCCGCCGCCACGGTGGACGCGCTCCGCGCTGGCCAGGTGAACCTCGACGATCCCGGCGTCACGCTGGACCTGCTCGCGCGCGACGCGGTGGTCGGCGTGAAGGCGAAGATCGAGGACGGCGCGCTCCGCTCGGTGGGCATCACCTGCGCGCTCTGCCACTCCACCGTGGACGACGCGCTCGCGCCCGGCGTCGGCCACCGGCTCGACGGCTGGCCCAACCGCGACCTGAACGTCGGCGCCATCGTCGGGCTGTCGCCGAACCTCCAGCCCGTCGCGGACCTGCTCGGCGTGGACGTCCCGACGCTGCGCTCGGTGATCGAGGCATGGGGACCGGGCAAGTTCGACGCGACCGTGTTCCTCGACGGGAAGGGCTTCCGACCGGACGGCAAGACCGCGGCAACGCTCATCCCGCCGGCGTTCGGCCTGGCCGGCGTGAACCTGCACACGTTCACGGGCTGGGGCCAGGTCACCTACTGGAACGCGTTCGTCGCGAACCTCGAGATGCACGGCCAGGGCACGTTCTTCGACCCGCGCCTCGACGACGCGACGAAGTACCCGATCGCCGCGCGCAACGGCTTCGGGCACGTGCGGCCGCCCGAGGGCCAGCCGGATCTCGTCACGCCGAAGCTGCCCGCGCTCCACGCCTACCAGCTCTCGCTCGACGCGCCCACGCCGCCCGAGGGCAGCTTCGACCCGGCGGCGGCCGCCCGCGGCGGCGCGCTCTTCGCCGGCGCGGCGAAGTGCGCGACCTGCCACGTCCCCCCGATCTTCACGGAGCCCGGCTGGAACCTGCACACGCCGGCCGAGATCGGGATCGACGACTTCCAGGCGAACCGGGGTCCCGAGGGGCGCTACCGGACCACGCCGCTGCGCGGCCTGTGGGCGCACGCGAAGGGCGGCTACTACCACGACGGCCGCTTCGCCACGCTGGGTGACGTCGTGGACCACTACGACCAGCACCTCGGCCTCGGCCTCACGCCGGCGCAGCGCCAGGATCTGGTGGAGTACCTGAAGTCGCTCTGATCCCGTGATCGCCTGAACCTCCGCCCGCCCCTCGACACGCTCGGGGCGAGCGGAGCCTGGAACGCCGCCCCGCGAGCCCGGCCAGCGCCGGGCTCGCGCCGTTCTCTCCGGTTCATCCGTCAAACCGGACGATCCTCCGTTGTCCGCTTGACAGGATTACCGTCCGTCATCCAAGATGCCGTCACCATGCGCTCCCCCGCTCCCCGGATCGACGCGCGCGCACGGCAGGTGCGGTGCACCTGTCGCCGGCCGGCGCCTCCCGCGCGAATGCGCGGCTGAGCGCCGGCGAGCGCCTCCCCCCTCTCCTCTGCTTCCCGCCTCAGCCCCGGCGCGGCCCTTGCCGCGCCCGATGGAGATCTCCATGTCGAAGGCCGTCACCGCAGCCCTCCCCTGGCACCGTCGCGAGGACACCTGGGCGATCCTGATCGCGCTCGGGCTGGTCCTCGCGGTCACCACCGCGTTCTTCCTGGGCGGCGCGCGCGCCGTCTCGGCCACCGCGCTCTCGTTCCCGACCTGGTCCGACGGCGGCAAGCTCCTGGGCGCCGTCGGCGCGAACCCGCTCGCGCCGCTGGCGCTGTTCGCGACGTTCCTGGCGGCGTTCTCCGTGGCGTCCCTCGTGATCGGCTGGGACGTCGCCCGGTACGCGGCCGGGTTCGCGCTCCTGTTCGCGTTCTCGATCGTGGTGACCGCGCTCGGCTCGAACGCCCTGCTGAAGCAGTGGCAGCTCGAGACGCCGCTGCTGGCGCTCGGGGCGGGGATGCTGCTCGGCAACGCGGTGACGCTGCCCGCCTGGTTCCAGTCGGCGCTCCGCACCGAGTTCTACGTGAAGGTCGGCATCGTGCTGATGGGCGCCACGCTGCCGTTCACCATCATCCTGGAGGCCGGCCCGCTCGCCATCGCCCAGGCCACCCTGGTCGCGGTCACCACCTTCCTCGCCATCCACCTCGCCGCCACGCGCCTGTTCGGGCTCGATCCGCGCTTCGCGGCCACGCTCGGCGCCGGCGGCTCGATCTGCGGCGTGTCGGCCGCGATCGCCATCGGGGGCGCGTGCCGGGCGGAGAAGTCCCACGTCTCGGTCGCCATCTCGTTGGTCATCCTGTGGGCGGTGGCGATGATCTTCGCGCTGCCGTTCGCCTGCCGGGCGCTCGGGCTCGCGCCCGGGGTGGCCGGCGCCTGGATCGGCACCTCCGAGTTCGCCGACGCGGCCGGGTTCGCCGCCGCCTCGGCGCTGGGCGACGAGCGCGCGGTGAAGACCTTCACGCTCATGAAGGTGGTGGGCCGCGACATGTTCGTGGGCGTCTGGGCGCTGGTGGTGGCGTTCCTCTCGGTGACCCGCTGGGATCGCGAGCGCGCCGGCGCGCCGGAGAAGGTCGGGACGGGCGAGCTCTGGCGGCGCTTCCCGAAGTTCATCCTCGGCTTCCTGGCCGCGTCGCTGGCGGTGACGGTGATCCTCGCCTCGGTGGACTCCAGCGCCGGCACCCGCTTCGCGAAGGAGGCGATCGCGCCGCTCAAGAACCTGCGCGGCTGGGCGTTCACCTGGACGTTCCTGTCCATCGGCTTCACCACCCGGTTCCGGGAGCTGACCCGGTTCGGCTGGCGCCCGTTCGCGGCGTTCGCGGTGGGCGTGCTCGTGAACGTCCCGCTCGGCTACTGGCTGTCCACCCACGTGTTCGACGCCTACTGGCTCGCGGTGCGGTGAGGCGCGACATGGTCCACCACGTCACCCGCATCACCGTGGACGCCGGGGCGCCCCGCGCCGCGGAGCTGGGCCGCGCGCTCGCGCAGCTCGGGTTCACCGTCCACGCGGGGCGCCGGCGCCTGGTCGGCGAATCGAGCGAGGTGGAGGCGCACGACGCCAAGCGGCGGCTGCGCGCGCTCGGCTTCGCCGACCGGGAGTACCGCGTCTTCCTGGAGTACGTCCGCCGCTGGGGGGTGCTGTGACCGCGCCGCTCGTGCCGCTGTTCGTGAAGCTCGCCGGCCGGGACGTGGTGGTGGTGGGCGGCGGGGCCATGGCGGCGCTCCGCGTGCGCCAGCTCGCCGAGGCCGGCGCGCGCGTGAAGGTGGTCGCCCCGGAGATCCGCGAGGAGGTCGCCGCGCTCGCGACGGAGCTCGTCCGGCGGCCGTTCCGCGGCGGCGATCTCGACGGGGCCTGGTTCGCCGTGGCGGCGGCGACGCCGGAGGTGAACCGGGACGTTGCCCGCGCCGCCGAGGCGCGCCGCGTCCTGGTGAACGCGGTGGACGATCCGGAGCACGCCACCGCCTACACCGCGGGCGTGGTCCGCCGCGGCGACGCCACCGTCGCCATCTCCACCGGCGGGCGCGCCCCCGCGCTCGCCGGCCTGCTCCGGGAGGCGGTGGAGGCGCTGCTCCCGCCCGAGGTGGCCGGCTGGGTGGACGCCGCCGCGGCGGAGCGGCCGGACTGGAAGGCCGCGCGCGTCCCGCTCGCGGCGCGTCGCGGGCGCCTGCTCCGGACGCTGAACGCGCTCCACGGCGAGCCGCCCGAGGCGCCCGTGCCGCCCGGCCTGGTGTCGCTGGTCGGCGCCGGCCCCGGCGACGCGGGCCTGCTCACCCGCCGCGGCGCCGAGCGGCTCCGGACCGCCGACGTGGTCCTGTACGACGCGCTGGTCGATCCCGCGGTGCTCGCGCTCGCGCCCTCGGCCCACCGCTTCCACGTGGGCAAGCGCGCCGGGCGCCCGAGCGTCTCGCAGCGCGCCATCGAGCGGCTGCTGGTGCGGTCGGCCCGCGCCGGCAAGCGCGTGGTCCGGCTGAAGTGCGGCGATCCGTTCGTGTTCGGCCGCGGGGGCGAGGAGGCGCTGGCGCTCGCCGCGGCGGGCGTGCCGTTCGAGGTGGTCCCCGGCGTCTCGTCCGCGGTCGCCGCGCCGGCGCTCGCGGGCATCCCGGTGACGCACCGCGGGACGGCGACCGCGTTCGCGGTGGTGGCCGGGCACGCCGAGGCGTCGTACGGCCCGGTGCTCGACGGCCTCGCGCCGGGCACGCTCTCGCTGGTGGTGCTCATGGGCGTGGGCGAGCGCGCCGGCATCGCCGCGCGGCTCCGCGCCCGCGGCTGGGCCGCGGACACGCCCGCGGCGCTCGTCCTGGGCGCGTCGGGCCAGCACGCCCACACCTGGCGCGGCCGCCTCGCCGACCTGGCCGGCCTCGCGCTCCCGCCGGACCGCGCCCACCTCCCCGGCACGCTCGTCGTCGGGGCCGTCGCCGCCCTCTCCCTCCGCTCCGCCGTCTCCACCGCACCGCAACCCGCCGCCCGCGCCGACGCGCGGCCGGCCTGAAAGGATACGCCCGTGACCGCCACGCCGCCGCCCGCCGAGCGCGACCGCCCCTCCTTCGCCGACGACGCCGAGATCTCCGACTTCCTCGACACGCTGGGCCGCTTCGAGCGCGGCGAGCTGGACGCGGAGGCCTGGCGCGCCTACCGCGTCGCCCGCGGCGCGTACGGACAGCGCCAGGACGGCGTCCACATGCTGCGCATCAAGCTGCCGCAGGGCGCGGTCTCCGGCGCGCAGCTCCGCGCCCTGGCCGAGGTCGCGAGCCGCTGGTCGCGCGGCTTCGGGCACGTCACCACCCGCCAGAACTTCCAGCTCAACTACGTGCGCCCCGCCGACCTCGAGCCGGCCATGCGGCGCCTCGCCGAGGCCGGCATCACGACCTCCGGCGCCGGCGGCAACACGGTGCGCAACGTGCTCGCCTGCCCGCGCGCCGGCGTCTCGCCGGACGAGGTCTTCGACGTGACCCCGTACGCGGAGGCGTTCACCCGCCACTTCCTGCGCCACCCCCTCGGCGACGCGCTGCCGCGCAAGTTCAAGGTGGCGTTCGAGGGCTGCGCCCGCGACCACGTCGCGACCGCCATCCAGGACCTCGGCTTCCGCGCCCGCCTGCGCGACCGTGTCCGCGGCTTCGCGGTGACCGTGGCCGGCGGGACCTCGTCGGCGTGCACCGCCGGCGCGCCGCTCGTGGAGTTCCTGCCCGCGGCGGACGTCCTCGCGCTGGGCGAGGCGGTGATCCGCGTGTTCCACGCGCGCGGCGACCGCGCGAACCGCCACCGCAACCGGCTCAAGTTCCTGCTCCGCGCGCTCGGCTTCGAGCCGTTCCGCGCGCTCGTGCTGGCGGAGCTGGAGCAGGTGCGGGCCGAGGGCTCCCCGGCGCTGCCGTTCGACCCCGAGCGGCCGCCGGTCGAGGTCGCGCCCGCCGCCGCGCGCCCGCCGGCGCCGGCCGCCGCCGACCTCGCCGCGCGCGTGCGCGGCGCCCGGCTCGGCGGGCCCGGCGAGCCGCCGCCGCTCCGGATCGTCACCGAGCCCGCCCCGGGTGCGCTCGCGGCGTTCCGGGCCACCAACGTGCTCCCGCAGCGGCAGGCCGGGTATGCGATCGTCGCCGCCTCGCTCGCGCAGGGCGACGCGACCGCGGCGCAGCTCGAGGCGCTCGCCGCGCTGGCCGAGGCGTATGGCGACGGCGCGGCGCGCTTCACCAGCGGCGGGCACGTGCTCCTCCGCTGGGTCCGCGAGGAGGACGTGCCGGCGCTGCACGCCCGGCTCGCCGCCGCCGGCCTGGGGCGCGACGGCGCCGGGACCGCGGCCGACGTGGTCGCGTGCCCGGGCGCCGACGTGTGCCGGCTCGCGGTGACGCGGACCCGCGCGCTCGCGCGGCTGATCGAGGAAGCGGTGCGGCGCGCGGTCCCCGGGGCCGGGGCGGTGCCGCTGCCCGTCGCGATGTCCGGCTGCCCGAACGGCTGCAGCCAGCACCACCTCGCCGCCATCGGCCTGCAGGGCAGCGCGCGCAGGCTGGGGGGCCGCGCGGTCCCGCAGTACTTCGTGCTGCTCGGCGGCCAGGTGGACGCGGGCGGGGCCACCTTCGGCCGGCTCGCCGCCAAGGTTCCGGCGCGGCGCGTCGCGGACGCGGTGGCGCGGCTGACGTCGCTCTACCTCGCCGAGCGCCACGCCGGCGAGGACGCCGGGCCGTTCTTCGCGCGGAGCCTGGATCGCGCGAAGGCCGTCCTCGCGGAGTACGAGCACCTGCGGCTCGAGGACACCCGGCCCGAGGACTTCGTCGAGCCCGGCACCACCGAGGACTTCCGCCCGGGGGCGGACGCCGGGGAGCGCGCCGCGTAGCGCTCCCGAGCCCGAGCAGCGCACGCGCCGGGCGTGGGCTGCCCGGCGCCGCGCCCCCTCTCAGGAGCCGCGCTGCGCGCCGGCCGTCGATGGGCAGCGGCGCATCGAGCCGGCCGGCGCCGCGAGGGCGCGCTCAGCGGGCCGCGGCCCGCCACCAGGCGTCGGTCGCGTCCCAGGCCGCCTGGTGGTCGAGCCCCTTCATCATCTCCTCCACGTGCTTCCCTGCGCGCGCGGCCATCCTCTCGCCGTCGTCGCCGGAGCGGGTCGCGTCCCACGCGGCCTGGTGATCGCTGCCCTTCATCATCTCCGCCGCGTGGCGGTACATGCGGGCGGTGACGTCGGTGCGCGAGACCGAGGCGCGCACCGCCTCGCGTGCCTCGTCGGTGCTGGTGGGCGCCTGCGCGGCGCGGGCGGCGCCGGCGCCGAGCGCGAGCGCAGCGGTGAGCGGGATCGAGTGACGGAGCTTCATGGGCGTGTCCTCCTCGGATCGGATCGGGTTCAGCGCGTGCAGGCGCAGGCCATCCGCGCCGCCTCGGGGCGGACGACGCGCTCGCGCGCCGGCGCCTGCGACGGGTACCGGGTGTCGTCGTAGCCCGGGCCCGCGGCGACGGCGCCGGCGCCGCCGGTGCCGCTGGTGGTGAGGGTGGTGTGCGTGGTCTCGCCGTAGTTCACGTCGTCGTACGAGCCCGCGCTCGGCGGCAGGTCGGCGGCGAGGGCGGAGCCTGCGAACAGGGTGGCGGCGGCGACGGCGAGGAAGGTCCGGGTGCGCATGTTCTCTCCTGGTGCGGGCATCCCGCCCGCGTCTTCGTCGTGGATTCGACGCCCTCTCGGGATTGCAGCGCGCGTGCCGGACGTCGGGCCGGCGGCGGCCGCGGAAACCGCGCGGGATCGCGGCCGCTGCGGCGCCGGCACGGGCGCGCGGCGTGACCGCGGCCGTCACATCGTGATCGCGCGCGATCCGCTCGCGCGCGGTCCTCCCGCCGCCCGGCCGTTGTCCCCCGGCCGCGGGCGTGCCAAGGTCGCGGCGTGGACCCCGCCGCCGCACTGCGCGCGATCCCGCCGTTCGACCGGCTGCCCGAGCCGCTGTTCTCCGACGCGGTCGCCCACCTCGAGGCCTGCGCGTTCCCCGCCGGCACCTGGATCGCGCGGGCGGGGGGCGAGCCGCTCCGGCACCTGTTCGTCGTCCGCAGCGGGACGGTGCGCCTCGAGCGCCACGGCCAGAGCGTGCAGGTCCTCGAGGAGGGCGAGACGTTCGGGTTCACCTCGCTCCTCACCGGCGCGTCGGCGCTCGACGTGGTGGTCGAGGACGACCTCCTGGCGTGGCGGCTGCCGCAGGAGGTGTTCGAGCGGCTGCTCGCCGACCGCGCCTTCGCCGGCCACTTCGCGGCCGGCCTGGGGCAGCGGCTCCGCTCCAGCCTGGAGCAGTCGCCGGTGGCCGCGTTCCAGCCCGACCTGGCGGTGGCGGTCGGCGACCTGCTGCGCGGGCCGGCGGTGTGGATCGAGGCCGGGGCGCCGGTGGTCGAGGCGGCGCGGAGCATGCGCGATCACCGCATCTCGTCGGTGCTGCTCCGCACCGAGCCGCCGTCGATCCTCACCGATCGCGACCTTCGCAACCGGGTGGTGGCCGAGGGGCTCCCCGGGAGCGCGCCGGCGGCGGGCGTCGCCTCGGGTCCGCTGCGCACGGTCGAGGCCGCGACGCCGGTGTACCAGGCGTGGCTCGCGCTCCTCGACGCGGGCGTCCACCACCTGCCGGTGGTCCGGGAGGGCGAGATCGCCGGGGTGGTGACCTCCACCGACCTGATGCGGGTCTCCGGGCACGGACCGATGGCGCTGCTGCGCCGCGTGGAGCGGCTCGCCTCGCGCGACCGCCTCGCCGGCTATGCGGCGCAGGTCTCGGACATGGTGGGGGGCCTGCTCGCGGCGCGGCTCGACCCGATGGTGATCGCGCAGCTCGTCGCCCGGCTGAACGACACGCTGCTCCGCACCGCGGTGCGCTGGGCGGAGGCGGAGCTGGGGCCCGCCCCGGCGCCGTGGGCCTGGCTCTCGCTCGGCTCCGAGGGCCGGATGGAGCAGACGCTCCTCACCGACCAGGACAACGCGCTGGTCTTCGCGGACGAGGGGCTCCCGGCGCGCGGCTGGTACCAGGCGCTCGCGGACCGCGTGGTGGCGGACCTCCGCGCCGCCGGCTTCCCGGCCTGCCCGGGCGGCTACATGGCGACGCGCTGGAACGGGCCGATGGAGGAGTGGCGCGAGCGCTTCCGCACCTGGCTGGCCGAGCCGCGGCCGCAGGCGCTCCTCGATGCGGCCGTCTTCCTCGACTTCCGGCGCGCGGCCGGCGCGCTCGACCTGGCGCCGCTGCAGGAGGTGGTCGCGGGCGCGGCGGAGCTGCCGCTGTTCCTGCGGGGCATGGCGGAGCAGGCGATCCGGTTCCACCCGCCGCCCGCGCTGCTGCTGCGCCTGCGCGGCGCGTCCTCCACCGTGGACCTCAAGAAGCACGGCCTGGCGCCGGTGGCGTTCCTGGCGCGCTGCTACGCGCTGGAGAGCCGGGTGGCGGAGCGCGGGACGCTCGAGCGGCTCGCCGCGGCCGAGCGCGCCGGCCGGATGGATCCGGAGCTGCGCGAGATCGTCGCCGAGGCCTACCGGTTCCTCGTCGGCCTGCGGCTCCGCCTGCAGCTTCGCCACGTCGCCGAGGGCCGGCCGCCCGGCGACGAGGTCTCGCTGTCGGCGCTCTCGCCGGTGGAGCGCACCCGGCTGAAGGAGGCGTTCCGCGCCATCCGCGGCTGGCAGGACGCGGTGGCGTTCCGGTACCGCCTGTGAGCGATCCCGTCCCTCGCCGCGGCGCCCGCGCCGAGGCCGGGCTGCGCGCGGGCGCGAGGCCCGCGCTCACATCGCGCTGCGGGAGCGCCGGGCGCCGTCGGCCCCGGCCAGCTCCTGGAGCGCCTCGCGGGCGGCCGGGTCCGCCTCGAGCACCTGCCGCGGGAGCCGGCGCAGCGCGAGCCGCGCGAGCTCCGGCATGCCGGCGACCTCGACCGGCAGCCACACGTGCGCGCCCTGGTCGGTGGTCAGGTGGAACCAGCGCTGCGCGCCGTTGAAGGAGAGCCTGGCCACGCTGCCCCACCCCACCAGCCGGCGGCGGAACACGCCGACGCGCTCGAGGCCGGTGTCGTGCACGACCACGCGCGCGCGGGCGGCCGAGGCGAGCTGGAACGCGGCGACCGCGAGCAGGAGCAGGACCACCACCGCCCCGCCCGCCATGCCCACCAGCCCGACCCGGCGCGGCTCCGCGCCCCACGACCGGACCATGAGCGCGGCGACCAGCGCGGCGGGGACGAGCGCGGTGACGCACGAGAGGATCGCGTTCCGCGGCGGGGTCCGGAGCACGAGCGGCTGGCCCGGCTTCCAGGGCACGTGGGCCGGCGCGACGGGGCGGCGGCGCCCCCGGCCCCGTGCTGCCTGCGCCGCGAACATCAGGACCGCGAGCACCGCGAAGGCGATCAGGCTCTCGCGCATGCGGCCAGTGTGCACCACGGCCGGCGCCGCGGTGAAGGCCGCCCCTGGGTGCGTTCACCCTTCGAGGTGGGTCGCCCGATGACGACCGCTCCGGTCCGCCGCCGCGGCGCCGGGCAGGGGGCCGCCCCTCCCGCCCCCGGGCGGCGGCGCCGCCTCAGATCATGTGCGCGCCACCGCTCACCGGCAGGTAGGTGCCGCTGACGTGGCGGGCCCCCTCGCCGCACAGGAACAGGACCGCGCCCGCCACGTCCTCCGGCGCGCCCAGCCGGCGCAGCGGCGTGTGGGCGGCGATGGCGTCGTGCATGGCCTTCGGCTGGGAGGCGGTCGCGTCCGTGAGCGTCAGGCCCGGGGCCACCACGTTGACGCGGATGCCGTGCGGGCCGAGCTCCAGCGCCAGCGAGCGCGAGAACGCGTCGAGCGCCGCCTTGGCGCTGGAGTGGGCGACGAACCCGGGCCCGGGCTGGCGCGAGAGGCCGCTGCTCACGTTGACGATGCAGCCACCGCCCCGCCGGATCATCCCCGGCACCACCGCCTGGCAGGTGAGGAAGCTCGCCTTCAGCTCGCTGCAGAGCTTCCGCTCGAAGTCCTCCCACCGGTACTCGGCGAACGGCGCGATGGGGAAGCTCATGTTCGCGTTGTTGACGAGGACGTCCACCGGGCCGAGCTCCGCCTCGACCGCGCGGACCATGCCCTCCACCTCCGAGGGCACCGTCACGTCGGCGCGCGCGAGCATCGCCCGGCCGCCGCGCGCCGCGATGTCCGCGACCACCTGCTGCCCGTGCTCCTTGCTGCGCGCGTAGTTCACCGCCACCTTGGCGCCGCTCGCCGCCAGCGCCTTCGCGATGGCCGCGCCGATGCCGCGGCTCCCCCCCGTCACGATCGCCACCTTGTTCTCGAGCATCCACCTCGCGTATCAGCCCGGCCCGGCGCCCGCGCTGATCGCCGTCACGTCCCGCGGCGGCGCACCGTCGCAGCCGCCGCCCGGCTCGGCGCCGGGCGGCGGCCCCCGCCGTCAGTCGGTGGTGTACGCGCCCGAGCCCACCAGCACGTCCCCCACGCGCTCGGTGTAGGCCTTCTTCGGCTCGACCTTGCCGGTGGCGGGGTTCCTGAACCTGAACCGGGTCCAGCCCGCGCCCTTGGTCTTCGCGAGCTCCACGTACTCCTTCGTGTAGAGCGTGCCGTCCTCGTCGGCGACGTTCAGGTAGTTCTTGCCCACGCGCGACGGGTCCGCGCCGTGCGCCACGCACGTGCCCTCGAGGTCGTACACGAACAGGTAGAGGTCCTTGTAGATGAACGGGCCGTTCCGGTTCTGGAACTCCTTGAACGCCCGGTCCTTGCCATGCTTCTTCAGGTAGGCGACCGCGGTCTTCACCAGCTCCTGGGCGTCCTCGGGCGTGGCGCGGACGTCCGCGGCCCAGGCATCGCCGGTCAAGATCATCGCGACCGCGAGCGCGGCCAGCAGCTTCTTCATGGAGGGACCTCTTCGCAGGACGTGGGTGGAATCCCCGCGCGCCGACGTCCTCCGGCGCGACGGGCAGCTCGACTTCGCGCGCTCAGGCCTCGGCCCGACGCGCGGCCGCGACGACCTCACGCTCCGCCCGCCGCTCGAGGGCGCGCGGCGGCGCGGCGGACGCCGCCCCGGCCCGGGCGATGCGGAACGCGCCCACCAGCGCGGCGAGCTCCCCGGCCTGGCTGGAGAGCTCGCTGGCCGCGGAGGACGACTCCTCGGCGCTGGCCGCGTTCTGCTGCGTCACCTTGTCCATCTCGCCGACCGCGGCGTGGACCTGCGTGACGCCGGCGGTCTGCGCCCGGGCGCTCTCCGCGATCTGCCGGACAAGGTCGGACACCTGGGTGATCGAGCCGACGATGTCGGCCAGGCGCGCGGCCGCCTGCGCGGCGACGGCGGCGCCCTCGTCCGCGCGGCCCATGGACTCGCGGATGAGCCCCTCGGTCCGGCTGGCCGCCTCCTTGGAGCGCAGCGCCAGGGAGCGGACCTCCTCGGCGACCACCGCGAAGCCGCGGCCCGCCTCGCCCGCGCGCGCCGCCTCGACGGCCGCGTTCAGCGCGAGCAGGTTCGTCTGGAACGCGATCTCGTTGATGTCCTTGATGATCTGCGAGGTGCCCTCCGCGCTCGCGCGGATGCTCGCCATCGCGCCCTGCACCTCGGCCACCGCCGCCGCGCCCTCGCCGGCCGCGCCGCGCGCACGCTCTGCCAGGCGGCTCGCCTGCTGCGCGCCCTCCGCGGACCGCTGCGCCACGGTCGCCACCCCGTCCACGGACGCGCGCGTCTGCTCGAGCGAGGCGGCCTGCTCCGAGGCGCCGCTCGCCACCGCCTGCGACGACGAGGCGATCTGGGACGCGGCGCTCGACACCTGGTCGGCCGCCTCCGCCACCTGCGCCAGGGCGTCGTGCAGCGCGGTGGCGGTCTCGTTGAGCGCCTCCTTCAGGCGCGCGTGGTCGCCCCGGTACGCGCCGCCCATCCGCACGCGCAGGTCGCGCTCGGCCAGGCGCCCCAGCGCCTGGGCCGCCTCGTGCACCGGCGCGAGCAGCGCGTCGAGCGTGGCGTTGACGCCCTCCAGCATGGCGCGCGACTCGTTGCGGTACCGCGCGGCGTCGGCGCGCGCCGAGAGGTCGCCGTCCGCGAGGCGGCCCAGCACCGCGGCCACGTCGCGGATGGGCGCCACCACCGCGGTGAGCGTCTCGTTCGTGCCCTCCACGATCTCGCGGTAGACGCCCTGGTGACGCGCGGCCTCGGCGCGGACGTCGAGCTTGCCGTCCAGCGCCGCGCGCGAGAGCAGGCCCGCGTCGGCGACCAGCGCGTTCACCGCGCCGATGCAGCCGTTCAGGCTCGCCTTCAGCGCGTCGAAGTCACCCGCCCACCGCTCGTCGATCGCGGCGGGCAGGTCGCCCCGCGCGATGCGGTCCACGCACGCGGCCGCGGCCCCGATCGGCCCGATCACCGCGTCCAGGGTGGCGTTGACGCCCTCCACGATGCGCCGGAAGTCGCCCTGGTGGCGCCTCGCGTCCGCCCGGGTCGCGAGCCGGCCCTCGACGGCGGCGGCGGACAGGGCGCGCGCGTCCGCGACCAGCGCGTTCACCGCGTCCACGCAGGTGTTGAGGTTGTCGCGCAGGGGCGCGAAGTCCCCGGGGTACTCCCGCTCGATCCGCGGCGGGATG
Organism: Anaeromyxobacter dehalogenans 2CP-C; assembly: GCF_000013385.1. Lineage (GTDB taxonomy): Bacteria > Myxococcota > Myxococcia > Myxococcales > Anaeromyxobacteraceae > Anaeromyxobacter > Anaeromyxobacter dehalogenans_B. The sequence goes on from NC_007760.1 coordinate 3,603,007, forward strand.
TCGCCCCGGGCGATCCGATCGACGTACTCGGCGGCCATGGCCACCGGCCCGGTCACCGCGTCGAGCGTCTCGTTCACGCCGGCCACGATGGCGCGGTAGTCCCCCTGGTGGCGGGAGAGGTCGGCGCGCGCGGAGAGCCGGCCCCGCGGCGGCGGCGCTGGCCAGGCCCTTGGCGTCGGCGACCAGGGCCTCCACCGCGCCGGTCACGGCGTTCAGGCTGTCGCGGACGCCGTTGAAGTCCGCGCCGCGCGTCTCGACGATGCGCGCCGGCATCCTCCCGGCCGCGATCTGATCGAGCGTCGCGGCCACCTGGGCGAAGGTGGCGGTGACGTCGCGCGCCACCAGCGCCCCGACGGCCAGCACGGCGATTGCGATGAGCAGGATCGCCGCGGCCAGCGCCACCCCGGACACCACCGCCGCGCGCCTCGCCCGCGCCCCCTCCGCCGCCACCTGCGCGGCCTGGCTCGCCTTCAGGCGGTCGAGGAGCCCCATGGCGGCGTCGTAGCCGTCGCGGTGCAGCAGGAGGGCGCCCAGGATCCGGTGCTGCGCCCGCTCCACCTGCGGGTCCTCCACCGGCAGCCCCTCCGCGAGCAGCGCGTCGCGGCGCCGCTCCAGCTCGAGCACCCGCTTCACCGCGCCGGTCCAGTCGTCCAGCGGCGACTGCAGGGCCTGCCAGTGCGCGTCCTCCTCGGCCGACCTGGGCCGCGCGCCGTACTCGCTCCGCGCGCGGGCGACCGCCTCGAGCGATCGGTCCGCGTCCTGGCGGAGCGCGGCGCGGAAGTCGGCGTCGAACCGGCCGTTGGAGAGCGCGTGGATGGCGCGCGAGACGTCGGTCATCTCCGACTCGAGCGTCGCCACCGAGCTCAGGTTCGGCACGCTCACCCCGGTGAAGCCGGCGGAGATGCCCTCCAGCGTGCGGAGCGCCACGATGCTGCCCGCCAGCAGCGCGAGCAGGAGGGCGACCGAGACGGCGTAGGTGCCGACGATCTTCGTTCCGATCTTCATTCGAGCGAGCATGGGCCTCCCGGGGTTGCGGCGTCGGGAGGCGGCAGCAAGCGTCGGGCCAGCGAAGTCGCTCGCGATTTCCCGGCGTCGCGCGCGGGTTCGTCCTCACCCCGGGTGACGATCGGCGCCGCGGCCGTGCGCGCGGCCCGCGCCGGCGGCGTCAACGGCGTGACGCCCTGCCTTCCCCGAGGGCGAGCCCTGGCGCCGCGGGACCGTCCGTCCACCTCGCCCGAGCGCCGGCCCCGTGCGCGGCCGGGCCGCCCCCGTGCGCGGCGGGCCACCCGGCGCAGGAGGTTCCCCGGCGTGCGTGATTGCGCAGCCAGATTGCCGCACCGGCCCGTTGGATTGATCACGGATTGTGGCGTGGCCGGCAGCCGCATTGACCGGTGGGATTGCGGGGCGTCTCATCGCACTCCGACGTTCGCGGGTTCCGTAACGCAACCCAACGTAGGAGGGGGAGTCATGAGGAAGCTGATTGTCCTCGTCGCGATCGCGCTCGCGACGACGCTGTCCGCCTGTCAAGGCGACAAGGGTCCGGTGGGACCGCAGGGGCCGCAGGGAGACAAGGGGGACCAGGGCGACAAGGGTGACAAGGGGGATCCGGGCGAGCCTCCGCTCGCCACCACCGAGGCGTGCGCCGGTTGTCACGCCGGGTCGATCGGCTCGGTGCACGCGCTCGCGCCGACCGACGCCGTCCAGGTGACGCTGTCCACGGACGACCGCTACACGATCAGAGTGAACCCGGAGACCCACGCGGTGACCTTCCGCTTCAACGTGAAGGTCAACGGGGTGAACCGGATCGACTTCACGAACAAGGCGGCCGTCATGCGGTCGCACAACGAGGACGCGTTCTGGGTCTACGACCCGGCGATCAGCGCGGGCCGCCGCGTCAAGATCCCGTGCGGCACGGTCGCGAGCGCCACCTGCGATCCGAACGTGCAGTGGGCCGTGTCGAGCAACGGCAGCGGCAACTACACCATCACCGTCTCGGGCTTCGCCGCGGATCCGGCGCCCGGCACGACGTTCATGCTGAGCACCATGGGCCCGGACGAGATGACCGCGACGGTGGTGGCCACCCTCGGCGAGTCCACGCACGACTCGGTGAGCAACGAGGCGTGCATGAACTGCCACGGCAACCACATCTGGCGCGGCGCGGCCCACGACGTGACCAATCCGCAGGGCATCGGCCCGTGCGTCGTCTGCCACAACCGCGACGGCGCGGTCGAGACGCGCCTCACCGGCTACGTCGCCGCGAACGCGAGCGTCACGCCGCCGATCGTCGGCGTCGATCCCGCCGAAGGGACCCGCGGCACCGGCCTCATGGGCATCGTCCACGGCATCCACAACTCGAAGAACATGCCCGACGGCGTGTACCACTGGCTCTGGACGAACGGGACCAGCTACCACGACTTCTCGAACGGCTTCCCGGGCAACATGAACAACTGCGCCACCTGCCACCAGGGTGACCGGTTGGCCGCGGCCGCGAACGCCCCGGTCTCCTTCGCGCTGTGCGTCTCCTGCCACGACGACCTGGGCGCGTTCCCTGCCGCGCCGAGCTCCGGCGCATACAACCACGCCGCCTTCACGCCGTTCTCCTCCTGCAGCCCGTGCCATGACGGCCAGACCGCCGCGATGTTCCACGACGGCCAGGTCACCGAGCGCGCCGGCCTGATCTGGGACGGCGCCGACCAGTCGATCGTGCTCGCCTCGACGATCAAGCTGGCGATCACCGACGTCGTCGCGGACGCCTCCGGCATGACGGTCACCTGGACCGCCACCGACCCGACCAACGCGGGCGCGGCGTGGGATCCGTGCAACGACGACTACGCGGCCGGCCCGGTGTTCTTCCGGACGCCGGCGGACCTGGCCACCGAGGGCTGCACCAACACGGCCGCCGGCTGCGGCAACACGATGAGCATCCTCCGCTCGTACGCCCAGGCGGACGACTGGGTGAACGACGGCCTCACCGGCGCGTCCACCACCATCCTGCCCGGCCAGCCGAACGGCTCCACCACGCTCAGCACCACCAACACGACCTGCGACGCGAACCACGTCGCGACGACGGTGGTCCCGCTCCAGAACACCACCGCCACCCGCGGCATCGTCGCCCTGCAGGGCAAGCCGCAGGTCCGGTTCGACAACGGCAACGTCGTGTGGGTCCGCGCGACCACCCCGACCCGCGAGTTCATGGTCGCGGACGGCGCGCTGCCCGACACCGCCCGCCGCCAGATCGTCTCGGTGGCCAAGTGCAACGCGTGCCACCTCGGCACGCTGTACCAGCACGGCGGCAGCCGCGTGGACAGCATCGAGCTGTGCGTGATGTGCCACAACCCGGCGTCGAGCGAGCAGAACCGCCGCGTGGACATCGGCATCAACGCCGCGAACGCGTACGACGGCCTGGCCGGCCAGACGTACGACCTCCGCACGATGGTGCACGCGATCCACTCGGCCGGCGAGACCGGCCGCGGCCTCGTGTACTACCGCACCAACGGCATCTACTTCTTCGGGTCCGCCGAGGCGCTGGGCGAGCTCCCGAGCTGGCCGACCGGTGACGCGTGCGTGAGCTGCGTGGACGAGGAGGACGGGCCGCTCAGCTACTGCAAGGTGTACGGCTCGGCCGCCACCGGCAAGGACTACTCGACCGTGGCGAACACCGACGGCAGCTGCAAGGCGCAGGCGGAGCTGCTCGACAGCACCGACGGGACCTGGCGTCCGCACCGCTTCGTCGAGGTGGAGTACCCGCGCGCGCTGAACGACTGCGGCGCCTGCCACATCGACACGGACTACGGCACCACCGCGAACGTGCTGCCGGATCCGAAGCAGGTGGTCGGGGTGACCTACGACGCCGGCGTGGCGCCGTGGAACGACCTGGCCGACGACCAGCTCCTCGGGCCGTCCACCGCGTCGTGCATGAGCTGCCACCAGTCCGGTGACGCGCTCAGGCAGTTCCAGCTGCGCAAGCACGCGTACGACAACGGCTGGGCGCCGTCGGTGTTCGAGAACGGCCGCCAGACGCTGATCGACGCGGTGCCGTAGCACCGCTGCGAGGCGGCGGGGAGCGATCCTCCCTGCTGCTCCCAAGGGGCGGAGGCGCCATCCGGCGCCTCCGCCCCGCTCGTCTGATCGCCGCGGAGGCGTCATCCGGCGCCTCCGCCCCGCGCGCCTCGGCCGGAGAGCTCCCTCGCCGCCTCGCCCAGCCGCTCGACCGCGGCCTCGAGCTGCGCGTCGTCGAGATACGGCGCCGGCCCGAGCCGCAGGTGACGCCCGCGGCTGTCGGCGAGCACGCCCCGCGCCGCGAGGGCGCGCTGCAGGGCCGCCGCGTGGGGCGAGTCGAGCGCCAGGAATCCGCCGAGCCGGTCGAGCGAGGTGCCGCGGTCGCGCGTCACCACCGCCTCGTCCAGCCCGAGCGCGTCGAAGCGGGCGGCGAGCAGGTCGAGCTGCCGCCGGTAGCTCGCCCGGAGCGCCTCCGGGGTCAGCCCCTGCTCGCCGAAGAAGTCCATGACGCGCGCGGCGCGGTAATGGCTGGTCGGATCGTAGGTCGAGCCGGCGAAGGCCGCGGCCCCTCGGCCGTACGGGACGAGCCCCGGGCGCGCGGCGTCCGCCAGGGCGTCGAACTCGGCGTACCACCCGGTGACCGCCGGCCGCAGCGCGCGCGCGTGCGGCGGCAGCCGCAGGAAGCAGTTCCCCTCCCCGAGCTGCAGGTACTTGTAGCCGCCGCCGACGATCCAGGCGGACCCGAGCCCGGTGGCCGGCAGCGGGAACGGGAGCGCGCCGAGCGCGTGGTAGGCGTCCACCAGCAGCTCGACGCCGGCGCGCGCGCACGCGCCCGCGAGCGCCCCGAGGCCGGGCACGATCCGGGCGTCCTCGTACAGCACCGCCGAGACCAGCACCGCGGCGGTCCCGTCGCCGGCGCGCGCGGCGAGGCGCTCGGCGAGCGTGTCCACCGGCCGCGCGGGGAGCACCTCCACCTCGAGCCAGTCCTCGCCGAGCCGGGCGAGCTGCCGGCGCAGCGTGTGGAACTCGCCGTCGGTCGTGACCAGCCGCCGGCGCCGCCGCAGGTCGAGCGCCGAGAGGAACCGCAGGACGAGCTCGTGCGTGCTCCCGCCCAGCGCGACCTCGCCGCCGGGATCGGCGAGCAGCGCCCGGAACCCCTCCCGCACGCGCTCGGCCTTCGCGAGCGCCCGCCCCCACTTCTCGTCCACCTCGCGCGCGGCGTCGTCGAACGCCTCGAGCTGTCCCTCCCGCGCGACGTCCGGCCAGGCCTGGTGCGAGTGGCCGGTGAGCAGCAGCCGCTCCGCCACCCGGAACCGCGCGTAGTGGCGCGCGAGCGGGTTCACAGCGCGCCCCGCACCGCCCAGAGGTCCGGGAACGCGGGGGTGAACAGCGTCGAGCGCAGGTACCGTGCGCCCGCCGACCCGCCGGTGCCCGGCTTGTCGCCGATGGTCCGCTCGACCATCTTCACGTGCCGGTAGCGCCACTCCTGGACGCCCTCGTCGAGATCCACGAAGCGCTCGCACACCAGGGCCGCCTCGCCGTCGGCGCGGTAGACCTCGAGCAGGACGCGCTGCACCGCCTCCGACGGCTGGCGCCAGCCCGCCGGGCGAGGCTCCGGGACGACCGGCGTCTCGAACCCCTGCGTGGCGAGGTAGCGCAGGAGGGAGTCGAACAGCGAGGGCGCCGCCATCGCCGCGGCGATCCGCGCGTACCCCGGGCCGTCGGGCGGGTACGGCGCGAGCATCCGGTCGTCGCGGCGTCCGAGCATCGCCTCCAGCACCCGGAACTGCGCCGACTGGAACCCGCTCGCCGCCTCCAGGCGGCTGCGGAACGCGGTGAACTGGCGCGGCGTCATGGTCTCGATGACGTCCACCTGCGCCACCACGGTCTTCAGGATGGTGAGGACGCGCTTCAGCGTCGCGAGCGCGTGGCCGCCCTCGCCGCGGTGCAGCCGCTCCTGCAGCCAGGTCAGCTCGTGGACGACCTGCTTGAACCAGAGCTCGTAGACCTGGTGCACCACGATGAAGAGCAGCTCGTCGTGCTCCTCGGAGCGCGGCCGCTGCGCCGCGAGGAGCTCGTCGAGCGCGAGGTAGGAGCCGTAGGTCAGCGCCGCAGAGTGGGCCGAGGGGTCGGTCATCGCGTCCTCCGGCGGGGATGCCTAACACGGGCCGGCTCGGGCCGCCCCGGCGCGCTCCCTCGGTGACGCAGCGCCTCGCGCGGGTGGGACGCCCGCCCCGCGCGCCCCGCCGGCCGATCGTGAAGCTTTCCTGAACGGCCCATGCGCGTTCCGCGCGTTTCGCGGTGCCGCGCCCGCGCGTAGCTTCCCCCCGCACCCCGGCTCCAGGCGGAGCCGGGAGAAGCCCCGGAGGAAGAGACCCATGTTCCACGCCAAGGCCTACGCCGCCACCAGCCCGACGTCCCCGCTCGCCGCCACCACCATCCCGCGCCGCGACCCCACGCCGCGCGACGTCCAGATCGAGATCCTCTACTGCGGCATCTGCCACTCGGACCTGCACACCGTGCGCGACGAGTGGAGCAGCCTCGCGTCCACCGTCTACCCGTGCGTCCCCGGCCACGAGATCGTCGGCCGGGTCACGCGGGTCGGCGCCGAGGTCACGCGGTTCACCGCCGGCGACCTCGTCGGCGTCGGGTGCATGGTGGACTCGGACCGGACCTGCCCGGAGTGCCGCGCCGGCCTCGAGCAGTTCTGCGCCGGCCAGACCCTCACCTACGGGGCGCCGGACCGGCACCTCGGCGGCGTGACCTACGGTGGCTACTCCGGCAGCGTGGTGGTGGACGAGCACTTCGTGCTGCGCGTGCCCGAGCGCCTCGACCCGGCCGCGGCCGCCCCGCTCCTGTGCGCCGGCATCACCACCTGGTCGCCGCTCCGCCACTGGGGCGTCGGGCCCGGCAAGAAGGTCGGCGTGGTCGGGCTCGGCGGCCTCGGCCACATGGGCGTGAAGTTCGCGCGCGCGCTCGGCGCGCACGTGGTCGTGTTCACGACCTCGCCGGGCAAGCGGGAGGACGCGCTCCGGCTCGGCGCGCACGAGGTGGTGCTCTCGCGCGACGCGAACGCGCTGCGCAAGCACGCCGGCAGCTTCGACTTCATCCTCGACGCGGTCGCCGCCGAGCACGACCTCAACGCGTACGTGAACCTGCTCCGCCGCGACGGCAACCTGACGCTCGTCGGCGCGCCGGAGAAGCCGCTCCCCGTGGCGGCCTTCGGCCTGCTCCTCGGCCGGCGCAGCATCTCCGGGTCGCCCATCGGCGGCATCGCCGAGACGCAGGAGATGCTCGACTTCTGCGGCGAGCACGGCATCACCGCCGACGTGGAGGTGATCCCGATGCAGAAGGTGAACGAGGCCTACGAGCGGATGCTCCGCTCGGACGTGAAGTACCGCTTCTCGATCGACATGGCCTCGCTGCAGGCGGGATGAGCCGGCGCCGGCGCCCGCGCGGCGGTAGGATCCAGCCGCCGGGGGCCGGGCCCCGCGGTGAGACGGACGGCTGGCCGCGGTCCGCGCGCCTGAGCGCCGAGTACGAGCGGATCCACGCGGCGCTCGGGGCCGACGCCTGGATCATCGGGCGCATCTCGATGGAGCCGTACGCCGGCCGGGCGCCGCTCCCGTCGCGGGGCCCCGGGCCCGCATCCCTCGCCCCGACTTCGTCGCGCGGGCGGACGCGCCCTCGTACGCCATCGCCATCGACCCCTCCGGCAAGCTCCGCTGGGAGTCGGGCGCCATCGACGAGGACCACGCCGTCACCGTCCTCACCGGACGCGTCGCGGTCAGCTCACCGTCTCGGCGCTGTAGCGCGCCAGGAGCCCGGTGCGGACCGCGTAGCGGTAGACGCGGACGAACGCCCAGCCGGCGAGCACGATGGTCCCGGCCGCCAGGAGCGCCCCCTGGCCGAGCGCCGCCCACGACACCGGGCGGCCGGCGGTGAGCGCACGCAGCTGCTCGAACACGTACGACGGCGCGAGCAGCCACGAGACGGCCTGCATCCAGCGCGGCAGCGTGGCGATCGGGTAGAACACGCCCACGAACGGCGAGAGCACCGCCGGGATGGGCCAGATCAGCCACTCGGCCGCCGGGCCCAGCCGGAGCACGATCGCGCAGCCCAGGATGCCGAGCGCGATCCCGAACATGAACAGGATCAGCAGCGCCGGGACGATCGCGAGCCCGTAGCCCGCGAACGACAGCCCGAACGCCGCCGCGGCGAGGCCGAGCATGACGGCGAGCCCGAGCGTGCTCGTGAGGACGGCCGAGACCACCAGCCCCGAGACGTACTCGCCGGTGGTGATCGGCGTCGCGAACACGTTCAGGAAGTTGCGCGACCACACGTCCTCGAAGAACGCCATGCTCACGCCGTGCATCACCCGCGAGAAGAAGTCCCACAGCAGGACGGCGCCGAGGAGGAGCGGGACGAAGTCGAGCCCGGACGCGGCGACCCGGTTCAGGTAGCGGGAGATGAAGCCCCACAGCACGACGTCGATGGCCACCCAGGCGAAGAGCGGCAGGATGCGCGCCGGGCTGCCGCGCAGCAGGTACGCCTGCCGCAGCACGACCGCCGCCACCCGCCGGGCGCGCGGCCCGATCACGGCTGCTCCAGCGCGAGCGGCTCGCGCGCGACGGTGATGAACAGGTCCTCGAGCGACGCGCGCCCGTGCTCGCCGGGCAGCGTGCGCGGATCGCCCTCCAGCAGGATCCGGCCGTGGGACAGGAACAGCACGCGGTCGCAGACCTCCTCGACCTCGCGCATGTTGTGCGAGGTCCAGAGCACGCCCTGCCCCTCGCGCGCGGCCACCCCCCGGATCCGCGCGCGCAGCTCGCGCGCGACGGCCGGGTCGAGGGACGCGGTGGGCTCGTCGAGCAGGAGCAGCCGCGGCGCGTTCAGCATGGCCTTCGCGATGGTGACCCGCGACTGCTCGCCCGACGAGAGCACGCCGGTCTTCGTGTCGCGGAACGCGACGAGGTCCAGCTCCGCGAGCAGCGCCTCGACGCGGGCGCGGACCTCGCGCACGCCGTAGAGCAGGCCGAACACGGTGAGGTTCTGGGAGACGGTCAGGTTCCCGGGGAGCGGCGCGTACACCGCCGCGAAGTTCGTGCGCTCGAGCGCCTCGGAGCGGCGGCGCGCCAGGTCGATGCCGTCGATGCGGATCCCGCCCGCGGACGGCGCGAGCACGCCGAGGATCATGCTGATGGTGGTCGTCTTGCCCGCGCCGTTCGGGCCGAGCAGCCCGACGATCTCGCCCGGCGCCACCTGGAAGGAGAGCTCGTCCACCGCGCGCGTCGTGCCGTAGGACTTGCACAGGCGCTCGACGCGCAGGATGGGGCCGTGAGCCGTCACGAAGCCTCCCGCGCCCCGTCGCGCGCCAGCCGCCGCAGGCTCAGCTCCTCGAGGTCGAGCTCCTCCTCGACGCGCTGGAACGCCGCGTCTCCGATGGTGCCGTCCGACCGGAGCGCCAGGAGCCGCCCGCGCTCCGCCTCGACCGCCCGGCGCGCCACGGCCGCGCCGGCGCGCGGGTCCACGTCGCCGCCGGCCGGCGGCGCCTGCGGGGCCGCGCCGCCGCGCAGCTCCGCCTCGGCGCCCCGGAGCAACAGCTCGTACCGTCGCCGCAGCACGTCGGAGAGCGGATCGCCGGCGGCCCCGTCGGTCGCCGACAGGCCGGCGCGCAGCGTCTCGACCCTCGCGAGCCGGACCTCCCGATCGACCGAGCGGTCTCCTTCGAGGCGGAGCGCGCGCATGAGCGGCCGCAGCGTCATCCCCTGGAGGACGAGCGTCCCGAGCACCACCGCGAACGCGGTGAACACGACCAGGTCGCGGTGCGGGAACGGCGGCGCGCCCCGGGCTCCGGTGGGCAGCGCGAGCGCGGCGGCGAGGGTGACGATGCCGCGCATCCCGCACCAGCCGACCACCGCGGCGCCGCGTGGCGAGAGCCCGATCGTGTCCGGCCGCGCCTTCGAGCCGTCCTCCGTGGGCCGGCAGCGCAGCCGGCTCACCGCGGCCGTCCCGGAGACCCAGGCGATGCGCGCGACCACGGCGGCGAGGCACACCGCCCCGGCCACGCCGGCGTACCGCAGGAGCGTGGGCGCGTCGATCCGGCCGAGGATGGCCTTCAGCTGGAAGCCGACCAGGATGAACGCGAGCACGTTCAGCACGAAGACGGCGAACCCCCAGACCGCGTACGAGGGGATGCGGACGCGCGCGGCCATCTGGCCCGCCGCCCGCTGGGCGCTCGCCATCGCGAAGACGACGACCGTGAGGATGCCCGAGAGGTGGAGCCGCTCGGCGACGATCCAGACCGCGAACGTCCCGCAGAACTGGACGACCACCGCGATGGGGACGTCCTCGATCCGCGCGATGAGCGGTGGGATCACGCGGGAGAGCCCGTACCCGAGCGCCACGCTCCCCGCCGTCGAGGCCAGCAACGGCGGGAGGACCTCGACCGGCGAGAGCGCGCCTGCCAGCGCGGCCCCGACCGCGAGGCGGTACACGAGGAGCGCGCTCGCGTCGTTGAAGAGGCTCTCGCCCTCGAGGATGACCATGAGGCGGTGCGGTGGGCGGAGCTGCCCGAGCACCGCGGTCGCGGCCGCCGCGTCCGGGGGCGCCACGATCGCCCCGAGCGCCACCGCCACGGCCCACGGCATGCCCGGCACGAGCGCGCGGGCCACCACGGCGACGACCACGACCGTCAGGGCGACCGCGCCCACCGCGAGCCCGGCCACGGTGCGCCAGCTCGCCCGGAGGTCGCGCTGCGAGGCGTCGTAGGCCGCGTCGAGGAGCACCGGCGCGACGAAGAGCGTGAGCGCGAGGTCCGGCTCGAGGACCAGGGTCGGCGTGCCCGGCACGAGCGCGAGCGCCGCGCCGGCGAGCGCCACCAGCGCCGGGTACGGGGTCCCGATCCGGCGCGAGAGCGCCGTGAGGGCCGCGCCGGCGAGCAGCAGCCCGATGATGATCTCGAACACGAGCATGCGAGCGGGACGCCCCCTCCCGGCGAACCCGCCGCGGAGACGTCCTCGCCACCATTCTGTCGCGGGTCGCCCGCGCCGTGCCGTGAAGATTTCCCGAACGCCCCATGCGCGTTCCGGGCGCGACTCCGTCCCCGGCGGCGGCCCGGGGGATCGTAGGATCGGGCCAGCCGCCGCACCCGCGCCGGCGGGGAGAGGACGCCCACCATGGCCTTCACGCCGCTCAACGCGCTCAACTCGTTCATCGCGGTCGCGCGGCGCCGGAGCTTCGCCGCGGCGGCCCGGGACCTCGGCGTCTCCACCTCCGCGCTGAGCCAGTCGGTGCGGCAGCTCGAGGCGCGCCTCGGCGTCACGCTGCTCACGCGGACGTCGCGCACGGTGGCGCTCACCGACGCGGGCCAGCGCCTGCTCGAGAACGCCGGCGCGGCGGTGGACCAGGCGGTGGAGTCGCTGAAGACCGTGTCGGTCCGGCCCGGCGAGGTCACCGGCCGCGTGCGGCTCACCGTGCCCAGCACCGCGGTGACGCCCGTCCTCGCCCGCCTGCTGCCCCGCTTCATCGAGCGGCATCCGCGCGTCGAGGTGGAGGTGCGGGTGGAGAACCGGTTCGTGAACATCGTCGCCGAGGGGCTCGACGCCGGGATCCGCCTCACCGAGGCCATCGAGCGGGACATGATCCAGGTGCGCCTGACCGAGCCCGGCCGCTTCGTCGTGGCCGGCGCGCCCTCGTACCTCGCGCGGCGCGGGACGCCGGAGCGGCCGCAGGACCTGCTCCAGCACGACTGCCTGTGCATCCGCTCGAGCACGCACGGCGGGCTCTACGCCTGGGAGCTCGAGCGCGGGAGGAAGTCCTGGCGCGTTCCCGTCCGGGGGACCGTGACCACGAACGACCCCGAGCTGATGCGCGCCCTGGCCGTGGCCGGCGTCGGCCTCCTCTACATGTTCGAGCCGGAGCTCCAGGACGACCTGCGCGGCGGGCGCCTCCGCCTGGTCCTCGAGCCGTACGCCGCGGCGGTGCCCGGCTTCTTCCTCTACTTCCCCAGCCGCGCCCAGGTGTCGCCCGCGCTCAGGGCGTTCGTGGACGTGGCGCGGGAGCTGGCGGGCAAGCCGAGGCAGCGGGCGGGCTGAGCCCCGCGAAGGAGGAGGCTCGCCTGAGTTGCCAGCCGTGGGCCGAGGCCGACTACGATCGGCGCGGCACGTGGCCCGCTCCACGGAGACCGCGAGGGAGACATGACGGACGCTCGAGGGTTGGATGGGCTGCTCGCCCCGCTCGACGGACTGCTGCCGGACCTGGAGAGGCTCTACACCGACCTCCACGCGCACCCGGAGCTCTCGATGCAGGAGACCCGGACCGCCGGGATCGCGGCGGAGCGGCTTCGCGCGGCGGGGTACGAGGTGACGACCGGGATCGGGAAGACCGGCGTGGTCGGCCTGCTCCGCAACGGCGACGGCCCCACCGTCATGCTGCGCGCCGACATGGACGCGCTGCCGGTGAAGGAGCTGACCGGGCTGCCCTATGCGAGCGACGTCACGGCGACCGACGCGGAAGGCAGGGGGGTCCCGGTGATGCACGCCTGCGGCCACGACATGCACGTGGCGTGGCTGGCCGGCGCGGCGGCGCTGTTCGGCCGCGCGCGCGACGCCTGGCGGGGCACGCTGCTCGCCGTGTTCCAGCCGGCCGAGGAGATCGCCACCGGCGCCCAGGCGATGATCGACGACGGGCTGTTCTCGCGCTTCCCCAGGCCCGACGTCGTGCTCGGGCAGCACGTCATGGTCGGCGCAGCGGGCGTGCTGGGCTGGCGCGCCGGCGTCATGACCTCCGCCGGCGACAGCCTGCAGATCCGGCTGTTCGGGCGCGGGGCGCACGGCTCGATGCCCCAGGCCAGCATCGACCCGGTGGTGATGGCGGCGGCCACGGTGCTCCGCCTCCAGACGATCGTCTCCCGCGAGCTCGCGGCGAGCGAGGCGGCGGTCGTCACCGTGGGCGCGCTGCAGGCCGGCACGAAGGAGAACGTCATCCCCGACGAGGCGCTCATCAAGCTGAACGTCCGCACGTTCGACGAGGGCGTCCGCACGCGCGTGCTCGCCGCCATCGAGCGCATCGTGAAGGCCGAGGCGGCCGCGTCGGGGGCGCCGAAGCCGCCCGAGATCACGCCGCTCGACCGGTACGGGGCCGTCCGGAACGACGCGGAGGCGACCCGCCGCGTGGTCGAGCGGTTCCGCGGGAGCTTCCCGGCGGAGCGCGTGCAGGAGGTGGCGCCGACCTCCGCGAGCGAGGACTTCGGCTGCTTCGGCGCCCAGTGGCACGTGCCGTCCGTGTTCTGGTTCGTGGGCGGGACGGATCCCGAGACCTACCGGAAGGCCCAGGCGGCGGGCCGGATGGGAGAGCTCCCCACCAACCACAACCCGCGCTTCGCGCCGGTGGTCCACCCGACGCTGCGCACCGGCGTGGAGGCCGCGGTGTCGGCGGCGATGGGCTGGCTCGCGCCGTGACCGTCACGCAGTTCACGGTGGACCTGGGCGTGCTCCCGGTGGCGCTCGACCTGGGCGGCACCTTCGTGTTCGCGCTCAGCGGCGCCGCGGCGGCCGTGAAGCACCGGCTCGACGTCTTCGGGGCGCTCGTGCTGTCCCTGGTGGCGGCGAGCTCGGGCGGGATCCTCCGCGACGTGCTCATCGGCGCCATCCCGCCCGCCGCGCTCGCCGACTGGCGGTACCTCGCGGTCTCGCTCCTCGCCGGCGCGGTCGTGCTCGCCGCGCACGCCACGGTGGACCGGCTCCGGAACCCGGTGCAGCTCTTCGACGCCGCCGGCCTCGCGCTGTTCGCGGTGGCCGGCACGCACAAGGCGCTCGTGTACCACCTCGGGCCGCTCCCGGCCGCGCTCCTCGGCACGCTGACCGGGATCGGCGGCGGCGTCGTGCGCGACCTGCTGGTGGCGGAGGTCCCCACGGTGCTCCGGGCGGAGGTCTACGCCGTGGCCGCGCTGGCCGGCGCGACGGTGGTGGTGGTCGGGAGCTGGCTCGGGATCCCGTCGCCCATCGCCACGACCGCCGGCGCGCTCCTCTGCTTCGGCCTCCGCTTCATGGCCCTGCGCCGCGGCTGGCGGCTGCCCGTCGCCGGCGCGCCGTAGTGCTTTCGCTTGATCGGCGCATTCCCCCGCTTATACGCGGAGCCAACTTCCGGTCGTCGGGATGGCGGCGCGACGCTCTCGCCCTGCGCAAGGCCCTTCCTCGACGACGCCTCTCCGCCACGCCTCCTGGAGCACGTCATGCCGCAGGCCCCCACGATCAACCGCCGCATCGTCCTCGCCGCCCGCCCGCGCGGCGCGCCCGTCCCGCGGGACTTCCGCCTCGAGGAGGCGCCGGTCCCGTCGCCGGCGGACGGCCAGGTGCTCCTTCGCACCCTGTACCTGTCGCTCGACCCGTACATGCGCGGTCGCATGAGCGAGGCGCCCTCCTATGCGCCGCCGGCCGCGCTGGACGAGCCGATGGTCGGCGGCACCGTGAGCCGCGTGGTCGCCTCCAGGCACCCGCGGCTTCGCGAGGGCGACCTGGTCCTGGGCACGTCGGGGTGGCAGGACTACGCGCTGTCGGACGGCCAGGATCTCGTGCCGCTCGCGGACACCGCGCATCCTTCGTATGCGCTGGGCGTGCTCGGCATGCCCGGGTTCACCGCGTATCACGGCCTGCTGAACATCGGGCAGCCCAGGCCCGGCGAGACCGTGGTCGTCGCCGCCGCGAGCGGCGCGGTCGGCGCGGTGGTCGGCCAGCTCGCCAAGCTCCGTGGCGCTCGCGCGGTCGGCATCACCGGCGGCGCCGAGAAGTGCCGGTACGTGACCGAGGAGCTCGGCTTCGACGCCTGCCTCGACCGCCACGCCCCGCACCTGGCGGAGCGGCTGGCCGGCGCCTGCCCGGCCGGCATCGACGTGTACTTCGAGAACGTCGGCGGCCCGGTGCTCGACGCCGTGCTGCCGCTCCTGAACGAGGGCGCGCGCGTGCCGGTGTGCGGGGGGATCGCGCACTACAACGACGAGGCGCCGCCGCCCGGCCCGGACCGCCTGCCCATGCTCATGTCCCTCGTGCTCCGGAAGCGCCTCCGCGTCCAGGGCTTCATCATCCTGGACCACTACGCGGACGGCCACGCGCCGTTCCTGCGCGACATGAGCGCCTGGGTCGCCGGCGGCCAGGTGAGGCTGCGCGAGGACGTCGTCGCCGGCCTGGAGAACGCGCCGGCTGCGCTCATCGGGCTGCTCGAAGGCAAGAACTTCGGGAAGGTGATCGTGCGCGTCGCGGAGTGACGCCCGCCCGCGAGGCTCAGCCCTCCCGGACCGACCGTCCGAGCAGCTCCGCCTTGTCGATGGCCGCGCGCAGCGCCTCGGACGGCTCGCGCGTGCGGTCCCCGTCGCGCAGGAGCCGCTGTGCCTGGCTCACCGCGCGCGCGAACTCGAGGTTCCCGAGCATGCGGTCCGGCTCGCCGGTGAGCCGCTCGGTGAGCTTCCGGAGCCGCGCCTTCATCTCGCCGAAGTTCTCGTTCATGTCTCTCTTGTAGGCTCGAAGCGGGTCGTGCGCCGCTCGTCGCCGCGGAACTGGCCCTTGCCGGGTAGGCGCGCGCCCGAGCGGCCGGCGCGCTCGAGCCCAGGAACGGCGAAGCCCGGCCTGTCGAGGCCGGGCTCCGTCTCCGCTGCGAAGCGGATCAACAGGTCAGCAGATCAGAGCGGGCGGACGTTGGCCGCCTGCAGGCCCTTCGGGCCCTTGGCGACGTCGAACTCGACCTTCTGGCCCTCGGCGACGCTCCGGAAGCCCTCGGCCTGGATGGCGGTGTGGTGGCAGAACACGTCCTCGCCGCCGCCGTCCTGGGTGATGAAGCCGAAGCCCTTCGCATCGTTGAACCACTTCACGGTACCGGTAGCCATCTATGTCACGACACTTTCTCGTTCTCGAGCGGCGATGTGGCGCCGCTCGCGCCCTGCCCAGAGTGGGCCGGGGAGCGGAGTGTATAGCCTTAACTTTCTGTAAAGTCCACCCGCGGCGCCGCGCGCGGTGAGTTGCCCCTTCGGAGGCGGCCGTGGCCGCGCGGCCGCGGTGAGCGCCGGCGGCTTCGCGCCTCGCGCTCCGATCGGGGCCGACGCGATGAGATCCCGCCGGCCGCGCCGTCGAACGCCACATGATGACCCACCACGACGCGGTCGCCGCGCACCGTCACCGCGCCGGGGCGCGCACGGCAACCCACGCCGGCGCCGTCCTCGCCACGATTTTCTGCGCCTGCGCGGCGACCGGCACCCCGCCCCCCTTCGCCCCCGAGAAGACCGCCATGACCGCCCCCGCACGCCCGCCCTCCTCCGGATACGCCGACGTGGACGGCCTTCGCCTCTACTACGAGATCCGCGGCGCCGGCGGCACGCCGCTGGTGGTGCTGCACGGCGGCCTGCACAACACGGCGCTCGACGCGCCGGTCGCCGAGCGCCTCGCCGCGCACCGGCAGGTGATCTCGGTGGACCTGCAGGCCCACGGCCGCACCGCCGACGTGGATCGCCCGCTGCGGTTCGAGCGGCTCGCCGACGACGTCGCCGCGCTGCTCGCCCACCTCCGGATCCCGCGCGCCGACGTCCTCGGCTATTCGTTCGGCGGCGGCGTCGCGCTCCGGACCGCGGTCCAGCACCCGGAGCGCGTTCGCCGGCTGGTGCTGGTCTCGGTGCCGTTCGCGGACACCGGGTGGTACCCCGAGGTGAAGGTGGGGTTCCAGCACCTCGGGCGCGCGCTCGCCGGGCCGATGCGACCGTCGCCCGCCTACCAGACGTACGCCGCCATCGCCCCGCAGCCCGAGCGCTTCCCGGACCTGCTCGACAAGATGGGCGAGCTCGGGACCCGGCCCTACGACTGGTCGGCGGAGCTCGCGCGCCTCGCCGCACCCACCCTGCTCGTCTTCGGCGACGCCGACGCCGTCCGGCCCGAGCACGTCGTCCAGTTCTTCCAGCTGCTCGGCGGCGGCCACCGCGACGGCGGCCTCGACCGGAGCGGCGTGTCGAAGGCGCGGCTCGCGATCCTGCCCGGCCTCACCCACTACGAGGTGTTCGAGTCGCCGGCCATGACCGCGGCCGTCGAGCCGTTCCTCGCCGCGGAAGGCGGGTGACGACGCGCGCGCAGCCGCTCGGCGCGCTCACAGCCTCCGCGGCGCGGCGTGCCCTCCGGACGCCCCCTCGGCCGCCGCGCCGGGGCCGTCCACGTCGCTGAAGAGCGGGCTCTCTCCGGCCGGCGCGGTGGTGGGACGCGGCGCCGCCCGGATCCCCCGCCAACACAGCACCACGAGCGGCAGCACGCCGCCCACGATGAAGAGCGCGTCGCCCGGGAGCCTCCACCACTCGAAGAACGTGAGCGGGCGCGCCGTCACGTACTCGAGCTGGCGCGCCTCGAAGTACCCGACCGTCACCGACCGGTAGAGCTGGAGCACGCCGATCGGGAAGAGCGTCGCGAACACCATCCAGCCGAGCCCGAGGTTGAGCGACCAGAAGCTCACCCCGGCGAGCCGCTCGGACCAGCGCTCCGGCGCGACCAGGTAGCGGACCGCGAAGAGCGCCAGCGCCACCGCCAGCATGCCGTACACGCCCATCATGGCGGCGTGCCCGTGGTTCGCGGTGAGCGCGGTGCCGATCTGGTAGTAGGAGACGATGGGGAGGTTGATGAGGAAGCCGAAGATCCCCGCGCCCACGAAGTTCCAGAAGCCCACCGCCGCGAGGAACATGACCGCCCAGCGGTGCGGGAACGGCGCCGCGCCCTCGCGCTGCTGCGCCTTCGCGAGCGACAGGAAGCTCCAGGCCTCGACGGTGAGGAACGTGAGCGGGATGACCTCCGCGGCGGAGAAGAACGCGCCGAGCGCCATGTGCTCGGCCGGCTCGCCGGAGAAGTACACGTGGTGCATCGTCCCGACCACGCCGCCCACCGAGTAGAGGATGATCTCGAGGTAGACCAGCCGCACCGCCGCCTTCTCCGCGACCACGCCGAGCAGGACGAAGAGGTAGGCGACGATCGCCGTGGTGAAGAGCTCGAGGAAGTCCTCGACCCACAGGTGCACCACCCAGAACCGCCAGTAGTCGGTGACGGTGAAGTGGGCGCGCGGGTGCGCGAGCAGGCCCACCGCGTAGAACGCCGGGATCGCGAGCGCGGCGAAGAAGAAGAGCCAGGGCATGTTGCCGAGGTGCTCGCGGACGAGGCGCGGCCGGAGCGTCCGGTACAGCATGGCCGCCCAGGCGAAGAGCCCGGCGACGAGGAGCACCTGCCAGAAGCGCCCGAGCTCCAGGTACTCGAACCCCTGGTTCCCGAGCCAGTAGCCGCGGATCCAGCCGTGGATCCCGGCCAGCTCGCCGAGCAGGCTGCCCACCACCACCACCGCGAGCGCCCCGAGCAGCGCGAACGCGAGCGTCCGCTGCCCGCGGGGCTCGCGCCCGGCGATCATCGGCGCGACGAAGATGCCGGCCGCGAGGTAGGACGTCGCCACCCAGAAGATGGCGAGCTGCAGGTGCCAGGTGCGGACCACGTTGAACGGGAGCAGCGCCGCCAGGTCGATGCCGAAGAAGCCCTCCAGCTCGGCGCGGTAGTGCTGCGACGCGCCGCCGGCCAGCGTCTGGGCGAGGAACAGCAGCGCCATCACGAGGAAGTACCACCCGGTGGCGCGCTGGCCCGGCGTGAGGGGGACGTCCTGCGGCCGGCGGAACGTGAGCGTCTGGGTCTCGCGCCCCTGCCAGCCGAGGAACCGCCACCGGCCGAACGCGGCGAAGAGGAGCCCGGTCCCGCCGAGCAGCGCCACCAGCGAGAGCACGCTCCACACCACCATCGAGCCTGTGGGGCGGTTCAGGACGAGCGGCTCGGGGGGCCAGTTGTTCGTGTACGAGTAGTCGGCGCCGGGGCGCTGCGCGGAGGCGGCCCAGGCGGTCCACGCGAAGAACGCCGTCAGCTGCCGGAGGTCCTCGGGGCTCGAGACGAGCCCCGGCGAGAGCCCCGTCCTCGCGCTCGGCTGCGAGAAGAACGCGCGCAGCGACTCGCGCGCGTGCTCGAACGCCGCCGCCTGGCCCTCGGTGAACCGCAGCACCCCCGTGGCCGGGTCGTAGCGGTTCTCGCGGAATTCGGCCCACGTCCGCGGGCCCCCCTCCCGCTCCGACTCGCCGTTCCGCGCGGCGACGAAGCGGGCCGACCGCCGCAGGTACTCGGCGGTGAAGTCCGGGCCGAGGTAGCCGCCGTGCCCGAGCACCGAGCCGTAGTCCATCAGGCCGCGGGTGAGGAACAGCTCCTGGCCCGCGAGGATGTCCTCGCGGTCGAACACCACCCGGCCGCGCGGATCGACGGTCTTCTCCGGGATGGGGGGCGAGGCCGTGTAGGTCCGGTAGGCGAGGACGCCGAGGATCCCGAACCCGACGACCATGACGAGGAGCGCGGCCTGCGGCCACGCCCTGGAGACGAGCAGTCCTCGGCGCATGCGGTCTCCTCGAGGCGAACGCCTGACGCTGGCGACCGGGCGGCCGCCCGGCAAGGCTCCGCCCCGAGGGGGAAGCCCCCCGAGCGAGGCCTCAGCCCCGGCGACCGCGCAGGACCCGCTTCTTCAGCTCGCCGATCCAGACGACGGAGCTCGCCACGGCGACGCAGAGGAGCCAGTCGCCGGCGTCGAGCGGGACGGTGCGGAACGGGCGCTGCAGGAAGGGCAGGTGGACGACCGCGACCTGCAGCGCCGCCGAGCCGGCCACCGCCAGCCACAGCCACCGGTTCGCGAAGAGCCGGTGGAACGTGCTGTGGTGCTCGAAGCGGCAGTTGAAGGTGTTGAAGAGCTGGAAGAACACGAGCGTCGTGAAGCCCATCGTCCGCGCGCGACCGATCCCCTGCCCCGCGTCCGCGCCGGAGACGAGGCCGCCGGGGAGCTCCCAGTCCATCACCAGCAGCGTGCCGACCGCCATGACGACGCCGATGAAGACGATGTCGAGCCAGGCGCGGCCGGGGAGGACGCGGCTGCGTGGATCGCGCGGCGGCCTCAGCATCACGTCGTGATCGGGCGGCTCGACCCCAAGCGCCAGCGCCGGCCCGGAGTCGGTCAGCAGGTTGATCCACAGGATCTGCGTGGCGAGGAGCGGCACCACCAGCGCGGAGCCCTGCTCCGGCACGAGGCCGATCGTCCCGGCGAAGACCACGCCCAGGAACATGACCAGCACCTCGCCGATGTTCGACGACAGCAGGAAGCGGAGGAAGCGCTGGATGTTGGCGAAGATCGACCGCCCCTCCTCCACCGCGGCCACGATCGACGCGAAGTCGTCGTCGGCCAGCACCATGTCCGCGGCGCCCTTCGCCACGTCGGTGCCGGTGATCCCCATCGCCACGCCGATGTCGGCGGCCTTCAGCGCCGGCGCGTCGTTCACGCCGTCGCCGGTCATCGCGGCGATCTCGCCGTTCGCGTGCAGCGCCCGGACGATCCGCAGCTTGTGCTCCGGGGCGACGCGGGCGTAGACCGCGACCTCGCGCACGGTGTCGCGCAGCTCCGCCTCGTCCATCCCTTGCAGCGCCGTGCCGGTGACCGCCGCGGCGCCGGGCGCCGCGATCCCGAGCTCCGCCGCGATCGCGGAGGCCGTGGCCGGGTGGTCGCCGGTGATCATGACGGGACGCACCCCGGCGCGCTTCGCCCGCGCGACCGCGTCGCGTGCCTCGGGCCGCGGCGGGTCGATCATCCCCACCACCCCGAGGAACACGAGCGCCTGCTCCAGCTCCTCGGTCACCGCCTCCGCCGCCGCGTCGCGGCCGAGGGCGCGGTAGGCGACGCCGAGCGTGCGCAGCGCCTCCGCGGCGAGCGCGTCCACCGCGCGCCCGAGCTCCTCGCGGCGGGCCGGCGTGAGCGGTCGCGTCCCCGCGCCGACGCGCTCCTCGGTGCAGCGCGCCAGCAGCACGTCGGGCGCGCCCTTGGAGAAGACCATCGTCCGGCCCGGGTCCTGGGCGTCGGTGTGGGCCGTGCTCATGAGCTTGCGCTCGGACGAGAACGGCACCTCGCCGACGCGCGGGTAGCGGCCGTGGAGCGCCTCCGACGCGTGGCCGACCTTCCGCGCCGCGACGACCAGCGCGCCCTCCGTCGGATCGCCCTGGACCGTCCAGCGCCCGCCTTCCTGGCGGAGCGCCGCGTTGTTCGCCAGCTCCCCGGCCGCCAGCGTCCGGGACACCTCCTCCAGCAGCGCCGGGTCCTCGACCGGCTTCCCGCCCTGCTGCACCTCGCCCGCCGGATCGTAGCCGGTCCCGGTGAGGTCCACGCGGCCGCTCGCCGTCACCACGGCGCGGACCGTCATCTCGTTGCGGGTGAGCGTCCCGGTCTTGTCCGAGCAGATGGTGGTGGTCGAGCCGAGCGTCTCGACCGACGACAGCTTGCGGACGATGACGTTCCGCTCCGCCATGCGCCGCGTCCCGAGCGACAGCACGATGGTGGTGATGGCGGTGAGGCCCTCCGGCACCGCCGCCACCGCGAGCGACACCGCGAGCAGCAGCACGTCCAGGAGGTCCGCCAGCGCGCTCAGGTGCTCCACCAGCACCAGCGTCGCGCCGATCACGACGGCGATCGCGACCACCGCCGCGCCGAGCAGCTTCCCCACCCGGTCGAGCTCCTTCTGCAGCGGCGTCGGGGCCTCCTCCGTCGCCTGCAGGGAGGCCGCGATCCTGCCGATCTCGGTGGCCCGCCCGGTGCCGGTGACCACCGCGCGGCCACGCCCCGCCGCGATCGCCGTCCCGCTGAACACCATGTTCGTCCGATCGCCGATCCCCACCTCGTCGGCGAGCGGCGCGGGGTCCTTCGAGGCGGCGGTGCTCTCGCCGGTGAGCGCCGACTCGGCGGCGCGGAGCGCGATGGACTCGACCACCCGCGCGTCCGCCGCGATCGTGTCGCCCTCCTCGAGCAGGAGCAGGTCGCCCGGCACGAGCTCGGGCGTCGGCACCATCCGCTGCTCGCCGTCGCGCAGCACGCGGGCGCTCGGGGCCGACATCGCCTCGAGCGCCGCCAGCGCCTGCTCGGCGCGGCTCTCCTGCGCGAACCCGAGCACGCCGTTCAGGAGCACGACCGCGAGGATGGTGAGCGCCTCGTACGGCACGGGCCCCTCGGGCTCGAGCCACCAGGCGGCGAACGACACCGCGGTCGCGACGAGCAGGAGGCCGGTGAGGACGTCCTTGAACTGGGCGAGGAACCGGCGCCAGGCCGGGACGGGCGGCGCGGACGGCAGCTCGTTCCGCCCGTACCGCCGGAGTCGGTCCCGCGCCTCTCCGTCCGTCAGCCCGCGCTTCGCGTCCCCGGCGAGCGAGGCGACGACGTCGCGGGCGCTGCGGCGGTACGGCGGGCGATCCTGGGGCGCGGCGGCGGCTTCCGGGAGTGCGACCATGTCCGTGGCTCTTGCCCACCGCGGCCACCGGGCCCCTGCCGCGGCCGTGGGTCCGCGTCAACGTACGCCGGCCGCGGCCGGATCCGGGCGCCGACATGGGGGGTGGGGCATTGCGCAGCAGGGCCGGCGCCCACCGGCACGACCTCTCCCAGCTCAGGGGACGGTTGCTCGATCCGCCATCCCCCCGGACGCGGGCGCCGTCGCGGCGTGCGTCTCCGGCAGGAGCGGGAGCCTGACGACGAGCTCGGTGCCGCGGCCCCCGTCGTCGCCGCCGGCGGCGATGGTGCCGCCGTGGAGGTCCACCAGCCCCTTCGCGAGCGCGAGCCCGAGCCCGAGCCCGCCTCGATTGCGATCGAACGTGTCGGCCCCCTGGGCGAACGGCTCGAAGAGGCGGGAGCGGACCTCCGGCGCGATCCCGACCCCGTCGTCGCGGACGCGCACGACCGCGATCCCCGGCTCCTCGCGCGCGACCGACACCTCGGTCCGCCCGCCGGGGCCCGCGAACTTGGCCGCGTTGGAGAGCAGGTTGCCGACCACCTGCGCGAGCCGGACGGCGTCGCCGTCCACCCACAGCGGCCCGTCGGCCACCCGCAGGTCGAGATCGCCGCGGACGAACAGGGATCTGTGGTCGTCCACGGTCCGGCGGACGATCTCGGCGAGATCCATTCGCGCCCGGCGGACCTGCACCTTGCCGCTCGCGAGGCGAGTCGCGTCGAGCAGGTCGTTCACGAGCCTCGTCAGGTGACCGAACTGCCGGCCCATGATGGCGCGCGCGCTCGCTGCGCGCTCGCTGCCTGGCGCCACGCGGTCGAGCAGGTGAAGCGCGTTGCCGATGGAGCCGAGCGGGTTCCGGAGCTCGTGCGAGAGCATGCTCAGGAAGTGGGTCCGCCTGCCGATCGCGTCACGGAGCTCCTGCGCGACCCGGCGCTCCTCGTCGTGCAGCCGGAGGGACGCGAGGTAGGCGCCGAGCAGCGAGGCGACCACCGAGAGCAACTGGAGATCCTGTTCACCGTACGCGCCGTCGTCGCGCTCGACCACGAGGACGCCGGCGACCGCGTCCAGCGCGACGAGCGGCACCGCGAGGTGCGACGTCGGCCCGGCGGGGATCGACGGGACCGCGGCAGGGCCGTGGTCGAAGAGCGACGCGAGCAGCGCCTCCGCCTTGGTCTCCAGGCGCCGGCGCGCGGGCTCGGGGAGCGGCGGCTCGAGCAGGAGCCGCGGCGCGGCCGCCGCCGTGGCGTTCACGAGCGCGCACCGATCGTGGGGTACGAGGCGGCGGAGGGCAGCGAGCGCCCGCCGGACACGCGCCTCCGCGTCCTGACCGGACTCGAGCGCGTGCGCGAGGTCGGCGAGGACCGAGGCCGTGGGGAGCGAGGTCACGGCGTGGGCTTCCCGGCCGCGACGGGGATGCCGGTGAGCACGCCGCGCAGCTCCTTGAACGGCGCCCGCTCCGAGACGTCCACGCCGCCCGGCCCGATGGTCATCCCGCGCACCTCGGTGTTCACATCGACGCCGCGCGCCTTGATGCCCGACACGGCGCGGTCGAGCCGGCCGCCGAGCTCGACGTAGCGGAGCTGGACGACGTTGTCGCTCGCGAACGACACGCCGTGGCCGGACAGCTGCCCGGTCCCGAGGAGCTCGGTGATCTCGAGCGTCATCACCAGCGTCGCGCCGGCCCCGCGCAGGTGCTTCGCGAGCGCGTAGACGAGCTCGCGGTACCGGCGCTCCGAGACGGCCCCGAGCGCCAGGCTCGTGAGGCTGTCGATGACGACGCGCCTCGCGCCGAGGCGCTCGACCTCCCGGCGCACCTCGTGGAGGAAGCGGTCGGTGGAGAGCTCGATGGGCGGCGCGTAGCGGAGGTGTACGAGCCCCTGCTCCTCGAGCCCCGCGAAGCCGAACGGGAACTTGCTCGCGATGTCCCGGAGCTGGTCGGGGGTCTCCTCGAGCGTGAACAGCACGCCCGGCTCACCGCGGCGCGCGCCCTCCACCAGGAAGTGGAGCCCGAGCAGCGTCTTGCCGGTTCCCGTCCCGCCCATGACGGTGGTGCTGCTCGCCGGCGGGATGCCGCCGTGGAAGAGGGCGTCGAGCTGCGCGACGCCGGTGGACAGCAGCGCGCGCTGCGCCCCGGGGGGTGGCTCGGCGGCGGCGGGGGCCGCCGGCGAGCTGACGCGCGGGAAGAACGAGATGCCGTCCCCGCCGATCTCGAAGAGGTGGACGCCGGGCACGAACGCGGAGCCGCGGAGCTTCTGGATCTCCAGCTCGCGGATGCGGTTCAGGTCCTGCGGCGCCGTCCCGAGCCGCACGATGCCATCGGCGATCGCGAACTCCGGCAGCTGCCCCGCGTCGGCGGCCGCGTACTCGCCGACGAGGAGCGTCGTCGCGCCCCAGCTCGCCATCTGGACCGCGAAGTCGTAGGTGAGGGTGCGCTCCCGCTCCGGCTCCCTGGACAGATCGTGCAGCGCCTTGAAGCTGTCGATCACGACGAGGTCGGGCTCGCTCTCCTCGACGCGCTCGACGACCGTCGCGAGCGCGGCCGCCGGGTC
Organism: Anaeromyxobacter dehalogenans 2CP-C; assembly: GCF_000013385.1. Lineage (GTDB taxonomy): Bacteria > Myxococcota > Myxococcia > Myxococcales > Anaeromyxobacteraceae > Anaeromyxobacter > Anaeromyxobacter dehalogenans_B. The sequence continues at coordinate 3,627,898 of NC_007760.1, forward strand.
GTGGGCGCGGAGCCTCGAGCCGAGGTCCACGATGCGGACCTTCTCGTCGAGGAGCCGGGGGTCGAAGAAGCGGAACCCCTGCATGTGCCGCACGAGCTTCAGCGACGGCTCGGAGAGCGTGGTGAAGTAGAGCGAGCGCTTCCCCTGGCGGGCCGCGTGGAACAGCATCTGGAGGGCGAGGACCGTCTTCCCGGATCCGGGCTCGCCCGAGACGACCGTGATCGACTTCGCCGGGATGCCGCCGCCCAGGACCTGGTCGAGCCCCTCGACGCCGGTGCTGACGCGCTCGAGCCGAAGCGCCTGGCCGTCACCGCTCATCGTTCGCCTCCTCGCCGGCGAGGCCCGCCTCGACCAGCTCCGGCGCCTGCGCGAGCCGGCGCGCGATCACGAGTCCGGTGAGCTCACGGAACAGCGGGTGGAGATCGTCGCGCACCAGCCTCCGCAGCTGCTCGACGGCGTCGCGCTGCGCGGGGTCGTGCCACGCGCCGGGGAGCACCCAGGCGTACCCGAGCCCCTCGCGCCTCAGGACGACCGCGGCGAGCTCCGGCTGCTTCGCCGATGCACGCTTCAGCGCCCGCCGTAGCAGCGCGGCGGTCGCCGCCGAGCCGACGAGGTCCGCCACCTCGTCCCACAGCCGCTGGAACAGCTCGGCGGCGGACGCGCGGCGGGGCGAAGCAGGCTCTCGGCTCGGGGACGACATGCCGCGGCACTCCGGGTGAAGCTCGCGTCGTGAGGCGTCACGCTACCACCCCGGTCCGCAGCCGCGCGGGCTGCCCCAAGAAGCCAGCCGGGGCCGCCGAGCACGGGCCGGGGCGGCGCGAACGGGGGATCGCCGGAGCGGGCACACGCCGGCACGCCCCCTGCGACCGGGACGGCACCTCGGGTGCGCACTAAGATCTGGAGCCACGCAGGTGCAGACAGTCGGATCGCCGCCGGTGGGCGGGAGGCGTGCAGCCGCACCACCCCTCACCGCCGGGCTGGCTGCTTCTCACCCGCCGAGCACGGAGCACCGAGGCTTGACCATGGCCACGCCGAAGCCCGAGCCTGCCGCGAGCGACGCGCAAGAAGCCGAGTGGCGCGCCAGGGAGGGCGAGCGTCTCCTCGTCGTCGGCATCGGCGCCTCGGCTGGCGGCCTCGAGGCGCTCGAGCGCTTCCTCCGGCGGGTACCGCCGGACAGCGGCCTCGCCTACGTCGTCGTGCAGCACCTCTCCCCGGAGCACGAGAGCAGCCTCGCCGACATCCTGGCGCGGGCCACGCAGCTGCCGGTCGAGCTCGCGTCGGAGGGGAAGCGCATCGAGCGCGATCACGTGTACGTCATCCCACCGGCGGCGGGGCTCGTCGTGGAGCGCGGCGCCCTGCGGCTCGTCCCCTTCGACCACAAGGGTGCTCGCCTGCTGGTGAACACCTTCCTGACCTCGCTCGCGGAGGACCAGCGCGAGAACGCCGTCGGCATCGTGCTCTCGGGGACGGGCTCCGACGGTGCGCTCGGCATCGCTGCCGTGAAGCGCCACGGCGGCCGGACCTTCGCGCAGGCCCCCGGCGACGCCCGGTACGAGAGCATGCCCGCCGCCGCGATCGCGACGGGGATGGTGGAGCAGGTCCTCCCCGCCGAGGAGATCCCGGCAGCGCTCGTCAAGCTCGCCGCCGAGCGGCGGCACCATCCGCCCGAGAGCGCGCGGGGCGAGGCGGAGGGCCTCGGGCAGGCGCTCGAGGCGGTCGGCCGGACGACGGGACACGACTTCAGCCGCTACAAGCGGACCACGATCCTCCGCCGGCTCCACCGGCGGATGGCCGCCACCGGGGTCGGCACCGTCCGGGAGTACGCCGCCCTGCTCCAGGGGGACGCCGACGAGACCCGCCTCCTCGCCGAGGACCTGACGATCAACGTGACGAGCTTCTTCCGGGACGACGCGCCATTCCGGGTGCTCGAGCAGGTCGTGATCCCCGACCTCCTGAAGCGCCGACGGGCCGAGGGAGTCCGGCTCTGGGTGCCGGCCTGCTCCTCCGGCGAGGAGGCCTACTCGCTCGCGATCCTCTTCTGCGAGCGCGGCGACGAGCTGCCGCGCCCGCCGCAGATCCAGGTCTTCGCGACGGACATCGACGCCTCGGCCCTCGCGGAGGCGCGGCGCGGCCAGTACACGAGCGTCGTCGAGCGGCAGGTGAGCGCCGAGCGGCTGGCCCGGTTCTTCACGAGGCGCGGGGACTCGTACTCGGTCACGCGGCCGCTCCGCGACCTCTGCATCTTCACGGAGCACGATCTCGTCAGGGATCCGCCGTTCTCGCGGATGGACCTCGTGTCCTGCCGCAACCTGCTCATCTACCTGGAGCCCGCGCTCCAGAAGCGGGTCATCGAGCTCCTCCACTACGCGCTCCGCCCGGGCGGCTACCTGCTCCTCGGCAAGGCCGAGATGATCGACGCGCAGGAGCTGGAGCTGTTCGAGGTCGTGGACAAGACGGAGCGCGTGTTCCGCCGGCGCGAGGTGGACCGGCGCCCGGCGATCCTTCCGCCGGGGAGGCGGGCGCTGCCCCTCGAGCTGGCGGCGCCCAGCCGGCGGGGCGATCCCGAGGTGAGGAGCGCCGCCGATCGCTCGCGCAGCATCGTGCTCGAGGAGTACGCGCCGCCGTCGGTGGTGGTCGATGCCCGCGGCGAGATCCGGTACTACTGGGGGACGAAGCTGGCCTTCTTCCTGCCCCCCCGCGCCGGCGCCCCCTCGACGAACCTGATGCACGTCGCCCGGCGCGAGCTCCGGGTCGAGCTCTCCGCCGCCCTCCACAACGCCGCGCGCCAGGCGAAGCCCGTCACGTACAAGGACGTGGTGGTGGAGGCGGAGGGCGTCCAGCGCCGGCTGAACATCGTCGTCCGGCCGCTCCCTCCCTCGGAGCGGGATCCAGACGAGCTGTTCCTCGTCGTGTTCGAGGAGCTGCAGTCCGTTCCCATCGCGCACGGCACGCCGCTCGACGCGCCGACGCTGGAGCGCCACCAGCAGCTCCAGCGCGACCTCGAGAGCACCCAGGAGCGCCTCCAGGTCACGATCGAGGAGCTCGAGAACGCGAACGAGGCGCTCCGCAGCTCCAACGAGCAGCTGCAGGCGATGAACGAGGAGATGCACTCCGCCAACGAGGAGCTCCAGACCTCCCAGGAGGAGCTGCAGTCGGTGAACGAGGAGCTCAACACCCTCAACGCCGAGCTGAACAAGAAGGTGGACGAGCTCGAGCTGCTCTACGGCGACATCCAGAACCTGTTCCAGAGCACGCAGATCGCGACCATCTTCCTCGACCGTCAATCCCGGATCGCGCGGTTCACGCCGGCCGCGACGGCGGTCTTCCGGCTCGCCGACGGCGACGTGGGGCGGCCGCTGTCCGACTTCGCGGCCCGGTTCGACGCCCAGGGCGTGCCCCAGGAGGTGGCGAGGGTGCTCGAGACCCTCGCGCCCATCGAGCGCACCGTCGGGCTGGTGGACGAGAAGCGGTCGTTCCTCATGCGGATGAACCCGTACCGCACCCCATCCAACGTGATCGCGGGGGTGGTGGTCTCCTTCATCGACATCACCCAGCTGAAGGAGACGGAGGCGGCCCTGCGGCGGGCGGTGGAGGAGCGCGAGCGCGCGGAGCAGTCGCTCCGAGACGAGGACCGGAGGAAGGACCAGTTCCTCGCCGTCCTGTCGCACGAGCTCCGGAACCCGCTCGCGCCCATCCTGAGCAGCCTCCACGTCCTCGAGCATGGGACGGCGGACACCGGCGCGGCGGCCAAGGCGCACGCGATCATCGCCCGCCAGGTGGGGTACCTCGCCCGGCTCGTGGACGACCTCCTCGACGTGACGCGGATCGCGAACGGCAAGCTCCAGGTCGAGCGCCGGCCGCTGGACCTCCGCGAGCTCGCGCGGCGTACGGCCGAGGACCACCGGGTCACCTTCACCACACGTGAGGTGGCGCTCGAGGTCGCGCTCCCGCACGAGCCGGTGTGGGTCGAGGGGGACTCGACCCGCCTCGCGCAGGTGATCGGAAACGTGCTCCAGAACGCGGCGAAGTTCACGCCCGGCGGCGGCTCGGTCCGGCTGTCCCTCGAGGCCGCCGATCCCGTCGCGGTGCTGCGCGTCCGGGACACCGGCGTCGGGGTCGATCCCGCGATGATCCCGCGCCTGTTCCAGCCGTTCTCGCAGGCCGACACGACCCTCGATCGCCGCCTCGGCGGGCTCGGGCTCGGCCTCGCGCTCGTGAAGGGGCTCGTCGAGACGCACGGCGGCACGATCGCGCTGTCGAGCGGCGGCAAGGGGATGGGCACCGAGGTGACCGTGCGGCTCCCGCTCGTGGCAGCGCCGGCAGGGGTCGCGGTCGCACCGGCGGCGGCGCCGCCGCGACCGCGCCGCATCCTGGTGATCGAGGACAACGTCGATGCCGCGGAGAGCCTGCGGCTCGCGCTCGAGCTGGAGGGCCACGAGGTGGCCGTCGCGCACGACGGTCCGCAAGGGATCCGTCGAGCGCACGAGCTCACGCCGGAGGTCGTGCTCTGCGACATCGGGCTCCCGGAGATGGACGGCTACGCGGTCGCGAGGGCGCTCCGCCGCGAGCCCGGCCTCAGGAACACGCTCCTGATCGCGCTCACCGGCTACGCGCTCCCGGATGACCATCGGCGCGCCGCCGAGGCCGGGTTCGACGCGCACCTGACCAAGCCCACGACCCTCGAGGGGGTGCAGGAGGCCATCGATCGTGCGCCACCGCCGGCGTCACCGGGCGGCGGCGCGCCGCCGTGACGCGCGAGGTCGCTCCGCCGGGTCACGGCGCGCGGTCCGCGTCCGCGGTGCTCTCCAGCTCCTCCGCGCAGGCGACGAGCGCGTCCGCCATGATCCGGCGCCGCCGTCGATTCCACCAGCGCGCGTGGTCGGTCAGCTCGAGCGCGGCGAGGCGCGCGACGCACGCAGCCACTCGCGTGCCGGAGTCCTGCCCTGCGGAAAAGCTCGTGGCGTCGTAAGCGGTCATGACCGTCGCCCTCCGGCGGCCTCGCGGCGGAGCAACGGCTTCGGTTCGAGGCGGCCCTGATCTCCTAGCGCCCGGCGCGCGCCCCTGCCCGCGCTTCCCCCTTCGCCGGGCTCGGGGCGAGCGGCCCGGCGCTGCCGCGCGCGCCGTGTTAGATCCATTGCACAGCCCGCCGCATCTCCCGATGACGCGCCGACTGCGTCCCGGGAGGGTGCATTGTTCGTTGCGTCCAGGCTCGAGTCGTCCTTCTTCGGCAGGTCGCGCGGCGGCGCGGCCGCCGCTCCCCTGAAGCCGTTCCGCGACGAGCTGCTCAGCCTCGAGCGGCTCGACGAGCGCGCCCGCTCGCTCGCCGCGCGCTTCACCGTGGACCCGTCGGGTCGCGCGGCGCGGACCGTCCTGCCGCGCTTCGAGGACAACGTCCGGGCGCTGCGCGACGGCTACCGCTCGCTCGCCGACGACGTGCGCCGCGGCGAGTTCGTCACGCCCGCCGCCGAGTGGCTCCTCGACAACTACCACCTCGTCGCGTCCGAGAGCCGCGACGTCCGCCACAACCTGCCGCGGCGCTACTACCGCGAGCTGCCCAAGCTCGCCGCCCGCGAGGAGGCGGGGAACGCCCGCGTCTACGCGCTCGCGGTCGAGCTCATCCGCCACAGCGACAGCCGCCTCGACCGCGCCCAGCTGGCGCGCTGGCTCGACGCGTTCCAGACCGTCGCGCCGCTCACCATCGGCGAGCTCTGGGCCTGGCCGAGCATGGTGAAGCTGGCGCTCGTCGAGAACCTCCGGCGGCTCGCGGACGAGACGCTCGTCGCCCGCGCGGCCCGGCGGGCGGCGGACGCCTACGTGGCGCGCTTCGACGCCGCGGGGCACGGCTCGGCGCCGCCGCTGCCACGCGTGCTGCACCCGGCGCTCGTCGTGCAGCTCCTCCAGCGGCTGCGCGAGTACGGGCCCCGCCTCTCGTCGGTCCGGAGCGACCTCGACGCGCACCTCGCCGCGGAGCGCCGGACGGCGGAGGAGGCGATCCGGAGCGAGCACCAGCACGAGGCCGTCGCCCAGGTCTCGGTGGCGAACGTCGTCACGAGCCTGCGCCTCTGCGCCACGCTCGACTGGACCAGCTTCGTCGAGAGCGTGAGCCTGGTGGAGCGGGTGCTGCAGCGAGATCCCGCCGGCGTCCACGCGCGGATGGACTTCCTCACCCGCGACCGGTACCGCCAGGCGGTCGAGGAGCTCGCCGAGCCCACCGGAGAGGCCCAGGTCCGCGTCGCGCTCCGCGCGGTCGAGAGCGCGCGGGAGGCGGCGGAGGCCGGAGGGCCGGGCGCGCGCGCCGCGCACGTCGGGTCCCACCTCATCGGGAAGGAGCGTCGCGAGCTCGAGGTGGACGTGGCCTGGCGCCCCGGCCCGCGGAAGGCGCTGCGGCGGTTAGCGTTCGCGCACGCGACCGCGGCGTATCTCGGCGGGATCGCGCTCGCGACGGCGGCGCTCGTCCTCGCCGGGCTCGCGTACGCGCACCGCGCGGGCGCCTCCGCGCCGGCGTCGCTCGCGGTGGCGCTGCTCCTCCTCCTTCCGGCGAGCGAGGTGGCCGTCGCGCTCGTCCAGCGCCTGGCCGCGCGCCTCGCTCCGCCCCGGCGCCTCCCCCGCCTCGACCTGTCCGGCGGGATCCCCGAGGACGCGCGGACGCTCGTGGTCGTCCCGACGCTGCTCACGAGCGTCGAGGGCGTCGAGCGGCAGCTCGAGCACCTCGAGGTCCTCGCGCTCGGGAACCTCGACCCGCACGTCCACTTCGCGATCCTCGGGGACTTCGCCGACGCCGACTCCGAGGACGCGCCGGCGGACGCGGGGATCCTCGCGGCCGCCCGGAGCGGGATCGCGGCGCTGAACGCCCGCCTCGGCGGCGGCCGGGACGACCGGTTCTTCCTGTTCCATCGCGCGCGCCGCTGGAACCCGGCGGAGGGCGTGTGGATGGGGTGGGAGCGCAAGCGCGGGAAGCTCCAGGAGCTGAACCGGCTGCTCCGCGGCGCGACGGACACGAGCTACGACGTGCAGGTCGGCGACGTCGGCGTCCTGCAGCGCGTGCGCTACTGCATCACGCTCGACTCCGACACGCGCCTCCCGCGAGACGGGGCGAAGAAGCTCGTCGGCATCATCGCGCATCCGCTCAACCGGCCCGTGCTCGACCCGCGCTCCGGCCGCGTCACCGAGGGCTACGGGATCCTGCAGCCGCGGGTCAGCGTCACGACCGCGAGCGCGGCCAGCTCGCGCTTCGCCCGGATCTTCGCCGGCCACACCGGCGTGGATCCGTACACCACCGCGGTCTCCGACACCTACCAGGACCTGTTCGGCGAGGGCAGCTTCACCGGCAAGGGCCTCTACGACGTGGACGCCTTCACCGCGGCGCTCGAGGGACGCGTCCCGGACAACACCCTCCTCTCCCACGATCTGTTCGAGGGCCTCCACGCCCGCACCGGGCTCGTGACCGACGTCGAGGTCGTGGACGACTACCCCTCGAGCGTCCTCGCCCACGCGCGCCGCCAGCACCGCTGGACGCGCGGCGACTGGCAGATCCTCGGCTGGCTCCTGCCGTTCGTGCGGACGACGGCGGGGCTGGCGAGGAATCGCCTCCCGCTCGTCTCCCGCTGGAAGATCTTCGACAACCTGCGGCGCGCGCTGCTCGCGCCCGCGACCGTCGTCCTCCTCCTCGCCGCGTGGACCGCGCTCCCGGGCAGCCCCGCGCTCTGGACGGCCGCGGTCCTGGCGTCCGTCGCGCTCCCGCTGCTCCCGCTCGCGCTCGCGGCCCTCCGCGGCCCGAGGCGCCACCAGCCGGTCCGGGCCTTCCTGCGCGCGCTCGCCGACGACGCGGTGGCCACCTCGGCCCGCGTCCTCCTGCAGGTCACGTTCCTCGCGAACCAGGCGTACGCGATGGTGCACGCGATCGCGGTCACGCTGATCCGGCTCACCGTCACGCGGCGCGGCCTGCTCGAGTGGGAGACCGCCGCCGCCAGCGCCGCGCGCGGCGCCGGGCTCGAGGCGCGGTCCTTCCTCGCCGGCATGGCCGCGGGCCCTGCGATCGCGCTCGCCGGCGGGATCCTCGTGTCCGCGCTGCGGCCGGCGGCGCTGCTCCCGGCCGCCCCGCTGCTCCTGCTGTGGGCGCTCGCGCCGCTCGTCGCGCACCGGCTCTCGCAGCCGATCGCGGCGCGCGACCGCGGGCTCGGGGAGGAGGACCGGCGCTTCCTGCTCGGCGTCGCGCGCACGACCTGGAGGTACTTCGACGCGTTCATGGGGCCGGACGACCACCACCTGCCCCCGGACAACGTCCAGGAGGCGCCGGACCGGATCGCGCACCGGACCTCGCCGACGAACATCGGGATGGGGCTCCTCTCCACGCTGGCCGCGCACGACCTCGGCATCCTCTCGACCGGCGACCTCCTCCAGCGCATCGACGCCACCCTCACCACCATGGAGGGGCTGGAGCGGCTCGAGGGGCACCTCTTCAACTGGTACGACACCCGGAGCCTGGCACCGCTCCCGCCCCGGTACGTCTCGACCGTGGACAGCGGCAACCTCGCCGGCGCGCTCATCGCGGTGTCGGAGGGGCTCCGCGGGCTCGCGCGCGCGCCGGCGCCGGCCGGCGCGGGGCCGGACGGCGCGCCGGAGCGGCTCGAGGGGCTGGCGGGGCGGGCGTCGGCGTTCGCCGACGCGATGAGCTTCCGCTTCCTCTACGATCCGCGCCGGAGCCTGTTCGCGATCGGCTACCGCGCCGCCGACGCGGAGGGGCCCGGCCGGCTCGATCCCGCGCACTACGACCTGCTCGCCTCGGAGGCCCGCCTCGCGAGCTTCATCGCGATCGCGAAGGGCGACGTCCCGGAGAAGCACTGGTTCCACCTCGGCCGCGCCGTGACGAGCGTGCACGGCCGGCCGGCGCTCCTGTCCTGGAGCGCGACGATGTTCGAGTACCTCATGCCGCTGCTGCTCCTGCGCAGCTACCCCGACACGCTGCTCGACGAGAGCTGCCGCCTGGCGGTGCGGCGGCAGCGGGACTACGCGGCGGAGCGCGGCAGGCCCTGGGGGATCTCCGAGAGCGCCTACGACCTCGTCGATCACCACGGCAACTACCAGTACAAGGCGTTCGGCGTCCCGGGGCTGGGCCTGAAGCGCGGCCTCGCGGACGAGCTCGTGGTCGCGCCGTACGCGACCGCGCTCGCCGCGCTCGTCCACCCCACCGCGGCGGCGGAGAACCTGCGCCGCCTCGAGCGGGAAGGCCTCCTCGGCGCGTACGGCTACTTCGACGCCGTGGACTACACCCCCCGGCATCCGGAGGAGACGGACGCCGCGCCCGGCCGTGCCGACCGAGGGGGCACCATCGTCCGGTCCTATCTCGCGCACCACCAGGGGATGACGCTCGCGGCGATCGCCGGGGCCCTCCAGGCGAACCGCATGGTGGAGCGCTTCCACGCCGATCGCCGCGTGCAGGCGACGGAGCTGCTCCTGCAGGAGCGCGTGCCGCGCCACGCGGCGGTCATCCTGCCGCGTCCCGACGACGTGGCGCGCATCGCCGCGCCGGTCCCACCGGCGGCGGCCCGCCGCTTCCGCTCTCCCGACACCGCGTTCCCGCACGCGCAGTTCCTCTCCAACGGGAGCTACACCGCCGTCGTCACCCACGCGGGCGGTGGCGCGAGCTTCTGCCGGGACCGCGCCGTCACGCGGTGGCGCCAGGACGCGACGCGCGACCTCGGCGGCCAGTACCTCTACCTCCGCGACGTCCGCAGCGGCCGCGTCTGGTCCGCCACGCACCAGCCGACCGCGCGGGCCGGCGGGGACGAGGTGGTCACGTTCACGATCGACAAGGCGACGTTCCAGCGGACGGACGACGACATCGGGACGCGCCTCGACGTCGCCGTGTCGCCCGAGGACGACGTCGAGGTGCGCCGGCTCGAGGTGACGAACCACGGCGACCGGGCCCGCGAGCTCGAGGTGACGAGCTACGCCGAGATCGTGCTCGCGCCCAGCGCCGACGACCTCGCGCACCCCGCCTTCGGCAAGCTCTTCGTCGAGACGGAGTACGTCGCGGAGTGCGGCGCGCTCGTCTGCCGGCGGCGGCGGCGCGCGCCGGAGGAGGCCGAGGTCTTCGCGGTGCACGTCATCGGCCAGGAGGGCCGGACGCAGGGGCCGGTGGAGTGGGAGAGCGATCGCGGGCGCTTCCTGGGGCGCGGCCGCGGCCCGGAGGATCCGCAGGCGCTCGACGGGCGCGCGCTCTCCGGCACCACCGGCATCCTGCTCGATCCCATCGTGAGCCTGCGACAGCGCGTGCGGCTCGCGCCGGGCGGCGTGGTGAGGCTGTCGTTCGCGACCGGCGTCGCGGCGAGCCGGGAGACGGCGCTCGCGCTCGCGCAGCGGTACCACGACCCCACCGCCGCCGCGCGGACGTTCGCGCTCGCGTTCGCGCACGCCCGGAGCAGGCTCCACCACCTCGGCATCTCGAGCGAGGAGGCGCTCCTCTTCGAGCGCCTCGCCTCGCGCGTGCTCTACGCGGACGCGTCGCTGCGCCCCGGCCCCGAGATCCTCGCGCGGAACGCGCTCGGCCAGGAGGGCCTCTGGGGACACGGCGTCTCCGGAGACCTCCCGGTCCTGCTCGTGTGCATCGTGTCGGACGCGGATCTCGCGCTGGTCCGGCAGGTGCTCCAGGCACAGGAGTACTGGCGCCTGAAGGGGCTCCGCGCGGACGTCGTGCTCCTGAACGAGCACCCGGTGAGCTACCTCGACGAGATGCACGCGCGGCTCGCGGCGCTCCTCGACGACGGGCCGTGGCGGACGTGGAAGCACAAGCCGGGCGGCGCGTACCTGCTGCGCGGTGACCGGATGAGCGAGGCCGAGCGCCTCCTCCTCCGTGGGGTGGCGCGGGCCGTCCTCACCGGTGGGGCCGGTTCCCTCGCGCAGCAGCTCGACGCCGCGCAGGGATCGCGCGAGCCGGCGCCGCTCGCGCTCCCGCGGGCCGGGAGGCGGGGGCCCGCGCTCGCGGCGGCCGCGCAGCCCGAGGTCCCTCCCCTCGCGCTCTGGAACGGCCTGGGCGGCTTCGCCGGCGGCGGGCGCGAGTACGTGATCGTCCTCGAGGGCGCCGAGGAGACGCCGCTCCCCTGGGCGAACGTCCTCGCGAACCCCGCGTTCGGCACGGTGGTCACGGCGTCGGGCGCGTCGTTCACCTGGTCCGAGAACAGCCGCGAGAACCGCCTCACCCCGTTCGCGAACGACCCGGTGAGCGATCCCACCTCCGAGGCGATCCTCGTCCGCGACGACGAGACCGGCGAGGCGTGGTCGCCCACCCCGGGGCCGCTGCCCCGGACCGCCGCGTCCGGCCGGTTCGTGATCCGCCACGCCGCGGGCGCGACCCGCTTCGAGCGGGCGGCGAGCGGCGTCCGGCACGCGCTCGACGTCTTCGTGGACGCCGCGGACCCGGTGAAGCTCTCGCTCCTCACGCTCACGAACGAGAGCGGCGTCGCGCGGTCCCTGTCGGTCTTCTCCTACGTCGAGTGGGTCCTCGGCCCTCCGCAGGCCGGCCAGCGCCTGCACGTCGTCACCGGGCAGGACGCCGGGAGCGGCGCGGTCCTCGCCACGAACGCCTGGAACCACGAGTTCGCCGACCGCGTCGCGTTCGCCCACGCGAGCGAGGCGCTCCGGTCCGCGACCGGCGACCGCACCGCCTTCCTCGGCCGGAACGGCTCGCTGGGCCAGCCCGCGGCGCTCGGCCTCGCGGCGCTCCCCGCGCGCTTCGGCGCGGGGCTCGATCCGTGCGCGGCGCTGCAGGTCGGCGTCGTGCTCCAGCCGGGCGAGACCCGGCGCATCGTGTTCCTCGTCGGCGAGGGGCGGGACGTCGCGCACGTCCGGGCGCTCGTCGCGCGCCACGGCCGCCCCGAGGCCGCCGACGCCGCGCTCGCCGCCGTGACGGCGGCGTGGGAGGAGACGCTCGGCGCGGTGCAGGTTCGCACGCCCGACGACTCCTTCGACGTCCTCGTGAACCGGTGGCTCCTCCTCCAGGACCTCTCCTGCCGCATGTGGGCCCGGACCGGCTACCACCAGCCCGGCGGCGCGTTCGGGTTCAGGGATCAGCTGCAGGACGCGATGGCGCTCGCGATGGCGCGCCCGGCGCTCGTGCGCGCGCACCTCCTGCGGGCGGCCGCGCGCCAGTTCCGCGAGGGGGACGTCCAGCACTGGTGGCATCCGCCGGGCGGGCGCGGGACGCGCACCCGGTGCTCGGACGACCTCGTGTGGCTGCCGTACGCGGTGGCGCACTACGTCGAGACGACGGGCGACGCCGGCGTGCTCGACGAGCGCGTGCCGTTCCTCGAGGGCGAACCGCTCGCGCCGGGCGCGCCCGACGCCTACGCCCAGCCGCGCGTGTCGGACGAGCAGGCCTCGCTGTTCGAGCACTGCGTGCGCGCCCTCGAGCGCGGGCTCACCTCGGGAGTCCACGGCCTGCCGCTCATGGGGACGGGCGACTGGAACGACGGGATGAACCGCGTGGGGAGCGAGGGCCGCGGCGAGAGCGTCTGGCTCGGCTTCTTCCTCCACGCCGTCCTCTCCGGCTTCGCCCCGCTGTGCGCGGCCCGCGGCGAGGCCGACCGCGCCGCGCGCTACCGCGCCGAGGCGGCCCGGCTCGGCTCGGCGCTCGAGCGGAGCTGGGACGGGGAGTGGTACCGGCGCGGCTACTACGACGACGGCGCGCCGCTCGGCTCGGCGGAGAACGACGAGTGCTCCATCGACTCGATCGCCCAGTCGTGGGCCGTGCTCTCCGGCGTCGCCCCGGCGCGCTTCGCCGATCGCGCGATGGACTCCGTCCGGACGCACCTGGTGCGGCGCGGCGCCCAGGTGGTCCTGCTGCTCGCGCCGCCGTTCGACCGCTCGACGCAGGAACCCGGCTACATCAAGGGCTATCCGCCCGGCGTGCGCGAGAACGGCGGGCAGTACACGCACGCCGCCGCCTGGGTGGTGATGGCGCTCGCGAAGCTCGGGAGCGGAGACGAGGCGGCCGAGCTGTTCCACATGCTGAACCCCGTGAACCACACCCGCACCGCCGCGGACGTCGCGCGCTACCGGGGAGAGCCCTACGCCGTCGCCGGCGACGTCTGCGCCCACCCCGAGCACGCAGGGCGCGCCGGCTGGACCTGGTACACGGGCTCGGCGGGCTGGCTGTACCGCGCCGGGCTGGAGAGCATCCTCGGGCTGCGCAGGCACGGCGGGACGTTCGAGCTGGATCCGTGCATCCCGGCGTCGTGGCCCGAGTACGGGATCACCTGGCGCCTCGGCGCGACGCGGTACGAGATCACGGTCGCGAACCCCGAGCGGCGGTGCCGCGGGATCGCGCTCGCCGTGCTGGACGGCGTCCCGGTCGATCCGTCGGCCATCGCGCTCGCCGACGACGGCCGGACGCACGAGGTCCTGGTGGTGATGGGGCGGCCGGCCAGCGCCGCGAGCTGACGGGGCCGACCGCGGTGGCACCCGCATGACGTCTTCCAGCTCGCGCACGCGGTGCCCGGCGCGCAGTTCCACGACACGCGCGCCGCCGACGGCCGCACGCCCGCGGGCTGGACCGAGCACCAGGTCCGGACGACGGTGGACTTCGCGCGCTCGAGCCGCGTCCTCGCCTGGTCCCTGGGCGGCCTCAGCTTCCAGATCGAGCACCTGCGCGCCGTGGGCGCGCCGGCGCCGGCGTGAGGACCGCCCGGACCGCCTGGCGACCTACTTCGTCGTCCCAGGCGGCGGCGACGCCGGCGCGTGAGGCGGCGCCCCTTCAGTCGAGCTCCCGGTGCCGGGCGCCGTCTGGTCGCCGCTGCCCATCCCGGCGCCCGACGCGGCGCCCGATGGGTTCACCGCCACCGTCACCGCCGTCGGCCCGTTGGCGGACGGCTCGTAGACGACGCGCGCTTCGGCGCCTTCGCGGATCTGGTCCGCTGCCGCGACCCGGCCGTCGATCTGGACCTGCGTCCGGTCGTTCAGCTTGAACCTCATGACGTCGCCCGCGCGAGGCTGCAGCACGATCTCGTCGGACCGGACCTGCGTCACCACGCCCGCGGCGAGCTGCTGGCCGCGCACGCTGCGCTCCGTCTGCTGGACGAGCCCCCTCTCGGCCGCCCGCTGGTGCCGCTGCGTCTCCTGCGTCGCCCGGGCGGTCTCCTGCTGCGCCGAGGCCTGGAGCTGCTGGGCCTTCAGCTGCTCCTGCCGGAGCTTCATCTGATCCTGCTCCAGCTTCGCCTGATCCTCCCGCACCTGCGTCTCCGCCGCCGCAGCCCTCTTCGCCTGCTCGGCCGCCGCGTCCTGCGCGGCCTGCGCGCGCTTCAAGGCCTCCTGGGACTGCGCCTGCGCCGACGCGACCTCCCGCGTCGCAGGGTTCGGACTCTCGGACGCCTGCTGCCTGCTCGCGCAGCCCAGCAACAGCGCCGTGCACGCTACCGCGTAGCTCACCGCTCTCATGGTTTTGCCCCCGATCAGATCTCTGTGGTGCGTCTCGGGTCGGCAACCACCGGCCGGCGACGGGCTCGGTTCGAGCTCGCTCGCGACCGGGGGTCACCGGCGTCCTGCTGCCGCTATGGTTGGGAAGGCTGACGAGCCCCCCGGGCGCCGGGCAGCCGGGCATCCTCCTGGTCACGGCGGTGATCCTGCTCGCGACGACCGGCGTGCTCCTGGCGGGAATGGCCGCGCGGGACTTCCTGGAAGGAAGCTCCGGGCGCCAGAGGGCACTGTCCATGGTGCAAGGATGCGACCGCCGGGCGTGGCGCGCAGCCGAGGCTGCCGCCGTGCGTGAAACGGCGCGCGCACACCAGTCCCGTACCGGCGGGACACGCGGCGGACGAGGCGCCGCGTGGCTGGACTCAGCGTGCACACGCCTCACCCTTCGGGGATGCCGTTGCCCATTGCGGGCGCGCGGCGCGCGTCCTTACGAAGCGTCCACACCGCCTCACCTTCACCAACAGTCAGCGGGGGAACATGCGCCCAACCGTACCGTTCGTCATGGCCGTGGCCGCGCTGCTCGGAGCGCCGGGGATGACCCGGGCCCAGCACGCCGCGAAGGAAGCACCGCAGGACCCGAGCGCAGCCGGATCGGCGGCGGCCCAGGCCGCCACCGATCCGCGGACGCGCGCGCTGCGCCAGCCCACGCAGGCCGAGCTGGAGGAGCTCCTCCGCGGCCTCGAGCCCCTCGTGAGCCAGTCGTCCGACGGCCTCACCCAGGTGGCCTCGCCGATCGGCGGCGTGGGCATGGACCTGCAGGATCGCTTCCAGAGCGTGTCGCTGGCCCGCGTCGGCCCAGAGGGCGTCCGCACCGAGTGCGTGGGCACGGCGGCCGAGGCCCGGTCGTTCCTGGAAGGCGAGGCCGCTCCGGCGCACGCGCCGGCCGCCGCGCCGCTGGAGGAGCGGTGACCATGCGCGCCCGCCGGTCCTCGCTCCTCCTCGCGCTGCTCGCAGCGCCGCTCCCGGGCACCGCCCTCCCCGCCGCGCAGATCACGATCGTGAACGTCAACGCGCCCGGGGTCGGCTTCAACGACCCGACGCCGGCGGCCCCGGTCGGCGGCAACCCCGGCACCACCGTGGGCCAGCAGCGGCTCGTCGCGTTCCAGCACGCCGCCGAGATCTGGGCGGCGTCGCTCGACAGCGCGGTCGAGATCCGGATCCAGGCGTCGTTCGTGCCGCTCGCGTGCACGGCCAGCGCCGCCACGCTCGGCTCGGCCGGCGCGATCCAGGTCTTCCGCGACTTCCCCGGCGCCGGCTTCGAGAACACCTGGTACCACGTCGCGCTCGCCAACAAGCTCGCCCTGGCCGACCTCGCCCCGGGCGACCCGAACACCTCCGCCGACGACATCCGCGCCCGCTTCAACAGCGAGATCGGCAAGGTCGGGTGCCTCACCGGGACGAGCTGGTACTACGGGCTCGACACCGGGCACGCCGCCAGCCAGATCAACCTGGTGACCGTGCTGCTGCACGAGTTCGCGCACGGCCTCGGGTTCTCCAGCTTCGCGAACGTCAGCACCGGCGCGTACCTCGTGGGCTTCGGCGACGTCTACTCGAAGTTCTACTTCGACGGCACCACCGGCATGTTCCGCGACCAGATGACCGACGCCGAGCGGCAGGCGTCCGCCGTCAACCCGCGCGCGGTGGTCTGGAACGGCCCGCGCGTCACGTTCGCCGCGCCGTCCGTGCTGACCGCCGGGACGCCGCTGCTGCACGTGAACGCCCCGGCGCCCGCCGACTACCAGGTCGGCGCGGCCTCGTTCGGCCCGGCGATCGGCTCGCCGGGCATCACGGGCGACGTGGCCCTGGCGACCGACGCGTCGAACCCGACCGGCCCGTCCCCCACCGACGCGTGCACGGCCATCGACCCCGCCGCGGGCGTCGCGGGCAGGATCGCGCTCGTCGATCGCGGCACCTGCGGCTTCACCGTGAAGGTGAAGAACGCGCAGGACGCCGGCGCGATCGCCGTCATCGTCGCCGACAACGTGGCGGGCGGGCCGCCCGCCGGGCTGGGCGGGGCGGACCCGTCCATCGTCATCCCCGCGGTGCGCGTCACGCTCGCCGACGGGAACGCGCTCAAGGCCGCCCTGGCGCAGGGCACCGTCAACGTCACGCTCGGCCTGGATCTCGCGGTGATGGCCGGGGCGGATCGGGACGGGCAGGTGCTCCTCTACACGCCGAACCCGGTGCAGCCCGGCTCGTCGGTGTCCCACTGGGACACGAGCGCCTCGCCCAACCAGCTCATGGAGCCGGCCATCAACGGCGACCTGCGGCAGTCGGTGGATCTGCCCCACGACATGACCCGGCCGCTCCTGCGCGACGTGGGCTGGTATCCGGACGGCGACCTCGACGGCGTCGCCGACGACGCGGGGGACCAGTGCCTCGGCTCGGATCTGCGCGCGAGCGTGATCGTCGGCGGCGAGGACACCGGCGTCGCGAACACGCTGTTCACGAACGGCTGCACCGTCGCCGATCTCCTCGGGCGGTGCGACGCCGCCGGGAACCGCGGCGCCGTCCTGAGCTGCGCCGCGCACCTGACCAAGGCGCTCTCGGACCAGGGCTTCGTCCCGGTCACCAGGATCGGCGCCGTGGAGCGGGCCGCGGCCCGCAACCCGTAGCGCGGGGGTCCGCGTGGCGGGGCCGGCTGAGCCGCCGGCCTCGCCACGCGGTGTCAACCCTACGGCAGCTCGTCATCATCCCGCCGCGGCGGGAACGGACCCGGCTCGTCCCCGCGGAGCGGGCGCGCTCCACCCTCGCCCTCGACGTCCACGCGCTCCTTGCGCAGGTCCTCGTCCGCGGCGCGGTGCTCGGTCACGCGCTCCTTGCGGAGCCGCACCTCCTCCTTCACCACCGGGCGCTTGCGGATCTCGACCTCCTCCTCGTGCACGGGCACCGAGACGCTGTCCTTCTCGAACGCCCGCTCGCCCGCGCTCATGGCGCGCTCGCCGGTCGCGGGCGTGCGCTCGACGTGGACCACCTCACGCGTCACCGGGACGTCCACGTGCCTCGTCTCGGTCACCACGTCCTTGCGGAGGCGCACCTCGCCCGCATCCCGCTCGCGCTTCACGACGTCGAGCTCCTCCTCGTGCACCGGCACGCGGATGTCCCCGGCGCTCGTGCGCTCGGTGTCCTCGGCACCCGACACCCCGTAGCTTCCGCTCTCGCGCATCGCGACGAACGCGTCCTTCGTCAGCGCGAGCCGGATCTCGTCCCCCGTGATCTCGGCGATCTCGTCGTACCGCGCGAGATAGTCCTTCGGGAAGAAGATCCCCTTCTCCACCGTGAAGGTCCGCGCGCCCGTCGCGGCCACCTTGCCGAGCTTCTCCCCGTCGCTGCTGAAGACGGTCATCCCATCCTGTACGTTCCAGCGGTCGTCCATGGTTGGTCCCTCCCGGCTCGAAACCTGCGTATTGCGCGGGGAGCGGCCTGCCCCGTGGCGCGAGCCGCGACCGTGCCGGCGACCGCGTGCGCCGTGTTCGCCGCTGGGTCCGCGCCGGCCGGCGACGAGCGGGCCTGGGCGGGTGGTCGCGCCCTGGGGCCCGGGGGACCGGGCAGGAGGTTGACTTCCCTGCTTCCCGCGACGTATCGTCGCCGCATGATGATAATGAGTCGCATTATCGACGCGCCCGGACCGCCGCCGCCCCCTTCCCCGCGGGCGCTGGACGCCTGCGACCGCTTCCCGGCCCGGCGCGCCTTCGCGGCGCTCGAGCGCGGCGACCCGGCTCCCTCGCCCGAGGGTGCCCCGCGGCGCATCTGGGAGATCGATCCGTCCACCCTGGCCCTCGTCACCGGAGTGCTGCTCCGCCGCGAGGACGTCGAGGCGCTGCTCGACGGGATCGGCCATCGGGACCACGCCGGGCTCCGTGAGGACGCGCTCCGCGTCAGGCTCCTCCTGGGCTGCACGAACCCCTGTGCGCTCGCCGAGGCGGTGGAGCACGATCTCGCGCAGCGGACGGACGACTTCCGTGCCGCGGTGGAGCGCTGCCCCATGATCCAGCTCGCCGAGTGGTGGTCGCGCGAGCGGGATCGGGCCTCCGGCGAGGCGCTCGCCGCGCTGCTGTGGCGCCTGGCCTGCGATCCGCGACCGCACCTGGAGCCGCTCGCGTCGAAGATCGGCGGGCACCTCTGCGTCCGGGCCATGCAGCTCCTGCGCGACGGCGCCTGAGGCGGCGCGGAGCCCGGGGCGGAGCGAGGGAGGAACGACATGGCCGCGAGGGACGACCGCGCCGCGAACATCACGCCCGACTCGCGCGTCGGCGAGCTGCTGGAGCGGTGGCCGCAGCTCGAGGAGGTGCTCATCGAGCTGTCGCCGCGGTACCGCGCGCTGAAGAACCCGGTGCTCCGGCGCACCGTCGCCAAGGTCGCGACGCTTCGCCAGGTCTCGGTCGTGGGCGGCGTTCCCCTCGCCACGCTCATCGAGCGGCTCCGCGCCGCCGCGGGCCTCGCGCCCCTGGCGGTCTCCGAGGCGGAGGCCGGTGCGCCGGGCGGGCGTCCGGCGTGGGCGGTGGAGCAGGCGGTCACGCGGCGCCACGACGCGCGCGCCGCGATCGAGGCGGGCGAGCACCCGATGCCGAAGGTGATGGCGGACCTCGCGGCGCTGGGCGAGGCGGACGTCTACGAGCTCGTGACCCCGTTCGTCCCGGCCCCGCTCGTCGATCTCGCTCGCGAGAAGGGCTTCGCGAGCTTCAGCGTCTCCGAGGGAGACGCGCTGGTGCGCACCTACTTCCGGAGGGCCCGGTGAGCGAGCTCATCAACAACCGCGAGAAGCGCGTCCAGACGCTGAAGGAGATCATCCTCCACCTGCACCGCGGCGAGGCGCCCGCGGCCGTGCGGGGCCGGCTCGCGGCGCTCATCGCGGACGTGGACGCGAGCGAGGTCGCCGCCATGGAGCAGGAGCTCATGGCGGAGGGCATGTCTCACCAGGAGGTGCAGTCGCTCTGCGACCTGCACGCGGACGTGCTCCAGGACGTGATGACCCGGCCCGCGACGCCGATGCCGCTCGCGCCGGGGCATCCCGTGCACCAGCTCCGGGCCGAGAACCGCGCGCTCGGCGCCGCGGCCCAGACCGCGCGGCAGCGCGTCCGGGAGCTGGCCGCGCTCGCGGACGAGGGACGGTTCGACGCCGAGCGCGTCGAGGCCCTCCGCGCGTTCGAGGTGCTCTGGGAGGTGGACAGGCACTACCAGCGCAAGGAGCACCTCGTCTTCAGCGTGCTCGAGCGCCACGGCACCACCGGACCGAGCAAGGTGATGTGGGGGAAGGACGACGAGGTGCGCGACCTGCTGAAGGCCTCGCTCGCCGCGCTGGGCGAGGAGGGCGTCTCGGGCGCGGAGCTGAAGGTGGTCGCCGAGACGGTGCTCGAGCCCGCGCTCTCCGCGCTCGAGGGCATGATCTACAAGGAGGAGAACATCCTCCTGCCCATGACCCTGGGCCTCTTCACCGCCGAGGACTGGGGCGAGATCTTCCGCCAGAGCCCGGAGTACGGGTGGTGCCTCGTCCAGCCCGGCACCGGCTACCGGCCGCCCGAGCCGCGGCCCGTGACCGACGCCGTGAAGCTCCCCCCTGCGCAGGCGGTGCAGTTCCCGAGCGGCACGCTCTCGTTCGAGCAGCTCCTCGGGCTGTTCCAGGCGCTGCCGGTGGACCTCACGTTCGTGGACCGCGACGACCGGGTGGCGTTCTTCAGCGAGGGCCCGGATCGCGTCTTCGCGCGCTCGCGCGCCGTCATCGGCCGCGAGGTGAAGCACTGCCACCCGCCGAAGAGCGTCCACGTGGTCGAGCGCATCGTCGAGGACTTCAAGGCGGGGCGCCAGAGCGTGGCGGAGTTCTGGATCGACCTCCACGGCAGGTTCGTGCACATCCGCTACTTCGCCGTCCGCGACGCGGCGGGCGCGTACCTCGGCACGCTCGAGGTGACGCAGGACCTGACGCGGCTGCGGGCGCTCGAGGGGGAGCGGCGGCTGCTCGCGTACGACGCAGGGCCGGCTCACGACCCCATCACGCGATAGAACGCGCCCAGGATCCCGCCGAACACGAGGTGCGCGGCCAGCGTGGTGATGGGCGTCCGGACGCCGTAGTTCAGCGCCAGGAACCCGGGCGGCTCGAGCTGCCGCGTGACGTCGGGCCCCTGCGCCTCGCTCGCCATGCGCGGGTGGAGGCCCGGCAGGATCCGCATCCCCGCGGTCAGCACGAACGCGGCGTGCACGAAGCCGATGGCGGCGCCGAGCCAGACCGACGCCCTGCCCCAGGCCTCGAACGCGGCGACGTACAGGAGCGAGAAGATCCATCCGTTCATCAGGTGCACGCCGAACCCGACGAGCTTCGCGCGGTCGCGGCTCGGCGTGAGCATCGTCCCGAGCATGTACGGCAGGTTCATGCGGGTGAGCCGGAGCCCCTGGCTCGCCGACATCACCGTCGTGAGCACGACCGTCCCGACGAAGCCCCAGAGCAGCCAGCTCCCGACGCTCACGGGCCCACCCCGTCGGCCGCGGGGAGCTCGCGCACCTCGGCGACGGAGGCAGGCGCCTCGCGACGCAGCCGCCGCTCCAGCGAGAGCGCCGCGTTGATGAGGCCGACGTGCGTGAACGCCTGCGGGAAGTTCCCGACGGCCTCGCCCGTGGCGGGGTCGATCTCCTCCGCGAACAGCCCGACGTCGTTCGCGAACCCGCACAGCCGCTCGAACGTGGCCTGCGCATCGGCCGCGCTCCCCGCCCCGAGCGCCAGGGTCTCCGCGCCCCAGAAGCAGCAGATCCCGAACGCGCCCTCGCCGGGCGAGTCGCCGGTGCGGTAGCGGTAGAGGAGGCCCCCGTCCCCCGCGCCGAGCCGCTCGGTGATCCGCCGGTACGTGGCGCGCATGCGCGGCGCGCCCGCGTCCTCGAACCCGTACCACGGGATGAGGAGCAGCGCCGCGTCGAGGTCCTCGCCGTCGAGCCTCGACGCGTAGCTGCCGAGCTGCGCGTTCCAGGCCC
This sequence comes from Anaeromyxobacter dehalogenans 2CP-C, assembly GCF_000013385.1. Taxonomy (GTDB): domain Bacteria; phylum Myxococcota; class Myxococcia; order Myxococcales; family Anaeromyxobacteraceae; genus Anaeromyxobacter; species Anaeromyxobacter dehalogenans_B. The sequence goes on from NC_007760.1 coordinate 3,649,324, forward strand.
GCGCCTCGACCTCGGCGCGGATCGCCGCGCGGTTCCGCTCGAACAGGCCCGCCGGCGCGCGCCGCACGTGGCCCTTCGCGTGCAGCTCGAGCAGGCGGTCCAGGGCGGTCCAGCAGAGGACGCGAGAGTGCGTGTTGTGGGCCGCGCCGGACCGGGGCTCCCAGATCCCGTCGTCCGGCCGCTGCCAGTTCCGGCAGACGTACTCGCCCAGCGCGGACAGCATCCGCTGGGTCTCCCGGTCGAGCGTGCCGCCGCTGCGGACGAAGTGCGCGACCGCGTCGATCACCTCACCGTAGACGTCGAGCTGGAGCTGGCCCGCGGCGCCGTTCCCGACGCGAACCGGGCGCGACCCGCGGTAGCCCGCGAGGTGCCCCAGCGTGCGCTCGGCCGCGGGCTGGTTCCCGTGGACGTCGTAGAGCACCTGGAGCGCCGGCTGGGTGAGGCGCGTCGAGTGCAGGAGCCAGCTCACGAACGCGTCCGCCTCCTCGCGGAAGCCGAGCCCGAAGAGCGCCCGGACCGTCAGGGCAGCGTCGCGCAGCCAGCAGTACCGGTAGTCCCAGTTGAGATTGCCCCCGACCCGCTCCGGGAGCGACGTGGTGGGCGCGGCGACGACCGCGCCGGAGGGCGCGTAGACGAGGAGCCGCAGCGCGAGGGCGCTCCGCACCACCGCCTCGCGCGCCGGTCCGCCGTAGCGGATCCGCGCCGCCCAGTCGCTCCACCAGCCGACGGTCCGGTCGAGGGCGGCGTGCAGCTCGGCCCCGAGCGGCGGCAGCACCGCCGGCCACTCGCTCGCGAGCGTGAGCGCGAAGTGACACTCCTCCCCGGTGCGCAGCCGGACCCGCCCGGCCGCGCGCCCGCCCCCGTCGATGCGCAGCGGCAGCCCGGCGCGCAGCGTGACGAGCCCCGCCCGCGTCTCCATGCGCAGCCCCAGCGCGCGCGCATCGACCAGCCGCGGCGGCTCGCGCCCGTAGCCGGGGCGCGGCTCGAAGATCGCCTCCAGCTCGACGTCGCCGCGCTCGCAAGCGGCGATGCGCAGGATGGCGTGGTCGGCGAGCAGGAGACGCCGCCGCTCCGGGTCCGACGCGACGGGCATGAAGTCCGTGACCGAGACCGCCCCCGAGGCCGTCTCGAACCGCGTCTCGAGCACGTTCGTGTCCCCGAGGTAGCGTCGGCTCGTCCGGAAGGGCTGCGTCGGCGCGACGGTGAAGTGGCCGGCCCCGTCGTCCAGGAGCGCGCCGAGGACGCTCGGGCCGTCGAACCGCGGCCAGCAGAGCCAGTCGATGCTCCCGCGCCGCGACACGAGCGCCGCCGACCGGCCGTCGCCGATGATGGCGTGATCGTGGATCCGCTCCACCCGCACCATACCGTAGTGCCCCCCGGCGGCTGCCGCCCATGACCGGGCTCGAGGTCTCGCATGGGGCGCGACCGATGAGCGCTTCCCGTTCGCCGGGTCGAATGACGAGCCCCCTTCGAACGGGTCGTCGTCGGGAGGCCCTTCTTTCACTACCGACCTTGGCGTTTCGACGTCCGCCCTCGCCGGCGGGCGGCAGACGCCCCCAACCGGAGGACGAACATGGCCAAGAACACGATCTGTCTCTGGTACGACAAGGACGCCGAGGACGCGGCCCGCTTCTACGCCAAGACCTTCCCCGACAGCGCGGTGGGCCCGATCATCCGCGCGCCCAGCGACTCTCCCAGCGGCAAGAAGGGCGACGTGCTGGTGGTCGAGTTCACGGTCGCCGGCGTGCACTGCATGGGCCTGAACGGTGGCCCCGCGTTCAAGCAGACCGAGGCGTTCTCGTTCCAGATCGCGACCGAGGACCAGGCCGAGACCGACCGCTACTGGAACGCGATCGTCGGCAACGGGGGCCAGGAGAGCGCGTGCGGCTGGTGCAAGGACCGGTGGGGCGTGTCGTGGCAGATCACGCCGCGGGTCCTGATGGAAGCGCTCGAGGCGGGGGGCGAGGAAGCGCGGCGCGCGTTCGAGGCGATGATGCCGATGACGAAGATCGACGTCGCCAAGATCGAGGCCGCGCGGCGCGGCTGACCATCTTCCTCACTCCCAGGAGAGCGCAATGGACAGCAGCGCGGTCGCGAAGAAGGCATCGAAGGCTCGAGGAGCGAAGGCCGCCGGCAAGAAGCTGCCCGCCACGGCGAAGCGGGGCGCCGCGGCGGGCAAGGGCGGGCGCGCCGCCGCCCGGAAGGCGGGTTCATCCGCGGCCCGGAAGCCGGTCCTGCTCTCGGGCGGCAACCCGCAGATCGCGAAGGCCGACGGCGACGCGCCCGTGCAGGCGTACCTGGCGGCGCTGCCGGGCTGGAAGCGCGAGGTCGGCCAGCGCCTCGACGCGCTCATCGCGCGCAACGTGCCCGGGGTGCGGAAGGCGGTGAGGTGGAACTCGCCCTTCTACGGCATCGAGGGCCAGGGCTGGTTCGTCGGGCTCCACGCGTTCAGCAAGGCGATCAAGGTGACGTTCTTCAAGGGGACGTCGCTGCGGCCCGTTCCCCCCGGCGGCACGGGCAAGGACGGGCGCTGGATCGACGTCCACGAGGACGATCTCGACGAGGCGCAGCTGGCGGCCTGGGTGAAGCAGGCGGCGGCCATCCCGGGCTGGGGCAACGTCTGAGGACGCGATGGGACTCCTGACCTTCGCGCTCAACGTGACGCTGGACGGGTGCTGCGACCACCGCGAGGGGATCGCCGACGACGAGATGCTCCGCTACTGGACGCGCGTGATGGACGGGGCGGGAGCGATGCTCTTCGGCCGGGTGACCTACGAGCTGATGGAGGAGGCCTGGCCGCAGGTAGCGCGCGATCCGAAGGCGAAGCCGGCCGACCGGAGCTGGGCGAGGAAGCTCGAGGCCAAGCCCAAGTACGTGGTCTCGACCACGCGGCGCGACTTCCCGTGGAGCAACACGCACCTCGTCGAGGGCGACCTGAAACGAAAGGTGAAGGCGCTGAAGAAGGCCACGCCGCGCGGGATCCTGGTCGGCAGCCCCCAGCTCTCGGCCGCGCTCCAGCGCCTCGACCTCGTGGACGAGTATCGCTTCGTCGTGCACCCCGTGGTGGCCGGCCACGGTCCCTACCTGTTCTCCGGGCTGCAGGACTCCGCGCGCCTGAAGCTCGTGGCGGCGCGGCGGCTGAGGTCGGGGATCGTGGCGTTGCACTACCGGCGACGCTAGGGGGCTCTCCCTCGGCCGGACCAACCCGAGGTCGCTGCGGCTGCGGCGCGTAGGCTCCCCCTATGCTCTGGCGCGACGTCCCGGCGGCATGCCCGCTGCCGGCCCCCCAGGCATTCGGTGGAGGTCCCCGTGGCCACGTACAAGGTCGGTTACCTGATCGGCAGCCTCGCGAAGGCATCCATCAACCGCCAGCTCGCCGGGGCGCTCGTGCGGCTCGCCCCGCCCGACCTGAAGATGACGGAGATCTCCTTCAAGGACCTGCCTCTCTACAGCTACGACTACGACGCCGATTACCCGCCCGTCGCGCGCGCGTTCAAGAAGGCGATCGAGGACAGCGACGCCATCCTGTTCGTCACGCCGGAGTACAACCGCTCGATCCCCGGCGGCCTGAAGAACGCGATCGACTGGGCGAGCCGGCCCTGGGGCCAGAACGCCTTCACCCGCAAGCCGTCGGCGATCATCGGCGCGTCGATCGGGTCGCTCGGCACCGCGCTCGCGCAGCAGAGCCTTCGCGGCGTGCTGGCGTTCTGCAACTCGCCGCTGATGAACACGGTCGAGGCGTACATCCACTTCAAGCCCGGGCTCATCACGCCCGACGGCGACGTGACCGAGCCGTCCACCAAGGACTTCCTCACGAACTACATGAAGGAGTTCCACGCGTTCATCGTTCGCGTGCTGACCGTGCTCCCGCGCGGCGCGTGAGCGCTTCGCGCCGCGTAGCGGATGACGCGGCTTCACTTCCGGAGGATGCTCTCCAGCTTCTTCCCCCTGGCGAGCTCGTCAACGAGCTTGTCCAGGTAGCGGATCTTCTGCATCAGCGGATCGGCGACCTCCTCGACGCGCACCCCGCACACGACGCCCGTGATGAGCCCGACGTTCGGGTTCAGCCGCGGCGCCTTCGAGAAGAAGGTCTCGAGGTCCACCCCGGAGTCGATGGCCCGCTGGAGCTTCGCACCGCGGTAGCCGGTGAGCCACGCGATGATCTCGTCCACCTCCGCCTTCGTCCGTCCCTTCTTCTCCGCCTTCTGGACGTAGAGCGGGTACACGCTCCCGAACGACATCGTGAAGACTCGCGGCTTCTTGTCCATGCTCGCCTCCGCCGTGCACGCCTGCCGCACCCTCGAATAGCACCGTTCCGGAGTCGCGTGAGAGTGCTCTGCTCACCGTCGAGCTGGGGAACGTCGCGCGCGAAGGGCCCGCGCACGCCCGCTCAGCCGGCCTCGCGGCGCTTCCGTGCGGCCCGACCATAGGTGATGCCGAGCCGGTTCATCCGGTTCCGCAGCGTGCTCTCGTTCACGCCGAGGAGCTCGGCGGCGCCGCCGGGGCCGTGGATCTTCCCGCCCGTCGCGGCGAGGACGTCCTCGATGTGCGCCGCCATGACGTCCGCGAGCGTTCGCGGCGGAGGGGCCTCGTGGCGCGACGGCGCGCTCCTCGCCTGTGACCGCGCCAGCTCCTCGAACGAGAGCTCCCGGCCGCGCCCCGCGCTTCGCACGAGCTCGCGCTCGACCACGTTCTCCAGCTCGCGGACGTTGCCCGGCCACGCGTAGGCCTGGAGCCGCGCGAGCGCTCCCGGCGAGATCGTCGGCGTCCCGCGGATCCCGAGCCCCCGGCGCTTCACCGCCACGAAGTGCCTGACCAGGGCCGGGATGTCCTCCGCCCGCAGCCGGAGCGGCGGGATGTTGATGGGGAGGACGTTCAGCCGGAAGAAGAGGTCCTCGCGGAACCGCCCCTCGGTCACCATCTGCTGGAGGTTCTGGTGGGTCGCGGCGATCACGCGGATGTCCACCTTCAGGGGCCGCGTCCCGCCCACCCGCTCGATCTCGCGGCTCTGCAGGACGCGCAGGAGGCGCACCTGCGCGCCCTTCGGCAGGTCGCCGATCTCGTCGAGGAAGATGGTCCCGCCGTCGGCGCGCTCGAAGCGGCCGCGATGCGCGGCGCGGGCGCCGGTGAACGCGCCCGCCTCGTGCCCGAACATCTCGCTGTCCACGAGGCCCTCGGGGATCGCGCCGCAGTTCACCTTGATGAACGGCCCCTCGCGACGCGGCGACGCGTCGTGCAGGACGTTGGCGATGACGTCCTTGCCGACGCCGGTCTCGCCCAGCAGGAGCACCGTGCTGTTGAGCGGCGCGGCCTGCCGGACCAGCTCCATCACGCTCCGGAGCCCGGTGCTCCCCCCGATCACCTCGTCGGCGGTCGCGTGGAACAGCTCGCGGTTGAGGAACCGCTTGTCGTCGAGCAGCTCGTCGCGCACCTGGACGAGCTCCTGGTGGGCGAGCGCGTTCGCGAGCGCGACCGCGCACGGGTCCGCCACGGTCGCGAGGAGCTCGGCGTGCGCGGCGGTGTAGCGGCCCTTCCCCGCGGCGCGCAGCAGCAGGAACCCGAGCTGCGTGGACTCCACGCGCAGCGGCACCGCCAGATCCGAGTCGTGCTCCGCCTTGGTGAGGACGCGCATCATGCGCATGTCCTCGCCCGAGGCCTCGTCCATGAGGATGGGCCCGCGCATCGCGTCCGCCCACCGCCAGAGCCGTGCCGGGAGCGGGATGATCGCCGGCTTCACCTGCGTGATGCGCTCGCCGGCGCGCCCCTGGCCCGCGGTCGAGACGCGCGCGATCTGGCGAACCGCGCCCAGCTTCCGGTCGAGCACCTCCAGCCGGAGCTCGTCGAGCGGGACCCTGGCGCGGAGCACCGGGAAGACGCGCTCGATGGCCTTCTGGATGTCGAGCGTGCTGCAGATCCGCAGCGTCAGCTCGCGGAAGAACTGGTCGGTCGCCATGTCGGATGGTGATCGCCGGATTCGGCGATTCCCGCCGGATCGCCACATGCGGCGGCCTGCGATCGCCTCATCCGGTGATTTCGTCCGACTATCGGCCGTAAGCGCTTGATCCGTCAACCCCTGCGCGCTGGCGCGGGGATCGCATTGCCACACCCCATGAAGCAGTTCACCAAACGTACATGGGAGACGACGATGACGAGACGTGCGCTGACACTCGGGCTCGCTGCGATCTTCGCGGCGACCTCCGTCGCCGGCTGCAGCGGTGACGACGGGGACCCCGGATCGCCGGGGCCGGCGGGGCCTCCCGGCGCCGAAGGGCCCGCCGGGCCGACCGGGCCCACCGGGCCGCAGGGGCCTGCGGGCGAGTCGCCCGTCGCGCCCGAGGCCACCCAGGCGCGGCTCTACGCCCGCATCACCGCGGTGAGCATCCCCAACGCCGCCACCACCGGCGGCGTCCCCACGGTCACCTACGTGCTCTACCGCGACGCCGCGATGACGAACCCGGTCACCGCCTGCGCCGGCGGCGCGGCGAGCGGCTATGCGGCGTTCGCGCCGGCCTTCACCATCGCCAAGCTGGTGGACGACCCGGCGAACCCCGGGACGAAGGTCTGGAAGAGCTACCTCAACAAGCTCCTCGTGAACCCCGTGCACGAGCCCGACGTCCCGGTGGCCGCGGTCGAGGCGTCCAGCGCCACGGTCGGCACGCTCGTGGACAACGGCGACGGCTCGTGCAGCTACACGTTCCAGGCCGACCTCTCGAAGCAGGTGGCGCCGAGCGCCGCGGTCGCCGTGACCGAGGCCTACGACCCGGCCGCCGTCACGCGCTTCGCGATCCAGAACAACCTCGCGAACCCGGATGCCACGCGCCCGGTGTTCAACGGCTACGGCGACGTGGTCCCCGCGACCGGCGCGATGGCGACCGCCGACCCGAGGGCGCTCGTGTCCGACGCCGCCTGCGGCGCCTGCCACGTCCAGCTCGCGGTCCACGGCGCGCGCCGGCTCGAGGTCGCGTACTGCGGGACCTGCCACAACCCCAGCATGCTCGACCCGGGCACGCTGTCCACGAACAGCATCACGCTCGACCTCGCCGTCATGATCCACAAGATCCACCAGGGCTCGAGCCTGCCCAGCGTGAGCGGCAAGGACCTCGACGGCACCGCCATCGCCGGCGCCGTGCCGGGCCGCCTCATCATGAACAGCAAGCACGAGTACACCGGCGTGAAGTTCCCGCAGGACCCCGGCAGCTGCACGGTGTGCCACGACGTCGCCTCGGGCACCGGCTCCGACTACTGGAAGACCCAGGCGTCCGTCGCGTACTGCGGCTCGTGCCACGACCGGACGGACTTCGCGAACGCCACGCCGGCGGCGGGCTGGACGGCGCACGGCGCCGGCGTCGTCGCCGACGGGAGCTGCGCGGCGTGCCACGGCGCCGGCAAGTTCGCCGACGCGACCAAGGTCCACAGCCTCGCCGCCCCGACCCCCGCGACCGAGGTGGCCTCGCTCCAGATCGTGAAGGTGGAGCAGACCGCGCCCGGTGAGTCCCCGGCGGTCACGTTCAGCGTGAGCAACCCCGCCGCCGCCGGCGCGGCGTTCGACCTCGCGACCGATCCGCTCTGGACGCTCCCCACCGCCCGCCTCGGCGTCCACGTCGGCTGGTCCACGGTGGAGGGCGCCAACTGGAACAACGCCGGCGCCGGCACCGCCAAGCCCGGCCAGCCGGTGACCATCAACGTGCTCGGCGGCGGCGTGCTCCAGGCGGCCGCCGTGCGGAACGCGGACGGCACCTACACGGTCACGTCCCCGACGGCGATCCCCGCCGACGCGAAGGCGGGCGTGGCGGTGCTCGAAGGCTCGCCCAGCAAGAACTCGACGCGCGCCAGCCTGAAGTACCGGCTCACCGCCGCCACGGCCACGTTCCCCATCGGCACCGCCGCCGTCGCCGAGCGCCGCCAGGTGGTGGACGCCGCGAAGTGCAACCGGTGCCACGGCCTGGTGGAGGGGCACGAGGGCAACCGCAGCGGCAACCTCGACTCGTGCGTCGTCTGCCACAACACCTCGGCGACCGACGTGCAGAGCCGCCCGACCGTGACCATCGACGGCAAGGCCGAGCAGTCGCTGCAGTTCGGCGTGATGGTCCACGCCATCCACTCGGGCGCGTCGCTGCCGTACACGCCCGGGATCGTCACGTACCACGGCCCCATCGCTTCCCCGGTGATCGCCGACTTCCGCCCGGGTGGCATGGCGCTGGGCACGTCGATCGGCCGGTGCGACCTCTGCCACGACGACGCGAGCCCGTTCCCGAGCGCCGACGACGTGGGCCTCACCGAGGGCTTCACCACCGGCGGCGACTTCACCAACGCGGACCAGGCGACGTACACCCGCACCAGCCCGATCGCCGGGGTCTGCGGCTCGTGCCACGCGAGCGCCGCCGCGCTGAACCACATGGCCCAGAACGGCGCGGCCGGCCCGTACACCATCGGCGTCGGCCAGTTCAGCGCGGGGCTCACGCAGCTCGAGCTCGTCGCCGCCCAGACGTCCGGCGGTCCCGGCGCCGAGGCGTGCGCCGTCTGCCACGGCAGCGGGTCGGTGTTCGATCCGGCGCAGTATCACGGTAGGTAGAAGGCGCTCGGCAGTCACCAGCGGGTGAAGTGAGCGAGAGGGCGGGCCCACCGGGTCCGCCCTCTCTTCGTTCCCGCTTCGCACCGGGGCTCACCGCGCGAGCCGCTCGAGGCGCTCCATCTCGCGGGACGGGTCCCACTCGCGCCAGGGGCCGGCGAACGGCCACGTTCCGAGGCGCTTCTGCTCCTCCCGCAGCGCGTTCATGGATGCGCGAGCGCGTTCCACCTCGGCGCGCACCGAGGCGATCCGGCGCTCGTCGCCGCTCAGCCGCGCGGCCGTGTCGGCGAGCCCGAGGGAGAGCATCCGCTCCAGCATCGTCCCGGACGATTCGAGCCGCTTCGCCGTCGCCGCGAGCAGGACGCTCGCGCGCGCCCGGGCGGCCGGTTCGCAGGTGGCCTCCGCACGCTTCCAGAGGCGCATCAGCGGCACCGGCGCACCGAGCGCGGCCAGCTGCGCGCGCACGGGGCCATGCTTCGCGTCCAGGCCCGCTGCCATCTGTCGCAGCTCCGCCAGCAGCTCGCGACGCGGGACCTCGAACCGAGGCCTCGCTACCGCCTCCTGGAGCAGCGCGAGGTCGTCGGCGCTCATGGGCGTGTCGTTCGCCCCGGAGGCCAACCACCCCGCGAGCACGAGGTAACCGTTCGCGGGATCCCTCGCCGCGACGATCGGCGCCACGCGCGCCGCGACCCGGCGCGCATCCTGCCTGAGCTCGCCCGGCATCGGCTCGTGGGAGGTGAGCGCCGCCAGGATCTCCAGGTTCACGGCGAGCGGGTTCTGCTCCGCCGTCATCGCTGCATCGAGCGCGAGGTCCAGGTGCGCTCGACCGTTCGCCGGCCCGTCGTACGCGAAGACCAGCCGCTCCGCGGCGCTCATGCGCTCTTTGACCTCGGCCCCGAGCTCCGGCGGCAGGATCTCCATCGCCCGCGAATCGAGCGACGGCAGGAGCGGGCTGCTCGCCAGGTCCGGGCGGCCGACCTCCTTCCAGGCCTCGATGAGCGCGTCGTCGATCCGCTCCCCGGGCTGCGCCCGCCGTCGCGCGATGAGGGCCGCGAGGACGCGGGCCTGCGGAGGAGCCGGCGACAATCCGCCCAGCCTGGACGCGTGCCGCGCGGCGGCGCCGAGGTTGCCCGCTTCTGCCTCGAGCGCCGCGGCCACGAACAGCGCGGGCGCGTTCGACGGGTGGCTCGCGAGGACCGCCTCGAGCTCCGTCCGGGCAGACGCCGCCTCTCCTCGCATGTGGAGGAGCGCCGCGTGCTGCGCCGTCGGCTCGGCGGTGGTGCTGCTGATCAGCGTGAGGACGAGCGCCAGGAGCTCCATCGGTCCCTCCCATGCGAGGAGACCATGGGTGCACTCCCGGTGTCGACCCCGCGCGCATCCGCGGATGTTCTCCGCTCCGGCCGTGCCGCAGGTCACTTCGAAGCGATCAGCGCCGAGCGTCGTGGCGAGAGGGCGGGCCCGATCGGCACGTCCATTCTTGGCTGGTGCGGGAGCCGCTTCATCCTTCTTCACGATCGCGACGCGCTGCGTACACGACGGCTCCGCATCATGCCCTCCGTGAAGATCACGGAGGCATCGCCATGAACTCGTTCCTGTCCGGCGCCCTCGGCGCCGTCGTCGTCCTCTTCCTCGCCGGCCTGGTCCGCGTCGTGGCGTTCCGCCGGTGGCGGCACCACCGCGGCGCGCGCGCCGGCTGGCTCCTTCGCCGGATCGGCGCCTCGCCGGAGCAGGAGCGCGCCGTCCGCGCCGAGCTCGACGCGCTCTCCCAGGCGTTCCTCGCGCTCCGCGCCGACGCGCACCCGCTCCGCGGCGACCTCGCCGACCTCTTCGTGGCGCCCTCGCTCGACGCCGCGCACGTCCGGGACGCGATCGACGCGCGGCTCGCGAGCGCGGTGGCGCTCCCGGCCCGCGTCGCCGAGGCGATCGCGCGCGTCCACGACGTGCTCGACCCGGCCCAGCGCGAGCGCCTCGCCATCCTCCTGCGCGAGGGGCCGCGGCGGCACGGCTGCGGGCGCATGGGTCGCGCGGCCGCGTGAGCGCGGGCGCGGCCGAGACAGGCTCCTCCCCGGCCGCTCGACGGCGCCGCCGGCCCGCGGACGTCGTCCCCTCAGGCCGCCTCGAGCAGGTGCCAGCGCGGGTCCGCGTTCCTCAGCGGGAGCGGCAGCCGTGACTCCCGTGCCCGCTCCGAGCGCACCAGCCGCCACGACGGCCCGAACGCCGACGTGAGGTCCTCGGCGCTCGCCCCCCGCGGCGCCGGCCCGCGCCACCCCGGCTTGAACGCGAACAGCAGCATCGCCGCGCGCGGCGCACGCAGCGCCGTCACGCCCCGCGCGTAGGCCGCTCGCTCCGGGTCCGAGAGCCCGTGGAAGCAGCCCGCGTCGAGGAGGAGGTCGTAGCCCGGCGAGAGCCCGAGCGTGTCGAGCCGCGTGACGTCGCCGTCCAGGAACTGCACGTCCACTCCGGCGTCCGTCGCCCTCTGGCGCGCCTTCGCCAGCGCTGCCGGGACGAGGTCCACGCCAGTCACCTTCCACCCGTGGCTCGCGAGGTAGACGGCGTGCGCCCCCCTCCCGCACCCGAGATCGAGCGCCCGGCCCGGAGGACGCGCGCGCAGCCCCTCGACGAGCGCCGAAAGCTCCGGCGGCAGCGGCTGGTCTTCCCAGGGCGTGAACCCGATCAAGTATGCCAGGCGGTACGAAGTGCCCATCGCGCACCTCTCGGGCGGCGGTCGGTCCTCTATACGCCGCTGCCGGGAGATAGGCGGCGGGCGTGGGGCGCGCTGCTCCCGAAGAGAGGAGGATGTCCGTCCCTGCCCATGCACTCGGTCGAACCCCTTCAGCAGCGGGGGCCGGCGTGGTCAAGGCTCCTCTCCGCCGCGCCGAAGCATTCGGGCAACATCACGTGCGGGAAGAGGCGGCGGATCAGGCTGAAGCAGCTCCTGTTTCGCACCTTGCGACTGGCGAACCCAAGCGCATGCTTCAGCGGCTCAGCAGGGCATTGGTGCCGGGGCGCTGCTCTTCTTCGCGAGCATTTCGGCGGGTCGGGGTGAACGAGCCCACGAGCGCCGCCAGGCGCAGGCCCGCCGCCGAACGATCTTCATCGTGAGCGCTTCACCCGCCGATCGGCGCGAGCCAGTGCGTCAAGAGGCTCGAGCACAGCGCAACCTCAGTTCCTTCGCTCCTTGAGGAAGTCGATCAACGCGCGGAGCTTGGCCGGGACGCGTGTCCGGCGCGGGTAGTAGAGGAAGAACCCCGAGAATGGCGGGCAGTACTCGTCGAGCACGCTGACGAGCTTCCCGCTCGCGAGGTGCGGCGCCCATGTGCGCTCGAGCCCGGCCGCGATGCCAACGCCATCGAGCGCGAGACGCACCATCACGGCCATCTCGTTCGTGTCGACGCGGGCCTCGATCGCGACCTCGATCTCGCGACCGTTCGAGGTGAACTCCCAGCGATACGGCGCAGGGCGTGAGTACACGCGCCAGCCGATGCACGCGTGCTTGTGCAGGTCGCGCGGTCGCCTCGGCACGCCGTGGGCGGCGAGGTAGCGCGGCGACGCGACGACGATCTGCCGCTCCTCCCGCGTCACGTTCACCGCCACCATGTCCTGAGCGATCACTTCTCCAAGCTGGATGCCCGCGTCGAAGCCCTCCTTCACGATGTCGGTGCCGGTGTCGTCCACCGCGACGTCGAGCCGGATGCCGGGGTGGCGCGCGAGAAACGCCGCCAGCACGCCCTCGGAGAAGATGGCCTCCGCGACCGACGACACGTTGAGGCGGAGGAGCCCAGCGGGGCGGCCCTTCAGCTCGCCGAGCGAGTCCACGGTCTCGCGCATCTGAGCGAACGCGGGGCGGAGACCGGCACGGAGGTGCTCGCCGGCTTCGGTCAGCGCGACGCTCCGGGTCGTGCGCGCGAAGAGCTGCACGCCGAGCCGCTCCTCGAGCTTGTGCACCGCCTGGCTGACTGCGGAGGACGTGACGCCGAGGACCTGCCCGGCCGCGCGAAAGCTCCGGTTGTCGGCGACGGCAAGAAACGCTTCGAGGGCCGCGAGGTCGCTGCGCATTGTTTAACGAATATAACGAGTGAATCCACTATTCTCAACTCGTTCTGCGGCGCGTCGATGCGTAGGGTACGCGCATGACCAGCACAAATACGGGTGAAGCCATGAGCGCCAACATCGAGAAGGTCGTCCTCATCACGGGAGCGAGCAGCGGCATTGGTGAAGCGACCGCGCGTCTCCTCGCGGAGCGCGGCGCGCGGGTCCTCCTGGGCGCGCGGCGCACCGAACGCCTCGGGACGATCACCTCCGAGATCCTCGCTTCCGGTGGCCAGGCCGACCAGCGCGCGCTCGACGTGACGAGCCTCGAGGACATGCAGCGATTCGTGGCCTTCGCACGCGAGCGCTTCGGTCGCGTCGACGTCATCGTCAACAACGCCGGGGTCATGCCGCTTTCGCCGCTCTCGGCGCTGAAGGTCGACGAGTGGAACCGGATGATCGACGTGAACATTCGAGGCGTCCTCCACGGCATCGCCGCGACCCTCCCCTTGATGGAGGCGCAGGGGTCCGGGCACGTCGTCAACGTCTCCTCGATCGGTGGGCACGTCACCTTCCCGGGCTCCGCCGTCTACTGCGCGACGAAGTACGCCGTCGTCGCCATCACTGACAGCCTCCGTCAGGAGACGACGAAGGTTCGCGCGACGACCATCAGCCCGGGCGTCACCGAGTCCGAGCTGGCGAGCACCATCACCCACGAGGGCTCGGTGGCCGCGATGCGCGACTTCCGCCGCGTCGCGATCCCCGCGAGTGCTGTCGCGGAGGCCATCGCCTGGGCGATCGCCCAGCCGGACGCCGTCGACGTGAGCGAGATCATCGTCCGCCCGACGGCGAGCCTGGCCTGAGGAGAATCGCATCGGCGCATCGTCAACGTTCAGCGCGAAAGGAAGTCATGCGATGAGCAACACTTCAAGAGTCTGGTTCATCACCGGAGCCTCCAAGGGCATCGGCCGGATCCTCGCCGACGCTCTCCTGGCCGACGGGCACCGCGTCGCGGCCACGTCGCGCGACAGAGCGGCTCTCGAGAAGAGCTCTCCGGAAGCGAATGGCCTGCTCGCTCTGGAGACAGACCTCACGAACGCGGCCAGCGTGAAGGCCGCGATCGATGCGACGGTCGAGCGTTTCGGCGCCATCGACGTCGTGGTCAACAACGCCGGCTACGGCCAGCAGGGCACCGTCGAGGCGCTCAGCGATGCCGAGTATCGCCGGAACTTCGAGGTCAACGTGTTCGCGCCGCTGCAGGTACTGCGGCACGCGCTTCCCCATATGCGGCGCCAGCGCTCGGGTCATATCGTCAACATCGCCTCGATCGTCGGCATCCAGGGCGGCTATGCGGGCTGGAGCAGCTATGCCGCGACCAAGTTCGCACTCGCTGGCCTTACCGAGTCCCTGGCAGCCGAAGTCGCTGAACTCGGGATCAAGGCGACCGTCGTCTATCCCGGACCGGTGCGGACCGATTTCCTCTCCACCGGCAGCCTGGCCGTCGCCGAGCACAGCATCGACGAGTACACCGAGGCAAGGGCCTCTCTCGACCTTCACCTCAACCAGCTCGATGGGAAGCAGGCAGGTGATCCCGAGAAGGTCGCTCGGCTCATCATCGATGCCGTCGTGGCAGCCGAACCGCCGCTGCACCTGTTCGCCGGCAAGATCGCCAACCAGCTCGCCGAAGCAAAGATGTCCGGCATCCGGAAGGATCTCGATGCTTGGCGAGAAGCCTCGGCGGCCACCGATTTTCCCGAAGGGCTCTAGCGATCGCCGGGATCAAACGGACCAAGGTTCACGCATGGACCAGAACAAGTACGTCGGGATGTGGGTCACAGCGGACGGCTACGTCCGCCACGAGCTCCTGCCGAACGGCCGCTACGACGAGGCACGCGGCGACCGGAAGAGCGCCTACCAAGGGCGCTACACGCTGACGGGCGATCACATCGACTACGTCGACGATACCGGCTTCACCGCGGACGGCGACTTCATGAACGGCGTGCTCCACCATGCGGGCATGGTCCTGTGTCGGGTGAAGCCCTGAGCGCCACCATCGAGGAGGTTGCCGGCACCGGGGTCGGCGCGTGATACGCACCCACCGTCCGTTGTGGCGCGCGACGCGGCAGCGGTCGTTCGACCCGGACGTGGACCTGAAGCGCGGCGCCCTCACGGTCCGGCGGTCGGGGTGGGAAGGGGCGCCTCACGGTCCCGAAGTCCGGCCGCGAGCGGAAGGTCGCCGGCTTCTACCCGCGAAGAAGGAGCCAGGAACGACGAAGGCCGCGACCCGACGGTTTCCCGTGCGAAGTCGCGGCCTTCTGAGTCGGGGAGACAGGATTTGAACCTGCGACCCCTTGGTCCCGAAGGGCGGCATGGCCGATCGCGACCGTCTGCCATGCGGCGCATCGACTGCTACTCGCGCGTAACCACTGCGGTCGTAGCAGAGCGCGTCCCGCGCATAGCGCGCACCGAGCGTACGAGGAGCCTCACGGTTTCCGGCGCCATTCAGGCGCGAGAACATGCACCGTCCGTGCGCCTCGGTCGCCGCGGCGCAGCGAGGGCGCGCCGGGGAGACGCCGCTCAGCCGAGCAGCACTTCCGGATGCGCCTTGGCAACGGCGAGAAGCTTCAGCGCCGCATCGGAGGGACGACGGGCGTCCGTCTCCCACGCCTGCACCGTCCTCGGGCTGACGTTCAGGATTCGCGCGAAAGCGGCTTGCGAGACGCGCATCCGGGTCCGGACTGCGAGCACCTCCTTCGCGCCCATCGGGGCCGGCGGCTTCAGCTCCACGTCACGAACCGTGAGCTGCCGGTCCCCAGCGTGGAAGGCGATCGCGTCCTCCAGCCCTGCCTTGATCTTGGCGAACGCGGACGTGGTCCTTCCCTTCCTCTTCATGGCTCCTCCTTCAACTGGCGCACGAGCGCGGCGACTGCCTGTCGCTCTGCCCTCGAGAGGTCCGACTTCTCGCGCTTCCCGAAGATCGCGACCAAGTGCGTGACGCCGCGCCGCGGGAGATCCAGGTAGTAGACGCGGACCCCGCCGCGCTTGCCGCGCCGGACCTCGCTCTGCGCGGCCCGGACCTTCCGCAGGCCGCCAGTACCCGGCACGAGGTCGCCGACCTCGGGGTCTGCCAGGATTCTCTGCTCCAGCGCCACCATGTCATCGTGCGAAAACTCCCGGACACGCTCGAGGCGCCTCCGGTCCTCGCTGAACCCGCGCGACTCCACGAACAGCCGTCTCACCGCGACGAGCCTACCATACTACTAAGTCGTATGCCCACGCGGCGCAAGGGGGCGTCACCGCCGCGCTGTCTTCTGGAGACCGAGGGCTCTCCGCAGCACCGACACGTCGAACCGCTGTGCCGCCGTGGCGGATCATGGTCGACCACCCGGAAGCATTCGCACGCGCGAGGCGAGAGAACCGTTGGAAGACGCATGGGCTGTGAAGAGAACCTTCACCGCGGATCTGCCTGGCTCAGCGCGTCTGCTCGGCCGCGCGATACTGTTCGTCGCTCACTTGCTCCATCCACTCAACGGTGTTGTCGTCGAGTCGCTCCTGAACGGCCATGTGCGTCATCGCGGTGGTCGTCGTCGCTCCGTGCCAGTGCATGACCGCCGGAGGGATCCACACGACGTCGTCCTCCCTGATCGCCTTGGCCGCCTCCCCCCGCTGCTGAACCCAGCCCGTTCCGGCGGTCACCACGAGCACCTGGCCCAACGGGTGGGCGTGCCACGCCGTCCGAGCGCCAGGCTCGAACGTGACCGAGGCGCCCGATGCGCGCGCTGGATCGCTGGCCTGGAAGAGCCGCCGGATTCGAACCGTGCCCTTGAAGTGTTCCAGAGGTGCGCTCTCGACGAGCTGTTCTTGGCGCACGCGGATGCTGATCCGCGCCTCGGCTGACGAGCCGCGCCCGGTGGAGAGCACGGTGTCCGGATGCGACATGCCCGGCCTCTTGCCGATGACCTGCGCCAGCAGGTGGCGAGCGTTGTCTCCACGAGCCTTCCCGACGGCGTCGTCGATGGCGAAGGTCACGCCCCTCAGCTGCGCCTCGGTGAGGCCGGTGTTGAGGCCCACGTTGAAGTGGGACGTCAGCTGGGGATTGACCCCCTCGAGAGTGGCCAGAGCCGAGATGGTGGCGATCTCTCGGCTCTGCACGTCCAGGTTGTCGCGGCCCAGGATGTCTCCGAAGAGATGCCCTTTCAGAAAGGCATCGATGCCCGGACAGAATGCGACGTATCGGCCCGTCGCAGGCCCTCCCACCAGCTTCGTCTGGATCTCGGTTCCGAGTTCGATGCTGCTCTTGTGAGCCGGCATGGGGCTCGGTTCGCGGCCCACTTCGTCGGTGATGCCTCTTCGCTGCCGGTCATCGAGGACGTCGATGAACGTGTTGAGCCCGTTCAAGCTGCGCGGGAACCCCGCGTAAGCGTACAGCTGAACGAGGACCTCCTTGATCTCGTTGATGGTCCAGCCAGCATCCAGCCCTCCGGCCAACGCCGTGCTCAGTTTCGGCAGGTTGCCGTTGGCTGTGAAGGCGGCGATCGCCACGAGCCGCTGCTGCTTGACGCTCAGCCCGTCAGTTGTCACGGTCGTTCCTCTCGAAGTCGCCTGCTGATGCGCGCACCCGTGCACGAACACCGCCATCGCCAAGAGGACGAGTGGCGGAAGCATCCTGAGCGATCTCGTCATATGCCGCGCTCCCGCTTCGCGGGCGGTCCGAGCCTTCTCAATCCAGGTGCTTCTGGGCGAGGAAGCTCGAGAGCAGGTCCGCGATCTGGGGGTTGTTCAGATCCGAGAACATGAAGTGCGTGTTCCCGCGGATTCCGAGGTCCGGGGGATGAACGAGCGAGACGTCGCCCCCGTGCCCGGTTGACGGCGTCGCGGCACATCCGCGCCATCTCGATTCGAACGCGCCAGTTAGAAGCAGCCCGGGCGATCCCGGAAGCGTCGAGGCCGGCCCGTCGCTTCGCGCGGCTCTCACGCAAGCGCTCGCCCCGAGGAGAGACGCGGCGAGCCACAGCCGATTCGACGAGGAAGAAGATCGGGTCCGCATGAGCATCACTTCCTGAGGGACCTTCCGAAGAACTCCGTCAGCTTGTTCATCGCAGCGTCCACATGCTTGGGGACCCAGTACGTCTCGATGTGCGTGGCGCCGTCGATCTTGAAAAGCTCCTTGTTCTTCGTGCCGGTGGCCTTCGCGAACGCATCCTCGGTCATGTACAGGCTGTCGGCCTTGCTGCCCGCGATCATGAGCAAGGGTTTGTCGAGCAGCTCGAGTCGGTCGGTGGCATCGAAGCTCATGAGATCCAGCAAGCTGCTCGTCGTGTATTTGAACGTCGAGCCGGGGTGCGCGTGCGTCTTCCAGTAGTACTCGTAGCCCTGCCGGTACAGGTCGAACGGCAACTTGGCGATCTGCTCATCGGTCAGGTTGGCGTCGCCTGAATAGAGAATCTCCCCGCCGGCTGCCTCCTGGGCGCGGGCGTCCGAGGCCTGCTGCAGGCGTACCTGGATGGTGGACAGCTGCGAGTCGTTGTAGCCGTTGCGACGCGCTCGCCCGGAGTTGAACATGCTCAGCGTCGCGATGGCCTTGAAGCGCTTGTCCGTTTGCGCCGCCTTCAACGAATAGCCGCCGCCACCACAGATGCCGAGCAACCCCAGGCGCGCGACATCGACACCCGGATAACGGGCGATGAAGTCCGCCATCCCGTGGATGTCCTCGATGCGGTATGCGGGCTTGTCCACGTTGCGGGGCTGGCCGCCGCTCGCGCCTTGATAAGCCGCATCCGCGGCGATCGTGATGTAGCCCTGCTCCGCGAGGCGCTGGGCATAGAGGCCCGCGACCTGCTCCTTCACTCCGCCGTTGGGGTGCGCCACGACGACCGCCGGGTATTGCTTCGACGGGTCGTAGTTTGCCGGCGTGTAGACGTTGGCCGAGATATCCAGGTTATTGAGCTTGTACGTGACCGGATGGATGTTGACCTTGCCCGGCTCATTCTTGGTGATCGCACCTTCGTAGACCAAGGTGAACGGGTTTTGCTTGTAATCCGCCGCCCCGACCTTGCCAGCCATGAGCACTCCCATCGCCGCCCAAAGGGTGGCCTTCCAAGTGCTTCCCATCTGGAAAATCCTCTCGTTGACCTGTCAGCAACTTCCATTTGGCGCAGCCGACTGCGTACGTCACAACCCGATGCCACGGTCGCCCCCGGCGACCAAGAGCGACCTTTCTGTCCCGTTCCTCTCCATGCTCCTCTGGTCGCGAGAGCTCCGAGGCCTTCGCGTCAGCGGTCCACCATCGCCTGCATGTGCGCGGGATACCGGATGCCTTGAACGGTGATCCGGGAAGCCGCGCCGTCGATGTCGCGGAGGTCGTCGGGTGAAAGCTCGACGTTCACCGCGGCGAGGTTCTCCTCCAGGCGATGCAGCTTCGTCGTCCCAGGGATTGGCACGATCCATGGCTTCTGTGCGAGCACCCAGGAGAGCGCGATCTGCGCTGGTGTGCACTGCTTCCGCGCTGCGACCTGCTTGACGAAATCGACGAACGCCTGGTTCGCCCTGATGTTCTCGGGCGTGAAGCGCGGGAACGTCGTGCCGCGCAGGTCACCGGCTTCGAACTTCGTGGTGTCGGTGATCTTCCCGGTGAGGAACCCCTTCCCCAGAGGACTGAATGGGACGAAGCCGATGCCAAGGCCCTCGCACGCCGGCAGCACTGCCTGCTCGGGCTCACGCCACCACAGCGAGTATTCGCTCTGGACAGCCGCGACCGGCTGCACCGCGTGCGCGCGCCGGATCGTCTCGACACCGGCCTCCGAGAGCCCGAAGTGCCTCACCTTGCCCTCGGAGATCAGCTCCTTCACGGTCCCCGCCACGTCCTCGATCGCGACGTTCGGGTCGACCCGGTGCTGGTAAAGCAGGTCGATCGTCTCGACGCCGAGGCGCTTCAGCGAGCCTTCCGTCGTCCCGCGGATGGACTCGGGCCGGCTGTCGAGCGCGCCGGTCGGCTTACCGTCGGAGTCAAAGGCGAAGCCGAACTTCGTCGCGATCACCACCATGTCGCGGAACGGCGCGAGCGCTTCGCCCACGACCTCTTCGTTCGTGAAGGGGCCGTAGATCTGCGCGGTGTCGAAGAACGTCACTCCCCGGTCGAACGCCGCGCGGAGCAGCGCGATCGCCTGCTGCTTGTCGCTGGCCGGCCCATAGCCGTGGCTCAGCCCCATGGCACCGTAGCCGATCAACGACACCTCGAGTCCACTCTTCCCCAGCGCGCGCTTGTCCATTTCGCTTCTCCGTTCTGGCACCATGTACTCCCGACTCACTTCGCCGAGGGCGCCTCCACCCCTGAGAAGACCAGCACTTGATCCGGGAGCCGTGCGCCGCGGATCTGGGCCGCCGACACGGCTCCGTTCAGCTCGGCGAGCTCGGTCGGCGTGATGCGCACTTGAGCGGCCCCGATGTTCTCGAGCATGTGCGCCATCTGCGTCGTTCCGGGGATCGGCACGATCCACGGCTTCTGCGCCATGAGCCAGGCCAGCGAAACCTGGGCGGGAGTCCCACCCTTTCGCGCTGCCCAGCGCCTGAGCAGCGCGACCAGCGCCAGGTTCTGCGGGAGGTTCTCCGGCGAGAAGCGGGACTCGACGCCGCGGATGTCCCCCTGAGCGAAGCGCGTATTCGCGTCGATCGCTCCCGTGAGGAACCCCACTCCGAGCGGGCTCCACGGCACGAAGCCGATCCCAAGCTCCTCGCAAATCGGAATGACTTCCTTCTCGGGGCCGCGCCAGAGCATCGAGTACTCGTTCTGGACGGCGGTGACCGGCAGCGCGGCGTGAGCCCGGCGCAGCGTGTTGACCCCCATCTCCGAGAGGCCCCAGTGCAGGACCTTGCCCTGCTGCCTCAGGTCCTTGACCGCCCCGGCGACGTCCTCGATCGGAACCTCCGGATCCACCCGATGCTGGTACAGGATGTCGATGCGATCGGTCCTGAGGCGCTTGAGCATTCCTTCGACGGCGAGCTTGATGTGCTCTGGCTTGCTGTTGAGCCCTGGCCGACGCTCACCCGTCTCGAGGTCGATGTTCCAGCCGAACTTGGATGCAATCACGACCTTGTCGCGGAACGGCGCGACGCCCTCGCCAAGGATGCGCTCGACCTCGTGAGGGCCATACGCCTCGGCCGCGTCAAAGAACGTGACGCCCCGGTCGAACGCGGTCCTGATGATGCTGAGCATCTCGGAGCGGGTCGGGATCGTCGTCTGGTAAGTGCGGCTCATGTTCTGGACGCCGAGCCCGACGCTGGAGACCTCGAGCGACCCCAGCCTTCGCCGGCCGATCGCGGACGGTGCGGCCTGCCTGCGCGCCGGAGGCTGCGCAGGACTCTGCGCGGCCGCACCACCGAGAAGCGGCGCGGCCGCGAGCACTCCAGCCGACAGCAGGAAGGAGCGGCGTCCGATTTCGGTCTTGCTCTTCGATGCCATGTGCCGCGGCTCCCTCAGTGCCGATTGATCAGAACGTTCAGGTCGTCGCGCACGAGCTTTGGTTCGCTCTCGAGCGGCATGTTGGCGATGTCACGCACGCCGTCCAGCGCGCCCGGAGGATCCGCATCGAGCGACGCAAACAGCGCGTCGACGTCCTCTGGAGCCCGTCCCGTCGTCGCGACGAGCTCGAACGTCTTGCGCACTGCACTTGGCGAGCTGAGGCTGCGCACCAGGACCTCCGCGATCTGGCGGCGCGCAACGACACCGTCGCTCGGATCACCGGCGTGGCGTGTGTCTCCCTGTAGCGGGACGAGCCGATGCTGGCCCGGACCGTTCATGTCGAACCAGCCGGGTCGCACGATCGTGTAGGGCAATCCGCTGGCGCGCACGAGCCGCTCCGACCGGCGCTTCCAGTCAGGGGCCCCGGTGCTGCGGTTGTAGTCGCCCTCACGATTGGTGACCCCGATGGCCGTCATGAGCGCGATGCGCACCCGCCGCGACCCGAGCGCGCGGAGCACGTTCCGCACGCCACCGTAGTCGACACTCTCGAACCCACCCTTGCCGCCCGTCGAGCCGTGGGTGAACACGATCGCGTCGACTCCGTCGACCGCCGCCGCCAGCGTGTCGGGCCGGGTGAGGTCGCCACGGACGACCTGCGCTTCCGACGGGAGCTGACGAACGTGGCCGGGATTCCGCACCAGGGCCCGGACGTCATGCCCTTGGCGGATGGCTTCCGCGACAGCAAGACGCCCGATGCTGCCGGTCGCGCCGACGACCAGCACGGTCCCCCGGTTTTCGGTCACGATGTCTCCTGCTCGCGTGCCCATCACAGCTCCTGCCGAGTCGGGCGGAAGAGGATCTCGTTGATGTCCACGTCCTCGGGCTGCTCGATCGCGAACGCGACGGCGCGAGCGAACGAGGACGGAGGGATCGCGTACTCTCTGTAGAACTGCGCGATGCCCTGCGCGACGTCCGGCTCCGTCACGCTCTGGGGCAGCTCCGTCGCGACCGCGCCCGGCGAGATGATCGTGGAGCGGATGTTCCAGGGCTTCACCTCCTGCCGTAGCCCCTCCGAGATCACGCGCACCGCGGTCTTCGTCGCGGAGTAGACCACTCCCGCCGGACCGACCCGGTGGCCCGCGACGGACGAGACATTGATGAAGTGGCCGCTCTTCTGCCGCTGCATGTGCGGCAGCGCGGCGGCGATGCCGTAGAGGACGCCCTTGATGTTGACGTCGATGGTACGGTCCCAGTCGGCGATCTTCCGGCGCTCGAGCGGCGAGTGCGGCATGAGCCCCGCGTTGTTGAGCATGACGTCGACGCGCCCGAAGCGCTCGACGGCCGCGTCGACCAGGCGCTGGACCTGCACGGCGTCGGTGACGTCGGTGGCGAGGGCGAGCGCCTTGCCGCCGTCCCTCGTGATCTCGCCCGCGAGCGCTTCCAGGCGGTCCACGCGACGGGCGCCGAGCACGATGATCGCGCCTCGGTCTGCGAGATGCCGGGCCGCCGCCTCGCCCATGCCGCTGCTGGCGCCGGTGATGATGACGACCTTTCCCGAGATGTTGGTGCCGTTCACGTGTCCGTTCATGTCGAGCTCCTGTCGCTGATGCCGCGGTGGAGTCACGCCTCGGGGATCGGCCTGCCGTAGCTCTCGAGGGTGATGGTTTCAGGCTCGGGTCCGCCGCGGACGCCGGTGTCGAGCGCGTCGATCGCCGCCAGTTGCTCCCGCGTGAGCTCGAAGTCGAGCACGGCGAAGTTCTCGGCGATGCGGGCGGGCTTGACGGACTTCGGGATTGCCGAACGGCCGTGCTGCAGGTGCCACCGCAGCATCACCTGGGCTGCCGACTTCTCGTGCTCGCGCGCAATCTCGAGTAGCTTCGGGTCCGCGAACGAGTTCTTCTCGAGGCCTCGATAGGCGGTGATCCCGCCGATCGGCGACCAGGCCTGCGTCGTGATCCCGTGCTTGGCGTGGACGCGCTGCAGCGCCTTCTGCTGGAAGAAGGGATGCACCTCGATTTGGTTCACGGCCGGCACGACGGACGCGGAGCTCAACAGCCGCTCGAGGTGCTCGGGCATGAAGTTGCTGACGCCGATAGCGCGCACCCTGCCGTCTGCGAGTAGCTTCTCGAGCGCGCGGTACGCTTCGAGGGTGCGGTCGAACGCCGACGGCAGCGGCTGGTGGAGGAGCAGCAGGTCCAGCTGGTCGACACCGAGCTTCCGGGCGTTCTTGTCGAACGCGTGCAGTGTGGCGTCGTACCCGTAGTCGCTGATCCAGACCTTCGTCTCGATGAACACCTCGTCGCGCCCGACGCCGGAGCGACGGAGGCCCTCGCCGACCTCGCGCTCGTTGGCGTACGCGGCGGCAGTGTCGATGAGCCGGTAGCCGGTCGCGATGGCGGCCTCGACGGCTCCCGCGGTTTCGGCCGGCGGGCTCTGGAAGACGCCGAGCCCGATGACCGGCAGCTGGACCCCGTTGTTGAGAGTGATGGAGGGACTCTTTGCGCTCATATCGGGTTTCCTTTCGGGTGCGCGGCTTCTCGCGGCGGCTCGAGGCTTCGCGCTGACCGAAAGGAACCTAGCCCCCGCGTCCGCCGGGCAGTAGACGCGAGACGGGAATGGGCTTTTAAGCTGTGCTTGAAGATCGCCCCCCCCGCAAACGCGCTACGCTCTACGAGGCCGGGAAGCGGGCTCCCTTCCCCACCTCCGAGCCACTCCATGAAGACGACGCTTCTGCCCCAGCTCCAGACCTTCCTCGTGGCGGCCCGCACCAGGAGCTTCAGCGCGGCTGCACGCGAAATCGGTGTCTCACCGGCGGCCGTGAGCCAGTCGGTTCGTCAGCTCGAGGATCAGCTGCGCGTCGTGCTCTTCACCCGGACGACACGTACCGTCGCGCTCACGGACGCGGGGCGACGGCTGCTGGAAGGCGCCGGACCGGGCCTCGGACAGGCGCTCGCCTCGCTGCAAGAGGTGTCGGCGCAGCCCGGGGAGGCGGTGGGTCGGCTGAAGCTGACCGTGCCGGAGGTCGCGGTGCCGTACGTGGTCACCCCCGTGCTGGCTGCCTTCCGCGCCCGTCACCCGCGCGTCGAGGTGGAGATCGTCGTCGAGAACCGCTTCGTGGACATCGTCGCGGATGGTTACGACGCCGGCGTACGCCTGCACGAGGCCATCGAGCGGGACATGGTGCAGGTGCGACTCACCGACGCGTTCCGCTTCGTCGTGGTGGGGGCCCCCTCGTATGTCGAGCGGTACGGCACACCCCGGCGCCCCGAGGACCTGCTGCGGCACGAGTGCTTCACGTTCCGCATCCCGTCGAGCGGAGCGCTGTTCGCGTGGGAGCTGGAGCGTGGTCGCAGGAATTGGCGGGTGCCGGTCCGAGGCAGCGTCGTGACGAACGACCGCCGGCTGACGCTCGCCCTGGTGGAGCAAGGGCTGGGGCTCGCGTACGCCTTCGAGCCTGCCGTAAGGGAGGAGCTGCGCACCGGGCGGCTCGTGCGCGTGCTCGAGGAGTACGCGCCGACGGTTCCTGGGTTCTTCCTATATTTCCCGAGCCGGGCGCAGCGCTCTGGACCGTTGCGCCTCTTCATCGACGTGGCCAGGGAGTTTGCGACGAAGGAGCCGTGATGCGACGCGACACCAGACGCGGCGCCGCCGCCGCGATCGTGTTGGTTGCGTCATTGCTCGTGCTGGCGCCGGTTCGTGGACTGGCGAGGGAGATCGAGGTGGGTGGAAGGACGGGCAGTCATCTCACCCCTCGCAGCAGCCTGCGAGATCTCCTGAACCACCCGGCGTTCGCAGGGTTTGGCGACCTGCTGTTGCCGTGGGACGACCGCGCTTACGACGAGCACATGCCGCTGACGGCCATCGGCTCGCTGCTCCCCTACCACAGCCATGTCGATCCGGAGACGGTGACGAGCGCTCTCAACCGCATGATCGACGATGTCGGCGGCGGCAAGACCGTCTTCTACCGCTTCTACACCGAGGCCCAGCGGCGGGAGCAGCCCGAGCGAGAGCGGACGGGCCTGTTCTTCCTTCGTGGACGGCCCGGCGCGCCGTTCGCCGTGATCTGTCCGGGCGGCGGGTTCTCCTACGTCGGCAGCGTCCACGAAGGCTTTCCCTACGCCGCGGAGATCAGCCGCAGGGGGTACAACGCGTTCGTGCTGAGGTACCGAGTTGGACACGGCGGCACGGTCGCCACCCAGGATCTGGCCGCCGCGCTCACGTACATCTTCGAGAACTCGAAGAGGCTCGGCGTCAGCGCGTCCGACTACTCGCTCTGGGGCAGTTCGGCCGGAGCGAGGATGGCGGCTGCCATCGGATCGCACGGCGTGGCCGCGTATGGTGGCAGCAAGCTTCCGAAGCCGGCCGTCGTCGTGATGGCGTACACGGCGCATTTGGACCACTCGTCGGACGAGCCGCCCACGTTCGTGGTCGTGGGCGATCGAGATGGCATCGCTCCTCCATCCCTCATGGAGCGGCGCGCCATGGCGCTGCGTCGATCCGGAACGGACGTGGAGTACCGCATGTATCCGAATCTCGGCCATGGGTTCGGACCCGGCGTCGGCACGAGCGCCGAAGGATGGATCGGGGACGCCACCCGGTTCTGGGAGGGGTTCATGCGGAAGAAGAACTGAACCTGGACGAACCGGCAATCATCGCGGTCCCGGTTCCGTGGTTTCAGCGGCTGGACGGCCCGTCGGGCGACATCGAAGGGGGCCTCGACATCCGCGCGTGAGCCCCGCTGAGTTCGGTAGCGCAGCACGCACCGTGAAGTCCGTGGCGTACTCAACCTGTCCGCCGAGCCCGATCAAGCCCACACCCCGGCGGCGGCTGCGAACGCGTCGAGCGCCGCGACCGGGACTCTCGCGACGATCGCGCGCCACGTCGTAGTGACCGGCGCGTGTGCGATCGACAAGGGCGCGTTTCGCCGTGAGGCGGTCGGCCCCATGGCTCATCTCTGGAAGGCGCGGCACCTGAAGCGCAGCGATTTCGCCGAATTCCTTGGCGAAAACGGGCACGGCACCCCGCGTACTTCGAGCCAAGTGGTCGGGCCTTAGTGCGCGCCTTGTCTTAAATGAATCCGGCGGCTTGGCGCTTGGCGTCGCACCCAGTAACCGGCTCCTCCGGCGGCGCGCGTCCGGCGCCATCCAGGCGCCGAAAAGAAGAAGGCCGCGGAGCTGCTCATGTTTCATGAGCAATCCCGCGGCCTTGATTGAGTCGGGGAGACAGGATTTGAACCTGCGACCCCTTGGTCCCGAAGGCTCACCGCCGGGATCCGATACGGTCGGCTCCGATCCGACGGCGCCCGATGTGCCCGAAACTGCTGAGGATGGCTGCGGCGAGCGATCCGATACAGACCGGGTTAGCCGGCCCCGACCGGCCGCCTCAGTCACGTTTCAGGCACAGCGTACTCTCGGTGCGACTCGCCTCCTGACCGTCCGCGAGGTCGCTGAACGGCTCCGGGTCTGCAGGGCGACCGTGTACCGGTTGGTCGCGAAAGGGGCGCTCGCAAGCATCAGGGTCTCGTCCGGCGCCATCCGAATCGTCGCGGCATCCTAGGCAACCGGGCGCCAGCGGAAAGTGCGGTCAACACATCCGGTCTGCTACGCCTCCACTAGAACGGCTTCCTCAACGCCTTGGCGCGCGATGGGGTCGAGTACGCAATGGGCGCCGTCTCGTGAAGCGAGGGAATAGACGCGAGACGCGTATTCATTCGGTGCCGCGAGCACAAGTAACCGCTGCGCCCTCGTCGCGGCAACGTAAAGAACCGCTCTCCCCTCCGAGTCTTGGCGGGTCTCCCACTCGTCCAACAGTTGCTTCGTGCGCTTCCCGGGCGGCAGCACGACCATGACACCTGGGTACTCGCGTCCCTTCGCCGCGTGAACGGTGGTCGCGGTGCCGCGAAATTCGCACGGCGCCTCAGGCACCCGCCACTCCTTACCTGCCTTCTTCAGCACTTGCCCGGAGGCGCACGTGGTGCCCGTTGGCAGCAGCATGTCCGCACGGTCAAGCGCACACCGAGCACGTTCGAGCCAGGATGCGTCGCCGATCCCAATGGACTCCTTCGCTAGCGAGCACAGGATGCGCAAGGCTTCTGTCCGTAGGGCAACTGAATCGATGCCGTTCCGTTGCGCGACCTCCTTCGGTAGGGCCGAGCTGCACTTGAGCCCGTGCTTCGCCAGTAGAAGGCTTTCGGCGTGCTCAGTCGCTGCGAGCAAGTCCGCAGGTCTGGGCGCTGCCGATCTGAACACCTCGATCGCAGAGGCGAGCTTCGCTACGCGTGAGGCTCCAGCGTCCTTGGTTCTTCCGACCGCTGCGAGGGCGTCTGCCTCCTGGTACGCCAACACCGCCCCATCCTCGGCGCTGATTCTGAGGGCTCGCAGCCGCACAACGAAGGCGTCGCCGAGACCGGCGTCGAGGGGCGGCTCGTAACCAAGGACGACAACCGGCGAAACCTCAGCCCCGTATCTACCGACAGCCGTGTCTGACCCAGCGGCGAGCTTTACACTGGATGCGAACCTGCAGATGTTCTCGGTACTCCTATGATTCCCAGTCAACGAAAGCTGGCTTGCGCTTACGAAGAGCCTCGCTGCGCGCCGTCCGTCAGCCCCACGAAATCGGTAGATGTCCTGATTCGGATCTCCGACCGCGAGAGTCCGAACACCCGCAGCCATCAGCCGCTCTAGTATCTCGAGATCGGCGCTATTACAGTCCTGCACCTCATCGACAATCGCGACGGGGAACCGAGCTGCAATCGCCTTGAGAACGGGCTGCCCGCGCGCCTCTCGCACGCGACTCAGAGCGAGCGCCCGTCCGTCCGCGCACGTCATGTAGCCCCGAGCCAACAACTTCCCTCTGAGGGCGTTGGCCTCTGCGTTGAGCGCGTCCAGATGCTGCGCTGCGGCCTTCCGAAACGCGTACTCCACGTTTCGGGGCTGGAGGGCGACGGCGTCGACGTCCTTGAGCTCGAACGCGCTCAGAGGAATCGGCGGCGGCGCGTTCTTCAGACGAAGATGAACCTTCACTCCAAGCCGATCCCAAGAATCCAGGTACGTGACCGGCCTGCCGGGACACCATCTGTTCCTGAACGGCGCCACGAGGAATCGGCTGACGAACGCATCGAAGGTATCTACGAAGTGCGGATACTCGAATGCACTGGCGCGCCCTTCGCGCACGCAGCGCTTCCGAATTTCGTCGGCAGCACATCGGCTGAAAGATAGGACCAGCACCCCATGAGCTGCCTGAGCCCGCCCTCCCTCACGAAGGAAAGCTTCGACGATCACCCTCGTCTTTCCTGCTCCGGGGCATGCCGTAACGAACACCGTCTTGTCGCTTAGGACGACGGCTTCCTGTTCTGCCGTAAGGGCAGCGAACGTCATAACGTGACGAGCGCACTCAAGACCGCCTCGACCGACGACGGCACCGGCACCTGTGGCGTTATGCGGCGTGCGATCTCTTGAGCGTAGTCGCCCTTCCCAATTCCAGAGTCCTTGAGTCGCCGCACTAGGCAGGCACCTCGGTGTCCAGGGGGAGAACTCGCTACATCACGGTCCCACAGCAACGCGGACCTCGGCCTGAGTGCAAGGAACGAGTCACGCAGCACTTGCTCCATTTGCACGCTGGGTGGATTGCCGAGCAAGGCCGCCTCGAAGGTGATCGGCGAAAGCTGGACCGAGAGCCGGTCCGCGGCCTCAAGGCTTTCGGAGACTTCCTTCAGTGCTCGCCGGCGCTGAACGCCGCCCGCGCCTTCAAGATCGATTTCCTGTTTCGCTGTCTCGGATGCGGGGTCTTCGTCGGTGAGGACGACCACGAGGTCTGCGACGCGTTTGCCGCTCCCAGGATCAGGAGTGAGCAGGAGACGAACGTAAGGCTCGAAATCGACGCCGCTGATCGGCACGATCGTTGAGGCGGTCAGGCGCGCGAGTTCAGTAGACTTTCCTCTGTAGAGAACCTTCCCGAATGCGGGGATTAGCAGCGCCTCAGAAATGCCCTCGACCAATAGTACCCGGCGCGAAAAAAGCATCGCAGAGCGGGTAACGTCGAGGTAGCGGTCTATCTTCTCGCGCTCGTCTTCTCGCAACCGGATCTGCGCGAGCGATACTGCTGCCGAGAACGAGGACGCTGACGCCGCCTCCCCGCCCCTGCCCGCAGCACCAGCGGGCGCCACCTCGGGCGAAACGTCGGGCCCAGCTTGCGTCCTAAGGATCACCACCTTCTTGGATCCCACTGCCGACGTGAGGTGAGGTGAGTGCGTTGATACGATGACTTGGATACGCCCCGCGTATTCCCCGGGACTCCTCGCTCTCCGCTGCGATTCCTCCGCCTTATCCCGCAGATACTCAAGCATCACAGCCTGAAGCTGAGGGTGCAGGTGTGCTTCCGGTTCCTCTACGAGGAAGAGCGTGAGGTCCGCATCCGCCGTATTCGCAAGTTCGACGACAACGAGCGCAAGGAACAGCACGTTCGCGTAACCAAGACCCGACTCGTACAGATCCGCTGCAGGCATTCCAGCGAGTCCGAGCCGGAGCCGCAGGTCGCGCGCGAGGTCAGTCAGAGTCGGGTCCGCGAACCCGAGATGCGCTTCATGCGGGTGAACCCCCGCCGTGAGTGCGCGCACCCCCTCCTGCACCTGCGCTTCTGCGGCCCCAATGACTGGGTCTGCCTTGAGCAGCTCTAGCGCCTGCCTCGCCTTCGCGACAAGTGCTTCTCGCTGCTCGTCCGTAGCAGTCCGGCGCAGGAGGTGTTCAATCCTCCCAGGCGCGCTCGAGGCCAGTTCGCGTGACGCGTCTCGGAGCGCGGGCAGGTGTACGTGTCGGACGAGTTCCCTAGCTTTCGGCTCGATCTCCGGTGCATCGAGAGGCCCCACCACCCGACTCCGCTCCCCCCTTCGCTTCCCAGGCACTTCCGCATATTGGAGGCCGAGCGAGGCTGAGTCCGACGTTGGGCCACGCAGGCATGTGAGAAACGAGCCGCGCTGCCGATCATCAAGCGCAGAGTAGGTACCTCGAATCGAGAATGACTCGAAGCCTCTCGTAATGTCGCGTGGCTCGGGCCACCTCACTACGCGTCCATCGCTGGGCGGAGTCAGAAGACGAAGCGCTTCGAGTACATTCGTCTTGCCGGAATTGTTTTCACCGGCGAGCACCGTCAGTGTTTCGTCGAAGTACACGGTCCCGTCGCGGAACGACCGGAATCGCGTCAGCTGCAAGCTCGACAGGTACATTATCCCCCAAGCCTTTGCGGGCCTGAATCAGCGTACTCCGCGGGCATGACGCTGTCCCGAAACTACCCTACTCGGTCACTCCTGCTGCGCACACGATGAGAGGCGGCAGCGAGGCGTGTCGCGCACTACGCGTCCTCTTGGCCTGCGGAAGCGTGCGCGAGGTCTGCGGACCCTGGGACATATGCGATTTGCTCGGGCAGAAGCACTGGTCCTCATGAGATCCGCACAAGCCGTCGCCCGGTCCTCACAACACACGCCCCCCGCTTCACAACGAACGCCTCGACCCAGTGAGTTCCGCGATACTTGGTATCCTCCCACTTCGACATGGCTCCGAGCTCGATACCTCCTCTGAGCCCCTTGGCCGCAGCGGCCTCCGATCCGGTGTTCACGACCTGCCAGTAAACGTCGCACGGCGGAGGTACATCTGTTTCCAGCTGAAAAAGAATGCTCACGTGCTTGGGCAGCAACTGGTCGGCGAGTTCGCTGATCTTCGGTCCTCCTCGACTGCGGTGAACCGCCGCAGACAGGCGGGCGTTCGACCCGAGTATCAGGGGCCACGGCGGCACCTGCGCATGAGGGATATCTTCACCCTGGGACCGAGCGGCCGCGGCAAGCGTACTCGCCGTAGACACCATCCCGAACCGCTCCTCGGCCGTTCTTGCAGCACGCGTAATCTCTTCTTTCCCGAGCCCTCGCTCAAGTAGCGGATATGCTTTCTTCAACTCGGTGGAGTGCACCCATTCCGAAATGTCTGTCCGCAGCGTATTCAACCAGCTCAGGAACGCCTGGCGCCGCTTCGGGTCCTCGTTCCAGCGATCTGCGAAGTTTTCGCTTGGCTCCGCCGGGTTCATGACGAAGAACTTTCCGTCCCTCACCTGGATGTACTGGGGCATCTTCTCAACGATCGCGATTAGCGCATCGACCAGATCTGGCTCGTTGTCGTACGACAGCGCGGCGAGGGTGGTCAGAATGATCGACAGCGGCTTCTGATCCTCCTCCCCGCTAAATGTCTGATCGCGGTGCCGCTTCAACACCTGGACAGCCCGCTGCAGCGGCGTCCGAACCCGCCATTCCGGAACGTCCTCAACGCTCGCCCCGAGGGACTCCGCGAGCGCCGCCCTCCTTTCCCTCAGCGCGACGCGCATACGCTCTTTGAACCAGTCCGCGTACCGGATCGGATCGCTCTTCTGCCACTGAGCCAGCTTCTTGTCGCCCAACAAGATACCCGTGGGCTGTGCCTCTACGTTCGGAATCGATGGAAGCACATCCATGTGAAAGCTCTTCGACCAGTCAAGCGTCCAGCACCGAGTCGATGGCACTGTCAATGCGCCGAACTCTGGGTTCAGCTTTAGACGGCCGCCGACAAGCGACCACACGTCGCGCTGCGTTATCTCGTCCTTCGCGACTAGGAGCTCGCAGACCAAGTCGATGTCGTAGGCGCCGTTTCGGTTCATCGGCCGCACAACGGTCCCGAGCCGGAATGACCCCTGAGGGAAGACTTTGGGCTGGAATGGCTGGAGTTCCGAGTCCTCGGTCGCCAGCCAAGCACCAACCGCCTCGTATCTCTCGACGGCCTGATTCCGAAGTGGCTCCGGGATGTCCAAAGATTGCGTGACTTCGCTCAGGAGCGTACCGAGGAATTCCTGATTTCGACTACTCAGCGTCGCCATTCGCTACTACCTTTCCAGGCTCCGGATCCCAGAACTCGGCCGGCTGCGCCCACCTGCCGACTCCGAAACTCGGGCAGCTTCGCCGCGCCGCCTACAAGCGCGGAATCTTCGCGACCGCTTGGCAGCGATCCTACACATCGACGCTGTACGTCGCCTCGCCCGCCTCAATGCCTTTTCGCGCGCGCTCGAACGCCCACCTAGGAATTCCTGGACTCGATCGGTTCAGGTCATCACGTCGCCCGCTCAACTCCTTGAGTAGCTTGGTCGCACGTGAGTCGTCAGCGACGGCCGCCGCGTCGATTTCGTAGAAGGTACGGGCCTTGTTCCTCAATTCGTGGAACGCTGCAGCGGCGAGTCGATGCGAGTTGGCGCGTCTCTCTGGGTTGAGGAACGTACCTACGGACGTCAGGGCAGCCACGAATATTGCTAGACCCGCGGCGAGCGCCTCATGGCTCTTCAGCGCTGACACCCCTGCTACTGCAGAGGCGAACGCCGCAGGCAGGCCGATGCACAGATGGGCGTAGCTCCAAGCATCCGCAGCGTTGTAATGGGCCTTGGAAGAATAGGCGCAGTCCTCCTCGACACGCTTCGCCTCGCGAACGAGAGCATCTCTGAGTCCATCAACCATTATGATTACCCCACGCAGAAAGGTTCGGCCTTATGCAGGGAACGCTCGATTGAAGAAGCGGCGCCATGCGCGCCTGGCCGCCACCAGGTCGCCGGCGCGTTCGGAAGCCAGAGCGTCCGTGGCAAAGCCGAGGCCTGATCTGATCGCGTCGACCGCTGCCAACCTCTTTGCATCCGTAGAGCAAGCGGGCACTTCGCCAGAAATGCCGAGCGGGTCGGCGATAGGCTGACAACCAGTAACATGAAACCTTTCCAGCGTGGCGGCGATGCATTCCGCATAGGTCATCCCAACACGACACACGCCGGCGGCGGCAAGCTGCAGCTCGAGATGGAAGGACTGAATCGGAACGGCGGTAGCGCGACAGTTGCGCCAGTGCTTCAGGAGCAGTGCAGTACCTCTAAGCTTCCGGCCGCTTCTCTTGTCCGCATCGTGAATGTACTTGTTGTGGCCTTCCGGACTTGTTTCGAGCCACCCTCCCTTTCCGTTCGGGATCCGATACAGCGGTCTAGAATTGGCCGACATCCCGAGAAACACGGCGGGAACGACGTCGACAGGATCTTCGCCGTCTGCGAACCTCACGACCACGGCTTGAAGGTCTCTCCTAATTTCCGTGTTCTTGAACTTGTCCTGAAGAGCGATTCGAACGTTCTTCAGTACGGTCTCCGAACTGGTGTAGGCGTCGCCCCACCGCACGTCGTCGCGGGCGACGACGGCGAAGTAATCGACATCACTGCTCGCCCTTACGGCAGTCCCACGGGAGTGGCTCCCGACGACCGACAGTCTGTTAACCGAAAAGGACTCTCTCAGCGCTGTCTCAATCGAATTCGCGTGTGATTGCGCCCTGCCGAAGTCAGCATCAGTGGGCTGAATGGAAGCAAGCAGTTCGGTAAACAGAGCCGAGATCCCGTCGCGCGCCGCGTCAGCGTCGGCGCTGGTTGCACTGCGAGTAGTGGCTTGGGCCGCAGGTTTGGGGTCCGGCAGCGACCGAGGACCGCAGCCGTCCGGCTCGGGTTCGATTCTCTGCCGCTCCGCAGCACGGGCAACGCCGGCTACGAGGACGACGAAGGCGACCACGAGAATCCCGCCGACCAGTACGGCTGCGATGGGGTGCTCAGAGGCCCACTCCTTCGCCCTCCGGAGCGCCGCTTCGAAGCGGGTCGGCATCCAGACCTCCGCGACGAACTTCGAACCGTTCGGTGCTGCTTGTGTCACCACCAACGTCCGCCCATCGTCGAACGCGCGGACCCAAGCGTTCTCGGCACGTTGCATGCCGCCCCAGTCCGGAGGGGGTAGCCACTCAGGCACGTGCACTCGCTTGCCTGAGATCAACTCAGGCCAAGCGCTGCTCAGCCAATGGTCCCAAGCCATTCGCATTCGGTCCCCGCCTGCACGCGGCACGCGCGCGTCCTGCGAGAGTACACGGCGGGAGTGACACGGGACGGCCGTGCGGCTCGTGACGGATGGACGTCCGCAACTGCACGCGGGGCGTTCTCGGGTCGGCATTCAGGCACAGCTACTCTCGGTACGTCCCGCCTCCCGACCATCCGCGAGGTCGCCGAGCGACTCCGTGTGAGCAGGGCAACCGTGTACCGGCTGGTGGCGGAGGGACGAATCCCATCCGTGAGAGTGTCGTCCGGAGCGATTCGCGTGGCACCCGACTGGCCTGCCTACCGAGGAAGGTAGCCGTCTAGGCATTCCGATCCTCCTCTCGCCTGCGGTCAAGCTGGGTCCACGGCCGGCCCCGCCGCACCCCGTCGCATCTCGGCCGCCTCCTGCTCGGAGCGAACCATCGGGTGAGGACCGACCGCTCGGCGCCTCATGGGCGAACGGCCTCTCCCCACGGATCGTCTACGAACAAGTCGTTCGTGATGTCACCTGCTCGGACGCGGCGGGAGTAATCCTCCGCCAGCTCGCGTGTCACCGTATAGGCGCAGCTCAAGCACGACCGAAAGACAGAGTCGTTGTACTCGCGCACGCGCCGCTCGTCCCACTTCCCTGGGATCACGATTGTGTCGTCGGAACCCGCGGGGATGCTCGTGTTCACGTAAAGGACATGTCTCGGCGAGACGCTGACTACGTAAGCTGACCTCCGTGCCTCCAGCTCTGGCCCGGAAACGCCACGCCTCTTGAGTTCGTCGATGAACGACATGTTCGACGGATGCTTTCCGACGCCGATCGGATTGTCACTTGTGATGAACGGAGCTGCCGCGTCGGCCCGCACCAGCATCCACACCGACTGCAGCAAGAACGGCTCCAACCCGAAGGCGCTTATCGCGGTGCCAAGAAACCCATGAACGACCTGTGCGTTGACCTGCGCCTGCTCTTCACGCGCGAGCGGCTGGTCCGTCCGCCTCTGCATGTCGCGGTAGTAGCGACGCGAGATCGGAACCCGATGCAACTGGACGGCTACGAATGCCGCCAGTTTCCTCTTATCTTCAACCGTTAAGACGCCGGCCTCCAAGCGATCGAGCGCAGCGGTCAGATCATTCTCGAACAGCCGCTGAAACTCATTCTCGATTTGCTTTTCATCGACGAGTTCCAGACCTGGGACCTGATCGATGTCCTTGAGTACGTACCAGTCCTCGATCTGCGAAGTGGACTTCGCCGCCTTGGCCTTCGTGGGACCGAACTCGCGATGGAAGTCGAAACACTCGAGCTTGTTCTCCGAGTTCAGGAATCGCCGCAGATACGACTGAGGCACGAAGTGACAGCGCATCCGCAGTCTCCGAACCGGGAAGCACGCGGAGCGCTTGCTTCCCGAACAAAGGTCCGAACCGAAGAACCGGCAGCTAGGAGTTATCGCTGTTGATGTAATCCTGACAGCCGTCGCACAAGTCCCCGCCCCCGATCACGGGAGCATAGCAGCGCATGCATTCGCCCACCGTCTCAATAGCTCGGCACTCGGGATTGGTGCACACGGCTATGCCGTTCTCCACACAAACAAGCGACTCCGTTCCGCAGCTGTCACACCACTGAGCATCCACGGGATCCGGATTGTGTTTCGGATGGTAGGGCTCAAGTTCCTCACGGATGGCGATTAGATCTTCGCTGCTCAGTTCCCGGTACTTAGCGGTCCGGCGAAGCCACGCCTCGTGGCGCTCCTGCTCTAGCCGGCGAGCGATTTCGCGGAGGTCCCGGAGCCGTTCCCAAACCTCGGGGGAAAGATGTCTCTCCAGGTCCGTGGCCAAGTTGTCCCGAAGGAACAGGTACGTGAACTCAGAGAGTCGCCCGATGAGGTTCTGCGACTCTTGCAGGTTCAACTCGAACTCGTAGTGTTCGAGACGGTTCCTCAGCAACTGGGCCTTCCTGAGGAGTTTCGCGTCTCGATCGCTAATCCGGATCTTCGAGCAGGACTTCAAGCGCTGAAGCGCTTCATCGAAATCAACCGTCTTCGCGTCAGATTCACCTGCTCGCGCCACATCCTTGAAGATCAACGACCAGTGCTCTTGCCTGAGCCGCTCCTTGAGCAGCAGCAGCACGCCCGCGAATAGATGCAAGATCGCGTACTTGTGAGATCGCGGATCCGGATCGTCCTTCAGGAAGAAGTGCTCGATCCCCGACTGGATGAAGTCGATGCCGTTGCTGAGCAGGCTCAGCTTGAGACCAGGAGGCGCCTCGTGCTTCGCCCCCTTGGTTGCTGCCTTCACTGGATCCCCGATGTCCGACATAGAGTACGCCTCAGAATGATCGAGTTCTGTTAACGACGATGGCTCACGGTGACGTCAACGAGGCGTGCGCGTGCAAGGCGTTCCCACCCTTGGTGCGAACGGCCTCGGAGGAACCAAGCTCGAAGCTCAGAACCCATACTTCTGTCGCCGGAGCTCGAACGCGCGGCGGCCGCCTTCGAGCACCTCCTCGACGAGTTCGCGAACGCCGCGGGCGTCGATCGCGCCCATGTGCTTCGTCGGGAGCGGGCCCTCAGGGTCGCCCGCGCCGCTACGCGGTGCGAGGCCAACGATTAGCTCGGCGTCGCCGAGCACCGGGATGTTGGCATTGTGCGTGGAGAATACGAACTGCCGACGCCGCTTCTCCTCGCGCATCTTGGGGACGATGCTCTCGGTGATGAATCGATTGTCGAGGTCATCCTCCGGCTGATCCACCACCAAAGGGGCGTCGGACTCCAGGAGCAGCAAGAGGAGCACGGCCGTGGCCTTCTGGCCCGTCGAAAGGTCCTCGAGCTTCTGCCAGCTCGCCTCGTCGCCATCGGGTGCGGTGTTCAGCTCGATGGTCGTCGTGGCTGGGAGGTCCAGCTCTTCGACCTCCATCCACACAGACTCGGGAGCCTGCGCAAGCTTCTCGGCCTGCGTCGGGAGCAGGCCATATTTCGAAACCAGGGCCTCCTTGCCGCTGCGACCAGCAGCTGCGAGCTCGCTGAGTGAAAGTTGCTCGACCATCCGCAGGGTCTCAAGAGCCTCTGAAAGCCGCCCGCCAACTTTCTCCTTCAGCACGGTCATCAGCTGCTCGCGCCCGGCGGCGAAGCTGACGCGAACGCGGACGCGTCCCTCCAGCCGCTTCGTCACCTTCTTTGCCGCGCGCTCGAGAGCGCGGAACTGCTCGGCCTTAGCGTTGTCCCAGTCAACCAAACGGATCCTGCGCGCCTCACGCTCCCCGGAGAGACGCTTCTCGAGCACGGTTCGCTGCTCGCGAAGGGGCCGCAGTTCCTCGATCTGCTTCTTGAGGCGAACGAATTCGGCACCGTCGATCTTCGCCTTTTGAAGCTCGCGAAGCGTCTTCTCGTACGCTTCGTCGATAACCTTCTGATGCTTGTCCCACTCGGACTGGAACGATGTCCGCTCAGCGTCGACGGCTGTCACGGCCCCTTCGATGGCGGCCGCTGCCTGCTCGATGACTTGCTGCAAGGTCGCGAGCGTCGCCTTCAGGCCGCGCAGCCTCTCGGCGTTCGGGAGGTCATCCGTGACGCTGTCGAGGAATGACACGTCCAGCGGCACTGCGGCGCGAAGTCCCGTCGCCAAATGGCGCACCCGATTCACCACGCCGTCCGCCTGCTTCAAGAGCTGCTCCTCACGAATGAGGACGCTTTTGTCCTTCATCTTCTCTTCGAGGCCCGCTTCCTGAAACCGTTTGAGGGTTTCCTCCAGCTTCGGAAGCGCTGCAAGCCTCTCGTCGACCTTCGTGAGCTCCTCGGCAGCACTGGCGACGCTCTTCCGCGATTCGGCAAGCCCGTGCTTCTTTTCGGCCTTGTTCACCTGTGCCGCGTCGTCCGGTGCGATGAACCGGTCGAGGAGCCGCGTCAGCTTCTCGCCATCCTTAGTCAACTCGGAGATCTCGTGCTGGCCGAACACCTGCGCGCGCGGCACCACGTCGATCGGCCTGTACGGGAGCGTCTGCCCTGCGTCATCTTTCACCACCGCCGCGTTCGGAACAGTGCGCTCGATGACGTACTCACGCCGCGCGGGATGGTGAACGCGAACCACAAGCGAGATGCGCGTGCCGTTCTTCAGCACGTGCTTCACGATTCCATCGTGCGCAACCTTCGCGTCCTGCCCGAGCGGCTCGAGGTCGAGCACGTGGCGAAGGCTCTCGATGACAGTCGACTTCCCCGTGCCGCGCCCGCCGATCAGCACATTCAGGTTCTCGTTGAAGCAGATCGCGCGGCCGTCGAGGAAACCACCCTGCCAACTCATCGCGACGAACTCGGCGTGCGCCTCCGGAACGGGGTCGCTCCCTAGCCGAATGCGCGAGACCGGATCGAGGAACGCCTGGCGGAGCCCCTCAAGCGATGGCTCCGTCATTTTCACCCAGCACGTCGATCCGGGTGCCGCGAGGTCTTCGGGCTTCGTGACGTCGCCCGCGTTCACGATGGCGACCGCCGTCGTCGCGTCCGGGCTCGTCTCACGTCGATAGTCGGCGTTCTGGTTCTTGAGGATGGGGCGTTTGTCTTCGGGCGCGTCATCAACCGAGCCCGGGATCTGCACGCAGACGAGGTTCGGATCACGCCAGGCGTTGACGCGTGCCTGGCCGTGCAACGTATGAAGAAGTCCCTTGTCGTGGGTGACGTGTGCGGCGATCGTGACGCCCCCTTGCTCGCGCACGCACTTGAGCAGGTCCGAAAACGACTTCTTGCTGAGCGAGGTCGACGGCTCGGGTTTCGTGATGTCGAGCTGGCCCAAGTAGCGCTGCAGTGCGCCGTCTGTCGTTTCGGGCGAGTACAGGCAGAGCACGTGCACGCCCTCGCTCGAGGCAACCTCGAACCCGGGGAAAACCGTGATGCCGCGCGGCCTGGCTTCCTCTTGGAAGATGGCGATGGACCCGGCGTCGTTGTGATCCGTGACCGCGATGACCTCGATCTCGAGATCGATGCAACGGTCCAGCAGCTTTCTGACGTACGTGCGCTCGTCCATCCCGTGGTCGCTGCCCCGGAACGTCTGTGAGTAGTGGGCGGGGTTCACCTGAAAGGCACAACGGCAAAACCTCGCGCCCTTGGGGAGCGCACTGGCGTTCTGCAGCGGCGACGTTTCGGGCATTGCGCTCGCCTCACTCGACCAGCGACTTGAAGACCGCGTCGGACGCGTCCTTGTAGAACTCGATGTTGAGCTTGGTCCACAGCTCGTCGGGCAGGTCGTTGAGCTGGCGGCGGGCGGCCACGGGCATGAGGAGCGTCTGCGCCTGCTTATCAACCGCCAGCTCGGCGACGCGGACGGCGTTCGGGATCATCTCAATCGACCCGCCGAGGTTCAGCGCGCCAACGACGACCGTTCCCCCGCGCGTGTTGCGGCCAAGAAGTGCTCCGCACAATGCGACGAGCACCGGAATGCCAAGGCCCGCGCCAGTCTTGTCGGTATCCAGGGCGCGCATCTGGATCGAGAACTCGTGCTCTCGAGGGTTTCGGTCGCCGACGAGCTCCTTCGCACGTGTGTAGAGGTTCTGCTCGCCGACCTTCACACTCTCTCGGAACGTGGGCGGCGTCGGCTGGTTCAACACCTTCACGCCCGCGCCCGGGCCACAGGTGACCTCGACGCGATACAGGCCCGGGCCCGCGTCCGGGCTCGATGGGCTCACAGCCCACACCTGGCCAGGCGGAAGCGGGTCGCTCTCGATGGCCTCGTCGCTGTGGAGTTCGGGTGTCGAGACGAACTGCTCCACACCTTCGGAGCCGAGCATGTAGCTGAAGTGCGTGTTGCGGAACTCGCTCTTGAAGCAGCGCTTCTGCTGCTCCTTGACGCGGCGGCGTGACTCGAGCGCGATGCGCGCGATCCACTCGAGATCCTCGTCGGGAACGGTCGCCTCAGGATCCGGGAAGAGCAGCTTCGTCAGGCCGCTCACCGTCTTGTTCACCGCCTCGATGTCACGACCCGACAGCGCGCCACCGAGGTGAACGCGTCCCTGCATCACCGAGACGCGGTTGCCCGAGCGCAGCTTGCTCCAGCATTCACTCAGGAAGTCGCTCACAAGGCCGAAGTGATCGGTGAAGTGGTCGTTCGGGTTGAGCTTGGGGAAGTCCCAGCCCGGTACGAAGGCGTGCAAGCGGTCCATGAACGCCGTGTCGTTGCGCATCTCGGGAGGGAGCGGGCTCAGCAGGTGCGCCACGCGCTGCTGCTGCTCGACATCAACGTCGAAGTTGCCGACCATCACGATGCCGCCTTCGGCGCGGATGTTGTCCTTGCCGCGGCTGAACTGGCCGGAGGCCATGTAGCCCTTCATGATGTTGACGCCGTCCTTCTGATCGAAGGAGACGCCGGACACCTCGTCGAAGCACACGACGTCATACTGGCAGACCAGACCGCGCTGGCCAGTCGCGTTGTTCACGAACATCTTGGCGACCGTCGCCTTGCCGCCGGAGATGAGGTGCGCGTAAGGCGAGATCTGCTGGAACAGGTGGCTCTTGCCCGTGCCGCGCGGCCCAAGTTCCACGAGGTTGTAGTTGCGCTCGACGAACGGGACCATGCGTAGGATGGCCACACGCTTCGCACGCTCGGTCAACGAGGAAGGTTCGAGACCAATCGAGCGGATGAGGAAATCGACCCACTCCTGTGTCGTGAACGCGCGGCGCGCCTTCCCCATCACCTCGAGCACGTCAGACTTCGACATCTGAATCGGGCGCATCGACTCGATGGAGAAGGGGCGCCCTCCCTGCTCCTGGGCAGCGACTCCGTCGTAGGCCAGCGTCACCTCGGCGTAGAAGCCGTCGGTGAGCATTCGCTCGTTCTCACGCACGAACTGGTCGTCGATGAGAACGTCGCGAAGCGCCAGACTGGGCAACTCGGCGACGAACCGATCGTTCTTCGCATCGAGACGCGCCTTGACGATGTCGATGAGCTTGACGGTACCGCCCTCCTTCGCTCGGGCCTTGAACAACTCTTCCTCGCCGGTGCGGACGGTGCGATCGCGGAGCTGCTTCTCGACGATCTGGAGTCCCTCGGCGATCTCCTTCTCGTCCGTACTCGCGCAGTAGCGGCCGAGAAGGAACTCGACCACGTAGGTCGGCACCGGATACTGGCGCGCGTACTTACGAACGAGATCCTTCCGAACGAGGTAGCCGTCGAAGACTTCGGCCGCCCGCTGGTCGAGATGATCCAGGGTCATGGTCATGATGCTTCTCCGACGGTCGTAGTCTTCCGGTCGAGGACGCTCCCAGCGCCGTCCACGACGACGACGGTCGCCGCAGCTCCTTCGTGAGCGTCATCGGCAACGGCGAGGCTCGCTTCGCCAGCTGGGCCGACTTCCTTGTCCGAGGCCACGATGCTGGTGTTCGCCTGCTTCCAATTGAGCCGCAGATCCACGCGCACCTCAGGGTCGTTCGTCGCCACCGACACGCGACAACGCATTCCACGCCACGACACCGCGGTAATCGACGCGGTCGCACCGCCACCTCCGCGCTCTACGACGAGCTCGGGAACGATGCACTCCTGCGGGCTGATGCCACCGTGCGAGTACTCCGTGTTCGCGGCAAAGCTTGCGACCCCCGGCGGCGACGCGATGCGGACGTGCGGGTTCCAGTACCACGGATAAACGGGGACGCCGGGCGTCGCGTCGCCTTTCACCGTGGCGGCGCGCGACCACTTGGTCACCGTCAGGTGCTTGGGCAGGGCGACAGTGGGCAGCCCCCCCGGCACCAGAAGCCAGCCATGGTCCGTGACGATTCGGATGCGCGTCCAGCCCGCTTCGACGAGCCCGGTGACCTGGTCGACAAGGGTGTCGAGTTCCGATTCAATCTGCGCGGCGAGACGCGCGCCCAGCTTGTGGCCGAGCTCGTCGAGCTTGCCGGTTTCGACCCAGCCGCCCGTCGTCCCTTGCTTCGCGGGCCGAATCTCATCCCCAAGCAGGTCTGTGCCACGGCTCGCCATGTCCTCTCGCAGCCGCTGGGCGTTAGCCGCTTGAGGGCTGTCCTTGAAGCGCGGGTTGAAGTCGATGACGTCCTCACCGCCTTCGAGTCGATCGTGCGAAAGCGTCGCGAATGGCTTGGCGGTCGACGTCACGGTTGGCAGTGGCGCGAGGCGGTGGTTCAGGCGCGTGCGGTAACTCTTCGCCTCGAGGCGCTCCGCGAGCATGCCCGCGACGTCGTAACGCAGGCCGTCCGCGAACATGAGGCACGCGTCCTTCTCGTACTGGCTACCAGACACCTTGGCGCGCAGGACGTTCCCGGCGCCCTCGATCAGGCTCTGGAAGTGTCGCGCCGAGGCGTCGAGCCACGGCAGGTAGAGGGCGCGCACGACGCTCTGGATGAGCGCCACGTCCGCGGGCTGCTTCACTGTGGCAAGCGCTTCAAGTGCGGCGCGGTCGCAGCGCCAGCCCTCGTTCACGTAGGCGTTGATCGCCGCATCCACGGTGGCGCCGCCGACCGTCGTAGCCGCCGCCCTGGCGAGCTTCGCGAGGGGGGCGAGGGCGCCGGCCAGCGGACTCTCGCCGAGTTCGGCCCACACCCACTCACGGCGCTTGCCGTGCGCCGCTTCAAGCGCCGCCACGTCGGCAAGAGCTGCGGCGTGAGGCTTGTTCGCGAGCGCTGCGAGCCCAGCACGCAGCTCCTGTTCCGCCTTGGCGTTGCCGCCCGCGTCTCGTTCGCTTCCACGATGGAGGAGCGGCGTGGCGGTGTCGCGCAGCAGCTTGGCGACCTCGGGATAGAGCTTCGGCGCCTCCTTGAATCGCTGCCAGACGTTGACCCACTTGCCGTTGCCCTCGACCAGCGCGTTCGCCGCGTCGGCCGGAGACTTCTTGTCCGGGTCGAACTTGAAGTCCGACGTGCAGACACCGCAGAACGCCTTCCAGCGTCCTTGCCCTTCAGCCTTGAGAAGCGCGTCACCCGCGCCCATCCAGCGCAGCAGGTCGCGTGTGGGATCGCTTACCGCCAGACGATCGAAGTCGTCCGCCTCGAGGCGGTGACCGCGGAGGCCATCGAGAGGCGTCTCCGCGAGTAGCGGCAGGCTGCGCAGCGCGGCATCGCGCGTCTTGGCGTCCTGGGCCACGTCCAACTGGAGCCCGTCCTCAGACACCAGAAATGCTTCGACCGTCCAATCGCGACCGTTCTTCTGGTGCCAGACGCGACCGCGGTACTGCAGCTCCACGAGCGGCCGCAGCTCGCGCGGGCACTCGTCTCCCGCACGCAGCGACTGCCGGGCAATGCCCGGCAGATAGAGGATCGGTACGACACCTGGCTCGAGCGCCACGTCCTCGAGCACGCGGTCGACCACGCAGCGCAGCCAGATGGCCGGCCCCGTGCGTCGGGCGGCGTCGTATGCGCCGAGGACGAACAGGTGTGGCAGCGCAGTCTGCAGGCGCGCCATGAGGCCCGCCCACTGCCTTTCCGTGTCGGCCCAGATCAGCGCTGCAGGGGCGGCCTCTCCCTCCGCCTGTCGCAGCGCGTGAAGGAACGACTGTTCCAGGGCATCGACGAGGTTACGCGCACGTGCCGGCGCGCCAGCGCGCCGGCGAGAGGGGGGCGCGTTCACGACTTGCCTCCCTTCGCGCACTCACGCGCGGCGAGCTTCGCAGCGCGCGTGTAGTGGAGGTCGTTCCAGCGATTGCCGTCGAACTCCTTGCCACCCGCGAAGTCCTGCGCGCTCTCGTCCCAACCCCAGAACCACGGGAAGTCCGCCTTTTGGCGCGTCGGCTCCTTGCCCTTGTCCTTGCCCCACCGAATGTCTGGAGTTACCCGGAGGATACACGCGGCTCGTGCGCGCACCGTCAAGGGACGCGCGGCAACAAACGGACGAATGTTGACGCGCACACCATCATCGATGTCCG
Source organism: Anaeromyxobacter dehalogenans 2CP-C (assembly GCF_000013385.1). GTDB lineage: Bacteria > Myxococcota > Myxococcia > Myxococcales > Anaeromyxobacteraceae > Anaeromyxobacter > Anaeromyxobacter dehalogenans_B. Next base: position 3,693,097 of record NC_007760.1, read on the forward strand.
GCTCCCAACCGACGGGCTGCTGCTGCAGTCTTTTCCAGCGGACGAAGAGATCGAAGGGCGGCTCGCCCTCGATGATCTTCTCCAACTCGCGTTTCAGGTGCTCAGCGGCCGCCACGCGGCCGTCGGCTCCCTCGATGCCCGCCTTCTGGTCTGCGCGCTGACGGTCAAGCCAGTCGCCGAGATAGGTATGCGTCAGCTTCTCGAGGATGCGACGGCCCTCGCCGTTGGGCGCAGCCAGCTGGTGATAGTTCACGAGCGCGGAGAAACCGTCCTTGCGACCGTCCCAGATCTGCCAGACAAACGGGCGCCGTTCGAACAGCTCGCAGTGCTGTTCAAAAAAGCCGTCGCGAAGCCAGTCATCCAATGACTTGCCGCCGAAATCCACGGCGGCGAGCAGCTCACTCAGCTTGTTTGCCGACCACTCCGCGCCGAAGGCGTCAGCAAGGAGCGCGCGAACACGCTCGGCAGCAGGAGCCTCTCCGCGAAGCGAAGGCAAACACACGATACCGTCGTCATCCACATGTCGTTCTAGGCCGTCCGGTCCGAGTGCAGGAAAGCCGAGAAACGTCGCCTGCCGCTGTCGAGGCCATCGATAGCCAACGAGTCGTGCGACAGCGACCTGGAGAGGATTTGAGGCACCTCGCGGATGTCCTCCGAAGATCCACTGGGTCGGATCGAGCGCGTGCGGAACAGGGAGCACGGCGCCGGACCAAGCGCCGATATCGAACGGCACCTCGATGAGTGGACCCCGCACTTTCAGCGCCTTGTCGATCCGACGAACAGCGTCGTGGTACCCGGTATCGCTCATGAAGGCCCAGATCGGCGCCAAGTGCGATTCACTCGCGGGAACGACGGCGACGGTATTGTCGTCGAACAGCGTGCCGAGATAGAGCGAGACGTTCAGCGACCCCATAGCGCTCACGAGCACGCCTCGTCGGCCCCACACCTCCTTGCCCCTCAAGACCGTCTGACGCGATGCATTTTCGGCGGCTTTCGCTAGGCTCCCTGCTCCGTTCTCCCACAGAATTGCCTGTGACATGCCGCCATACGAAGTGGTTGCATCGACCGTGGTTTGCTGCGCAGCCCATCGCTCGTCGAGCGCGGGCAGCTCCCAGAATGAGCGCAAGTACCGAGGAGAATCGCCCGTCTGAATCCCGTTCGAGTAGATGGTGAACTTCGAGAGCCGCGGCTCAGCTGACGCCTCCTCCATGCTGATCCGGCACTTTGGATTGATGAGTTGGCGTGCTTGGTTGACCTTGTGGAGGGCGTCGGCGCACAGGGCTGCGGCCTTGTCCACTGCCGACGCGAAAGGAGTCGTGTCAATCGCCAAGAACTCGTGGGCTGCATCGTGACTGCGCCCGCTCAGAATGATCAGCAGGGGCTTCACGACTTCCCCCGAGATCCCAGAGAAGGCGCCGGGCCCGAGCTGACCAGCAAGCTCGAACCGTGCGTCGCGCAAGAGCCTCTTGCGGTACGACGCGTAGTAATCTTGGGACAGCCAGTTCTGAGGGGTCACGAGAGCCGCTGCCCCGAAGGGCGCCAACAACGACCGACACCGCTCGATGAAACAGGTGGCCAAATCAGTCTTCGCATCGGCGAAGTGCGATTCACAGTGCTGCGCAAGCACATCGGACTGATTTCCACGCGCGAGATACGGCACGTTTGTCGCTACGAGGGTGTACTTTACGGCCAAGAGCGTTGCCGCGCGCGCAAGTCCTTGTGCGACCACGGCGAGCTCAGCGTCCTCGGATTTCTCCGAAGCCAACGCTGAAGAGAGGAGGTTTCGAATCTTGTCAAACTGAGCAACGAACAACTCACCGCCGACGCGCGTCGGATCGATGAGCGAGCCCAGGGTCGGAGCCTGCCGGAACAGCTCGTAGAGCTGCTTCATCGCCTGCTCCGCGGGCCGATCGCCTGCCGCCAACGCCGTCCACTCCGACACCGGAGCGTTGATGCCAAGCCCGGCGCACGCGAGGTTCAGCGCCGGCAACGGCCGATAGCCCGCGAGCTTCCATGCCGTGAGCCCAACGTTGAACGCGGCGATCTGAGTGCAGCGCGGATCAAGTTCGAGCCCGAACAGGTTGTCGCGCAGCACGGCGTCCACGGCCTCGGCGATCGACAGCTTCTCTTCGGCCTGCCGCAGCGCGACCAGGATCGGCAGCGCGAATGCGAGGAAGTGCCCGCTGCCCATGCACGGGTCGAGCACCGTGAGACCCTTCGCGGCCCTCGGCCAGCCCGAGAACGTACCCGGCGCTGGCCGCCAGGCGTCCCCCTCGCGTACGAAGCGCAGGTATCGCCACTCGATGCCCTGGACGGCGCAGGCCGCGCGGCACTCGTCCTCGGATACTGCCGTGCGCGCGAGCTCCGGCTTCGCCGCGAACACCTTGCCGGCCCACCACGCGCCGACCGTGTTGTGCAGCAGGAAGAGGACCATGTAGTCCTCGGTGAAGAGCTGCGTCACGGCCGGCAACTCGTCCGCGCCGATCTTGTGCTCCGAGGCGTTGACTGCGTCCTTCTGGTCCGCCTGCCAGAACTGGTACACCCATCCAAGGCTGTCGTCCGCCGTGAACACGGCGCGCGGCAGCCTTTCGAGGATCGCCTCGAGCTCCTGTCGCTTCTCGGGAGGTAGCGCCACCTCGAGCACTGGATCGCCGGCGCGGAAGATCTGCGGGAGCATCCGCTGAGCGAAGTCGCTCGCCAGCACCAGCCAGTCCTTGCCCTGCTCGCGCGCAAGCTCGCGGCACTCGTCGAGCGACAGCGCCATGCCCGACTCCGGCTCGACGAGGAGGTCGTTCTCCGCGAGGAAGCGCGCGAACAGGAGACGATGCCAGTGCTCGTAGGCGGACTCGCGGGTGAGCCGCTCGGTGGTCTGGGTTCCTTTGCGCTCCTCGAGCTTGTCGCCGAGCTGGCGCCCGTGCGCGCGCAGGCGGTTGCGCAGCTTACGCTGCTCGGGCGAGAGCGCGGCCCAGGGCTCGTGGTGACCGACGGCGAGCTGCCCGATGGCCTGCCGCGCGCCGGCCTCCGCTACGCGGCGAGCCTCCTTGACGGCGCCTTCGAGCTCCCTGCGAAGGTTGCGGTCGAGCGATGCCATCGCAGTTCCTCAGCTCACCAGGACGGGGCCATCCTTGATGGCCGCGACAAGGGACTTCTTCTGCCGTTCGAGCCAGGCATCGACGTCCGCTTCGGTCGTCAGGGTTGAGCGCTCGAGGGTCACCGGTCGCACCTTCGGCTCGAGCAGCTTCGCGGCGTGCTCGAGAGCCTTCTGCACGCGGCCCGAAACCGCGTCCGCCTCTGCGCTCCGCGACGACAGCGACTTCGCGTCGAGCGCCGACGCAAGCGCTTCGTCGCTCGGCACCGACAACGGGGCGGCGGGCGCGAGGCCAACGCTCGCGAGGATCGACGAACGATCCGAGCTAGGGAGCTTCCGCCACAGCGAACTAGCCTCCAGCGAGGCCATGCCCTTGCCGAACTCCGTCTCGTACGCACCGTGGGCCGCGAGCAACGCTTTCCGGAGCGCGTCGGCCAGGCCAGACCGAAGCGGCGCCACCGGATCGGTGGGCTCGAGCAGAAGCCGCTGTGCGCGTACAGCCTCGACCTGCTTGAGCAGGTCCTCCGCGGCAGCGAGCCCGTGTGCGTGCAGTGCGAGCCGCTCGACGAGCGCCCATGTGGGCAACCGCGCATCTACGACCTTCTTGGTGTTCGTCCACTCCGTGATGCGCTTCCCGAAGAGCTGCGCGTTGTCGCGAATGCCCGCGAGCTGGTCGTTGCCGACACGGGCGCGGATGTCCTCGATGTCGATGACCGAGGGAGGCGCGGGCAGCGGCGCGTCACCGCCAGTCGATCGGCCAAGAGCGGCGAGCTGCTCGAGGAAGGCGGGCGCTTTGGCCAGCTCCTCGCCAGCCTTACAGCCCACGCCGAGCGCCTGGAACACCTTCCGGATGGCGAGCTTTTCGGTCACGGAGAGCGTGATCTTCTCGACGCGGAACTCGGCCTTCGAAATCCTGTTCTGGTCGAGCTGCCCCGGCGCAAGCGCCATGCCGTTCAACGTGGCGGAAACGTGCTGCGTGCGATGAAGCGCCAGGAGCGCGGCGTCGATGGCGTCCTGCGGCCAGCCGTACGGGCTCGCGCGAAGCGCCTTGCGAACCTCCACGCCGACCTTGCCGGAGCCGATCGTCGAGAGCACCGCCTTGCAGACGGCGTGTTCTTCCGTCGCGACCGTGTGGCCCACCGGCTGGAGCGGTTGGTCGGCGCCCTCCTTCGCGCGCTTGATGACCGTCTCCCACGCCGCGTGGTCGGCCTCCTTGAACCGCGGGAAGAGCCGTACGAGCGCAGCGTTGATGGCCTCGCGGACGCGATCTTCGAGGGTCGCCTGCAGCAACTCGGAACCACCGCCCTGGAACACCTTTGCATTGGCGACGATCTGCTTGATGAGCTCGTCGCGTTGGCGGATGGCGGCGTTGCGACGGCTCTCCATGCTGTGCTTCGCCTCTTCGCCTTCGCGGGTCGTGGGCGTGCCCTTGGCATCGATCGTTTGCTGGGCGGCCTCGGCATCGACGATCAGCTTCCGCAGCTCATCGGCTGCCTGGCGCGGCAGGAAGATGAACACCGTCGGGCTGTCGGTGCCAGCCGCGCGCGCAGCGTCGAGAAGCTCCTTCTCGCTTGCCGACCAGCCGTCGCGAATCCACAGCGGGACGCTCTCGCCGTTGCCGGCAGGTGGCGTCTGGTCGCGCGAGACGACGACCTGACGCGCCTCCTTGGCGGCGCCCTGCACGACCTTCACCGTGCGGATGACGCGGTCAGCTTCGGCGTAGATCTGCTGATCACGGCGGATCTGGATGTCGGCGTCGTCGTTGGCGAGCTTGCCCTGCCGGCGGCGGAATTCGGCGTCCCACTCGGCGCCTTCCTTCGTCTGCAGGCGGTACTCGTCGCCGACTCTCATCAGCGCACCGCTCGAAGTCAGCTCTTCCAGCACGGTTTCAACCGCACTGCGCAGCTTCCCGTTGTCAGCCAGGAGGTCTTCGACGAGGAGGTCCGCGATGTGCTCCTTAGAGGCCTGCACGCCGAGGTAGCCGGGCTTGTCCTTCTCGGGCAGCTTCGTGATGAGGAAGACGAGCCCGCAGATGCGCCGCGCGAGCTTCCCTCTTTCGGTGCCGTCCTTCGACAGGTTGATGATTCGCTCGTTGAGTTCGCGCAGGAGGACGCCCGTGTTGACCATCTCCGGCGCAAGCGCCTCGAACAGCTCGTCGCCCGGCACGGTGGCCCCAAGGGCACGATCGGAGATCTTTGCGACCGCGTCATGGATGATGCGCAGCTGCGACCGCAGCTGGCTGTGCGTGCCCTCGGCATCAACGGCCCGAAAGCAGTGCTCCCAGAATCGACGGCGCACCGGCAGGAGCGGGTAGTCGTCGACCATGACCTCGCGGTCCTGAGCACTCTCGCCGATGCGCGTGCCCTGGAGCTGGCGCGAGATCTCGCCTCCGTGCTTCTCCAAGACGCCCTTCACCGTCGAGATCGAAGCAGCCTTCTTCTGAAGGAGCACCTTGCGAACGACAGCCTCGACATCCTGGTCGGAGAGCTGCACGCGGATCGTGTATCGATCCATCAGTTTGTGAAGCCTCGGCACCGAGGTGAGCGCGCTCTGGCCCGAGGCGACGACGAGTACGTTGCTGTCGAGCTGCTTCGACAGGGCCTCGGTGACCTCGGTGACCAGCGTCGAGCGGTCGTTCGAATCACCGATGTACTGCTGTACCTCGTCGAGCACGAGAAGCATCAATGGCGTGCGGCCGTCGCGCCCGACGAGCTTCAGCACGCGTTTCACTGCGGTGAGGAACTCTTCGGTCGTGATGTCCGTGTTGCGCGGCGGGAACTGCGCCTTGAGCGTGTTGCGCGCCTCGGCCTCGGTCGACGCGAACCCGGGGTCGCACGCGAGGAGCGCGTTTGCGATGTTCTTGCTGACGTACAGGTTGTTCAGCTCGGACTGCCACTGCTTGCCGGCGCCTTCGATGGCACCCTTCACCTTGTCGAACCAACCTTGATCGTGAAGCCAGAGGCAGAACTGTGCCTGGGGGTACTGGTCGGGCAGGCCGACTCCTCGCAGGAGCACCGCGAGGATGGTCAAGCGGACGTGATCGGTGGTGCCGCTCGGGAGCGCGCCGGCCGCGGCGAGCAGCCCGCCCCCGCGCTTGCCGGCAGTGTCGAGCTCGCGGAGCAGCTCTCGCAGCTCGTCGGGCATCGACGGCACGAGGCTGCGCGCGGTGGCGCCGTCGGGGAACTTGGTGTCCTGCCAGAGATGACAGGCCATCTTCAGCAGGTGCGACTTGCCGCTGCCAAAGAAGCCGCTAACCCATGCGGCCTTCTGGCTCGTCGAGGTCAGGTTCGCAAGGAAGGACTTGAGGATCTTGATGATGCCTTCGGCGTACTGGCCCTCGCACACGAACGTCGACAGCTCGCCGCGAAGCTCGTCGAGGACCTTCTCGTTCGACCTGTCGGCGATTCGAGCCTGGCCCTGGTTGACCAGCGGGTAGGTGGAAGGGTCTCGCTGAAGGACGTCCTTGATCTTCATGCTGCACCCCCGGCGCTGTAGATCGAGATCGGGACCGCCATGTAGTTCCATCCGTCGCGGGCATCGAGCAGCCGGTAGTTGTTCTGCTCGAGCGTGCCCGGGAAGAACACGACGAGGCGACCACGAACGTCGCGCTCGACGCGCTTCAGCACTTCGGACACATACGTGAAGCCGTAGAGGGAGCCCGCGCCCAACACGGCGACTACTGACGCCTCGGACACGTCGTTGCTTGTAAGAACCGCGCGGATCTTCTCGGCTGCGTACTCGGGGAACTCCTCCTTCAGCTTGAGCTGAAGATCCTCGGGCGACTCGAAGTATGCGTCGCGGTACTCGTCGGCTGCGATCCACGAGGCGAACGCGGTGGTGAGGTCTACCTCGTGCCAATCGTGTCCGGCGGCCCTGGTGCGCGTCTCGAACTCGCCCTTTCGCGCACGGAGGGCTCGCTCAAGCTCCTTATCGTATGCAACCATGATCACGCGCTGCGCGCCGGCGACCGTACGCTGCCAGGGCGTCGCGATGTGTTGGCCGTAGAGATCCGCGAGATCTTCGAGTCGCGCCATACGGTCACTGCCTCCCGAGTCCCGGGTCGAGTCGTCCGAGCTCGAACTCTACGACATCACCCGCCGTGCGTAGGTCGATGAGCCCTAACCGCTTCGCCTCTATTGCGAGCGCGCGGGCTGAGGACGCCGTGCAGTCGAGCGCCGCGATCCAGCCATTCGTGAGCAGATCTTCGCCGTGGAAGCCGGCTGCATTGCCGAGCCAGATCGCAAAAGCGACGGCTGTCGGCGGCGCGCTCACGCGCTGTCGATGCTTGAACGTGCGGCCGGTGAGGTGGCCTGCCTGCGTCCACGAGCTGGAGACGTTGCGCACCACCTTGTCGAGCGTGTCGTCGTTCATGCGCTCGCCGACGACTCTCCGGAGGGCCTCGCGGATCGGCGCTCGCTGGATCTCGATATCTGGCGGTTGTGAGAGCACAGGCGCGGCGGAGGCCATGAAGAGCGGATCGCGCGCGAGGGCGGCGAGCATGGCGAGGAGCGGGCGAGCATTGGGGTCGAGGCTCCAGAGCCCCCGTAAGACGCGGAACAGGGCCACGAACGGGTCCAGCGCGTAGAGTTCGCCGAGGCGCTGGCTCGACAGCCGGCGCGTCGAGGCCGTGGGTTTCTCGAGGCAGTTGCCGTCGATGATCGCCGCCGAGTAGGCCGCGCGGTCGGCGATGGCCGGAGCGGCCGCCAGGACGGCTTCCAGTTCAGCGAGCATGAGCGTCCGGCTCGAGTGGGTCCCCTTGTCGCCGAAACGGAAGCCCAGCTTCGCCGCTCCTGCGGGCGGCCCCCCAGGCGGAAAGAATTCGATGGAAGCGATCTCTGCGAGGGACATGAGACACCCCGCCGGCAGACTTGCCGGCAGCTCACCCTGGCAGAGCCTGTTTCCCTCGTCAACAACCGTGTAGTCTCCGCCGGCAAGTTTGCCGGCGGATCGAAAGGGTCGCTATCGCCACCGCCATAAGGCGGATAACTGACCGGGAACTCATTCCTTTTCCGCGGTACCGCGGCGCCGTAGAGCCGGGGAGGAGCAGCCACTCGACCTCGGCTACTTGCTCATCGCTCCCGCACGACCAGCGGCAAGTTGATGGGGTTCACCGGCGACGCGATCGCCCTCACCGATGACAAGGTCGCCGTAAGGCTCACCGCCTCGCAAGCCTGACTCGTCGGGTTCACCCTCGACTGGATCGCGACCCCCACCCTCCCGACGTCCAGCACGTACGGCCCCTTGCACGTGCCGAGGACGCCGGCGCCGCGCTGGCAGAGCGGCCCCTGCAGCGGGACCGGCTCCGGCCCCGTGTTCACCCAGGCCGTCCCCGTGCAGTTGGTCGTCTCGAAGTAGAACGTCGAGCCCTGCGGGAACGGATAGCTGATCGCGCCGCTGCCGGCGTCGATGGGCCAGATGACCCCGTCGCGGAAGAAGCTGACGGTCCCCGTCGCCTGGTCGTAGCCGACGAGCGGACCAAGCACGTTCGGCGGCGCGCCGCCGGGAGGCGAGTCGACGACCACGAGCGCCGGACCGGCCGGCCCAGTTGGCCCGGTCGCTCCGATCGATCCTTGCGGCCCAGTCGGCCCCTGCTGCCCCTCGGGGCCACGCGGCCCAGGATCACCCTTCGGCCCCTGGGTGCAGGCCGCGACGGCGGCGGCGAACAGCACTGGGATGAGCTGACGCGTGATGGTCATGATCAGTGCGCGATCGAACGCTGGACGTCGATGCTGTTCGCCTGGACGGACGCCTCGCCGAACGTTCCCGACGCATCCCCGACCAACCCCAGGGAGGAGACGGACAACGAGCCCGCCAGGTTGTCCGCGGCCGACGCGAGGTAGCGGACGTGCCGATAGGCCCACCAGTGCCGGTAGCTGCTCGTGACGGTGATGGGCACGCCGCAGACCATGCATCCGAGCGAGTAGTACCCGCAATACGCGCAGCTCTGGATGATCGTGATCGTCTGATACGTACACGACAGGTGTGCTGGGTCCGTGTCCATCCAGTGATCCCACTGCCACGTTTCGAACCGTGCCACGGGTGACGACGGGTTCAGTGCGCCGAAAGCGAGCGGGATCGTACGACCTGCGGTGACTGCCGCCGGCCGCGTGACGTACACGTGGAGGCGTCCTGGCGCCATGGCGGTCGCGGCCGGCACGACCGCGATCGACCCCGCCGTGGACGCCGGCGTCGAGTCCCACGGTCCGCCGGGGATGAACGCGTGGACCTCCAGCGGAGCGCTCCCCTGTGCGGCACCGTTGAGATCGAACGGCGCCGCCGACCAGGGACTCGTCGAACCCGCGATGCCCGGCTTCGTGTCGCAGTTGTACTGGGTCGTCGAGCCGGGGAAGTGGACGGGGTACTTCGAGTCCTGGTCCGCCGCCGTGCTTCCGCACGGGAAAGTGGTGAAGCCCGTGCACGTCGCGGCCCAGTCCGTGGTCCCGCCGAACGTGAAGCCGTCCGCCGTGTAGGCGATGCCCGGCATCTGCCGCATCTCTCCTTTCCACGTCTCCGTCATGGTCCATGTGGCGTTCGTTAGGGACGTATCGATCGCCACGGGCACGGGCCAAGGGTTCGTGACGACGTACCTGGCGAGCCGGACCTGCTTGTCAGGAAGGAACTGCTGGGCGCTCGCGTCGAACAGCGCCGCGTACGCCGCGGCGCCCGCCGCGTACATGAACGTGCTGCTCGGATCGCCGGCCAGTGCGTAGTTGGGATCCTCGACGATGGCCACTGCGGGCCCGAGCGCGTGGAACGTCAACGTTCCGCCGTCGATCCCTGAGGTAATGTTTCCGGCGGCATCACGGAGCGACAGGGTCACGGCGACCGAAGCAGGCCCGGTGACTGCCGCGAGATCGGGAATCGATTCGGTCGAGATAGGCAGGTCGAAGTAGAGGAAGCCCGCTGTCGCGGTTGGGCTGGCGAGGAGCGCGCCCGTTCGGGCTGGGAAGGCGCATCCGGAGCAGCCGACCTGCACCGAGAAGCTCGCGTCGACGATCGGGGACTGGATGGCAGAATCGTGCGGAACGGCGAACCGCAGGACGGGGATGTTCCGCGCGTTCGTGCCCTCGAGCTCCGCGACGTCCACGGGGCCGCCCGCCGACAGGGTAGACGCCATTTTTAAGATCTCGCCGTTCGCCGGGATCGCCTGCTTCGCACCGACGAGTGGGCGCGCCGGGAGCGCGGCCGTCCCGTCCGCGTTCGCAGCGATCGTGACGCCTCGCTCCGGCGCGTAGGACGCGAACGACGCATCGTACATGGCGGTCGGGGGCGAGGTGTCGAGGAGGATATCGAGCGTGTACTGGTACGGCTCCGTGGAGCCGAGCGCCGAGTTCGCCGCCTGCGCCGTGTCCTCGCCCCAGATCGTGAGTGGGTTGTGACCGGGGACGAGGTCGACGGCTAGGATCCAGGTTCCACCGTCTCCCGCCGTCGCCGTGAACTTCTTCGTCCCACTCTGCGCGAAGACGCCCTTCACGCCTGTGGCGTCGGTCGCATTCACGGTCAGCGTCAGCGTGGTCTGGTTCGTGTACTGCGTCGGTGCCGCCGCGAAGGTCAGAACCGGTGGCGTCCGGTCCACCGGGTCGAACACGCCCGCGGCAGGCGGGCCACCGAACAAGTCGGACGCGTCCGTCGTGAGCGCGTCGTACACCTTTGCGCTCACGAGGTCCGCTTGGCCGATCCCGCTCCGGTTAGCCCCAGTGTTTCGGATCCAGGCATCGAGTGCCAGCGCGATCGGCACACGGAGGAATTGCTCATCGAGCGCGACGGGCGGGTTGCCCGGTGTCGCGAGCAACAAGCCTCCGACGCCACGGCCATCGAAACGGCCGTCCGCGTCGAGGTCGTCCTGCAGGAGCTGCGCGATCGTCACGGCGGTGATGGCGTTCGAGCTCGCTCCGTACCCCGCGCGCGCTGCGACATCTCGAGCGAGCTGGTTAAGGGCAATGTCGAGCAGCGCGGCGTAGGCGGAGTCCACGAGCGTCTGCGGCCCGGCCGCGAGCGGCGCGGGCACCGTGGTGCGGAGCGCGGACGGGCTCCACGCGGCCGCGTCCTTCGTCACGTGCGCCACGAACAGCGGGTCTCGCGCGCCCAGCGCGGCGGTGATCGTGCTGGGCGTCCGCTGCGCCGGGTGCCGCCCTCGAGCCCACGCGAGCGCCGCGCGATCCGCGAGCGTCGTGAGGAGCGTCACAGGAACGACCGGGGCGCCCTTCGAGAACCGCGTCACGTAGGAAGAGAGGGAGAAGGTAGCCGGGATCTGGATGACCACCGCAGAAGACCCACTTTCCGCCGCGACGGTCGGGTCCGCGTAGAAAAGCGCCGGCCCGCTGGCCACGATCTGGACCGGCCCGGAGTAGCTCCGCGAGGCGAGCGTGATCGTGGCCGCGCCCGTCGAATCGGTCGGGCCAGCCGAACCGAGCACGCCGCCCCCGCCGACGGTCTCGTCCTTCAGGCCCGTCACGTCCGAGATCGCGTACACCGTCACGACCGCCCCCGCGATGGGGGCGCCCGCGCTGACGCGCACCTCGATCCGCTCGGGAAGCGGGCTCGTGGTGACCTGCGTTCCGCCACCACAGGCAGTGAAGCCGCCGATCGCGACGACGGCGTTGAACGCCACGAAGAAGCTTCGAGACCTCGAAGTCATGGCCCCCTCCTTCGCGGTTGCCCGCGGAAGCCCGCTCGCCCGGTCTGCGCCCTTCCTGCTCACCGGATGCTCGCACCCTTTTGCGCGGAGTGCGGCTCCCCGAGCAGGTCGTGCCGGATGAGGTCTTTGAGCGCGCGGAGCGCCTCGACCGGGGCGGGTGGCAGAGACACCTGGCACCCGCCGCGCGCGTTGTGCTCCGCGATCGCGCGGCGGGTCGTGTTCAGCGCCTCGGCGAGCGCGTTGTACCCCTCGCGGAGCTGACGAGCCTTGGCGCCATCGAGGCGCGCGGAGGGGTTTCTGCGCTGTTCTGCCGCTGCGACGGCGCGCCCGTCGCGAATGAACCCGGCGAGCACGCCGGCGGCCTCGTCGAACGAGAGGACCCGGACGCGGAACGAGCTCGTCCCCTGCGCGCCGAGCCAGTCCTTCGTCGCCTTCTCGACGCGCCGCTTCCGCTCCGACGAGTGGACCAGGAACACGAGGACCGGGAAGAGCCCGTCCGGAAACGCGCGCGCGTAGTACGTCGCCGCGCCCGCGCCCGCCATCGCCGTGAAAAAGTACGCGTAGCGCTGCAGCTTGTTGAGCACGGCGCCGTGGGACCCCGGGTTCGCGGTCGCGATGCTGTGCGCTCCGGTTTCCGCCTCGAGGAAGAGGCGACGCTGGTGGCCGGTCACCTCGAGGATGGCGTCCGGCTTCAGCACGGCCGGGGCCGTCGCGCCGGTGTGCCGGTGGAACATCTCGAACTCGAGCACGCCGTCGTCCTCGCACAGCCAGCGGAACGGCAGCTCCGAGACCGGCGCCACCGGAGACCGGCGGAGCGCGACGGCGAGCTCGACGAGGACGTCGTTCAGGAGGAGCGTGTGCTCGAGGAACTGGTGGCCCACGTCCTTCTGCGCCGGCGGCCGCAGGTACGGGACGCTCTCCTCGGCGATGGCTCGCCCCGCCGGAGCGAGCGCCCAGACCGGCACCGCCGTCCCCTCGGCGCGCCTGAACTCGAGGCGGCGAAGGTACGCGCCATCGCCGGGCCGGCTCCCGGCGGCGCAGAGCTTCGCGAGGCGCCGGTAGACGAGCTTCCGGTTCGGGCTCTCGACGACGAGCCGGTGGACGTGCTCGGCGGACACGTAGCGGGCCACGCCCACGTACGCGAGCAACGCGCGATCGCGCTCGGTGAGGATGGTCCCTCTCACCTGGGCCACGACTCGCCTCCGGCCGGTCGCCCGCGGCCGCGCGCCAGCTCGGCGCGGAGGGCGATGATGTAAAGCTCCAGGCGGCGGGCGATGCGCTGCTCGAAGAGCGCTCGCGGGAGTCCCGCAGGCGCGGCGGCCACGAACGGCCGCAGATCCCGCACGATGAGGAGCTTCTGCTCGACCGAGATCGCCTTCGTCGGCGCCTTCGCGGTCCGAGAGGCGATGGCGCGCTCGAGGAGCCACTCCGTGAGCGGGACCGCGGCGTCGATCGCGGCCTCCAGCGCCCGGAGCCCGTGCGACCGCAGGAACGAGTCCGGGTCGGCGGCGGCCGCCCCGGGCAGGCGCGCGATCCGCGTCGAGAGGCCCGCCTTGAGGAGCGCAGGGGCGACCTGCGCCGGGGCTTCGAGCCCGGGAGCGTCGGTGTCGAAGAGGAGCACCAGCTCCTCGGCGCCCGACCGTTGGACAAGCGAGAGCTGGTGTTCCGTCACCGCGGTACCGCCCGCGGCGACCGTCTCCTGCCGCCCGGCCTGGGCGAGCGCGATCGCGTCTAGGTAGCCCTCGACCACGATGGCGCGCCGGGTGCTCCGGATGGCGGCTGCGGCCTCCGCGAGGCCGAACACCAGGTGGCCCTTCCTGAAGAGCGGCGTCTCCGGGCCGTTCAGGTACTTCGGAGCCTGCGCCCCGTCGCCCGTCGCGGGAATGATGCGGCCCGCGAACCCGACGGCGCGCCGCCGGCCGTCGAGGAACGGGAACATGACCCGGCCCCGGAACCGATCGTGCGCGAGCGGCCCCTTCGACGTGCTCTCCCGGAGGAGCCCCGCGCGCAGCAGATCGTCCTCGGGGATACCCTGCGCGACCAGCGCGGAGTGGAGGTCGTGCCACTCCCGCGCCGCGTAGCCGAGTCGGAACCGCTTCGCGGTGGGCTCGTCCACCCCTCGCGACGCGAGATACTTCCGCGCCGGCTCACCCTCCGGACCCCACAGGCGGCCCGTCCAGTGCGCCAGGGCAGCCTCGCAGGCCCGCTCGATCGCGCCCGTGGTCGGTGCGGCCACGCCGCGCCGCGCGCCGTCCTCGACGGCGACTCCCGCCTCGGCGGCGAGCTCGCGGACGACGGTCTTGAAGTCCTTCCCCTCGAACCGCTGCAGGAACTCGAACGCGTCACCCCGCGCGCCGCACCCGAAGCACTTGAAGCGCCTCGAGTCCGGGTACACGCGGAAGCTCGGCGTCTTGTCCGCGTGGAACGGGCAGCTCGCCGAGAACGAGCTCCCCGTCTTCCGGAGCTCGAGCCTGCGCCCGATGACTTCGACCGGATCGATGCGCGCGCGCAGCTCCTCGATGACGGCACCCGGGATCATGACTGCGCTCCCGCGCTGCCGACGGTAGTGCCCCGCGGCGGCGGAACGAGGTCGGGCTCGCGGCAGTACCACCGCCTCGGGAACCGGAGCACCCCGTCCGCCGCCGCCACGATCACGCGCCCGGTCCGGTGGCCACCGCGGATCTCGTGGTCCTCCAGCGTCACGAGGACCCCGCGCGAACGATCGAGGTACGTACCTCCGACCTTCAGGATCCTCCGCTTCGACTCCGTCTGCTTTCTCACCGCGCTCATGCCGACCTCCGATCCTCCTCGCGCGCGCCGTGCGCGGCGCGCCCGATGAACCGCTCGTACAGGTGGAGCCCGGCGACCGTCGCCTCCGGGCGGGACACCAGCGGGTAGTCCGCCCGGAGCGGCGGGAGCTGCCCGTAGCAGACCGGGTGGAGCGTCGAGTCCGTGTAGAGGAAGCCCTGCCCGCAGCTGGCGAGGTTCTTGATGCGGTTCGGGTGGAGCTTGTAGGACTCGACGAGCCGCGTGGACGCCTCGCGCGTCGCGAGCGAGGTGAAGAGCGGGCCCGCCTCGACGCGGACCGTCTTCACGACCTCCTGGTGCGTCCCGATGCTCTTCGCGACCATCTCGCAGAGCGCCGGGTTGTCCTGGTTCAGCACGTCCTTGATGCGCGTGTTGTCCCAGACCGAGTTCGCGAACTCGCGGCTCACGAGCTCGAGGTCGGCGAGCGACTGGTGGGCGACCGTGAACTGGAGGTTCGCGTCGCGGAGCTGGTTCAGCGAGTCGACGAAGGAGAGGTCGGCGAAGCGGCCGAACTCGTCCACCACGACGCTGAACGGTCGCTGGTTCCGGGTCGCCCGGAACACCTGCCGCAGGCTCCCCTCCTGCTGAACGTCCATCAGGAAGACCTTCCCGAGCGACGGCGCCTGGATCTTGAAGAGGTTCGAGGGGAGCTGGACGTACACGATGAGGTTCTGCTCGAGGACGTCGCGCATCACGATGTCGGGCGCGTAGGCGTTTACGAGCGGCGCCTGGAACTTGTCGACCGCGCCGACGAGGCCCGAGAGCGCCTTGTGGATCTCGTGCCCGAGCCGGTCGATCTGCGAGACGACCTCGCGCGCGGCCTCCTGGTCGCGCGAGCGCGCGAGGCAGTGGTCGAGGGCGCCGCGCCAGGCAGGGTTCTTGTTCCCGACGCCCTTCAGGCAGACCGCGAGGTCGCGCATCGTGAAGGGCTGGCCGAAGCCGCGCGCGTCCACCATCCCGTGCAGCAGCCGGCACAGGTTCGTGAACATGATCTGCGCCTGCGTGTTGTAGTAGCGGTTGTCGCCGAGTGGCAGGACGGAGAAGACCCGCTCCGCCACCGCGACCGGATCGCCGCCGTCGCTCTCCGGCGTGCACGGCTCGACCCAGACCATGTTGTACGTGTGGCTCGGCAGCGCCGGCTGGTTCCACGCCGGCAGCGCGAAGACGCGGAGGTCGGCCTCGCGCCCGGCGACCTGGGCGATGCCCTTAATCGTGGCGACCTCCTCGTCGCTCCCCTTCCCCGAGACAACGACACAGCCCTTCCCGTCGAGCACGTCCTGCAGGACCTGCGGCCAGAGGACGCTCTCGGTCTTGCCCGAGCCCGTCTTCCCGAGGACGTGACGGTGCGTCGTGCGCTGGCGCTCGGAGAGGTAGACGGGCTTCCAGCGCCAGCCCAGCGCGGTCCGGCGCGGAGAGAGGCCGACGAAGGTGTGGCCAGCCGGCCGGCGCTGGATCTCCGCGAGGACGTCCACGGCGCGAGCGGGGAACCGTTGGTCGTCGGCGCGGAAGTGCGTGCCGGCGATGCGTGCGATCACGTGGTTCCGCCAGACGAGGAGGCCGGTCCGGTACGCAAGCAGGACCCCGGCCACCCCCGCAACGCCCAGGACCAGCGCGGTGAGCTCGTGCGCGAGCACCCAGGAGCGGAGCGGCAACCATCGACCCGCCGCCTCGGCTAGTAGCTCGCGCACGAATGGCACCGGGACCTCGACGCCGTCGCGCTGCCAGCGAAGCGCCAGTTCCGCGCCCACTGCGAGCGTGATGACCGCGACCGCCACGCGTGCGGGGAACGAGACGGAGGGAGCATCGGCCTGCTGCATCGAGACCCCGGTCGAGTGGATACGGTCGCATAGCTTCTATGTCTCTTACGGTTGTATGTCAATTGGCAGCGCGCACACCTGACCCCAAGAGGTGCTGCCCGCGCGAGCGTGTCGCGGTGCCGTCCTGCTGCCGTCGAGCGCGGAGGGGAACGCGGGTGGCGTCGAGCCAGCTCCGGGAGCGGTTACCTCAACTTGCGCGCCGCGCTGCGCGGCTACCGCCGGAGAATGCTCGCCATCTTCTTTCCCTTGGCGAGCTCATCGATAAGCTTGTCGAGGTACCGGATCTTCTGCATCAGCGGGTCAGCGACGTCTTCCACGCGTACGCCGCACACCACGCCGGTGATGAGCCCCACCTTCGGGTTCATCCGGGGCGCCTCGGCGAAGAAGGTCACGAAGTCGACCTCGGCGTCGATGGCGCGCTGAAGCTGCTCACCGCTGTAGCCCGTGAGCCACGTGATGATCTCGTCGACCTCTTCCTGCGTCCGCCCCTTCTTCGCTGCCTTCTGCACGTAGAGCGGGTACACGCTCGCGAAGGACATCGTGAAAACCCGCGGCTTCTTGTCCATGGTCACCGGCCGTTTCACCGAGATACGGCTACGACCAACGGCTCCACGAAACGAAGAAGGCGCGCCTTCAACTCCTCGACTGTCTGTTTCTCCATCCCCAGCACCGCGGACCTGGCCGCGCGTACGTCCACGACCTTCACCTTCTGGCCCTTCTTGCTGCCCGACGCGATCTCGAGGCGCGTTTGGATTCCCAGAGAAGCTACGGCCCTGGCCACCGCAGCGCGGGTCGCGTCCAGGTTGGCCTCGTCGTGCGGGGTGAACCTAACCAAGAACTCGCCCTGGCTCTCGGGAGAGATGAGGACTTGCCAGACCGGCGAGGTCTTGTGGTTCAGCAGGTAGACCTGGATCTTGGCGCCGTTCTGCACGGACCAACCCATGCGCGCCGAGCTGGTCCGGACACGATCCCAGAGCTTGGCGAAGTCGAGCATGGCGCGCTCGGCGTCACCCTCTGGGCGAAGGGTCAGTTCGCCGACGTTGGGATCGGGCGGCGTGTAGCCGAGCCACTCGAACCCCTCGCGCAGCCAGTCGACCAGGAGGTGCTGGCCGGGGCCCAGGAGCGGGAAGAAGTCGGACCAGAGAAAATGCTCCTTCTCCGCCGGCCTCACGTACTTCCGGTTGGAAAGCACCGCCCCGCCGGGCGGCAACCAGGCCCTGCGAACGTACACGACGCCGTCGATCGGGAGGTCGAGGTAGCGCTCGAGCTGACCACGGTCGTCCTCCGCGCCCAAGGTCTCGGGGGCTTCGAGCTTGTGCTCGCAGGCGATCCGCCGCCCACCTTCGAGGTGAAGCAGCAGATCGGGCCGGCAACCAGTTCCGGCAAATTCGGGCTGGGTCTCGACGCGCTCGATGACTGGCGTGGGCCAAGACAGGTTGTTGGCATACCTGCGCAGCACGAGATCAGCGTAGGCCGCCCTGAATGATGGCGCGTGCGCCAGCGCCGCGGCGAAGAACTCCGTGAGGTGGTCCTCACGGGACTCGGTGAGACTTCGAGTCGACCAGAACAGGTTCACTACGCCTCCGGAGCGCCAATGAAATGCTCATCCGGAAGGAGCATCATCTCGCGGCGAAGAACGCGATACGCCAGCGGGATGGCATCCATCCGAGTCCTTTTACAGATCCGCCAGTTCCTCCTCCAGTTCCAGCACGTCCTTCACGGTCCTCCACGACACGTAGTGCCCGTGCGACAACGCGTTTCGCAGGAGCATCAGCCGAGTCTCCGGCGACTCGCGGCCGCCCAGCTCCGGCGCCGCCCTGAGCACCTCACCGAGGGAGGCGAAACACCAAGCGTCGTGCGGGGTCGCCGGGCAGCCAGCGGGGTAGTACGTGCACTCCCGCAGGCTACCCTGCTTGAAGCGTTGAAGAAGCCCGGGAGCATCGCTCAGTCGTCCTTCGAGCTCGCCGTGCTTTCGCCATAGCGATGCCACCAAGGTGGACTCCAAGTCGAAGCAGCGACGCAACGCCTCGTTCGCCAGAGGACCGTTCACCATCGCCGCACGGAGGACGTGGCGGGCAGCATGGCCGGGCTCGGCGTGCAGAAGCGCACGCGCAAGCCAGGGCGCTGGCCGGGACCGCCTCTCTCCCACGGGTCGCCAGAGCAGCCCGGCGTTCCTCAGCGAGGCGTCGAGCCCCGCGGCCGAACTGGAGCTGGCGGCCGGCTCTCCGAGCAGGTGCGTCGCCATGGAGCGGAGAGCATCGGCTTCGACCCCGGTGATGCGGGCTGAAGCCCAGTCATTGAGCGCTGCTTCGAGGTGAGCGTCTCCAAAGAGCCCGACTCCTCCGACGACATCGTCTAGCTCCTGCGCAATCCCCAGGTCTCCGGCCGCCTCCCAGGCGAGGCGGGACGCCACGTAGGCGCGCCAAAGGCGCTCGGAGCCGCGCACGGCCTCCTGAAGCACGCCGTCGGCAAGGCAGCCGACGCTGAAGTCACGCGACTCCGAGACCGGCTCGCCGGCGTGCAGGACCACGACGCAAGCCGTGGGCCGCTCGCCGACCTTGGCGCAGTTCTCGAGGAACTCCTGAGCCTCGTCTCGGATAGTGGGCCCCTCCGTTCCAGCTCGCACCACCACGAGCCAGTACGCGGAACTGAGCATCCGGCCGGCCGCCCTGAATCGCTCGGTCTGGGTACGGGACACGGGCGTCTCGAGCGCCTCCAGGAGCATCGACTCGAAAGCCCCGCCAGCCTCGAGGAACTCGAACCTCAGGCGACTGGCATCCGGCTCGTGGGCACGCGCCTCGCGCTGCACCCCCTCGACCACGAGCCGCTCACACCCTCCCGCTGGAAGCCGCACCAGGGCGACGCGCGTGCCGCCCTCGTCCCAGGGGCGCGACGCCATCCAGAACGACAGAAGGTGCGCCTCGCGGAAGCGCCAGCTGCCGGAGAATCCGGCCAGCGTAACTGGGACGTTCATCGGTCAGGGCAGCATGGCCCGTGCGAGGCGGTACATGCGATCGTCCTTCGGCGGTACCGAGAGGCGGCGGAGTGGATCCTCGTCAATGTCGGCTCCGCCTGTCGGAGCGAGGCCGAGGGCGACCAACACCGCGACGGACACGCGGTCGCCCCGACTCGTAGGGTCAACCGCCGGCACGTTCAGTGAGGGTCTGTAGAGATCGTCCCAAAGCTCGGTGAGATCTTCACTGGGCCTCTGGGACCGGTACTCGGTAGTCACGCCGACATGGGCGAGCATGCGGAGGATCTCTCGCTCGCGGGGGGATAGCGCGATGGCCGCATCCGCGCCGGCCAGAGCAGCGGCCAGGCGCGGCTCTGCTTCAGTCGTAGCGCTGATCGCCGCCTCGAGTTTGTCGCGGCCGATCTCGATCCCGCCATCGGAAGTCCCGAGGAGGTGCCGTTCCAGTTCCGCAAGGAGAAGCGGAATTCCACTGGTCGCGTGCTGAATCCGATCGCGCCAGTCCAGCTGCTCGAAACCGAGTGCGCGGACCTTGCCGAACCACCAGTCCAGCGTCGGCCCTCCCAGCCGACCGAGCCCGACGATCTCGAACATCTCGTCGCTCTCGAGCTGGCGGGTGTATGCCCACCGCAGGGCATCGGCTCCCCCCAGGAAGAGCGGCGCCGGCTTCTCCCTGGCTCGCTTCGCCGCGATGCGCTGGATGGCGTCCGGCGGCGCGCCCATCACGGCCACGCGTTCCCGCCCCAGCCCGCGATCCGCCTTGGTCGGTGTATGGCAGGCATCGGGAGGAATGCCGAGCCGGTCGGCGAAGCCCCCACTGCGATGCGCCACGGCAGCAGGCCAGTGCGATCCGACCACGGCCGCTTCGATCCGTACGTGCCTATCCGGCGGCCGGCAGGCTGCGTCCCGAAGCAGGTCGAGTACTCGTGGCGTCACCAGCGCCCTCGGTGCTTCGGCCGCGACGCCGGCACCACGCCGACGGAGTGCCGCGATGTCGGCGCGGATTGCGCCTTCCGGGTCCTCGGGCAGCAGGATCGCGAGGTGATGAGGGAACCGGAGGTGGCACGCGGGCTGACCATCCGGACCGCGCCTGATGAGCACCAGCTCCCGCGCAGCGAAGTCCTTGAGGAACCGCTGAACTTCCAGCACCTGCGCCTCGGGGGCAGCGTGAAGCCACGCCAGGTCGCGATCGATGGCTCGCAACCGCTCGGTCACCAGCTGGTCGGCCTCGGCAAGGCCGTCCCCGGGAGCATGCTGCGCGAACTCCCCTAGCAGCGCGCTGAAGACCACACGAGCGCGCGGACTATCCTGGAAGTTGTTCCGGACGACGACCCGGATCTCCTCCCTCACCGGCTCTTCGTTGAATACTGCCGCGACGTCGGCTGCGGTCACCACCACATGGTCCCGCTGACTCGGTCCGTATCGGCCCTCGAGGTGCTTGAGGAGGAGCTCGCCAAAGCGCAAGAGCACCACAGGCTGGCATCCGCACCGGTGTGCGATGGTCGTGGCCTGGGCCGATGCATCGATTCCCATGCGGGCGAGAGGTCCAGCGATGAGCCTGGCACCCTCATCCAGCGTCAAGGGCTTCAGCCGCAGCACGTCGCCCCAGTTGGCCCAGGCTCCCTCGGCGGTGCTGGTGGCCCGGTACCCCGCGAAGACGAACCGGATGCGGGGAAGCATGGCCGCGTCGCGAAAGCTCTCTAGCTGGGTTCGCATCCGGAAGCTAAGGCAAGCCTCCCGCTCCCGATCGTACGCTTCGAGCTGTGCCTCCACGAACTTGTCGGCCTCGTCGAAGACGACGAGTAGGCTCTCGGCGGGGCGCTCGTCGACGAAGCGCTTCGCGAGCTGGACCAGTGCGTCGCCTGGGTTTCCTTCCAGTTTCAGGCCATCGACCTTGAATCCGAGCCGTTCCGCGAGCTGTTCAGCGAACCGATCGACCACGTCCAGATCGGACTCCGCCCCCACGGCCGGGACGAACAGCACGCGCAGGGTGTTCCCGGAGGGCAGCTTCAGCCCATCGCGCGTGTCGTGCACATAGCGAAGCAACGCGCTCTTGCCGAGCTTACGGCCCGAGAAGAGACGAGAGAAGGCGGGAGTCTGGGTGAGCTGTTCCGCCTCGACCCTGCGTCCGACGTACATCTCCATCTGCACGTGCTGGCCGTCGTGCATCGCAAAGGGCGTGAAGTGGGTCGACCATGCCTGCTGCTCGAGGATGACCTCCAGCAGTGCCACCAATCCGCTCGGCCGGCGTCCCCCCAGATTCAGGATGCGGCAGAGGTCCAGGTCATCGATGATGGCCGCCGCCAGGCCCCTGCGACGGAACTCCTTGAGCGCTGCCTGCCTGCCGGCTTCCGACACCAACGGTGCCAGCACCGCGTAGAGGTTCTCCTTCCCCAGCTTGTCGACCACGCCAGCGGTGGCGTGCTCGAAGTTAGGTTGCTTGGGGTTGGTGGGAGCGACGAGGACGCAGAGATTCGAGAACCTCCCGAGCTGCGGAAGGTAGGTGGGGTTGTACGGCTTGAGGAGCTTGCGCAACTCGATCGTCGGGATGACGTGTTCCTTCGCCTGATTCCACCGCTTCTCCGCACCCTCGATCACCTGCTCCACGAACTTGGTGCGGAGCTGGCGGTCAGGTCCCACCACGACCCCTGTGACCCCCCGCCGCCACGTCTCACACAGCTCTCCCGGCTCAGCCGAGATCGCCGCGAGTGGGTTGGCGTACCGGCTCCGGGCTTCCCTCCTCCAGGCGGTCTCGCGAAGCGCCAACTCCGTGGTCGATTCTCGGGACCCCTCCAGCAGAAGGTGCATCGCATCGCCCAGACGCCCCTCCGCCAGCGCCTGCTCGACTGTGCCCTTCTGCTCTGCTCTTGCCCGCGAGCTCAAGTACTCGAGGAGCTCCGTCTTGGAGTGGTCGGCGAACGCGCGGACCTCCCGGAGCCATGCCTGGCACAGGACAGGATCGAACTCACGGGCCGGCTGCGCAGCCAGCGCTTGGGCCTCCTGGAGCACGCCGCGGACTTGCTCCCGGCTGCGCGATGCAAGCTCGTCGAGCAAGCTCCACGTCTTCTTGAGCGCGTCGATCTCCTCGAAGAGCGCCACCTCATCGTCGAGGCGCGCCGTCTTCGGGACCATCGCGCCGGCGTTCGGACCAAGGCGCGACAGCAACCATCGACGGTTGGGCACCGCGAGCAGTCGAAGGAGCTGCCTGGCCGGCGGCAATCCTTCTGCGGTCGGTGGCTCCGCCGGCGACAGGAGGATGGCGGCGGCGCGCACGGGGTCCGAGACTTCGTCCAGACTAGCCACGACAGCATCGAGCGGTGAGTTCTGCTCTAGCGTTACGCCATCCACGGCCGAGAGCAGATCGGGGCGATCCAGGAGCAGACGGAGGGAGAGGCCCGAGGCCGATTCGATCGGCTCTCCACGCATCAGCGCGACGAGTGCCAACCGGCAGAGTTCCTCGTCGGGCGTTTCGAGCGGCCGCGCCGTCAGCTTGCGCAGAGCTTCCACCGGAATCGCATCGTGCCCGTTGCCGTGCCCCTGTCGCTGGAGCGACTCGGCAGCCTCGTTGACTCCCATTGCCAGGTCAGCGATGCGGCGCGCTGCCCTGTCCATCTTGCTGCGATCGTCCCAACGAGCGCCGGCGGCGTCCGCGATCTCCTCGTGCATTCGCACGAGTGCCCCTATGCTACGACGCATCTCCACCGGATCCCACTGGGCACGTCCACCTTTCGACACGGGGAACAAGGCGCGCAGGGTCGGCTCGGCCTGTTCGATGAAGCGAGTCCAGGCGTCGCGGCAGTGCTTGCGCGGGAGCTTGGCGCCCGCGGCATTCCAGTGCGCAACCACTTCTCGGTGGAACTCAGCGCGGAGTTCGTCGAGACGAGCCGGCGAGTGAGCTGCGGCAGCCGCGTCGGAGGCGAGAGCGGCCTTCATTCGTGGCACCGGATCGAGCCCCATGCTCCCCAACCTGAAGAGCGCCAGGAGCGCGTTGCGGAGCGCCGAATCTCCGAAGGCCGCGGCATCGACCAGTTCCCTGGCCCGCTCCAACGTGATGGGCGTCTCTCGCGACGGCCGCACCGCCTCCAGGAAGAGCTCCATTCGCCGCCACGGCCCGCCGTCGGGGAGCACTTCCCGGAGGGACGAGGAACGGTCCGGATAGGACCCCGATGTCGGCGAGTTCGGCGCCGCCAGGAGCTCTGAAAGTGCCCTAACAGCTGGCGCTGCGCTCCGAGGCACTGCCCCCAACTCGCCCAGGGCTTGCGCGAAGATGGCGAGCTCGGCCAGCCGAAGCGGAACCATCGCCGCGCCGGCCCCCTCACGGAGCTCGTCGACGAACTCGGCATTTCTCCAGGGAACTTGCTCGCAGCGCCCGTTCGGCGAGATCCACGAGCTGGCCGCGAACTCCGAGTAGCTTCGCAGATGGGCCGGCAACTCGGGCGCCAGTGGCGGGAGCGCCCGGTAAGCCGTAGCGGAGCCGTCCGGTCCGGCTTCGCTATTTGGAGCCGGCTCGGGCTCCGCTTTGGAGAGCACCTGCTCCGCGACCGCGTCCAGGTGCTTCTCGACCACCTGGATGGGAGGTTGCTCGCAGGGCTTCTGCAGCGCTGCCGAAGCTGCTTCCGCCTGAGCCGACGTCTGATCTGGCGGCAGTTCCTCCTGCTGCGGGTCTTCCGGCGCGACCTCAGAAGGATCGTTCGCTTCCGGTTTCGCCACCGGCGCAAGGCTAGCGCTAGGTGCGGCCGCCTCAGGTTCCCGCTCGACTGGAACCGCCGCGGGGGAGGGGTCTATCGAGGTCGACTCGCCCGCTTCCTTTCGAAATGCGGCGATCGCGTCCACCGCTTCGCGCACGGCGCGCTCAGCCGCTTCTAGAGGTGCGGCCTGCCTGCGCCGCTCCGCCATGTTCGACGGCGGCCGGGTGAGTGGCTCAGCATCGGCCAGGATCGTGGCGAGTCGCCTGATCGCGCAGGCCGCGTCGCCCTTGGCACGCCACGGAGTGGCGGAAGCCTTCCAACCCGCTATTGCCCCTTCAACTTCGAAGAAGGCCGCCACGGATGCAGGTACCGCGTCCAGCGCGCCCAAAGCGTCCGCCAGCGCAGAGTCGGCAGCAGCGGCCTTTGCCGCGATCTCGGACTCCCGCATCCTTTCGCCGCGCATCACCTCGAGTGCTGCGACGAATTCGTCCAGCGTCGCCCATTCCGCGGCATCGCACCCGAGATTCCGTGCCTCATCGATGGTGCGGCGCCAGAGCGGAGCGAGCTTGTCGTCGGGCGTGGCCCGAATCGGCGTTGGCGGAGGAAGCGACCCAAGCACACTCAGATCGGCGTACCGCCCCCCAACCGCGCAGACGAGCAGCGTGGCCTCGCGCTGGGTGAGCGCGGTTCCATTCGCACAGAGATCTGCGACCAGCTGCTCGACCACCCCGGGCTCCCACTCGCCTACCGGCTTCGTGAGCGCGCGCGGTTCCTGTTGGATTCCTACGGCCTCGACCAGCCGGAGGGCTTGTTCGGTTTCCTCAACGTGGAGCCCCATCCACGCCGCGGTGACAGCGACGGCGAGGCGAAGGTGGAACTGGTCGGTGCAGGCCGACGCAACGAGAGGCACCACCTTCTGGATGGGGGCAGCGTGCGGCTTTCGGAAACCGTCGATGGCGATCGCCGCATCGATCGCTTCGTTGAGCTTCCTCTGGATTTCGATAGGAAGGTCGCGGCGTTGTCGTACCGTGACCTCGACCAGCGCCTTGAACTCAGGAGGCGGAATGCTCTTGAGAATGTCAACGACGGTTCGGCTCATCCCCCGTCCCCCCGAGCCCGGCATCTTCGCCAGATGTCTACGCCGCTCCCGCGTATGAGGGAACATCTTAGGTCAACGTCGGACACGGCGGACCGCAGAGTGCGGCGTCGCGTGTCCCGTCGGCGGGTGACTCGCCGCTCCGGTGAAGGATCACCTCGGTTCTCCAGCTGCCTTCAGTGGGTTCGCTTATGGAATGACGCGCGTGATCGTGCTCGCCCGCGGGCGAGGGGGCGCACCTGACACCTTCGGCAGCACGCCTCAGAGGACGTACCAGCCGTACCCTATCGTCACGGGCACGAGCAGCCCGAGCCGGTTCACCCCGCCGACCACGAACTGGAGCCGGGGCATGACCGAGACGGTCCAGTGGTCCGTGAACTGCCACTCGATCCCTGCAACCGGGGCGAGCACGAGGGAATCCGTCGCGCGGTCCCGGAGGCCGAGCCCGAAGCTGTGCTCGTTCCCGGGAACGGAGACATCGATCAGGTCGCGCCGCGTGTAGCTCACGTGCGCCCAGCCGACCTCGGCGCCCAGGTGCAGTCGCCAGACGTAGCCGTGAACGAAGCGGACGCCGGCGAGCGCACCGTATCGCTGAGTCCGCTCTGAGAGCGTCCCCCGCACCGTCCCGGTGGCACTTCCCATCTCCACGCCCGAGTGGAAGTAGTCCGCAGGCGCCTCCCAGAACCCACTGGCAGCGAGCTCGAAGCTGTTCGCGATCCCGTACCGGATCCCCGCCGTAGCGCCGGCTCCGGTTCCGAGCGTGCTCGATCCGGTTCCCTGCGATGGCGAGGCAGCGACGGCTGAGACCGCGGGGCCGAGCTCGAGCGTGAGCGCACTGCGGTCGGCCGCGGCCAGCGTGGGCGCGAGACCGAGTGCAGCGGCGACGATGACGGCCCGAATGCCCAACCTTGGACCCCGTTCAGAAGGCTCGCTCCACCCACACGTCGAACATGACCCCCGAGTCGAGCAAGAGCGCGTAGGTGCTGCCCCCCTCGACCGGGCGCTCGTGGTTCAGCGCCGCCTGCCCTGCGTTCCGGGCGACGTTCTGGCCGAGCCCGCCGGTGACCGTGTCCAGGAGGATGTTGCCCGTCCCCTTTGCGATCTGCGTTCCGAGCCCGGGCGCCCGCGGCGCCTCACCCTCGATGCGCCGCGCAGCGGCGAGGCCCGGCTTCCCATCGTCGCGCGCGAGCGCGAGCCCCTCGAACTCCAGCTCCGTGTCGTCGGGGAGCCGCAGCCTCGTGAACCGCAGGTTGAACCGCCCGCTCGACTCCGTCGCTGTGCCGTAGACGAGCGTCCGCGCCGGCAGGGCGACCTCGCCGCGCACGAGCACCGGAACGACCAGCATCGCCTCCACGGGGCCGCTGCCGATCGTCCGGCTGTCGAGGTTCGTGAGGAGCTTCGCCTTCATGTGGGCGCCCAAGGGGACCCCGCGTGGCTTTGATCCAGCGGAAGGCGCCGCGGCGCTTGCGCTCGCGAGTCGGGTCGAGCGGTGGAGCCACGGCGGATCGCGCGGCGCTGCCGCCGCCGGCTCGGGCGCGGGTTCGCTAGGCGCCGCTTGTGCCTGGGACTCACGCTGCGGCTCTCGCCGGGGCGCAGGCCGTTTCGGCTCGGGCTTCATCTCGAGACGTCCGTCCGGCAGGACGCGGGGACGCCCGAACTCGCGCGCGAGCGCCTCGTCGATGGCAGCCGCGTCGCTCGCCGAAGGCGGGCTGGGCGTCGCGCCCAGCGCCGCCGGGATTGAGGGCGTGGCGCTCGTGTTCTCTGCTGCCCCTGGCGCGACCGCGGCGGGCTCGCGCGCTGGGACGTCGGCGACGACCGTGCTCTGGCGCTCCACCGGTCCACTGGTGATAGCCGCCACGACCATGGCTGCGATCACGCCCGCGACGAGCACCCCTCCCGCGATCAGCAGGCGTCCGGGGCCCCTGCGCGGCGCGCTCGCGGCGAGCCGCGCCTTCGCCTCGCGAACGGCGCTCGGGACCGGGTCGGACTCGCGGGAGGCCGCCACCGCCGCGTCAGCCGGCTCCCCCGCATCGAACGCACGCGGCGCCACGCGCGTCGGCACCTCGAAGCCACTCGGCCGCGCACCGGTGGGTGTCACGGCGCCCGGCTCGCCCTCCTCCCCAGGCCGCCCGCGAGAACGTTCCTCCGAGAGCCGCTCCGCGGCATCGACGATCTCCTCGCCCACGGCCGGCTCGGGACACCCGGGCCGAACCTGAGTCGCACCCGGAACGTCGAACGGGTCCGTCCAGGCGCGGTCCCCGGCTCCGCCCTCGCGCGCGGCCCGAAGGAGCTCGGCGAGCTCGCGCGCGGACTGCGGTCTCCCCGCCGGATCCTTCTCGAGGAGCGCCATCGCGACGTCGCCGAGCGGACGCGGGACGCGAGCGTCGAGATCCGTCGGGTGCACCGGTGTCTCCGTCTTGATGGCGATGAGGACCGCCGCCTCGCTCTCGAGCGCCCTCGGGTCGCGCGGGAACGGCCGGATGCCGGTGAGCACCTGGTAGAGGATGTAGCCGACCGCGTGGAGGTCGGTCGTGGTCTTCCAGTCGAACGGCTCGCCGCGCGCGAACGCAGCCGAGTCGCAGTAGCGCGCGTACTCCGGCGCGTAGTGCGTGATCGTGCCGACGCTCGCCGCGCGCGTGAGGTTCAACGCGAGCTGCGGCCGCGCGATGCCGAAGTCGATCACGATCGGCTCGCCGTCCGTACGCACGAGCACGTTGTCGCTCTTGAAGTCCCGGTGGTAGATGCCGAGCGAGTGCATGTGCTCGATGGCACCGGCGAGCTTCTCGAACACGCTGCAGACCTTGGCGAGCGACGGCGTCGCGTGCTCTCGCCAGGCGAGGAGCGGCGGGCCGTCCACGTAGTCCATCACGAGGAACGGGAACCCGCCCTCGAGCTCGGGCCACCAGTCGAACGAGTGGACGCGGACGATGTTCGGATGGTGGAGCGTCTTCAGCGCCGCGATCTCGCGGTCGAGCCGCTCCTCGTAGTGCTCCCGGTCCTCGGCGTCGAGCTCGGAGAGCCGCTGCCGGCCCATCTTGAGCGCCAAGAGCTTGCCGTCGCGCCGAACCTTCCACAGACACCCGAATCCCCCGCTCCCGAGCTTGTCGACGACCTCGTAGGCGCCGACGCGCGTGCCCTTCTCGAGATAGGAGGGGTCGATCCGGGCGCGTTCGGTCATGGCGAGGCGCCCTCGAGCGCGACGAGCCGCGGCCCGTCCTTCTCGTGGAAGGTCACCCTGAACCGCTGCGACGGGGACATGGGCGGCGTCTCGTAGGCCACGACGACGCGCTCCGCCGTGCCGGGCGGCAGGATCGGGAGCTCGGCCTGGGCGGAGACGACCTTCACGTCCACCGCGTCGCGGCCGCCCGTGAGGCGCACCTCGACGCGGTCGAGCACCCACGAGCGCTGCGGATCGCGGTTCTCGACGGTGAAGACCATGTACGTGAGCCCTAGCAGCCGGTACACCCATCGTCCCTGCACGAGGAGCCGGCTCTGCTTGTCGCCGATGTGGAGCGGCCGGCGCTCGAAGGTCTGCGGCTGGTCGAGGCTCTGCGCGAGGAGGAGCGCCGCGAGCTTCGCCGCACCCGCGTTCGCCGCGCCGTCGCGGCACTCGTCGAGCTCGCCCCGGAGCTGCTCGTTCATCATCCGGAGCGCCTGCGCCGAGTCCGGACTGGCCCGCTCGCGCAGGGCGACGGCGACGTCGACCTGCACGTCCGCCTCGCCGGGGACTGTGACGAGCTTGAACGTCAGGACGGTCCCGTCGGCGAGGGAGACGTTCAGGGGCTCCGGCCGCGCGAGGTCGGTCTTCGGGACGAGCATGACCGTCCGGTCGGTCTGGGTCGGCGCGTAGAACACGCCGCGCACGTCCGCGAGGACGGCGCCGCCATCCTTCACGGGGACCTCGAACGTGAGGATCGTCGGAGTGCCCCCCGCGACGCGGATCTCCGGCACGGACGTGAGCGCGGCGTCGTCGATCGTGATCGCGCGCCTGCGGAGCTCCCGCTTGTCGCCGGCGTGAGCTGGGCCCGCTGCGGCCAAGGCGACCGCCACGCACGCCGCGAGCGCTGGGCTACCTCTGGTCACGGGACGCCTCCCGTTCTTCGCCGTCCTGCGCGGCACCATTTTCGCTGAGCGCGAAGGGAACGAGCCGCCATTCCTGCACTTCGAGCCCATCCGGGCAGTCCATCGTGGGGGGTACGACACGCTCCAGGAGCTCGACCCGGACCCGATCGGTCTCCGGCGCGCCCCCACCCTCGACGAGCGGAAACGATCGGCGCGTGAGGGTCGCGCGCACGACGACGTGCGTCGGCGTCTGGTCCTCCACGACGATCTCGTCGAACGAGAGCTCCGTCCCCCGCTGCGCGAGGCGGTACGTCTCGACGAGCCGTTTCGCGGCGGATTCCTTGGCGATCCGCTCGCGCAGCTCGGGGGCCATCATCGTCAGCGCGGCCGGCCAGTTCGCGGCGATCGTGCTCGAGTTGAGCCCCAGGGCGAGGTGCAGGAAGTCTCTCGTGAACCGCACGATCGCCGCGTCGGGCGGGCGCGTCCGGTCGGCGAGGAAACGCAAAAGGGCGTCGGTTGCGACGGAACGCCGCACCGGCGTCGACCGGCCGTTCGCGTCCACCATGACGAACTCCGGCGGGCGGCTCGCGAGGCGCGCGAGCGCGATGCACTGGAGGACGACGACGGTGAGCAGCGCGACGATGGTCCAGCTCTTCCATGCGTTCTGCGCCACGAACGCCGCCCACACTGCGGGCGGGGACCCCGGCGGTCGCGGATCCTGCATGCTCGTCCTCACCACGGCTCGTCCCTCCATCCGATCGCCTTCCGGTCGCTACGCGCCTTTGCCGCCTTGCGGAGTGCCGCCCTTCTCCGACCGCGCCGCCGCCTGGCGAGGCGGCTCCGGCGGGGCGGGTGGGTTCGCGACCACGCCTCCTTGCTCGGCTTTGGTCGCGGGAGCGGCCGATGCCGCTGCCGCGGTGGCCCCGGGTGCCTGTCCCGCGCGGCCGCGGCGAACGCCGCCCCGCAGCTGTGCGCCTCCGCCGGGCGGGTTCGACACGGCTCCGCCGCTCCCGCCGCCTCCTGCCCGTGCGCCGCCAGCGCCACCGCCCGCCCCTCCTCCCCCACTGCTCGTTCCCGGTCCGCCACCGGGGGCGCTCCCGCCACCGGAGATCGCGTGGGCCGCTGCCGTGCCCACCGCGACGACGCGGCCAGCGGCGCCGGTCGCGAGCCTGAGGACCGGACGAACGGCGTCGTGGTGAGCCGCCTTCGCGGAGCCCCAGCCGTGCGAGGTCGCGTTGTCGAGCGCGCCGCCGATCACGTGGCTCGCGAGGAGCGGCGTCGCGAGCGCAGTCACGAGCATCACGAGGGCCGCGACCAGGCACTCGAGGTACGTGCGCCGGGCAGCGCCCTGTGCCGCGACCGTCACGAGGACCGAGAGGAGGACCCCGGAGAACACGGGCCAGCTCGCGATCGTGACGAACCGGACGAACCACCGCGTGCCGGTGCTGCTCACCCGCGGGATCCCCGCCACGAGGGCGAGCGGCCCGATCACGAAGAGCGTCGCGGTGAGGATGCGGGACAGCCAGTTCACGAGGAACACGGCCGCCTCCGCGACGAGCTGGATGCAGGCGATGAGCGCGTCGTACACCCACGCCGTGATCCCCGACGGCTCGGCCGCGTCGCTTCCTGCGCTCTCCGTGCTCGCCGGACGCTCACCGTTCGAGGCGAGGTCCTCGAGTGACTTCCGCATCTCACTCGCTTCCCGGACGAAGGCCTTCCAGGTCGAGGGCGGCGCAACCTGTCGTTCGAGACCGTCGAGGAGCCCGATCACTCCGCCGAAGACCGTCTGGTAGTTCCACAGGAGGAGCAGCACCAGGATGACGCGCCAGGTGACGGCCGCGTAGTCGCGCACTGCGAGCGGGGACTTCCCGAACGCCTCGATCGTGTACGCAAGGAAGGTCGAGAGGAAGAGGAAGCTCCGCGCGACCGCGAGCGTCTTGCCGAGGAGGTCCTTGAGCACGCCCGACCGCTCGAAGTCGAGGACGAGGTCTCTCGTCGAGGCGGCGTCGCCCGCGAAGGCCAGCGCCGGCGCGAGCACGGCGACCGCGCCGAACGCCAGGCGCCGGGACGACCTGCACGCTGGCGCCGTCACGGCTCGGCCCCTCCGGTCCGGATCCGGACGCGCTCGTTCACGAGCGACTCGAGCCCGGTGGTGAGGGCGGCTCGCTGTCCCTCCCGTGCCGCGAGCTCGCGCTTCAGGTCGGCGTTCTTCTGCTCGACCGCGAGCGCCTGGAGCCGCGCGATCTCGGCGAGCCGGACGTTCGTCTCCTGTCCCTCCTCGAGGTGCAGCACCTGCGCCTGCTGCGCCGCGAGCTGACACTCCTCCGCGAACCGCGCCGCCTCGTGCGCGTCGCCGAGCTCCGAGGCCCCGTTGCACCGGCGCAGGAGCTCGCGAAGCCGGACCTTCTGCAGGTCGCCAGCGCGCGCCTCGGCCGCGCTGGCGCGGATGGTCGCCGCGACCTCGGCGTCCACCGCCCGCGCCTGCGCCGCGCCGCTCATCGGACCGAACGTGGCCGCGAGCGCCCGGAGCAGCTTCGCGTTCTCGAGCTCGTTGCGGAGCTGCACGCACGCGGGCTGGCCCGCGGCCACGTCGGCGAGGCAGTAGCTCGAGAGCTGCTGGAGAGTCCCGGTGCCCTGCGCCCACGGGCTAGCGCCCATACCGCTCGCAGCGAGGGCGTCGCGCCGGAAGCGCTCGAGGTCGGGATAGGCCGCCTCGAGGTCTTGCCGGAACCTCTCTCCGAACCGGCGCGCGGAGAAGTTCCGGAACGAGCGCGCCGCGGTGGCGGCGTCGTCGGCGTACGCGGCGACGCGCTTCACCTCCCCGTAGCTCTTCCGCAGCTCGGACAGGCTCTCGGTCATGACCGCGAGCTGCTTCGTCGTGTTCGCGAGGATGTCGGCCAGGATGAGGTCGCCGCCGAGATCGATGAACGCCGCCGCCCTCGCGGCGTAGAGGACCGCGCCGGCGGACAGCACGATCGCGACGCCGAGCTTTCGAGAGATCCGGACGCGCATGGCTCCTCCTCACGCCGCGGGGCGGCTCGGCCGATCGCGGCCGACGACACCGTGGGGGTACCTGGCCGCGAGCTCCTGGAGCAGCGCGAGCCGGTCGTAGGACGGGTTCCTCGCGACGGCGCGCGCGAGGAAGTCCTGGTCTTCCTTGTCGGTAGTCAGGATCCAGTAGGCGAGCGGGTGGAGCGCGAGCCTCACCACCGCGGTGCGCGCGCCGTACATGAGCAGGAAGTCGCTGAACCAGCCCGGCTTAAGCTCCAGTCCGGCGAACGCGGCGGCGGCGCGCGGCGAGAGGCCGAAGTGCTCGACCACCGCGCGGTGCTTCCCCGCGAGGTGGCGGAGGAAGATCCGGATGGTGCTGTTCCCGACGATCGCCTCGCGTCCGACCCGCGACCCCAGGAAGTCGTTCAGGTTCTGCGAGATCATCCACATCGCGGTGTCGTACTTCCGCATCTTCCGGTAGCAGCCGCCGAGGAACCGCTCCGTCGCGTCGTCGGCGCCGAGGTACTCGTGCCCCTCGTCGACCTCGACGAGCGTGCGCGTCCTGCGCGCCATCGCCCGGTTCGTGATCGCCTGGATGATGGTCGCCATCGCGACGGACTTCGTGCCGGCGTTCTCGGAGACCTTCGCGAGATCGAACGTGAGGAGCGGCGCGTCGAACCGGAGCTGCGATGGGCGGTTCAAGAAGTCGGCGTAGATGCCGGTGCAGAAGATGGCGAGGCGTCGGACGAGGTCATCCGCGATCGCCCGATCGTCCGGGTGCGTCCACTCGTGGGTGGCGAGCCCCTCCGAGAACTGGCCGACGAGCGGTGGCTCCTCCGGGCGTTGCCGGAAGCGGGTCTCGTAGGTCCAGCGGATCGCGCGGGCGACCACGTCCCGCTCCACCTTGTCGAAGGGAGGCCGCGTCCGGTCGGCGACGCACACCTCGAGGAACTGGACGACGTGCTCGATGTCCTCGTTCGAGATCTCGGTCCCTTCGCCGGCGAGCTGGGAATAGGAGAGGAACGGTGAGATGGACGTCGAGAGGTCGACCGGGATGTGCACCCCGCCGAGGAGCTCCGTGAGCGGCTTCCAGGACTTCCCGTTGTCGATGAGGATCGCCTCGACGCCAGCCGCCCGCGCGTCGAGCGTGAGCGCGCCGAGGGTCACGCTCTTTCCGGAGCCCGTGTCCGCGACCACGATCCCGTGGTGCGCGTTCACGCCGCTCGACTTGTCGAAGAGGTCGAACCGGAACGCCTCGCCGGTGGGCGTGAGGAGCACGCTCGAGGCCCGGGCGCTGCCGCGCCAGGGCGCGAAGACGGGCAGGAAGTCGGCCGCGTTCCGGCTCGTGCAGCCCTTCTTCCGGAGCTGGTACCGGCACGCGCCCGGGAGCATCGAGAGCAGGGCCGGGACCTGCGTGACCTCCTCGACGAGGAGCTCGGAGTTGCCGGCGGCGGCGAAGGCGCTCCGCGACGCCTCGGTGGCCGCCTCGAGCTCGTCCAGCGAGCCCGCCTCGAGGAGGAGCGACACCGAGAGCGCGACGACCTTCGTGCTCATCGCCGCGAGTTCCTCGAAGAGCCCTCGGATCGCCTCCTGCTTGGCCTGGTCCGCCTCCTCCGACTCGACGGTGCGGCGATCCAGAAAGGGCATCACGGCGCGGAGGCTCTCGACCAAGGCGTGCTGGTTGTTGAGGAGCCACCGCGCCGTCTTCTGCGTGCGTACGTGGACGGTGACCGCGAGCGTGTACGAGAGGGGGCCGCGCGCCGTCGCGAGCCCGAGGAGCGGCTCGCAGGCGAAGTAGTCCGTGCCGCCCTCCGGCAGCACCTTCAGCGTCGCGACCCGCCGCCAGATCCCGCCCTGCCGGAGGTGGCCGCGCCCGTCCTCGACATCCTCGTGGGCGAGCTGCTCCGCCTCCGTGTACTCGGCGAGGTGGAGCCCCTCACGCTTCACTACCTGGTCGGACCACAGCGTGTCGCGGAGGCGGACGCGGGGAGGCGCGGCGCCCGCGCGAGCCCGCGTGGGGTTCAGGAGCTCGTAGTGCAGTCGCCAGACGTCCTCGAGATCGAGCTCCCGGGACGGGATGCCCGCCGCGCCGAGGCGCGCGGCGACGCGGTCGCGGAGCTGCGCGAGCCGGCCGAGGCGCCGCGCGTGCTCTGCGCCGGTGAGCTGGGTTGCCTTCCCGAAGAGGAGCTTTCCTCCCAGGAGCCCGCGCCCGATGCCCTGCTTCAGCCCGCCCGGACCGGAGAAGAAGACGTACACGCGCGCGCGACGGAGCCGCTGCGTACGGAGCCAGCGCGCGCGAGACGCGACGTACTCGCGCAGCGCCGCGGCGTCCGTTGCGGCGGCGATGCCTTCGTACTCGCGGACGTCCTCCTCGGCGCCCTCCTCGATCCGGTGGATGAAGTGGAGGGTCGTCTCGTCGTCGAGGGAGGCGACAAGGCTCCGGAGCGCCTCGCCGATGCCGGCGATCTGATCCTCGCCGGCGAACCGGACGTCGAGCGTGCCGAGCTCGAGCCCGCCGACGTAGTCGAGCGCGGGCGTGACGAGCGCGGTCACGCCGCCCTCGCGCAGGGTTCGCCAGAGCGGGATGAGCCCCGCGAGCGGGCTCTCGCGGATCACGACCGGCCCCCGCGCGACGACTCGTCGCGCCAGTCGTACGGACCGAACGGGAACCGCGGGAGCGGCGCCCGCGCCGCCGCCGTGAGCCGGCCCGCCGCCACGCGCTGCCGCAGGCGCCATGCGACCCAGTGCTGCAGGTGGCCCTCGGGCCGGCCGTAGCCAGCGATCCGAATGACGAGGTAGATGGCGAGGCCAGCCGCGGCGCCGATGTTCGGCGCCCCGAGAGCCGTCCCGAGCCAGCCGGCGCCAAGAACGGCCATCCACTCCGTCGGGAAGACGAGCCCGAGGAAGGTGCTCCTCGAATCGAGGTTCCGGTACACGGGCGCGCGCATGGCGGGCTCCGGACGTGCTCGAGCGCGCGATCAGCCCGCGCGGATCGCCTGCATGAGGCGGTCGGCGTTCGCGAGCAGGAAGTAGAGGATCACCGCGATGATCGCGATGTAGCCGGTCGTCTTGATGAGGTCCGGCCGGATGAACGCGGCGACACCCGAGATCACGATCGCGAAGAGCGCGATGGGCGCGATGATGAAGTTCTTCGCGAACGTCAGGAGCTGCTGCCCCGGCATCGTGCTCTGCGCGAGGGCGAGCTCGGGCGCAGCCGCCAGGACGAGGACGAGGGCCAACTGGGCGGCGAGCGCCAAGCGGCCGGCGAGATCACGGTTCGGGCGGGACTTCGAGGTCATCTTCCTTCTCCTTCCCCTCTGGGCGGCGCCGGAAGTCGGCGTCGTACGTGGATTGAAGCTCGAGGAACCGGGCGCGCAGCTGGCGCGCGTAGGCGAACGGTGAGGCGGAGCGCGGGGGCTCGAACGCGAGCACCGCGGCGAAGGCCACGCAGGCGGCGGCCACTTGCAGCGCGGTGAGAAGCGCTGACCAGCGGCCGGGATGTCCCTCGACGAGCGCGCCGGAGAGCGAGATCACCGCTGGAACCGCGGCCGCAGCGAGCAGGACCCCAAACACCGCAAGCGCGCGGGTCGGGAGTCGGCGCAAGCGGCGAAGCCGAGCCACCCCTGCGAGAGGAGCATTAGCTTCCTGAGTGATTAGCCGGCTCGACATCGCACTAGCTCCTGTTCGCCTGTCGTTTGTATGTCATATGGCATGGATGGGCACTACGCAAGGTGGTCCAGCCTACGGGCTCCAAACGGAGCCTGGAGCGCGCTGTGGCGCGGACGCCCTCTGCACACCGGACCCGGGCAACGCGGCGGGCGACGAGCGGGAACTCGCCGGGCCCCGCCGAGCGCCATCGGGGCCCTACAAGTACAAGCACCGCGCAGGGAGCCGCGGCGCTGCGGCGGCAGCGTCCCCGAAAACGCCGTCACGCCGAGCACTTGCGGTTCCGGTCATCCTGATGACCGTAGAATGGCTGTCGCGGCACGCGCATCGTCGCGTCGGGCGGAAAGGAGCGCCCCCGACATGATCGACGTTACGGTGGTGGATGCGTGGTTCGAGGCGAGCAAGGACGTTCTCGGCGGACCTGTGAGGTTCGCCGTATTCGACAGGAACGCCCTCCTGTCGCTCGACCAGCTGTGGTCGGCAGTGACCAGCGAGACCGGCGAGACGTGCACCGTCGAGCTCCTGCAGAAGAAGGCGGCCGAGGGCTGGTTCCCGCTCGTGCCGCGGCCCGGCACGCCCGACGAGCTGGGCGCGCCCCTGTACGTCCCCTCCCGTGTCGGGCTGTTCGTGCGGCTGGAGCGTGAGGGGTGGTCGAACGCGGAGTTGAGGCTGGCCGCGTATCTCGAGGAGGCCACCATCGACGCAGTCACGACCGACACCGACTACAGCGATGACGATCTTGAGGTGCTCGAAGCTCACCTCGCCGACAGGGTCGAGGGGCTGAAGGGATCGAAGCGGTGGGACAAGGACGGGAACCCCGTCGACCTTACCCCCGAAATCGCGGAGGACGAGAAGATCCTGGCCGTCGTCCGGAAGTGGCGGCGTGACGGTCTCCCCGAGCGTCGCCGCGAGGATGTGGCGAAGTACGCCTATCGCGTCCGGGCGCAAAACGACATCGTCACGTTGATGATGGTCGAGGGCGACCGCGCGAAGCTGCGGGCAGGTTACAGCCCGACCGTGCACTTCCGGGAGCACCAGATCGGCCCCGATGCGACCTTCGACCCGGCACAGATCGACTGGGACTGGACCATCCGCCACGCCTCGGCACAGGCGGATCCGCCGACGCCGCCGCTCGTCCGAGTCGATGGGTTCGTGCTGAACGGCGACAAGGTCGTCTCGACGCGCACGATGACGCCCCGTGAGTACGGGGCGGCATGGGAGCGCCAGCGCGTCGAGGACTACCTGCACACGTGGGCGCGGCTGCAGGGCGAGAAGCGGTGCCTGCACTGCCTCGCACCGTTGCCGCCGGATGCCAAGGACTCGCGTCGGTTCTGCAACGATCGCTGCCGCACCGCCGAGAAGATGAAGCGGCACCGCCGGGAGAACCCCGAGTCAGTTCTGCGGGCTCAGGAAAGGTACTGGAAATCGTAAGGCCGGCAACGCGCGAAGCGGCCGAACGGTCGCGTTCGCATTCGCGTCTATCGCTTCTTCTTCTCCGCGCCAGGCGCGTCGAAGCCCGGCCCCTTCTCGCGCAGTTCCAGGCTCCGCTGAAACAGGACGTGCAGGATGTACTCGTACCGCCCCATGTTCAGGGCCTCCCGGTCCGCCTCGAGGAGGTGGGAGGCGGCGTCCGGCAGGCCGAACCAGGTTCGCACGCCCTCGAGCAGCCGGTTCACGTACGCCGTGAGGTCAAGGCCCTTCGCCGAGGCCTCGGTCTTGAGGAACGCTACCAGCTCCCGGGTCATGCGGAACGTCTGCATGACCTTCTCGGTGCTCTGGAACGGATCCTCGCGCCCCACCTTCTCCTTGGCCATCGTCGCCCTCGTCGCACGCGTGGAGCCGGCCTTCTGGCCGACAGACGTTTGCACATGCGTCCGTCTGAACTATGCCAGACAGCGCCAGGTCTCGCCATCGGAAACCCGGTTCGGCGCTCGGCTTCAGGACTCGGCACACGTAGGCGACAGGCCTTGACGAGGGGGCCTGACGCCACGCTCAGCCCTCCACCACCCCATACGTCAAAGGCCGAAGGCGGCGCCACGAGCCCCGGCACGCTGACCCCGCGTCGGCCTCGAGGAGTCGTGCGCCGAACCGCCGGAGCCGCCCGGGACCGCGTACTCGAACGACAGCGGCTTGCGGCCTAGATTTTGGTTCCCGTGCCGCAAAGCGCTCGTGCGCCAACCGCAGCACTCCGCACGCGGGCCAGCATGCACCCCGCGAACCCGTCCTTGGCCGACAAGCAGCCGCGAAGAGCCTTCGCCGCTTCGGCGGTGCACGCCTTTTCCACCTGCGCGGACGGGCAGGTTGGGTCTGCGGCCGCTCGTGAGCACACCTCGACCGACATCTTGACCGCCTGCGCGAATTGAGACCCGAAACGCCGCGTAGCGACCTGCGCAGTGCCGGCCGTCGCACAAACATCGTCCAGCCGAGCACCGATGCGCTCCATCTGAGGGATCATGCAACCCGCGAACTGAGCGAGGTCGACGTCGCCGCTAAGACACTCAACAACCGCGGGGAGGACCTCCTCCTCGCAGGCATTATGCGCCACGCTATACTCGCAACTGGGCCGATACCAAATCGGCCCGCGAGCCGCCTCAGTGCAGCGATCGTTCAGCGTGCGCAGCAGATCCCGCGCCCGAAGGTCTGCGCCGTCTGGAACAGCATCTGGCGGCAGCACAGAGGGCGCTGGGTCCTTCATGCGCCAGCCGGTCGCAAGAAGGCGGTCAATCACCATGTTCTCGCCTTCGCTTCCCGGGAGAAACCGAGCCACGACAGCCATCTGATACCGGTACTTGCCATCCTTTATGTATTCGAAAATCTTCTTCCCCGCCTCGCTGCGCTTATCGACATAGGCATGCATCCAGCCCTGCTCGTCCGCGAACTGGAA
The DNA here is from genome assembly GCF_000013385.1 of Anaeromyxobacter dehalogenans 2CP-C. Classification (GTDB taxonomy): domain Bacteria; phylum Myxococcota; class Myxococcia; order Myxococcales; family Anaeromyxobacteraceae; genus Anaeromyxobacter; species Anaeromyxobacter dehalogenans_B. Next base: position 3,731,806 of record NC_007760.1, read on the forward strand.
CCGAATACTCCAAAAATGCTCCCGGCCACCTCGGAACTCGTAGTTGTAATAGTCATCGAGCTGGCCCGTGATCCTAAGCACCATGGCCGTGCTGGGGCGCTTTGCCTTTAGCTCTTCCCAGGAAATCGGGTTGTACCCGACAGACGCTTCCCAATCGATCCTGTAACCGTCTGCCGTCCGCTGAAGCTCGTAGAACGCGTTGTCAGATACTTCGACCCCGAACCCGTTCTTCCCCGTCCACACAACCTCAACGGTCGTCCACTCGCCCACGGGGACATCCGTCCCGCCCGAAGGACGAACCTCGCGGCGAACATTGGGATTAGGCTGCGACCCGGAGTCCCCGTAATGGCGTTCCATGAGCGGCGCCACTCGCTCGGAATCCAGAACGAAGCGCGCCTTGTCCTCCCAGCGCGGGGAATCCAGATAAGCTGCGACAACTTGTTCCGGCTTCTTCCCACACCCGGTCATAAGAACAAGCCCGAGCCAGAACAGCGCCGATCTCAAAGCACCACATCCGACAACTGCGCGGCTACACGTCATCGTGCGCGCCCCTCACGAGCCGATTGCTCGCGCTACTTGTAGATTCCCGTTGCCCAAACCTGCTCCGCACCGTCCGTAACCCTCACACCGATAATCCGGTAGACATAGAACGGGCGAAGAGATGCTGTCGGCGCTTCGAAATTGCTACCGCAACTCGTGAGACGGTGCGCCCCTTCTCGGACTATCTCCGCGGCGACTGTGGCCGTGAACCTGTCCGGATACGTCTTGACAACGCCTCGCGCCTCCGACGCCGGCATTGCAATGGTAAAGCGTTCCACGCGCTCCCGCTCCTGGCAAAGCATAGTTCCGCCGCAGAACATCCTGCACACTTTTGGCGTCTCCAACTGAAAGGGGCTCCCGATACCGAACATTTGGTCGCCGAATCCGTTCAGGGGAACCGACATCTTCCATTTGGCCGCTTCGATGGTGTACTCGCCGAATACGCGCGGACGCCCCACGAGCACCCTACGGCGGAATCCTTCGTTGATTGCCTTTCGCAGTACCTGCTGATACTTCGCGCAGTCCGCCCGCTCGAAGGGATCAAGATACGAACCACAGAGCTTCTCGCGTGCGATGCTCTTCGCGTACTCGGCGAGTTCGAAGTCCAGATCCTCTCGTCCGGCCATAACATTCGCCCATCGTGGAGCGAACTTGTTGAGAGTCATCTGCGAACTGGTCGCTCCAGGCGGCGGAGTGAGGTCAGGGACTTCCAACGACGCTATCGCATCCGTTAGGCCCTGCTCGTCGAGTGCGGACGCAGTTCTGATAACACTGGCGGCACCGAACAGAGCTCGAGCAATATCGATCTTCCCGGCTCGAGCCGCCTCCAGCGCCCGGCGCTGCAATTCCTGCTGCTTGCGGTAGCGAGATTGATAAGCGGGGGACGCCACCAGAATCGCCATACCGGCGTCCCGCTCTTCGCTCGGCGCTGTTTCCGATAGCAGATCAAGGGCCGCATCGATGGCGCCGGTCGAGACGCGGCGCTGCAGTTCTTCGACGACGACCTTGCCCGAGGGCGTTGATTCGGGTTCTGCGCTCGCGCTTGCCTCAACTAAAGCTTCGTCGGCGCTGACATACATCGGAATAACAAGTGCGACGTACAAGACGCTCATCCAAGCAATGCGAGCGATCAACGCACTCCCCTCCTTTGTTGCCCTAAGTAACTCGGCCGCACGGTAATCTACCACTTGGGGTGGACCGCATCATGTGAAGGCTTTGTCGCGCGGTCGCGGTACTCACAGCCGCGTACCGCAGTGCCGTCGACGGGGTCCTTCACACAGTCACGCACCTACCGCCACCGGCCGGCCTGAACGAATGAGAAGTACCCCCCGGTCGCGACGATGACGTGGTCTCTCGCCACCACTCCGACCAGCTCGGCCGCGGCTGTCAGCCGCTCCGTCAGATCCGCGTCCTCGACACTCGCGGATGGATCGCCGGATGGGTGATTGTGCACGAAGACCACGCCGTGCGCGCCCTCGCGCACGGCGACGCGGAGCGTATCCCGCGGGCTGACCGGGCACTGTGAGACCGAGCCCTGCGCCACGCGCTCGGTCCGGATGAGCCGCCCGCGCACGTCGAGCAACACGACGTGGAACTCCTCCACCGGCGCGTGCGCGAGCGGCCGCATCAGCTCGTAGACGCGACCTGGGTCGAGGCACCGCTCGCCGCGCTTCGGCGGCGCCCAGGCTCCCCGGCGGCCGAGCTCGAACGCCGCGGCGAGCGCCGCCGCCCGCGCCTCGCCGACCCCGAGCCGGCGAAGCTCGGCGACGGTGAGCCACGCGAGCTCGGGTACGGGGCGGCTGGCGGCGCCGCCGGCGCCGAGCATGGTGAGAAGCTCGACATCGGAGAGCGCCCGCGGTCCGTCCATCAGGAGCCGCTCACGGAGCAGGTCCTTGGCCATGGCGGCCTCCCCTACGCCTGCGCCCGGGGCGCGCCGCGGCGGATGGTGGGCGGCCGCGCGACGACCTTCGCCGGCACGGGCGGGAGGTTCAGCGAGGCCGGCACCGGAACCGGCGCGCCCTTCGGCCACCACCAGAGCTGGGCGACCGGGTCCCACCGCCACCCGGCCCGCTTCAGCTCCGTCCGAATCTCCTCCGGCGGCTTCCGGTCGAACCGGAGCGCCGGCTGGGGTCCGTGGTGCCGGGTCTTCTCGACGTGGAACGCCGGCTCGGCCTTCCCCCGCTCGGCCTCGGCGACCAGCCGCAGGTCGAGGAGCGCCGCTCCGCAGTACGTGCAGCACTCCTCCTGGACCGTCGTGTCCGCGGCGTACAGCGGAAGGATCGGATGGCCGTTGTAGTCGGTGTCCGCCGGCCCGAGTCCCGTGGTGGACCGGAGGCACGCGGGGCAGAAGACCTCGTCGTTCGCGCTGTAACCGAGGACCGTGAAGGGCTTCATCGTGGCAGCTCCTGTGAGTGGGGGCGGCACCGCGCCGCCTCGCCCGACACGGGCGGGGCGGTGCCGGCCCCGCGGCGACGGGCGGCGGCGTTGCCGAAGCGGCGGGCGTGTCGCCCGGCGTGACGGCGAGCGCGCCTCTTGCGCGCGCCGGCGCGACGGGCGCTCCCGACGCCCGAGGCGTCGTTAGCCGCCGACCGGCGTCGCTCCTGGGAGCTGCCGCGGTGGAGCCCGGCGGCGGCAGATGCGACCCAGGTCGCCTGGGTGCGAGCTCAGGATCGGCGCGCGATCTCGCCCGATGCCCGGAGCGTCCCGCCCAGCCACACCGAGGGAAGCGGCGTCCCGCTGGAGACCTTCCGGTGCAGCTCGATCGTCACGGAGGCGAGGCGCAGGACGTCCTCGACCCCGATCTCCTGACCGTCCGGCTGCGGCTGCAGAATGCGTCGCGCGAGTGAGAGCTGCTCCTGCAGGAGGTTCGTCGCGATCCGGTTCATCGTTTCGGCTCCTTTAGCTGGACGCGGCACCGCGCCGCTCACCGGGAGCGGCGGCGCGGTGCCGACCGTCGAGGACTGGAGGAGCCGCCCGTCGCCGGGCGGCTCCGGCCGCGGTTCACGCGTCCGCGGGCTCGTCGTCGTCGAAGAGCGTCGCGCGCGTGAGGTGCAGCTCGGGCGGGTGGTAGTCGCCGCACAGCTCGCAGTGGACGAGCTCGAGCTGCAGGTCGCCGAACTCCTGCTCGATCTCGAGGTGCAGCGGGTCGGTCTGGATGAGGCTGGCCATGTGAACGCGTCTCCCTGTGGTGGGCGGCACCGCGCCGCCTCGCCCGGCACGGGCGGCGCGGTGCAGCCCGCGAGCGCGCAGGGGTTCGCCGTGGCCGGCGATCCGCCCTGCCGGCCCGTGACGGCGAGGCTGTTCGCGAGCTGGCGCGGGCCGTGCCCGGCGGAGCGGCGGCGGTCGTAAGGCGAACCCCCGCGCGCGCCTGGAGACGCGCTGGCCAGCCGGCGCCGCCCCGTCGCTACGCCGCGAACAGGGCGGTCGCGCTCGGGTCGTCGGCGGTCGAGAGGTCGGTGACCGCGTGGACCTCGTCGCACCACGGGACGAGCCACTCCCGCTCGACACCGATCCCGAGCCCGAGGATCGTGACGCCGAGCGCGGCGGCGCTCTCCCGAAACGCGCCCGCCTCGCTCGCGTCCGAGCCGCCGTCTGTGACGAGCACGAGGTCCGCCTTGCCGAGCGCGCCCGGGTGCGTCCGGATGATCTCGAGGCCGCGGCGCACCGCGGCCGCGATCTCGGTCCCTCCGCAGCAGGAGACGAAGAGCCCGTCCTCGGGGAGTGCCTCGGACGGCTTCACGACCGCCTCGAACTTCACGCGCGCGTCGAAACCCAGCAGCGCGAACGTCCGTCGTTCGCGCTGCGCCTGGTCGAGGAGCGCGAGCGCGACCGCCGTTGCCCACACGTCCCGCGGCCCGTCCATCGAACCGCTCTTGTCGAGGAGGACCACGAGCGGCCCCTTCCCGAGGGTCGCCGTCCCCTCGAGCCGGTACTGGAGGGACCGGCCCTCGAGGAGAGCGCGCAGGAAGTCGAGCCGCAGGAGCCGGTGCGACAGCTTCGCGAGCTCCACCGGCAGCGCCCGGCCCAGGTCCGCGCCCTGCTCGACGTCGGTCACCTCGTCTGCGCCGTGCTTCACGCGGTGGCGGCGCTTCGCCGCCGCGATGCGCTTGAAGCGGCCGGCGAGGGCGGCGATGCGCCGGAGGCGCTCGTCGCCCTTGAGCCGCGCGGCGAGCGACCTCACCGCGCCCTGCTCCCGCGGCACGCCGTCCGCCGTGCCCGTTCCCGGGAGCAGTCCCCCTCTGAACGCGACGTGCGCGAGCCCCTCGGCCGCGTCGCGCAGCTCCGCGACCGCGCGCGCCGCCGCCGCGCACGCGGCGGCGAGCGGGCGCCGCAACGGATCCTTGCCGACGCCCGGCGCAGCCGGCGGCGGCTCGTCGGGCGGAGGCAGGTTCAGCTCGCGCACGATGGCCTCGACCGCCGCCGCGGAGGCCGCGGCGTCGCCGCGGCACTCCGCGGACAGCCTCGCGAACGACGGCAGCGCGTCGCAGGTCGAGTGCACGCGCTCCGCCCACGGGCGGAGCGCGGCATTCACCCGGCTCGGGGCCAGCCGCTCGCCCTCGCCGGTGTAGAGCCGCTCGAACAGCTCGTCCTCGAGCCGCAGCTGCGGCGCGTCGCGCTCCTGCGCGCGCGGCATCTGGCGGTGTTCGCGGTGCAGCATGAGGTGCCACCGCGAGACGTCGAACAGGAGACGTTTCATGTGACCTCCGGGTCCCGGCGGCCCGTCCGCGGCCGCCCGACAGGGCGGCGGCCGCGGCGGGCCCGCGCGTCAACGCGCGGACGCGAGCCCGAGCCCGGCGCTCACCGCCCGCGCCAGTTCGTAGTGGAGCTGCGCGATCTCCTGGTCCGCGTCCCCGAGCGCCGCCTTGGCGCGCGGACCGGCACCGCTCGTGAGCTCGCGGAGTTTCTGCTGCTGCGCCTTGAACTCCTCGAGCGCCTGCGCCGCCTGGGCGAGGTAGCTCTTCCGATCGGACGTCCGGAGCGCGGCGACCCGCGCGGCGGTCTCGCGCGCGGCGTCGAGGACCTCGGCGGCCTTGGCGCTCACCGGGTCCGCGAGCTGTCCGACGATCTGGGCGACCTTCGCGTGCTCCTTCGGCTCGCGCCAGAGCGCGTGCGTGAGGACGAGGAGGTCCTCCGGGGTGGTCGCGGCCTCTCCGGCGAGCCACGTCGCCGCCTGGACGACCTTGAGCGTCTTCTTCCAGCGACGGTCGGACGCGACGATGCCCTCGGCGCGGCAGCCGTCCCGGATCGCGATGAGCGCCTGGACGGTCTCGTCGGTGACCTTCACCCGCGCGGCGTCGCCCTGCGCCTGGCGGAGCTCGGGCATGGTCAGCGCGGAGGAGCAGGTCGGCTCCGGCGCGAGCAGGACGGCGCGGAAGCTGCTCGGCCGCAGGAGGTACTGCACGTCGAACCGGAGGAGGAACCGGTCGAAGAGCGCCTCGAGCTCCTTCCCGTCCGGCAGCTCGTTCGACGCGCCGAAGAGCGCGACGAGCGGCATCTGCATGGGCGACCCGTCGTTGTGGAAGAGCCGCTCGTTCATCGCCGTGAGGAGCGAATTCAGGATGGCCGAGTTCGCCTTGAAGACCTCGTCGACGAAGGCGAACTCCGCCTCGGGCAGCTTCCCCGCGGTGACGCGCTGGTAGTGGTCCTGCTCGAGGGCCTTCAGGCTGATCGGGCCGAACAGCTCCTCGGGCGTCGAGAACTTGGTGAGGAGCCGCTCAAAGTAGCTCCCGCCGAACGCCTGCGCGATCGCGCGGACGAGGGCGCTCTTCGCCGTTCCCGGCGGCCCGAGGAGTAGGACGTGCTCGCCGGCGAGCACGGCGGCGAGGGCGCCTTCGATGACGTCGCGGCGCTCCGGGAAACGAGCGAGGAGCTCCGAACGAAGCTGCAGCAGCTTGGCATGTGCGGACGTGGTCATGGCGTTCTTCTCTCCTCACGCGGCCTTGGTCTGGAGGAGTCCCTCGACCTGGAGGGTCAGCTTGTTGAGCGCGGTCTCGAGGTCCTGGACCTGCACCTGCAGGACGGTGTGGTAGAGCCGGGCCTTCGCGCGGAGGCCCTCGAACGTCTCGAGCCGACGCGCGAGCGTGGACGCGCGCTCGGGCGGGTCCGAGAGGAAGCCCTCGATCTCGGCGCGGAGCGCCGTGATCTCCTCGTCGAGCGAGGCGCGCGCAGCGTCGCCGAGCGCCGCCGTCGCCTCGGGCGACGCGTGGATCGGGACGACGTCGAGGCGCGAGGCGCCGATGTTCGACACGGCGTCGCGGAGGCGTCGGAGCGTCTCCGCGTACGGCGCCGGGACCCAGTAGACGCCGCCGTGATCGCGCAGCGTCACGGCGGCGCACGACGCGAGCGTCTTCACGAGCGCACGCCGGACGTCGTCCGGCGTGTGCGTGTTGAGCAGCCGGTCGTAGGCGGCGGACACGGCCACGACGACGTCGTGGCCGGGCCGGTCGGACTCGAGCTTCACGGGGCGCGCGCGGTCGAGCCGGATCCGCGCCGTCTGCGCGAGGGAGACGTTCCCGTCGCCGTCGCGGGTCTCGGCGACGACGGCGAAGACGATCTCGCCGTCGTCCTCCTTCCCGAGCCGGAGCAGGTGATCGTGCTGCCCGACCTGCGCCTCGCGGACTGCGGTCCGGAGCGCCTTCTCGGGCGTGGGCGGCTCGGGCAGGAGGTTCTCGGCGAGCCCGGCGTTCGCCCAGACGGTCTCGAGCGTGCTGCGGGTAACCCTCGCGTCAGCGAGCGTCCACCAGAGGAGATCGCCGACGTGCTTCCCGCCGGTGTGGGTGTAGGAACGGATGAGCTCCACGGACATGCTGGACTCCCTGTTCGAAGTGAGGAGGCGGCACCGCGCCGCCCCGCCCAGCCGGGCGGCGCGGTGACGGCTCGCGACCCGAGGCGGCGCTGTCGGGGGAGAACCCCCGGGGCTCCGAGCAACCTGGAGCCCCGGGGGGCGGTGAGCCCGACACCACAGGGAGAGGCGGCGGGCTTTTCCTCGCGTTCCGGCCCGACGGCCGGGACGCGTCAATTACCGGGCGGCGTCTTCTTCGACTTGCGCGCGCCGCGCTCTGCGCGGCGCTGCGCGAGCTCGTCCGCGGTTGCCTTCTCGACCGCGCCGATGTCGACCGCGTACGCAGCGGCGGCGGCGGTCAGCCGGTCCGAGTACCGCGAGGACCAGGCGAAGTACGCACCGCGGCCGACCGCGAGCTCGAGGACGAGGGCGCGCAGCGCCCCGCCGTCGAGCTCCCTCGCGTGCGCCGTCAGAGCCGCCTCCGGAGAGAAGCCCTTCTCGCGCTCGAGCCCGCGCCGCTTCACGGCGTCCGCGACGGCGTCGTGGTAGCCGCCGTGGACCATCGCGTCGAACACGAGCCGCGCGAAGGTCGAGTCGTCCGGCGGCCGCGCCTGCGCGGCCGCGACGACCGCCGAGAGGATGTTCGCGATCGTGGCGCGGCGCAGCTCCGCGGCGGCGCGCGCCGCCGCCGGGTCGGCGGGCGGCGCCCTCGGTGCGGGCGCCTCGCCGTCCTCGGCGTCCGGGTCGTCGTCCTGGGTGCTCACTCCTGAGTCGCGCCGCCCCACGAACTCCACTCCGGCCGCGGCGAGCGCGGCGAGGGCCTCCGCCTTGCCCACGAGGGCGCGCGGCGTGCCTCCCGCATCCGTCGCGAGCGTCGGGGTTGGGCAGAGATCGCCGAGCAGGCGCCGCAAGGTCCGCCGCTCCGAGTCGTCGAAGCAGACTGCGTCCAGCTCCACGTAGTTGCTGTTCCAGGGGAGCTGGCGGCCGCCGTGGAACACCGCGTTCGACTGCTGCTCGGTCAGGACGGTGCCGCCCTTCGCCCGGACCTCGCTCGCGAGCCGCTCGTGGTGCGCGGCGACCTTCTTCCGGAAGCAGACGAGGTCGGTGCACGTGTCCGCCGCGGTGTCGTCCGAGAAGAGCCGGGGTTGGTTGCCGGTGCGCTTCGGGCACTTCGTGCACGCGCCGGCCTCGGGCACGAGCTTCGCGTCGTCCGTCGAGAACTGGGCGCGGTCGAGCCGCGTCAGGTACCGCTGCTCGACCAGGTACGCGAGGTCGTCTGCCGGGAACGGCTCGCCCTCCTCCAGATCCTCGAGCTCCTTCCGCAGCTCCGACAGCGCCTCGTCCTGAAGGGCGGGAGGAACCGCCCTCGCCACGAGGAACGCGGTGGTGGTCGTGAGCTCGCCTTTCCAGAAGGCATCCCGCATCGCGGGCCCGAGCGCCGTGAGCTTCAGGCGCGAGTAGACATACTGCGGCGACCGGCCCACGAGCTTGGCCAGCGTGTCCGCGGTGTGGAGCGGCCGGCCGCGGCCGTCCTTCATCGCGAGCAGCGCCTCGTACGCCTCGGCCTCCTCGACCGGGTGCGGGTCCTCGCGGCAGGCGTTCTCGACGATCCGGAGCTCGTGCGCCTCCTCGTCGGTGAGATCCTCGACCGTGGCCGGCACCTCCTTCAGGCCCGCCAGCTTCGCCGCCCGGTAGCGGCGCTCGCCGTAGACGATCTCGAACCGCGAGCCCTTCGGCCGGACCTTGATCGGCTGTTGAATGCCGTGCTCGCGAACCGACGCGACCAGCTCGTCGATGTTGCGCGCCGTCCGGTTCCGCGGCGACGGATCGATGTCGTCGATCGGGACGAGCCGGACTGGAACCGGCTCGAGGCCCGCTGGCCGCGGCTTCACCGCGGGCTTCGTCTTCTTCGCTGTGGCACTCGCCTTCACGGGCGACCTCCTGTGATGGGCGGCACCGCGCCGCCTCGTCCAGAGGGCGGCGCGGTGCCGGCCGCAGCGCTAAGCCGCCTGCGCCAGCGGGTCCTCCCCGGCGATTTCGCGCTCGGACCAGAACTCGCCCGGGTCCGGCAGGGACAGGGCCACCAACGCCGCCATCTCGAGCGCCTCCTCCCTGCGGTCCCACTCGATGAAGCAGGCGCGGTGGACGCGTCCGATGTCGCCGCCGGCATCGACGACGTCGCCGGCGTTCTCGCGGTCGCAGAAGCAGCACCGCTTCGCCCCCACCCGGCGGTGTCTCGCAGGGGCGACATGCTGCTCCGGTTCGGTGACTACGGGACGGGCAAGGCTCGAATCGGACATGGCGGGGTCCTCGTCGGCGGGCATCCGGCCGCTCTCACCGACGTGGAGCGGCCGGTGCCGCCGGACGGCGGCGCCTGGGTACGGTTCTCAGGCGGACCGCGCGCTGCGCCGACGGCCTCTCGTCGGCGCGCATGCGTGGTCCCGCCTCGGCACGGCTCTCCTTCGACTCGCTCGCCCCGCCCTGCCCGTCCTCAGGCGGACCGCGCGCTGCGCCGACCGTCTCTCGTCGGCGCGCATGCGTGGTCCCGCCTCGGCACCGCCCTCCTTCGACTCGCTCGCCCCGCCCTGCCCGTCCTCAGGCGGACCGCGCGCTGCGCCGACCGTCTCTCGTCGGCGCGCATGCGTGGTCCCGCCTCGGCACCGCTCGCCTTCGACTCGCGGGCCCCGCCCTGCCCGTCCTCAGGCGGACCGCGCGCTGCGCCGACTGTCTCTCGTCGGCGCGCATGCGTGGTCCCGCATCTACGGCGTGCGCCGACGCTTACTGCCCGAACACTGATGACGACGTGCGCGCGCGCTCGCCTTCGCCGCGCGGCTGTCGGCGGACTTCGCTTCCGACTCGCAGGTCGCGGCTTCGTGGTCCTGGAGCGCAGCGAGCTGAAGCGCCAGATCCGCCTCGACACGACGGAACGCCGGGTCGTCCACTTCGAGTCGAAGCGCGTCGGCTGCGTCTCTCAGGGCCCTCGCCGCCCCCACGCACGCCGCTGCTTTCTTTCGAAGCGCCCGGGCGACACGAGCATGAGCCGATGCCGTTCGCACTGCCGGTGCTCTCGTCCGCGTCGTTCGTCGCACACCGTCAGATGCCACAGCATGCCCGCGGACTCACCCCGCGTTGACTGGTTCCGTTCCTTCCCGTTCTCGTTTTCCTTCTCTATGCCTCTATCCCCACACTCCCACCTCTCCTTCTCCCCTGTACCCATTTGCTCCATTTTGAACCACGTGGTTCAAGAACTGCCCGGCCCCGCCACCAGCCCATCGAAGAAAGACTCAGGGTGACAGCAGCCCGACCCCTCACTCCGGTGGTTGGGAGTGAGGGGTCGGGCTGATGGCACCCCGCACCTCGCGACGAACGCCACTCGCAGGCGGCGGGGCCGGGCCGCCGAGATCTCGCGCGCTTACCGTCGCCAAACCTGATCCCAATCCTGATCCCAACCCTGATCCCAATCCTGCGGACTCCAGGACACACCCCCCGGGAACACCCCGTTTGCTCCATTTTGAACCACGTGGTTCAAGAGGCGCCCGGCGCTCTTCCCGTGGCAGTCCGCGGCGGGCATGAAGAAGCCGGACGGGTACCGCAGATCATTCCGCGGCGCGTCCAGCTAAGTCGCGACCGTGCATTCTGTCGCCTCTAAGCGCGGCGAACTCGCGTGAGCAGTTCCTCCATCACCGCGATGAACTGCTCGCGTTGCTCCGGCGCTACGCCTCCGCTCTTAATGCGGACTCCTCGATGATGACGCAGCCCATCGGGCGAAGCGATGCCCAGGCGCGGCGTCGCTACCGCATCCACACGGCCCGAATCCGCACGCCGTGTCGCGCGGCGTCGCGAAGAAGCTCATGCGGCCCATGCCGTACACGGCGCGGCGAGTCTAGTGCGCGAAGCGTCGCGGCGCGCTTCTCGCCTTGACTACCGCGACGGCCGTTCGCGCGGACTACTCCGCAACCCCTGCACGCCGGGAGCGCCCACCGGTCCGACCTCGTGTCCGACTCGCTTCTGCCAAAGGCGGTACTTCAGCGCAGTCGCATCCCGAGAAGTTCGCAACATCCTCTCGAACAGTACCGGTCGGGACCGCGATCACCAGAAGCGATCGAGCGCGCGTCATCGCAACGTACATCGCTCGCCTTTGTTCAGGCTCCGGCTGCCCCACACCGAGCTGCTTCACGGCGCACTCGCCGCGACTGCCTAGCGCCACCACCACTGCGTCATAGGTCTTGCCCTTGGCCGCATGGATGGTCTCGACTTGTACGCGTCGCACGCGCGAAGCGTCTCCAAACAAGGCTCTGGTTGGCACCCTCAAGAAATCCGTGACGTGCTTGCGCCCGCTCTTCACGAACGCTTTCGGCCGAAGCTCCTGCGCTTCGTCTTGCGACACAGCGACGCCGGCCACAGCCGCCGCAGCAGGGAACATCGTTTGGAGAGCGTCCGCCCACGCTCCAAGCGGCATCGCCGCGGACGGCAGTCGCTCCAACACAGTTGTGAGCGCACGGCGACGATCGATATCCATCGCGGTCGTCCGCGCACCGCTCACGGTCGCCCGGCGCAACGCGAGCGTCGCAAGAGCCGCATCCAGGAGACCGAGCGAACGACCCACCCGTCCTGCGTCGCGTTCGACGGCCGCTAGGGCGAGCAGCCTCGTTGCGCTCCCTCCCGCATCGACGTGCCAGGGGTCTACTTCGTCAGGCACCTCGAGAATGCGATTGAGCAACGTACGATTCCGAACGAGTACCGCAGCCGACCCGGCGGAAGGCGCTACGCCATTGGTCTCACAATACTCTTCAAACCGCGGCACGAGATCCGCCGGACGCTTCGGATCATAGATCCACAGAACAGGCCGAATCCCCGTGCACGTCCCCCTTGCGGCCGACGCTAACGTCGAGAAGGGCTGCGCGGCGTTGCAGATCTGTTGCGAGTTGCGCCGACTCTCGGTCAATTCGGACCGGTGATCCCAGTCAAGTTCCTTTCCACTGGCTTTACGCTCGAACAGCTCAGGGTGAGCTGCCCTCCACTCGTAGATCGATTGGTCCGGATCGCCGACCAAGACGATCTCCTGCAGCCCGGCCCCGACCAGGAGATCGAGGATCCGCATCTGCATTTCGGACGTGTCTTGGGCCTCGTCGACGACCACTTCGGGGAACCGCCTTACGAGCGCTTTCGCGACTTCCGGAAAGGATTCAAGGACCCTCACCGCCCAATACGCGGCGTCGCTCGGGGTTGCCCATCCATCCTTCCCAAACTCTCGTTTAAGAACCGAGCATCGATCGTGCCCCGTTGGACATTGGAAAGGCCGCCGCCCACTCCTCACGATGTTTCCTGCGAGGTCCCACGAGAAGTGCTCCAACCTACACCCGCTGCGATTACACGCGGGGCGGCCCCACGCCCATCGCCCCGAAGCCACCCAAGGCCTTTCCGGGAGCCCGACGATGGCCGGCCTCCCCGCGCATCCCATCACCCTGTGCCCGAACGGCAAGAATACAAAGGAATTGATGAAGGAGTCTAGCGTGCCGAGGAAGTGTGGATACGCTCCAAACGCGTCGCACCGGAGGGCGACAAGCGACCGACGCACCTCCTCGCACGCGACGTTTGTGAATGACAGCGCAGCAATGCCTGCGTGGCGCGCCTTCCACTCTCGAATCCGATGGGCGAGCAGACGAGCAACCACAAACGTTTTGCCACTGCCAGGACATGCCCGCACCGTGAAGCGGCCTCGACGCTCCACAACGGCGCGCTGCTCGTGCGTGAGGGAGTCGTCGCTCATGACCGCGAACCACGACGCGCCACGTGCTTCGCTGCCGCGGACAGGTAGTCCGGAACGACGAACGTTCTTACTGGTGTGCCTTCGTCTAGCAGCGCAGCCAGACGCTGCGCTACGGCAGCCTTCATGCCCGACAGCCGAGCCCATACCGCTGCCGCGCGGCCCCAGTCGAAGTCCAGAGTCGCCGCCTGCTCTCGCAGATTCCGCGCCACTGTCGGGTGCCCGCATCCCTCGACAGCCTCGGCTATCGGCTCGAGATTGTCCGTGAACATCCCCAATTCGACTTCGAGCGTCTTCCGAGCACGAAATACCTTTAGCGTTCCCCCCTCGAGTTCTGCGGCTTTGGAAGACCTGTCCGACTGCCGCCCTGCTGCCAGCACTCGACCGGCGGCCATCAACTCGGCGGCATCGCGCAGTTTCGAGGGCTCGAGTTCACCAGCGCAGCGATCATCATCGGTCACGAGTGCGCACGGAATGTGGAGCCGACGAGCAGGTTCGTCGCTGTTGAAGAGCGCCGCGAATGGTGCGAATGACACACCGGCTACGGCGACGACCTCGACTGCGCTGTGATCGAACCGGTACCCCGCACGCTTTGCGAGCACGGGGAAGAGAAGCGCCTCCGAGATTCCCTCAACCAGAACGACCGCGCGCGAAAACAAGAGCTGCGATCTAGTAACGTCGAGGTACCGCCTGAGATCTGCCTTCTGGTTCTCGTCGAGAGGACACCGCCTCAGAGCCGTCGCCGTTACTCTCCCTTCAGCACGATGCATAACAATGAGGCTGTCCAAGCTCGCACGCGACGTGAGCGTCGGCGAATGTGACGTCACGAAGACTTGAACTTGATTCCCTGCGTCGTCGATAACGCTGGTTCGGCTGAGGAAGTCGTAGACGAGCACCTGAAGTTGCGGATGAATATGCGCCTCCGGCTCCTCTATCAGGAGGGCGCTGTAGTTCTGAAGCCCCGCCTTCCGACGCTCGACGAGGTCGCCAAGCACGACCCCCATGTAAATGAGGTTGTTGTACCCCATCCCGTTCTGGTCGACTCCGAACGGCTCCACGTGGTCAAGCAACTCGGCATACAACTCGCCGAGTTTCTCCTGTTCAGGTTTTCCCAGATGCCCCAACCTGATGAGCACTCGGTCTCCATCCTCCGAGACTCGGTCGAGCAGATTGGCGTTAGCGCCTGCCCGCTGGCGAAGTTCCTTCCAAGACTCCACGTCGTAGACCGCCACGAACTCGCTTTCGCCCGCCTGTGGGAGCAATAGCCGAAGCGTGTCCGCCACTCGCTCGAATGCCGGCGCACCAAGACTGATGCGGACGCTTTGACGCAGTTCGTTTCCCGCCAGCTCGGACAAGTGATCGTTGATCATTTCGGCCGTTCTCTGGATACCCCCCTCGGCCAGAATGAAGCGATTGGCCTGTCGAACGTGAGCCTCTACGCGGGCGCGATCAACGGGATCGCTGATCACACGCTTTACGAGATGTCCCACTCGCCCCCCACGCTGGGGCCTGAGATCCGACTCCGCATCTCGGAGTGCACCAAGGTACATATGAGAGACGAGTTCCCACACTGCGGGGGGCACGGGCTGCCCCTCGACTTCCCCGCCCCACACGGTTTGACGAACTCGGCTCTGCCCGCCGACCGTTTCGAGTCGGAACCGCAGGTGAACCTGCGCCGATACTGGCGGCCCAGGAACGAGAAGTTCATAGAAGACGCCCTGCTCGGCGTTTGAAAGCCCCTCGAAGATCGCATCTAGCCGAATCTCATGAGCCGGCTCGCCTCCCGCTGCACAGTAGAAGTCCTGCGGCTGGACATAGACGTCGCGTCTCCCGGGGCCGAGACTGAACAGCAGTCGCAAAGCGTCAACGATGGCTGTCTTCCCGACGTTATTCTCGCCGAGGATCACGTTCATCCCAGCCTGGAACTCGATGGTGATTCCGGATGAACCGAAACACCGGAAGTTCTCGATCCGCAACGTAGCGAGATGCATCCCCACCCCCTCAGGCCACTCGGCCGCTCCTCGACTCGGAATGTTGCCGAGTGGACCGAGGCTCGACGGCGCGAATCGTTCATCGATGTAGCGCTCATTCCCGGGCCCCATCCGCGGCAGAACCACTTCACCACACGAACGATCCCACGTCGGCCTGACAGGGCGAGATTGCTGGCGACTCCCACAACAGGGCCGCCTCACGCAGCGGGAGAACGGACCTCCTCCCTTCCCCTTTTGGCCCGTCGTCCGCCCGGTAACAGGAAGCCGGACGGGCCGCGAGGTCAACCGCGGCCACCGTCCGGCGAACGACGAACGGGCCTGTGAGCACCCTCTACACGCGCCGGACCCGCATCAGCAGCTCCTCGAGTATGGCGATGAGCTGCTCGCGCTCGTCCGGCGTGACCACCCCACGCTGGATCCGCGCTTCCTCGATGACGACGCGCCCATGCTCCCTCGAGAACAGCGGAGGCGACGAGTCGGGCAACACCTCGCTTTCGGTGACTACCTCCGGCGTGACGACCTCCGCCGCCTCCTCGGGCGTCGTATCCGAGCTCCGGTTTCCTACCGCGGTGGATGCCGCGCTGACCGCCTCGCCCGACAGCCCGCTGTTCGTGAGGGCGGCGCTCTCTTCGTCGTCCCCGCCCGCCACCTTCTTCGCGTGCTGCTCGATACGTCGGATCGGCCACTTCTCCCGCACGATGCGCTCGAGCAGCTTGTCGACCCGCTTCAGCGCCTCTTCGTTCCCGACTGCCTTCTCGAGTGCGTTGAAGACGCGATCGACCTCGATGGCTCCCCGGGCGTCGAGCTCACCGCGGATGAGCGCCTTCTTGATGGGCTCGATCGCCATATGGATACGGTAGAGCCGACGCGCCTGGGCGTAGCTGCGCCCGATGAGCTCGCCTGCCTCGCGCACGTCGAGGTCTCGCGCCCCCATGAGCTGCGCGAGGACGTCGGCCTCCTCGACCGCGTTCAGGTTCTCGCGGTGCAAGTTCTCCTCGGCCTGGGCCAGCAGCTTCGTGGGACGGTCGACCAGCTTCGGGTCGATGATGCAGGGGATCTCCTCGAGGCCTGCGAGCTGCGCCGCCCGCCACCGCCGCTCCCCCGCGACGATCTGGAAATGTCCGGGCTCGGCCCCGTGCGGCGTCACGATGATGGGTTCCCTGACTCCGGAGCGGCGCAGGCTGTCCGCGAGTGCAAGGAGCCGCTCCTCGTCGAACTGTTGGCGCGCCTGTCCATCCGGCGCGGGCGAGATGAGGTCCAGTCGGACCGACCGGAGCTGCTGGCCCGGGAGGATGCTGGCGAGCACTGCGTCCTTGGTCGCCTCGGCGGCGTAGACGGCAATCGGGTCGGCTCCGTTCGCGTCGGATGCCCTGACCTGTTCGGCGCGAGTGATCCGCGACGTGAGCTTCTCTACGATGGACATCTGGCGGCCCTCAGCCATGGCTCGCCTCCAGGATCGGCAGGAGCTCGTCGAGCGCGGCGAGATAGGCCGGCGGCCCCTTCGACGGCCGGTAGCGTGCGTCGTAGAGCGGGATCCCTTCGGCGAGCGAACGCGCGATGGCGGTGGCGAGCGGGATGCGCGTGCGGAGCGCCCGGTCACCAACGAGCCCCTCCAACGCCTTGAGCGCCTCGCGCGACTCGGTCTGCTCCTCGACGAACCGCGTCGGCAGGTAGGCGAGCACGTTCGCTTCGGGGGCGACGCCGCGGCGGAGCTGCTGGACCACCCGTCCCAGCTCCGGGAGGACGGAGACGGCGAGCCGCGTCGTCTCGACCGGCGCGAGGATCGGCCCGGCGGCGAGCGCGTTGTAGGTGACCGGACCGAGGCTCGGGGCGCAGTCACAGATGACGAAGTCGTAGCGATCCTCGACGCGCTGGAGCGCCTCTCGGACGGCGACGGGACCGGTGAGCTGGTTCGCGCGCTGCACCTCGAGGTCGACGCCGACGGCCCAAGGGCACGCCGGGACCACATCCAGTCCTTCGCAGACGCGCTGCGGCTCGAACGGCAGCTCGGGCCTGAGCAGGAACTCGAGGACGCCGTAGGCGCCGGGCTGCGCGTCCACGCCGAGCGCCGCGGTGGCGTTCCCCTGCGAGTCGAGGTCGACGACGAGCACGCGCCGGCCGGTGCGCTGGAGTCCCCAGGCGAACGCGACGGAGGTCGCGGTCTTCCCGGACCCTCCCTTCGGCATCGCCACGACGAGTCTGCGAGCAGTCATGTCCATCTCCTCCGCCGGCGCGAATGGGGCCGGCGGGTTGACTCTGACCGTCTGGCGTGTGACATACAACGCGCATGCTGTGCACCTGTTGGGTCGGATTCGAGTGACTGTCAGGGGCGACCGGCAGGATGGTATCGAGGTGAAGCATGACGAACTCCGATCCCATCGCCCTGTGGCTCGCCGCGAGCGTCGTGACCGGCGTCGCGGCGCACGTGGCGCTCGCCGCACGGAGCAGGCGCGCGTACCGGCGGTTCCGCGAGGCTTACGTCGGGGCCGTCTCGGCGGCACAGCAGACCGGCGCCGCGGACGCGCTCGTGCGCGCGCAGGAGCTTCATCGGGAGTTCATGCGAACGACGCCGCCGCCGGGCTGGCTCGCCGGTCTCGGCGCGCGCCTCAAGGCCGCGCTCGTCGTGTGCGCGGTCGCTGGCGTCGCCGTGATGGTCGCCACGGGCCGCCTGCCGCCCATCGTCGCCGGCGTCGCGGTGTTGTTCGCGATCGGCCTGCGGCGGATCCTCCTCGCGACGGCACTGCTCCTGGCCCTGTTCGTCGCCACGAACATGGTCTCGCCGGCGGGTCGGGCGGACCGCACTCCGGTGACCGCCCACTCCGCGCCACCCGATGCGGCCAAAGCGCTCGGCCGCTCGCGATGATGTGCGCCACGCTCGCCCTCGCGGCGCTGCTCGCGGCCCGCGGCCCCATCCCGTTCGAGGCCGAGATCGACGCGGCGCTCGCCGAGACCTCCGCCATCTACCCGGTCCCGAAGGCCCTCGTGGTCGCGGTGATCTCTGTCGAGAGCAGCTTCCGCCCGCGCGCGGTCTCCCGTGCCGGCGCGAAGGGCCTCATGCAGCTCATGCCGTACACGGCGCGCCGCGTCGGCATCGCGGAGCGGGATCTGTTCGACCCGCGCCGGAACGTCCTCGGCGGTGTGCGGCTCCTCGCTGTGCTCCTCCGCCACTACGAGGGTGATGTGATCGCCACTCTGGTCGCGTACAACGCGCGGCCGCGCCGGCTGTTCGCGCCGGTTCCTCGCAACGGCGAAACGCCGGCATACGTGTGGAAGGTACTCGCGGCAACGCGGTTCTCGTTGCCGGTGGTCCGAAGCTGACGATGTGTCCCGCGGCGTGCGAGAAGAGTTCGTCAACGACGTCGAATACTCCCTCTCCCTCCAACGCCCTGAGCCGGGCTGCGCGGCATCGTCGCCAATGCTCCTGGGGCTTCATGGTTCCGAGGGTGTCCGCAAGTCAGGTAGGCTGCTCACCTCACCGCGAGGGGGGACCCCATGGACAAGCATCTGAGCCCGTTCGTCTTCGGCGCCGACCTATCGAAGGAGGACGGTCACATCGCGTGGCCGGCGTACCGTCAGACATCGGCCAAGGAGGTCGGTTTCGCCGAGCGATGGCTTCAGAACGCCATCGAGCGCGACCCGAGTCTTGTGGTTTCGCCGTGCACGCAGGCGGGCTTCACGAACGAGCGCTGGTGGTTCTGGGCAAGCGAGTTCCCGGTCGACGTCGGTAGCATCGACATCCTGCTGGTCTCGGAGAGCGGCCGGGTCGCGATCGTAGAGACCAAGCTCTCCACCAACCCTGAGGCTCGTCGCAGCGTGCTCGCGCAACTGCTCGACTACGCGGTTCATCTTGGCGAGGTGGAGGTCGAGGCGCTCCCGGATGTTCCGGAGGGCGTTGAAGCTTCAAGCGAGGAGATCGCGCGGCGGATCCATGAGGAGCGCGATTACCTGCTCGTCGTCGCCGGCGACCAGCTTAATCCGCGTGCCGTCAAGCTCGGGCGAACGCTCCTTGGCGACCATATGCTGAACGAGTGGGAACTTGCGCTCGTCGAGGTGACGGTCTTCGAGCGCATGTCCGACGCTGGCGGCCCGAAGCACATCCTCGTCCCGCACATCAAGGCGGCGATCGAGGTCGAACGCCGCCAGACGGTGAAGGTCGAGGTGGAAGGCGATAGGAGCCGGGTGCTGGTGGAGCGCCTCGAGCCGGGGAAAGAGGAAGGTCCGAACGGGCCGTGGACAGAGCAGAGCTTCCTCGCTGCACTCGGTCAAGCGCCTCACATGCGGCCCATCAGCAACCTCGCCGTCAAGCTTACCGAGATCGAGCGGACGTTTCCTGGTGCGCACGTTCGCTGGGGGACAGGGAAGGGCGCGTCGGCGCTCCTCAAGAAGAATGGACGCACGCTTATCGAGATCTACGTGGGGTGGGGCCACATCGTTCTCGCGAAGGATACCGTCGCGCTCGAGGGTGCACTCGGCAAAGCGGGAGCGAAGCGTTGGCTCGAAGTACTCACATCTCTTTTCCCCGAGCAGATGAAGATGACGAAGCCAACCGTCCGCGGGAGCGACCCCAGGCTTGCCGAGGTTTTGCCGCTCGTTGTCGAGGTCCTTGGAATCGCGAGCACGAAGAGCTAACAGCGGCCTGACGCATGCCTTCCATCATGACGAACGTTCGCGTGTACCTAACGATCGCGGAGGACGCGGCTGCAGAGTCGAAGCGACTTCTTGAGGAGGGAAGAAGTCCGAAACCTGATGGTCAGCCTGGGTATGTCGTGAGGCATGATCCTGAGCGCCGGTCCTTCAAGCAGAGCTTCATCGCAATCGCGTTCGCCGGCATGTACCTGGAGGCGCTACTCGCGCTGGTGGGAAGAGAACGCCTCGGCCCAGAGCTGTACAAGAAGATCGATCGCGCCCACACGACCTACGAGGAGAAGCTGAGGCTGCTCGGCATCTCGGACTCAGACCTCCTCGCCGCGTGCAAGAGGTTTCGCGAGGCGAGAAACGATCTCATGCACGAGAAGCCCGTCGATCTGGAGTCGCAGGATCTCGGCGAGTGGCGAACGGCCCAAGATGAAGCCTCATTTGCGATAGAAACCGTAAGGGCGATAACGAAGGGGCTGCGAGGAGACTGACCTGCCAGCTTCGCGGGGGGCCACTCACCGGCACGTTGGACCCGCGTCGGTCACCGCCTCCACCGGATGCGACCGATCGCCTTGACCTTGCTGACGGCAAGGGAACCCCGTTCGTTCCGAGCCTTCGATCCCGGCGCGGCGAGCGCCGCGATGACTGCGCCGCGTTCCGCTTCGTAGATCTCGCGAGCGTCGAAGTTCTCGTCGAGAAGCACCATCAGCACCGCGTCCCACTCCTTCGTGATGTCGATCGACCC
Organism: Anaeromyxobacter dehalogenans 2CP-C; assembly: GCF_000013385.1. GTDB lineage: Bacteria > Myxococcota > Myxococcia > Myxococcales > Anaeromyxobacteraceae > Anaeromyxobacter > Anaeromyxobacter dehalogenans_B. The sequence goes on from NC_007760.1 coordinate 3,752,265, forward strand.
GAGCTGCTGGCCCTTCTTGCTGCCATTCTGGAGACACCGGCCCTTTATCTGGAGCCGGCGAGGAGCGTCACCGCCGTCTTGCTCAATGGCGTCGAAGCCCGCCTGACGCGCGACCGTGAGCTCCAGACCCAGAAGCCGCGCGGCCTCGTACTCGGCGACCTCTCCCGTGATGCCGAGGGGCTTCCCGGTGACCGCGCGGTACTCTTGCGCGAGCGCTTTCGCGCTCCTCAGCAACTCCATCGCGCGCGCGTGCCGAGCGGAAGGCTCGCCAGCGGCCGGGGCATTCGTAGTGGCCGCGCCGTCGCGGCATGCGTTGTCGTTCTTCGTGCTCACGTGAGTTCGTAACATACGGTGAAGCTCGCCCCATCGCCTCGGGGAGGCGCCGCGACGATCCTGTCGCCGGCGCTCATGTACTTGCGCATGACGCGGCAGCAGATCGGCATCCGGTTCCCGGGTCCCGGATAGCCCCCGACCGAACGGTGGAGCTCGCCTGCGTTCACGACCAGGGACTTCTTCGAGTCGCGTCTCGCGCGCGCCAGCCGCTCACCCAACTCCTGCTCGAACGCGGCCGCTTTCGGTGCCGCCGCCGCCGTGGGGCGCGCCATCATGCGTGCTGGCTTCTCGACGACTGGCTTCTCGAGGGCCCTATTCACGACGGGCGATCCAGTGGCGGGACCCGCAACGCGTCGGGGCAGAGGCAACGCCTCCGTGCGCACTTGCTCGTTGCGAGTCAGCCACGCGAGCTGTTCGCCCTGCGCCAGCCTCTCCATCGGGACGACGCAGCGCTTGCCGTCGCCCATGACGAGCGGCATCAGGTCTTGGCGATAAGCGTCGCCGGCGAACCACAGGATCGTCCTCGCCTCGCGGTATTCGGTCCTCGCGATCAGCTGGCGATGAACTCCCAGCGCCCATGCGCGTCGTTCGGCGCGCCCAGAGTCCGCGAGCGTCTGCTCGTACGGCGCGATCACGTCGCCGGGATGCACCAAGCCGTGCTTCGCACTGAGGATGAACGTGTCACGCGCGACGCGACGCGCGAGAGCGTACGCCTTCCGGAAGAAGGAAGAGGGTGCGTACAGATCGGCCGCAGCGCACGGAACAGGAGCCTTCTTCTTCGTGCAGCTGAGCAGCGCGAGGACGGGCTGCTCCAGTGCCGAGTTTGCGCTCTCGCCCAGCGGGACGCTCGCGAGCGGAGTAGCCACCGCGACTGGGTGCACAGCGCTCTCGCGAGACCTTCCGCCACCGAGCGACACGGACGGCGTGTGCGCCACCAGGCGCTGGAACTCGTCGAGGAACGCAGGGTCAAACGAGCGGCCGACATGCTTCACGTTCCAGAGCCCACTCCGCCGGATCGCTTCGTCGGCCGCGTGATGCCCCAGCCACCCGGACGAGGCCGGCTCCGCGGTCGCGGCTTCGGAGAGGAGCGCGATCGCGTGGGCCTCGATGTAGGCGCGCATGCTGTTCGGGCCGGGCGTATCGTCGGCCTCGATCCACAGCACGCGCATGCTCGCGAGATACTCGCTCACGAGTTGTTCGAGGGGCAGTTCCGACGCGCGCATCTCGGGCGTCGGAGAAGTCGTCATCCAAGCCTCCGCCATGTCTGGGCTGCGGCCCGAGCGAATGAGTGCGAGCCCGACGTGGTGACGGAACACGGACCCGCGATGGTTGCCGACTCCGACACCCGCATCGCCGCCGTAGCCCTGGTGCTGCTTCAGTCGCTGCCACAAGGTCGTCTTCGAGCCGGCAGAAACCGCATGCGTTCCTACGCGGACGACTCGCTGCCCCGCCGCACTCGGGCGGCGCTCTTCGCCCGGCTCGAAGAAGAAGTACACGCCGCGGCTGGGCCACGACATGCGACCGTCACAGGGGCCAAAGGCTCTGCCTCCGCCGAGCCGGACCGACAGCTCGTCCAGGATCGCGTAGAAGTGGTCGCGGTACTCGCGGTGACTTGCGATTGCCAACGGGATGCCCCCCAGAAAGCACCACGGTACGCAGCCGCGACCACCTACCGGCGCGACGACTGCACTGGCGTTCCGACGAGGTTCAGTCTCTCACGGCCACGGACAAGGCCGACTCGCCTCCGCACAAGGTCGCCAGGGATCCGAAGGCTGGAACAACCGGCTTGCACGAAAGGCAACGTAACGTTTAGATTCGTGCAGTGCCGGGGACCGCGATAAAACCGAGCTGGGACAAGCTGTTCGCTACGGCCTCGGGCCAGGACGGCCTCTTCACGACCGAACAAGCCGCCGAGGCGGGTTACTACCATCAGCTCCTCAAGCGGTACGTCGAGTTCGGCCGCGTGAGGCGGGTGCGCCGCGGGATTTACCGCCTCGTTCACTATCCAGCCGGCGAGCACGAGGAGCTCGCCGAAATCTGGCTCTGGTCGAAGCAGGCCGGGGTCTTCTCGCACGAGACGGCGCTCTCGCTGTACGAGCTCTCCGACGTACTCCCGAAGCGCGTCCACCTCACTGTCCCGGCAGACTGGCGGCGGAGGCGCCTGAAGGTTCCCCGCGGAGTGGTGCTGCACCACGCGACAGTGCGCGCCGACGAACGATCGTGGTTCGGCGCGGTACCCGTGACCGAGCCGGGCCGAACCCTCCTCGACTGTGCGATGACGCACCTCTCCCCGGAGCTGCTCGCCCAAGCATTCCAGCAGGCCCGGTCCCGGGGGCTCGTCTCGCCGGATGGCCTCGCGGAGATCTCGCAGGCCGCCGGGTTGCGTGAGGTCCCAGGATGAAGCCCCGCGAGTACGCGACGCCGGCGGCGTTCAAGGCGGCGCTCGACGACCGCCTGCGGAAGGTAGCCGAGCCGGGCGGCATCGCGCGCCGGCGGCAGCTCCTCGTCTTCGATCGGTACCTCGCGCGGCTGGTGCGTGTCCTCGGCGACGCGGCCACGCTCAAGGGCGGCCTCGTCCTCGAGTTGCGCCTCGAGCGGGCGCGGACCACCCGCGACATCGACCTCCGCGTGGTCGGATCGCCCGATGGCCTGCTCGCGCGCCTCCAGGAGGCGGGTAGGCTCGACCTCGGCGACTTCATGTCCTTCGAGGTCAGGGTGGACGCCCGCCACCCCGACATCACCGGCCCCGGCGTCCAGTACGAAGGCCAGCGGTTCCGGGCGGAGTGCCGTCTCGCGGGCATGCTCTACGGTCAGCCGTTCGGCGTCGACGTCGCGTTCGGCGATCCCATTCTCGGCGAACCGGAGCTGATCACCGGCGACGATCTCCTGGCGTTCGCCGGCATCGCCGCCCCCGAGCTTCGGGTGTATCCGGTCGAGACGCACGTCGCGGAGAAGCTCCATGCCTACACGCTGCCGCGAGCCACGCCGAGCACGCGCGTGAAGGACATGCCGGACCTGGCGCTGCTCGGGCAGATCGGCCCTCGGGACGCGCGGCGGCTGCGCGCTGCGCTGGCGCAGACCTTCGGGTTCCGCGCCACGCATCAGGCGCCACGGCGCCTGCCCGATCCACCGTTGGAATGGACGGAGCCGTACGCGGCGATGGCTGAGGAAGATGCGCTCCCGTGGACCACGCTCGGCGATGTCATGGCGGCGGTCCGGGGATTCCTCGATCCCGTGCTCGGCTCGAACGCCGAGGGGAGCTGGGATCCAAGGTCGTGGACTTGGGACTTCACATAGAAGCGGAGCGGTGCGCGAGGCGAGGCAGACTCACCATCTCCGCTCGAGGGTTACGGGTCCCACGAGCAGCGGGGCGGACGCGTTTTCACATGAGTGGGCGCGCCTTTCCGCGCAATGAATGGGACACCCGGTCAGAGGGCAGTGATATGCGGCTCACGTGCGCCCGCCTCCGAAGCCGCCCGCTCCTCACCTCGGGATCGACCTTACCGCAGATGAGCAAGCGCTCTTCGACAGCATCCGAGCCGAGAACGGCCGCGAGGGACCTTTCTCTGACGACTATGGGTCGCATGTAGCGGAGCTGCTTCGGCGACTCGAAGATCGCGGAGCCATTCCCGCCATCAGGCTACGGTACTTCACCGACGCGGAGCTGAATCCCGGCATCCGCAAGTCGCGCCAGCAGGTCTTCATCGACAATGGGTGCGATACCCGCGAGAAGCTCCTCACGAGCGGGAACTTCTTCCGGCACCTCGACTACATCGTGCGTGGGCCACGCGTGCCTGCGCGCTTGGTGGACAGGTTCAAGGAACACGCGGCAACACCGTTTTCTGAGTTCGAGACCCTGCGGCGCGCCGTCCGAGCCGAAGTACGGGCCCTGACGCAGGCGCCTCCCGGCGTCTATCTCGAGGACGACATCTTCATGCTTGCCCTCGAGAGCGGCCTCGATCTCGGCGAGGCGCGGATCATCCGGACGGACGTGATGAGCGTGATGGCGAAATCGCGACGTTCGAGGTGACCACGCTCGGACGTCCCCAATTCAGCGGCTGACGCCTTACTTCCGGATGGGTGGCTTCCGCTTGGGTCAGTCGCGGACGGTTCTTGCCGCAAGCGGCGGCAAAGGTTTCCCCCCTCGCGAATGTGACGCCGGCGCCGCCTTTCGCGACGTGGTGAGAGAGTGCTCAGCACGGCAGGGGTTGTCGGACCGCTGCGTACACTCGTTCCTAGCGACGCGCTCGCGGCGGCTCCGCCGCGGCAGGAGTGAGCGAGACATGCCGCCGTACGATTGGGCCGAGGAACTCATCGATGACGCTATCGAACTCGATGGCTCGTTCCGCGACATCGAGTTGCCGTGCATGCTGAGGTACAGAAGGGGCGCCCCGACTCCCGACACGAAGGACGTCCGTGAACATGTGATGCGCGCTGTCGACCGCGGGCGTCTCCTTGCGCGTGACGCAGAGTTGCGGCCCGCGCCGGACGATCACGTGGCTTGGTCGGGCCCTCGCGGAGACATCGAGACAGCCCGGAAGGCGGCGTTTTGTGGCCCATGCGGCGAGCGGGTCCCGCCGGAGCGTCTACTGCTCGTCGAGCGCTTCTCGATTCCGCGGCACGTCGTTGACGAGGTCCTCGCGTTCCGGCGCGCGGCGTCGCGGTGACGGTTCCCGCGTCGCGCGCGAGTTTCAGAGGACCGTCGTGGGCGTGGGCTTCGCGGTTCTCGCCGCGCTCGGAGCACCACCTCGACGATCGACTCAAGGAGTAGCGTCAGTGCGTGTCGCGATTCCTCCCGATCTTCACCCGCTTGTGCGGAAGGCGCTCCGGGCTCTCAAGCCGGACCCGCGCCTGTCGTACCGACCGGAGCTGGACGACAAACTCCTTCGCACACCGCGAGGCTTCCTCCAGATTGCGGTCGCCCGCGACCACACGGAACGCGCGGGCCGCCTCCTCGACACGTTCATCCGAAGGCTGGAAGGTCCCGACGTCCGCGGACGCGTGTTTTTCGTCGACGACAAGACGATGCTCGAAGTGGACGGGGAGAAGTTCCGTTTCCGATTTAAGGAAGAGAACGCGACCACTCCGCACCGCCCGACGGCGGATGAGCGACGACAGATCGCGGCTCATCCGCACTTTCACTCCGTCCCGAAGGTCGACCATCAGCCGACCAACCGCTTCGCGCTCGAGTTGTACGACCCGGACTCCAGCTACCGCTACCGGGCACGGCTCGCCGACCGCAAACGCGCGACACTGGAGCAAGCGCTCGCCGAAGTCCCGGCGCTGCTTGGTCGTCTCGTTCAAGAGAATCGAGACGCCGAGGTCGAGCGTGCGAGGCGCAAGCGCGAGTGGGACGAGCAGCTGCGGCGCGAAACGGAGGAGCGCGAGCGACGCGAGCGCGAGAAAGCGAGACGCGCCGAGCTACTCGCCGATGCTCACGCGTGGCGCGAGGCATCGTTGCTGAGGGACTACGCTGCCGCAGTGCTTCGGGCACGCGGGCCAGAAGACGAAGCGCAACAGCGCTGGGCTGCGTGGGCGCGCTCCGTGGCTGACGACATGGACCCGCTCACCCGAGGCCACAGCGTGGAAGAGGGCGACTCCTAGCGAGACCGTGCTTCGATGTCGGCTCGAACGAGGCCCTCTTGGGTCATGCGGGTCGATGCGCCTCTTGACAGTCGTACGTTATACACTTGGATCAAGCAGCCCGCGCGGAAGCGGGCTGCGGGTGGCATGGTCTCCACCGCAGGAGATGGGCCATGACGTACGAAGAACTGCTCACGTTTACCGGACCGCAGCCGCTCTGGACGGTGTCGAAGCTCGCGGAGGCGCTCGACGTCTCGACGGACTTCATCTACCAGGCGGTCCAGCGAGACGAGATCCCACACATCCGGCTGGGGACGAACATCCGGTTCCACTACAAGGACATCCTGGTCTGGGTCGCGAAGCATCGCATCGTGCCGCGACGGTAGGAGGAGCGCCGCATGGCCTTCAAGCGCAAGGACTCCGAGTTCTACTGGATCTCGTACGTGAACCACCTCGGGAAGCGCGTCCGAGAGAGCACGCGGACGACCAAGAAGGCGAAGGCGGACATGATCGAGCGTGCCCGCCGCGACCAGTACGCGTTTCGCCGGCGCGGGATGGTCGACCCGGAGGTCGGAAGCGCGACCACGTTCGGCGAGCTCATCGACTTTTGGTGGAAGGACTACGGTAGCCGCCTCAAGTCCCCTACCATCAAGGGCTCCATCGAGAAGCACCTCCGGGCGGCGCTGGGCGAGCTTCCCCTGTCCAGCTTCACGGGGCTCGCCCTGGAGCAGCTCCTCCAGTCGAAGGCGACGGTGCTCAAGCCGCGGACGCGAAACCACCTGCGGGCCATCGTCCGGCGCATGTTCCGGGTCGGGACGCGAGCCGGGCTCTGGGTTGGCGCGAACCCCATCGACGACGTCGCGATCGCCGAGGTCCCGAAGACGGTGGCGAGCTTCCTCGCGCTCGACGAGGTGGGCCCGTTCCTCTCGGCGTGCCATGGCCAGTACCGGCAGATCTTCGCCACCGCGCTCTTCACGGGCATGCGCGAGGGCGAGCTGTTCGGCCTCCGCAAGCAGGACGTGGACTGGAGTTCGGGCGAGATCACGGTCCGGAAGAGCTGGGACGGCGAGACCACCAAGTCGCGCCGCGAACTCGTGATCCCGATCGCGAGGGACCTCACGCCGTACCTGCGCACTGCGGTCGACTCATCCGACTCGGTGCTGGTCTTCCCGAGGCCGAACGGCACGATGCACAGCCGCAACCTGCACGTGAACGAGCGGATCCGGACCGCCCTCAAGGCGGCCGGCATCATCATCGGCTACGACCACAAGTGCCGCCGCTGCGGCTTCAAGGTCCGCCGCACCTCGAGCGCGGTGACGAAGTGTCCGCAGTGCGGCTTCGCCCTCTGGGTCTCGCCGGTCCCGAAGGACATCAGCATCCATAAGCTCCGGCACACGACCGGCACCCTGCTGTCGAAGGCGGGCGTCCCGATCCAGATCATCCAGAAGGTGCTCGGGCACGCCGACATCAAGGTGACGGAGGGGCACTACCTCCACCACGACACGCGCGACACGCGGAGGGCTCTCGACGAGCACCTCAGGTTCGAGGGGCTTCCCCCACCGTCAACGACCGTGCCAGTCACGTTTCAGGCACAGAAGCCGAAAATCGGGAAAGGCGAAGGCCGCGACACCGACGGTTTCCCGTGGGACGTCGCGGCCTTCGATGAGTCGGGGAGACAGGATTCGAACCTGCGACCCCTTGGTCCCGAACCAAGTGCTCTACCAGGCTGAGCCACTCCCCGATGCTGCAGGACGCCGGTGCTTCACCAGGGCCTCGGGAGGGCCTCGGTCCGACGTAAGGCCGCGTATCTACTGGACGGCCGAGAGGGTGTCAAGGGGCTTCTCCGCGGCGGGGACAGAAAAGCCTGGGGCTACTGAAACGGCTGGGCGGGAGGCGTTTCGGGCGCCCGAAACGGCGCCTCCGCTCACCCTTCGACGGGGCTCAGGGTGAGCGGCGACGAACGGCCAGCACGCGGCTTCGCTCACCCTTCGACGGAGCTCAGGGTGAGCGCGGGAAGCCCCGCGGGACGCCCTCCCCTACCTCACGCAGACCGCCTCCATCTCGGCGATCTCCTTGGGCACGGCCTCGGTGAGGTTCGCGTGGCCGTCGTCGGTGACGAGCACGTCGTCCTCGATGCGGATGCCGACGCCGCGGAGCGGGGCGGGGGCGTCCGGGTCGTCCTCGGCGACGTACAGGCCGGGCTCGATGGTCAGCACCATGCCGGGCACGAGGGGGCGCGCCTTGCCGTCCACGTAGTAGTCGCCGACGTCGTGCACGTCCATGCCGAGCCAGTGGCTGGTGCGGTGCATGTAGTACCGGCGGAACGACTTGTCGGCGATGCGCTCGTCCACGCTCCCCTTCAGCAGGCCGAGGCCGATGAGCCCGTCGGTCAGCTCGCGGACGGTCTGGTCGTGGATGGCGTCGAGCGTGGTGCCGGGGCGCACCGACGCGACCGCCCGCTTCTGCACGTCGAGGCAGAGCGAGTACAGCTCGGCCTGCGCGGGGGAGAACTCGCCGGACACGGGGAACGTGCGGGTCACGTCGGCGGTGTACCACTGGTACTCGCCGCCGGCGTCCACCAGGCACACGTCGCCGTCCTTCAGCACGGCGTCGCCGGCGCGGTAGTGGAGGATGGTCGAGTTCACGCCGGCGGCCACGATGGTCCCGTACCCGGGCCCGCTCCCGCCGCGGCGGCGGAACGCGTACTCGATCTCCGACTGCACCTGGTACTCGCGGCGGCCGGGCAGGCCGTCGCGCATGGCGGCCATGTGCGCCTCGGCGCTGATCTCGGCGGCGCGGCGGAGCTTCGCGATCTCGTCGGGCGTCTTCACGAGCCGCAGCTCGTGGACGATGCGGCCGGGATCGACCACCGCCTCGGGCGGCATCTTGCCGAGCCGGGCGGCGCCGCGCAGCTCGGTGAGGATCCGCGAGAGCCGCGCGTCCCACGCCGCGTCGAAGCCGATGCGGCACCAGAGCGTCCGCGCCCCCTCGACGAGCCGGGGCAGCTTCTCCTCCAGCTCGGAGACGACGTACGCCTCGTCGGCGCCGTACAGCTCCTTCGCGCCCTCCACCCCGGCGCGGCGACCGGTCCAGATCTCCTTCTCGCGATCGCGCGGCCGCACGAACAGCACCAGCTTCCGCTCGCCGCCGCGCGCGAGCAGCACGGCGCAGCCGGTGGGCTCGTCGAGGCCGATCGCCCACGCGTAGTCGGAGTCCTGGCGGAACAGGTACTCGGAGTCGTGGTTGCGGACCTTCTCGTCGGCGGCGGGGAGCACCATCACGCCGCCGCCTCGCTTCTCCATCTCCTCGAAGACGCGGGCGCGGCGGGCGGCGTGGATGCTGAGGTCGTGGGCCATGGCGGACCCTTATAACCCAGCCCCCGCAGGCAGGCTCGGGCCGTGATCAGGGCACGGCCGGCCGGGGCGCGGCGCCCCGGCGCGCGGCGTCACGGCGGGCTCACTTCGCCGGGAAGGGCGCGCCGGCCCAGGCCTCGAACGCGGCCTTCTGTGCGGGCGACGCCGCGGCGGCGGGCTCGAGCCAGACGGTGTCCTCGGGCGCCTTCCCGAGCGTCACCGGCACCTCGACCAGCTCGTCGCGGCGGAACACGGTGAGCCGCACCGTCCCGCCCTCCCCCACCTCGCAGAGCCGGTTCCACAGCGCGCCGGCGTCCACCCGGAACCCGTCCTCGGCGACGAGCTCGTCCTCGGGGTAGAGCCCGGCGCGCCAGGCGGGGCTGCCCTCGCGCACGCTCCGCACCGCGAGCTTGGGCGCCGTGGCGAGGTCGGCGCCGAGCCAGCCGGCGGGGGGGCGGCCGTCGTCGTGGTTGGTGGGCTTGGCGGGCGTGCCGCCCTTGTCCTCGAGGCCGGCGGCGGCGCGGCGCCGGAGCGCGAGGCCGACGAGCTCGAGGTCGGGCTCGAGCGGCGCGGTCCCGCGCACGTGGCGATCGAAGAACGCGCGCGCGGTCGCCTCGCCGAGCAGCTCGGCGGCGACCCGCTCCACGCCGTCCTCGGGCACCCCGCCGTCGGCGAAGCGCGCGTACAGCGTCCGCAGGAGCGCGTCGAGCGAGTGGTCGGCGCGGCGCAGCGCGAGGTCGAGCGCGAGCGCCACCAGCTCGCCCTTCAGGTAGTAGGAGATGGCGCTGTTGGGCGAGTTCTCGTCGGGCCGGTAGTGCTTCACCCAGGCGAGGAAGCTCGCCTCCTCCACGCTCATCTTCCCGGCGCCGGGCGTGCGCTCGAGGCTGGTGAGCGCCTGGCCCAGGTTCTCGAGCCACTTCCTCGGCGCAAGGATCCCGGCGCGCACGAGCGCGAGCTGCTCGTAGTAGCTGGTGGCGCCCTCGAACCACCACAGCAGCCGCGTGTACTGCTCCTGCCCGTAGTCGAACGGCACGAACGCGGCGGGGCGGAGCCGCTTCACGTTCCACAGGTGGAAGTACTCGTGCGAGAAGAGCCCGAGCGTCTCGACGTAGGCGTCGCGCGGGAAGAAGCCGCCGCGCGCCACGTTCAGCGTCGTCGAGCGCGCGTGCTCGAGCCCGCCGCGCCGCTTGTCGGTGACGTGCACGATGAAGAGGTAGCGATCGTAGGGCAGCTCCCCGCCCATGAGCTTCCCGTGCGTCTCCACGATGCGCCGCGCGTCGTCGGCGAGCCGCTCCGCGTCCACGTGGCCGCGCCCCCACAGCGCGATCTGGTGCGGCCTCCCGAGCGCCTCGAACCGGACCAGCCGGTGCGTGCCGATCTCCACCGGCGAGTCGGCCAGCTCGTCGTAGTCGCGCGCGGTGAACGTGGTGGGGCCGCCCTCGAGCGCGGTCGCGACCGACCAGCCGGCGGGCGGGACCACCTCGAGGACGTGCGGCTCGCGCTCGCGCCCGGGGACCCACGGGAACACCGCGGCGCCGTTCAGGTAGCCGTGCGTGCCGTCGAGGTGGCAGGTCCGCACGGTCAGCTCGTTCGCGTAGACGCGGTAGCGGAGCACGAGGTGCGTCGCCTCGCCGCAGGCGACGCGGACCCGGTGCTTGTCGAGCCGCTCGACGGCGAGCGCCCGCCCGCTGCCGTCCTCGGCGGCGAGCCCCTCCACGTGCCGCGCGTACTCGCGGACGAGGTAGCTGCCGGGCGTCCAGACCGGGAAGCGCAGCTCGGCGGTGGGGCCGGGGCGGTCGAGGTGCAGCTCGACGTGGAACAGGTGGCCGTGCGGCTCGGGCATCGAGAGTCGGTAGCGCATGCGGCCGGCAAATGTAGCCCGGGATCAAGTCCGCCGCGGGGGCTTCTTGGTAGGTTGCCCCGGGGGAGACGCGGCGATGGAAACCCAGGTCCACCGAGGCGGAGCCCGGCCCGGCGAGCCTGTGTCGCCGCTGCTGCGGCTCTACCTGCTCGGACGGTTCGAGGTGGTCCGGGAGGACGCGCCCATCCCGGCGCACGCCTGGCGGCGCCGGCGTCCGGCCGACCTCCTGCGGCTCGTCGCGCTCACCCCGGGCCGGGCGCTCGGCCGCGACCAGACGATCGACGCGCTCTGGCCCGACAAGGACCCGGCCAGCGGCGCGAACAACCTGCACCGCGCGCTCTACGACCTGCGCCAGATCCTGGGCGGACGGTGGGTGGACATCGAGCGCGGCCAGGTGCGGATGCGGCCGGACGTCTGGGTGGACGTGGACGCGTTCGAGCAGGCGATCGCCGACGGCGGCCGCGAGCGGCTCGCGGAGGCGGTCTCGCTCTACCGCGGCGACCTCTGCCCGGGCGAGCACGACGCGCCCTGGCTCTCGGCCCGGCGCGCGGTGCTGCGCGCGCGCTTCATCGAGGCCGCGTACCCGCTCGCCCGCGCGCACGCGGAGGCCGGCGCGCCCGCCCAGGCGATCCCGCTGCTGCGGCGGCTGCTCGAGGTGGACCCGGCCGCGGAGGACGCGCACCGCCAGCTCATGCGCCTGCTCGCGGAGACGGGCCGGCGCGCGGAGGCGCTGCGCCAGTACGACGCCTGCGAGGGGGCGCTCCGCACCGCGGGCGTGGCGGTGTCGGAGGACACGCGGCTGCTGCGCCAGGCGATCCAGCGCGGCGAGGTCGGCCACCCGCAGGCGCGCCCGGCGCTCGACGGCGTCCGGCGGGCGGCGCGGCGGCTGCTCGGCACGGTGGACCCGCCGCCGGTGCGCGGGCGCGGCGCGATCCTGCTGCTGTTCGAGTCGCTGGTGGAGCGGGGCAGCGGCACGCTCGTGCTGCTGGGCGAGCGCGGCGTGGGGAAGACCCGGCTCGCGGTGGAGGGCGCGCGCATCGCGCAGTCCCGTGGGGCGGTGGTGCTCTCGTGCGTCGCCGGCGCGCAGGGCGCGGGCGTGCCCTACGGCCTCTTCGCCGACCTGTTCCGCGAGGAGTGCCGGCTGGCCCCCGCCGTCCCCGACCCGTTCGCCGACGCGAACTTCGACGGCCGGGCCTCGGCGGAGGCGGTGCGGCTGCGGGTCTTCGACGCGGTGATTCGCGGCCTGGCCGCGCTGGGCGAGGGCCGGCCGGTCTACCTCCTGCTCGACGAGCTGCACGACGCGGACGAGTCCTCGCTCAACCTGCTCCACCACCTCGCGCTCCGCGCCGCCGCCCAGCGCCTCATGATCGTCGGCACCTGCCGCGAGGACCGCATCCACGCGGGCACGCCCATCCAGATGGCGCTCTCGCACCTCGACGGCGGCCGGCTGGCGCGCGGCATCCGCGTGCCGCGGCTCGGCCTGGTCGCGACGCGCGAGCAGGTGGCGGACCTGGTGGGCGGGATCCCGCCGGACGCGCTGGTCGAGCAGGTGTACCGGGTCACCGACGGCTGCCCGTTCCTGGTGGAGGAGGCGGTGCGGGCGCAGCGCGAGACCGGCCACCAGGTCCCCGCGGAGCCGCGGGCGGGCCTGCGGGCGCGCGTGGCGCGGCTCGGGCCGCGCGTGGAGGTGCTGCTCGCGGCCGCCGCGGTGGCGGGGCAGCGCTTCGACTTCGAGCTGGTGCGCCCGGTCACCGGCCTCACCGCGCACGAGGCGGTGGGCGCGCTGGAGGCGTGCCTCGAGCACGGCCTGCTCGACGAGGACGGCAGCGGGTACCACTTCCACCACGGGCTGGTGCGCGACGCGATCCTGGACGGGCTGGAGCCGGTGCGGCGCGCGGCGCTGCACGGCGCGCTGGCCGACGCGCTGGAGGCGAGCGCCGGGCACGAGCCGCCCTCCGAGGCGCTGGCGCGCCACCGCCGCGAGGCCGGGCAGCCGGAGCGGGCGCTGCGCCACCTCGTCGCCGCCGGGCACCGGGCGGCCGCCCGGGCCGGCCTGCGCGAGGCGGTCGCGTTCTACGCGGAGGCGCTGGAGCTGCTGGCCGGGCAGGCGCGCCCGGACGCGGCGCAGCGGCTCGAGCTGCTCGAGGCCATGGGCCGGGTGCAGCTCGAGCTGGGCGAGGTGTCCGGCGCCGCGCGCAGCTTCGGCGACGCGGCCCTCCTCGCGGGCGGGGCCGGCCGGCCCGACGTGCGCGCGCGGACCCACCGGCTCGCCGCCATCGCGCACGCGGCCGCGGGGCGGCTCGACGCCGCGCTGGCGGAGGTGGCCGCGGGGCTGGAGCCGGCCGGCGACGAGCCGGCGCCGCTCCTCCACCTGCGCGCGCAGCTCGACTGGCACCGCGGGGCGTACGCCGAGGCGCGCGAGTCGGCCCGCGCCTGCGCCGACGCGGCCGCGCGCTCCGGCGACGCGGACCTGCTCGCCCGCAGCCACGACCTGTCCGCGCTGGCGCGCGGCATGCTCGGGGAGGCGTCCACGCCCGAGGACGAGTCGGACGCGGTGGGCGTGGCCGAGCGGCGCGCGCAGGACGCCGCCCCGGAGCACCCGCTCGACCTGCACCTCGTCCTCTGGGATCGCGACCTGCTCGGCGACCTGGGCTGCGCCGAGCTGGCGCGCGGCGCGGGGCTGCTCGTGGACCGCGCGCGGCTGCGCGACGCGCCCGAGGCGCAGGCGGCGGGCCGCCTCGGCGAGGGCACGTTCGCGCTCGCCGCCGGCCAGCTCGAGGCGGCCGAGCTCGCGATCCGCGCCGCGCTGGACGGGTTCCGCGCGGTGGGCTCGGCGCTGGGCGAGGCGCTCGCGCTCGAGCGGCTGGGCGTGCTGCTCACCGTCCTCGGGCACCTCGAGGAGGCGCGCGCGGTGCTGGGCGAGGCGGTGGTGGTGGCGGAGCGGTCCTCGCTGCGGCGCCACGCGCTCACCCGCATCCACGCCGCCGAGGTGCGCCACCGGCTCGCCTCCGGCCTCACCGCGGCCGCGGAGGACGCGCTCCTCGAGGCGAGCGAGACCGCGGCCCGCCACGGCGACTGCCTGGCCTGCGACGCGGCGTTCCGCCCGGAGGCGGTGCGGGTGGCGCTCGCGCGCGGCCGGATCCCCGACGCGGACCTGGAGGTGCTCTCGCTCGAGGAGATCGCCCGGCAGCGCGGAGGCCGTGGGCTCGCGGCGGTGGCGCGGCTGGCCCGCGCGCGGGTGCTCGCGGGGCAGGGGCGCACCGGCGACGCGCGGGCGGCGCTCGCGCAGGCGCGGTTCGCGTTCCTCGCCGGCGGGCAGCGCTACGACGCCGCGCGCTGCGCCCGGCTCGAGGCGCGGCTCGGCGGTCCGGTGCCGGACGAGCTGAAGGCGCTCGACGCGCTCGTGCGGGTGGACGCCGACGCGTAGCGCTGGCGGGCGGTCGCGCCGCGCGCGCCCTTCCCCGGACGGCCGGAAACCGCTGCGTCCCAGCGAAATTGATCTCGATCAATCGACGCGGGACCCTTGACGGCCGAAACCCGAACATGAGAATGATTCTCAACTTCATCGCTCACGGGCCAGCCGCCGTCCGCCAGCCCACCCCGAGCCCAGGTCCGCAGCATGGCCGTCCCGCGCCTCGCCCTCGTGGTCGCAGCCCTCCTCCTCGCCCCCGCCGCCGGCTTCCCCCAGGACGAGCCCGACGGGCCGTCCGCCCCCGCGCCCGACCACGGCAAGGTGGCCACCGACGACGCGACGCCCGCCGGCGCGGGCACGCGCGAGCTGGAGCTGGCCTACCTCCCCTCCGTCACGCACCACGGCGGCGGCCGCTTCGAGCAGGCGGCGCACGCGCACGTGAACGCGTTCGCGGTCACCGCGCTGTACGGCGTCACCGACGACCTCGACCTGAAGGTCACCGGCGGCTTCGCGCACGCGATGGACCGCTCGGATCCCTCGGCCGCGACGCGCGGCTCGGGCCTCACCGACCTGACCCTCGCCTCGCGCTGGCGCCTCCTCGCCTCGGCGCGCCGCGCGCTCGACGTGATGCTCACCACCGCCGTCGTCGCGCCGATCGGCCACGAGGAGGCGGCCGGCTCGCTGGGGCTCACGCAGGGGTTCTGGAGCGTCCGCAACGCGCTCGTCGCCTCGAAGGACTGGGGCCGGGTCACCGGCAACGCCGAGCTGGCCCTCACCGTGCCGGTGGGCGGCGGCGCCGGCGACTTCCGCGCGGCCACCTGCGCGAACCTCGCCGTCGGGTACGCGGTGCTGCCCTGGCTGCAGCCGCTCCTCGAGGCGAACTACGACGTCACCCGGGGCGCCGCCACCGCGCAGCGCATCGCGGTGACCGCGGGCGTGAACCTGGCGGGCAGCGGCGGCACGCGCCTCGTGGCCGGCGTCCAGCGCGCGGTGTGGGGCCGGAACGTCGTCGAGTCCACGAGCGGCCTGGTGGCGCTCAAGACCGGCTTCTAGCCGCGGGCGCCAGGGGAGCCACCACCATGATGCCGCTCGGGCTGATGGGCGAGGGAGAGGTCGCCGAGATCGTCTCGGTGCAGGGCGCCGCGGGCGGGACCGCCGCGGCGAGGGTCGAGGACATGGGGCTGAGGCCCGGGAAGCGGGTCCGGATGCTGTCGAACGGCGCCGGCCCGGTGCTGGTGAAGGTGGACGAGTCGCGCCTCGCGATCGATCGCGGCGTGGCCATGCGCATCGAGGTGAGGACGGCATGAGGACGAACCTGGCGAGGCTCGCCCCGGGGCAGAGCGGGCGCATCACGTCGGTCGGCGCGGTGGGTGCGCTCCGGCGGCGGCTCATGGACATGGGCATCCTGCCCGGCGAGGAGGTCCGCGTGGACAAGGTGGCGCCGCTCGGCGATCCCATCGAGGTGACGGTGAAGCGCTACCAGCTCTCGCTGCGCAAGGCGGAGGCGGAGGGCATCGCGGTGGAGGTGGCGCCGTGACCGCCGCGCGCCCGCTCCGAGCGGCGCCGCCGGCGGCGAACGTCCCCGCGCGCCCCGTGACCATCGCCATCGCCGGCAACCCGAACTCCGGCAAGTCCACCCTGGTGAACGGCCTCGCCGGCTCCCGCCTGCAGGTCGGGAACTGGCCCGGCGTGACGGTGGAGCGGAAGGAGGCGTCGTTCGAGCACGGCGGCCGCCGCATCCGGCTGGTGGACCTCCCCGGCACCTACTCGCTCTCGCCCTGGTCGCAGGAGGAGCGCGTCGCGCGCGACTACCTCGTCGAGGAGCGGCCCGACGTCGTCGTGAACGTGGTGGACGCGACCAACCTCGAGCGCAACCTGTACCTCACCGTCCAGCTCCTCGAGCTGGGGTTGCCGGTGGTGATGGCGCTCAACATCTACGACGAGGCCCTCGCGAAGGGGCTGCGCATCGACGTGCGTGGCCTCGAGGAGCGGCTCGGGGTCCCGGTGATCCCCACCTCGGCGACGCGCAAGGAAGGTCTGCCGGCGCTGCTCGACGCGGTGCTCGCGACCGCGGACGCGACCGACCGCCCGCACCGGGCCGGCGGCCGCCCGTCCTACGGCCCGGACCTCGAGGACGCCATCGCCGCGGTGGAGCGCGCCGTCGAGCAGGCCGACCCGGCGCTCTCCGCGAGCGTCCCCCGCCGCTGGCTCGCGGTGAAGCTCATCGAGGGGGACGCGCCGGTGGCGGCGGCGACCGGCCTCGACGCGCCGGCGCTGGTGGACGGGCCGCTCCGCCACCTGCGCGAGGCCCACGGCGGCGACACGGAGGCGCTGGTCGCCGAGGCCCGCTACGCCGTCGCGACCGGCCTCACCCGCGAGGTGCTGACGCGTCCGGCGCGGCCTCGCCGCGAGCTGACGGAGCGGATCGACCGGGTGGTGCTGAACCGGTTCCTCGGGATCCCGATCTTCCTCGCGGCGATGTGGCTGGTGTTCAAGCTCACGTTCGACCTCTCGGCGCCGTTCGGCGACTGGATCGACGCCGCCACGAACGGCCCGCTGAAGCGCTGGGCCGCCGCGCTGCTCGGCGCCGCGGGCGCGCCGGACTGGACCGTCTCGCTCGTGAACGACGGGATCGTCTCCGGCGTCGGGTTCGTGCTGGTGTTCGTGCCGGTCATCTTCGCGATGATGTTCTTCATCACGCTGCTGGAGGCGTCCGGCTACATGGCGCGGGCCGCGTTCGTGATGGACAAGGCCATGCACGCCATCGGCCTGCACGGGAAGTCGTTCATCCCGATGGTGCTCGGGTTCGGCTGCAACGTGCCGGCCGTCTACGCGACGCGCACGCTCGAGAGCCACCGCGACCGGGTGCTGACCGCGCTGCTCGTCCCGCTCATGTCCTGCGGCGCGCGGCTGCCGGTGTACGTGCTGTTCGTGGGCGTGTTCTTCCCGGATCGGCCGGGCACCGTCATCTGGGGCCTGTACGTGCTCGGCATCGCGCTCGCCATCCTGGTGGGCATGGTGTTCAAGCGCACGCTCTTCCGCGGCGAGGCGCCCGCGTTCATCATGGAGCTGCCGCCGTACCGGATGCCCTCGCTGCGCAGCCTGTGCCTGCACACCTGGGAGAAGGGGAAGCACTTCCTCTACAAGGCGGGCACGTACATCCTCGCGGTCTCGGTCATCGTCTGGTTCCTGCTCAACCTGCCGTGGGGGGTCGCGAGCAAGAAGGACTCGTTCCTGGGCCAGGCGGGCCAGGCCGTGGCACCCGCGCTCGCGCCGCTCGGGTTCGGCACCTGGGAGGCCGCCTCCTCGCTCATCACCGGCATCATCGCGAAGGAGATCGTGGTCGGGACCATGGGCGAGATCTACGCGCCCGAGGCGCCCTCCGCGCCGGCCGGCCCCGCGCCGACGCTCGCCGAGGACGCGAAGGCGCTCGCGACGTCCTTCGTCGCCGCGGTGGGCTCGGCGGGCGCGAACGTGAGCTCCACGTTCGGCCTCACCTCGCTCCGCGCCGAGGACGACACCGCACCCGACACGCCGCTCAAGCAGGCCGTCCACCGTGCGTTCACCCCGCTCACCGCGCTCGGCTTCATGATCTTCGTGCTCCTCTACATGCCGTGCGTGGTGGTCGCGATCGCCATGCGGCAGGAGCTGGGCGGCTGGAGGTGGTTCGGCCTCGCGTTCGCGTACCAGACCGCGCTGGCCTGGGGGGTGGCGCTCCTCGTCCACCAGGTCGGCCGCGCGCTCGGGCTGGGGGCGTGACCATGGGCCCGGGCGATCTCGCCGCGTCGGCGGTCATCCTCGGCCTGGCGCTGTGGCTCCTCTGGCGCTCCGCGTTCCGGCGCGGCGGCGGCTGCCACGGCTGCTCCGGCGCGGGCTGCGGCCGCGCGCCCGGGCCCCGCGGCGCGCTGGTGAAGCTGGGGCGGCGCCGGGGCTGAGCGGCGGGCGGCGCTCCGTCGCGGGCCTCGACGCGTCGCGGGGCTGCCCTTAAGCTCCGCGGCCATGGATCCCTACGGCCTCCGCCGCGTCGTCTCCCCCGCGGGCGTGCTCCCCCAGCGCGCCGACGTCCTCGACCCGGCGCTGCCGCTCGGCGAGGACGAGCTGTCGATCGACGTCGAGGCGCTCAACGTGGACGCCGCCAGCTTCCGCCAGCTCGAGGGCGCGGTGGGCGGCGATCCCGGCCGCATCGGCGACGAGGTGCTCCGCATCGTCCGGGCGCGCGGGAAGATGCACAACCCGGTCACCGGCTCGGGCGGCATGCTCATCGGCCGCGTCCGCGCCGCCGGCCCGCGCCACCCGGCGGCGGCCGCGCTGCGCCCGGGAGACCGGATCGCCACGCTGGTCTCGCTCACCCTCACCCCGCTCCGCATCGACCGCGTCCGCGCGGTGCGGCCGGAGATCGACCGCGTCGAGTGCGACGGCGAGGCGATCCTGTTCGCGACCGGCCTGTGGGCGAGGCTGCCGGACGATCTCCCCGAGACGCTGGCGCTCGCCGCGCTCGACGTGTGCGGCGCGCCCGCGCTGGTGGCGCGGCACGTTCGCCCGGGCATGCGCGTGCTGGTGCTGGGCGCGGGGAAGTCCGGGGCGCTCGTCGCCGTGCAGGCGCGCGCCTCGATGGGCGACGACGGCGCGGTGGTGCTGGCGGACCGGTCCGAGCAGGCGCTCGACGCGCTCGGCGCGCTGGGCGTCGCCGACGCGCGGCTGCGGGTGGACGCCACCGATCCGCTGGCGGTGCTCGCCGCGGCCGAGGGCGCCGGCGGGCGCTTCGATCTCGTGGTGAACTGCGCCAGCGTCCCCGGCACCGAGATGGCCGCCATCCTCGCCGCGAAGGACGGCGGGACGGTGATCTTCTTCTCGATGGCGACGAGCTTCACCGCCGCGGCGCTCGGGGCGGAGGGCGTCGGCAAGGACGTCACCATGCTGGTCGGCAACGGCTACGCCCCCGGCCACGCCGACCTGACCCTCGAGCTCCTCCGCCGCCACCCGCGCCTGCGCGCCCTGTTCGAGCAGCGCTACGCGCGCTAGTGGAGGAAGTCCCAGACCGTCGGGACCGTCGCCTCCACCTCGCCGTCCGCGTCGTCGTCCACCGCCAGCGTCGCGGCGCCGCCGCTCGCCAGGTGCACGGCGACGCGGGTGCCGTCGGCCGCGGTGACCGTCAGGTCGCCCATCCCCGGCGGCTCCGGCTCGATCCAGGCGATGCTCCCGGTGACCGCCACGGTGAGCGCGCCGTCGATCCCGGTGACGGTGAACGTCGCGCTGTCGCCGGCGGTGGTGAGCGTCGCGCCGCCGGCGGTCGTCGCCTCGGCGTGCACCGAGTACGCCGTCAGCCGCAGCTCGGCCGTGTCGGCGCCGTCGGACAGCGTCAGGACGAGCGGCGTGCCGGGCTCGGCCTCGGCGTGGTGCGAGACGATCCCGGCGGACGCCTGACGCTCGCAGCGGAGCGCGCCGGTGACGTGCGCGGTCACCGTCGTCTCGCTGATGGTGAAGTCGAGGCCCGAGGCGTGCAGGTCGAGCGTGTAGGCCCCGCCGGCCGGATCGCCGGTGACCCCGGCCACCGTGGCGGTCGCCGTGCCGCGGAACATGCCCTTCGCATCCGTGCAGTCGTCGAACGTGATGACGAACACGTGCCCGACCGCGACCGGGAGGGCCGGCGTGACCGTCACGGTGTAGCTGCCCGTCGTGCACAGCGTGGGGGTGTCGTTCGCGATCCGGCCGACCACCAGCTCGCCCAGCAGCGCGCCCAGGCTCGGCGCCGTGTCGAGGGCGTCCACCCCGAGGCCCGCGACGTCGATCGCGTTCTCGGCGTTGATGGTGTTCGCGACGACGTCGTGGTGGTCACCGCCTCCTCCCGAGCAGGCGGCGCCCGCCAGGCAGATGGCCGCGGCCGCACACCGCATCATACGCATCGAGCGGAACGTCATGTGCGCCCCCTCGTCTCCCCCCTGCGGGATGAGCGTACGCCGCGCGAACGGGCCCGGCGCCCGGGCTGCCGTGTTCCCCCGCTCAGGGCCGCGGCCGGCGGTCGCCGCCCCTTGGACGGCTCCGCTGGCGCGCTAGCCCGCCCGCGGTATCATCCCGCCGCCGCGCGGCGCGCGGCCGTCGTCACGGGGCCGTGGCGAAACTGGTAGACGCGGGGGACTTAAAATCCTCTGGAGCCGCCAGGCTCCATCTCGGTTCGAGTCCGAGCGGCCCTACTTCGCGAGGCTCACTCCCCCTCGCCCAGGATCGCCAGCATCGCCGCGACGTCCACGAGCTTGTCGCGCGGCGCGCCCCGCCGGGCTCCGCGCGCGACCTCCACCTCGTCGAGCCGCGCCCAGTCCACGAACGACACCGGCCGGACCCCTCGCGCGCGCAGCACGTCGTCGATGGCGTCGCGCGGGGGCAGCGGACGGGTCGCGAGCCCGGCGGCGTCGGCGACCATGTGCGCGACCACGTGGGCCGAGGCGCGCCGGTGCTCGCCGATGAGGCCCTGCGGCCCGCTGCGCGCCCACCCGACGACGTACTCGCCGGGGAGTGGGCTGCGAAGGACGGGATCGACCACCCGCCCGTCCTCGTTGGCGATGACCCGCGCCTTCTCGTCGAAGGGCACGCCCGGGATGCGGTCCGCGGCGTAGCCGACCGCCGGCAGCACCAGCCCGACCTCGAGCACCTCGGTCTCGCCGGTACCGCGAGCGACGACCGTGCCGTCCGGCCTGCGTTCCAGGCGATTCTTCTCCAGCCTCAGGCCCGCGACCGCGCCCGCTGCGTCCGCGAGCACCTCCGTCGGCGACACGAGGAAGCGCAGGTGAAGCCTCCTCGCGTCCGGGCGCGGCCGGCGCGCGGCGAAGGAGCGGAGGATCTCCAGGTTCCCGCCCGGCGCGGGATCGCTCAGGCCTGCGAGATCGGCGGGGTCCACGACGGGATCCGCCGCCTCCAGCGTGCCGAGCTCCCGGAGCTCGGCCGGCGAGAACGCCGCCTGGGCAGGGCCCCTCCGCCCGAGCAGGTACACCTCGCGCACCTGGCTCTCGCGCAGTGCCTCGAGCGCATGGGCCGCGATGTCGGTCCGCTCGAGCTCGGCCCGCGTGCGCAGCAGGATGCGGGCGACGTCCACCGCGACGTTGCCGTTGCCCACCACCGCCGCGCGACGGACCGACAGGTCGAACCTCGCGTGGCGATAGTCGGGGTGGCCGTTGTACCAGCCGACGAAGACCGTCGCCGGCGTGCAGCGCTCGATGCCTTCGCCCGGGATGCCGAGCCGCCGGTCGGACTCGCTGCCGGTCGCGTAGACGATCTGGTGGTAGTGCCGGCGCAAGTCGTCCACCGTGACGTCGCGACCGAGCCGGACGTTGCCGAGGAACCGGAACGTGGGGCGCGCCGCCGTGCTCGCGAAGACCCGGGTGACGGCCTTGATCCTCTGGTGGTCCGGCGCGACCCCGCCTCGCACCAGCCCGAAGGGCGTGGGGAGCCGGTCGAACATGTCCACGTCCACCGCGGTATCGGTCCGCTTCAGCAGCGCCTCGGCCGCGTAGAAGCCGGCAGGGCCGGAGCCGATGATCGCGACGCGCATGCGAAGGGCTCCTTCCCGTCCGGTGGGCCCGTGACGCATCTTACGGGACGCCGCGGAGAAGCACGTGCGACGCGGGGCCTCGCGGCGGATCGCCCGGCGGCGGGCGGTCGCGCCGCTGGCGGCTTCAGTCGATGGGGATGCTCCGGCCGTCGTGCGCGTGCACCGGCACGGTGGCCGGGTCCACGCCGTCGAGGCAGCGCACGTTCACCGCGACCATCGGCGTGCCGTCGGGCATGGCGCCGCGCGAGTACGAGCGGACGCCGCAGTGGCGGCAGAACAGGTGGTGGATGCGCCGCTTGCCGAACTGGTAGTCGGTCACCGCGTCCTCGCCGCGCTCGAGCCGGAACACGGCGGCCGGCGCGAACGCGAGGAGCGTGCCCGTCTTCGAGCAGATGGAGCAGTTGCAGGAGATCGCGCGGTCGAGCTTCAGGTCCACCTGGTAGCGGACGGCGCCGCAGTGGCAGCCGCCGGCGTAGGTCTGGGTGTCTGGCATGCGCGACCTGATACCACCCGGCCGCCCGGAGGCGCGCGCCGAATCGGGGGGCGCGACGCCGTTGATCGAGAAGCGGCGCGGCGGCCGCCCGAGGGCGCCTCCGCCGCGCCGCGCACCCGCGGTCCACTCAGTGGATCGACGGCTGGTCGCTCTTCACCGCCTGCACCGTGTCGCCGATGGAGCGCTCGCTCTCGACCTCGGCGATGTCGGCCAGGCTGATCACGCCGCGGAGCCGGCCGTCGTCGTCGCACACCATCACGCGCGAGAGCTGGCGCTGCCGCATGAGCTGCTCCGCGTCCCGCAGGTCGTCGCCCAGCCGGCAGGCCACCACCTCGCGCGTCATGCAGCTCGACACCTGCTCGTCCGCGGACCTGCCCTCCGCCAGCACGCGGATGGCGAGGTCGCGATCGGTGATCGCCCCCACCGGCTCGCCCGCGTCGTTGCAGACCGGCACGAACCCGATCTCCTCGTCCCGCATCAATGCCGCGCAGTCGCGCACCGAGTCCCTCTCCCGGCACCCCGTCGCCCGGCTCATCGCCTGTTCGACTCGCATCGTCGCCTCCTCCCCTTGGATGAGGGTGCGGACGGTGACGCGGTCCGCAATGGACGGGCACTCGGCCGCCTGATGCCAACCTCCCAGCCCCATCAGGGCATTCTCACGCACTAAAGGTTAATTAACCGTCGGGGATACGAGCCCTTGCGCGCCCTCCCGCCCCCCGGGCGGCCGAGTGCCATCGCACGACCCCTCTGCGACACCTGGTCTCCCCTCGGGTCTGTGAGCAGGTGTGCGGAATGGCTCGGCCGTTCACGGCCCGAGCGCGCGAGCGGGAGGATCGGCGGGGGCCGGTCGCGGAGGGGGAACCGAACCAGTCTCGCATGCATCGCCTCGCCACCCGGCGAGGCGAGCGGCCAAGCCACGTCCACGCAGGGGGGAAACCATGGTCCGCATCCGCATCGTCCTGGCGCTGTCGCTGCTCGCGGTCTCGTCGGGCGCCTCGCCACCCGCCACCGCGCAGCCGCTGCCCGCCACCTACCTCACGCCGCAGACGCCGCTTCCGCCGAAGGCCATCCCGTCGTTCACGGACCGGCTGCCGGTGCTCTCGGCCAGCGCCGAGCCCCTGTGGTCGGCGTACCCGCGCATCGCGACCGTCGTGGACGACGGCGAGACGCCGCTCGACGTGAACATGTGCGAGTTCCAGACGAACGTGCTCCCCACCGGCACGTTCGCGCCCGGGACGCGGCCCGCCACGTGGACGTGGGGCTACCGGCTCGACGGCTGCCCGGCGCCCGGCGCGCTCCCGCAGGACACGTACCTCGGCCCGGTGATCGTGGCGACGCGCGGCGCGCCCACCACGGTGCGGTACGTGAACGCGCTGCCCGCGTCACCGGATCCGATCTCGACGAACCCGCTGGGCACGCACGTGCTCGCCTACTCGGACAGCGTGGACCAGACGCTCCACTGGGCGGACGCGAACATGCAGATGTGCATGTCCACGATGCCGCCCGCGCTCCGCGACGTCTGCACCTATCCGTACCGCGACGCGAACGGCGCCATGGGCATCCCCGCGGCCCCGCACCTGCACGGCGGCGAGATCCCCGCCGAGCTCGACGGCAGCCCGGACTCCTGGTTCACGAGCACCGGCATGATGACCGGGCCGGGCCGGTACGCGAGCCCGCGGTTCGCCCCGGCGGCGAACGAGGTCGTCTACCGCTACCCGAACACGCAGGAGGCCGGCCCGCTGTGGTTCCACGATCACACGCTGGGCGCGACGCGCCTGAACGTGTACGCCGGCCTCGCCGGCGGGTACGTGCTCGTCGATCCCGAGCAGCCGCTCCCCGCCGGCCTGGAGGACGCGACGAAGGTCGTCCCGCTCATCCTCCAGGACCGCATGTTCGACACGAACGGCGAGCTGTTCTTCACCGCGGGCACGAAGGGCGGCGTCCTCTGGGCGCTCAACCCCGAGCACCCGTACTGGAACCCGGAGTTCGTGGGCGACACGCTGCTCGTGAACGGGGTGGTGTGGCCGTACCTGGAGGTCGAGCCGAAGCGCTACCGCTTCCTGCTCGTGAACGGCTCGAACGCCCGGACGTACGAGCTGTTCCTGACGAACCCGAAGACCAAGGTGAACGGCCCGGCGATGTGGATCATCGGGACCGACGGCGGCTACGTGGACGTGGCGCAGAAGATCGACCCGACCGCCCTGAAGCCCGCGCCCCAGCGGCTCGTGATCATGCCCGGCGAGCGCTACGAGGTCGTCATCGACTTCGGGGGCCAGCCGGTGGGCACGACGCTCCTGCTCAAGAACGTCGCCAAGACGCCCTATCCCGGCGGCGCGACGCCGACGGGCGGCCTCTCGCAGCTGATGCAGCTCCGCGTCGCCTGCCCGCCCGCGCCGGCGCAGTGCGGCGCCGGCGGCATCGCCTGGAACCCGGCCGTGAGCGCGACCGTCCGGAGCGGCGACGGCGCGGTGAAGCCGCTCGTGGCGTTCGGCGCCGGCACGCTCGGCGCCGGGGTGACCGCGCAGAAGACCCGCCTGCTCACGCTCAACGAGGTGATGGGCATGCCGGTGAGCGCGGTGAACCCGATCGACGGCGTCATGACCGCGTATCCGGGCGGCCCGCTCGAGATCCTCGTCAACAACACGAAGTGGAGCGGCGCCTCGGCACGGAACGACCCGACGTCGGGCGCCGCCTATCGCGGCGACTTCACCCAGCTCACCGCGGGCGGGCTCCACTACTCCGAGCTGCCGGCGGAGGGCGAGACGGAGCTCTGGGAGATCGCCAACCTCACCGCCGACTCGCACCCGATCCACCTGCACCTGGTGCAGTTCCAGCTCATGAACCGCCAGGCGCTCGACGTGCCCAAGTACTCCGCGGCCTACGCGGCGGCGTTCCCGCAGGTGAACGATCCCGCCACCGGCCAGCCGCGCATGGTCGGCATGAACGTGTGCACCGCCGGCGCCTACTGCCCCGGCTACGGCCCGCCGCTCGACTACGGGAGCGGCACGCCCGGCAAGCTCGGCGGCAACCCCGACGTCGCCCGGTTCCTGAAGGGACTGCCGCAGCCCGCGGCGGCGCAGGAGCGCGGCTGGAAGGACACCGTGCAGGTGCCGCCCGGCACGGTGACGCGGTTCGTGGTCCGGTGGGCGCCGACCAGCGCGGACGTCGGCACGATCGCGGCGTTCCCGTTCGACCCGAGCGGCCAGGGCGGCGCGTACAACTACGTGTGGCACTGCCACATCATCGACCACGAGGACAACGAGATGATGCGCCCGGACACCGTGCTCCCGATCCCGGGCGCGGTCCGGAGCTACGTGATGGGCACCGACTTCTGACGCGCGCCGCCCGGGGCCGGCCCGCTCCGCCGGAGCCGGCCCCGCGGCCGCGGTCACTTCCCGCCGGCGGGCGGCTCCTTGCCGGCCGCGCCGCCGCCCGCGGCGGAGTCCATGCCCGGCATGTCGCCCCAGCCGCTCTCCATCATCGCCGCGAAGCGCCAGCTCCCGTCCACGCGCACCAGCATGGCGGCGCTGCGCCCCGACATCTTCTTCTTGCCCATCGTCATCGACCAGGTGTCCCCCACCAGCGCGAGCGAGTCGCTCACCAGGAAGATGGTCGGGTTGTGCGCCATCTTCGCGTCGGACATCGGCTTCGCGTACATCGGCTTCATCACCTCGAGCCACTGCTCGCGGGTCCACGCCTCGGCGCTCCCCTGCCCCTTCGCGTCGTCGGTCGCCATGAGCACCGGGAAGTGGACGAGCGTCGCCGCGGCCTCGAGGTCGCCGTTCACCCCGGCGGCGTCCATCGCCTTCATGAGCGCCAGGATCTCCTTCCGGTCGGCGGCCTCGCGCGCGACCTTGTGCGGCTTCCAGGCGCTCATGGGATCGGCGGCAGGTGGAGCCGCCTTCTCCTGGGCGGTGGCGGCGGCGGCGGTGAGTGCGACGGTCAGCACGAGCGCGATCCGGGTCATGGTTCCTCCTCGGTGGTCCATCGCCGCGCGCGTGGGCGCGGCGACCGGGAAGCATCCGCCTCCCGCGTCGCGCTGCCTCGCGCCCGGGCGGGTCGGCCTCGCCAAGGTCGCCGTCCCGCCGGCGCACCGATCGCCCCGGGGCCGGATCGGCGTGCGCTCCCTCGCGGGCTCCCGCCTTGACAGGGGGTCCGCCGCGACGCCATGAGCCGCTGCATGCCCTCCGCCCCGCCCCCCGCCGCCGGCACGCTCGAGCTCATCGGCGCGACGCCCATGGTCCGCGTGCGCCACCTCGACACCGGTCCCTGCGAGCTGTTCCTGAAGCTGGAGAGCGCGAACCCGGGCGGCTCGATCAAGGACCGCATCGGCCTGTCGATGATCGCGGCGGCCGAGCGCGACGGCAGCCTCGGCGGCGACCGCCGTCACCTGGTGGAGGCCACCGCGGGCAACACCGGGCTCGGCCTCGCGCTCGTCGCCGCGCAGCGCGGCTACCGCCTGACGCTCGTCATCCCCGACAAGATGAGCCGCGAGAAGATCCTCCACCTCAAGGCGCTCGGCGCCGAGGTGGTGATGACGCGCTCCGACGTGGGCAAGGGCCACCCGGAGTACTACCAGGACCTCGCCGAGCGCGTCGCGCGGGAGGAGGGCGCGTTCTACGTCAACCAGTTCGCGAACCCGGCGAACCCGGCGGCGCACGAGACCGGCACCGGCCCGGAGATCGTCGCGCAGCTCGGCGGCCGGCTGGACGCGATGGTGTGCGGGGTCGGCTCGGGCGGCACGCTCACCGGCCTCTCGCGCCACCTGGCGACGGCCGTCCCCGGCTGCGAGCTGGTGCTGGCCGATCCCGAGGGCTCGGTGCTCGCCGGCTACGTCGAGACCGGCACCATCGGCCGGGCGGGGAGCTGGCTGGTGGAGGGGATCGGCGAGGACTTCCTGCCGCCGGTCGCCGACCTGTCGCGGGTCCGGCGGGCGTACCGGATCCCGGATCGCGAGAGCCTGGAGACGGCGCGGGCCCTGCTCCGCGCCGAGGGCCTCCTGGCCGGCTCGTCCACCGGCACCCTGCTCGCGGCGGCGCTGCGCCACTGCCGCGCCGCGGACCGGCCGCTCCGCGTCTGCACCCTCGTGTGCGACTCGGGCAACAAGTACCTGTCGAAGATGTTCGACGACCTCTGGATGCTGGAGCAGGGGCTCTCGGACCGGCCCACCGTGGGCGACCTCACGGACCTCGTCACCCGCCGCTTCGCCGATCGCGCCGTGGTGACCACCGGCCCGGGGGACCCGCTGCTCGTCGCGCTCAACCGCATGAAGGCGAACGACGTCTCGCAGCTGCCGGTGGTCGAGGGCGGGCGCGTGGTGGGCATCGTGGACGAGTCCGACCTGCTGCTCGCCGCGGTGGACGACGCGTCCCGCCTCTCGCTCCCGGTCCGCGACGTCATGGCCACGCGGCTCGAGACGGTGACGCCCGCGACCCCGCTGAAGGTCCTGCTGCCCATGTTCGCGGCGGGCCTCGTGCCCATCGTGATGGACGGCGACCGCTTCGTCGGCCTCGTCACGCGCATGGACGTGCTGGGCGCGCTGCGGCGCCGGCTCGCGCGCTGAGCCGTCCGCCCCCCGCGCCGGCGCATGTTCGCGGGCCGCCCGGCCCCGTGGCACCATGCGGCCATGGACCCGCGCGCCGAGCTGCTGGCACGCCGCGCCGCGCTGCGCACCCGCGTGCGCGCCGGCGACGGCCGCGCCGCGCTGTCGCTCGCCCGCTCGCTCGAGCGCGATCCGCCGCGCGACCACGCCGCGGCCCGGCGCGCCTACGAGGCCGCGGCGAAGGCAGGCCTCGCGGACGCGATGGCCGCGCTGGGCGAGCTGCTCCGCGACGGCCGCGGCGGCCCGCGGGACCTCGACGGCGCGGTGCGCTGGTTCTCCGAGGCGGCGCGGCGCGGGAAGCCCGAGGCCATCGCGAACCTGGCCGGCGCGCTGCTGCACGGCGAGGGCGCGCCGCGGGATCGCGCCGCGGCGATCCGGCTGTTCCGCCGCGCGGCCTCGGCCGGCGTGGTGCAGGCGATGGTGGACCTCGCGGCCTGCCTGCGCCAGGGCGCCGCCGGCGTGCCGCGCGACGACGCGGCCGCGCTGCGCTGGCTCCGCCGCGCCGCCACGCACGGCCACGCCGGCGCGGCGCTGCTCGTCGGCCAGGCCTACTGGTTCGGCCGGATGGGCGCGCCGCGGGATCGCGCGCGGGCCGCGCCGTTCCTGCTCGCCGCCGCGCGCAAGGGCGAGCCGAAGGCCGCCGGCCTCGCCGCGGAGGCCCGGACCGTGCTCGGGGGCGCGGCGCCGCGGAGGGCGCCGGCGCGCGTCACCGCCCCCGCCGCGCGTCCCGCAGGATCTCGCGCGCCGCGCTCCGGCCGCACGCGCCCATGACCCCGCCGCCGGGGTGCGTGGCGGCGCCGCACAGGTACAGGCCGGGCACCGGCGTGCGGTAGCCGCCGCCGCCGGGGAACGGCCGGAGGAACAGCAGCTGCGCCGGCGTCATCGCGCCCTGGAAGATGTTCCCGCCGGTGAGCCCGAAGCGCCGCTCGAGATCCAGCGGCGAGAGCACCTCGCGGTGCAGCACCGAGGCGGCGAAGCCGGGCGCGTAGCGGTCGAGCAGCGCCACGCAGCGATCCGCGAACGGCTCCTTGAGCTCGTCCCAGGAGCCCTCGGCGAGCCGGTACGGCGCGTACTGCACGAACATCGACATGAGGTGACGCCCGGGCGGCGCGACGCCGGGATCCACCGCCGACGGGATCGTGCACTCCAGCACCGGCTCCGCCGAGGGCCGGCCCGCGGCGGCGTCGGCGAACGCGCGCTCGATGTGGTCGAGCGTCGGCGAGACGTGGATCGTGCCGCGGTGGTGCGGGCCGGGCGCCGCGCCCGCGTGCGGCGCCGCCGGGAAGCGCGGGAGCTCGGAGAGGGCCAGGTTGATCTTGAGCGAGGCGCTCGCGTAGTCGATCGCGCCGACGGCCTCGGCCACCTCCGGCGCGAGGTGCTCCGCGCCGACCATCCCGAGCAGCGTCCGCCGGGCGTCCACCGACGACGCGACGCGCCGCGCCGGGATCTCCGTCCCGTCCGCCAGCACCACGCCGTCGGCCCGGCCGCCGCGCACCCGCACCCGCGCCACCCGGGCGCCGGTGCGGAGCTCCGCCCCCGCCGCGCGCGCCGCGCCGGCCAGCGCCGCGGCGAGCGCGCCCATCCCGCCGCGCACGTACCCCCAGACGCCGCGCGCGCCGTTCACCTCGCCCATCACGTGGTGGAACAGCACGTAGGCGGTGCCCGGCGTGGAGGGTGACGCCATCGCGCCGATGATCGCGTCGGTGGCGAGCGTGGCGCGGAGCGGCTCCGACTCGAACCACCGCTCGAGGATGGGGCGGGCGGCGCCGAGCAGGAGCTCGAGCGCGCGCGGGCCGTCCTCGCCGAGGCGCAGCAGCCGCCAGCCGGTGCGCGCGAGCCGCCACAGGTCGCCGGGCCGACCGGAGAACGGATCCGGCGGCGGCTCGAGCAGCGTCGGCTCGATCGCGCGGGCGAGCCGGTCGAGCAGCGCCTCGTAGCGCGGGAAGCGCTCGGCGTCGCGCCGGGAGAACTTCGCGATCTCGCGCTGGTTCAGGGCCGGGTCCGGGCCGAGCAGCAGCGAGCGGCCGTCGGGGAGCGGCGTGAAGGAGGAGGGGTCGCGCGGCAGCACCGCGTAGCCGTGCCGGGCGAGGTCGAGCTCGCGGACGATCTCGGGCCGGAACAGGCTCACCACGTACGCCGCGGTGGAGACGCGGAAGCCGGGCCAGGGCTCGTCGCCCCCGCTCGCGCCGCCGAGGCGATCGAGCGCCTCCAGCACCAGCGTCCGCTGGCCGGCGCGCGCCGCGTAGGCGGCGGCCACCAGCCCGTTGTGCCCGCCGCCCACGACCACCAGGTCGAACGGCTCCATCCTGCGGTGGTAGGCGTCCGCGCCGCCGGGCGCAAGCGCGCCGGGCGCCGCGCCCCGGCGGAGCGGGACGGCGGCGCCCGGGCCGCGGCGCGCCCGGCCGGCTCCCTCGACAGGCTAGGGGGGCGCGGCGCCTCGGAGAACCGCTCGCGGTGAGCCTGTCGAACCGCGAGCGGATGGCTGTCAGTTGGCGACCTTGGCCGGCTTCTCGGACTGCGCCTGCGCGGTCTTCGGCTGCGCCTTCTTCTCGGCCTTGGCGACCGCGGTGGTCTTCGCCTTCGCCTCGGTGGCGGTGGCCGTGGTGGTCTTCTTCTCGCCGCACGGGAACGCCGGGGACGCGAGGCCGACGAGCGCGAGCGCCGTGGCGGCGCGGAACAGCAGCTTCATGGGAGGCTCCTTCCGCTCCTCGCCGCCCCGGGGATCGGGGCGGCCCGTGGCCCATGTCCGCCGCGCCTCGCCGTCGCAACCGCGGCCGCCGTGAACAACCGCTTGCGCCCCCACGGCGCGCCGCGCCAGGGGCCGGGCGCGCGCCGGCCGGGCGAGGTGCTCCGCGCGCCCACCTTTCGCTGCCAGCGCGCACCGCGGCGCCGAATTCGCAGGTGGCCCGTGCCGGAGCGCGGGGGTCTACTGCGCGACCGCGCGTGTCCCGCGTCCCGGCGACACGCCCTCCCCTCACGAAGGAGCATCCTCGATGAAGCGCCTCCTCCTCCTCGCCGCGATCGCCACGGCCACCGGCTGCGGCGGCGGCTCCGACAAGAAGGACCCGAACTGCAACCAGGCGGATCCCGCGGCCTGCGGCGACGGGCTCGTCTGCGAGGTGGTCCAGGGCGTCGGCACGCGCTGTGCCGCGCCGGTGGTGATCACCGGGGTGGTGTACGACCTGTCGCTCGGCCTGGACGCCGGGCCGATCGAGGGCGCGCGCGTGGTCCCGCTCGACGTGAACGGCGCGCCGGTCGGCTCCGCCGCCACCACCGACGCGGCCGGCGCCTACTCGGTGCAGGTGCCCGCCGAGCGCGACGCGAACCTCGCGCCGGTCTCCGGGCACGTGACGCTGCGCACCGACGCCGACGGGTTCGCCACGTTCCCGTCCGGCATCCGCTCGGCGGTGCCGGTCGATCTCTCCGCGGCGACGGAGGTGAACGCGGGCACCACGCAGTGGGTGGTGGCGTCCTCGCTCACCGACGTCGGCCTCGACCCGACCACGGGCGCGGGCACCGGGCGCATCCACGGAAACGCCGCGCAGGCCAACGCCGGCGCGCTGGTCGTGGCGGAGCGCGCCGACGGCACGGTCCGCACCGGCGTCGCGGACGCCACCGGCGACTACGTCATCTTCAACGTCCCGGCGGGCGACTGGATGGTGCAGGGGTACGCGCAGGGCGTGAACTACCAGCCGGCGCCGGTGGCCGGCCTGGCCGACCTCGAGGACCGGCTGGTGAACCTGGTGGTGAAGAACCGCGCCGCCGCCACCGTGACCGGCAACATCCAGCCGACCGGCCAGAACCAGCCGGCCGCGCTCGACACCACCGTGGTGCTGGTGGTCCGCGCCACCTACGACGTCGAGCTCGATCGCGGCGAGTCGCCCCCGGGCCTGGTCGCGCGGCTCACGAACGCCACCGGCACCACGTTCCACGTCGCCGGCGTGCCGGACGGCGAGTACACCGTGCTCGCGGCGTTCGGGACCGACGGCTACATCCGCGACGTCTCCGGCATCGGCGGCACCGCGCCGGTCGAGGTGCTGGTGGAGAACGGCGTGATGACGAGCGCGCCGGGCGCCTTCAAGATCACCGGCGCGGTGAGCTTCGCCGACCCCGGGATCTCCCCGTCCTCCGGGACCGTGGGGGAGACGCTCGTCACCGACTCCGCCACCCCGGCGTTCGCCTGGAACGCGTACCCGTCGGCGACCGGCGGCTTCGACCTGGTGGTGTTCGACTCGCTCGGCACGCCGGTGTGGGCGCCGGCGCGGTTCGCCGCGGCGACGCTCTCCGTGCCGTACGCCGGCGCCGCGCTCGAGGCCGGCCGCACCTACCAGGTGCGGGTCACCGCCTTCGACGTGAACGGCAACGCGGTGTCGCGCACCGAGGACCTCCTCGGCGTGTTCACCTACGTCCCGCCTGCGGCCCCGTAGCCCGGCGGCCGCCGCGCGCGCGGCACCGGGCCTCCCGGTCCCGGTGCCGCCGCGCGCGTCCCACCCCCTCCCACCCGGCGGCTGTGGCATCCTCCCGTTCGCGCGCGGTGCGTCCGCTGCGCCAGGAGGGGAACCATGTCCGTGGTGCTCGTGCTGCTCGGGCTCGTGGTGCTGGCGGCGATCGCGGCCGTCGGCATCTACAACGGGCTCGTCACGCGGCGGAACGCGTACAAGAACGCGTTCAGCCAGATCGACGTCCAGCTCAAGCGGCGGTACGACCTCATCCCGAACCTGGTCGAGACGGCCAAGGGCTACCTGAAGCACGAGCGCGAGACGCTCGAGGCGGTGGTCGCGGCCCGCAACGGCGCCGCCGCCGCCGCGCGCGCGGCCGCCGCGAACCCGGGCGACCCCGCGGCCATGGCCGCGCTGTCCGGCGCCGAGGGCGCGCTCGCCGGCGTGCTGACTCGCTTCCTGGCGGTGGCCGAGGCCTACCCGGACCTGAAGGCGAACCAGAACATGCTGGCGCTGCAGGAGGAGCTGACCTCCACCGAGAACCGGATCGCGTTCGCGCGCCAGGCCTACAACGACGCGGTGATGGCCTACAACAACGCCCGCGAGACGTTCCCCGGCGTGCTGCTCGCAGGCGGCTTCCCGCCCGCGACCGCGTTCGAGGTGCAGGTCGCCGCCGAGCGCGAGCCGGTGCGGGTGCAGTTCTAGCCGATGGCCGCCCAGGCGCCGCCCGCCGGGCGGGCCACGCTGGACTTCTTCGCCGCCCAGCGGAACGCCCGCCGGCGCACCACCGTCCTCGTGATCGCGTTCGCGGTGGCGCTCGCCGCCGTGATCGCGGTGGTCTACCTCGCGCTGGCCGTGGCGCTCGGGCTGGGCGCCGGCGCGGGCCCCGGGGGGTGGGCGGTGGACGCGTCCGGCGCGGCGTACGGCCCGCCGCTCCTCCAGCCCGGCCTGCTCGCGCTCACCGCGCTCGGCGTCGGCGCGATCACCGGGGTGGGCGGCGCCTGGCACGCGGTGCGGCTCTCCTCGGGCGGCGGCGCCGCGGTGGCGGAGCTGCTGGGCGGCACGCCGGTGGACCGCGCCACGCAGGACGCCGCCGAGCGGCGCCTGGTCAACGTGACCGAGGAGATGGCGCTCGCGGCCGGCATGCCGGTGCCGCGGCTCTACGTGCTCCGCGGCGAGCCGGGCATCAACGCGTTCGCGGCCGGCTACACGCCGGGTCACAGCGTGGTGGCGGTGACGCGGGGCGCGCTGGAGCGGCTCACCCGCGACGAGCTGCAGGGCGTCGTGGCCCACGAGCTGTCGCACGTGCTGAACGCCGACACGCGCATCGACCTCCGCCTGATGGCCGCGGTGGGCGGGCTCGGGTTCCTGACGCTGCTCGGGCGGCTGCTCCTCGACGCCGGCTCCGGTCCCCGGCGCTCCCGCGACCGCAACCGCGGCGCCATCGCGCTGGTCGGCCTGGGGCTGCTCCTCGCCGGCGCCATGGGCAGCCTGTGCGGGCGGCTGGTCCGCTTCGCGGTGGCCCGGCAGCGCGAGTGGCTGGCGGACGCGTCGGCGGTGCAGTTCACGCGCAACCCGGACGGCCTGGCCGGCGCGCTCCGCAAGATCGCGGCGGAGGGCTCGGCGGTGTCCGGGCCGCACGTGGCCGAGGCCGCGCACCTGTTCTTCGCGCGCGCCTCGGGCGGCCTCCTCGCCGGCCTTTTCTCGACCCACCCGCCCATCGAGGAGCGCATCCGCCGGATCGCGCCGCACCTCGCCGGCGCGCCGCTTCCCCGCGCGACCGCGGCCGGCGCCGGCGCGCCGCCCCGCCCGGCGCCGGACCGTCCCGGGGTGGCGGGGCTCGCCGGCGGTGCGGCGGAGCCCGCGACCGCGCTGCCGGCCTCCGCGCTCCGCGCCGAGCACCTCCCCCGCGCCGCCGGGCTGCTCTCGCGCCTGCCGCCGGCGCTCGCGGCGGCGGCGCGAGAGCCGTTCGGCGCCCGCGCCATCGCCTGCGCGCTGCTCGTGGACGCCGCGGCCCCGGCGCGGGCGGCGCAGCTCGCGTACTTCGAGCGGAACGACCGCCCGCTCCGCGCCGAGCTGGAGCGGCTCCTCCCGGCGCTGGCCGGGCTCGATCGCGCCACCCGGAACGCGCTCCTCGCGCTGGCCCTCCCGGCGCTCGACGCGCTCTCGCCGGCGCAGGGCACCGCGCTCGCCGCCGACCTGCGCGCCCTCGCGGCCGCGGACCGGGCCGTGTCGCCCTACGAGCTGGCGGTGCTCCGCACCGTGCTCCGGCGGCTCTCCCGCGGCGCCGGCGCGCCGCCCCGGGCGCTCCTGCGCACGGTGGACGAGGCCGGGCCGGAGTGCCTGGAGGTGCTCTCCTGCCTGGCCTGGACCGGCGGGCGCGACGCGGCCGCGGCGCAGGCCGCGCTCGACGCCGGCGCCCGGGCGCTGGGCGCGCGCGCGCCGTGGCGGCTCCTCCCGCGCGAGCAGCTCGGGCTCGGGCGGCTCGAGACCGCGCTCGACCGGCTCGACGCGGCGTCACCTACCGTGAAGGCCGCGGCGCTGGAGGCGTGCTCGGCCGTGGCCCGGGCCGACGGGCGCGTCGGCGCGGACGAGGCCGAGCTGGTGCGGGCGGTCGCTGCCTCGCTCGGCCTACCCTTTCCGCCAGGGCTGGAACGCGCGGGCGCTCCCGGGGCCGGGGCGGCGGCGCCCCTCAGTTGAGGAAGGCCGGCGGCCGGACCGTCACGCCCTCGATCGGCTGCCGGGCGGCGAAGCCCGCGTCCACGGGATGCCAGTGCGAGACCGCCGGCTCCCCGTACTGCCAGCACAGGAACACCGGCTCGCCGTCCTGGAGCGAGTAGAAGTCCACCAGGCCGGCCTCGAGGTCCTTCACCAGGCACCCGAGGCCGTTGATGCGCTCGACCGCCGCGCCGAGCTGGTCCGCGAGCGCGCGCAGCCGCCGCGCGCCGTCCTGGTGCCCGGCCGGGCCCGGCTCGCCCCGCTGAAGGATGGCCATCGCGACCTCGGCGCCGCCCAGCGCCTCCACGCACGCGACCATGTCGGCGCGCACCTGGGCGACCCGCCCGAACTCGATCTCGAGGTCGGACACGAGATCGTTCGCCTCCTCGACGGTGAAGTACCGGGGGCCCTCGTCCATGGGCGGAAACCTCGTCATCTCCGTGTTATAAGCGCGGCGCGTGGCCCGACCAGGGCCGAAAGGATCACGCCGAGTGCTCGAGACCGTATCCAAGGGCTTCAAGGCTGCCCGCAACAAGCTGAAGGGGCGCACCGAGATCACCCCGGAGGTCGTGGACGACGCGCTCCGCGACATCCGCGTCTCCCTGCTCGAGGCCGACGTCTCGTTCGACGTGGTGAAGCGCTTCGTCGCCCGCGTCCGCGAGAAGGCCATCGGCGAGGTGGTCGAGACGAAGATCAAGACGGAGAAGGGCCAGCTCCGCGTCACGCCCCAGGACCACTTCGTCAAGATCTGCCACGACGAGCTCGAGGCGCTGATGGGCCCGGTGGACACCTCGCTCCGCCAGGGCGAGCGCGGCCGCCCGACCGGCATCATGATGGTCGGCCTGCAGGGCTCCGGCAAGACCACCACCGCCGGCAAGATCGCGAACCGCCTCCTCAAGGACGGCAAGCAGGTCATGCTGGTGGCGGCGGACGTCTACCGGCCCGCCGCCGTGGACCAGCTCAAGGTGCTGGGCGAGCGGCTCGGCGTGCCGGTGTTCCACGAGCCCGGCGTGTCGCCGCCGGACATGTGCCGCCACGCGTTCGAGGCGGCGCAGCGCGAGCACCGCAACGCGGTCATCTACGACACCGCCGGCCGGCTCGCCATCGACGACGAGCTCATGACCGAGCTCGAGAACATCAAGGCGAACGTCGCGCCCGAGAACATCCTGCTCGTGGCCGACGCCATGATCGGCCAGGACGCGGTGAAGACCGCGAGCGAGTTCGACCGGCGCCTCGCCATCGACGGCTTCATCCTGACCAAGCTCGACGGCGACGCCCGCGGCGGCGCGGCGCTCTCCATCAAGGAGGTCACCGGCAAGCCCATCAAGTTCCTCGGCATGGGCGAGGCGCTGGATCGCCTCGAGGAGTTCCGGCCCGAGGGGCTCGCCTCCCGCATCCTGGGCTTCGGCGACATCGTCGGCCTGGTGAAGGACTTCGAGCAGCACGTCGACGAGGAGACCGCCGAGGCCGAGGCGCAGAAGATCCTCTCCGGCGACTTCACGCTCGAGGACTTCGTCAACCAGATCCGGATGGTCCGGAAGATGGGCCCGCTCGGCGAGCTCATGGAGAAGTTCCCGATGTTCGGGGAGCTCCCGGAGAACTTCCAGTTCGACGACTCCGCCCTCACCCGCATCGTGGCGATGGTGGACTCGATGACCCAGGCCGAGCGGCTCCGCCCGGACTCGATCACCGAGCCGCGGCTGAAGCGGATCGCGAAGGGCTCCGGCCGGACCGAGAAGGACGTCCGCGACCTGCTCAAGCAGTACAACGCCATGCGCGGCGTGATGAAGCAGGTGGGGTCCGCGCCCGGCCTGCTGGCGCGGCTGCCCGGCGTGAAGCAGCTCATGCAGCTGCGGAAGATGCAGGGCAAGGGCATGGAGGACGTGCTCGGCGCCGACGCCGACGCGGTCGAGCGCGCCATGCAGGGCGGCCTGGTGGACCCGCGCATGGCCGCGCAGATGGCCGGGCTGCCCAAGGGCTACACGCCGCCCATGTCGGCCGGCGCCATGGCCCGCGCCCGCATGATGGGCTACGCGCCCGAGCCGATCGCCCTCGAGAGCGCCAAGGAGCGCGAGGCCCGCAAGAAGAAGCGCAAGGCCGAGCGCCAGGCGCGCAAGAAGGGCCGGAAGAAGGGCCGCCGCTGAGCCGCCGATCATGGTCCCGACTGCGAGCGGAGCGAGCCGCCGGGGCGCCGCCGCGCTCGGGGCGAAGCCACCGGCGGCGGCGCACGGGCCCCGGCGAGCGGGGCGGGGCGCAGCCCCGTGACGACCGACGTCGGCGGCCAGCGCGCGCTCTCGACGTACCGCGCGGCGCCGTTCCGGCCGCCCGCCTGCGCCGGCGCGGTCTACCCCGACGCCCCCGGCGCGCTCCGCCGCGCGCTCGACCGCTGGCTGGCGCTCCCCGCGGGCGCCCCGGCGGCGCCGCCCGCCCCGCGCGGCGTCGTGGTCGCGCCGCACATCGACTACGCGCGCGGCGCCGCGGGCTACGCGCACGCGTACCGGGCGCTCGAGGCGAGCCGCGCCGACCTGTTCGTGATCTTCGGCACCGCCCACGCCACCCCGCCGCGCCCGTTCACGCTCACGCGCCTCGACTACGGCACGCCGCTCGGGCCGGTCCGCACCGACCGCGCGCTGGTGGACGCGCTCTGCGGGGCGCTCGGCGAGGACGCGCTGCTCGGGGACGAGCTCTGCCACCGCGACGAGCACTCGATCGAGCTGCAGGCGGTGGTCCTGGCGCACCGGCTGCGCCGGCCCTTCACCGTGCTCCCGGTGCTCTGCTCCGCCATCGGCCACCTCGCCGACCCGGCCGCCGCGACCGCGCCGTTCCTCGACGCGCTCGCGCGCGCGGTGGCGGGGCGCAGCGTGTGCTGGGTGGCCGGCGCCGACCTCGCCCACGTCGGACCGCGGTACGGCGACGCCCGGCCGCCCGCGCCGGCCGAGCTGGCGGCGCTCGCCGCGGCCGACCGGCGGACGCTCCGCTACGTGGAGGCCGGGGACCCGGCGGGCTTCCACCGCGACGCCGTCCGCGACGGCGCGCGCCGGCGGCTCTGCGGGATCGCGCCGATCTACGCGGCGCTCCGCTCGGCCGGCGCGGGCGCGCGGCTGCTCCACTACCAGCAGTGGACCGACGGGGTGGACTCGGTGTCCTTCGCCGCGGCCGCGGGCTGAGCCCTAGATCTCGCCGCCCCCGTGCGCGTCCTCCTCGCCCGCCGCCTCGCCGTACTCGATGGCGCAGCGGGGGCAGAAGGCGTTCGGCGCGGACGCGCCGGGCACGGCGATGGTGTCCCCCTCGACGCCGCACACCTGGCACACGCCGGCGATCACGACCTCGCCGCGGTCCTGCGGGCTGTTCTTGGTCGGCTCCCTCATGATCCACCTCGCCGTCTGCGCTTCGGCACCACCAGGCCACGCGAGAGGCGCCGGAGCACGCGCTTGAGCTGCCGGCGCTTGTACCGCTCGTGCGACGAGTCTCCCGCCTCGTTCGCCTCCGCGGTCGCGCGATCCACCACCTGGAACTCCACCAGCGAGAACACGATCCGCCCCAGCTCGTCGGCCATGGGATCGAGCGGCGGCAGGAGGTCGTCGATGCGGACCGGCAGGTCCACCACGAAGTTCAGCACCCGGTAGCCGTGGCCGCTGAACTCGTTGCGCGGCTCGGAGGGATCGCGCCGCTCGAGGTCGGGCGGGAGCTGCAGCTGGCCGGACAGCTCGGCGCCGCGCGGGTGCCGCTTCAGGAGGTCCACGAAGCGGACCAGGCTGTTCTGCGTCTGGCCCGGGACCGTGTAGTTGAACGGGAACAGCGTCCGCGTGAGGTGCCACACCACCGGCGCGATCTGCTCCGGGGTCTCGGTGACGATGCGGTAGCGCACCCGGTCGAAGATCTGCGCCGCCACCGACTCCTTCTTGGCGATGAGCTTCGTGACCAGCGAGCCGCGCGCCTTCACGCTGCCGGCGAACTCGAGGATGGGCAGCCCGCCCGCCTGCATGCGGGCCCCCTCGGCCATGATGCGGCGATCCACCCGCTCCGAGAGGTCGCTCTCGCGGATGGGCGTGCGGAACAGCAGCTCGCGCGCCTCCAGGTGGTGGATCACGTGCATCACCTTGAGCACGACGCAGGCGATGCGCCGGAACTTCCGCGGCTCGGCCGCGCCGGAGGCGAGCAGGAACAGGTCCCGCACGTCGTCCGGCATGGCCACCGGGTCGGCCACGCGGTAGCCGAACGCGTGGCGCAGGTACTCGACTGCCTGGCCCAGGATCGCGCGCAGCCGGCGCTCGTCCCGCGGATCCTCCAGGTCGAACAGGTTCAGGCCGAGGAACGCGTCCACCTCGGCGGCGGTGGTGACGTCGAGGCGGCGCCAGTCCACCACCGAGCCGCCGCGCAGCACCAGCCGGAGCGCCTCCAGCTCGGCCAGCCCCATCTCCTCGAGCGGGCGGTAGAGAGCGCCC
This sequence comes from Anaeromyxobacter dehalogenans 2CP-C, assembly GCF_000013385.1. GTDB lineage: Bacteria > Myxococcota > Myxococcia > Myxococcales > Anaeromyxobacteraceae > Anaeromyxobacter > Anaeromyxobacter dehalogenans_B. Next base: position 3,792,047 of record NC_007760.1, read on the forward strand.
GGGACGGACGGCTGCTTCAGCTCGAAGGGCATCTCTCCTCGGAGGTCGCGGGGCGCGAGCGGCGAGGCTGAAGATGTCAGCGCGGGGTGACCGGGTCAAGGCGCCGATGGCCGCACGCGCGAGCGACCGCCTGCCGCCACGCGCAGCGCCCCGCCCCGCCGGCCCCATGCCCGGCCAAGGGCCGGCGGGATCCCGCCCCGCCTGTGCGTGAACGCGGATCCGGCGGCTAGAACTTGATCGGGAACGTCACGTCGGAGCGGCCGCTCTTCGACTTCGGGAACCTGGTGCCCCGGAGCACGCCCGACAGGCACTGGGCGAGCGGGCCGGAGGCGTACTCCGGCGTGGCGCACTTCGCGTTCTGCACCGACCCGTCGGGGCTGATGCTCCACCGCATCTTGAGCACGCCGGTGGCGGCAGGGTCCCGCGTCTTCTGCTCCTGCACGCACTGCTGCAGCGAGGAGACGCGCCCGAGGATGGTCTCGTTGACCTGCGAGTCGGAGACGCGATCCGGCAGCGCGCCCCCGCCGGGCGCCGGCGGCACGTACACCGAGCGTGCGCCCGGCTTCGTCCCGCCGAGCGCCGCGTCGAGCGCGGCGTCGTTGCTCTCGAAGTCGAGGACGGAATCGCGCTTCCGCGGCGCGGGCGCCGGCGCGGAGTCGGCCTTGGCGACGCGGGTGGGCTCGCGCACCGTCCGCTCCGGCGCCTCGCGCCGGGCCGGGCGGGCCGGTGCGGGCTCGCGCCGCGCGGGCGCCTCCGCGACCTTGCGCGCCGGCTCGGGGGCCGGCGCCGCCTTGGCGGGAGCGGGCGCGGGTGCAGCCGCCGCCGGCGCGGGCTCGGCGGCGGCCGGGGCCGCCTCCGCCTTCGCGACCACCGGCTCGGCCGCCTGGGCGGGGGCCGGCGCCGGCGCCTGGGTCGTCGCCGCCGCGGGCAGCGCGGCCGTGGGCTGCGGGGCCGCCGGCTCGGGCCGGGCCGGCGCGGTCGCGACCGGCGCGGAGGCGGCCGGGCTCGCCGGCGCGCGGCCGAGGAGCCAGTAGCCTGCGCCCGCCGCCGCGACCACCGCCACCGTCGCCACGGCGCCGAACACCGCCGCGCGCGAGGCGGAGCGGCGGTTCCGCAGCTCCTCCGCGCCGCGCGCCACCGACGAGCGCCGCTCGATCTTCTTCTCGCCGGTGGTCTCGAGCGCCTTGATGGGCAGCGGCACCGCGCCGGTGGGATCCACCCCGCCGCCGTCCGGCAGGTCCATCGAGTCCATGAGCGACTTCACGCTGCCGTTCGCCGGCCGCGCCGCGGCAGGCTCCGGCGCGCGAGCGGCGAGCTCGTCGCTGGCGAGCGCGGCGAGCGCCGACGCCCCCACCGGCTTCCAGTCCACGTCCGCGCCGGGCGCGGGCGACGGGGCCGGCGTCGGCTCCGGGGCGGCCCGCGTGGAGGCGGACGCGGCGAACGGCGCCGGCGTGCGCGACGGGCGCGCGCCCCGCGGGATCGGCGACAGGTACGCGGCCAGGTCCGGGACCGCGGACACCGCCGCCCAGTCGCCCATGCCCGGGCGCCACACCAGCGAGTCGGGGCCGACGTCTCCGCCCTCCCACTTCTTCTTCACCTCGAGGAGCGGCAGCGGCCCGACCTGCGCCTGGCCGATGGCCACGTACCACTCGGTGGCGGGCAGCTCGGCCGCGGGCGCCGCGGACGCGGCGGCGATGCGCGCCTGCTCCTCCGGCGTGGTCTCCTGGGTCGCGTCGGGATCCGGCCCGGGCGCCGCCACGCCGGCCGGCGGCGTGTCGCCGAACGCGTGGTCGAACGCCTGGCCCAGCTCGGCGTCGAGCCCGCCCTCCGGGGCGGCGCCGGCGGGCGCCGGGGCCCCCGCGGCGCCGTCACCGGCCGCCGCCGTGGACGCGGGCGTCTCCGGCGCGACGGCGCCGTTCTCCGCGGCCCGCCGGACCCGGATGACGTTCCCGCACTTCTTGCAGCGCACCTTGACGCCGTTCGGACCGACCTTGTCGTCCGAGATCATGTACTGAGCGTCACACCGCTCGCAGCCGAATTTCATGTGCCAACCCGCCCAGATCCTAGGTTTGCCTGCTCCGCACCGTCAAGGACGCCCCGCTCACGCCGGCACGACGCAGGAGAGGCCGAGCTTCTCCCGGAGCGTCGCATACTCCTCCGAGACGCAGAACGTCGCCAGGTCGCGCAGGCGGGTCTCCTCCCGCAGCTTCGAGACCTGTGGCTTCTCCGCCCCCGCCGCCCGCCGCACCACCTCGAGGTCGCCGGCGAGCAGCGCGCCGGCGCGGTTCGAGGTCAACTCCGCGCCGTCCAGGTACGACCGCACGTCGCCCGGGTGCTGCACCTCGCAGTAGCTCCGGGCCAGCAGCTTGAGCGTGTTCTTGCGCACGCCCTCGGGCAGCGTGCGCTCCAGCTCTCGCTTCAGCTTCTCCACCAGGTGCGGATCGGCGGTCACCACGAAGCGCGAGGTGCCCACCGAGCACGCCGCCTGGAACACCAGGTCGAGCTGGTCGTGCGGCATGAGCCGCGCGAGGTACAGCTCGGGGCGCGCGAACGCCATCGCCTTGCCGATCGCGAACCACAGCTCCTTTTTCGGCGCCTCCTCGAACAGCTCGTCGGAGGCGACGAGGCCCGCCGGGTCGGTGGGCACGATCGCGAGCTTGGCGGCGGCGCCGGACTTCCGGAACAGCCGGAGGCCCTTGAAGCCGAGCGTGCGCTCCACGTACTTGAACATGTTCGCGAAGAAGAGCATCGAGCCCTGCACGTCCAGCTCGTCCTTCTTCGGGTTCAGCCCGAGGTCCTTGTCGCGCTGCAGGAACAGCGGGCGCGCGTGGACCGCGAGCAGCGTCATGATGTCGGCGAGCGGGCCCTTCACGCGCTCGTGGAGCAGCAGCGCCCAGAGCGCGTCGTCGAGCGGGCGGCTCGCCTGCTCGCGCGCGAACTTGCGCAGGCGCGCCACCACCTGCACCTCCTCGCCGTCGGTGGCGCCGAGCAGGTGCACGAGCACCTGCGCCGCCGAGTAGGCCTGGTCGTACTCGCGCCGGGAGGCGTGCAGCTTCACCAGCGCCGCGGCCGGCTTCTGCGTGCGGCTCCCGCCGCGCAGGAGCTGCCGGTACGCCGCCACCGCCTCGGCCTCCTCGCCCGGCTTGCGCGCGGCGAGGTCGGCGTACAGCTCCAGCGACACCGCGTCGTCGGGGTCGGCCTTCGCCACCACCTGGTAGGCGAGGCGCGCGCCGTCGTCGTTGCGGAGCACGCTGCGGTACAGCTCGCCGACGGTCTTCCACAGCGCCAGGCGGGCCTGGGCCACGTCCGGCGTCTTGGGCAGCCGCTGGATCATGCGCAGGTAGGCCTGCTCCAGCTCCTGCCAGCGCTTCCCGCGGGTGAGGGTGTCCTCGATGGCCGCGAACGCCTGCACCAGCCGCGGGTTGCGGTCGAGCGCGCGCTCCAGCTCGGCCAGCGCCGCGTTCTCGTCCTTGACCTCGTCGCGCAGCACCTCCGCGCGCGCCAGGTGGAGCCGGGCCGCGCGGACCGGGTCGGCCTGCACCTCGGGCCGCGCCACCATCTGGCCGAGCACGTCGGCCGCCTTCTGGCCCTGGCGCGTCTCGCGGTAGAGGCCGAGCAGCGCCTCCGTCACCGGCAGGCTGGTGGGGTCGATGCGCGCCGCGCCCAGGAACGCGTCGATGGCCTGGTACGGGTCCTGGAGCTTGTCGCGGCAGGCCTCGCCGATGGCGACGAAGTCGTCGAACCGGGCCATTCCCTCGAGCAGCGGCAGCAGGCGCTGCCGCTGGTCCACCGCGCCCTCCCAGTCGCCCACCGCCTCGAGCACGCGCACCAGGCTGCGGCGCGACGGCTCGTGGTTCGTGTCGATCTCGAGCGCCTTGCGGAACGCGTTGGCGGCGCGGTCGAGCTGCCCCAGCTTCGCGGCGATCTCGCCGATCTGCCAGTGCGTCTCGACCACCTCGAGGTCGGTGAGGCCGTCGCGGTGGTGGATGATCACCGCGGTGAAGATGCGCAGCGCCTCGTCCCACTCCTCCCGCCGGACGAGCAGGTTGCCCAGGCCCTCCAGCGCGGGCAGGTACGTCGCGTCGAGCTCGTACGCCCGGCGGTAGGACGCGAGCGCCTTGTCCAGGCGCCCGAGCTTCTCGGCCACGTAGCCCTGGCGGTAGCACTGGCGGCACAGCTCGCGCGCGTCGCCGGCCGAGTCCAGCACGCCCACGATCACGGCGAGCACGCGCTCCGCGTCGGCCCAGCGGGCCTGCGCCACGTAGATGTCCGACAGCGGGCGCGCCGCGTCCAGGTGGCCGGGGGTCCGCTTCAGCGCCTCCTCGTAGTAGCGGACCGCGCTCTCCCGGTCGTCGCGCTCCTCCTGGTAGACGCGCGCCGCCTCGGTGTAGAGCTCGGTCTTCTCCTGCACGTCGGTGGCGTAGCGGGCCTCGTCCACCAGCAGCTCGAGGTAGCGGTCGCGATCGCGCTCGCGCTCGGCGATGCCCTTCAGCGCGCGCAGCGCCGGGAGGTTGCCCGGGTCGAGCTGCAGGGCGCGGCCGTAGGCCTCCTTGGCCCCGGCCACGTCCATGAGCATGTCCTCGAAGATCGCGCCCATGCGGACCTGCAGGTCCACCGCGTCCCGCGAGCCGCCCGCCACCCGCGCCTCGCGGCGCAGCATGTCCAGCGCCAGGTTCCAGTTGCCGCTGTTCTCGTAGAGGCGCCCGAGCGCGCTCACCGCCTGGCGCGAGTCGGGGTCGAGCTGGAGCGCGTGGCTCAGCATGGCCTCGGCGCGGTCCACCCGCTGCAGCTCCTTCCACCAGATCTCGCCGATCGCCACCTCGAGCGCGACCTGCTCGCGCCGGTCCTGCACCAGCGAGACGTGGTGCTGCATGACGCTGATGAGCCGGTCCCAGAGCGCCTCGTCGCGGTAGAGCCGCTCGAGGTTCTTGATGGCCACGGCGTTGGCGCCGTCGATGCGCAGGACCGCCTCGTTCTTCTCGATGGCAGAGCGCGGATCGCGGAGCTTCTCGTCGTGGATCGCGGCGCTGCGCGACAGGACCCGCACCAGCTCGCGCGGGTCCTGGGTGAGCGCGATGAGCCGCTCGTAGACGCGGTTCAGCTCGGCGAAGCGGTCGAGCTTGGTGTACAGGCGCTCCAGCCCGGCCAGCGCCTCGGCGTTCCGGTCGTCCAGGCCGAGCACCGTCCGGTACCCCTCCACCGCGGCCTCGTCGTCGCCGATCTCGTTCTCGTGCAGCGAGGCGATCTGGAGCTGGTAGGCGATGCGCGCCTGGTCCGAGGCGGACAGGTCGCGCGCCCGGGCCAGCACGCCGGCCAGGTCGGCCCACCGCTGCTCGCGCCGCAGCAGCTCGGAGAGCGCCTCCAGCGCCGCCGGATCCGCGCCGTCCAGCTCCAGCACGCGCCGCAGCGCGCTCACCGCCTCCTCGACGTCGTGCAGCTCGCCGTCGTAGATGCGCGCCATCTCCAGCAGCGTGGCCTTCTTCTCCTCCAGCCCCGCCGCCGCCTCGAGCTTCTGCTCGAGCGTGATGACGAGGTCGCGCACCCGCCCGCGCCGCTTGAACAGCTGGGTGAGCGCGTCGAGCGCGTCCGGGCTGGCCGGGTCGGCCTCCAGCGCCTTGCGGTAGGCGGCCTCCGCCTCGTCCGCCACGTCGAGCCGCTCGTCGCGCACCTTCCCGAGGCGCAGCAGCAGCCGCGCCCGGACCATGCCCTTCGCGTCCTCGGCCACCTGCTCCAGCACCGCCGCGAGCTCGTCGAACGCCTCGGTCTCGGCGGCCAGCCGCTCGGCCTCGGCGAGCGCCTCGGCGTCGCCCGGCCCCTCGGCCAGCGCGCGGCACCAGGCGAGGAAGCTCATCTCCTTCTGGCCGAGCCGCTTCTCGTGGACGCCGGCCACCTCCTTCAGCAGGGCGAGCTTCTCCGCCGGGTCCGGCAGGTGCGGCGCGAACAGGTCGCAGACCCGCGCCAGCGCGCGCCAGTTGCCGGCCGCCTCGTGCAGCGCCCGGAGCTGGTCGTAGGCGGTCCGGTTGGCCGGGTCGAGCTCCAGCACCTTGTCGAGCGCCGCCGCCGCGGCGTCGTTCCGCTTCTGCGCCCGCCACAGCTCGGCCACCGCCAGCCAGGCCGGCACCGCCTCGGCGGGGCCGCCCTCGGCGGCGAGCAGCGCGGCGCGGGCCTCGGCGGCGCGGACGCCGTCCTGGGCGGCGCCGCCCTGCCGGAAGATCTCCTCGACGCGGACGAGATCGTCCGCGGTGTGCGGCTCGATGTCGAAGGCGAGCTTGGCCTGCTCCACCGCCTCGCGCTTCTGGCCGGCGCGCAGCAGCACGTCCGCGAGCTCGAGCCGCACGCGCTTCACGCCGGCCGCGTCCTCCTGGAGCGGGACCAGGCGCCGGTAGACGGAGACCAGCGCGTCCTGGTCGCCCTGGGCGGCGTGGATGTCCCGCAGCGCCTCGAGCGCGCGCCGGTTGCGCGGATCCGACTCCAGCACCGCCTTGTAGGACTGCACCGCCTGCGCGGCGTCGCCGAGCTTCGTGCCCAGCACGTTGCCCAGCTTGTCGTTCAGGCGCGCGATCTCGCGCCGGTCCACCGTGGCGGACACCCGCAGCCTGAGGTGCTGCGCCAGGTCCTGCCAGCGCTCCAGCCGCTCGTACAGGTCCTCCAGCGCGGCCAGCGCGGCCTCGTGGCGCGGGCGGATCCCGAGCAGCTCCTTCCACAGCGCCACCGCCTCGTCGAGGCGGCCCAGCTCGGCCGCCAGCGCGGCCATGCGCGCCAGCACGCGCTCGCGGGCGGCCGGCTCCTGCGCGGCGGCGCGCTGCGCCGCCAGGTTCTGGAACAGGTCCTCGCGCCGGCCGGCGCCCTCGTACAGCGCCTCGAGGGCCCGCAGCGACGGCACGTGGCGCGGGTCGGCCGCCACCGCCGCCTCGTAGGCCTCGGCGGCGCGGTCCGGCGCGGCGAGCCGCTCCTCGCAGAGCTGGCCCAGCCGGAACAGGAGCTGGACGCGCTCGGCGCCCTGGGCGGACGAGGCCAGCGACGACAGCGCGTCGGCGAGGTCCGGCCAGCTCTCCAGCTTCTGGTAGATGCGCTCCAGCGCGGGCAGCGCCGCCGGCGCGGCGGCCGGGTCGAGCGCCGCGGCGCGCCGCAGGAACTGGGCGGCGCGGGCCGGCTCGGCGAGGTGCTCCTCGTACAGGGCGCCGAGGCGCAGGGCCACCTGCGCGGTGTCGGCCGGCGCCAGCCGGTCCAGCTCGTCCTCGTAGATGGCGGCCAGCTCCTCCTCGTGGCCGCTCCGCGCCGCGAGCGCCTCCATGCGCGCGCGCACCGCCGCGTCGGCGGGGTCCTCGCGGAACGCCTTGCACAGCGCCAGGAACGCGAGCGAGGGATCGCCGAGCCCCTTCTCGCGCAGCTCGGCCAGGGCCAGGTAGAGCGCCTTGCGCTCCTGCGGGTCGGGGCGCTCGCCGGCGCGCTGCTCCAGCACCGCCGCCTGGCGCAGCGGGTCGCCGGCCGCGGCGTAGGCCCGCTCCAGCGCCACCGCGGCGCGCGCGTTGCCCGGGTCCTTCTGCAGCATGGCCTCGAGCCGCGCCAGGGCCTCGGGGTGGTCCGGGCGGGCGCGCAGCACCTCCTCGTACAGCTCCAGCGCGCCCTCGCGGTCGAGGAGCCGGTGCTCCTTCAGCTCCGCCAGGCGCTGCCGCAGGACCCCGAGCACGTTCGCGTCGCCGGCCTCGGCCGCGGCGGCGATCTCGCGCGCGAGCACGTCGCCCAGGTCCACCCAGCGCTCCGCCTTCACGCACAGGCGATCCAGGCGGGCGAGCGCCTCGCGGTCGTCCGGCGACAGCTCCAGCAGCCGCTTCAGGCTCTGGATGGCGCCGGCCGCGTCGCCGAGCCGCTCGTCCTGCACCGCCGCCAGCCGCCGCAGCAGGTGGGCGCGGCCCTCCGGCAGCTCCTCCACCGCCAGGCCCCGCCGCAGCGCCTGCGCCAGCGCCTCGGGATCCGCGCCGGCCTCCAGCGCGTCGATGAGGCCGACCAGCGCCTCGCGGTCGTCCGGGGCGAGGTCGAGCACCTTCTGCCAGGCCGCGGCCGCGCGGGCCGGCTCGCCGTGCGCGAGCCGCGCGATGCGCCGCTGGTACTCGGCCCGGGCGACCGGCTCGCGGGCGCGGTCGGCGTGCTCCTCCAGCAGCGCGACCAGCTCGTCGCCCAGGCCCGCGGCCTGCGCGTGGCGCACCGCCAGCTCGAGCGACTCGGGCGCGTCCGGGTCCGCCGCGAGCGCGCGCGACGCGGCCAGGAACGCCATCTCGGCGTTGCGCAGCGGTCCGCCGTACACGTCGGCCACGCGCCGCAGCAGCGCCGCGCGCCGGGGCGGCTCGGTCTCGTTCGCGGCCCGCGCCTCCAGCGTCTCCACCACCTTGCCGTGCTCGCCCTCGGCCGCGTACACCGGCTCGAGCAGCAGCGCCGCCTCGAGCGCGGCCGGCCCGGTGCCGCGCGCCAGCTCCTCCAGCGCCGACAGCGCGGCCGGGTGGCGGGGCACGCGGTGCAGCACCTCGCGGTAGGCGACCAGCGCGCCCTCCGCGTCCGCCAGCCGCTGGTGGCGGATGCGGCCGAGCCGGAAGCGCAGCTCGGCGGCCTCGGCGACGAAGTTGGGCTGCCGGTCGGCCAGCGCCACCTCGCGGTCGAGGACCTGGACCAGCTCCTCCCAGCGCTCGGCCGCGCCGAGGAGCCGCCCGAGCAGCCGGAGCGCCTGCGGATCCTCCGGGTCCACCGACAGGATCTTCCGGTACGCGTCCACCGCGCCTTCGCGATCCGAGAGCTGCTCAGCCATGATCTTCGCCACCTCGAGCAGGAGTTCCTTGCGCGCCGCCGCCGCGGGGGCGACCTCCGCGAGCCGCGTGAGCGTCCCGGCCAGCTCGCGGTGCGCGCCCATGCGGCGGTAGACGCGCGCCAGCGCGCCGAGCGTCTCGGGAGACGGCGCCGCCGCGGCCACCTCCTCGTACTGCCGGGCCGCCTCGGCGAGGTCGCCGAGCCGGTCGGCGCACACGGCCGCCAGCCGCCGCCGCGCCTCCAGCGCCGCCCGCGCCGGCAGGCCGGCCGCGAGCGCCACCCGCAGCGCCTCCGCCAGCTCGGCCCAGGCGCCGGTCGCCGCCGCGAGCCGCTCCAGGTCCGCCCGCGCCGCCGGCGCGTCGCGGCCCGCCCGCGCCGCGTCGGCCAGCTCGCGCACCCGCGCCTCGAACGCGCGGCGCCGGTCGCCCAGCCGCTCGTGCAGCGCGGCGATCTCGGCGAGCAGCGGCGCGCGCTCGGCCTCGTCGGCGCCCTCCAGCCGGACCTCGAGCAGCGCCGCGAGCCGGCCGGCGTCGCCCGCCGTGCGCAGGACGTCCTCCAGGAGCCGCGCCGCGCCCTCGCGCGCGTCCGGGCGCTTCAGCAGGCGCTCCAGGCCCGCCACCGCCTCCGGCTCGCGCGGGCGCTCGGCGAGCACCTCCGCGTAGCCCTCCACCGGCCGCCGCGGATCCGGGTCGGCCTCCAGGCAGGCCGCGCGCCGCAGCAGCGCCGCCACCCTGCGGTCCGGGTCGGCCCCGCTCGCCCGGGCGAGCGCCTCCAGCACCTGCAGCAGCTCCGCGGTCGCCGCCGCGGGCTCCGCGCCGGGCGCCCGCTCCAGCACGCGCGCGAGCCCCTCCAGCGCCTCCACCCGGTCCGGCGCCTCGCCGAGCACCGCGCGGTAGGCCTCGGCCGCGACCGACGCGTCGCCCAGCTGGTCCGCCACCACCGCCGCGTGCAGCAGGTGGCCGGCGCGCTCCTCGCCCTCCGCCAGCGCGGCGCGGCGGCGCGCGACCTCGAGGATCTCGCGCGCCGAGCGCGCCGCCTCGTGCAGCGCCGCGAGCGCCTCCAGCGCCTCGGCGTCGTCCGGCGCGAGCGCCAGCACCGCGTTCCACGCGTCCACCGCGCCCTGGCCGCCGGCGCGCGCCTCGCGCAGCCGCGCCGCCTGGCGGAGCAGGCCGAGCCGCTCCTCCGGGCCGGCCGCGGCCGCCGCCTGCTCGTAGACGTCGGGCAGCTCGTCCTCGGAGCCGGTCTCGCGCGCCAGGCGCGCCAGGTCCTCCTCGGCGCCGGCGCGGGACGGCCCGCCCTCGGCGAACGCGCGGCAGGCCGCCACCCAGGCCAGGCCCGGCTCGCCCAGGTCGCGCTCCAGGATCGCGCGCAGCTCCGCGTGCAGCCGGGCGCGCTCGCCCAGGTCCTCCACCGCCGCGAGCCGCGCCTCGCGCGCCGCCACCCGCCGGGCGTGCTCGCCGCCCTCGCGCAGCGCGGCGTCCGCGGCGTCGAGCGCCTCGCGCCCCACCGCGCCCGGGACCGCGGCCAGCTCGGCGAGCGCGTCGCGCACGTCCGCGCGCGACGGATCCCGCCGCAGCAGCTCGGCGTGCAGCGCCAGCGCGCCGGCCGGATCGCCCAGGCGGAAGCGCCGCAGCTCGGCCAGCCGGGCGGCCGCGTCCGCGTCGAACGCGCGGGCCAGCCGGCGCTCCAGCAGCGCGGCGAGCGCCTCGGGCCGGTCGAGGCGCTGGTAGAGCCGCTCCAGCGCCGCCGTCGCCTCGGCGTCCTCGGGCGCGAGCGCCGCCACCTCGGCCCAAGCCGCCGCCGCGCGCCCCGGGTCGCCGAGGCGCGACTCCGCCACCGCGGCCTCCTCGCGCAGCGCGTCCTCGCGCGCGGCCGGCGCGGCCTCGGGCATGGCGGCGAGCGCGGCGCAGACGTCGGCGAGCTCGCCCCAGCGCTCGCGGGCGCGGTGCAGGCGGCGCAGCGCGGCCAGCGCGTCGCGATCGCCCGGCGCCGCCGCGGCCACCTCGGCCCAGGCCGCCGCGGCGCGGTCGCGGTCCAGCCGGCGCTCGGCCAGCTCGGCGCGCTCGCGCAGGATCGCGAGGCGCCCGGACGCCGGCGCCGCGTCCACCAGCGCGTCGTGCACGCGGGCGCAGGCCTCCCACTCCTGGGCCTCGCCCGCCACGCGCCGCAGCTCGGCCCGCAGCTCCGCGTCCCCGGGCAGCTCCCGCGCGGCCGCCGCCAGGGCCGCGAACGCGAGCGACGCCTGCCCCAGCTCCTGCTCGGCCACGCGCGCGGCGGCGCGGTGCGCGGCGGCGCGGCCGCCCGGCTCCGGGTGCGCCCGGGCCTCGGCCTCCAGCGCCCGCAGCCGGCGCCGCGGATCCGCCTGCCCGGCCAGCGCGCGCGCGGCCATCACCACCGCCGCCGGATCCTCCGCCCCGAGCTGCTCCTCCAGCGCCGCGAGCGCGGCCGCGTCGCCCGGCGAGGCCCGCAGCGCGGCGGTCAGCCGCTCGACCGCGGCGCGCGCGTCGCCCATCCCGGCGCGGATGCGCGCGCTCTCCAGCGCGGCCCGGGACGCCTCGGCCGGCTCCGCCGCGGCCGCCGACAGCTCGCCGAGCGCGTCGGCCCGCCCGGCCTCGTCCCCGGCGGCGCCGAGCGCGCCGGCGAGCCGCGCCAGCAGGCGCGCGCGCTGCTCCGGGCCGCAGCGGGCCAGCGCCGCGCGGCAGACCTCGGCGGCCGCGGCGGGGTCGCCGAGCCGCTCCTCCAGCACCTCGGCACGCTGCGCGAGCAGCGCCACCTGCTCCGCGCCGGACGCCGCCTCGGCGCGCTGCGCCAGCAGGCGATCCGCGTCGGCCCAGCGCTCGGACGCGAGCGCGGCGCGGGTGAGCCCGGCCAGCACCGCCGGGTCGCCGGGCCGCAGCTCCAGCGCGCGCCGGAGCTGCGCGGCCGCGTCGTCGAACGCGCCCAGGTCCTCCTCCGCGGTGGCGGCGGCGCGGATCCGGAGCGCCGCCTCCTCCTCGGGCCGCCCGGCCAGCCGGCCCGCCACCTCGACCAGCAGCGCGAACAGCTCGCGGTGGGCGCCGACCTCGCGGGCCAGCGCCTCGCAGCGCGCGCGGGCCTCGGCGTGGTCGGGGCAGGCCCGCAGCGCCGCGGCCGCGGCGGAGAGCGCGCCGCGGCGGTCGCCCAGGCGCTCGGCCCGCGCGGCGGACGCGTCGAGCAGGTGGCGGGCGCGCTCGCGCGGGTCGGCGGTGGCGGGCAGCTCCTTCGCCACCCGCTCCAGCATGGCCGCCTGCCGCGCCGCGTCCCCGGCGGCGGCGTGCGCGCGCGCCAGGGCCTGCGCCACGCGCAGCGGCTCCGCGCCGCGCGCCAGCAGCCGCTCCAGGAGCGCGACCGCCTCGGCCCGCTGCGACGGGGAGAGGCCGCCGGCCTCGACCACGGCGAGCGCCACCCCGGCGGCGTCGGCGTGGCGCCCGAGCGGCTCGGCCAGCGCCTCGGCGCGCGCCAGCTCGATCGCGGCGCGCTCGGCGGGGCCCCGCGCGCGGGCCGCGAGCCGCGCCAGGATCGCGATCCGCTCCTCGGCCGCGCCCGCGCCGCCCTGCGCCTCGAGCGCGGCGTGCAGGCCCCACAGCGCCTCCTCGTCCTCGGGACCCTCGGCGAGCACCCCGCGCCACGCGGCCCCGGCGCGGTCCGGCTCGCCGGCCTCGGCCCACAGCCGCGCCAGCTTCGCCCCGAGCGCGCGCCGCTCGTCGCCGGCGGCGTGCTCGCGCCGCGCCTCGAGCTCGCGGGCCAGCTCCTGCTGCTGCCCCGCCCGCGCCAGGCACGACTCCAGCGCCGCGCGGGCGCCGCGATCCTCGGGGTCCACCTCGACCAGCGCGCGCCAGGCCCGGACCGCCTCCTCCGGCTGGCCCAGGTCGCGGTCCAGGATCTCGGCCACCCGCCGCAGCAGCGTCTTGCGCGCCTTGAGGTCGCCGTTCGCGGCGGCGGCGGCGGCGCGGTAGGCGCGCGCCAGCTCGGCGAACGCGTCCGCGCGGGCGGCGGCGCCCTCCATGGCCTTGCGGGTGGCGGCCCGGGACGGATCGAGCGCGAGCGCGCCCGCCAGCGTGCGCAGCGCGTCGCGCGGCCGCCCCACGTGCTCCTGCTGGATCTCGGCGAGCCGCTCGAGCAGCCGGACCCGCTCCCCCGGCGAGCGCTCGCGGCGCGCGGACAGCTCCAGCACGCGCGCGAGCGGCTGCCACTCGCCGGCCTCGGCGAGCAGCGGCGCCAGCGCGACGGCGGCGGCGGCGTGGCCCGGGTCGGCGCGCAGCGCCGCCTCGAGGTGGCGGCGGGCGCGGGCGGGGTCGCCCAGCTTCTCGCGCGCGAGGGCGGCGGCGCGCACGCGCAGCGGCGCGTGGGCGGGCTTCGCCGGCGCGGCGGCGAGGTGGCGCTCCAGCACCTCGAGCGCCTCCGCGAACCGGCCCGCGTCGAACTCGTGCTCGAAGGCCTGGAGGGCGGCGGTCTCGCAGGCCGGGTCGAGGTCCAGCGCGCGGCGCAGCGCCGCCAGCGCGGACTCCGCGTCCCCGAAGCGCACCAGGTCCACCCGCGCCATCTCGAGGTGGAGGGCCACCTGCGCGGCGCGGTCCCGCGTCTGGGCCGCGAGGCGGGCCAGCGCGTCGGCGTGGCCGCGGTGGTCGCCGCGCTCCGCCAGCACGCGCTCCAGCAGCTCCAGCGCCGCCGGAGCCCCCGGCGCGAGCGCCCAGGCCCGCTCGATCCGCTCCACCGCGCGGCCCGCGCCCTCCGGATCGTAGGCGGCGTGGATCTGGGCGAGCCGGAGCTGGAGCGCCGCCGCGGTGCGCCGGTCGGACGCGCGCGTCGCCTCCGCCTCCACCCGGCCGGCCTCCTCGCGCCAGGCGCGCGGGAAGCCGCGCAGCCGCTCGCGCGCGGCGGCCGCGCCGGGCGCGGAGCGGTCGAGCGCGAGCGCGTCGATGAGCGCGTCGGTCGCGAGCGCGTGGTCGAGCGGCTCGTCCACCAGCGCGGTGCCCAGCCGCGCGTACTCGGCGGCGAGCGCGCGCGGCTCGGCGCCGGCGTCGCGCGCGCCGTCGAGCAGCCGCTTCGCCTGCGCGAAGCGGCGGAGCGCGCCGAAGCACTCCAGCGCGCGGGCGCGCGCCTCCTCCAGCGACGGGTCGAGCCGGTGCGCGCGCGCGTAGAGCAGCGCGGCCCGGTCCCGCCGTCCGAGCCGCTCCTCCTGGACCTTCGCAAGCCGGAGCGTCACGGCCGCGGCGGCGACCGGCTCAGCGGTGGCGGTGGCCTCGCGCTCCAGCGCGGCGGCGATCCCGGCCCAGTCGCCGCGCTCCTCGAGGAGCTCCACCAGCGCGCGAAGCGCGACGGGGTGCGCCGGCTCGAGCTGGAGGAGCTGGCGGTACAGGTCCTCCGCGCGGGCCACGTTGCGCAGCTTCCGGTGCGCGAGCGTGGCGGCCTCGGCGAGGAGCGGCCCCGGTCCGGGCGCGTGGCGCGCGCGCCCCTCGTACAGGGCGATCAGCTCCTCCCAGCGCGCGTCGCGCTCGTAAAGTCCCACGAGCGCGTGAAACGCCTCGTCGTCGCCGGGGGCCGCCTCGAGCGACTCGACGTGGGATCGGATCTGCTCGTCCAGGGAGGGTGCGCTCAAGGTGGCTTCGCGGGGGAGTGAGGAACCGGAAAAAAGCGCCTGACGACGCGGAAGTATAGGGCGCTGTTCGCAGGAGGGTCAACGTTGTCCCGGCCGGATTCCCTTGCCCTTACGGGCATTTGACTACATTGCCCCCGGTCGCGGGCGGGGTGGCAGGAACCCGGGTGACCCAGGGCGAGGGGTCGTGGTGACCGTCCCTCGGCGGGACGGCTTTCGGGGCGCCGCGGCGCGTTTCCCGGCCAGATCGCGCGCTCGGCGGTGGCCGGCGCGACCGCGCAGGAGCGGCGATCGCGGGCGGCCGGCGCGCGTCTCGGGGCCGCGCGCGCGCGGCGCGGATAGCGCCCGATAGCAGCCCGCGATCGCCTCACGGCGACTTCCGCGACGCGTCGGCGAGCCGCGGCGGCGCCACCTCCGCGGCCGGCGCGCCGGCGGCGCGCGCGGCGGCGGCCGCGGGCGCGTCCGCGTCCGGCGCCTCGCCGGCCGGGAGCAGGTCGAGCGCGGCCAGCACCGCCGACGCCGCGAGCCCGGCGGTGAGCGCGAGCCCCAGCGTCCCGTGACCGCACGCCATGCCCAGGCCGATGGTGAGGAACAGCACCGCCGCGTCGCGCGGGTCCTTCAGCCCGGAGCGGAACCGGACGAAGCTGCCCAGGCCCACCAGGCCGAACGCCTTCGCCACGCTGTCGCCGATCACCATGGTGATGATCGCCGCCGCGGCGCACAGCAGGATCTGCGCCTGCGCCATCTCCGGCCTCGGCAGCCGCCGGCCCATGAGCAGCCGCCAGGGGCGGAACCCGAGCGCCACGCCCACCACCAGCGCCGCCCCGATGCGCGGGAGCACCGTGCCGAGCGGCAGCGTGTGCAGGTCGATCCCGGGGGGGAACGTCACGGGGTGCATGACTCCTCCACCGCGGCGGGCAGGCCCGGCGCGGGCGCGGCCAGCGCGAGCACCGCGTGCGCGTTCCGCAGCACGGGCAGGCTCGCCGGGGCGGCCCGGAGCGCGGCCGCGACGATCTCCCGGCCGGGCGCGGTCGCGGCGAGGTGCCGGAGCGACGAGACGGCGGCGGCGGGCCAGCGGGCGACGCCCTCGGCCCGCAGCGCCCAGGCCCGCGGGTGGTCCATCCCGTCCACCGCGTCGAGCGCCTCCTTGGTGAAGGCGAGCGCGCGCTCGCGCAGGGCCCAGGTCCACGGCGCGGCGTTGCCCGCCAGCGTGCGGAGCACGCGCTTCGGCGCGAGCGGGAACAGCCGCTCGCGCAGCGCGCGCGCCGGGCCGCTCTCCACCCCGGCCGTCCCGCGCAGCGCCGCGAGGCGATCGTGCGCGGCGAGCGCGCTCCGCATCGCGTCGGCGCGCGCGCCGTCCACGCCGGCCAGGCTGCGCCCCACCGCCTCCCACAGGCCGCGCCCGATCCCGTCCGCCCGCAGCGCCCAGGCGCGCTCGGTGCCGAGCCCGGCCAGCCCGCGCAGCACGCCCTCCAGCTCGCCGCGCTCCAGCGCCTCGGCGCGGAGCGCCCACGCGTCCGCCCCGTCCGCCGCCACCAGCCCGGCCACCGCCGGCCCCGGCGCGCGCGCCAGCAGCGCGGCCCGGAGCCGCATCGCCTCCGGCGACGCGTCCGCGCCCAGGCCCGCGGCCACGTCGGCCGGGGCCCGGCCCGCCAGCGCCCACCGGAGCGCGTGCGACTCCGGGTCCGACAGGCCCTCGAGCGCGCGCGCCACCACCGCCGGGCACCGCCCGGCGAGCGCCGTCCGCCGCGCGTGGGCAGCGCGGCCGGGGATGCCGGCCAGCAGGTGCGCCGCGAGCGCGGGCTCCCGCGCCGCCAGCGCGTCCACCGCCGCCTCGAACCGCGCGGCGATCCCGGCGGGCCCGGCCGGCGCGGGCGGGCGCGCGGACCGCGGCGCGGGCGCGGGGGGCCGGCGCGGGGCGCGGCCTCCGGCGGCGCGGGCCGCGATCGCGTCCGCGACCTCGTCCGCGAGCGCCTCGAGCGCCCTCCCCTCGTTCGCGACCCGGAGCCACGAGGCGGGCGCGGCGGCGGCCTCGGCGGCGAGGTGCTCGCGGACGCGCACCTGGAGGCCGTGCCCGGCGAGCCCCTTGCGCGAGCCCGGCTCGTCGGCGCGGCCCTCCAGGATCTTCCCCACCCGCTTGCGCAGCCGCGCCAGGTCGGGGTCCACGTCCACCAGCACGGCGAGATCCGGCCAGGTGCCGCCCGAGGCGGCGCGCACCGCCGCCTCGACCTCGGCGCGCGGCAGGCCGCGGCCGGCCACGGCCAGGGCCAGGATCGAGTGCAGGCTCCGGTCGGCCACGCACAGCGCGCCGCGCGCCAGCGCGGGCCGCACCACCTCCTCGAGCTGCTGCGCCTCGCGGGCGAGGTTCAGGCACAGCTCGGCGCGCGGGGAGAGCTCGAGCAGGCGCGGGTCGCGCGTCAGCTCGCGGACGCGGCGGGCCGCGGCGGTGGCGAGGACCCCGCGCTCGCGCGCGTGGACCACCTCGCGCCCGCCGCGCCGCAGGCGCTCGCACACCAGGTTGGAGAGCGCGGTCTTGCCGCTGCCGTCGATGCCTTCGAAGGAGACGAGCATGGGGTCAGGCCCTGCGCGTGCGCGCCGGCGCGGCGCGCGCGAACGCCTCGGCGAGCTTGCTGTACGGCTGCGCCCGCTCGGTCACGAGCGCGACCAGCCAGCGCGGCGGCGCGCCCGCCCCGAGCTTCAGCTCGAGGACGGAGCGCGGCTCGGCGCCGAGCGGCGGGGGCAGCCGGTCCGGCCACGGCGGCGCGTCCGGGTCGAGCAGCCGCCAGCCGGCCGGGTGGAACCGCAGGCCGTCGTCGAGCGTGACGCGCCATCCGTCGCACGGCTGCCACACCCGGCGCCGGTACGAGGTCGCGACGAGCGGCGCGAGCGGGCCCGGCACCGGCAGCCGCGCCAGCGCGCCCGCCAGCGCCGTGCGCGGGACCCAGGTGCGGTCCTTGGTGGTGACCCCTCCCCGCTCGCGCTTCAGCTCCAGCACCACGCGCCCGGGCCGGCCCGAGCGGTCCGGCCGGTAGGCCTTGGCCCGCACCTTGACGCAGTCGCCGGGCGCCTCGAGCGCTCGCAGCGCCAGCGGCGCGCCGGGCGCGTCGAAGTAGACCGTGGCCACCCGGGTCGTGGGCGCTCCCCCGGCGCCGAGCCGCGCCGCGACGTCCCGCGCCTCGTCCGGCGCGAGCAGCACCTTGTGCTCGCGCCGCAGCAGCGTCACCGGCCCCTCCGCGTAGGGCACCACGCTAGAACCTCGTCGCGAGCTGGACGGCGATCGCGTTGGCCGGCGCCTTCTCCCCCGGGCGGCGCGCCCGCTCTCCCTGCACCTTCAGCTTGAGCCCTTCCCCGAAGCCGAGCACCGCCCCGGCCACGGCGGACGAGCCCGTCCCCTGCACGGGCGCGCGGAGGCGCAGCGCCTCCACCCCCGCCATCGGCGTCACGCGGAGCCGCTTCCCCACCGGGATGGTGTACTCGACCAGGCCGAGACCGGCGGTGAACGTCCCCTGCTCGATGTGGCCCGCGAGCGCCTCCAGGCTCACCGCCAGGGGCCCCGCGTCGAGCGCGGCGAACGCGGAGCCCGCCTCGCGCCGGGGCGCGTCCGGGGCGGAGCGCCCGGCGCGGTAGCCGGCGGCGCCGAGCTCGATGGCCCCGGCGAGCCGGACCGCGGCGCGGGCCACGTAGTCCTGCGGCGGCTTCTCGTCGCCGTTGGGCGTGCCCTGGAACACGCCGGCGGACACCTCCAGCGCGCCGTCCCACGGGCGGACCGCGCCCATCGCGCCGACGCGCCGCCCGCCCAGCTCGTTCCGGTCCACGAGGTAGTCGTTCACCACGCCGCGGCCGATGCGCGGCAGCTTCCACGCGGAGGCGGTCTCGCGCTCGAGGAACGGCGGCTTGAACCGGCCGGCGGTGAGCCGCGTCGAGGAGGGTCCGTCGAGGCGCACGAAGGCGTCCTTGAGCGGCTTCGTGTCCGCGACGTCCGCCTCGATGACCGTGAGCAGTCCCGGCATGCTCCCGCGCACCTCGATGCGGGCGCGGTCGAGCGCCACGTCGCGCTTCCAGTCGTCGCGCGCGTCCGCGGCGCCGCCGACGAACACCTGCCCGCCCACCTCGATCTGCAGCCCCTCGCGGCGGGCGCGGATCGGCTCCGCCACCGGGCTCGGCGGCGGCGCGATCGGCGCCGGCGGCGCGGACCTCGGCGCGGGCGCCGGCGCGGCAGGCAGCGGCGCGGCGCGCACCACCTCGACGCGGGCCGTCCGCGCCGCCGCGTCGGCGGCCGGCGCGGCGAGCGCCTTCCCGTCCGCCTGGACCACGGCCGGTACGGCGTCCGCCTTCCCCCCCGCCTGCGCCGCGGCCGGCGCGGCGTCCGCCTCCGCCGCGAGCGCGGCGCCAGGGGTGGTGAGCAGGAGCAGCAACGGGAGCGCACGGCGCGAGGGTCGGTCTGCGAGCACGCCGGGCCGCGGTGCAACGGCGGTGCCCGCACATCCGCGCCCACGCTCCCCCGCCCCCAGGGCGCTCGCGCGTCGCGCACCGTGGAAGCGCGCTTCCCACTCGCGCCGCCGGATCGCCACGCGCTCGGCACGAGATCGCCGCGCGCGCACCCGCAGCGGGATGGCGCGGCGTCCCGCGCGTGTTCAGACGGGCTGACCCCCTCGATCGCCGTCCTGCGGCGCGCGCCCCCGGGCGCACGGAGACGCCACATGCGCTCACTCACCCGCCTGCTCCTCGCGCTCGCCGCGCTGCCCTTCGCGGCGTCCGCCGCGACCGTGACCCGCGGCCCCTTCCTCCAGCAGACCGGTCCGACGTCCGCGCTCGTGGTGGTGGACACCGACGCCGCCGCGACGGTGGAGGCCATCGCGGACCTCCCCGGCGGCGGCACGGCGCGGGCCGGGAGCGACGGCACGCACCACCTGCTCCGCCTCGAGGGGCTGCCCGCGGCGAGCGCGGTCCCGTACCGGCTCACCGTGGACGGCGCCGAGCGGCCGGGCGGCACGCTCCACACGCCGGGCCGGCCGGACACCGCCGCGGGCCGCGCCGCGATCCTCGCGGTCATCGGCGACTACGGCACCGGCGATCCCGCCGAGATGAACCACATCGCGCGCATCCGGGAGGAGGGCGCGCAGGCGATCCTGACGGTGGGCGACAACGCCTACCCGGACGCCACCGCCGCCGACTTCCTCACCAAGCTGTTCCGCCCGATGGCGGCGCTCCTCGCGGACGTGACCATGTGGCCGGCGCTCGGCGACCACGAGTACCGGCAGGCGTGGGCGCAGCCGTACCTCGACGCGTTCGAGCTGCCCGAGGGACCCCAGGGCGAGCGCTACTACGCGTTCGACTGGGGCGACGTGCACGTCGTCGCGCTGGACTCGAACTGCATCGTGCCGATGGACGCGGCCACCGCCGGCTGCGACGCGAAGACCATGGTGGGCTGGCTCACGGCCGACCTCGCGGCCACCCGCGCCCCGTGGAAGATCGTCCTCATCCACCGGCCGGTGGTCGCGACCGGCAAGTACGGCGTGTACCCGCAGATCCCCGCGGCGCTGCTCGGCGTGCTCGAGGGGGCCGGGGTGGACCTGGTGCTGCAGGGCCACAACCACCTCTACGAGCGGAGCTGGCCGACGCGGCAGGGGCAGCCGGTGCAGAAGGACTACGACCACCCCGCCGCGCCGGTGTACGTGACGAGCGGCGGCGCGGGCGGCTGGCTGTACGACTTCGCGCTCCCGGCCGAGCCGTGGACCGCCTACCGCGAGAAGATCGACCAGCACCTCCGGCTCACGCTCGAGGGCGGCACGCTGAAGGTGGACTCGATCCGCGGCGACGGGGTGATCCACGACACCTTCACGATCGTGAAGGACGTCCCGCCGCTGCCCGCCCAGCCGCCCGGCGGAGGCGACGGCGGCACGGGCGGCGCCCCGGAGGCGCCGCCGCCGAACGGCGCGGTGGCGGTCGGTTGCCAGGCCGGCGCCGGCTCGGGCTGGGCGCTGCTCGCGCCGCTCGCCGTCGTCGCCGCGGCGGTGCTCCGCCGGCGTCGCCGCTAGCCCGCCCGCACCTCCGCCGCCTGCCCGCGCGCCCGGTGACGCCGGGCAGGCACGGTGGGTGACCCCCCGCGCGCCCGCTTCCCGGCGCGCGGGTCGCTGCGCTGCATGTGGTCATGCGACGCACGTGCGCGGCCGCCCGCCTGCTGATCCCCGTCCTCCTGCTCGCCTGCACCGGGGGCGCACCGCTCCCCGACGGCTCCCTCGGCGGCCAGCCGGGCGGTGGGGGGGGCGGCGGCGGGGGAGGAGGCGGCGGCGGTGGCCCCGGCGGCGTGGTGAACCCGGACGCCCCGCTCGCCGCGCCCGCCTGGCCTCCGCTGCAGACGAGCGTCGAGCCGTACGCGCTCGCGTTCGACGACGCGACCGCGGCGATCGTCTACACGATGTGGAGCAAGGAGTACGCGCCCGGCCGGTTCCACTACCACGGCGCCTGGTGGGACGTGACGCTCCGGCAGCGCGGCGACGGCTCGCGCGAGCACCCCAAGCACAGCTGGAAGGTGCGCCGCCCCAAGGACGCGCCGCTCGACGGCGAGCGCACGCGGAACCTGCTCGCCGAGTGGCCCGACGGCGGGTACCTGTCCGATCCGTTCTCCTACGGGCTCATGAAGGGCGCCGGCGTGCCCACGCCGCGGGCGCAGTTCGTGACGCTCGACGTGAACGGCGAGCACCAGGGCGTGTACGTCGAGCTCGAGGAGCCCGACGAGAAGCACTTCCTCCTGGAGAACGGGATCGACTCGAACGCGAACGTCTACCGCTGCGGGCTGCGCGACTGCGAGCTGAAGCTCACCCCGCCCGCCCACTACCAGGGGCCGTGGGAGAAGAAGACGAACTCGAGCGAGCCCTCCGACGACCTCGACGCGTTCCTGCTCGGCCTGAACCGGACGCCCGAGGGCGAGATCGAGGCGTGGCTGGAGCGGAACGTGGACCTGCCGCGCTTCTTCCGCTTCTACGCGGTGGGGATCCTCATCAGCCTCTCGGGCATCGACGACTCCGGCAGCTACCTGGTGCACGACCGCGTGCGCGACAAGTGGCTGTGGGTGCCGTGGGACCTCAACAACGCGAAGCTGGTGTTCTGGCGGGACAACGCGGTGGAGTGGGGCGTGCCGTTCCGCTACGCCATCCCGTTCTACACGCTGTACGACGCGGGGACGCTCGGCGTCGCCGCCGGCAAGGAGGCGCGCTACGGCGGCGCGCACCCGCCGTTCGTGGTCCTGTTCCAGCGCATCTGGGACCGGCCGGCGCTGCGGAACGCCATCCTCGACGAGGTGGAGGCGATGCTCGACGGCCCGTTCGCCGAGGCCGAGACGTCGCCCCGCATCGACGGGCTGCACGCGCTCATCGCCGGGCTGCTCCCGGCGGACCCCTGGGTGGACCCGGCGCACGCGGACGCGTCGGTGCAGGTGCTGAAGGACTACGTCCGGCGCCGGACCGGGTTCCTGCGCGAGCAGATCGCGCTCGAGCGCCACCGCGGCGAGGGCGGCCTGGTCGTGAACGCCGTCGCGCCGGACGCGATCGAGCTCTACAACCGCGAGGACGCGCCGCGCGACCTGGGGGGCCTCGCCCTCACCGGAGACCTCCGCCAGCGGCTCGCGACGCCGCTGCCCGCCGGCACGGTGGTGCCGCCGCACGGGACGCTGCGGCTCCCGTTCCCGGTGGCGGCCGAGGGCGGCGAGGTGGGCATCTTCGACGTCGCCACGCAGCTGCCGGTGGACGCGGTCTACTACGGGCCGCCCGGCGGGCGGACCTACGCGCGCACGCCGGACGGCGCGGAGACCTGGGCCTGGCGGTGAGTGTGGGGGAGCCGGGGCGGGCGCGCGGCGAGGACCGCGCGCGCCCGCCGCCCGGGATCAGAACGTGTAGCGGACCGTCGGGTAGATCGCGTACCCGCTCGCCTTCGCCTTCGTCGCGTAGACGTAGTCGGCGGCGAGGCCCACCGAGAAGTGGCGCAGGCGCGTGAAGTACTCGATGCCGGGGCCGCCCTGCACCACCACGTCGGTGGTGCTGAACAGGCCCTCGGGCCAGCTCTTCGCGTACCCGCCGCGGCCGTGCACGTAGAAGAAGAAGCGCTCCCAGTCGTTGCGGTCGGTCCAGCCGAACAGCGCGACGCGCGCGTCGAGGCCGCCGGCGAACAGGCTGAAGGCGCCGTAGTTCGAGCTGCCCTTCTGGTTGCCGCCCTGCCCGTAGACGGCGAGCGACAGGCGGTTGCCGAAGTCCATGCCGAGCGTGAGCCCGACCATCAGGCCGCCGGCCGATCCGCCCGCCTTGCCGGCGTACGGGAACTTCGCCGGGTCCTCGGTGGGCGTGTCGGTGAAGGCCATGTAGCCGGCCTCCATGCCGACGAACAGGCCGCGCTCGACGTCGCGGAAGCGGGCGGCGCGCGGGTCCTCCTGGAGCCGGGGCGCGGACTCCTGGGCGCCGGCGAGGAGCGGCGCGATGAGCGCCAGGATGGCGAGGATGTTCTTCACGGAGATGTCCCTCCTATTCGCCGCCGGCGGACCGGAGGATCCAGGGATAGGTGATGACGGCGATGCCGCCGCCCTTGGGCTTGGGGAACTGCCAGCTGGTGATGCGGCTCATCATGCAGTCGTGGACCTTGGCGTCCTCGAGCGTGGTCGCGCCGGAGTCCACCTGCGGGCTGGTGGCGCTGCCGTCGGCCTGGATGACCCACTTGATCGACACCTTGCCCGCGAGGCGCGGGTTGATGGCGAGCTGCTGCTCGTAGCAGTAGCGGATCTGCGCGGCGTGGTCCTGGATGACCTTGCGGACCAGCTCCTTGTCGATCGAGCCCATCACCTGCGCGGCGCCGGTGCCGATGCTGATGTCGCGATCGCCCTTCTTGCCGAGGCCGCCGACGCCGGTGCCGTAGGTGCCGAGCCCGCCGCCGCGGCCCTTGGTGCCGACCGCGCCGATGCCGATGGTCTCGCCGGAGCCGCCGCCGCCCGAGCCGGAGCCGCGGATGCCCAGGCCGCCCAGGCCCTGCGCGTCGCCGACCACCGGGCCGAACATGTTGCCGACCGCGCCCTTCAGGTCGCCGCCCAGGCCGCCCGAGCCGAACACGGTGGAGAGCCCGCCGCCGCCGCGCCCGAGCGCGCCGAGCAGGCCGGTGCTCTTCACCACGTCCTTGGCGTTCGGGTCGATGGCGCGCGGCGCGGACCGGGCGTTCGACTTGGGCGCGTCCCGCTTGCCCATCTTGCCCTCGTCGCCCTTGTGCTTCTCGGCCATCTCGCCCGGATCGTCCTTCTGCGTGCCGCCGGCGAGCTTCTCCGGCTTCTTCGGCTTCGCCTCGGGCGGCTTGATGATGAACTTCGCCATCCGCGACGGGTTCTTGAACAGGTCGTCCGCGAGGACGTCGGTGTCGTACGGGAAGTTGTTCGCCGCGACGATGAACCCGGACTGGATGAAGAACAGCACCAGGAACAGGTTCAGCAGCCGGTAGTTGATGCGGTCCCAGAACGGCACCGGCTTCACCGGCTCCGGCTTCTTCGGGCGCGCCTCGATGGCGAGGCGGCTGCCGACCTCGGCGCGGACCGCGCCGGCGCGCGGCACCGGGATCCAGTAGGCGCCCTTCACCTTCTCGTCGCTGGCGGCCTTGCGCGACTTCACCAGCTCGCCGAACGCGGTGCGCTGCCCGCGCTCGTCCACCACCCCGGTCATCCCGGAGCCGAACGCGAACTTGTAGTCGCCGTCCTCGAAGCGGAGCATCGGGAACTCGGCGAGCGGCAGCCCCTCGACGCGCAGGCTGCACTTCTCGCCGTCGCCCACCAGCACCGGCTGCTTGGGCCGCACGAACGTGGCGGCGTCGAGCAGCGTGTCGCCCCAGAGCACGCGCAGCTCGACCCCGAGGTCGGCGACCGCCGAGAGGTCCTCGGCCGCGGCGGCCTCGGCGGGACGGAGCGCGGCGCGGCGGCGCGGCTCGGCGGACCGGCGCGGCGCCGGGGCGGCGGCGGGCGCGGGCTCCGGCTGCGGGGCCGGCGCGACGGCGACCGCAGCGGCGCCGGCGGCGGCGACGAGCGGGGCGGCCGCGAGCGGTGCCGACGCGGCCGGCGCGGCGGGCGCGGGCAGCTCGGCGTGCGCGTGCCCGTGGCCGTTCACGCCGTTGCCGTTCACCTTGGCCGGGCGGGCCGCCGCGGGCGCGGCGACGACGTGGTTCACCGCCTCGACCGCGGGCACGGCCGCGAGCACCGGCGCCGGCGCCTCGGCCGCGGCGCCCTCCACCACGATGAGCAGGCCGCCGAGCGTGATCTGATCGCCCGCGCGCAGCGCGCCGCGGCTGACCTTCTTGCCGTTGACGAAGGTCCCCTCGGCGCTCCCCATGTCGATGATCGAGATGGCGCCGTCGGGCGAGACCTCGATCACCGAGTGGATGCGCGAGACCTTCTCGTCGTCGAGCACGAGGTGCGCCGACGCGAGCCGTCCGATCTTGATGATCTCGCGGCTGAACTGCTCGCTTCGCACGAGCTCGTTGCCGCGGAACACCTTGAGGGTGATGGGGGTGGCCATGGTCTCCCGGGTGGTCGCCTTGGGTGCCGGCTACAGGTCGCCGGATGCCTGCATCACCTTGTCGCGCCAGTCCTCGCGGATCTTGATGAGGTTGGAGTGGTCCACCTTCTGGCGCGACTCCACGTACTCGCCGTCGGGCCGCTTCAGGTCGCCCTCGATGGTGTCGTCCTCGAAGTTGATCACCGTCTTCTTCTCGTACTCGACCTTGCCCTGAGGCTGCTGGGCCGTCCCCTGGCCCTTCGACTGGGCGGATGCCGCGAGCGGAAGGCCGAGCACCAGCGTGAGCAGAAGCATTCGCATCTTCGAACCCCGATTCTCGTTGGCCGAGGCTAACACCGCGGCCGGTGGTGCAAGTAGCAACGGCTGTGCTCCGGAACCGACCTCCACGCTCACCGTGACGGGTTCGGGGGCGATGTGGGAGCGGCACCTCCGCCCGCACCGGTACCCGGCTCCCCGGGCTCGCCCTTCCCCGCCCCCGCCCCTGCCCCGGCGGCGGCAGGCGCGACCGCGGGCGCGGCCGCCGCGGCCTTGCGCGCGGCGGCCTCCGCCGCTTTGCGCTCCGCGTCCCGTTGCATCTCCTTCGCGGCCTCCTGCGCCCGCCGGTTCTCGGCCACGATCTGCTCGCACTCGCGCTGGAGCTTGAGCGCCGGCGAGTCGGCGGCCGCCACCGGCCCCACCATCCGGCCGTAGGCGCGGAGCTCCTCCAGGGCCGGCTCGCACTCGTTCTTCACCCGCATGAACAGCACGCCGCGGGCGAGGTGCACCTCGGGCAGCGCGTCGCCCGACGCCTCCTGCGCCTTCGCGTACGCCGCCAGCGCCTCGTCCGGCTTGTCGAGGTGGCGCTTCGCGACGCCCAGGGCGAGCCAGGCCGGCGCGTTCTTGGCGTCCGCGCGCACCATGGCCTGGGCGTGCTCCGCCACCACCGGCCAGCGGCGCCCCTTCACGGCCGCGTCGAGCAGCGCGCGGCGTGCCGGCAGGTAGCCGTCGTCGAGGGCGAGCGCCTTGCGCCACTGCGCCGCCGCGGCCTCGGGCTCGCCCTGCTTCGCCAGCACCTCGCCGGCGAGGAACGGCAGCTCCGGGTCGGAGGGCGCGAGCTTCTGCGCGCGCAGCAGGATGAGCTGCGCGACGTCCAGGTTGCCGCGCTGCAGGGAGACCCGCGCCATCACCACGTACGCGCCCACCGAGCGCGGGTCGCGCAGCAGCGCCTCGCGGGCCAGCCGCCACGCCTCGTCGAGCTGCCCGGCGTTCCGGTACATGGCCGCGAGCCGCTCGCGCGCGCGGGCGTCCTCGGGGAAGTCGCGCACCACCGCCGCGTAGATCGACTGCGCGCCGGCCAGGTCGCCCTGCTTCTCGAGCAGCACGCCCAGGTTGACGGCCGCCTGGCGCAGGCCCGGCTTCGCGGCGAGCGCCTTCTGGTACTCGGCGCGCGCCTCGTCCACGCGCCCCTGCGCCTCGAGCGCGACGCCCAGGTTGTGCCGCGCCTCGGCGACCTCGCCCGCGTCGAGGACCGCGCGCCACTTGCGCTCGAGGACCGCCCAGTCGGTGGGCACCTTGAGCCGGCGCTGGTCCTCCTGGGCCTGGACGGCCTCGGAGTAGAGCCGCTGCGCGCGGGCCGAGAGCGCCTCGGCCGCGTCGGCCGGGAGCCCCGCGGGGCGGGCGCCGGACGCCGGCGCCGGGGAGCTCGCGCGCGAGCCGGCGCAGCCGGCGGCGGCGAGCAGGAGCAGCAGGGAGGCGGTGCGCGCGGTGGTCACGGCAGGAGGTCCTCGTCCTCGTCGCCGCCCTTCTTGCGGCGGGGGAGCTGCGGCTCGACGTCGGCGCGGCCGGAGCGGGCGTCGGCGGGCTCGGCGGCGCCGCGCCCGGAGCGCGGATCGGCGGGCTCCGCGGCGGCGCTGCGCGCGCCCACCGGCTGCAGGCGGAGCGCGGGCAGCGGCGCCTCGGCGGCGCGCGGCGTGCCGGCCGCGGGGCGCGCCTGCACGGGCTGGATCTCGGCCAGGATGCCGTAGCCCTTCGGCGCCTCGGCGACCGGGGGCGCCGGGACCGGCGGGACGACCTCGGCCGCCGCGGCGCCGGCGGCCTGGTCCGGCTTCGCCTTCGCGAGCTGGGCCGACGCGTCGCGGGCGCACGCGTTCACCACGCCGTAGTCGCGCGAGGCGTTCGCGGCGAGCTCGAAGCCCTCCACCGCCTTGCGCTCCAGCGGCTCGGACGCCTGCGCGAGCTGGGCCCGGTACTCCTCCACGAACGCCTTGTTGCCGCGGATCTCGCGCGGGATGGGCGCGGCGTGCAGGGCGCGGGCGAAGCGCTCGTAGCCGAGGCCGATCTTGTAGAGCGCGCAGATGGCGGGCCCGGCCTGCTTCAGCTTCACGACCTCGCCGTAGGCGTCCTCGAGCTGCTTCAGCTTGCGCCCCTTCACCTGCAGCTGCGCCTTCAGGTAGTTCGGCGCCACGTCGAGCGTGATCTTGTCGTACTTCGTGAAGTCGTCCTCGAGCTCGAGGTACATCGCCTGCGCCACCAGGCCGAGCCCGCGCTCCTTCACCTTGTCCCGGTTCCGCCGCCAGTAGGCGTAGCCCGCCTGGTAGGTGCGCTGCGCGGCCGCGCCGTTGCCGGACTTCTCCTGGATGGCGGCGATGCGCTGCTGCGCGTCCATCCAGTCCTCCGGGTCGCGGGCGTACTTCAGCTGGAACTCCTCGAGCTGGCGCAGCTCGCGGCTGGCCTGGCCCTGCTTGCCGTACAGGTCGGCGAGCGAGCGGAACATGCGCCGCGCGTCGGGCCCGTTCGGCCAGGTGTCGAGGTAGGCGCGGGTGGCGGCCTCGGCCTTCGCCCACTCGCGAAGGCCGGCGCGGAACACCGCCGCGTTCACGATGGCGTCGTTCGCCTTCTTCTCCTCGTACACCGCGGGCGGCCCGGCCGGCGCCTCGGCCACGGCGGCGGCGGCCTTGCCGCGCGCCTTGCCCTTGCCCTTCGCGGCGGGCGGCGGCTCGCGCCGGCTGGCGGCGCGCCAGGCGTGGAAGTAGCGCTCGTAGTGGTCGGCGGCGCGCCCGAAGTCCGCCACCGCCTCGTAGGCCTCGGCGTTGTCGTAGAGCGACTTCGGCGCGAGCTGGTGGGTCGGGTAGCGCTGCAGGAACTGCTCGCGGATCTCCATCGCGCGGTCGAGCCGGTGCGCGCGGACGTAGTCCACCGACGCGTTGTAGTACGCGGTGGGGGCGAGGCGGGAGGCCGGCCAGTCGCGCGCGAACGCGAGGTACTGCTCGGCCGCGCCCACGAAGTCCTGGGCCTTCTCCTTCTCCTCGATCACCTTGAACGCGCTCTGCTCGATGACGCGGGAGAGGTCGTCCTTGAGCTGCGGGTGCGCGGCGATGAGCGCGCGGTTGTCGTAGAACCGCTTCGCCCAGCCGTTCACGTTGCGCCAGTCGCCGAGCAGGTTGTACGCGTCCAGCACCAGGTTGGCGGAGTAGCCGGCCAGCTCGTGCTGCGGGTGGTCGAGCGCGATGCGCGTGAACAGGTCGCTCGCCTCGCCGAACGCGTTGTGGCGGTAGTGCAGGTTCGCGAGCTTGTAGGCGATCTCCACCCACTTCTCGCCCCTGGGCTGGTGCTCGAGGTACCGCTGGCAGGCCTCGGCCAGCTTCTGCCGCTGCGGCGCCATCGGGAGCTTCTTCTTCGGGTCCGACGGCTGGCGCTTCTCGGTCTCGTCGAGCTTCTTCGCCACCAGGTCGTACGCGAACACCGCGTTCTCGAGCGCGTCCTTGAAGAACTTGCCCGGCTTCGGCGCCGGCTGCCCGGCCTGCGGCTTCGCCTTGAGCGCCTGGATGTCCTGGAGCGCCACGCGCTCGTACTCCGCGCCGGCGGCCTCGAACTCGGCCAGCGCGTAGAGCAGCTCGGCGTGGAAGAACCGCATCTCGTAGGCGGGCGGCTCGCCGGGGAAGACGTCGAGGTAGTCCTTGTAGACTGCGGCGGCGAAGCCGGCGACCGGGTCGTCGCGCGTCTTCTTCCACTCGTTGTGGTACTGCACCGCGAGGATGCGCAGGGTGGACTCGGCGTCGCGCCGCGCCTCCTTCAGCACCTTCTCGTTCTTCGGGTCCTTGCCCTCCGCCGACGCCTCGATGTCGCGCAGCATCCGCACGAACACGTGCGCCTGGGCCACCGCCGCGTCCTTGCGGCCCATCCGGCCGGCGCTGGTGACGATGCGCGACTGGAAGAACGGCGCCTCGACCGAGAGCGGCTTCTCCTGGATCATGCGGTGGTAGACCAGCACCGCGTCGCGATCCTTGCCCTCGTCGAAGTACAGGCCGGCCAGGGACTTCAGCATGTCCCACCAGCCGGTCTGGCCGCCGACGCGGCGGAAGTCGTCCCACGCGCCCTCGGCCGAGCCGACGTGGCTGTAGGTGCGGACGTAGTCCTTCCGCGCCTCCTTCACCAGCGCGAGCTTGCGGTCGGCGGGCACCGTGCTGGTGGGCATCTCCCCGAAGAAGATCACCCCGCGGAACAGCTCCAGCGCCTCGCTCCAGTTGCCGAGGTTGTAGTGGACCCAGCCCTGCTTGTAGAGCGCGTAGCCGTAGACCGAGCTCTCCTGGTACTCGGCGGCCTTGCGGTAGGACTCCAGCGCCTTGCGCAGGTTGCCGTTGCGGTCGTTCTTGTTGGCCCGGTCGAAGTAGTACTCGCCGAACGCCATCCACGCGTCGGGCACGTAGCGCGAGCTCGGGAACTTCTGGATGAGCGCGCGGTACGCCTTCAGCGCGTCGGGGTCGTTGCGGTCGCGGCGGGAGAGGTTCTCGCCGAGGAAGTAGAGGACCTCGTCGAGGCGCGGGTAGCTCGGGTACCGCGAGATGATGGCCTTGTAGAGCGCCACCGCCTGCTCCTGCAGGCGCCGCGACTGCTGGTCGAGCCCCTTCTTCTCCTCCTGGAGCCGGCCCACCTCGGCCGGGTTGGAGGTGCCGATCTCGATGATGCGGTCGTCGCGGCGGTTCGCCTCGAAGAAGAAGTACTGCGACTCCTCCCAGAGCAGCTCGGCCAGCCGGAAGTACCACTGCGGCGTCTCGGTGGCCGACCCGCCGCCGAGCTGGATGAGCTGCTGGAGGCTGGCGATCTCCTCGCGGCGCTTGGCCGAGATGTCCACCTCGACCTTCTTGCGGAAGGTCTCGAAGTCCAGCTTCGGGCCGCCCGGCTCGGCCGCCTTCTTGGCGGCCTGCAGGCTCCCACCCAGCGACGCGTCGGGCGCGACCTGGCGCTTCTGGCCGAGGTCCGCCTCCTTGGGCTGCGGCCGCGGATCCGCGGCGCGCGCGGGACCGGCCGCGAGCGCCACCACCACGGCGCCGAGGGCGAGAGCACGGGTCATGCTTCGGTCTCTCCTGGTGAAGCCCTACTTCGAGGCGGTGCCGGGCCGCGAGAGGCGGTCCTTGCAGCCGCGGGTGAGCGTGTACGAGTACGTGCCGAGCTCGTCGCGCCAGAACTCGCCCTCGTACGGCCAGTACAGGTGCTCGTCGGACACGGCCGAGGAGTACTTCAGGTCCTTCACCACCTCGACCTGGCTGCCGCGCGCCAGCGAGCCCTCCAGCGCCTCGCGCTCCTTGCGCGAGACCTCGATCTTGATGCGGAGCGCCTGGGCCAGCAGCGAGCGGAGCTGGTCGCGCTCCCACTCGAGCTTGGCGCGGGTGCGGGCCCCGGCCTCCTCGACCAGCGTGACCTTCTCGGCCCGGAGCTGCTCGCCCAGCCGCTTGGCCAGCGCCGACTGGCGGAACTCGGAGCGCCGCCCGCCGATGCCGCGGTCCATCTCGTCCTCGACCTCCGCGACGCTCTGGGCGAGCTGGCGGACGTTCTGGTCGGTGAACGCGAGCTTCATGATGCGGCGCGGGAGCGCGCCGCCGCGCGCGCCGGTGTCGAGCAGGTCGTAGTAGGCCGCGGGCGGCCGCTGCGCGCCGGTGGTCTTCACGAGCTCGTCGTAGACCGGCTGGTACAGCCCGGCGAACGTCTCGAGCACGCGCCGCGCCTCGGGGTAGCGGCAGTTCTCGTAGTAGACGATGGACTTCAGGACGTAGGACTCCGGGAAGTACTCGTCCTTGAAGTACGGCGACTGCAGCGTGAGCAGGTTGCCGAGCGTCTTCTCGTAGTCGCCGATGCGGTAGTGGGCGTACGACGCCTCCCACAGCCCCTCGAGCCAGCTCTCGCCGCCCCACGGCATCTTCCCGTAGTAGAAGATGGCGTAGCGGTTCTGCCGGTTCTGGTAGTGGATGCGCGCGAGCTGCAGGAACGCGAGCTCGCGGAGCTGCGGGTCGGCCGCCCGCCCGCGCTTCGGGTTGGTCAGGCGGACCACCTGCTTGAACTGCTCGGACGCGCCGACGTCGTCGCCGGAGGCGTAGAGCACCAGGCCGTCCACGAACCGCGCCTTCGCGTACACGTCGCCCTGCTCGCTCGGCGGGGCGTCGCCCTTCGGCGCCGCGGCGCCGGCCTGCTCGCGCACCAGCGACACCAGCCGGCGCGCCTCGCCCCAGGCGCCCCGCGCCTCGTCGGCGCGCCCGGCGTCGGCGAGCGCGCGGCCGCGCTCGAACTCGTACTTGGCGAGCAGGAAGTGGAAGCGGTCCTCGAAGCCGGGCGGGAACGCGTCGCGGGCGTGCTTCGCCACGCGGGAGAGCAGCGGCTGCTCGTTCTTGAGCTTGTTGCCCGCGTAGAACAGCCACTCCATGGAGGAGCCGTAGAAGCGCGAGCCGCTCGGCCCCTTCGCCAGGATCTCGTCGAAGGTGGCGAGCGCCGAGTGGAGCAGGCCCATGCGCGCGAGCGCCTTGCCGAGCTGGTACCGCGCCTCGTCGTGGGCGGCGGCCAGGGCCGGCTCGCGCAGGATCTGGTCGAACGCGAGGGCCGCCGTCTCGGTGGCCTTCTCGTCGAGGAGCCGCTTGGCGGCGTCGAGCCGCGCCTTCGCCTCGGCGGCGGGCGCGGTCTTGCCGAGCTCGAGCGCGGGGAGCGAGAGCGACTCGTCTCGCTTCTGCGTCGCGTTGGGCGCCGGCTTCTTGTCCGGCGCGGTGAGATCGATGCCGAGCTGCGCCTCGGCCGCGGGAGCGGCGGCGAGGGCGGCGACGGCGAGGAGGATCTTGGAGGTGGCGCGCGCCATGGTGGCCTAGTGCCCCGCCCGGTTGTGGAACGGGAAGAAGAACGACAGCCCGATCTCGGTGAACAGCTGGTTCTGGATGTCGTCCCGGGCAGCGCCGCCCTCCTGCCAGTTGGGCACCGGGACCGAGTAGATGTAGTCCTTGAACTCCAGCCGGGCGGCGATCCACTCGGCGAAGAACACGCGGAAGCCGAGCCCCACGTGGCCGCCGAAGGTGCTCTTCGTGCCGGGCTTGCCGCCCGAGACCGCGAGCGCCTCCGCCTGCGTGGCCGACAGCACCTCCTCGTAGGAGATCCAGTCGGCACCGGCGATCACCGAGAGGTCGAAGTGCGCGACGCGCTCCGCGAACACGTTGAGCTTGCCGTAGACCGGCGACCAGCCCACCTCCAGGCCCGTGACCATCTTGAGGTTCCCGGGGACCTGGTAGAGCTGCGCGTCGGCGGCGTCCTGGCAGCCGCCGTTGGAGGGGCACACCACCGCGGACCCGGTCCGGGTGGAGCTGCCCGCCGCCACGGCCGCGCCCACGTAGAGCCACTCCGCCGGGTGATAGCCGAGCTTCAGGCCGCCCCAGCGCTTCGCGTAGAACGCGTCGTTGAGCGAGAGGTTGCCGGTGAGGGAGAGCTCGAGGCGTCCGGCCTTCTGGAAGAGCGCGCCGGACACCGGCGGGATCTTGCCGGCGAAGGCGTCGGACTTGCTCTGCGCCCGCGCCGCGAGCGGCGCCAGCAGGAGCGCCAGCGCGAGCGCGGCGAGCGCCCGTGCGGCGAGGGATCGGATCGTCAGGCCGTCGGTCGTCATGGGTGGACGTACTCGAACGTCGTCGGGAAGAAGAACGAGAAGCCCACGTTCGCGGTGAACACCTTCTGCAGCGTGCTCGGGACCGAGGCGACGGGCTGGTCGGGGTAGAGCGTCGCGAGCAGGCCGAGCTCGAACGCCATCCACTCCCGCGGGTAGAAGCGGACGCCGCCGCCGAGGTCGGTGGCCAGGTGCGGCCCCTCGTTGCGCGGCGCGACGCTGGTCGCGGTCCACACCGCGCCGAACCCGGCGGTGAGGAACAGGTCGAAGTGGATGATGCTCTGGTTGAGGAAGGCCGCCTTGCCGTAGATCGGCGACCACACCCCGGCCAGCATCGCCTGCCCGTACAGATCGGAGGTGAGGAGCTGGCTCTGGAAGGCGAGCTTGCCCTCGCGCACGTTGTCGGTGCGCAGCGAGGTGCCGCAGCCCCAGTCCTCGCGGTAGCAGGCGCCGCGCACCGCGATGGCGAAGGAGTCGTGCACGCTGTACGCGAGCCGCAGGCCGACGCCGAGCTTCTGGTAGAACGCGTCGTTCACCGTGGCCGAGAACATCGGCGCGATCTCGAAGCGCCCGCGCTTCATGAACCCCTTGCGCTGGACGGCCTTCACCTTGTCGCCGAGCGCCACGTCCTTCTCGGAGAAGGGCAGCACCGGCGCCGGCTCGGCCTTCGCCGCGCCCTGCGAGGGCGGTGGCGTGGCCGGCTTGGGCGGCGGAAGGTCATCCGTGCGCACCGGGTCCGCGTCCTTCGCGGGCGGAGGTGGCTGGCTCAGATCGAGCCCAGGAAGGTCCTGGGCGGCCCCGGACAGCGGGACCGCCACGACGAGCAACCAGGCATATGCGAGATGTTTTCTCATTCGATGGCGTCCCACGTACACGGGGCATCCTAGCCAAAGCAAATGGGAGGAGCAACGGAGCGTACCGCGCAGAAATGCGTGATTCTGTGCGCCTGTAGGCGCTTGTAGCGGGTCGAGAGCCTTCCTTGTCGAGCCGCGAGGTGCGTGCTAACGATTCCCACAATCATGCGTCCCCAGGTCATCCGATTGATCGCCGCGCTCGCCTCCGTCGCCGCGCTCAGCGCCTGCCAGAACCCGAACGTCGGAGAGCGCTGCAAGCTCTCGTGGGGGAGCGGCGACCCGCCCAGCCCGCAGACCGCGTCCGGCGACTACTTCGAGTCCGGCAACATCGGCTGCGAGGATCTCATCTGCATCGTCTCGCCGGCCCCCGCGGGCTCCAAGTACGGCGGCTGCTCCGGCGACTCGTGCGGATACTGCTCGAAGCCGTGCGTCTCCGACCAGGACTGCTACAAGTCCGAGACCGGCCTGGTCTGCGACCAGGTGGTGCTCGACCCGGCGTTCCTGGCCAGCCTCGACGAGACGACCCGCCAGCGCTACCTGGGCGAGACGCAGTACTCGTCCTACTGCGTCGTCCCGCGGCAGTGAGCGGCGCGCGCGCCGTGGCCCTGCTCGCCGCCGCGCTGGCGTGTGCCTCTCCCAAGGCACCCGAGCCGGCGCGCCCCGCCGCGCGCGTCATCGTCGAGACCGCGGCGGGCGCGAGCCACGCGGTGCGGGTCGAGGTCGCGCGCGACGAGGCCTCACGCACGCGCGGCCTCATGGAGCGCTCGTCGCTCGCCGCGGACGCCGGGATGCTGTTCGTGTTCGACGAGAGCGACGTCCACACGTTCTGGATGCGCAACACGCTCATCCCCCTCGACATGATCTTCGTGGACGACGCCGGCCGCGTGGTCGGCGTGGTGGAGCGGGCCGAGCCGCTCACCCTGTCGCCGCGCGACGTGGGCGTGCCGAGCCGCTACGTGCTCGAGGTGAACGGCGGCTGGGCCGCGGCGCACGGCGTGAAGGCCGGCGACCGCGTGCGCTTCGAGAACGTGCTGTACTGAGGCCCGGCTCGGTCGAGCGCCCCCCGCCGAGCTCCGCTCGTCGTGAGCCTGTCGAGCCACGAGCGGCGCTAGCCCTTCCTCAGGAGCCGCTTCGCGAGCAGCGGCCCGAGGCTCTCCGACATCAGGCGCTCCACCGTGCCCTCGAACTCGGCGCGGAGCCGCGCGTCGGACCAGACGAAGCGGATGCCCATCCCCGCCTCCTCGCCCTGCGCGCTCGCGTGCACCACCTCGCCGTTCAGCTCGAACGCGGCCGGGCGCCCCGGCACGGCGAGCCGGAACACGAAGCGCGTCCCCACCGGAAGGGTCTTCCGGGTCTTGATGAACGTGCCGCCCTTCGAGATGTTCTTCGTGTAGTCGGCGAAGAAGCTGTTCAGCTTCTTGTAGTCGACCTTCAGCTCGATGGGCGCGCGCGCGTGCTCGCGGTTCTCCGGCATCGCGCGCCATGTTATCCCGGGGCTGGCGCGGCCGATAGCTGCGGCGCCGATATCGGCGGGACGCGATGCTCGATCTCCTCCAGGCGCTGGTCCGCCGGCGCGCCGTGCGCGGGGCCGCGGCGCTGCTCGCGGCGCTGGGGCTGGCGAGCGGCTCGCTCCCGCTGCTCGACGCGCCGGGGTACGAGCTGGCCGAGGCCGGCGCGCTGCTCGCGGCGCTCGTCCTCGGTCCCTGGCTCGGGTTCGCGGCCGCCCGCGAGGCCCGCGCCCGCCCCTCGCCGTCGCCCGCGGCCGCCGCAGCCGCCGCGGGCACGGCCGCGGCGGGCCTCCTCCTGCTGCTGCTCGCGGGCGCGCTGCTCCGCGCCGCGCTCGGGCCGTGCAGCGCCCTCGCCGCCGCCGGCTTCTTCCCGCTGCTCGCCCTCCCGTCCGCGCTGCTCGCGGCCGCGCTGGGCGCCGCGGCCGCCTTCCTCGCCCGCGGCCGCGCCGGGCCGGCGGCGGCCCTGTACGCGCTCGCGGTGCTCGCGGCGCTGGGCGCGGCGCTCCGGGGCGCGTACGCCGGCCCGGCCGCGTTCGCCTGGAGCCCGCTGCTCGGCGCCTGGCCCGGGCCGCTCTACGACGAGGCGCTCCGGGTGGACGGCCGGGTGGTGCTGGGCGCCCTGGACGCCACCGCGCTCGCGATCGCGGTGGCCGCCGCGGCCGAGCTCGCGCTCGGGCCCCGCCGCGCGCGGCGCCGGCTGGCCGGGGTCCTGCTCGCGCTCGCCGCCGCGGCCGGGGCGGTCGCCGCCGCGCGGGGCGCCCGCGCCGCGCTCGGGCTGGACGGCTCGCGCGAGACGGTGGCGCGCGCGCTCGGCGGCGTCCGCGAGGGGCCGCGCTGCACGCTCGTGCTCCCCTCGGAGAAGCCCGACGCGGCCGCGGCCGAGCTGCTGGCCGAGTGCGAGCTCCACGTGGCCGAGGTGGCGGGCGCGCTCGGGATCGAGCGGCCGCCGCGGGTGACGGTGTACGTCTACCGGAGCGCCGAGGAGAAGCGCCGCCTGGTGGGCGCGGCCGGCACCGACTTCACCAAGCCCTGGCGCGCCGAGATCCACCTCGGCGACGCGCCGCTCCCGCACCCGGTCCTGCGCCACGAGGTGGTCCACGCCGTCGCGTCGGCGCTCGCGCCCGGCCCGCTGCGCGTCCCGGCGCGGGCCGGGGTGCTGGTGTCGGCGGGCCTGGTCGAGGGCCTGGCGGTGGCGCTCGAGGTGCCGCGCGGCGCCTGGACGGTGCACGAGTGGTCGCGGGCGGCCCGCGACCAGGGCCGGCTCCCGGACCTGCCCGCGATCGTCGGCCCGGGCGGCTTCTGGACCCAGGCGCCGGCGCGCGCGTACACCGCGGCCGGGAGCTTCCTCGCGTTCCTGCTGGCGCGCCACGGCCCGGCGCCGGTGGCGCGCGCCTACGCCACCGGCGACGTCGCCGCCGCGCTGGGCCGCCCGCTGCCGGCGCTGGTGGACGAGTGGCAGCGCTTCCTCGACGGCGTGAGCGTGCCCGAGGGGCTCCGGCGCGAGGCCGAGGCGCGGCTGGCGCGCGGGAGCCTGTTCGCGCGGCGCTGCGCGCGCGAGGCGGCGGCGCTGGAGTCGGCCGCCGGCGCCGCGGCTGCCGCCGGGCGGACCGACGCGGCCTGCGGCCTGTACCGCCGCGCCGGCGCGCTGACCGGCTCGCCCTGGGCGGCGAAGGCGCGCGGCGACGCGCTGGCGCGGGCCGGCGACCTCGCGGGCGCGCTCGACGCGTACGCGGAGGCGCGCGCCCAGGGCGGGGGCCAGGGCGCGCTCGAGGGCGCGCTCGACGCCGCCGAGGCCGACGTCCGCTGGCGGCAGGGCGACGCCGCCGCGGCCGCGGCCGGCTGGGCGGAGGCGCTCGCGGCCGGCCCGGACCGCGGCGAGGCGAGGCTCCTCTCCGCCAAGCTCGCGGCGCTGCGCGATCCTCGGCTCGCCCCCGCCGCCCTGCCGTACCTGCTCGGCCTGGGCGACGCGACGCTCGCGCTGGCCCGCACCGCGGCGGCGGTGGACGCGCCGCTCGCGGCCTACCTGGTCGGGCGCGCGCACTGGGTCCGCGGCGAGGTGGCGCCGGCGGCGGCCCTGCTCGCCCGCGCGGTGGCCGGCGGCCTCCCGCCCGGGCTCGAGGCCGAGGCGCGCGCGGCCGGCGGCGAGGCGGCCTGCGCCGCCGGCGAGCGCGACGCGGGGGAGCAGGCCCTGCGCGCGGCGCTGGCGCGGGCGGCGGGCGGCGCGGAGCGCGAGCGCCTCGAGGCGGGGCTGCGCCGGTGCGCGTTCGAGGCCGCAGCCCGGCCCCGGTCGCGCTGACGCGGCGGCGACCTCAGACGCCGTTACGGAGCCGGTCGATCGCGGCCTTCGGGTTCTTCACGCCCTTCTTCAGCAGCCACCACCCGACCTTCATGCCGCCCACCGCGAGCACGCCCAGGTAGCCGTGCTCCAGCAGCCGCGCGGTGGACGCGTCCACCCGCACGCGCACCTTCACGGCGGGGTCGCGCTCGATGACGAGCTTGAAGAACTCCACCCCGAACTCGCCCACGTCCTCGGAGCGGAGCCCGGTGATCCGCTCCACCGCCGCGGCCGGCAAGGTGAGCGTGAAGTCCGGGTCCGGCGCCGCGCCGGGCTCCACCGCGGGCGCGCCGCTCGCCATGGTGAAGCGGGCGGGGCCGTCGTCGAGCGCCAGGTTCACGCGCGCGCCGCGCGCCAGCGGCCGGGTGGCCTTGCGGGCGGCGGGGGCGGTCTCGAAGAACGCGCGGAGCGAGGGGAGGCTGGGGTCGGCCATCGCCGGGAATGTATGCGGCGGGAAAGCGCGGCGGCAACCGCCCGCCCCGGCGCCCCGGAAAGGCCAGAGAAGATTGACGCGGCACCTCGGGCGGGACAAAGTCGCGCGCATGACGAAGCGCCTCGCCCTCCTGCTCGCCCTGGCCACGGCCTGCGCTGCGCGCCAGCTCCCCGGCACCAACATCGAGGACAC
Organism: Anaeromyxobacter dehalogenans 2CP-C; assembly: GCF_000013385.1. Classification (GTDB taxonomy): domain Bacteria; phylum Myxococcota; class Myxococcia; order Myxococcales; family Anaeromyxobacteraceae; genus Anaeromyxobacter; species Anaeromyxobacter dehalogenans_B. The sequence goes on from NC_007760.1 coordinate 3,830,202, forward strand.
CCGGGACAACCGCGGGGTCTTCGAGGCCATCCAGCAGTACGTCCAGGCCATGGGCCGCCGCGACGCAGCCGCCGTGGTGGCGCTGACCGCGCCGGACTACTTCGACGACGCCGCCACGCCCGCGCCGGAGGACGACGTGGACCGCGCCCTGCTCGCGCGCACGCTGCCGGAGGACCTCGCGAAGGTGGACGCGCTGAAGCTGGAGATCCAGGTCCGCAAGATCGAGGTCCAGGGCGACCGCGCGGTGGCCGAGGTGTTCTACGACGGCTGGTACCGGGTGAAGACCGCGAACGGGGTGGTGCCGCGGCGCGACTCCGACGTGCACCGCATGCACCTGCGCAAGGTGGACGGCCGCTGGCTGTTCACCGCCGGGCTGTAGATCGGGAGCGATCCGGATCGAGCGCCATCCGCCCGCCCCTCGACAGGCTCGGGGCGAGCGGGCGCCCGGAATCCGCTCGCGGTGAGCCCGTCGAACCGCGAGCGGGGCGCGGCCCTCACACCCCGAGCAGCGCCCGGAACCCGCCCTCGCCCATGTCGCGCAGCGCGGCGAGCCGGTCGCGGTAGCGCCGCCAGTCCTTCCAGGCCAGCCGGTCGGCGCCGAGCGCGGCGCGGTGGAACGCGTGGATGCGCGAGGCGGTGAAGCGCAGCGCGGCGTAGCGCGCCCACGGGTAGAGCGCGTCCGCGGTCTCCGGCTCGAGCCGGCGCCTCGACCGGTAGCCGGCGAGCAGCGCGGCCGCGCGCGCCGGGTCGTAGCGGTCCACGTAGCACCAGGCGTTCACCGCGACGCCGAGGTCGTAGGCGAACGGGTCCACGCAGCTCATCTCCCAGTCGAGCACCGCGCCGACGCGGTCGCCGATCCAGAGCACGTTGTCGATGAACAGGTCGCCGTGGACCAGCCCGCGCGGCGCGCCGGGGAGCCGGTCCGCGCGCGCCAGCTCGTCGTCCAGCATCGGCAGCGCCGCCCGCACGTCCGCGTCGCCCCCGCCGTCCGGCCGCAGCTCGGAGATCCACCCGCGCACGCGCTCGGGCGCGTACGGGTTGCGGCGCTCCGGGACGAACCCGGACGCCAGCTCGTGCAGCCGCCCGAGCTGCTCGCCCACGCGGCGGCAGCGCTCGGGGCCGGCGGCGTCGCGCGAGATCTCCTCGCCGGCCGCGTAGGCGAACAGCATCGCCTGCTTGCCCTCGACCGGCACCCAGGGCCGCCCGTCCGCCGCGAGGCGCAGGCGCGCGACCGGGAACCGGGCCTCGTGGAGGTAGCGCTGGACCTCGGCCTCGAACCGCACGTCGGCGTCGGTCTTGCCCTCGTTGAGCCGCAGGAACCAGCGCTCGCCGCCGGTCCACAGGTGGTAGTTCGTGTTGACGCTGCCCTTCGGCTCCGGCTGGACGCGGTCCGGCGCGGGGAGCCCGAAGCTCCGGATCGCGTCGGCGATCTGCTCGCTGGAGAGGACGGTGTAGAGGGCCATCGGTCGGAGCCCGGCGCGAGCCGGGAGGCGGAGCATGCCCTCCAGGGTCGTCCCCGTCAACGGTCCGGGGCCGGCGCGAGCTCCGCCGGCGGCGGGCCCGCCAGCGCCTCGGCGAGCGTGATGGGCCGCCAGGCCGCCTCGACCACGCGCCAGCCGTCCGCCTCGCGCTCGAGCCGCAGCGCGAAGCGGTGCGCGGTGCCCTCGCCGGGCAGGAGCTCCGCGAGCGCCTTTCCCCGGCCGGCCGCGCGCGACAGCACCGCGTCCACCTGCGCCGCGGCGCGGTCCCCGTCCACCGCCACGGTGGCGCCGGCCACCATGGCCGACGCCCAGGCGCCGCGCAGCACCTCGTACGCCACGAGCTGCTTCGCGCCGGCGCGATCCAGGCCGTGCCCCCGGAACCGCTCGGAGAGCGGCGCCACGACCCCGTTCACGTCGCGCGAAGCCACGGCGGCGGCGGAGCCGTCCACCAGCCGGCGGACGCGCGCCTCGTCGTCCTCCTCGCCCTGGCCCCACCGCCAGGCGACGCCGGCGACCGCGATCGCCAGCGCGATCGCCGCCGCCCACCACGCGCTCCTTCGCCTCACCCTCGCCTCCCGGGCGCCCGCCCGTCCGCCCTCTGCGTCCCTGGCCGCGGGGCGCCGGCGCCGGTTAGATTCGGTCCTGCCGACCTCCGCCCCCTGTTCCGGGCGAAACGAAAGTACACTCCGCCGCCGTGAGCCGCGACAAGAAGGACCCCATCGCCCTGTCCGACGCGCACAACTCGCGCGGGATCGAGCTCGCCGACCGCGGCTGGCTCGACGAGGCCATCAACGAGTTCCACAAGGCCATCGAGCTCGACCCGAGCTCCGCGCACGCGCACGACAACCTCGCGACCGTGTACTCGGAGAAGAAGCGCTACCGCGAGGCGCTGAACGAGTACCTCACCGCGCTCCGGCTCGAGCCGGACAGCGCCACCGCGCACTACAACCTGGCCTGCTTCCTCGCCACGCACGGGCCGGACATGGCGATCGCCGAGTACCAGGACGCGATCCAGCTCGAGCCCGACCACCCCGACGCGCACCTGAACCTCGGGCTGACGCTGGCCGACCAGGGCAAGACGGAGGAGGCGGTGAAGGAGCTCGGCGTCGCCATCGAGCTCGAGCCGACCGACCCGTTCCCGCGCCACGAGCTGGCCGGCCTGCTCATGGACGAGGGCGACTACCGGGCCGCCATCGCCCACCTCAAGGAGGTGGTGCGGCTCGAGCCGTCCAACTTCGAGGCCGAGCTGGACCTCGGCATCTGCTACGCGCAGAAGGGCTTCTACGCCGAGGCCGAGCGCGCCTACGCGCGGGCCGCGGCGCTGAAGCCCGACGACCTGCTCCTCAACTACGACGTGGCGGCGCTGTACGCGCTGTGGGGCAAGCCGGCCGAGGCGCTCGAGGCCCTGCGCAAGGCGCTGGCGCAGGACGCCGACAAGGTGCGGGACTGGCTCCGCACCGACCCGATGTTCGACGGGCTGAAGGGCAACGCCGAGTTCGAGGAGCTGGCGAGGGGCTAGCGCCCCGGGTCAGCCACGCACTCCCCGTCTTGCCGCACCCGGAGCGGAGGCCGGACCTTCACCCGCGGCGCGGGGTTGGCTAGCCTCGGGCGCATGCCCGAGCTTGCCTTCTTCCGCCACGGCGAGGAGCTGCTGCGCGTCACGCTCACCGATCGCACCGCGCTCGGCAGCGGCCCGGAGTGCGACGTCTCGCTGCCCGATCCCGCGCTCGCCCGCGTGCAGGCGGTGGTCGAGCGGCGCGCCGACGGGTGGTGGCTGGTGGACCGCTCCGGCGCGGGCACCGCGGTGGGCGGGACGCCGGCGCGCGAGGCGCGGCTCGCCGACGGCGCCGATCTCGCGCTCGGCGCGTGGCGGGCGCTGTTCCGCGCGGCCGAGGGCGTCGCGCCGGGCGCGGGCGAGACGCGGCTGCGCGCGCCCGAGGAGGCGGCCGCCGCCGCGCCGCCGCCCGCGCGGCTCCGGCTCCGCGCCGGCGGGCGCGAGCGCACCGTCCCGGTCACCGCCGCGGGCGTGGTGGTGGGCAAGGACCCGACCTGCGACGCGCCGCTCGACGACCCGTTCGTCTCGGCCCGCCACCTGCGCGTGGAGGCGCGCGGCGGACGGTGGGCGCTCGCGGACCTCGGCTCGACGAACGGCACGTTCATCAGCGGCGCGCGCGTGACGCGGGCGGAGCTGCCGTTCGGCCTGCCGGTGCAGCTCGGGGACGCGGAGATCGTGCTCGAGCCGCGCGAGGCGCCCGAGCCCGCCCGCGCCGAGGCGTTCGAGGGGATGATCTCGCGCGACGGCGCCATGCGGCAGGCGTTCGAGCTGGTGGAGCGGGTCGGCCCCTCGGAGGCGGCGGTGACCATCCTCGGCGAGACCGGCACCGGCAAGGAGCTGTTCGCCCGCGCGCTGCACGCGCGCTCCGCGCGGCGGGACGGGCCGTTCATCCCGGTGAACTGCTCGGCCATCGCCGAGACGCTCATCGAGTCCGAGCTGTTCGGCCACGAGAAGGGCGCGTTCTCGGGCGCGGAGCGCATGCGCAAGGGCGCGTTCGAGGAGGCCGACCGCGGCACGCTGTTCCTGGACGAGATCGGCGAGCTGCCGCTCGACCTGCAGCCGAAGCTGCTGCGGGTGCTCGAGCTGGGCGAGGTGAAGCGGGTGGGCGCGTCCCGGCCGATCCAGGTGAGCGTCCGCATCGTGGCCGCCACGCACCGCGACCTGCGCGCGCAGGTGCGCGCAGGACGGTTCCGCGAGGACCTGTTCTACCGGCTCTGCGTGGTGCCCATCACCGTCCCGCCGCTGCGCCGGCGCGCCGGCGACGTGCGGGAGCTGGCGGAGGCGTTCCTGGCGCGCGCGGCGCCGCGCGGGGTGGCGCTGCGCTGGAGCGAGGAGGCGCTCGCGAAGCTCGAGGCGTACGACTGGCCCGGCAACGTCCGGCAGCTCCGGAACGTGGTGCAGCGCGCGCTCCTGTTCCGCGGCGAGGGGCTGGCCATCGGGCCGGCGGCGGTGACGTTCGAGGACACGCGCGCCGCGCCCGCCGACGGCGGCGACGACGACACGCTCTACGTGCGCGGCCTCACGCTGGAGGAGATCGAGCGGGAGGCGATCCGCCTGTCGCTGCGCCGCAACCGCGGCAAGCGCGCGGCGGTGGTGAAGGAGCTGCGCATCGCCAAGAGCACCGTCATGAAGCGGATCGGCCAGTGGGGCCTGCACGACGAGGGGCGTCCGCCGGGCGAGGCGCCCGAGCCCGAGCCGGACGACGAGGCCGAGGTGGCGTGACGGCGTGGATCAGTTGTAGCTCGACGGATCCGCGCGACGGAGCAGGGTGAGGGGGCTCGTGTCCTCGGGCAGGTCCACCGCGTCCGGGCGGTAGGCGAAGCCGCCGCGCCGGAGCGTCGCGCCGTCCAGCAGCCGCGCGATGGCCTGCTCGAGGTCGTCCTCGGCGGCCAGCACCGGCTTGACCCGCAGGCCGGTGGCGAAGGTGATCTCGTCGAGGACGCCGAGGTCGGCCGGGTCCGCCAGCGCGACCACCACCGCCGCGCCGCGCGGCTCGTTCACGCGCGAGAGCGGCAGCACCTTGCGGGTGCGGATGAGCTTCTCGGGCAGCAGGCGCAGCACCGCCGGCGGCACGTGCCGGTCGCCCAGCTCCATGAACGGCACCCCGAGCTGCGCGCCCACCGCGCCGAGCACGATCGGCTCGCCCAGGAAGCCCAGGCTGACGATGCTGCGGCCGAGGCGCCCGCCCCAGCGGCGCTGGTGCGCGAGCGCGCTCTCGAGCTGGACCGCGTCGATGGCGCCCTGCGCCACGAGCAGCTCGCCGATCCGCATCCTCGCCATCGCTCTCCCTCCACGCACGGTGGAACACCGCCTCGAACGGGACGGAGTGTACCACCTACCTCGGGGGGAGGTGAGAGGAACGCGCCTACTTCCGGCGCGGCTTCTTCGGGGCGAGCTCGGCCTGGAGCTTCTTCGCCTGCGCGGCGGCGTCCGATCTGGGGAACTTCGCCACGAGCTCCTTCAGCACGCCCGGGGCGTCCTTCTTCAGCTCGTCCACCTCGAGCATGGCCCGGGCGATGCCCAGCATCGCGTCGGGCGCGCGCTCGGAGCGCGGGGCCTTCTCGTAGATCCAGCCGTACGCCACCAGCGCCTCGCGCCAGCGCTTCTGCTCCATGCAGATCTCGCCGGAGCGGAACGCGGCCTCGGGGGCCATCGCGTCGGCCGGCCAGCGGCGCACGTACTCGTCGAACAGCGTCTTCGCGACGCTCTTGTCGCCGGTCGCCTCCTCCTTCTGCGCGAGCGCGAGGAAGGAGATCTTGTCGTCCGGCCGGTCGAGCGTGCCGATCCGCTCCTTGGCCTCGAGCTCGTCGAGCGCGCCGCGGCCGCGGAGGGCGGCGAAGCGCTTGTCGGTGCGGTCGGAGAGGGCGGCGACGGACTTCTCGACCTGCCCGAGGCGGTGCGCCTCGACCTCGAGGTCGCCCTTCACGCGCGTGAACTCGTCCTGCAGGCGCTGGAGGGAGACCCCGAGATCGGCGCCGCTCCGCCGGGCAGCGCGGTTCAGCTCGTCGATCTTCTGCTGCACCTCGGCGATCTTGCGATCCACCGCGGCGACGCGATCGGCGACGACCCGCTGCTGCTCGGCGGAGTCCGCCTCGAGCCTGTCGAGGCGGGCCTCCATCTGACGCCCGCGCTCCAGCGGGACCCAGCATGCGGTCAGCAGGAGCGCGAGCGCCGGCGCGGCGGCCCGGATGGAGGTGCGGAGGATCACCGCTCGATCTGGAAGTCGTCGCGGCGGTTCTTGGCCCAGCAGGCCTCGGTCGCCTCGGAGCAGACCGGCTTCTCCTCGCCGTAGCTCACCGTGTCCACGGTGGAGCCGACGCCGAGATCGGTCAGGTACTTCTTGGCGGCCTCGGCGCGGCGGTTGCCGAGCGCGACGTTGTACTGCGCGGTGCCGCGCTCGTCGCAGTTGCCCTGCACGAGCACGCGCTTCGCCGGGGCCTGCTTCAGGCAGTCGGCCAGCTTCTGCAGGTTCTGCTGCGAGTCGGCCGTCAGGTTCGAGCGGTCGAACGCGAAGTGGACGCTGAAGGCGGTGACGTCGGCGCACTCGGGCGGGACGGACGCCTCGGGGGCGGCGGCGGCGCAGCGACCGGCCTGGCACTTCTCACCGGCGCCGCAGTCGCGATCCGACGCGCAGGAGCCGGGCTCGCGGGCCACGCAGCGCTCGCCCTGGCACGTCTGGCCGGCGGGGCAGTCGGTGTCGGCCGCGCACTGGGGCTTCGGAACGCACGCGTTGGCGCGGCACACGAAGCCCTCCTTGCAGTCGGAGTCCTGGCCGCACTCCTGGCAGCGGCCCTCGACGCAGACCTTGCCGTACCCTTCCTGCTCGGCGCAGTCCTGGCTGGTCTTGCACTCACCGTTCTTGGGCTTCGACGGACAGCCGCCGAGGACGAGGGCGCCTGACACGGTCAGGGCGAGAAGGAGAACACGACGCATGACGACCTCCAGTCGTAAAATGACAAGTCTGGGAACTTGGGGACGTCCGCTTATTGGCTCCATTCGGATCGGCTGTCAAAGGATTTCCTTCTCGCAGAACCATCCGGGATTAACATCCCGGCATGCCGGCGACGGTCCTCGTCGTGGACGACGAACGCAACATCCAGCTCACGCTCTCGCGCGCGCTCTCCATGGAGGGCTACGCGGTCGAGACCGCCTCCGGCGGCCGCGAGGCGCTCGAGAAGCTCGCCGCACTCCCGGTGGACGTGGTGGTCATGGATGTGCGGATGCCCGACCTGGACGGGCTCGCAGTGCTCCAGAAGGCACGCGAGACCCGGCCGGAGCTGCCCGTCGTGATCATGTCCGGGCACGGCTCGATCGACACCGTGCGCAGCGCCTTCAAGCTCGGCGCGTTCGACTACCTCGAGAAGCCCATCACCGAGAAGGAGAAGCTGCTCGTCGCGGTGAAGAACGCGCTCGCGCTCCAGTCGCTCCGCGCCGAGAACGCGGCGCTGCGGCGCGCGGCGGGCCAGCTCGAGATGATCGGCGGCGGCCCGGCCATGCAGCGGCTGTTCGACCTGGTGCGCCGCACCGCGCCGTCCGAGGGCCGCGTGCTCATCACCGGCGAGAACGGCACCGGCAAGGAGCTGGTGGCGCGCGCCATCCACGACCAGTCGCGGCGGCGCGACCGCCCGTTCGTGAAGCTGAACTGCGCCGCGGTGCCGGCCGAGCTGATCGAGAGCGAGCTGTTCGGCCACGAGCGCGGCGCGTTCACCGGCGCGGTGGCGGCGCGCCGCGGCCGGTTCGAGCAGGCGGACGGCGGGACGCTGTTCCTCGACGAGGTGGGCGACATGCCCGCCGCCATGCAGGCGAAGGTGCTGCGCGTGCTGCAGGAGGGCGAGCTGGAGCGCGTGGGCGGCCAGCAGACGCTGCGCTGCGACGTGCGGGTGGTGGCCGCCACCAACAAGGACCTGCAGGCCGAGGTGGCCGCGGGCCGCTTCCGCGAGGACCTCTACTACCGGCTCAACGTCGTGCCCATCCACACGCCGGCGCTGCGCGAGCACAAGGAGGACGTGCCGGAGCTGGCGGCGCGCTTCCTGGGCGAGGCCTGCGAGCGGAACGGGCGCCGGGCCATGCGCCTGGGCCGCGAGGCCATCGCCGCGCTCCAGACGCACGACTGGCCCGGCAACGTGCGCGAGCTGCGCAACCTGGTGGAGCGGCTCGCCATCCTCTGCGACGGCCCGGAGATCGGCGCCGACGACGTGGTGGCGATGCTGCCCGGCGCCCGCCGCCCGCGCGGCGATCGCCTGCGCGCCGGCGCCGCGTTCCACGAGCTGGTCGAGGAGGCCGAGCGCGAGATCGTGCTCGCCGCCCTCGAGGCGCACCAGGACAACGTGTCCGACACCGCCCGGGCCCTGGGCCTGGAGCGGAGCCACCTCTACAAGAAGATGCGCGCGCTCGGCATCAAGCGCGGCGCCGAGTAGCCGCCCGCCCGCCCCTGCCCGGCCGTGTCGCCCCGGCCACTGCCGGCGTGTCGCCCGGGACACGCCCGCACGGAATCCGCTGCGCCGCCGCGCGTTCCATGACGATGGGGCCCCTGGCACGCCGACTGCTCCCCCAGGGGCATGACCTTTCGCCGCCGCGGCGCTTTGCCGGACGCCACCCCGGGAGCTATCGTTCGAGCCCTCGCCGTGGACACCCCCTCCCACCCCGCCACACCGCCCCCGGCCGCCGTCCGCGCCGCCGAGGGCGAGGAGCCGCCGCGCGTGCGCCGTCGCATCTCCCGCAAGTCGAAGCGGCTCCTCCGCGCCGCCGCCCTGACCGTGCTCGCCGGCGGGCTGCTCGGCGGCGGCCTGCTCGTCGCCTGGACCCGGGAGCTGCCCGCGTTCGACGGCCTGAAGGACTACGCGCCGCTCGTCTCCACCCGCGTCTTCGGCGCCGACGGCGAGGAGGTGTTCCAGTTCGCCCGCGAGCGCCGCACCGTGGTGCCGATCGACGGCATCCCGGACGTGCTGAAGAAGGCGGTGCTCGCGGCGGAGGACGCGCGCTTCTACGAGCACGAGGGCGTGAACTACCTCGCCATCGCGCGCTGCGCGGCGAAGGGGCTGCTGGGCGGCGGCGTGAAGTGCGGCGGCTCGACCATCACGCAGCAGGTGGTGAAGACGTTCCTGCTGCCCACCGAGTGGCGCGTGAAGCGCAAGGTGAAGGAGCTCGTGCTCGCGCCGCGGCTCGAGCAGAACCTGACCAAGGACGAGATCCTCTACCTGTACCTGAACCAGATCTACTTCGGGCACCGGCGCTACGGCGTGGAGGAGGCGAGCCGCTTCTACTTCGGCAAGGGCGTGAAGGACCTCACGCTCGGCGAGGCGGCGGCGCTGGCCGGCGTGATCCAGTCGCCCATGCGCTGGTCGCCGGTGAACCACCCCGCCCGCGCCAAGGAGCGGCAGAAGTACGTGCTGCGCCGGATGATGGAGGAGGGCTTCATCACGCGGGCGCAGGCCGAGGCCGAGGCGGCGCGCGCCATCCGCACGCGCCCGCCGCCGGAGGATCCGCCCGGCGCCTGGTACGCGGACGCGGTCCGGAAGTACCTGGACGAGCGCTACGGCGCCGAGGTGGTCGAGACGCAGGGGCTCCAGGTGGACGTGGCCATGGACGCGCGGCTGCAGGCGGCCGCCGAGACCGCGCTCGAGGGCGCGCTGCGCGCCGTGGACAAGCGCCAGGGCTGGCGGGGCCCGCTCCTCCACCTCGACCGGCCGCGGGTGGAGGCGGCGCTCCCGCTCTGGCGCAAGCGGCTCGAGGCGATCGAGCCGGGCCCGGGCGACGTGTACGTGTGGGACCTCGGGCGCGTGAACCCCGACCAGATCGAGCCGGGCGAGGACGCGGAGCAGGAGCGCGACGTGGCGCGCATGGCGCGCGCGCGCCGGCTGGAGGACGGCGGCGTCTACGCCGGCCTGGTGCGGGAGGTGGACGACCGGGCCGCGGTGGTGGACCTGGGCAACGCGCGCGGCGAGGTGACGCTGGCGCAGGCCGCCTGGGCCCGCAAGTGGAACCCGACCTCCGCCACCGCCGCGCCGAAGAAGCTGTCCACGGTGCTGCAGCCGGGCGACGTGGTGAACGTGCGCGTGGTGCCGGGGAAGGTGCCGGCCGCGCGCACCGCGGCCGCCGGCAAGCCGCTGCCGCTCGCGCTGGAGCAGACCCCGCTCGTGCAGGGCGCGCTGGTGGCCATCGACCCGGCCACCCGCGGCGTGCGCGCGCTGGTGGGCGGGCTCGACTTCCAGGCGTCCCAGTTCAACCGCGCCACGCAGGCGCGCCGGCAGCCTGGCAGCGCCATGAAGCCGTTCGTGTGGGGCGCCGCCATCGAGTCGCGCCGCTTCACCCCGGCCACGGTGGTCTACGACACCCCCGACCTCTACCGCGACCCGTGGACCGGCAAGGAGTGGAAGCCGCGCAACTTCGAGAAGGACCAGTTCGACGGCCCCATGCTGCTGGCCTCGGCGCTGGCCCACTCCAAGAACACCGTCTCGGTGAAGCTGGTGGACGCGCTCGGGGTGGACGCGGTCATCGGCTTCTCGAAGCGGATGGGGATCGCGTCCGAGCTGCCGCGCAACCTCACGCTCGCGCTCGGGACCGGCGAGGTGCTGCCCATCGAGCTGGTGAACGCGTACGCGAGCCTCGCGGCGAACGGCTTCCAGACGCCGCCGCTGGTGGTGCTGCGCGTGCGCGACCGCACCGGCAAGGTGCTGGAGGAGCAGCGGCCGGTCGCGCCGCCGGCGCCGTCCCCGGACGGCGCGGTGGTGGTGACCGCGTCCGCCGTCGATCCGGCCGGCGCCCCCGCGGCCCCGGCCGCCGCGCCCACCCCCGCCGCCCCTGCGGCCGCCCCGGCCCCCGCGGACGCGGCCGCCGGCGCGCTCGCCGCCGCGGCCCCGGCGATCGCCGGCGCGGGCGCCACCGCCGCCCCCGCGCCGTTCGTGGTCCCGGCCTCGGGCACCCGGCCCGACGTCTCGTACGTCGTCACCTCGATGCTGCGGGGCGTGATCGAGGGCGGGACGGGCGCCGCCGCGCGCGTGCTGGCGCGGCCCGCCGCCGGCAAGACCGGCACCGCCCAGGACCACCGCGACGCCTGGTTCGTCGGCTACACGCCGGAGCTGGTCGCGGGCGTGTGGGTCGGCTTCGACGACCACTCGCCGCTCGGGCCGCGCGAGACCGGCGCGGTGGCGGCGCTCCCGGCGTGGATCGCGTTCATGCAGGGCGCGCTGGGCGGACGGCCCGCGACCGACTTCGATCCGGTGCCCGGCGTCGAGCTGGCGCGGGTCGATCCGCAGAGCGGCATGCTCGCCCCGCCCGACCAGGCCGGCGCCCCCGCGCTGCCGTTCCTCTCCGGCACCGCGCCGGCGCAGGAGGCCTCGTCGCACCCCGGCTCCGCGCCGCAGAACTTCTTCATGGACGACCATTGACGCCGCGGGCGGCCATCCCCGTGCTCCCGCCCGCGCTGCTCGCCGCCCTCGCGCTCGCCGCCCTCCCCGCCCGCGCCCAGGCGCCCGGCGCCGCGCCCCCGGCGCTCACCGCCGCCGCCGAGGCGCTCGCGGACGCGCTCGGGCCGCCGCCGGACGGCCGGCGCGCGCTGACGCTCTCGGTGGAGACGCGGGCGCGTGCGCTGGCGGCGCCGCTCGAGGCCGCGCTGGAGGCGGCGCTCGCCCGGCGCGGCTACGCCGTGACCCCGGCCCGCGTCCCGGCCAGCGAGGCCGAGGAGGCGGCGCGCGCCTCCGGCCAGGACTGGCTCCTGCGCGTGCAGGCCGGGCTGGTGCCGGGGCGGCGCGAGCTGTCGCTGGTCGGCGAGGCGATCCCGGCCTGGGCGTCGTTCTTCCTGCAGCACCGCCCGGGCGCGCGCGCCATCCCGCCGCGGCTGGTGCAGGCCCGGGCGCCCGCGGATCCGGACGCGCTGCTGCTCGCCCGCGAGGACCGGCCGGCCGGCGCGGGCTTCGCGAGCGTGCGCGCGATCGGGCAGGTGCCGGACGAGGTCCTGGCGGTCGCGGTGGGCGAGCCGGGCGAGGCCGGCGTCCGCGCGATCGTGGCCGTGACCGCGTCGGAGGCCTGGGTGATCTCCACCGCCGGCGCGCCGGTGGCGCGGCGCCCGCTCGACCCGGGGGAGCGCACGCCGGTGCGCGCGCCCGCCGCCGCGCTGGCGGTGGGCGACTTCGGCGGCGGGCGGATCGCGGTGCGCCTGGCGGGCGCGGCGCGCGGCGAGGTGCTCGCGCTCCGCGACGGCGCGCTCCAGCCCGCCGGCGCGCTCGACGGCACCCCGCTCTGCGCCGCCGAGGGCCTGCGCGTGTGGGGCGCGTTCGCGCCCGGGCGCGGCGAGCTGCTCGACCGGCTCGCCGCCGATCCGGCCGGCGTGACGCCGGCAGCCGCCCCAGCGGACGCCGCCGCGCCGGCCGCGCCGCGGCGCCTCTACCGCGCGACCGCGGCGCCGCACGGCGGCCGCGTGGCCGTCGCCGCGCTGGGCGTGGACGGCCGGCTCGACCTGCTCGGCGCCGACCTCGCGCCCGCCGCCCCGCCGCTCCGCGGCGTGGGCGCCGGCCTGGCGCTCGCGGATCTCGACGGCGACGGCGCGGCGGAGCTGGTGGCGTCCGAGCCCGGCCCCGGGGCGCCCGATCGCGTCCGCGTGCTGCGCACCTCCGGCGGCCCGCCGCTCGCCGAGTCGGGCCCGATCGCCGGGCGCATCCTGGCGGGCGCCGGCGGGGACCTCACCGGCGACGGCGTGGACGACGCGGTCCTCGCGTCGATCGCCGCCGGCCCGGACGGCCGGCCGGTCACGACGCTCCTGCTGGTGAGCGCGGACGCGCGGGAGGCCCGGTGATCCGGCGCGCCGCCGCGCTCTGCCTCGCGCTCTCGCTCGGCGCCGGCCTGGCCCGCCGCGCCGCGGCCGCGGTCCCGCCCGCCTCGGGCGGCGAGCTCCGCGTGCTGCTCCCCGCGACGCCGCGCGTGGGCGATCCGGCGCAGGCCACCGCGCCCCAGGACCTGGCGCTGGTGCGCGCGCTGCAGGCGACGCTCGTGGAGCTCGACGCCGGCGGCGGCCTCGCGCCGGGCCTGCTCGCCGAGCTCCCCGCGCCCGAGCCGGGCGGGGTTGCCTACCGGCTGCGCCTCCGCCCCGGGCTGCGCTTCGGCGACGGCACGCCGCTCCGCGCCGCCGACGTGGCGGCGAGCCTGGCGCGCCTGCTCGCGCGGAGCGGCCCCGCGCGCGAGCCGTCCCCGCACGCCTGGGTGCTGCTCCCGGTCGCGGGCGCGGACGCGGTGCTGGACGGGCGCGCCGCCGCGCCGGCGGGGCTCGAGGTGCTCTCGGACCTGGAGCTGCGCATCGTGCTCGCGTTCCCGTTCCCGGAGCTCCCCTGGGCGCTCGCCGCGCTCCCCTCGGCGGTGGTGTCGTCGCGCGGCGCGGGCGCCGGCCCGTTCGTGCTCGACGGGCGCGACGCGCGCGGCGTCCGGCTCGCGCCCAACCCGCACGCGCTGCGCGGCCTCCCGTTCGCCGACCGCCTGCTGCTCGGCGCCGCCGGCGCGCGGGACGCGGCGCGCGCGCTCGAGCGCGGCCAGGCGGAGCTGGCCCTCCGGCCGGAGGCGGTCTCGGACGGCGCCGTCCCCGCCGCGCCGCTCACCGTCACCGTGCTGGCGCTCCAGCGGTCGCGCCTGGGCGCGGGCACCGAGGCGGTGCGGCGCGCGCTGGAGGCGGTGGACCGGGGCGAGCTGGCCCGCCGCTTCGTGCGCGGCCCCTCCGCGCCGCTCGAGACGCTGGTGCCCCCGGCCCTCCTGCCCGGCCGGCCGCGCCCGCTCCCGGCGCCGCTCGCGACCACGCCGGCCCCGCGGCAGCTCACCCTGCTCGTCCCGGCCGGCGCGCCCGAGGCCCGGGCCGCCGCGGATCGCCTGCAGGTGAAGCTCCACGACGCGGGGATCCGCGCCTCGGTGGAGGAGGCGCCGCCGGAGCGCTTCGCGGCGCGCCTCGCCGCCGGCGACTGCGAGGTGGCGGTCGTCTCGGTCCCGGTCCTCGGGCTGCGCCCGGCGCTCGCCGCCGGCCAGGTGGCGCTGGCCACCCGCGGGCCGGCCGCCGCGCGCCGCGCCATGGCCGCGCTCGCGGGGCTCGACGGCCCGGCCGCGCTGGCGCGCGCCGCCGAGCTGGAGCGGTCGCTCGATCTCGTGCCGCTGTTCGCGTCGGGCCAGCGCGCCTCGCCCGCGCCCGCGCTGCAGGGCGCGTCGCCGCGCGCCGACGGCGGGATCGACCCGGGCGATCTCTGGCTGCTGGGGGGAGGCGCGCGATGACGCTCCGAACGAAGCTCGCGCTCGCGTTCTCGCTGTTCGCGGCGGTGCCGCTCGCGGCCACGCTGGTGCCGGTGTCGCGGGCGCTGGGGCGCGCGCTCACCACCGAGCACGCCGCCCGCCTGGACGGCGCCGCGGCCGCGGTGCAGAAGGAGCTGGCGCGCCTGGGCGAGCACGCCGCCGGGGCGGTGACCGATCTCTCGCGCGCGCCGGAGCTGGAGGCGCTCGCGCGCGACCGCGCCGCCGACGGGGCCGAGCTCGCCGAGGCGGCGGCGCGCGCCGGCGAGTGGATGGGGCCGCGCGGGCTCGACGTGCTCGCGGTGCTGGAGGCCGACGGGCGGGTGGTCTCGTCGGGCCACCTGCCCGGTCGCGCCGGCGATCCCGACCCGGAGCTGGCCGACCTCCCCGGCGCGGCGCGCCCCGGGCGCGCGGTGCCCCGCGTCGTCTCGCGGGCCGGGCCGGAGGGCGTCGAGCCGGTGCTGGCGCTGGTGGCCTGGGCGCCCGGGCCGGGCGAGCCGCCGCTGCGCGTCGCCGGCGGCGTCGCGCTCACCGAGGCCCGCGCGGCCCGCCTCGCCGCGCTGACCGGCGGCGCGGTGGTGATCCGCTCCGCGGACGGCGAGGTGGTGGCGGCCGCGTCGGCGGAGGCGCCCGGTCCGGCGCGCGGCTGGCGGCGGCTGCGCCTGCTGTTCGGCGGCCTCTCGGCCGCGCCGCGCCGGACCATCGCGCTCGGCCCGGCCGACGCCCCGGTGGCGCGGGTGGAGGTGTCGCTCGCGTCCGAGGGGCTGGCGCGCGCCGAGACCACCGTGCTGCTCGCGTTCCTGGGCGCGCTCGCCGCGGGCGTGGCGGCCGCGGCGACGCTGGGCGCGGTGCTGGCGGCGCGCATCACCCGGCCGCTGGAGGGGCTGCGGGCCGCGGCGGCGCGCGTCGCCGGCGGGGACCTCGCCGCCCGCGTGGACGTCCGCGCCGGCGGCGAGGTGGGCGAGCTGGTGCGCGCGTTCAACGCCATGACGCAGGACCTGGCGCAGGGGCGCGTCCGGCTCGCGCAGGCGGAGCGCATCGCGGCCTGGCGCGAGGTGGCCCGCCGCCTGGCGCACGAGATCAAGAACCCGCTCACCCCCATCGCCATGAGCGTGGAGACGCTCCGCGAGGCGCACGCGCAGGGGCGCGCCGACTTCCCGGAGATCTTCGACGAGGGCACGCAGGCCATCGGCGAGGAGGTCCGGCGGCTGAAGCGGATCGTGGACGAGTTCAGCCGCTTCGCGCGCCTGCCCGCGCCGGAGCGCGCCGAGGTGCCGGCGGAGGAGCTGGCGGCGGCGGTGCTGGCGCTGTTCCCGGCGGCGCCCCCGGGCGTCGAGGTCGAGCGGGCCATCGCGCCGGACCTCCCGGCGGTGCTGGCCGACCGCGACCAGGTCATGCAGGTGCTGCTCAACCTGGTCCGCAACGCGCTCGACGCGATGCCGTCCGGCGGGCGCCTGCGCCTGGCGGCGTACCGCGACCGGGACGCGGTGGCGTTCGAGGTGTCCGACTCCGGCCCGGGGATCGCGCCCGGCGACCTGGAGCGCGTGTTCGAGCCCTACTTCACCACCAAGCCCGGCGGCACGGGGCTCGGGCTCGCCATCGCGCGCCGCATCGCCGAGGAGCACGGCGGCGCGCTCGACGCGGCGTCCTCGCCAGGCGCGGGCGCGACGTTCACGCTGAGGCTGCCGGTGGCGCGGCCGCAGGCGCAGGCGGCACGCGGCGCCTGATCGCGCGGCGAAGCAGGGGGGAGCGGGGGCGCAGCGCCCGCCCGGCGGTCTACCTCACCGGCGTCGCCTTCAGCGCGGTCTTGCCTTCCTTCACGTAGACCTGGAAGCGGACCGTGCGGCAGCCGTACTTCGCGACCAGGGTGGCGCGGTTCTGCTCGAGCTTCTGGCGGAAGCGCTCGAACGTGAGCCCCTCCACCGGCTCGCCGCACTCGCCGCGGACCCGGAGGAAGTCGCGGAAGACCTCGCGCCAGTGCTCCTCGTCGCTCCCCGGCTCCGGCGCGGCGGTGCGCGCCGCAGCCTGGAGCAGGTCGGCGGGGGCGGCCTGCGGCGGCTCGGGCACGATCGCCGGCGGCGGGCGGGCCGGGACGGGCGCCGCCTCGAACGCGCCGCCCTGCAGCGCGCTGGCGTCGAGCCGCTGCGTGGCGCCGGCGGCGGGCGGCGGGGGCACCGGCGCCGGCGGGGGGCGCGGCGGGAGCCTGAAGCTCTCCGGCTCGGGGGCCGGGGCCTGCGCGGCGAAGAACTCCTGCGTCAGCGACGGGGCCGGGCCGTGCGCCGCGGCGCCGGCGGCCTCGGTGGCGCGGTTCAGCGCGGCCGAGAGCGTGCCCATCTTGCCGGCCATGGCCGGCGCGCGGGCCGCGAAGTCGCCGCGGCCGATCCGGTCCGCGGCGGCGAGCAGGTCGGCCGGCACGTCCGGCGCCGGCTCGGCGCTGCGCACCAGCACGCCGAACAGCAGGCCGAGCACCAGCAGCAGCGCGAGGAGCGCCGCGCCGTTCCACTGCAGCCGCACCACCGGCGCGAGCGCCGGCGCCGCCTGCGCGGACACCACCACCGCCGCGTCCTGGAGCCCGGCGACCGGCACCGCGAGGACCCGGTGCGCCGGGGCGGCGCCGACCAGGAACCCGTGCGCGCCGACGCCGACGCCGAGCACGTCCACCTTCACCGGCGCGAGCCGCCCCGCGTCGCGCTCGCGCCCGGCGGCGCCGCGCGCGGCGGCCGCGAGCGCGTCGGCGCCGGCCGGCGCCGAGGACGCGATCTTCGCGCCGGGCACGGCGAGGGTCAGGTCCACGCCGGTGCCCGCGGCGACGCCGCGAAGCCAGGCGGCGTCGAGCGGGACCACCACCGCGAGCGCGCCGGCGCCGCCGGCCGGGACCGCCACGGCGAGCGCGAGCCCGCCCTGCGCCCGGGCGACGGCGCGCCGCGGCTTGCCGGCGAGCGCCTCGCGCAGCGCGGCGACGACGTCGGCGTCCGCGGACGGCTCGGCCGCGCGCCGATCCAGCTCGGCCGCGTCCACCGCCACCGCGCGCGCGCCCGCCAGGGCCGTTCCCAGCTCGGACTGCGCCGCGCCGAGCGCGGCCGCCGCCGCGGCGTCGAGCGCCGCGGCGCGCGCGGCCGGATCCGGCGCCGCAGCCGGGGCGCCCTTGCCCTTCGCCGCGGGCGCGGCCGCCGGGGCGAGCGCCTGGAGGAGCGCGGCGTCGCGGGCCGCGAGCGCCGCCACCCCGTTCGCCTCCGCCTGCAGCGCGTGCTGCGACGCGGCGAGCCGCGCGGCGCCGGCCTGTAGCCGCCCGTCGAGCTGGCGCAGGGCGCTCGCCCGGAGGTCGGAGGTGAGGAGGTGGAGGGCGGCCGCACCGGCCCCGACCACGATGAGCGCATAGAGCCAGAGCTTGAGCCGGTTCATCGTCCGCCCTTATAGGCGGCTTGCCGAGAGGGTGTCAAACCTGCCACCGGGCGAGCGAGCGCCCCTTTTCTTCCGTGTTCCCGGGTGGTTCGATGCCAGGCCCGCATTCACTCATGGTTCATGAAGCCGCGGCTCGAGCAGGCGGCCGGCGCGGTGGCCGGACGGCGGGCCAGAAGGGGCGACGCCCCCTCGCCGCCTGTCACGTCCGAGTGCACCTTTCCTCCGTACGATGCTGTTCCAACCTGGATCGGGCCGCCCCTCCGGGCGGCCCACCTCGCCCGGAGATCCCACACCGTGAAGCGACTCCTGCTCGCGCTGCTCCTCGCCACCCCGCTCGCCGGCCTCGCCGACGAGGGGATGTGGACCTACGACGCGTTCCCGTCGGACCGCGTGGCCCGCAAGTACGGCTTCGATCCGTCCCGGGCCTGGCTCGACCGCGCCCGGCTCGCCTCCGCCCGCCTCGCCCGCGGCTGCTCGGCGTCGTTCGTCTCGGACGGCGGCCTGGTGATGACCAACCACCACTGCGTGCACGAGTGCGTGGAGGAGCTCTCCAGCGCCGGGCGCGACCTGGTGGCGAGCGGGTACCTCGCGCGCTCCGGCGCGGAGGAGCTGCGCTGCCCCGCGATGCAGGTGGACCAGCTGCTCCGGATCACCGACGTGACGAAGCGGGTGCACGGCGCGCTGGCGGGGCTGGAGGGCGCGCGGTTCAACGCCGCGCTCCAGGCGCAGAAGGCCGCGATCGAGAAGGAGTGCCAGGGCGGCGACGCGGGCCTGCGCTGCGAGCTGGTGGAGCTGTACCACGGCGGCGTCTACAGCCTCTACCAGTACCGCCGCTACGACGACGTGCGCCTCGTGTTCGCGCCGGAGTTCGCCATCGCGTTCTTCGGCGGCGACCCCGACAACTTCATGTTCCCG
The DNA here is from genome assembly GCF_000013385.1 of Anaeromyxobacter dehalogenans 2CP-C. Taxonomy (GTDB): domain Bacteria; phylum Myxococcota; class Myxococcia; order Myxococcales; family Anaeromyxobacteraceae; genus Anaeromyxobacter; species Anaeromyxobacter dehalogenans_B. The sequence goes on from NC_007760.1 coordinate 3,848,811, forward strand.
CGGTACGACCTCGACGTCGCGTTCATCCGCGTGTACCGGGACGGCAAGCCGGCGCCGACCGCGGAGCACTTCACCTGGTCGCCGGCCGGCGCCCCGGCGGGCGCGCTCACGTTCGTGTCCGGGAACCCCGGCAAGACCGAGCGGCTGCTCACGGTGGCGCAGCTCGAGTACGTGCGCGACCGCGCGCTGCCCGACTCGCTCGAGCGGCTGGCCGAGGAGCGCGGCCTGCTCACCGGGTTCCAGCTCACCGGCCCGGAGGCGAAGCGCGTCTCCACCTCGCGGCTCTTCTACAACGAGAACAGCGTGAAGGCGCGCCGCGGCCAGCTCGCCGCGCTCCGCGATCCGGCGTTCTTCGCGTCGAAGGTGGCGGAGGAGAACCGGCTCCGCGCCGCGCTGCGCCGCGATCCGGCGAAGGCCCGGAAGTACCTCCCGGCCTGGGACCGCATCGCGGCCGCGCAGGTGCGGGCGCGCGCGCTCGACGTCCCCTACGACTGGCTCGAGCTCTTCCCCTCGGGGCGCACCCGGATCGGCGGCGACCTGTTCTGGATGGCGCGGCACCTGGTGCGCGCCGCCGAGGAGCGGAAGAAGCCGGACGGCGAGCGGCTGAAGGAGTACCGCGACACCGCCCTCCCCTCGCTCGCGGACAGCGTCACCAGCAGCGCGCCCATCGACGCCGCGTACGAGACCGTCCGGCTCGGGTTCTGGCTGGAGAAGGTCCGCGAGCGGCTCGGGACGGATCACCCCGCCGTGAAGCACGCGCTCGGGACCGCGTCGCCCGCCGAGATCGCGCGCAAGGCGGTGGCCGGCACGGCGCTGCGCGACCCGGCGGTCCGCAAGGCGCTCTGGGACGGTGGCGCGGCCGCCGTGGAGGCGAGCAAGGACCCGCTCATCGCGCTCGCGCGCGCCACCGACGCCGACGCCCGCGCGATCCGGACGCGGTGGGAGGACGAGGTGGACTCGGTCGAGACCCGGAACCAGGCGCTCATCGCGCAGGCCCGGTTCGCCGCCTACGGCCGGAGCATCTACCCGGACGCCACCTTCTCGCCGCGGCTCTCCTACGGCCAGGTGAAGGGCTGGAAGCAGGACGGCCGCGAGGTGCCGCCGTTCACCACCTTCGCGGGCGCGTTCGAGCGCCACACCGGCAGCGAGCCCTACGCGCTCCCGAAGAGCTGGCTGGACGCGAAGCCCCGCCTCGACCTGGCCACGCCGCTCGACTTCGTCACCGACAACGACATCATCGGCGGCAACTCCGGCTCGCCGGTGTTCGACCGCGACCTCCGCATCGTGGGGCTGGCCTTCGACGGGAACCTGGCCTCGCTCGGCGGCGACTACGGGTTCGACGACTCGGCGAACCGCGCCGTCGCGGTCCACTCGTCCGCCATCCTCCACGCGCTCGCGCGCATCTACGGCGCCGACCGCCTCGTCTCGGAGCTCGGCGCCGGGCTCGCCGGGAACGCCGGGGCTGCCGCGCCGCCGGGCGGCACCCGCAGCACGAAGTAGCGCGACGGAACGCCGCGGGCCCGGGTGCCGACGAGGCGCCCGGGCCCGTCCATTTTGCCGCGCCGCCCCGCCCAGGGCCCCTGGTATCCTCCGCCGCCTCAAGGAGATCGCCGTGACCGCTCCCGCCTCCTCCCTCGATCGCTTCTTCGGCCTCCGCGCCCGCGGCACCACCGTCCGGCGCGAGATCCTGGCCGGCACCACCACGTTCATGACGATGGCGTACATCCTGTTCGTGAACCCCGAGATCCTCGGGAGCGCGGCGGGCGCGGGCCACTTCGCGGCGATCCTCACGTCCACGGCGCTGGTGGCGGCCGTCATGACCGCGGCCATGGGCCTGTTCGCGAACCTGCCGCTCGCGCTCGCCTCGGGCATGGGGCTGAACGCGGTGGTGGCGTTCGGGCTGGTGCTGGGCAAGAAGCTCACCTACCCGCAGGCCATGGGCGTCATCGTGGCGGAGGGCGTGCTCATCACGCTGCTGGTGGCGACCGGCCTGCGGCAGGCCGTGGTGCGCGCGGTGCCGATGACGCTGAAGCGCGCCATCGGCATCGGCATCGGCCTGTTCCTCGCCATCATCGGCTTCAAGGCCGCGGGCTTCATCTCGGCCGGCGGCGCGCTGCTGCAGCTCGGGCCGGAGGGCGCGGCCGGGCGCCTCACCGGGTTCCCGGTGGTGCTGTTCGCGCTGACGCTCGTGTTCACCGCGTGGCTGGTGTCGCGCGGCGTCCGCGGCGCCCTGCTCATCGGCATCGCGGTCTCGACCGCGGTGGCCGTGACCGCGAAGGCGGCGTTCGGCGGCGCGGGCTTCGCCCCCCACGTCGCCAACCTGCCCAGCTCGATCTTCGGGCTGCCCGACTTCTCGATGCTCGGCCAGGTGGACTTCTCGTTCGTCGCCGTGCTCGGCCCGCTCGCCGCCTCGCTGGCGGTGTTCTCGATCATGCTCTCCGACTTCTTCGACACCGTCGGCACGGTGGTCGCGGTGGGGCAGGAGGCGAAGTACCTGGACGAGCAGGGCAACTTCCCGCGCGCCAGCACGGTGCTGATGGTGGACTCCCTCGCCGCGATCGCGGGCGGGCTCGCCGGCGCCAGCTCCGCGACGACCTACGTGGAGAGCGCCGCGGGCGCGGCCTCGGGCGGCCGGACCGGGCTCACCTCGGTGACCACGGCGGCGCTGTTCGCGCTGTGCCTGTTCATCTCGCCGCTCGCCGGCATCGTCCCGCCGCAGGCCACCGGCGCGGTGCTGGTGCTGGTCGGCTACATGATGATGCGGGACGTCGGCGCCATCGCCTGGGACGATCCCAGCGAGTCGATCCCGGCGTTCCTGACGGTGACGGTGATGCCGTTCACCTACTCGATCACCAACGGCATCGGCGCGGGCTTCGTCTCCTACGTCCTCCTGAAGCTCGCCGGCGGCAAGGCGCGCGAGGTCCACCCGCTCATGATCGGGGCGTCGGTCGCGTTCGTGGTCTACTTCGCCATCGGCGGGTAGGCGGCGGACCGGCGGCCGCGCGCGGGAGGCCCGCGCCGGCCGCGCCCGGCTCACGCGTCCCGCGGCACCGCGATCATCCGCTCGAGCGCGCGCCGGGCGCCGGCGGCGACGTCGGGCTCGACCTGGACCTCGTGCTTCCCGCGCACCAGCGCGTCGCGGATCATGAGCAGGTCGATCATCTTCATGTAGGGGCAGTGCATCCGGCACCCGATGCAGCCGTCGGCCACGATGAACTCGCGGTCCGGCCAGCGCTTCTTCATCTGGTGCACGATGCCGTGCTCGGTGGCGACGATGAACGTCCGGGCCGACGGGAACCTCTCCACGGCGGAGATCATCGCGGTGGTCGAGCAGACCACGTCGGCGGCGTCGATGACGTCGGCGCGGCACTCCGGGTGCGCGATGACCACCGCCTCCGGGCGGCTGGCGCGCACCTTCTCGACGTTGGCCGAGCGCAGCACGTCGTGCACCGGGCAGCAGCCGTCGTAGACCACCACCTCCTTCTCCGGCACCTTCGCCGCCACCCAGCGGCCCAGGTTCCGGTCGGGCGTGAACAGGATCTTCTGCTGCGGCAGCGAGCGCACCACCGAGGCGGCGTTCGCGCTGGTGCAGCAGATGTCCGAGAGCGCCTTCACCTCGGCGGTGGAGTTCACGTAGGTGACGACCGCGTGGCCGGGGTAGCGCGCCTTCCAGTCCTCCAGCGACTCGGCGGTGATGGAGTCCGCCAGCGAGCAGCCCGCCGACAGGTTCGGCAGGAGCACGCGCTTGTCCGGCGCCAGCACCTTGGCCGACTCCGCCATGAAGTGCACGCCGCAGAAGACGATGGTGGACTGCGGCACCTTCTGGCCCACGATGGCGAGCTGCAGCGAGTCGCCCACGTGGTCCGCCACGTTCTGGACCTCGGGCAGCTGGTAGTTGTGCGCCAGGATGACCGCGTCCTTCTCCTTCGCCAGGGCGCGGATCTCCGCCTCGAGCCCGGCCACCTCGCCGGCGGGGAGGTCGCTCCCGGTGACGGGGTTCGCGACGGGATCGTGGATGGGGACGACGGGCAGGGTCATGGCTTCACCCGGGCGCCGCGCGCGGGCTTGATGTCGCCCGTGCCGGCGGGAAAGAGGCGCCAGAACTCGCGGCGCACGAGGCCGACCAGGGTGGCCGACTTGGAGAACCCGTGGTAGCGGGCCACCGCGTCGAGCATCGCCACGTCCTCGTCGGTGGCCGAGAAGCTGCGGACCTTGGCCGCCCGACCGCCCTGCCGCTCGCCGTTCTTCCGGTTCATGCGCCGCGCTTCCGGACTGCTCGAAAAGTTATATAAACGTTCGCGAAGACGTACGCATCCTACGACGCCCGCGCGCCCCGGCGCAACCCGTCCGGCCCACGCCCGCGCACGCCGGCCCTTGCGCGCCGCGCCGTGAGCGGGCATCCCTGGCGGCGTGCGCCTCGTCGTCACCACCCCACTCCGCCCGTCCGCCGCGGAGGAGCGCGACGCCGTGCTCGCCGCGGCGCGCTACGACCTGCCCTACGCCGCCCGCGGCGGGCGGGCGCTCACCCGCGTGGTCGCCGGAGCCGGGGCCGAGGCCGCGCTGGTGCTCTCGGCGACGCGCGCGGTGCTGGTGGCGGGCGGGGCCGAGCACGCCTGGTCGCCGGGGATGGGCCTCCTCCGGATGAAGCGGGTGCTGGCGGCGCGCGCGTCCGGCCGGCCCGCGGCGCCGCCGGATCGCGACCCGTTCACCGAGGCGGCGGGCCTCGAGCCGGGGGATCGCGTGCTCGACTGCACCGCCGGGCTGGGCGCGGACGCGCTCGTGGCCGCTGCCGCGGTCGAGCCGCGCGGCGAGGTGGTGGGGCTCGAGTCCTCGCGCGCGCTCGCGGCCTGGACCGGCGAGGGGATGCGCCGGCTGGAGCACGAGCCGGCGCGGCGGGTGGAGATCCGCTGCGCGGACCACGCCGCGTTCCTGGCCGGGGCGGCGGATGGGTCCTTCGACGTGGTGGTGTTCGATCCGATGTTCCGGCACGCGCGCGCAGAGCCGGGCGGGTTCGACGTGGTGCGGCAGCTCGCCGACGCGCGGCCGCTCGCGCCCGAGGCGCTGGCCGAGGCGCGGCGGGTGGCGCGGCGCTGGGTGGTGGTGAAGGACGGGGCGCCGGGGTGGGATCTGGCGCGGCTCGGGCTGGTGCCGCTGCCGAGCGCGCGGGGGGCGCATCGGTACTATGCGAGGGTGCCGGCCGGGCTTTGAGGGTGTGGGGGCCGCGGGCGAACGTTCCGAGTGGCTGTGAGGGGGCGGGGGCGGTCGGGAGCGGGATTGTGTGCCGGGACCGGAGGCGGCGGGATCGGCTCGCGAGAGGCCTGAGGGGTGGGGCGCGGGGCGCGGGGGACGCGCGCGGGCGCGGACGGGCGGCGGCGGTGGGCGGGCGGGCGGACGCGCCGGAGGCACCCGTTTTTCTCTCCGTGAATGCTTGACCGGCTCTGCGGCCAGAGGCGCCTCGGCGGACGAACACGCGCGGGCGCAGGAGCCTGGCGCGCGCGCAGAACGGTGCCGCGGCGCGTAGGCGCTGGTCGAGGGGTCGCGGCACCCTCTCTTCGTTCTCTCGTCCTGGACGATCCTCGCGCGTTTTACGGAGCGCGAAATTCGCGTGCGATGCTCCGCTCATGGACATCGCACTCGAGTTCACGAATCGTCTCGTCGCCCTCCTTCGCTCCGAGCGCCACGCCATGGCGGAGTTCCTGGTCGCCCTCGCGGAGTTCGACCGGCGAGGGTTGTACCGCGAGCGCGGGCACACCTCGCTCTTCTCGTTCCTGCGGCGCGAGCTGGGGCTCTCGGCGGGCGCTGCGCAGTACCGCAAGACCGCGGCGGACCTCATCCAGCGGTACCCGGCGGTCGAGGGTGCGCTCCGGGAGGGCAAGCTGTGCCTCTCCTCGGTCTGCGAGCTGGCGAAGGTGGTGACCCCCGGGAACTGCGCGGAGATCCTGCCGCGGTTCTACGGGCTCTCGAGCCGGGATGCGGCGGAGGTGTCTGCGTCCATCAAGCCGGTCGAGAATCCGCCTCGGCGCGAGATCGTGGTCCCGGCGCGAGAAGTCTCGGTGCCGCCGGCGGTCGTGGACGCCGCCGCGGAGCCGATTCTATTTCGGGCGCCCGAAGTGCATGCACCCAGCCGGGCCGAGCTCACGGAATCCGCTCGCAGTGAGCCTGTCGAACTGCGAGCGGCGACCCCGGCCCCGAGGCCCAGCTCGATGGACTGGCTCGACGGAGATTCGGCGCGGATGCACCTCACGGTGTCCAAGGCGTTCCTGAAGAAGCTCGACGCCGCGCGGGACGCGCTCTCCCACGCGATGCCCGGCGCCTCCCGCGAGAACGTCCTCGAGGCCGCCCTCGACCTGCTCATCTCCGAGCGCGAGCGCCGCAGGGGGCTCACGGCCCGTCCGCAGAAGAAGGTTCGGCCCTCGAAGCCGGACCACGTCCCTGCCCACGTCCGCCGCGAGGTCTGGGCGCGCGACGGCGGGCGGTGCACCTTCGTGCTCGCGTCGGGGGAGCGGTGCGAGTCTGCGCACCGGCTCGAGCTCGACCACATCGTGCCGCGAGCGCGCGGTGGCGACTCGACGGCGGACAACCTCCGGATCCGGTGCCGGGGGCACAACCTCGAGGAGGCGCGGAGGGTCTTCGGCGGCGCGCTCATCGACGCCTACGCCCCGCAAACGAAGAGGCCGGCCGCGCTCGCGCGCGACCGGCCCCGGGAACGTCGGAGCGGCGGAGGCTAGGCCTGCGCGGCGGCGCCGCCGGCGGAGGGAGCCTCGGGCTTCGGGCCGCCGGGCTTCGCGAGGAACTCCTCGGGGTGCTCGAGCACCAGCGCCTCGCGCAGCACCTCGTCGGCGTGGTCCACGGGCACGATCTGCAGCTTCTCGCGGACGCGGCGCGGGATCTCCCGGATGTCCTTCTGGTTCTCCTTCGGGATCAGGACCTTCTTGATCCCGCCGCGGTGGGCGGCGAGCACCTTCTCCTTCAGGCCGCCGATGGGCAGCACGCGGCCGCGCAGCGTGATCTCGCCGGTCATGGCCACGTCCTTGCGGACGGGGATCCGGCAGAGCGCGGAGACCAGCGTGGTGGCCATGGTGATGCCGGCGGACGGGCCGTCCTTGGGGATGGCGCCCTCGGGCACGTGGACGTGGATGTCCACGTTCTCGAGGAACCGCTTGTCGAGCCCGAGCAGCTCGGCGCGCGAGCGCACGTAGCTCATGGCGGCCTGCGCGGACTCCTGCATCACCTCGCCGAGCTTGCCGGTGATGGTGAGCTTGCCCTTGCCGGGCATGACCTGCGCCTCGACGGTGAGCAGCTCGCCGCCGAGCTCGGTCCAGGCGAGGCCGGTAGTGAGGCCGACCTGGTCCTGCTCCTCGGCGGTGCCGTAGCGGTAGCGCGGCGGGCCCAGGTACTTCTGCACCATCCGCTCGCTGACCACGTACGTCTTCCCGTCCACCTGCCCGGTCTTCAGCACGTCCTTCGCGATCTTCCGGCAGATCGAGCCGATCTCGCGCTCCAGCGAGCGGACGCCGGACTCCTTGGTGTACTTGTGCACCAGGGCCCGCATCGCGCTGCGCTTGAACTCGACCGGCACGTGCTCGAGCCCGTTGACCTCCTTCTGCTTCGGGATCAGGTAGCGCTGGGCGATCGAGAGCTTCTCCAGGTCGGTGTAGCCGGCGAGCCGGATCACCTCCATGCGGTCCTGCAGCGGCAGCGGGATGCCCGCCATGGTGTTCGCCGTGCAGATGAACATGACCTTGGAGAGGTCGTAGTCGAGGTCGAGGTAGTGGTCGTTGAAGTTGAAGTTCTGCTCGGGGTCGAGCACCTCGAGCAGCGCGGCCGACGGGTCGCCGCGGAAGTCGGTGGACATCTTGTCCACCTCGTCGAGCAGGAACACCGGGTTGCCGGAGCCGGCCTTCTTCAGCGACTGGATGATCTTGCCGGGCAGCGCGCCGATGTACGTGCGCCGGTGCCCGCGGATCTCGGCCTCGTCGCGCACGCCGCCGAGGCTGATGCGCACGAAGCGGCGGTTCATGGAGCGGGCGATCGACTTCGCCAGCGAGGTCTTGCCCACGCCCGGCGGGCCCACGAAGCAGAGGATGGGGCCGCGGATCCGGTCCACCAGCTTCTGGACCGCGAGGTACTCGATGATCCGCTCCTTCGGCTTCTTCAACCCGTAGTGATCCTCGTCGAGGACCTTCTCGGCCTCGGGGATCTCGAGCTTGTCCTCGGTGTAGTCGTACCAGGGGAGCGAGAGGATCCAGTCGATGTAGTTGCGGACCACCGTGGCCTCGGCGCTCATCGGGCTCATCATCTTGAGCTTCTTGAGCTCCTTCTTGGCCTTGAGGGTGGCCTCCTTCGACATCTTCTTGTTCTTGATCTTCTCCTCGAGCTCCTGGATCTCGTTCTTGAACTCGTCGCGCTCGCCGAGCTCCTTCTGGATCGCCTGCATCTGCTCGTTGAGGTAGTACTCCTTCTGCGTCTTCTCCATCTGCTTCTTGACGCGCGTCCGGATCTTCTTCTCGACCTGCAGGATCTCGATCTCGCCCTGCATCAGCTCGTAGAGCTTCTCCAGCCGCTTGGCCGGGGACTCGGTCTCGAGGATCGACTGCTTGTCGTTCAGCTTGAGGGAGAGGTGCGCGACGATCGTGTCGGCGAGCCGGGCCGGGTCGTCGATCGACGACACCGACGTCAGCATCTCCGGCGGGATGCGCTTGTTGAGCTTGACGTAGGCCTCGAACGTCGAGTGCACGGAGCGCATCAGCGCCTCGAGCTCGACCGTGCGCTCGCTCTCCTCCTCGATGTCGTCCGCCTCGACCACCAGGAACTTGTCCGAGTCGAGGAAGCGGCGGATGCGGGCGCGCTGCTTGCCTTCCACCAGCACCTTCACGGTGCCGTCGGGCAGCCGGAGCAGCTGGATGATCGAGCCCACGGTGCCGACCGCGAAGATGTCGTCGGCGGCGGGCTCGTTCGTCTTCGCCTTCTTCTGCGCGCAGAGGAGGATGGCCTTGTCGTGCGCCATGGCCTCCTCGAGTGCGGCGATCGACTTCTGACGACCGACGAACAGCGGCACCACCATGTGGGGAAACACGATGATGTCGCGGAGCGGGAGGAGCGGCAGCGTGCGGCTCTTCTTCCCGTCCTTCTTCCCGTCGTCGTTGCGCGAGAAAATGGGCACGGTGTTCAGGCTCCTTGGTGGCCCCGGAGCAGCCCGTCGAGGCCGGTGAGAGACTAACACTTAACATCCGGGCCGACCCCGTTCTTCGGGACCGCACTCAGGTTTCGCACCGGCCGGGCTCCCCCGCCCGCCCGCGCACTTGTCGGGCGTCCCACGCCCCGCTACAAGCCGGGACCCATGCCCTTCGAACAGGTGGCCGCGCGCGTTCGCCGCGGCGAGATCGGCCGGCGTACCTTCGTCCGCACCCCCTTCGGGCGCCGCCTCGTGACGTACGCGGACCTGACCGCGACCGGGCGGGCGCTCGCGCCGGTGGAGGCGCTGGTGGCGGCGGCGCGGCCGCTCTACGCGAACACGCACACCGCCATCTCCACCACCGGCCGGGTCACCACCCGCCTGCGCGAGTCGGCGCGGGACGCCATCGCACGAGCGGTGAACGCGGGACCGGAGGACGTGGTGCTGTTCGTGGGGAGCGGGGCCACCTCGGCGGTCAACAAGCTCGTCGGCCTGCTCGGCCTGCGCATCTCGGAGCCGCTGGAGCGCGCGTACGGCCTCTCGCGGCACCTCCCGGCGGACGAGCGGCCGGTGGTGCTCGTCTCCCCGTACGAGCACCACTCGAACCAGCTCCCCTGGCTCGAGTCGGTGGCCGAGGTGGTGGAGGTGGACCTGGACGCCGACGGCCAGGTGGACCTGGCCGACCTCGACCGGAAGGCCGCCCGCTACGCCGGCCGCCCGCTCCGCGTGGGCGCGTTCTCGGCGGGCTCCAACGTGACCGGCGCGCTCACCGACGTGCGCGCGGTCGCGCGGGTGCTGCACCGCCGCGGGTTCCTGGCCTGCGCCGACTACGCCGCGGCCGGCCCGTACGTCCCCATCGACATGCACCCGGTCGATGCGGACGAGCGGCTCGACGCGATCGTGGTGTCCACCCACAAGTTCGCGGGGGGGCCGGAGGGCTCGGGCATCCTGGTGGCGCACCGCGACCTGTTCCGCAGCCGCACGCCGGAGCGGCCCGGCGGCGGCACCGTCGAGTACGTGGCGGCGTTCGACCGGCTCTCGGTGGACTACACCGAGCGGCTCGCGGAGCGCGAGGAGGGCGGCACCCCGGACATCCTGGGCGACGTTCGCGCGGGGCTCGCGTTCCTGGTGAAGGAGGCGCTCGGCCCCGAGGCGATCCTCGCGCACGAGACCGCGCTGGCCGAGCGCGCCATGGCGCGCCTGCGCCGGCACCCCCGCATCCACCTGTACGGGCCGGCGCGGGGACCCCGCCTGCCCATCCTCTCGTTCAACGTGGAGGGGCTGCACCACGACTTCGTCTCGGCGCTGCTCGACCACCTGTTCGGCATCCAGAACCGCGCCGGCTGCTCCTGCGCGGGACCGTACGGGCACCGGCTGCTGGGCATCGGTCCGGAGCGCTCGACCGAGCTCCGCCGGGCCATCGCGCTCGGCGTGCTGGCGCTGAAGCCCGGCTGGGTCCGGATCTCCCTGCCCTACACGGCCACCGAGGACGAGATCGACTTCCTGCTCGAGGCGGTGGAGCTGGTCGCGGACCACGGCGAGGCGTTCCTGCCGCTGTACCGGCTGGGCTGGGGCGACGGGATGTGGCAGCCGCTGGACGCCGCGCCGGCCGATCCCGTGCCGGTGGAGCTGACGGTGGAGGCGGTGCGCGCGGCGCTCCTGCGCGACGAGCCGCCCGGGCCGCCGGCGGAGGAGCCGGTGACCGACGCGCAGGCGGCGGCGCTGCGTCGCGACTACCTGGACGAGGCGCGTCGGCTCGCGAGGGAGCTCGAGGCGCGCCACGCCGGGCAGCCGCCGCGGTGGAACCCGCCCACCGGCGACGCGTTCGTGGACCGGCTGGTGTGGTTCCGCTACGTGCACGCGGCACCTGCGACCTAGGTCCGCGCGTCCCGCCCTTCGACTCCGGCGAGCCTCGCGGCTCGCCTACGCTCAGGGTGAGCGAATCAGGGCCGCTCATCCCGAGCGTAGGCCGTGCCGCCAGGCACGGCCGGAGTCGAGGGATCATCCCGAGCGTAGCGCGGCCTCCGGGCCGCGCGGAGTCGAGGGATCATCCCGAGCGTAGCGCGGCCTCCGGGCCGCGCGGAGTCGAGGGACGCAGGGTGCGCGGGCCGGAGTCCGCTGCGGGGGCTACGCCGACTCCGCCTCCTTCTGCATCACCACCAGCGGCGCCTCGTGCTTGTCCACGACGTCCTCGGAGATGACGATCTCCCGGACGTTCCGGCGGCTCGGCACGTCGTACATGATGTCGAGCATCGCGTTCTCGAGGATGGCGCGCAGGCCGCGGGCGCCGGCCTTGTTCTTCATGGCGGCGCGCGCGATGGCCACCAGCGCGCCGTCGGTGAACTTGAGGTTCACCCCGTCCATCTCGAGCAGCTTCTTGTACTGCTTCACCAGCGCGTTGCGCGGCCGGGTGAGGATGTCCACCAGCGCCGGCTGGTCGAGCTCCTCGAGGCTGGTGATGACCGGCAGGCGGCCCACGAACTCCGGGATCATCCCGAACTTGAGCAGGTCGTCCGGCTCCACCATCGCGAGCAGCTCGCCCACGTTCTTCTCGGTCTTCGACTTCACGTCGGTGCCGAAGCCGAGGCTGCGCCCGCCGGAGCGCCGCTCGATGATCTGCTCCAGCCCGCAGAACGCGCCGCCGCAGATGAACAGGATGTTCGTGGTGTCCACCTGCAGGAACTCCTGCTGGGGATGCTTGCGGCCACCCTTCGGCGGGACGTTCGCGACGGTGCCCTCGATGATCTTGAGCAGCGCCTGCTGCACGCCCTCGCCGGACACGTCGCGGGTGATCGACGGGTTCTCGCTCTTGCGGGCGATCTTGTCGATCTCGTCGATGTAGACGATGCCCTTCTGCGCCCGCTCGATGTCGTGATCGGCGGCCTGCAGCAGGTTGACGATGATGTTCTCGACGTCCTCGCCGACGTAGCCCGCCTCGGTGAGCGTGGTCGCGTCGGCGATGGTGAACGGGACGTTGAGGATCTTGGCGAGCGTCTGGGCGAGCAGCGTCTTGCCGGAGCCGGTCGGGCCGAGCAGCAGGATGTTCGACTTCTGCAGCTCGACGTCGTCGATGGAGACGCGGCTCTCGATGCGCTTGTAGTGGTTGTGGACCGCGACCGCGAGCGTCTTCTTGGCCCGCTCCTGGCCCACCACGTACTCGTCGAGGATCGTCTTGATCTCCGACGGGCGCGGCACCCGCAGCTTCTGCTCGCGCTTCTCCTCGCCGGCGATCTCCTCGGCGATGATGTCGTTGCAGAGCCCGATGCACTCGTCGCAGATGTAGACCGTCGGCCCGGCGATGAGCTTCTTCACTTCCTTCTGCGACTTGCCGCAGAAGCTGCAGCTCAGCGTCTCGCGCTTCTCCACGTGCCACCTCCGGTTCGCGAGCCCGCTTCCTCGGCTGCTTCCCCTGGTGAGGATGCCCTCCGGCGCCTCGCCTCTTCCTTCATCTTACTGTGGCTTCTTGTCCGCCGCCTTCTTGTGCAGGAAGACGTCGTCGATCAGCCCGTATTCCTTCGCCTCTCCGGCGCTCATGAAGTAGTCCCGCTCGGTGTCCCGCTCGATCCGCTCGATCGGCTGGCGGGTGTGCCGCGCCATGATCTCGTTCAGCTTGGCCTTGAGACGGAGCGCCTCCTTGGCCTGGATCTCGATGTCGGTGGCCTGACCCTGGAAGCCGCCCGAGAGCTGGTGGATCATGATGCGCGCGTTCGGCACCGCGAAGCGCTTGCCGGCCGCACCGCCCGCGAGCAGGAACGCGCCCATGCTGGCGGCCTGGCCGAGGCAGATGGTGGACACCTGGGGCTTCACGTACTGCATGGTGTCGTAGATGGCGAGCCCCGAGGTCACCGATCCGCCCGGGCTGTTGATGTAGAGGTTGATGTCCTTGTCCGGGTCCTCGGACTCGAGGAAGAGGAGCTGGGCGATGATGACGTTCGCGACGTCGTCGTCCACCGGCGTCCCCAGGAAGATGATCCGGTCCTTGAGGAGCCGCGAGTAGATGTCGTAGCTGCGCTCGCCGCGGTGGGTCTGCTCGACCACGTACGGCATGGGGATGTAGGGCATCGCGGATCTCCTGCGTTCGCTACTGCTGGATGGTTGCGGCGGAGGAGAGCAGCGAAAGCGCCTTCTCCTCCCTGATCCTGTTCTTTAGCGCCTCGCGCGCGTCCTTGCCGCGCGTCTGCTGCTGGACCTTCGCCAGGGGCATCCCCAGCTCGTCCGCGATGCGGGCCGCCTCGGCCTCCAGGTCCTCCTCGGTGACCTCGACCTTCTCGGCGTCCGCGATCGCCTCGAGCAGCAGGGCGCCGCGCACCTGGAGGAGCGCCTGCTCGCGCAGGTCGGCGCGCATGCGCGAGACGTCGAGCTGGAGTTGGCGGAGGTCGATGCCCTGGCGGGCGAACCGCTCGGCGGCGCCCTCGATCATGGTGTCGATGGCGCGCTCGACCAGCGCGGGGGGCACCTCGAACTCGTTCTTGGCGAGCGCCGCCTTCACCAGCGCGTCCTTCAGCTCCGACTCGGCGCGCCGCTTCTCGCGCTTCTCCAGATCGGACCGGATCCGCGTCCGCAGCGCGTCCAGCGTCTCGACGCCCTCGATGCCGAGCTCCTTGGCGAGCGCGTCGTCGAGCGCCGGCGCCTGGCGGACCTTCAGCGCCTTCAGCGTGACCTTCATGTGCGCCGTCTTGCCCCGCAGCGCCTCGTCGCGGTGATCGGCCGGGAACGGCTCGTCGAGCTCGACGGTGTCGCCGATCTTCTTGCCCTTCAGGGCCTCGACGTTCCCCTCGGTGATCGGACCCGGCGCCACCTTGACGGTCACCCCCTCCGCCGTGCTGCCGTCGAACGGCTTCCCGTCGATGGTGCCCTCGTGATCGATGACCGCCCAGTCGCCCTCCTGGGCCTCGAAGCGCCCCTCCACCGCCACGAGCTGCGCCATCGAGTCCTGGATCTTGGTCAGCTCCGCGGAGACCGACTCGTCGGTGACCTCGGGCGGCTTCCGCGTCACCTCGAGGCCCTTGTAGTCCTTGGGCTCGAGCTTCGGCTTCACCTCCACGCGCGCCGAGTAGCGCATGGGCTTCCCCTCGGCGACACCGTCGGTGATGGAGACGCTCGGCGGCGCCACCACCGGCAGCGACTCGACCCGCACCGCCTCGGTGAACGTCTCGGTGACGATCCGCTCGGCGACCTCGCCCTCCACCTCGGCCTTGAACTGGCGCTCCAGCACCTTCCGCGGCGCCTTGCCGGGCCGGAAGCCGCGCAGCTTCACGCGGCGCGAGAGGCTCGCGTACGCGCGATCGAGCTCCTTGGCGACGCGATCGGGGTCCACCTCGATGGTGACCTTCCGCTCGACGGGGGAGACCGTTTCGACCTGGATCTTCATGTCCTGTTCGACCTTTGCGGGTGTGTGGGCGGGGAAATCGGCTAGTGCTACGTGCCCGCCGGTGGCGGGTCAAGGGTGAAGTGGGCGGGGAGGGGCTCGAACCCTCATGCCTTGCGGCACTGGATCCTAAGTCCAGCGCGTCTGCCAGTTCCGCCACCCGCCCCCGGGCGCCTCTTTACCATGCTCGCGAGGACGGGGAGCCGCGTCCTGTAGTACACAGAATCCCGTGGAGTCGCACCACGACCACGCCCCCGACGACCCCTGCCTGCCCGCCTGCCCGGGCTGGGCGCAGGGCGCGCTCGAGCTGTTCGCGCTGCAGCGGCGGTACGGCGAGATGCTCGACGCGTGCCGCACCGCCTCGGCCATCGAGTGCGTGATCGTCGCGCCGGCGGCGCCGGCGGTGGAGATCCCCGAGTACCTCCACGAGGAGGAGCTGGTCCGCGTGAACCTGGTGGTCGGCCGGGACACGCCCGAGGTGCTCCTCGACGAATGGGGGATCCGCTGCAACCTGACGTTCCGCGGGCGCCGGTTCGACTGCGCGTTCCCGTGGCCGTCGGTGCTGGCCGGGATCCTCAAGCCGCCCGAGCGCAAGCGGCCCCGCTTCGGCGTCATCCAGGGCGGCAAGAAGGACTAGCGCCCCCCGGCCGGCGCTACCGCGGCCGGAGCACCACCACGTGGTTGCGGAGCGCGCCGCCGCCCCAGCGGGCGTCCACCGCGCCGTCGTACACGCCCAGGTCCTCGACCCGGAAGCGCCGCGCCAGCTCCGGCGCGAGCACCCGGTCCGGCGGCTCCGAGGTCATGAGGAGCAGCGGCGGCGCGACCGGCGGGTCCGGCCGCTCGCGCGGATCCCATGCGTGGATCTCGCGCCCGCTCGCCCAGATCACCTCGATGAACTTGCCGGTGACGTCGCCGGCGCGGAAGAACGGCACGCCGGCGAGGTCGGCCCGGTGGTTGAGCTCACCGTAGGGCCGGTAGCCGGGGTTGCGCGTGATGATCGCCGGCACCTGGCCGAGCACCAGCACGCAGGCGGCGGCCACCATCCCCACCATCCCGCCCCACATCGCGAGCGGCCGGCCGCGGAGCCCGGCGTGCCCGAGCAGCGCGGCGAGCGCCCAGAACACCGCCGCGACCGCGGCGAGCAGCGGCCAGCCCGGGCTCGCGCCGCGCGCGCGGAGCGCGAGCCAGAGCGCGATCGGGACCGCGGCGGCGACCGCCGCCATGAGCCACGCGTTCGCCCGGACGATGGCGCGGTCGGCGCGGGTCTCGGCGCCGGCCCGGAACGCGTCGGCGAGGGCCCGCACGTACAGCGCGGTGAGGAGCGCCATGGGCACGAGCACCGGGAGCAGGTAGCGCTCCTTCTTCTCCGGGAACAGCGACAGGAGCAGCACGCCGGTCCAGATCCAGGCCGCGAGCAGCCGGTAGTCGCCGAGGCGCGCCACGCGCCGGCGCGCGTACGGGAACACCAGCGCGGCGGTGGCGAGCACGACCCACACGCCCGACTGCGCGGTGAAGCTCCAGTACTGCCAGAACGGCCGCACGTTCCGGTTGATCCAGGCGGTGGACTCCTTCTGCGCGACGTACGCGGACGCCTCGGGCCGGGTCAGCCACGCGTAGGCCGGCCAGGCGGCGCTCGCGGCGACGGCGAGCGCGAGCGTGAGGAGCAGCGGCCGCCAGGCGGCGCGGTACGGCGCCGCGCCGGACGAGAGCGTCCGGGCCACCAGGTACGGGAGCAGGAGCGAGAAGAAGGAGACCGGGCCCTTCGACAGGAACGAGAGGCCCATGAGCAGGCCCGCGGCGGCGAAGCTCCCGAGCCGCCCGGCCGGACGGGCCAGGCCCCGGTGCAGCTGCCAGATCGCGCCCAGCATGAACGCGTGGCAGAAGATGTCCCAGGTGATGTCCCGGGCCATGAAGAACACGTAGAACGACGTGGCGGCGGTGCCGGCGGCGAGGAACGGCGCGAGCCGGTCGGCGGTGAGCTCCCGCGCCAGCAGCCACGCGAACGCGACGAGCAGCGCGCCGGCCAGCGCGGCGGGCAGGCGCAGGCGCCCGAGCTCCTCCTCGCCGAACGCCGCCATGGCGACCGCGGTGGCCCAGGTCGGCAGCGGCGGCTTCTCCAGCCGCGGCTCGCCGTTCATGGTGGGCAGCAGCCAGTTGCCCTTCTCGAGCATCTCGCGCGCGGTGGTGAGGTTGCGCGACTCCATGATGTTCGCGCCGAGCGCGCCCGCGTTCACCACGAACGTGCAGGCGCAGAGCGCGGCGAGCAGCAGGAGCTGGGCCCGCCCGCCCAGGCCGGGCGGGCCGGCGCGACCGGGGGCGGGGCTCATGCGGTCGGGGTGCGCCGGGTGCGCAGGCCCAGCACCAGGTTGCGGGAGTAGGCCACCGCGCCGCCGGCCTGCCCGAAGAACAGCACCGGGTCGCGGCGGAACACGGCGTAGACCAGGATCATGGTGGAGCCGACCAGGCTCACCACCCAGAAGCCGTTCGAGAACACCGACTCCTTGCGCGACTCGGAGTCGATCCACTGCAGCACGAAGCGGAACGTGAACACCACCTGGCCGACCGAGCCCCACACCTTGAGCCAGAGCGGGATCTCCACGTTGCCGAGGATGTCGCGCAGGTTGCCGGGCGCGCTGGAGACGAGGTACGCGATGCTCGCCACCGGGACGAGGTAGGCCGCCCAGCGGAAGGGCGCGCTCACGGTCATCCAGCGCTGCTGCAGGTGCAGGTTCCGGATGTAGATGAAGTAGACGATGAGCTGGCCGAGGACGATCGCGAAGTCCTTGCGCAGGATCCCGTAGACGAAGAACAGGATCCCGCCCAGCAGGCTGAGCTGCCAGAAGACCACCGGGGAGATGGGCTTGCCGGCCTTCTCCGAGTGGAACCACTGCACCAGCATCCTGGCGGCGAACAGGAGCTGGGCGGTGAACCCCACCGCGAAGATCCAGAGGTGCGAGGCGGTCATCCCTTTTTCGCGATCTCGTAGCGGATGTAGCGGCTCCGCATCCAGCGGTAGGCGAACAGGTCGGCGGTGGGGCCGAGCAGCCGGTTCCAGAGGTGGTACTTCGACTCGCCGGCGACGCGCGGGAAGTGGCGCACCGGCACCTCCTTCACCTTGCCGCCGTCGAGCTGCACCAGCGCCGGGAGGAAGCGGTGCATCCCCTTGAAGAACGGGATGCGGCGGGCCACGTCGGCGCGGATCACCTTGAGCGGGCAGCCGGTGTCGCTGGCGCCGTCGTGGGTGAACGAGCGCCGGATGGCGTTGGCGATGCGCGAGGACAGCTTCTTCACCAGCGTGTCCTTGCGCTTCACCCGCACGCCGGTGACGAGCTCGTACTCGGCCGCGAACGGCATGAGCAGGTCGAAGTCGTCGGGCGAGGTCTGCAGGTCCGAGTCGATGTAGCCCGCCCAGCGCGTCTCCACGTGGTCGAAGCCGGCCTTGAGCGCGGCGCTCAGGCCGGAGTTGCGCGCCAGGTGGATGAAGTGGAAGCGCGGGTCCGCGGCGCAGAGCGCCTCGATCATCGGGCCGCTCCGGTCGCGCGAGCCGTCGTTCACGAACAGGATCTGCGCGGGCGTGGAGGTGCGGTCGAGGTACGCGGACAGCTCCCGGCCGACGCGCTCGAGGTTGTCCTCCTCGTCGAAGACCGGGACGATGACGGTGAGCGTGGGATCCATGGGCCTCGGCTTCGGGGGCGGGCGGCGCTACCGGCGGTCGGCCGAGGCGCGCGCGCCCGGCTCGCCCCCGGGCGCGGCGGGCTCGCCGGGGCGGGCGGCCGGGCCGCGGATGGCGGCGCCGTTCAGGGGGAACAGCAGGATCATCGCGAACAGCCAGGTGGCGCCGAACTCGAGCAGCTCGTCGCGCTCGCGCGACGGCACCAGCGCGATGAACGCGAACGTCGCCACCACCGCGACGACCTGGCGGACGCGGGGCACCGGCACGGCCCAGCGGTCCACCAGCCGCGCGAACGCGGGCCGGCGGCGGTAGGCCCAGGGCAGCGCCAGCAGGAACAGCGCGGCGGCGACCGTGAAGAGCTGGGAGAAGATCAGCTTGTTCACCTTCACGCTGCCGACCACCAGGTTGTGGAGGTTCGTCTCGTGCTGCGCGTTGTGGCTCTGGAAGAACTCGGGGCTCTGGATCCCGAGGAGGCGCTGGCCCCAGCTGATCTCCTCGCCGGCCGCGAAGAAGCAGAGCAGCGCGAGGCCGATCCAGGTGAGGCGGTGCAGGCTCGGGTTCCCCGCCCCGGGGCGGCGCGCGGTGACCGCGGCGATCCCGGCGCCCGCCAGCAGCGCGATGGCGGTGGCCCACTCGATGGGCCCGTCCTCCATCGCGTAGACCTGCTCGAACCAGTGCACGTCCACGATCGCCGCCGCCAGGCCGACCAGCAGGCCCACGGAGACGAGGGCGTAGACGGCGAGCTCCAGGGGGTGACGCTTGTCCGTGTCCACGTGCGCATCCTGCTGCGAGGGTGAGGGGCGGGCGCGCCGCCCTGCCGCAGCCGCGGCGGATACTAAGGCGGTCGCCCGTCCGCATCCACATCGTCGGCCCGCGCCGCGGCGCGAGGCGCGCTGCGGGGCAGGTCCATGAAAGACGAAAACCCCTGGGGTCGCCAGGGGTTTCGAGTGAGCGCGGAAGGAATCGAACCTTCAACCTATGGATTAAGAGTCCATTGCTCTGCCAGTTGAGCTACGCGCCCGATGCATCTCGGGATGGCCGAGGGGCGCCGTATTAGCAGCGTCCCGGTGGGCTGTCAACGACCTCCGGCGCCTTCCCGCGCGAGATTCTCAGCGCGAGAGGTGCGGTCGAATCAGCACGCCCGGAGGGATTCGAACCCCCGACCCGCGGCTTAGAAGGCCGCTGCTCTATCCAACTGAGCTACGGGCGCGAGTCGCAAGAACCTCGGGCGAAAAGTGGGTGAGTAAAGGGGCTCGAACCCTTAACCCCCGGATCCACAGTCCAGTGCTCTACCGATTGAGCTATACTCACCGTAAATCTTCATCTCAGCGCGCCCGGAGGGAATCGAACCCCCGACCTGCGGCTTCGAAGGCCGACGCTCTATCCAACTGAGCTACGGGCGCAGAGGGAAGCGCACCCGGCCATCACCATTGCTGTCAAAGAGTCGGGGCGGCCGGATTCGGACCGGCGACCTCCTGCGCCCAAGGCAGGCGCGCTACCAGGCTGCGCTACGCCCCGGAACACCTGTGGTGGCGCCGAGCGCCCCTGAGCCGATCCGAGAACGCCCGTCTCTAGCCGACCCGCCGCCTTCCCGTCAAGCGCCGCGAGCGAGCGCGGCCAGCATCGGGAGCAGCTTCCGGAACGCCTCACCTCGGTGGGAGAGGGCGTCCTTCTCGTCCGACGAGAGCTCGGCCATGGTCCGCACGCGGGCCCCCTCCCCGGCCGCGAGCTCCGCCGCCGGCACGAACAGCGGGTCGTACCCGAAGCCGCCGTCCCCCCGTCGCGCGTGGCCGATCCGCCCGGGGCACGTGCCGGTGACGGTCCCGACGAGCGTCCCGTCCGGACGGGCGAGCGCCAGCACCGCCTCGTACCGCGCGCCTCGGCGCGGGTCGGGCAGGCCCGAGAGCGCCGCCAGCAGCTTGTCGTTGTTCCGCTCGTCCCGGGCGGCCCGCCCCGCCACCGGGCCCAGCTCCAGCTCGGCCACGCCCGCCAGCTCGCACACCGGGCTGGCCGGGCCCTCCGGCTCGAGGTCGGACCAGCGGGCGGAGTGGACCCCGGGCGCGCCGCCCAGCGCGTCCACGCACAGGCCGGAGTCGTCGGCGACCGCGTGCAGCCCGGACCAGCGCGCCCAGGCGACGGCCTTCTTCTCGGCGTTCGCCTGGAACGTCGCCCCGTCCTCCACCACCACCGGGAGCGGCCTGCCCAGGTCGTCGGGCGAGACCACCCGCAGCGGCAGGCCAGCGACCAGCCGGCGCAGCTCGCGCAGCTTCCCGGGGTTCGTGCTGCCGAACAGCAGGTCCATGGGGCTCACGGCGTCCGGAGCGCCGCCTCCTGGAGCTCCTTCAGGCGCGACAGCCCGGCCAGCGCGGCGTCGAGCATCCGGTCCAGCTCGGCGCGCGCGAACGGCTTGCCCTCCGCCGTGCCCTGGACCTCCACCAGCGCGCCTTCGCCGGTCGCGACCACGTTCATGTCCACCTCGGCGGTGGAGTCCTCGTCGTAGTCGAGGTCGAGGTGCACCTCCCCCGCGACGATCCCCACCGACACCGCCGCCACGCTGCGCTTCACCGGATCGTGCGCGAGCTGCTTGCGCTTCTGGATGCTGCGCACCGCCTGCACCAGCGCCACGTAGGCCCCGGTGATGGCGGCGGTCCGGGTGCCGCCGTCGGCCTGGATCACGTCGCAGTCCAGCGTGACGGTGCGCGGCCCGATGGCGCGCAGGTCCACCGCCGCGCGCAACGCCCGCCCGACCAGCCGCTGGATCTCGAGCGTGCGCCCGGTCTGCTTCCCGCGGGCCGCCTCGCGCTGCATCCGCTCGTGCGTGGAGCGCGGCAGCATGCCGTACTCCGCGGTCACCCAGCCGGCGCCGGTGCCGTACACGTGCGGCGGGACCTTCTCGTCCACCGAGGCGGTGCACAGCACGTGGGTGTCGCCGAAGCGCACCAGGCAGGAGCCCTCCGCGTGCTTGGAGACGCGGGGCTCGAGGAGGATGGGACGGAGGTCGAGCGGGCCGCGGCCGTTCTTTCGCATGGCGGCGGGATTAGCACGGGCGCGGCGGGCGCGCCACGCCCACGGGGCGGCGTCCGGCGCCGAGGCGCCTAGCGGCTCGCCCGGAGCGTCTGGGCGCGGTACGCGGCGATCCCCTCGACGATGGCGCCCGCGACCTGCTCCTGGTACGCCGTGCTCCGCAGCCGGTCGCCCTCGGCCGGGTGCGAGATGAACCCGACCTCCAGCAGCACCGCCGGCATGCGCGCGCCGGCGAGCACGTAGAACGGGGCCTGCTTCACGCCGCGGTCCTCGGCCCCGAGCGCCGCGACCAGCCGCTCCTGCACCGCGTAGGCGAGGCGGGAGGACTGCTGCAGGGCCGCGGTGTCCTCGAGGTCGCTCAGGATGGCGGCGACGGGGTCGGACGGGTCCAGCTCGGGCTCGCCGGCCAGCCGGTCGGCGTTCTCGCGCGCCGCCACCGCGGTGGCGGAGGCGTCGCTCGCGTCGGCGGACAGGAAGTAGGTCTCGATGCCGTGGGAGGTGCGGCGCGCCTCGGCGCTGGGCATCGAGTTCAGGTGGATGGAGACGAAGAGGTCGGCGCGGATGGCGTTCGCGAGCGCGGCCCGCGCGGCGAGCGGCACCGACGCGTCCGCGGTGCGGGTGAGCACGGCCTTCGCGCCCGTGCGCTTCAGCCGGGCCGCCACGCGCCGCGCGATCTGGAGCGTCAGCTCCTTCTCGCGGACGCCGCCCGGCGAGACCGCCCCCTCCTGCTCCCCGCCGTGACCCGGGTCGATCACGGCGACGAAGCTCGGCCCGCGGGCGGCGGTGAGCGCGAGCAGCGCGGCGGCGAGGTGCGCGAGCACGGCCGCGGATTGTAGCAGAGGCTACGGGACGAGCTCGATCCGCGGCGGGTCGCCGGGGAGCACCTCTCCCACCTCCACCGCCGCCACGCCCGCCGCCCGGAGCGCCTCGAGCACCGCGCCCGCCCGGGCCCCGTCCACCGCCGCGAGCAGCCCGCCGTTGGTCTGGGCGTCGGCGAGCACCGCCGGGAGCGCCTCGGCCACCCCGGGCGCCACCCGCAGCGCGGGCGCCACCCAGGCCAGGTTCGCCTTGGAGCCGCCCGGCAGCACGTCCTTGGCGGCGAGGTCGAGCACGCCCGCGAGCACCGGCACGGCGCCGGCGTGGAGCCGGAGCGCGACGCCGGAGCCCTCCGCCATCTCCCAGGCGTGGCCGAGCAGGCCGAAGCCGGTGACGTCGGTGAGCGCGCGCACCGCCCCGCTCTCCGCCAGCGCCTCGCCGGCGGCGCGGTTCAGCCCGGACATGAGCTCGATGGCCGCGTCGATCATGGGGGCCGGCGCGATGCCGCGCTTGATGGCGGTGGTGATGATGCCGGAGCCGAGCGGCTTGGTGAGGAGCAGGCGGTCTCCCGGCCGGGCGCCGACGTTGCGGAGGACGCGGTCCGGGTGGACGAGGCCGGTCACGGCCATGCCGTACTTGGGCTCGGGGTCGTCGATGCTGTGGCCGCCCAGCACCGGCGCGCCCGCGAGCCGGGCCACCTCGGCGCCGCCGCGCAGCACCTCGCCCAGCATCTCCATGGGCAGCGTCTTCACCGGCCAGGCGACCAGGTTGAGCGCGAACAGCGGCTTCGCGCCCATGGCCCAGATGTCGGAGAACGCGTTGGCCGCGCCGATGCGGCCGAACCAGTACGGGTCGTCCACCACCGGCGTGAAGAAGTCCACCGTCTCGACGATCGCCCGCTCCGCGTCGAGCGCGTACACGGCCGCGTCGTCGCGGGTCGAGTGGCCGACCAGCACCCTGGGATCGTCCACGGCCGGGAGGCGGCGCAGGACCTGCGCCAGATCCGCTGGGCGGATCTTGCAGGCTCAACCCGCCCCGTGGCTCAGGCTGGTCAGCCGGACGGTCTTGTCGGCCTCGCTCATGGCCCGGGACATATCGTCCCCGGGGCCCCGCGGCAACGAGGACGCGGTCGCGCGGCGACGGTGGGCCCCGCCGACGGGCCCAGGATCCGTGGGGCGGGGCGCAGCCCCGTTACGATTGCCCTGCGGCCAGCTGCAGGTACATCTCGGCGTTGCGGTTGCCGGGCGAGATCTCGAGCACCCGCTGCCAGTGCCCCACCGCCTCGTCCTTGCGACCCACCGTGAAGAGCGACAGGCCCAGGTTGAGGCGCGCGAGCACGTAGCTCGGGGCCTGCCGGACCGCCTCCTCGTACTCGGCGATGGCGGCCTCGCGCTCGCCGGCGTCGCGCAGCGCGCCGGCCAGCTTCGCGCGGATGTCCACGAACGCCGGCCCGAGCGCGAGCGCCCGGCGGTACTCGGCGATCGCCTCCGGGTACAGGCCGGAGGAGAGGTACACGTCGCCGATGTCGGCGTACATGTTCGCGAGCTTGCCCTGCACGAAGCGGTCGAGCTTGCCGTGCTGGGCGCCGGAGCGCGACAGCGCGTGGCGGTACGTCTCCTGCGCCTCGCGGTACTTGCCGGTGTCGTTGTAGGTGACGGCGAGGTTCAGCGCCGCGTCGGTGTAGCCGGGGTTGATGCGGAGCGCCGCCTCGAAGGCGCGCAGCGCTTTCTGGTACTGCCCCTGGTCGTGGTAGATGACGCCGAGCATGTTGTACACGTCGGCGAACGACTGGTTCTGCTCGACGACCTCGGTCAGGTACTGCTCGGCGAGCCCGTAGTCCTTCTTGAGGTAGTAGCCGCGGCCGAGCGCGAGGGCCTGCTTCAAGGTGTCTTCCATGGTCGGGGCCTCCCGGCGCGCGAGTCTACACCAGACCGCGCCGCGCCCGGAGCCGGCGCCTCACAGCCCGTCCACGAAACGCCAGCGCTCGCCCTCGCGCGCGAGCACGTACCGCGCGCGGCGGCGCTCCGGGGCGCGGCCCTCCCGGACCAGCTCGTAGTCCTCGCCCACCTCGGCGCGGTCGCGCTCGACCCGGATCTGCCAGGCGGCGATCCGGACCCGCGCGCCCGGCGCGGCGGCGAGCTCGGCGCGGAGCCGCGCCGCCAGGGCCGCGCGGTCGCCCGCGTGGGCCTCCGCGACCAGCCGCTCCAGCGCGGCCGCGTCGCCGGCGTTCCAGGCGTCCTCGCGGCGGAACAGCGCCGTCAGCACGCCGCGCAGGCCCGCGAACTGCTGCCCGTCGCCGCACCAGAGCGCGATCGAGCAGCGGGTCATCGCGAACGCCTCGCGCCCGACGTAGGAGACGTCGGCGTGCTCGTCGCGCCAGGTCACGCGCCCGTCCGCCTCCACGATGGCGAGCACCGAGGCGCGGTCGCCCTCCACCTGCACGGCGACGTCGGCGAAGCGGACCGGGACGAGCTCGGCGGTGCCGCCGGACTTGAAGCCGTAGACGTCGTTCAGGTGCGCGCGCTCCTGGTGGCGGAGCGCCTCGCGCACCTGCGTCTCGGGGCTCGCGGCGGAGATGGCGAGGTCGGCGCCGGCGATCCGGTCCCAGTAGCGCCACAGCAGCAGCGCCGCGATCGCGGCGAGCGCCAGGGGGACGAGGTACGGCGCGCCGACCTTCGCGGCGCGCGCGCGCCGCCGGGCGGCGCGGGAGCCGGGGGAGAAGGGCGGCGGGCGCGCCGGCGGGGGCGCGGGCGGCTCAGCGGATCGAGGCAAGGAGCTTCTCGGCCTCGGCCCGCCGCGCGTCGCCGGGGTGCTTCACGATGAGCTGCTGCAGCGCCTTCCGGGCGCGGTGCTTCTCGTCCATCTTCAGGCACGCGCTGGCGAGCTTCCAGAGCGCCTCGGGCTCGTGCCGGGAGCCCGGGTACCTGTCCACCAGCGTCTCGTAGCGCCCCGCGGCGCCCGCCCACAGCGAGCGCTTGAAGTAGTACTCGGCCACGTACCACTCGCGCGCCGCCAGCCGGGTCTGCGCCTCGCCCAGCACCTTCTTCGCGTCCGGCAGGTACTTCGACTGCGTCCGGGTCTGGACGAAGTCGGTCAGCACCTGCACCGCCTTCTCCGCCTGCCGCTGGTCCTTCTCCGCCGCGGGCGGGAACAGCGCGAACTCGCCGGGCGCGTCCTTGAAGTAGGACAGGCCGGAGCGGTACTCGGCGTAGTCCACGTCCTCGTGGGTGGGGTGGAGCTGGACGAACTGCTTGTAGGCCTCGGCGGCCTCCAGGTACCGGTCCTGCTTGAACTTCACGTCGGCGAGGCGCAGCTCGGAGAGCGCCGCGAACTTCGAGAACGGGTACTTCGTCTTCACGAACTCGAAGAACTTCACCGCCTCGGTGAAGTTGTCCGCCTTCAGCTCGTCCATGCCGGCCTGGTAGTTCTCCTCGGGCGTCTTCCCGAGCTTCAGGCTGCCGGTGAAGGTGGTGTGCTTGGTGCCGCACGCCGCGAGGGCCACGGCGGCGGACAGGGCGGCGGCGAGGGCGAGGTTCCGGCGCATGGGGCCCGGAAGATAGCAGAGGCCCGGCCGGCGCGCAGTCGTTCCGGGGACGGCCGGGGGTTCAGCCGTCCTGGTCCTCGTAGACCCCGAGGGCGCGGGCCACCACCGGCCCGGAGAAGCCGCGCCCGAGCAGGAAGCGCGACAGCCGGCGCAGCCCGCTGGCGTCGAGGTCCGCGAGCGGGCGCCCCCGCGTCCGGCGCTCCGCGAGCGCGCGGCACAGGGCCAGCTCGGCGGCGCGCGGATCCTCCCCCGCCTCGCCGGCCAGCGCCGCGGCGACGGCCGCCCGCGCCTCGCCCGCCCCGATCCCCTCCCCCACCAGCCGGCGCTCGGCCACGCGCGGCCCGAGCCTGCCGCCCGCGACCAGCGAGCGCGCCCGGGCCCGGGCGTAGGCGGCGTCGTCGAGGTAGCCGAGCCGGCGCAGCCAGGCGACGGTCTCGTCCGCCTCGGCCTCCAGGCCGTCGCGCGCGAGGCGCGCGCGGACCTGCGCCTCGGTCCGCATGCGGGACGCGAGCTGGCGGAGCGCGATCGCCTTGGCGCGCGCGAGCGGGGTCTGCCCGGGGGGCGGCACGGAGCGCGGCGCTAGAAGCGCTCGATCTGGAAGTCGTCGTCCGGCCCGCCCTGGCCGGCGGCGCGGGGCGCGGCGGCGGGCCGGGGCGCGGCCCCGGGCGCGAGCCGGCCGAGCGGCGCGCCGGGCGCGGGGCGCGGCGCGGCGGGCTGGCTGGGGGCGGCGGCGCGGGCGGCGGCGCCGGGCTCGGCGGGCTTCTCGAACGAGTCCCACTTCGAGTCGGAGGTGCCGCTCACGCCGGAGACGCGCAGCGCGAAGTCGTCCGGGTTGGTGGCCTGGCGCAGCGCCTCCTCGTAGGTGATGAGGCTCGAGCGGAGCAGCGCCATCAGCGACTGGTCGAACGTCTGCATCCCGTAGGTGGTGTGGCCCTGCGAGATCGCGTCGGAGATCTCCTTCGTCCGGTCCTTGTCCTCGATGAGCTCGCGGACGCGCGCCGTCGCGAGCAGCACCTCGATGGCCGGCACGCGCCCTTTCCCGTCGGCGCGCGGCACCAGGCGCTGCGAGATCACGGCCTTCAGCACCGAGCCGAGCTGCAGGCGCACCTGCTTCTGCTGGTAGGGCGGGAACGCCGAGATGATGCGGTTGACGGTCTCGGTGGCGTCGAGGGTGTGCAGGGTGGACATCACCAGGTGGCCGGTCTCGGCCGCGGTGAGCGCGGTCTCGATCGTCTCGAGGTCGCGCATCTCGCCCACCAGGATGACGTCCGGGTCCTGCCGGAGCGCGCTCTTCAGCGCCTGCCCGAAGCTCATCGTGTCCACCCCGACCTCGCGCTGGTTCACGATCGAGCGCTTGTCGCGGATGAGGAACTCGATGGGATCCTCGATGGTCATGATGTGGCAGGTCTCGGTCGCGTTGATGTGGTCGATCATCGCCGCGAGCGTGGTGGACTTGCCGGAGCCGGTGGTGCCGGTGACGAGGACCAGGCCGCGCTGCTCCCCCGCGATCTTCTCCAGGATCTTCGGCAGCATGAGCTGCTCGATGCTCTGGATGCGGAACGGGATGACGCGGAGCACCACGCCGAGGGTGCCGCGCTGCTGGAAGACGTTCACGCGGAAGCGGCCGAGGCCGGGCACGCCGTAGGCGAGGTCCACCTCGTTCGTCTGCTTGAACTTCTCCTTCTGGTACTCGTTCATGATCCCGAAGCCCATCCGCGCGATCTCCTCGGGCGGCAGGCGGCGGGCGTCCTTCAGCGGCACCAGCGAGCCGTCCACGCGGAACATCGGCGGGAGGCCCGCCTTCAGGTGGATGTCCGAGGCGCCGGCGCGGAGCGCGACCTGCAGGATCTCGTTGAGTTCCATCGCGGTGCCGAGGGTAGCATTCGTGATCCGGCGGATCCAATCGGACGGCCGCGGCGCGCGGCGCCTATGTAGGCGCGCGTGAGCGGCGCCCGGCGACGGGTGCGCCGGCCTCGTCCCCGCCCGGCCCGGCGCCGCGGCGGCCCGCCCGCGCCCGCCGCAGCACCTCGCGCAGCGCGTCGCGGCGGACGGCCGCCGAGGCGGCCCCGACGGCGAGCAGCGTCAGCACCGTGGCCGCGTGCGTGAGCACCGCGAGCGCGGCCGCGTCCGCCGGCCCCGCCCCGAGCCGGCGCGCGCCCAGGGCCGCGAGCGCGTAGTACACGCCGGTGCCCACCGGCAGGCCCGGGGTGAGCTGGCCGAAGGTGACGAGCGCGAGGATCACCGCGCCGCCGGCGAGCGGGGTGGCGACGCCGAACGCGGCGAGCGGGAGCGCGTAGGCCGCCGCCGCGGCGAGCGGCGGGAGCGCGCCGAGCGCGAGCGCGCGGGAGAGCCGGCCCGGCGCCGCCAGGCCGCGGATCCCCTCGGCCCCGGCCGCCAGCAGCCCGGCCCAGCGCGGGTGGCGCGGCGCCAGCCGGCGCGCCGCGGCCGGGCCGAGGCGGGCCAGCGCCACCGCCCCCGCCGCGAGCGTCCCCACCGCCGCCGCGCCCGCGAGCGCGGCGCCGCCCGCCCCACCCCCGCGCGCCGCGGCCGCCGCCGCGCCGAGCGCCACCACCGCCGCGAGCTCGAGCAGCTTCGCCACGAGCTGCGACGACAGCGCCGCGCCGAACGGCCGCCCGGTGAAGCGCGCCAGCAGCGCCGCGGCCGCGGCCGGCCCCAGCTTGCCCGGCACCGCGTTGTGCACGAGCGCGCCGAGCGCGGTGGCGTGGTACGCGTCCGGCCAGCGGACGCGCGCCGGCGCGAGCGCGGCCCGCCACACCAGCGCGCGCAGCGCCGGCAGCGCGGCGGTGATCCCCGCGAACGGGACGAGCCAGCGGGCCTGGGCCGGGAGCTCGCGGGCGAACGCCGCCAGGTCGAAGCGCGGGACCAGGGCGGGCGCGCCGCCCCGCCACTCGGGCCGGAAGAACACCAGCCCGACGAGCACGGCCCCGCCCGCGGCGGCGGCCGCGAGCACCACGCCCCGTCCGGCGCCGCCCCGCTGCGACATGCCGGCAAGGTCGTCATCGCGGCGGCCCGCGGGCCCGGACCGCGCCGCCGTGCCCAACGTTCGGGCATGCGCCTGAGGACGGACGGAGTGCTGGCGAGCGCGTTGCCGGTCGCGCTCGGGGTGGCCCTGGGCGGCCACCTCTCCCGCCGGCTGCGCCGGCAGCAGCTCGCCCGGCGGTTCATCCGCCTGGCGGACGACGTGCCGCTCGACGTGCTGCTGGAGCGCGAGGTGGGCGTGCCGGTGCGCGACGGCAACGAGGTCGCGCTGCACGCGGACGGCTCGATCTTCGACGCGCTGGAGCGCGAGATCCGGTCCGCGCGCGAGTCGATCCACATCTGCGAGTTCATGTGGCGCGGCACCGGCGATCCCTCCGAGCGGATCGGCCGGGCGGTGCTGGAGCGGCGCCCGGGCGTCGCCTGCCGGATCGTGCTCGACTGGTTCGGGTCGAAGCGCTTCGACCCGGACCTGGAGCGGCGCCTGGTCGCGAGCGGCTGCCAGGTCCGGCGCCACGCGCCGCTGCCCGACCCGTTCCGCTGCAACCACCGGCGCGTGCTGGTGTTCGACGGGCGCACCGCGTTCGTGGGCGGCTTCGGGATCTGGAAGAGCTGGCTCGGGAACGGCGTCGGCGAGGAGGGCTGGCGCGACACCGCCGCGCGGGTGCGCGGCCCCGCGGTGGGCGACCTGCAGCGCGCCTTCGACGACAGCCTCCAGGCGGCGGGCGGCCAGCCGCTCCCCGCCGCCGCCTACCCGCGGCTCGCGCCGGCCGGGCCGCACCGGGTGGCGGTGGTCGCGTCCACGCCCGCGTGGGCGCGCGCCACCCTGGCCGCGCGCATGAGCTACGCGCTGCTGGCCTCGGCGCGCCGCCGGCTCTGGATCGCGAACTCCTACTTCGTGCCCGACCGCTCGCTCCAGGACGTGCTGCTCGCCCGCGCGCGGGCCGGGGTGGACGTGCGCGTGCTCGCGCCGGGGCCGTGGCACGACGTGCCGCTGGTGCAGGCCGGGCAGCGCCGGACGTACCGGCGGCTGCTCGCGGGCGGGGTGCGGGTCTTCGAGTACGCCGCCTCGATGATGCACGCGAAGACCATCCTCGCGGACGACGCCTGCGCCATCGGCTCGACGAACATGGACTCGCAGAGCCTCTCGTTCCTGTGGGAGGCGTCGATCGTGACCGACGCGCCCGAGGCCGCGGCCGGGCTGGCCCGGCGCTTCGAGCTGGACCTGACGCGCTCGTACGAGATCGAGCCCGGCGCGTGGCGGCGGCGGCCGGGGGCGATGCGGCTCCGCGAGGCGGGCGCCGCGGTGGCCGAGCCCTGGCT
This sequence comes from Anaeromyxobacter dehalogenans 2CP-C, assembly GCF_000013385.1. Lineage (GTDB taxonomy): Bacteria > Myxococcota > Myxococcia > Myxococcales > Anaeromyxobacteraceae > Anaeromyxobacter > Anaeromyxobacter dehalogenans_B. Next base: position 3,878,731 of record NC_007760.1, read on the forward strand.
CTGAGGGCACGCGAAGCCGGCCCCGGACGCACGACGGCCGGCGCCGCGTCGCCGCGGGCCGGCCGTGAGCGTCCCGGAGGACGGAGCGGCTAGCGCTTGGAGAACTGGAAGCGCTTGCGGGCGCCCGGACGGCCGTACTTCTTGCGCTCGACGGCGCGCGCGTCGCGGGTCATGAAGCCGGCCTTCTTGAGGACCGGGCGGTACTCGGGGTTCAGCTCGACCAGCGCGCGGCTGATGCCGTGGCGGATCGCGCCGGCCTGGCCGGAGAGGCCGCCGCCGGCCGCGTTCACGAAGACGTCGAGCTTGCCCATCTGATCGACCAGCTTGAGCGGCTCGACCAGGATCATCTTCGAGGTCTCGCGGCCGAAGTACTCGTCCATCGAGCGGCCGTTGATGGTGATGTTGCCCGTGCCGGGGACGAGCCGCACGCGCGCGACCGCCTCCTTGCGACGGCCGACGGTCATGTTCGCCTGGATAGCCATGTGCGATCGTCCTTACTGAGCGAGGCTCAGTGCCTCGGGCTTCTGCGCCGCGTGCGGGTGCGTGTCGCCCGCGTAGACCTTGAGCTTGGCGAGCATCTGCCGGCCCAGGTTGTTGCGGGGCAGCATGCGGCGGACGGCGTTCTCGATGATCTGCTCGGGGTGCCGCTCGCGGAGCTTGTTCATCGGCGTCTGCTTCGCGCCGCCCGGGTGCATGGTGTGCGTGAAGAAGACCTTGTCGGTCTCCTTGTTGCCGGTGAAGCGGACCTTCCCGGCGTTCACCACGACCACGAAGTCGCCGGTGTCCATCGAGGGGGTGTACGCCGGCTTGTGCTTGCCCTTGAGGATCGAGGCGATGCGGGTGGCGGCGCGGCCGACGGTCAGGTCGGTGGCGTCTACGACCCACCACTTCCGACCGTTCAGGGCCTCTGCGCGGGTGGCGCTGTGCGTGGTGCCTTTGGACATGGATAAACCTGCGGAATCCCGAGTTTGGAAACGCGCCTTTTAGAGGACGCGTGCCCCGTTGTCAAGCGTGATCGGACCCCTGTCCTGGCACCCGGCACGCGAGCCGTGCCTCCAGCCGGAGGGGAGCGGAAAGCGGCGGGCAATCTAGCGGCTTCGGGGCTTCCCCACAAGACCTCGCTCGCCGCCCCTGCCGGCGGACGCCGCGCGCCGGCGCGCGGCGCACGTTGCGCTCGGGGGAGGGGCGAATGACCGATCGCCGGATCAGGGTGCTGGGAGCGGTGTTGCTGCTCGCCGGATGCGGGGGCAGCGGGCGGGCCGGGCAGACGGCCGATCCAGGGGCGGCGCCGCCGCCGGCGACCCCACCCCCGATCACCGCTCCCCCGACCGGCGGGTCGAGCGTCCCGCCGCGCCTGGGGGTGTCGTTCACCGAGACCGACTTCCGGTTCCTCGGGATCGGCGCGGACGGGACCGCCTACGCCGTGAACCTCTCCGGGCCCATGCGGATCCACGCCAGCACGGACGGTCGCACCTGGACGCCGCGCGGCCCGACGCCGGGCGGGCGCGGGGTGCGCGTCTTCACCACCCTCTCGGGCGGCGCGCTGCTCGCCGACACGGCCGACGCGACCGGCCACGTGATCTCGCGGTCCGGCGACGGCGGCCGGACCTGGACCGACGTCCTCTCGCTGGGCGACTACCGGATGCTGACCCCGGGCAGCGTGGCGGAGCTGGGCGGCGAGACGTTCCTGCTCGAGTACCAGTCGTTCACCGGCGCCAGCGTGCCCATCCGGCTGTGGGCGAGCGCCGACGGCGGCCTCACCTGGGCGGTGCGCGCCGAGACCTCCGAGCACCGCCACGGCCACGGGCTGCTCGCCGACCCCGCCGCGGGGGCGCTCTGGATCTTCTACGGCGACCGGGCCGGCGGCACGTACCTCTCCTTCGACGGCGGCCGCACCCAGACGCTGGCGCGCGGCCCGCTGGAGGGCGGCGTGCTGGTGCGGGCGGTGGCGACGCCCCAGGGGCTCCTCGGCGGGATCGACTCGCCGTTCACGCTGGTCGAGCCGCGGGTGATCACGCTGTCGTTCGGCGGCGAGTACGCGGCCGGCTTCCGGCTGCCCGGCCCGAGCTACTCGGCGCTCGCGCTGCGCGGGGGCGGCTACCTCGTCGGCGCCGCGCACGAGCCCGCCGGCGACGTCTACCCGGACGGCGACGTGTCGGCCCACCTGTTCGCGTCCGCGGACGGCGACGCGTTCGACGAGGTGTTCGCCTGCGCGCGGCTCGACCCCGCCCGGACCGCGCGCGCCGACGCGTACTGGCAGCTCGCCGGCGGGGACGTGGTGGTGGAGGTCCAGAACTGCGACGGCTTCGGGCCGGGCGGCGCGGGGTACGTGCTGCTCGCGCCCTCGGGCGCGCCCTGACGGTCAGCGGCCGCCCAGGCGGGCCCGCAGCGCCGCCATGACGCTCTCGGTGTGCGCCGCCACGTCCTGCGGCGGCGCGGCGAGCGCGGCCGGGTCCACCTGCTCGTGGGCCCCGGCGGGCAGGTCGTCGAGGAAGCGCGACGGGGTGCGGGGCAGGAGCTTCCCGCGCTTGGAGCGCGCCGCGACGCGCGTCAGGTACAGCCGCTCGCGCGCCCGGGTGATGCCCACGTACGCGAGCCGCCGCTCCTCGTCGAGGTCGCGGGCCTCACCCTGGATCCCGGCGCAGGGGAGGTAGTCCTCCTCGACGCCGACGAGGAACACCACCGGGAACTCGAGCCCCTTCGCCGCGTGCAGCGTCATGAGCGTGATCCCGCCCTCCCCGTCCGGATCCTCCTCCTCGCGCGAGTCGAGCGCGAGGCGCTGCAGCCAGGTGGCGAGCGAGGGGCGCGCGGTGCGCTGGACGTAGCCGTCGAGCGAGCGCAGCAGGCCCTCCAGCGCGTCCACCCGACGCGTCCCCGCCTCGAGCGACTGGACGCCGGCGCGCACGTGGCTGAACAGGTCCACCTCCGCCACCAGCGCGCGCGCGGCCTCCGACACCGGCCCCTCGCGGAAGCGCGCCTGGAAGCGGTCCACCAGCGCCACGAACGCGCCGACCTTCTCCGCCGCGCCGCGCGGCAGGTCGGGGATCTCCGCGGCCCGGCGCATCGCCTCGAGCAGGTGGAGCTTCCGCGGGATGGCCCAGTCGTGCACCCGCTCCATGGACGTGTCGCCGATCCCGCGCGGCGGCACGTTCACGATGCGCGAGAGCGACACGTCGTCCTCGGGCTGGACGCAGAGCTTGAGGTAGGCGAGCAGGTCGCGCACCTCGGAGCGGTCGAAGAACGCGGGCCCGCCGTGCACCCTGTACGGCATGGAGGCCTCGCGGAACGCCTCCTCGAACGGACGCGAGAGCGCGTTCAGCCGGAACAGCACCGCGAAGTGGCTCCACGGCCGGCCCTCGCCGCGCTGGCGGGCGATCTCCTCGGCCACGAAGCGCGCCTCGTCCTCCTCCTCGGGCATGGCAACCACGCGCACCGGCTCGCCGGGGCCGTCGGCGGTGAACAGCGCCTTCGGCTTGCGGGCGGCGTTCTTCGCGATGACCGCGTTGGCGCAGGCGAGGATGTGGCCGGTGGAGCGGTAGTTCTGCTCGAGCCGGACCTCCTTCGCGCCGGGGAAGTGGCGCTCGAAGCGCAGGATGTTCTTCACCTCGGCGCCGCGCCAGCCGTAGATGGCCTGGTCGTCGTCGCCCACCGCGCACACGTTCCGCCGCTCGCCGGAGAGGAGCTTCAGCAGCTCGAGCTGGGCGGCGTTGGTGTCCTGGTACTCGTCCACCAGCAGGTAGCGGAAGCGCTCCTGGCAGCGGGCGCGCAGCGCGGGGTCGTGCGCCAGCATCGCCACCGGCCGGGCGATGAGGTCGTCGAAGTCCACCGAGCGCATGGCGCGGAGCGCCTTCTCGTAGCGCGGGTACACCTCGGCGGCGACGAGGTCGTAGTCGTCGCCCTGCCCCGCCTCGCGCGGCACGATCCGCTTCTTGCCGGCGTTCTTCGCGCGGGACACGAGCGAGAGCACCCGGTGCGCGTCGAACTTCCGGTCGTCCACGCTCACCTCGCGCATGCAGCGCTTCACGAGCGCGAGCTGGTCGCCGGCGTCGCAGATGGCGAAGCGGCGCGGCAGGCCGGCGGCCTCGTGCTCCTGCTGGAGGAGCCACAGGCCGAAGCTGTGGAAGGTGGAGACGAACACGTCCACCCCGGGCGGACCGGCCAGCGCGGCCACCCGCTCGCGCATCTCGCCCGCCGCCTTGTTGGTGAACGTGACGGCGAGCACCTGCTCCGGGTCCACGCCCTGTACGAGCAGGTAGGCGACCCGGTGCGCGATGACGCGGGTCTTGCCCGAGCCCGCGCCCGCGAGCACCAGCAGCGGGCCCTCGGTGGTCATCACCGCCTCGCGCTGCGGCGGGTTGAGGGTGGAGAGGTCGAGCATGGCGCGGGGCCCGCGTATCTGGCACGCCGGAAGGCGCCCCGCAAGACTTGAAAATGCCGGCGCGGCCTCGCGCCCGCGCCGTCGCGCGCCGCGCAACCGTGAGTTCCCCGTTTTGCCGCACCGGCGCGGGCCGCGGCCGTTAGGAGAACGCCGGTCCGTTCCACCCGGAGGTCCCCCACCATGATGCGCTTCCTCGAGACCGACGACTCCACCACCCGCCTGTTCCAGCGCGCCGTGCTGGGCCTGGTGATCTTCCCGCACGGCGCGCAGAAGCTCCTCGGCTGGTTCGGCGGCCGCGGCCTGGACGCCACGCTGACCGGCTTCACCCAGGGCATGGGCATGCCCTGGCTCCTCGCGCTGCTCGTGGTGCTCGCCGAGTCGGTGGGCGCGCTCATGCTCGTGGCGGGCGTGCTCTCGCGCCTGGCGGCGCTCGGCATCGCCTCGGTGATGGTCGGCGCGATCGTCACCGTGCACGGTCAGCACGGGTTCTTCGCGCCGGACGGCTTCGAGTACCACCTGCTCGCGCTCGGCCTGGCGCTCCCGCTCGTCGTGACCGGCGGCGGTCGCCTCTCGGTGGACCGCGCGCTGGTGCGCCGGCGCTCCGCCGGGCGCGCCCCCTCGGCGCTCCCGGCGGAAGGCTAGCGCCCCACCTGCTCATGCGCCCGGGGTCCGCAGCGGCGCGCTCACCGCGGCCCCCGGCGCGCCGGCGCCCATCCGCCCGAGCGGCGCGGCGACGCCGACGGCCACCCAGGCCCACAGCGACAGCCACACCGCCAGGATCAGCAGGCTCCCCAGCAGGTCCATCAGCCTTCGCCAGCCGTCGGCCTTCGGGGCGCGGGGGGCGGTCGGGTTCGCGAGACGGGCCATGGCCTCTCTCCTTGTAACCGGCATGCTGCGTTTGACAGGTTACAGCTTGGCCCTGGCCATCTAACCTGTCAAGTGGCATCATGCAGGTTAAAGGAGCGTCCGTGACCCAGCCTCCCTTCCAGTTCGACCTCTCCGGCGGGCGCCTCTGCCTGGACTTCGCGAACACCGTCGGCGGGATGCGCGGGGTGACGCCGAGGGAGCGCCTGGCCGGCTACCCGGATCTCGTCGAGTTCGCGCGGCAGACCGGCGCGGTGGACGACGCGGGCGCCCGCCGGCTCCTGGCCGAGGCGCGCCGGCGCCCCGCCGAGGCGGACCGCGCGTTCGCGGACGCGATCGCGCTGCGCGAGGCGCTGTACCGGATCTTCCTGGCGCGCGCGCAGCGGCGGCCGCCGTCCGGCGAGGACGCGGAGCGGCTCTCGACCGCGCTGGGCGCGGCGCTCGCGCACCGGCGGCTGGAGCGCCGCGGCGAGGCGTTCGCGCTGGCCTGGGACGCGGACCCGGGCGCGCTCGACGCGCCGCTCTGGCCGGTGGTCCTCTCCGCGGCCGACGTGCTCACGTCCGGCGCCGAGGCCGACCGGGTGCGCGTCTGCGGGCTGTTCGAGACGCACGAGTGCAGCTGGCTGTTCGTGGACGAGACGCGCGCCGGCACCCGCCGCTGGTGCTCGATGCAGGACTGCGGCAACAAGGCGAAGGCGCGCCGCCACCATCAGCGCGCCCGCGAGCAGCGGGACGGCTAGCGGACCGTCGCGCCCTCACGCCAGCAGCAGCCAGGCCAGGCCGCCGAGCAGCGCGAACTTCACCGCGTAGTAGGTGGGCCGGTTCCAGGCCTTGAGCCGCTTGCCCACCAGCCGCACCTGGTAGACGCGCGAGAAGGCGCGGTTCACCCAGCCGATCTCCTCGCCGTCCTCGTTCCGGGTCCGGCTGGCGCGCATCAGGTGATCGCCGAGCCAGCGGTTGAGGCGGGCGGCGGCGCGCCAGCGCATCGGCCGCTCGACGTCGCAGAACAGGATGATGCGGGCGCGGTCGGTCTGGTTCACCGCGTGGTGGACGTAGGTCTCGTCGAACAGCACCGCCTCGCCGTCGTGCCAGGCGTAGGGCTCGCCGTCCACCACGATGCGGCAGGCGTCCGAGCCGGGCGTGACCAGGCCGAGGTGGTAGCGGATCGAGCCCGCGAACGGATCGCGGTGCTCCATGAGCGTCCCGCCCGGCGGCAGGAGCGCGAACATGGCCGCGCGCACCCCGGGGATCGCCTCGAGCAGCTCCACCGTGCGCGGGCAGCGGGCGCGCGCCGAGGGGAGCGGCTCGCCGTACCACTTCAGATAGAAGCGCTTCCAGCCGCGGCGGAAGAACGAGTTGAACCCCGCGTCCACGTGGCCGTCCGCCGCGCGGATGCGCTCCTCGGACTGGAGGCGCAGCGCCTCGTCGCGGATCTCCCGCCAGTGCGCCTGGAGCGGCGCGAGCGCGGGGAAGTCGCCGAGGTCGAGGAACGGGCGGCCCGGGACCGCGGAGGCGAGGTAGACGAGCGCGTTCAGCGGCGCGAGGAACGTCGAGTGGTCGGTGAGCTGCCGGAGGAAGGAGTGGCGGACGCGGCCGCGGAGGTGCACGTAGGCGGCGGAGCCGACCAGCGTGCCCACGGCGCCGAGCTTCAGCACGAGGGCGGGGTTCACGGCCGCGTGTGTAGGGCGCGGCGCGCCCGGGGGCCGCTCCCGGGCGGGGATCCCGCGGCGCGCCGGCGCGGGCGGATCGGCGGCGCGCGCGCGCACCGCCGCGAGCTAAGCTGTGCGCGCGACCGGGTGGGCGGCCCCGCCGCGGAGGGTCGGACCGTGCAGGCGCAGGGCGACGAGCGGCGGCGCGCGCCGGAGCGGATCCCCACCGGCGTGTGGGTGCTGGGCGGCGTCAGCCTGCTCATGGACGTCTCCTCGGAGATGATCCACGCGCTCCTGCCGCTGTTCATGGTGACCGCGCTCGGCGCGGGCGCGCTGATGGTGGGCGTGGTCGAGGGGCTGGCCGAGTCCACCGCGCTCGTGGTGAAGGTGTTCTCGGGCGTGCTGAGCGACGCGCTCGGGCGGCGCAAGGCGCTGGCCGTGGCCGGCTACGCGCTGGGCGCGGCGACGAAGCCGCTCTTCGCCCTGGCGCCGACCGCGGCGGTGGTGCTCGGGGCCCGGCTGCTGGATCGCGTCGGCAAGGGCATCCGCGGCGCGCCGCGCGACGCGCTGGTGGCCGACATCACCCCGCCGGCCCTGCGCGGCGCCGCGTTCGGCCTGCGCCAGGCGCTCGACACGGTGGGCGCGTTCGCCGGGCCGCTCCTCGCGACGGGGCTGATGCTGCTGTGGGCGAACGACTTCCGGCGGGTGTTCTGGGTGGCGGTGATCCCGGGGGCGCTCTCGGTCGCGCTGCTCTGGCTCGGGCTGCGCGAGCCGGAGCACCACGGCGACGGCCGGCGCGCGAACCCGCTCCGCCGCGACAGCCTGCGGCGCCTCGGCCCGCGGTACTGGTGGGTGGTCGGCGTGGGCGCCGTGTTCACGCTCGCCCGCTTCAGCGAGGCGTTCCTCGTCCTGCGCGCGCAGCGGGGCGGCGTCCCCCTGGCGCTCGTGCCGCTCGTCATGGTCGCGATGAACCTGGTGTACGCGCTGACCGCCTATCCCTCGGGCCGCCTGTCGGATCGCGTGAGCCGCAGGGGACTGCTGGCGGCGGGCCTGGCCGTCCTCGTCGCCGCCGACCTCGTGCTGGCGATGGAGGGCGGCTGGCCGGTGGTCCTCGCCGGCGTGGCGCTGTGGGGCGTGCACATGGGCATCACGCAGGGCCTGTTCGCCACGCTGGTGGCCGACACCGCCCCGCCGGACCTGCGCGGGACCGCGTTCGGCGTCTTCAACCTGCTCGCCGGGATCGCCACGCTCGTGGCGAGCGCGGTCGCGGGCCTCCTGTGGGAGCGGCTGGGCGCGCCCTTCACGTTCCGCGCCGGGGCGGCGTTCTGCCTGCTGGCGCTGGCCGGGCTCGCGTGGCGGCCCCGCGCGCTGCGCGCCTGAGCGGGCGCCGGCGCGCCGGCCTACGGGGCGGCCGCGAGCGCCGCGATCGCGCGCTCCAGGTCCTCGGGCACCGGCGCGCGCACCTCCACGCGCGCGCCGTCCGACGGGCGCGGGAACGCCAGCCGCTCGGCGTGGAGCGCCTGCCGCGCGATCGCCTCGCCGCGGACCCCGTACACCGCGTCGCCCAGCACCGGGAACCCGGCCTCTGCGAGCTGCACGCGGATCTGGTGGGTGCGCCCGGTCTCCAGCCGGACCCGCAGGAGCGCGGCGCCGCGGAGCGGGCGCTCCACCTTCCAGGACAGCCGCGCGCGCCGCGGGGACGGGAAGCGGGTGGTGAAGCGGCGCGGGTCCTCCGGGTCGCGGCCGTAGGGCGTGTCGAGCCGCCCCTCCGGCGGCGGGGCGCCCGCCACCAGCGCCAGGTACTCCTTCTCGATCGCGCCGGCCTCGAACGCGGCGCGCAGCGCCGCCAGCGCCCGGTCGTGGCGCGCCAGCAGCAGCGCGCCGCTCGTGTCGCGATCGAGCCGGTGCGCCAGGCCGGGCGCGGCGCGGCCGTCCACGTCGAACGCGCCGAGCCGGCTCGCCGCCGCCACGGCCGACGCGCCCCCGGGCGCCCCCGCCTCCACCGCGAGCCCGGGCGGCTTCGCGACGACCAGGCAGTCCGCGTCGTCGTACAGCACCGCCAGCGCCGGGCCCGACGCCTCGGCGGCGCGCGGGGCGGGGCGCTCGACCGCGACCTCCTCGCCGCCGAACAGCTTGCGGTGCGGCGAGCAGGTCTTCCCGCGGATGCGCACCCGGCCCGTCTCCACCAGCCAGCGGGCGCGCTCCGCGGTCGCGCCGAGCGCCGCGGCCAGCCAGCGGTCCAGCCGGGCGCCGGCCGCCTCGCGGGGCACGCGCAGGAGCTCCGGCGCGGCGGGCGTACCCACCGTGAACGGCCCCCTTCTTCCGGGCCCCGCGGGGCCGCGACCCGGTCTAGAACGATCCGAACCCTTCACGGAGGACACCGGGATGAAGCTCTACTACGCGCCGCGCACGCGGGCCACCCGCCCCCGCTGGCTGCTGGAGGAGATGGGCGTTCCCTACGAGCTGGTCCGGCTCGACCGCGCCGCCGGCGCGCTGCGCACGCCGGAGCACCTCGCCCGCCACCCGCTGGGCCGCGTGCCGGTGCTGGAGGACGGCGACGTCCGCGTCTTCGAGTCGGCCGCGATCTGCCTGTGGCTCGCCGAGCGCTTCCCGGAGAAGGGGATGCTCCCGCCGGCCGGGACGCCCGGCCGCGCGCTCACCTACCAGTGGCTGTTCTTCGCCATGGACGAGCTGGAGCCGCCGCTCGAGGCGCTGCACGGGCTCCTCCGCCCGCCCGAGGGCGAGCGCGACGCGGCCGCGATCGAGGCCCAGAAGGCCCGGTTCCTGGAGGGGGCGCGCGTCCTCGACCTCGCGCTCCGGACGCGCCCGTTCCTCGCCGGGGACGCGTTCGGCGTGGCCGACCTCGTCACCGGCGCGGTGGCCTCCTGGGGCAAGGCGCTGGTGGGCGGCATCGACGGGATGCCGGCGCTCGCCGCCTGGCTCTCCGGCGTGAAGGCGCGGCCCGCCTGGAAGCGGGCCATCGCCGACTGATCCGTGCACCGCGAGCTTACGCGCGGCGCAGCCGCGCCCGCGGGGACCTCGCGCGAGCCCGCGAACGCGGGCGCGCGAGGTCACGGGACCCGCGCAGCCCGGTGGGGCCCCGCGGAGCTCCGCTCCGTGGGGCGGGGCGCAGCCCCGTCAGATGCCGCGGCCGCCCCCGGCTTCACGTTGCCGTCGGCGTCCACGAGCTGGATCTGCCCGAGGCCGATCTCGCGCAGGCCGGGCTCGATCTTGGCGCGGTCGCCGATGATCACCCAGGTGACGCGCTCCGGCTCGAGCATGCGCGCCGCGTCGGCGAGGTCCTTCGGGCCGAGCGCGGCCACCTTGTGCGCGAAGCCGTCGAAGTAGCGGTCGTCGAAGCCGAAGCGGACGATCTGCGCGATCGACCGCGCCACCGCGCGCGACGTCTCCCAGCGGCCGGGCAGCGACAGCGTCAGCGTGCCCTGCGCCACGGCGGTCTCCTCGGCGGTGACGGGCTTCGCGCCGCGGATGCCGGCCAGCTCCTTGCGGATCTCCAGCACCGTCTCCTTGGTCTTGTCGGCCTGCACCGGGGCGAGCGCGAAGAACGGCCGCTGCCCGCGGGCGTCGGTGAGCAGCGCCCGGGCGCCGTACGACCAGTGCTTGTCCTCGCGCAGGTTCATGTTGAGGCGCGAGGTGAACGCGCCGCCCAGCACCGTGTTCATGGCGGTCTGCGCGATCTCCTCGGGGTTCGCCCGCGGCGGGGCGACCTGGCCCGCGATCACCACCGACTGGATCGACCCGGGCCGGTCGAGCAGGAACACCCGCTGCCCGGCGGGCAGCGCCACCTGCGCCAGGTTCTTCTTCGGGACCTCGCCCGCCTTCCAGCCGCCCAGGAGGCGCTCCAGCTTCGGCACGATCTCCGCGGCGGTCGTGTCGCCCACCACCACCAGGGTGGCGTTGTTCGGCTTCACCCAGGTCGCGTGCCAGCGCGCCGCGTCCGCGCGGGAGAGCTTCCCGACGGTGGCCGCGGTGCCGGAGCCGGTGAGCGGGTTGGAGTAGGCGTGCCCCTCGCCGTAGAGCAGCCGCGGCAGGATGCGGAACGCGGCCGTCACCGGCTGCACCGCCTCCTGCCCGAGGGCCGCGAGCTGCTGGGCCTTCAGCCGCTCGAAGTCGGCCTCCGGGAACACCGGGTTCACCACCACGTCGGCGAGCAGCGCGAGCGACGCGTCGAGGTTCGCGCGCAGCGCCGCCATGCTCACCAGCGAGGTGTCGAGGTCGGCGCCGGTCTCGAGGCGCGCGCCGAGCCGCTGCAGGGTGTCGGAGATCTCCAGCGCGGAGCGCGAGCGGGTGCCCTCGTCCAGCATGGCCGTCGCCAGCTTCGCGAGCCCGGGCGCGCCGTGCTGGTCGGAGGCGTAGCCCGCGTCCACGAGCAGGTCGAGCTGCACGTCCGGGACCGCGTGGCGCTCGGCCACCACGACCTTCAGGCCGTTGGAGAGCTGGTGGCGCGTGAACGCCGGGAAGCGCGGCGCCGGGGCCGGCCCGGGCTCGGGCCGCACCTTGCGATCGGCGCCGGTGGCGGCGGCCTGGAGCTCGGGGAACGGCAGCACCGAGAGCACGTACACGCCGTCGGAGAGCCAGCGGCGGCAGGCCTCGCGGACCTGGGCGGCGGTGGCCGAGCGGATGCGCGCGAGCCGGGTGCGGTAGGCGTCCGGCGTCCCGCCGTAGACCTGGCTCTCGGCGAGCACGTCCGAGACGCCGCCGAAGCCGCCGATGCGCTCCACGCCGCGCACGAACCCGGCGAGGATGCCGGTCTTGGCCCGCACCAGCTCCTCCGCGGTCGGCCCCTGCGCCACGAGCCGCGCCACCTCCTCGCGCACGGCGCGCTCGACCTTCGCCAGGTCCCCGCCCGGCTTCGCCGTCGCCTCGACGAAGAACGTCGAGCCGATCTCGCCGGTGCCCGGGTCGGCGCTCACGTCGGTGGCGATCCGCTCGTCGTAGACCAGCCGCTTGTAGAGCCGCGAGGTCTTCCCCGACGCGAGCACCCCGGCCGCGAGCGTGAGCAGGTCGTCGTCCGGGTGGCCCCACTCCGGCGTGTTCCACACCAGGTAGGCGCGGGCCTGCGGCACGCGGTCCTGCATCACCTGGCGCTGCTCGCCGGTGCGCTTCGCGATCCAGGCCTGCTGCTTCGCGATGGGCTCGCCCGGCGGGACGTCGCCGAAGTAGTGCTCGACCTTCTTGCGCACCTCGTCCGGCTTCACGTCGCCGGCGATCACCAGCACCGCGTTGCTCGCGCCGTAGTAGCTGGTGAACCACTCCTTCACGTCGGCGAGCGAGGCGGCCTGCAGATCCTCCATCGAGCCGATCACGGTCCAGGAGTACGGGTGCGCCTTCGGGTAGAGCGACGGCGTCATCACGTCGTACACGCGCCCGTACGGCTGGTTCTCGCCCTGCCGCTTCTCGTTCTGGACCACCCCCCGCTGCTCGTCGAGGCGCGCCTGCGTGATGGCGCCGAGCAGGTGGCCCATGCGGTCGGACTCCATCCACAGCACCGTGTCGAGCGCCGAGACCGGCACGTTCTGGAAGTAGTTGGTCCGGTCGTTGTTCGTGGTGCCGTTCAGGTCGCTGGCGCCGACGCGCTCCAGCACCTTGAACCAGTCGTCGTCGAAGTGCTCCGAGCCGTTGAACATCAGGTGCTCGAAGAGGTGCGCGAACCCGGTCTTGCCCGGCCGCTCGTTCTTGGAGCCGACGTGGTACCAGACGTTCACCGCCACGATCGGCGCCTTGTGGTCCTCGTGGACGATGAGCGTGAGGCCGTTCGGCAGCACGGTCTTCACGTAGGGGAGGTCCGGGATCTCCGGCAGGCGCGCAGCGGACGCGGCCGGCGCGGCGGCGGCCGGCGCGGCCAGGGCGGCGAGGGCGACGAGGGTGAGGGACGCGAGGGTGCGCATGGGCATGTGGGCTCCGTTCGGTCGCAGAGGCCAGGAGGCCGGAGACGTGACGGCCGGCGCCGCCGCAACCCCGGCCGGGTATGCGCCGAGGCGCGCACCGCCCGCGCACACGAACGCACCGTACGCACGGGCGTCCGCGGTCGGGTCACCGCGTACCCGCCACGCATGATACCGTTCTCATGGTACGGCAGATCGCCGTCCCCTTCGAAGCCGACCGCCCCCTCCGCCCGCCCACCATGCGCTCCATCTCCCTCGAGCTCCGGCTCATCGTCGCCATCGTCGCCCTCTGCGTCGGGGCCGCCCTCCTCGGCGCCCGGCTCGGCGGCGGGATCGTCGAGCAGCAGGTGGAGGAGGCGGGCGCGAGCCGCCTGCGCGGCGCGGCGGAGGCGTTCGCGTCGCAGGAGCGCGCGGAGGTGGAGAAGCTCTCCTCGACGCTCGACGCGCTCCTGTCGCGCGACGACCTGCGCGACGCGTTCGCGGCGCGCGACCGCGAGCGCCTGCTGGCGCTCGCGGCGCCGCTGTTCGAGACCATGCGCGAGCGGGACCGGATCACCCACTGGTACTTCATCGCCCCCGAGCCGGACGCCACCGTGTTCCTGCGCGTGCACCGGCCCGAGCTGCGCGGCGACAAGGTCGATCGGGTGACGTTCCGCCGGGCCGTCGAGACCGGTGACGTCGGCGCCGGCAAGGAGCTGGGACGCACCGCGTTCGCGCTGCGGGTGGTGCGGCCCTGGATGCGGGACGGGAAGGTGATCGGCTACCTCGAGCTGGCCGAGGAGATCGACCACTTCCTGGGCGCGATGAAGTCGCGCACCGGCGACGACTACGGGATCCTGGTGAAGAAGCGCTTCCTGGACCAGCGGCGCTGGGCCGAGGTGCTCGGCGAGCGCTCCAACACCTGGAACGACCGCGCCGACGTGGTCGTGGTGGACACCACCACGTTCACCGAGGGCATCATCGACTACGAGGGCGACCTCGAGGCGCTGCCGGACGACGGCGTGGCGCTGGGCGAGGTGGTCCGCGAGGACCGCGCGTACATGCGCGGCATCTTCCCGCTGCGCGACGCGGGCGGGCGCAAGGTGGGCGGCCTGTTCGTGCTGCACGACTTCTCCGCCGAGCACGGCGCGGCCCGCGCCGCCATGCTCCGCTCCTTCATGATGCTGATCGGCCTGGGCGCGGTCCTGACGGTGCTGCTCGCGACCCTGCTGCACTACGCGGTGTTCGCCCGACTGCGGCGGCTGGAGCGGCGTCTCGCGCGCGAGGCGGACGAGCGGCAGCTGCCGCCCGGACGGATGGTCGAGCTCACCGACGACGAGATCTCCCGGCTCGAGGTGCTGCTGCGGCGCGCGCTGTTCCCGAGCCGCGACGAAGTGCCACGCGACCCTTCGTCCTCCCGTGGCCGGGGTTGACCCGCCGCAAGGCCGCGCAGATCCCGCCGGCGCATCCTGCGCCTGGGCCCGCAGGAATCGCCCAGGGGGATCATGGCGGAAGCACGCGCAGCCGGGGACGTCCACGCCAGCGCCTCGCCGCCGGCGGGTGGCGTCCCCGGCGGGCATGCGTCCGTGCGCGCAGTGCCCTTCTGGCGCCGCCTCTCGACCAAGCTGCTCGCCGCCGTGGTGCTGCTCGCGCTGCTGGCGCTCGCGGGGGTGGTGCTGGCGGAGCGGCGCTTCGAGCGGCACCTCCAGGACGAGGTCATCCGCTCCACCGCGCTGCTCGGCGACGCGGTCACCACCGTGGGCCAGGCCGCCCTGCTCTCGGCGGCCGAGCGCCACGACTTCCGGACCATCGGGCGGGTGGCGGCGCTCGAAGGCGTGGAGCGCCTGCGCGTCCTCGGCCCCCGCGGCGCCGTCCGGTTCTCCAGCGTCCCCGAGGAGGTGGGGCAGACCCGCGACAAGGGCCACCGGTCCTGCTCCCCGTGCCACGCGGACCGCGAGGTGCCGCTCTCGCGCGTGCCTCCCGCGCAGCGGTGGCGCGAGGAGCGCGGCCCCGGCGGCCGGCGCCTCGTGCTCACCACCCCCATCTACAACGACCACGGCTGCGCCACCGCCGAGTGCCACGTCCACCCGCCCGGCCGGCAGGTGCTGGGGCTGCTCGAGACCGACGTGGCCATCGATCCGATCCTCTCCGGCGTGGCCTCGTTCCGGCGCGGCTTCGTGTCGCTGCTCGTGATCGCGATCGTCGCGACCTCGGCGCTCATGTACCTGTTCCTCCGCTCCGAGGTGCTCGGGCCGGTGGCCGCGCTGGTCGAGGGCACGCGGCGCGTGGCGAAGGACCAGCTCGACGTGGAGGTGCGCGTCCGCTCGCGCGGCGAGCTCGGCAACCTGGCCGCGTCGTTCAACGACATGACCCGCTCGCTCCGGCGCCTGGAGGACGAGCTGAACGGGCTGCTGGCCGGGCTGGAGGAGCAGGTCCAGGCGCGCACCGCCGACCTGCGCAACGCGCAGGAGCAGCTCGTGCGCACGGAGAAGCTCTCCTCGCTGGGCAAGCTCTCGGCCTCCATCGCCCACGAGATCAACAACCCGCTCGCGGGCATCCTCACGTTCGCGAAGCTGGTGTCGCGCACCCTGGCCGAGGGCCCGCCCGACGACGCGCGGCGCGCCGTGCTGCAGCGGAACCTGGGGCTGGTCGAGCGCGAGGCGCAGCGCTGCAGCGCCATCGTCCGCAACCTGCTCGACTTCGCGCGCGAGCGGCCCATGGCCAAGAAGCCGGTGGACCCGGGCGCGGCGGTGGAGGAGGCCCTGTCGCTCATCGCGAACCAGATCGCCATCCAGGGCGTGAAGCTGCAGCGCGACCTGCCGCCGCTCCCGCAGGTGCTCGCCGACTTCGGCCAGCTCCGCCAGGCGTTCGTGAACGTGGCGATGAACGCCTGCGAGGCGATGGGCGCGAAGGGCGGGCGGCTCCGGGTCAGCGCGCGCGCGCCGGAGGGCGCGGTGGAGATCGCGTTCGCGGACGACGGGCCGGGCATGCCGCCGGAGCGGGTGAGCCACATCTTCGACCCGTTCTTCACGACCAAGGAGAAGGGCACCGGCCTCGGGCTCTCGGTGGTGTACGGCATCGTGCAGCGCCACGGCGGGAGCATCGCGGTGGACAGCACCGAGGGCCAGGGCACCACGTTCACGCTCCGGCTGCCGGCGATGCCGGCGGAGCGGCCGGCGGAGCCGCCCGTGCCCCCCATCCCGGCCGACCCGGCCGCCGCGCCGGCGCGCGCGCAGGGCTGACGTCGGCGGCGGGCTCACCCGCCCCGCTGCGCGCCGCGCAGCAGCGCGGCGGCGAGCGAGAGCGGCCCGGACGCGATCTCGTCGGCGTCGATCACGATCACCTCGTCGTCGCCGTCCCACTGCGCCTCGCGGCGCGGGAGCGGCCCGGCGCCGGGGTCCACCACCAGCACCGCGGCGGGCACGAGCGCGCGCACCCAGCGCAGGACCGCCGCGAGCCGGCGCGGGCTGGCGCCGCGGCGCACGATCACCACCCGAGGCTCGGAGCGATCCCGCACGTGATCCAGAACAGGCGTCCCGCCGGCGCATTTCACCCCCTGGCGGGCATGTCCGCATTAGCATCCCGGGATGCGCCGGCCGCTCGTCACGCTCGACCGGGTGGACGTCCGCCTGGGCGGCGTCCCCGTCCTCGCCGGCGTCACCCTGGCGCTCCACGCCGGCGAGGGGCTGGCGGTGCTGGGCGGGAACGGCGCGGGAAAGTCCACGCTCCTGCGGCTGCTCCGCGGCGAGCTCTGGCCGGATCCGCGCGGCGGGCGGCGCCTCTTCCACGGGCCGGACGGGGCCTTCGAGAGCCCCATCGGCGCGCGCGAGCGGTTCGCGCGGGTGGCGCCCGAGGCGCAAGACGCCTACCTGCGCAACGAATGGGACCTGCCGGTCGAGGCGGTGATCCGCTCCGGCTTCTTCGACGCGCTGTGGCCGTCCGAGGCGGCGACGGCGGAGCAGTCGCGGCGCGTCCGCGAGGTGGCCCGCGCGCTGGGCGTGGCGGGGCTGCTGGGGCGATCGGTGCTGGAGCTGTCGCGCGGCGAGGGGCGCCGCGTGCTGCTGGCGCGCGCGCTCGCGCCGCGGCCGGAGGCGCTGTTCCTGGACGAGGCCTGCGACGGGCTCGACGCGCCGGCGCGGGCCGGCCTGCTCGAGACCGTCTCCGCGATCGCGCGCGGCGGCGTGGCCGTGGTGATGGCCACGCACCGGCCCGAGGAGCTCGTGCCCGAGCTGGGCCGCGTCATCCGGCTGGAGGGCGGGCGGATCGCGTGGGAGGGCGACCGCGCCGCCGCGCGGGCGGGCGCGCGCGAGGCCCCCGCGCCGCCCCGCGCGCCGGGGCGCGAGGCCGGCCCGCGCGCGGCGCTGTTCGAGCTCCGCGGCGCTACCGTGCTCGTGGACGGGCGCGCGGTGCTCGACGGCGTGGACTGGACGGTCCGCGCCGGCGAGCGCTGGGCGATCACCGGCCCGAACGGCGCGGGGAAGTCCACGCTGCTCCGGCTGCTCGCGGGCGAGGAGCAGCCGGCGCGCGGCGCGGTGGACCGGCTCGGCCTCGGGCCGCGCGCGTCCGCCGAGGACCTGCGCGGCCGCGTGGGCCTGGTCTCGCCGGAGCTGCAGGCGCGCCACCGCTTCGACGCGCGCGCCGCGGACGTCGTGCTCTCCGGGTTCGCCGGGACGATCGGGCTCGCGGTGGAGCCCACCGCGCGCGAGCGGGCGCTGGCCGCCGCCGCGGCGGAGCGGCTCGGGGTGACGCCGCTGCTCGGGCGGCACGTGCTGTCGCTCTCCTACGGCGAGCTCCGCAAGGTGCTCATCGCCCGCGCGCTCGCGCCGGCGCCGCGGGCGCTGCTGCTCGACGAGCCCCTCGCCGGCCTCGACCCCGCCGCGCGCGCCTGGGTGCTCCGGGTGCTCGACGAGCTGGGCGCGGCCGGCACCGCGATCGTGGCCGTGTCCCACCACGCCGACGAGCTGCCCGGCGCGGTGGACGAGCGGGCGCGGCTCGACGCGGGACGGCTCGCCGTGGACGCCTGACGGGCGCCGCGGACCCGCGGGCGGGCGGGCGCACGGCGCGCCGGCCGGGCGGTGGCGTCGCGCGCCGGCCGGGGGTATCACCGTCGCGTGCCGCTCGCCCCGCTCCTCGCCCTGCTCGCCGCCGCCACCCCGTCCCTGACCCTCGCGCCCGAGGTGGCCCGCCCGGGCGACGCGGTGCTGGTGCGCGTGACGGGCGCCGGGCCGGAGGCGCCGCGCGCGACGCTCGGCGGGCGTCCGCTCACGTTCTGGCGCGCCGGCGCGGAGTGGCGCGCGCTGGCGGCGCTCCCCATCGAGACGCCGGCCGGCGACCTCCCCGCCGAGGCCGAGGCCGCCGGCGCCGCGCTGCGGGGCGTCCTGCGGATCGTCGAGCCCGGGTTCTCCTCGCGCGCGCTCACCCTCGCGCCGAAGTACGTGGAGCCGCCCGAGGCGGTGAAGGCGCGCATCGCGGCCGATCGCAAGGCGTTCGCCGAGGCCTACGCGCGCCCGTTCGAGCCGCCCGCGTTCTCGCGCCCCTTCGCGCTCCCGCGGCGCGCGCCCACCTCGGGCCGCTACGGCGACCAGCGGGTGCTGAACGGCGAGAAGCCGAGCGTGCACTACGGGCTCGACCTGACCGGGCCGCGCGGCGCGCCGGTCGCGGCCGCGAACGCCGGGCGGGTGGTGCTGGTGCGCGACGCCTACCTGTCCGGCCGGAGCGTGGTGCTGTGGCACGGGGCGGGCATCTACACGCTCTACTTCCACCTCGACCGGGTGGACGTCCGCGCCGGCCAGGTGGTGCGCCGCGGGCAGCGCATCGGGCGGCTCGGCTCGACCGGCCGCTCCACCGGGCCGCACCTGCACTGGAGCGTGCGGGTGGACGGCCTGCTCGTGGATCCGGAGTCGCTGGTGGCCATCGACTTCGCCCGCGGCGTCGCGCCGGCCCGCGCGCCGGCGCCCTCGCGCGCGGTGGCCGCGCCGGCCGCGGTCGCTGCGCCGGGTGCGCCAGCCGCGCCGATCGCGCCCGCCGCCGCCGGGGCGCCGCCCGCGCTGCCCGGCGCGCAGCGCTGAGCGCGCGCGACTACCCCTCGCGCCGGATGACCTCCAGCATGCGCGCGTGCAGCGCCGGCGCCGCGGCCAAAATGTCCCCGGTCTCCAGCATCCGGTCGCCGCCCTCCAGGTCGGTGACCAGGGCGCCGGCCTCGCGCGCGATCAGGATCCCCGGCGCGACGTCCCACGGCTTCAGCCGCTCCTCCCAGAAGCCGTCGAAGCGCCCCGCCGCCACGTAGGCGAGGTCGAGCGCCGCGCTCCCGAGCCGCCGGACGCCCCGGGCGCGCCGCACGAACGCGCCGAACAGGCGGAGCGGCCGCTCGTGGCGCTGGTGCACGTCGTAGGGGAAGCCGGTGACGAGCAGCGCCTGCACCAGCTCGCCCCGGGCGGACGCCCGCAGCGGTGCGCCGTCCAGGTGCGCCCCGCCGCCGCGGGCGGCGGTGAACAGCTCGTCGCGGAGCGGGTCGTAGGTCGCGCCGGCGGCGATCCCGGCGGCGTCGAGCGCGGCCACGTTCACCGCGAACTGCGGCAGCCCGTGCGCGTAGTTCGTCGTCCCGTCGAGCGGGTCCACCACGAAGCGGAGCCGGCCCTCGCCGCCCGGGCCGCCGCTCGCGCCCGACTCCTCCGCCAGGATCCCGGCCCCGGGGAAGCGGCCGCGCAGGAAGCCCAGCACCGCCGCCTCGCTCGCCCGGTCCGCGTCGGTGACGAGGTCGATCTCGCCCTTCAGCTCCACCGAGCGCGCCTGGCCCCACCGCTCCCGCAGCACCGCCCCGCCCCGCCGCGCCGCCTCGGCGCAGGCCTCCCGCAGCTCCGTCGCCTCGCTCATCCGCCCCGGCTCCTTTCCGCCCGCGCGGAGGATAGCCCGCCCCGGCCCTCGCCGCAGCGGCGGCGCAGGCGCGCTCGGACGGAGCGCCCGGCCCGCGCGCTTGGTAGGATGACGGGATGCTCAAGGCGCTCGCCGTGCTCCGGACGATCTTCCTCCTCGGCCTGGTGGTGTACGTGGTCGCCTGGGCGATGCCCTGGTCCACCTACGTCGCCGATCCGATCGAGGTGCAGTACCGCCACTGCTCCGCCAGCCTGAGCCGCATGAGCGGCGCCGTCTGGATCGCGATCGGCTGGATCGCGTTCGAGACGATCGTGGGCTGGATGATGTCCGCCTGGTCCGGCCGCCGGAAGGGCACGCCCCGCGTGCCCCCGCCGGCCAGCGCCGAGCCGCCGTTCGCGCCGCCGCCGCGCGGGTGACCCCGGCGCCGCGCAATGCGCCCGCGCGCCCTCCTCTACCGGCTCCGCTCCTGGTTCTACCGCCGGGACGTGACGCTCTGGTACGACCCGCGCTACCGGCTTCCGCTCTCCGGCCTGGAGTCCGGGGCCGGCATGGAGCCGCGCCGCGCGGACTTCGTGGCCTGGTGGCTGGCCGAGTGCGGCGCGGTGCCGCGCGCCCGGCGCCGCGCGCCGCGGCGGATCTCGTTCGAGGACCTGGCGCGCGTCCACGACGCGGAGCTGCTCGAGTCGCTGGGCCACCCCGACACGCTGGCGCGCGTGTTCGCGGTGGACCCGTCCGACGTGCCGGTGGACGAGGTGATGACCACGGTGCGCCTGGCCTGCGGCGGCACGCTGGGCGCGGCGCGAGAGACGCTCCGGACGCGCGCGCCCGCGGTCAACCTGCTGGGCGGCTTCCACCACGCGTTCCCCGGCGCGGCCGGCGGGTTCTGCCCGGTCAACGACGTCGCCGTCGCGATCGCCGCGCTCCGCGCCGACGGGTTCACGGGCCGCGTGGCGGTCCTCGATCTCGACGCGCACCCGCCCGACGGCATCGCCGCCTGCCTGGCGCGGGATCCCGATCACTGGATCGGCTCCATCTCCGGGTCGGACTGGGGGCCGCTCGAGGGCGTGGACGAGACGGTGCTCCCGCCCGGCAGCGGCGACGCCGCCTACCTCGAGGCGCTGGGCGCGCTGCTCTCGCGGATGCCCCGGCCGCAGCTCGCGTTCGTGCTGGCCGGGGGCGACGTGCTGGCCGGCGATCGCTTCGGCCAGCTCGGGCTCTCGCTGGACGGCGCGCGCGAGCGCGACCTGCTCGTCGCCGCCGAGCTGGACTTCGTGCCCAGCGTGTGGCTGGCGGCGGGCGGCTACTCGCGGCGCTCCTGGCGCGCCCTGGCCGGCACCGGCATGGCGGTCGCGGCCGGCTCGCTGGCGCCCATCCCGGACGAGTACGACCCGCTCTCCGCCCGCTTCGAGCTGGTCTCCCAGCGGATCCTGCCCGGCGACCTGGGCGACACCGGCGACATCACCGCCGAGGACCTCGAGGAGGCCCTCGGCATGCGGCCGCGGCGCCAGCGGCTGCTGCTCGGCTTCTACACGGCCTCCGGGATCGAGCACGCGCTGTTCCGCTACGGCGTGCTGGAGCAGCTCGAGCGGATGGGCTTCCGGCAGTTCCGGGTCGGGTTCGACTCCGCCGGCCTGGGCGAGCGGGTGCGGCTCCACGGCGAGGCGGAGGGGCAGGAGCACCTGCTCGTGGAGCTGATCCTGGAGCGGCGGCACGTCCTCGGGGTGGAGGTGCTGTTCGTCCACTGGCTCTCGCTGCGCAACCCGCGGGCGCAGTTCAGCGACCGCCGGCCGCGCCTGCCGGGCCAGGAGGTGCCCGGGCTCGGCCTGGCGCGCGAGGCCGGGTCGATGCTGGCGCGCATGGCCATCCGCCTCGGGCTGGGCGGCGTCGCCTTCCGCCCGGCGCACTTCCACACCGCCTACGCCGCCCGCCACGCGTTCGCGTTCATCGACCCGGAGCGGCAGGGGCGCTTCGAGGCGCTGGTGCGCGACCTCGCGGCGGTGCCGCTGCTCGAGGCGACGCGCGCCGTCTCCGACGGCCGCGTGCTCCTCGACGGGCGGCCCTACGCGTGGGAGGCGGACGAGATGGCGTACTGGCTGCGCGAGTCGCCGTCCGAGCCGGGCGAGGTGGAGCGCGAGCGCGAGCGGGTCCGCTTCACGCTGCTGCCCGAGGCGCCCCCGGCGGCGGTCAGGGCGCCGGCTCCGCCAGGAGCTGCCTGACCTCGTCCTCCAGCTTCTCGCCCTCGGCGCGGTCGTAGCCGCGGTGCACGTGGCGCACCACCCCGCGCCGGTCGATCACGAGCGTCGTGGGCAGCCGCTGCACGTCGAGCCGCTCGCCGAGCGCGGCCCCGCCCGGATCCCACAGGATCTGGAACGCGACCGGGGCGGGCGCGAGGAAGGCCTCCACGGCGGCCCGCTCCTCGTCGAAGGCCACGCCGGTGACCCGCAGCCCGTCGTCGCGGTGCTCCCGCGCCATCCGATCGAGGTGCGGCAGCTGTTCCTTGCAGGGCTCGCACCAGCTCGCCCAGAAGTCCACCACCTGCACCAGCCCGCGCCCCGCTGCGCCGCCCACCTGGACGTCGCGGCCGGCGAGGTCCGGCGCGGAGAACGAGACCTCGGCGCCGACCAGGCGCGACGGCCCCGGCGGCGGGCGCGGGATCGGGCGCTGCTGCGTGCGCGGGGCGGCGCAGGCGGCGGCGAGCGCGAGCAGGGCGGCGGCGAGCGGGGGGCGGCGCATCCCCCGATTGTAAGCGCGACCCTCGGGCCCCGCCCGGAACCGCCGCGCGGGCCGTGAACGCGCCCTTGCGCTCCGCCCTGGTTCACGCGCCGTGACCGCCCGCCCCGGCCCCCGGGTCCCAGGTGGGAGCGTGCCTCCCGCTTACGCGTGATCTAGCGCAAGATTGCGCACGCCTGCCTGTGCGATCTTCCGCGCCGACCCGGGCGGCGGACACCGCGCCGCCGGGTGAATCATGACCCGCCGTCGAGTGAGATCCTGATGCGCACTCCGAGACACATCGTCGCCGCCGTGGCGCTGCTCGCCGCCACCGGCGCCGGCGCCGACACGGTCGAGGTCACCTCGACCACCCTCGTCTCCGCCGGCCAGCAGACCCGCGACCGCAGGCTGGGCGAGGACCCCGACCTCGTCACCGTGGTGCCCGCCTACGAGATCGTCAGCATCACGGCGCGGGACATCCGCACCAAGGTCGCCGACGACCTGCAGCTCCAGCTCTCGGGCTGGGGCTCCTACGACTTCGACAGCCTGCGCTGGGACAACGGCACCAGCGAGGCGCTCACCGGCGACCTGATGAGCGCCCAGGTGCAGGCGAAGTTCCTCGACCGGCGCCTCACGCTGCGGCTGGGCCGCGAGCACGTCATGAGCGGCGTCGCGCGCATGATCCAGATCGACGGCGGCGAGGCCATCCTGGTGCTGCCCGGCGGCTTCCGGCTGTCCGGCTACGTCGGCTCGCCGGTGGCGCAGCGGTTCGCGTCCCGCAGCGGCGTGAAGAGCTGGAACCCGGCTGGCGGCGACTTCGCCTACGGCGGCCGGGTGGGCTGGTCGCTGGCGATCCCCGGCCACGCCGGGCGCGGCCTGGACGTGGGCGCGTCGGCGAACGTGGTCGAGGACGCGGGCGACCCGGTCCGCCAGGAGGTGGGCGCGGACTTCCGCCTGCAGCCGCTCCAGGACGTGTCCTTCACCGGCTTCGGCGCGTTCAGCGTCTACGACGAGCGCTTCAGCGAGGCGAGCGTGGCGGCGCGCTGGAAGCCGGTGCACCGGCTCGAGGTGACGGCCGACTGGCGGTTCCTGGCGCCCGACCTGTTCCTGGCGCGGAACTCGATCCTCTCGGTGTTCTCGGCCTCCACCCGCAAGGAGTACGGCGTGGGCCTGGACTACGAGCTCGGGCGCGGCCTCTCGGTGGGCGCCGACTACCACCTGTCGGTGGAGCCGGGCGAGACCGCCGAGGACGACAGCTACCTCGGCCACGACCTGGTGATGCGCGCCGACTGGACCCGCGGCGCCACCGACGCCGGCGCCGAGATCACCTACCTCGACGCGCTCGAGAACGGCTACTGGGCCGGGCGGCTCTACGGCAAGCAGGGCTTCGGCAAGGTGTTCGCCGCGGCCGACGTGATGAGCTACTTCTTCAAGGAGGACGTGAACGGCGAGTCCTTCGCCGTCACCGGCTCCCTCAGCGGCGGCATCGAGCTGGCCCGCGGCTTCAGCGCGGTGCTGGCGGGGCGCGCCGGCGTCACCCCGTACATGGAACAGACCTACGACGTCATGGCGAAGCTCGTCTACAACCAGACCTACACGGTGCGGGAGGTGCGGTGATGAACCGGATCGTCCCGGTGATCGCGGCCGCGCTGCTGGCGGCCTGCGGCGCGAAGAGCAGCAAGACGGTGACCGCGGCGGCGGCTGAGCAGCCGGCCGTCGAGTTCACGCACGAGGCGCACATCATGGCCGAGGTGGCCTGCCTCGACTGCCACTCCGGCATCGACAAGGCCACCCGCCTCGAGCCCAAGCGCCACGTGAGCGTGAGCTGCTCGGACTGCCACGACGACGCGCGCGGCCAGGTGAAGGTGCCCGAGCGGGTGAAGGAGGTCCGGTTCACCTTCTCGCACCAGGACCACCTGGCGAAGGTGAAGGACTGCAAGACCTGCCACCAGGCGCTGCCCGAGCCCGGCGACAAGGAGATCAAGGCGCCGCCGATGGCCGCCTGCACCTCCTGCCACAACCACCAGATGGACTTCGCGCAGGCGAAGTGCACGCCCTGCCACACCGACCTGAAGGGCTTCGTGCCCGAGTCGGCGTTCGCGCACACGGGCGACTGGCTCCGGACCCACGGCAACTACTCGCGGACCAGCGCGCAGAGCTGCGCGGCCTGCCACGACCAGACCTACTGCGCGACCTGCCACGCGTCGCAGACCACGCCCGCCCTCCCCTCCTCGATCTTCCCGGAGGAGGTGAAGCGCGACTTCATCCACCGCGGCGACTACGTCTCGCGCCACATGATCGAGGCGGGCGCGAACCCGGCGAGCTGCCGCCGCTGCCACGGCAGCCCGTTCTGCGACTCCTGCCACACGCAGCAGAGCCTGACCATGAAGTCGCTCACGCCGTTCCCGGTGCACCCGGCCGGCTGGGCGAACGACAAGGCCAGCGGCCACTTCCACGGCGACGCGGCCCGGCGCGACATCACCTCCTGCGCCGGCTGCCACGACAACGGCGCCTCCGCGGTGTGCGTCGCCTGCCACCAGGTGGGCGGCCTCGCGGCGAAGAGCCCGCACCCCAAGTCGTTCGCGCGCAAGCACGACGCCGGCGACCGCCGGTCGAACGCGATGTGCGCGGCCTGCCACCACGGCGCGTAGCCGTCGGAGCGAGCACGAGCAACGAAGGCCCGGTCGCGCGAGCGGCCGGGCCTTCTTCCTTTCCAGGCGCCTCCCGCGGGATCCGCTCGCGGTGAGCCCGTCGAACCGCGAGCCGTCGGCTACGCCGCTCAGCGCCCCAGCCGCGCGAGCAGCTTGCCCCAGATGCCGCCGAAGGCGCCGTTCGACATGGCCACCGCCACGTCGCCGGGGCGCGCGCCGGCCGCCATGGCCTCGACCATGGGATCCACCGCGTCGAACACGCGCGCGGGCAGCCCGTGCGCCGCGAGCGCGCGCACCACCGCGTCCACGTCCAGCCGCTCCGCCTCGGGCACGCGATCGGTCGGGGCCGGACGCAGGACGAACACCTCGGCCGCGCCGGACCAGGTGGCCGGGTCGGAGTAGTCGGCCTGGTGCAGGTTGCGCCGGCTGGTGTTGGAGCGCGGCTCGAACGCGGCCAGCACGCGGGCGCCGGGGAAGCTCCCGCGCACCGCGGCCAGGGTCTTCCTCACCGCGCGCGGGTGGTGCGCGAAGTCGTCGATCACCGTCACGCCGCCGGCCGTGCCGCGCACCTCCTGGCGGCGCCGCACGCCGTGGAACGCGCCCAGGCCGGCCGCGATCTCGGCGGGGGAGAGCCCGAGCGCGGTGGCGGCCGCGGCGACCCCCAGCGCGTTCTCGACGTTGTGCGCCCCGCCCACCGGCAGGTGGACCTCGGCGAGGGCCGCGCCCTTGCGCACGAGCGTGAAGCGCGCGCCGTCCGGCCCGAGCGACAGGCCGCGCGCCTCCCAGTCGGCGCCAGGGACGTCCACGCCGTAGGTCTCCAGGCGGCACCTGGCCCGCGCGGAGATGCGCCGGACGCTCTCGTACGCGGCGCAGGCGGCCAGGAAGCCGTCCGGCGGGAGCAGGTCGGCGAACCGCTCGAACGCCGACTCGTAGTGCGCCTCGTCCCGGTAGATGTCGGCGTGGTCCAGCTCGCAGCTCGTGAAGATGGCGGTGCGCGGGCGGTAGTGGAGGAACTTCGGCCCCTTGTCGAAGTAGGCGGTGTCGTACTCGTCGCCCTCGACCACGAAGTGCGGGCCGCTCCCCAGGCGGAAGTTGGAGTCGAAGTCGCGGGTCACGCCGCCCACCAGGAACGACGGATCCCGGCCGGCGTGGTGCAGCACGAACCCCATCATCGCGGAGGTGGTGGTCTTGCCGTGCGTGCCCACCACCACCACGCCGTGCCGCGGGCCGATGAACAGCTCGCCCAGCGCCGCCGGGAACGAGACGTGCGGCAGGCTCCGCTCGCGCACCGCCGCCGCCTCCGCGTTCACCGAGCGCACCACGTTCCCCACCACCACCAGATCGGGCCGGGCGCGGTCGAGGTTCGCGGCGGCGTAGGGCGTCATCGCCTCGATGCCCCAGCGCTCGAGCTGGGTGGACATCGGCGGGTAGACGTTCTCGTCCGAGCCGGTGACCTGGTAGCCGGCGGCCTTCAGCATGCCGGCGAACGAGCCCATGCCCGTGCCGGCGACGCCGATGAGGTGGATGCGCTTCACGCTCTTCCAGTCGATCACGTTCGCTCCGGTGCCGCTCCGGCGGGCGCGCGCGGGCGCGGGCGCGGCGGCGAGATGCAGGGCCTACCCGATCCCCAGCGCCTCCGCCACCGCGTCGTGGAAGCGCTGCCGGAAGGCGCGGATCCGCGGCCGGTCGCTCCCGCCGGCGGGGTGGACGTGGTTCGTGAGCAGCGCGCACACCAGGCGGGCGTCGCGGTCGATCCACAGCGAGGTCCCGGTGAACCCGAGGTGGCCGAGCGCGCCCAGCGGACCGCGCCCGAGCCGGCCGCCCAGCGACGAGGCGCCGCGGCTCGGGGTGTCCCAGCCCAGGGCGCGCTCGCTGCCGGGGGTCGGGTCCCGCTCGGCGAAGGCGGCGGCGGCGCGCGCCGGCACCACCGAGGGCCGGCCCTCCAGCGCGTCCAGCCAGGCCTGGCCGAGCGCCGCCACCTCCGGCGCGGTGGAGAACACGCCCGCGTGGCCGGCCGCGCCGCCCATGGCCCAGGCGTTGTCGTCGTTCACCTCGCCCGCCAGCGCCGCCTCGCCGCGCCGCGGGCACGCGCCGGTGGGGACGAAGGCGCGGCCGGCGGCCCGGGCGGCCGCGGCGGCCGGGTCGAGGCCGTCGAGGAAGAACGTGGCGCCGAGCCCGAGCGGCCGGAACACCCGGCGCTCCGCGAGCGCGGCCAGCGGCGCGCCCCCGAGCGCCTCGACGAGCAGCCCGAGCGCGATGAAGCCGGGGTCGCAGTAGACGGCGCGGGCGCCCGGGGCGGCCTCGAGCGGCTCCGCCAGCACCGCGTCGCGGACCAGGGCGCGGCCGCGCGCGAACGGGCCGGCCAGCGCGGCGCGCGGGGGCCGCCGCCCCGGGGGCAGGAACGCCGCGCCGGCCTCCGGGTCCGCGGCGGCGCGCTCGAAGTACGGCCTCCAGCGCGGCAGGCCGCTCGAGTGCGCGAGCAGGTGGCGCGCGGTGACCCGGCCCTTGCCGCCGGCCTCGAAGCCCGGGAGCCGGGCGGCCACGGGCGCGTCGAGGTCGAGCGCGCCCTCCTCCACGAGCTGCGCCGCGAGCGTGGCGGTCGCCATCACCTTCGTGAGCGAGGCCACGTCGAACAGGTCGTCCGGCCGCAGCGCGCGGGGGGCCGGCCCGGACAGCTCGCCGTGCCAGCTGGCGTGGACGAGCCGCCCGTCGCGGAGCACCACCGCCGAGAGCGCCGGCGCCACGCGCTCGCGCGCGCCCGCCTCCAGCGCGGCCGTCACCGGCGGCAGCGCGGCGCTCACCGGCGGGCGCCCTCGCCTTCGCGGGCCCACCAGCCGTCGAACAGCAGCCGCGGCGCGCCCTCGTCGCCGGGGCCGGGCGCCACCAGCGTCGCGCGGGCGCCGAGCGGGACCGAGAAGTTCGCGTCGTCGTGGCCGGCCGGGAAGCCCTCCGCCACCGGGACGCCCAGGCCCGAGACCAGCTCCCGGACCACCTCGGCGCCGCGCACGCCCGCGGCGTCGCACTCCGTGAACTGGCCCAGCGCCACCCCGGCCACCCCGTCCAGCGCGCCGGCCAGCCGGAGCTGGGTCAGGTAGCGATCGAGCCGGTAGGGCTTCTCACCGACGTCCTCGAGCAGGAGCAGCGCGCCCTCCAGCCGCGGCATGAACGGGGTGCCGCACAGGTGCGCGAGCAGCGTGAGCGACCCGCCGAGCAGCGGCCCGGCCGCGCGGCCCGGCCGAACGGTGGCCGTCCCGGGCAGCCCGGCCCCCGCCGCGGGCGGCGCCCACGGGTCCGGGCGCGGCCCGCCGCCCATGAGCAGGGCCTCCAGCTGGGCGACCGCGGCCTCCGGCGCGCGGCCGAGCTGCGTGAGCACCGGGCCGTGGACGGTGGCGAGGCCGGCGCGGTTGAGCGCCGCGTGGAGCGCGCACACGTCGGAGAAGCCGACCAGCGCCTTGGGGCGCTCGAGCAGCGGCGCCGGGTCCACCTCGGGGAGCAGCCGGCTCGCGCCGAAGCCGCCGCGCGCGCAGAAGATGGCGCGGGCGTCCGGATCCGCCACGGCCTCGCGCCACTCCTCCAGCCGCCGCGCGTCGTCGCCGGCGAGGTAGCGCGCGCGCGCGCCCAGGTCGGCGCGCATGCGCGGCTCGAGCCCGAGCCGGTCGCGCAGCACGGCCAGGCCGCGGGCGAGCTGCTCCGGCTCGAAGGGGCTCGAGGGCGCGATCACGCGGACGGGGTCGCCGCGGCGCAGCAACGGGGGAAGGCGCACGGCGCGGAGGATAACCGCGCGGCCGGTGGGGGTCGAGGCGGCGTCCCCGCCAAGGCGGGAGGCGCTCGGCGCGCGACGCCCCGGGCGTCACCCTCCGTGCAGGCCGGCGGGCCGGGGCGAGGCGGGGGACCCACCGGGGGACACGCTGCCGGCGTGCCCTGGACGCATGATTCTTCGCTTGTCCGCCGCCGCCCGCCCGCGGTGGCTGCGACGAAAACCCGCGGGGCTCGCCTGTCCGTCTGCTAATGTCGATGGTCCGACTCGATCTCCGATGCCCCCACGCCGCGCCGGCCGCCCCCAGCCGGCGCGCGACGTCCGGCCCGATCCGGCGAAAAGGAGCCCGTGATGAGCTCGAAGCCGCAGCTGGAAGGTGAGGTCTTCTTCCCCTCCGCCGAGGTGGTCTCGCAGGCGCGCGTGCCGGACTGGGCCGCGCTGGCGAAGCGCGCCGACGAGGACCTCGAGGGCTTCTGGGCCGCGGAGGCCGAGGAGCTCGAGTGGTACCGCAAGTGGGACAAGGTCCTCGACGCCTCGGAGAAGCCGTTCTACCGGTGGTTCAAGGGCGCGCAGACCAACATCGTCCACAACTGCCTGGATCGCCACCAGCGCACGTGGCGCAAGAACAAGCTCTCGCTGGTGTGGGTGGGCGAGAAGGGCGAGGTCCGCACCTACTCGTACTTCGCGCTGAACCGCGACGTCTCCAAGTTCGCCAACGTCCTGAAGGCCATGGGCGTGAAGAAGGGCGACCGCGTCACCATCTACATGCCGCGCATCCCCGAGATCGTGATCGCCATGCTGGCGGCCGCGAAGATCGGCGCCATCCACTCGGTGGTGTACGGCGGGTTCTCGGTGGACGCGCTGCAGGGCCGCATCGAGGACTCGGAGTCGAAGGTCGTGATCACCGCCGACGGCGGGTTCATGAACGGCAAGATCGTCGAGCTGAAGAAGACGGTGGACGA
This sequence comes from Anaeromyxobacter dehalogenans 2CP-C, assembly GCF_000013385.1. Classification (GTDB taxonomy): domain Bacteria; phylum Myxococcota; class Myxococcia; order Myxococcales; family Anaeromyxobacteraceae; genus Anaeromyxobacter; species Anaeromyxobacter dehalogenans_B. The sequence continues at coordinate 3,908,459 of NC_007760.1, forward strand.
CGCCGTCCGCCGCTGCCCGACGGTGGAGACGGTCATCGTGGTGCAGCGCACCGCGCACGAGGTCCGCATGGAGGCGGGCCGCGACTACTGGTACCACGAGCTGATGAAGCTCCCCCTCGCCGCGGGCGTCTGCCCGACCGAGGTGATGGACGCCACCGACCCGCTCTACATCCTCTACACCTCCGGCACCACCGGGAAGCCGAAGGGGCTCATCCACGGGCACGGCGGCTACCAGGTCGGCATCTACTCCACGCTCAAGTACGTCTTCGACATCAAGGACGAGGACCGCTACTGGTGCGCGGCGGATCCGGGCTGGGTCACCGGCCACAGCTACATCGTGTACGGGCCGCTGCTGATGGGCGCGACCACGTTCATGTACGAGGGCGCGCCGACCTACCCGTACCCGAACCGCTGGTGGTCGCTGGTGGAGAAGTACGGCATCACCATCCTCTACACCGCGCCGACCGCCATCCGCGGGCTGATGCGCTTCGGCGAGTCGTGGCCGAACCGCCACGACCTCTCCACCCTGCGGCTGCTCGGCTCGGTGGGCGAGCCCATCAACCCCGAGGCGTGGAAGTGGTACCACCGCGTCATCGGCAAGGGCCGTTGCCCGGTGATGGACACGTGGTGGCAGACCGAGACCGGCATGTTCATGATCACGCCGGTCCCGACGCTCCCGCTGAAGCCCGGCTCGGCGGCGAAGCCGTTCTTCGGCCAGCAGGTCTCGATCCTCGACGAGACCGGCAAGCCGGTCCCCGACGGCGAGGAGGGCTTCCTGGTCCTGGAGCGGCCCTGGCCGGCGATGGCCATGACCGTCTACAAGGACCCTGAACGGTTCGTGAAGACCTACTGGGAGAAGTACCCGGGCCGCTACATGGCGGGCGACGCCGCCAAGCGCGACGCGGACGGCTACTACTGGGTCATCGGCCGCACCGACGACGTCATCAAGGTCTCGGGCTACCGGCTCGGCACCGCGGAGATCGAGAGCGCGCTCGTCTCGCACCCCGCCATCGCCGAGGCGGCGGTGATCGGGCTGCCGCACGAGGTGAAGGGGCAGGCCATCCACTGCTACTGCCTGCTGCGCCAGGGCTTCAAGCCCAGCCCCGAGCTGGAGGACGAGGTGAAGCAGCACGTGGCGCAGCACCTCGGGCCCATCGTGCGGCCGGAGAAGGTGACGTTCGTGGACTCGCTGCCCAAGACGCGCTCCGGCAAGATCATGCGGCGCGTGCTCAAGGCGCGCGCCCAGGGGCTCCCCGAGGGCGACGTCTCCACGCTCGAGGAGTGATCGCCCTCCCCCCGGCCCGCCCCGTCCGCTCCCGGCGCGAAAAGGGAACGGGCGGGGCGGCGCGCTTTCGGCGATACTCGCCGCCCGATGCAGACCGACCTGCCCCTCTGGAGGCGACCGCGCACCCGCCTGTACGCGCTCACCGCCCTGCTCTGGGCGATGATGCTGGGCGTGGTGGTGATGGCCTGGCCGGTGCTGCTGCCGTTCACCCTGGCCGGGCTCGCCGCCTACGTCATCGACCCGGTCATCGCCGGGATCGCGCGCCAGCGCGTGGCGGGGCGGCCGGTGCCGCGCGTGCTGGCGGTGCTGATCGTCTACGCGGTGCTGGGCGCGCTCGTGTGGATCGCCGCGGTGTCCTTCGTCCCGGCGGTGTACCGCGAGGCGATCCGCGCGCTGCTCGAGCTGCGGGACTTCCTCGCCTCGATCACGCCGGACCGTGTGCAGGAGTGGACGCGCGCCATCGACGCGTTCCTGCAGCGCTACGGGATCCCGCTCGACGTGACGCCCTCCGCGGGCGGGCTCGACACGCCGGGCGGCCGGTTCTCGGTGGACCTCGCCGCGGGGATGGCGAGCGCGCTGCACGACCTCACGCTGGCGCTGCGCGGCCGGGTCAGCGACGTGGTGGCGTTCTCGCGCGCCATCCTGGCCGGCACGGTCCAGACGCTGTTCTTCGTGGTGCTGCTGTTCATGCTGACCGCGTTCATCTCGATGGACGCGCCCCGCATCCTGCGCTGGTTCGAGACCGTGGTCCCCTCGCACTGGCGCGCCGACCTGCGCCGGCTGCGCACCGGGATCGACGCGGGGCTCTCCGGCGTGGTGCGCGGGCAGCTCACCATCATGGTGGTGAACGGCATCCTCACGCTCGTCGGCCTGCTGGTGCTGAAGGTGCCGTTCGCGTTCGCGCTCGGCTTCCTCGCCTTCGTCCTCTACATCGTGCCCATCTTCGGCACGATCCTCTCCTCCGTCCCCATCGTGCTCCTGGCGCTCACCGGCGGCGGGCCCACCAAGGCGCTGCTGGCGCTGGGCTGGATCACGGTGGTCCACGCGCTCGAGGCGTACGTCCTGAACCCGAAGATCATGGGCGACGCCGCCCGGATCCACCCGGTGCTCATCGTGCTGGCGCTGGTGGTGGGCGAGCGCAGCTTCGGGATCGTGGGCGCGCTGCTGGCGGTGCCGGTGGCGAGCGTGGTGGTCGCGGTCTTCCGCTTCCTGCACCGGAAGCAGGTCGAGCTGGACGAGCGCGCCGCCGTCCCGATCGGCCAGAGCGTCTCCGCAGCGCCGGGACCGGCCCCGTCAACGCCGGACCAGAAAGGGAGCCCCACATGAAGCCGATCCGCATCGCCCTCCTCGCCGCCCTGGTGCTGGCCACCGCGGCGCGCGCCGAGGACAAGAAGCCGGCCGCGCCTGCGGCCAAGCCGGCGGCCCCGGCCGCCAAGGCGCCGGCCGACACCGACCGCGCCCTGTACTCGGTCGGCCTGGCGGTGGCCAAGAGCCTGGACGTGTTCGCGCTGCAGCCGGGCGAGCTCGAGAAGGTGATCCAGGGCATCCGCGACGGCGCCACCGGCAAGCCGAAGTTCCAGCTCGACGAGAAGTCGCAGCAGCAGGTGAACGAGCTGGCGCGCTCGCGCATGTCGGTCACCGCCGAGCGCGAGAAGACCAAGGGCGCCGGTTACCTCGACAAGATGGCGAAGGAGAAGGGCGCCATCAAGACCGCGTCCGGCGCGGTCGTGATCCCGGAGAAGCAGGGCACCGGCGCGACCCCCACCGCCACCGACAAGGTGAAGGTGCACTACGAGGGCAAGCTGGTGGACGGCACGGTGTTCGACTCCTCCCGCAAGCGCAACGAGCCGGCCGAGTTCCCGCTGAACGGCGTCATCAAGTGCTGGACCGAGGCGCTGCAGAAGATGAAGGTCGGCGGCAAGGCCAAGGTGGTCTGCCCCGCCGCGATCGCGTACGGCGAGCAGGGCCGCCCGCCCGTCATCCCGGGCAACGCGGTCCTCACCTTCGACGTCGAGCTGCTCGACATCGTGAAGTAGCGCCTCGCGGCGCGCCGCCCGCGCCCGCGCGCGGGCGGCGGCCGCGCAGGCGGGCTTGCGGCCGGGGCCGCCGGCGCATAGAGAGCGCGGCATGACCGACGACCTCGTCCTGTACGGCAACAAGGGCTGGACCAGCCCCTACGTCTTCTCCGCCTTCGTCACGCTGAAGGAGAAGGGGCTCCCGTTCCGGCTGGAGGTGCTCGACCTCCAGGCCGGGCAGCACCGCCGGCCCGAGTACGCCGAGCGCTCCTTCACCGGGCGCGTCCCGGCGCTCCGCCACGGCGACTTCTGGGTGGCCGAGTCCTCCGCCATCGACGAGTACCTGGAGGAGGTCTTCCCCCCGCCCGCCCACGCGCGGCTCTACCCCGCCGACCCGCGGCAGCGCGCCCTCGTCCGCATGGTGCAGGCGTTCGCGCGCAGCGACGTGCTCGAGGTGCGGGTGGAGCGCTCCACCGCGACGCTGTTCGAGGGCGCCGCGGCGAAGCCCCTCACGCCCGCCGGCCGGGCCGCGGCCGAGCGGCTCGTGGCGGTGGCCGGCCGCTTCCTCCCGCCGGGCGCGGAGCACGTGACCGGCGAGTTCACCATCGCGGACGCCGACCTCGCGCTGCTGCTGCAGCGCCTGGTCCACAACGGCGACCCGTGCCCCGAGCGGCTCGCCGTCTACGCGCGGCGGGTGTTCCAGCGCCCGTCGGTGCGCGAGTGGCTGAGCCAGACCGCCTGGCGCGACCGGTAGCGGGGCCCGGCCCCGGCTTCGCCCTCCCCGCCGCGCGCCGGCCGTGGCACCATGGGCGGCGGGAGGGCCTCCATGTCCGACGATCCCCGCGCCACCGCCAGCCTGCTCGCCCGCTTCCGCACCGCCCTCCTCGCCACCCGCGGCGAGGACGGGCACCTGCGCTGCCGGCCCATGGCCATGCGCCACGAGGTGCGCGGCGAGGAGATCTGGTTCGCGACCGCGCCGGACTCGACCAAGTGCCGCGACCTGGAGCACGACCCGCGCTGCGCGCTCATCTTCTTCGACGCGCAGGACGGCACGACCGTCACGGTGTCCGGCGCCGGCGAGGTGATCCGCGACCGCAAGCTCATGACCGAGCTGTGGGACCCGTCGTGGAGCCGCTGGTTCCCGGCCGGGCCGGACCCGCGCGAGGTGGCGCTGCTGCGGGTGATCCCGGAGCACGTCGAGCGGCACGACGGGACCACCGGGCGGCTGCAGGTGCTGTTCACCGCGCCGGCGCGCAAGCGCGCGCCCGCCCGCGGCAAGTAGCGGCTACGCCTCCACCGCGCGCTTCAGCCCGGAGGCGAGGTCGTTGAGCGCCTTCGCCTCGGTCGCCACCGCGTGCGTGGTGCTCATGGTCTCCTGCGTCGCCAGGTAGATCTCGTTCATCGCCTTCAGCACCTGGTCGATCCCGTGGTCCTGCTGCTGGGCCACCGCCGCGATCTCCTGCGCGGCCTGCGACGAGTCGCGCAGCGCCGAGGCCAGCCGCCGGATCGTGTCCCCGGTGCCGCTCGCCACCTGGGCGCCCTGCTCGGCGCGCCGGATCCCGACCTCGGCGGCGGTCATGGCGGCCAGCATCGCCTTGTGCACCTCGGCCAGGATGGCGCGCACCTGGCCCGAGGCGCGCTTCGCGTCGTCGGCGTGCTGCCGCATCTCGGCGGCGACCTCGCGGAACCCGTCCGCGCCCGCGCCGGCCCGCTGCGCCACCTGCCCGGCCTGGTCCGCCAGCCGCTGGGAGCGCTCGGCCACGAACCCGACCACCGAGGAGATCTCGAACACGTCGCGCATCCGCCCGTTCAGCGCCTCGATCCGCTGCGAGAGCCCGCGCACCTCGTCGGCCAGCTTCGCCAGCTCGCCGATGCCCGTCTCGACCGCCTGCAGCCCGTCGGAGGATGCGCGCTCGCCCTGGCGCGCGAGGCCGATGACCGTCTCCGCGGTGAGCGCCGCGCGGGTGGCGGTCTGGCCGAGCTGGCCCATGGTGGCGGTGGTCTCGCGGACGGAGGCGGCGGTCTCGGCGGTCATGGACGAGAAGGACGAGACCGTCGAGAGCAGGGACTGCGCGGCGGTGAACAGCTCGGACGCGGTCTTCAGGAACCCGTCGCGGCGCACCGACTCGATGGCGACCAGCTGATCCTGGCGCTGCCCGGCGAAGCTCGCGAGCACGCCCAGGAAGAACGGCGCTGTGAAGATGATCCAGAGCAGCGGGGTGCCGCCGATGGCGCGGACCATGCCGGCCGCGCTCAGGCCGTACTCGGGCCGGCTGGCCGCCTCCACCACCGTGCCGGCGACGGGGAACAGGACGCCGAACAGCGCGCCCCACAGGGCATACGTGGTGGCGTGGCTACGGGTGCGCATCGGCGGAATCCCTCCCGGATCCGCGCGATTGTGCACCAGGCGAGGGGCGCCCGCCAGATCGCCGCGCCCGGCCTAGGCGCGGGTCGCGGCCCGCAGCGACGCGGCCAGCCCCTCCAGCTCGCGCGCCTCGCGCGCCACGTGCTGCGTCGAGGTCACCGTCTCCTCGGTCGCGAGCGCGATCTGGTTCATGGCCTTCAGCGCCAGCTCGATGCCGCCCTCCTGCTGCTGCGCCACGCGCGCGATGTCCCGGGCCGCGCGCGCCGACTCGCGCAGCGCGGCGGAGAGCCCGCGCACCTCCTCGGCGAGCCGGGGCAGCCCGGCGTCCGGCGCCTCCGCCTGCCGCAGCCCCTCCTCGCCCGCGCGCTCCGAGCGCAGCGCCAGCCCGATGACGCCGTCGGCCGTGAGCGCCGCCGCGGCCGCCGTCTGCGAGAGCTGGTTGATGGCGGTGGTGGTGGCGCGGACCGAGGCGGCGGTCTCGGTGGTCGTGCGCGTGATGTCGCGGACGTCGGCCAGCAGCGCCTGCGCGGCGTGCGCCAGCTCCGAGGCGGTCCGCTCGAAGCTCTCGCGGCGCGCCTGCTCCAGCCGCACGATCTCCTGGCTCTGCCGCACCAGCTCGTCGCTCTGCCGGACCAGCTCCTGGTGCTGGCGGACGATCACCCGCCCGAGCCCGCCCAGCACGAACGGGGTGGTGTCCATGATCCACAGCAGCGGCTGACCGAGGTGCGCGTGCAGCAGCGCCCCCGGCGCCAGGCTCCCCAGGTGCGTGGCGGCCTCGATGACCGTGCCGACCAGGGGCAGGCCCACGCCCGCCAGCGCACCGTACCAGTCGTACCGGAACTTCCTCGCCATCCGCACCACCTCGCCGCCGCGGGACGCCGGGATTGTGCCCCCGAGGGCGCCCGTCCGCCACCCCGGTCGTGCGGGCGCGCCGCGGCGGGGTGCGGCGGCCGATCCCGGGCGCGGCGCGGCGCCGCGAATGCTAGGCTCCGCACCTCGTCCCCGTCCTGGAGGAGCACCGAACGTGAACATGGCCGCCGCCCTCGCCGCGCTCGCCGGCGCCGCCGCCCCGCCCACCGGGGCCCCCTTCCCGCCGCCGCTCGACAGCTACGCCGGAGAGGAAGGGCTGTCGCTGTGGGGGGTGCTCCTCCACCGCGCGCAGGCCGAGCCGCTCAACGCGGTCGCCACGGCGCTGTTCCTGCTCGCCATCCTCCACACGTTCCTCGCGCCGCGCTTCCTCGCCGCCTCGCACCGCCTGCGCGAGCGGGTGGAGGCGGCCCACGGCCCCGGCGCGCACAGCGGCAAGGTGGAGGTGCTGCACTTCCTGGGCGAGGTCGAGGCGGTGTTCGGCATCTGGGTGCTGCCGCTCATGATCGCCATCACCGTCGCGAAGGGCTCGAAGACCGCCGAGGCGTTCCTGGGGCGCGTGAACTTCACCGAGCCGCTGTTCGTGGTGGTGGTGATGGCGCTCGCCTCCACCCGGCCGGTGCTGTCGTTCGCCGAGGCGGTGATGGGGCGCGTCGCTCGGCTGGGGGGCGGGACGCCGTTCGCGTGGTGGCTCTCGACGCTCACGCTCGGGCCGCTGCTCGGGTCGCTCATCACCGAGCCCGCCGCCATGATCATCTGCGCGCTCCTGCTCGGCCGGCGCGTGCTCGACCTCGATCCCACCCGCCGGCTGCGCTACGCCACGCTGGGCCTGCTGTTCGTGAACGTCTCGGTGGGCGGGACGCTGACGCACTTCGCCGCGCCCCCCGTCCTGATGGTGGCGGCCCGCTTCGGCTGGGACACGCCGCACATGCTGGCGAACTTCGGCTGGAAGGCGGCCGTGGCCATCGCCCTCTCGAACCTGCTCTACGCCGCGATCTTCCGGAAGGACCTGCAGGCGCTGGCCGCGCGGGCCGAGGCCGAGGCGGCGGCGCGCGACGCGGGGGCGCGGCCCGACGAGCCGACCCCGCGCTCGCCGGTGTGGATCGTGGTGGTGCACCTCGTCCTGCTCGCGCTGGTGGTGAAGGCGGCGCACACGCCCCCGCTGTTCGTGGGGCTGTTCCTGTTCTTCATGGCGTTCCACGCCGCCACCGCCCCACACCAGCAGCCGCTCGACCTGCGCGCGCCCATCCTGGTCGGCTTCTTCCTGGCCGGCCTGGTGGTGCACGGCGCCCTCCAGCAGTGGTGGATCGCGCCGGTGCTGGGGCGCCTCGACCCGCTGTCGCTGCTGTTCGGCGCGGCAGGCCTGACCGCGTTCAACGACAACGCCGCCATCACCTACCTGGCCTCGCTGGTGCCGACGTTCGACGCGGCGGCGCGCTACGCGGTGGTGGCGGGCGCCGTGGCGGGCGGCGGCCTGACCGTGATCGCGAACGCGCCCAACCCGGCCGGCCAGGCCGCGCTCGCGCGCTACTTCCCGGACGGCGTGAAGCCCGCGTCGCTCGCGGCCGCGGCGCTCGCGCCCACCGCGATCGTCCTGGCCTGCTTCCTGTGGCTGTAGCCCTTCGACTCCGGCTCGCCTTCGGCTCGCCTACGCTCAGGGTGAGCGGACCCTTCGACTCCGGCTCGCCTTCGGCTCGCCTACGCTCAGGGTGAGCGGAGATCCTCGAAGCCGCTCGTGGTGAGCTCGTCGAACCACGGGCGTCAGAACGCGACCTCGACGGTGGCGCCGAGCGCGGTGTCGGTGCGCACCTTGCCCGGCGCGGGCGCCGAGTCGTAGGCCACCTGGTAGGACAGGCCGAAGCTCACCGCCTTCACCAGGCGGCTGGCGAGCTTGGTCAGCGACCGCACCTGCCACCGCTCGCCGTCGGTGACGTTCGCGAGCACCTCGGCCTCCTGCACCAGCTTCACGTGGTCGGAGAAGCCGTAGCGGAACGCGAGGCCGGCGCGCGGCGACACCGCCTCGACGTCGGGAAGGTCGCCCTCGGGCGCCTCCGCGGTCCCGTAGTACTGCCAGCGCGCGTCGTAGGTGTAGCGCACGCCCAGGTCGGTGCGGAGGAACAGCTCGCCCCCCGCGTCCTGCTTCCGGTCCAGCCACAGCCAGCCGGCGCCGGCCTCGCCGTACGCCCGGTACTCCAGGCTGGCCACGTGGTCGGTCTCCGCGCCGCCCAGGGCGAACACCGTGACGTGCTCCGCGACCTTGCGGTCGGCGCGGAGCTGGCCGGTCGCCCCGAGCGCCACGGTCTCCGCGGGCTGGTCGCGGCTGGCCGGGCGCGTCCGCCCGTACACGCCGGTGGCCTTCCCGGCCAGGGTCCACCCGCCCGCCTCGCGCTGCGCGCTCGCCGCGCCGTTCATGGTGGTGGTCTCGGCGTTGCCGGTGAGCACGATCACGCCCGCGCCCACCACGCCCGACCACTCCGGCCCGGGCTTCGCCGGCGCGTCCGCGGCCGCGGCCAGCGCCGGCGCGAGCAGCGCCACCCACGCAGTCCTCTTCATCCGGTTCGTCCTCCTCCCTCCCTGATACCCGGCCGGCGGTGGGACGGGCAACCGGTCGCAGCGCCGCAGCGCGCCCGTCCCGCGCGGCTGGCGCCGCGGGCGCGCACGCGGTACGAAGGCGCACGCATGTCCACGCCCAGCCCCTCGCCCGCGTCCGGCCCCGAGCCCCTGCGCGCCCCGCTCGCGGCGCTGCTCCCGCCCGCGGGGGCGCCGCCGCTCCCGCCCGACGCGGTGCTCGACCGCTTCGTGTCGTGGGTCGCCTCCACCGGGCTCTCGCTCTACCCGCACCAGGAGGAGGCGATCCTCTCGCTCCTGGACGGCGACCACCTCGTGCTCTCCACCCCGACCGGCTCGGGCAAGTCGCTGGTCGCGACGTTCCTCCACTTCCAGGCGATGGCCGCCGGGCAGCGGTCCTTCTACACCTGCCCGATCAAGGCGCTCGTCAACGAGAAGTTCTTCGACCTGTGCCGGCTGTTCGGCCCGGAGAACGTGGGGATGATGACCGGCGACGGCGCGGTGAACCGCGACGCGCCCATCGTCTGCTGCACCGCCGAGATCCTGATGAACCTGGCGGTGCGCGAGGCCGAGCCGCCCGTGGACGCGGTGGTGATGGACGAGTTCCACTACTACGGCGACCGCGAGCGCGGGGTGGCCTGGCAGGTGCCGCTCCTGGTGCTGGAGCGGGCGCGCTTCCTGCTCATGTCCGCCACGCTCGGCGACACGCGCGCCATCGAGGCCTCGCTGCGCGAGGTGACGGGGCGGGAGGTGGCGGCGGTCCGGAACGCGGCGCGGCCGGTGCCGCTCGAGCACGAGTGGCGCGAGACGCCGCTGCACGAGACCATCGAGGAGCTGGTCACGTCGAGCCGGGCGCCCATCTACCTCGTGAACTTCACCCAGCGCGCCGCCGCCGAGCAGGCGCAGAACCTCATGAGCGCGAACTTCTCCTCGAAGGAGGAGAAGGCGCGCATCGCCGAGGCGCTGGCAGGGGCCCGCTTCGACTCGCCCTACGGCAAGGAGCTGCAGCGCTTCCTGCGGCACGGGATCGGGCTGCACCACGCCGGCCTGCTCCCGCGGTACCGGCTGCTCGTCGAGAAGCTCGCGCAGGGCGGGCTGCTGAAGGTGGTCTCCGGCACCGACACGCTGGGCATGGGCGTCAACATCCCCATCCGCACGGTGCTCTTCACCCAGCTCTGCAAGTTCGACGGGACGAAGACCGCCATCCTCACCTCGCGCGACTTCCACCAGATCTCCGGGCGCGCCGGCCGGAAGGGCTTCGACGAGCGCGGGTACGTGGTGGCGCAGGCCCCCGAGCACGTGGTCGAGAACAAGAAGCTCGCCGAGAAGGCCGCCGCCGGGAAGAAGGTCGTCAAGAAGCAGCCGCCCACCAAGGGCTACGTGCACTTCGACCGGAACACCTTCCAGCGGCTGCAGGAGAAGGAGCCGGAGGCGCTGGAGAGCCGCTTCGAGCCGACGTTCGCGCTGCTCGTGAACCTGCTGCAGAGCGAGACCACGCGGGTGGGCGGCGGCTACGGCCGGCTGGTCGAGATCATCGCCCGCTCGCACGGCAACGACTACGTGCGCGCGCGCCACCGGCGCGTGGCCGCCCAGCGCCTCCGCACGCTCCGGGCCGCGGGGCTGGTCGAGGTGCGCCGGATCGAGGGCTACCGCGGCGCCTACCTGCGGCCCGCGTCCGGCCTGCAGCGCGACTTCTCGCTGTTCCACACGCTCGCGCTGTACCTGCTCGACACGCTGCCCGCCATCCCGCGCGAGCGCGAGACCTACGCGCTCGACGTCCTCTCCATGGTGGAGTCGATCCTGGAGGACCCGGACGTCATCCTGTGGAAGCAGCTCGACCGCGCCCGCGGCGAGGCCGTCGCCGAGATGAAGGCGCGCGGCATGGAGTACGACGAGCGCATGGCCGAGCTGGAGAAGGTCGAGTACCCGAAGCCCAACCGCGACTTCGTCTACGCCACCTTCAACGAGTTCGCCGCGAAGCACCCCTGGGTCGGCGCCGAGAACATCCGCCCGAAGTCGGTGGCGCGCGAGATGGTCGAGCGGTTCATGACGTTCGCGGACTACGTGCGCGAGTACGAGCTGCAGCGCTCGGAGGGGGTGGTGCTGCGCTACCTCTCGGAGGCGTACAAGACGCTGGTCCAGACCGTCCCCGAGACCTACCGCGACGACGCGCTCCTCGACGTGATCGCGTTCCTGCGCGCGACCGTGCGCGGCGTGGACTCCTCGCTCATCGACGAGTGGGAGCGCATGCGCGACCCGGCGTACCAGGCGGCCGCGGTGGACGCCCGCGCGGCCGTCGCCGCGACGCTGGGGCCGCCGCCGGTCTGGGCCGACCCGCGCGCGTTCGCGGCGCGGATCCGCAACGAGCTGCACGCGCTGCTCGTGGCGCTCGCGCGGAAGGACCACGCCGCGGCGGTGGCGGCGCTCGCGCCCGGCGCGGAGTGGACGCCGGCCAGCCTCGAGGCGGCCATGGCGCCGTACTGGGAGGCGCACCCGCGCATCGACGTGACCCCGGCCGCGCGCCGGCCGCACAACACGTTCGTGAAGGAGCTGGGCCCGCGCCGCTGGGAGGCGGTGCAGCGGATCGTGGACGAGGCCGGCGAGGTGGACTGGGCCATCACCTGCGAGATCGACCTCACCGAGCCGCCCCGCGATCCCGACCAGCCGCTGCTCGCGCTGGTCCGCGTCGGCCCCTGAGCCGCGCCGCGCGGGCTACGGCCGGAACGCGGCCGGGTCGATCCGGGCCGGGAGCTCCACCTTCTCGAGCACCGTCTCGCCGGTGGTCTGGCCGTTCGCCCAGTTGCCCTCGCGGAACGCCACCAGCACGCCGTCCACGGTGCGGAAGTCCGAGTAGGTGGTGACGAACTCGACCGGCGCGCCGCCGCGCGAGGCGCCGCGGGAGCGCAGGATCCGGCCGGTGGCCGGGTCGATGCCCGCCTCCACCACCACCCCCGGCGCGACCTCCAGCGCCAGGACCCGCAGCGTCGCCCCGTCCGCCTCCCACGCGCCGCGGTCCTCGACCTTGTTCTCCCAGGCGGCGAGCAGCGCCGGCAGGTCGAGCCGCGCGGCCTGCAGGATCATCGACATCAGGAACGGGCCGCCCACCTCCTCGCCGAAGCGCCAGCCGCGGCCGCCGTCCAGCACCCGGACCTCCACCGGCGCGCCCGGGAACGCGATCTCGACGCGCAGCTTGCCCGACCGCTGGTAGACGCGGGTGATGCGCCCGGGCTGCCCCGGGTGCAGCAGCGAGGTGACCGTGCCCTCCTCCCGGACGCGGGCGAGCCGGACCACCGCCTTCTTCCCGCCGTAGGCCGCGACGCAGCGCTCCACCAGCGCGTGGACCTCGGCCCGCGCCGCGGCGGCGGGCGGCTGCGCGGCGGCCGGGGCGGCGGGCGCGCCGGCGGCGGGCAGGGAGGGGGCGGCGGCGAGGACGAGCGCGGCGAGCGCGAGCGCAGCGGTGGGCACGGGGACCTCCGGATCGGGCGGCGGGGCGGCGGCCAGTGTCGTGGCTGGGCGGGCGGAAGGCAACCGCGGCGTGCCCGCGCGGCGGCCCGGGGCCACCGTGATCCGGCGTGACCGAGCTCCTCGGCTGGCTCAGCTCCGCGGTGCTGCTCGCCACGCTCGCCCGCCAGGTGCACAAGCAGTGGCGGGAGGGCACCGGCGCGGGCGTCTCGCGCTGGCTCTTCGCCGGGCAGACCACCGCGTCCGCCGGGTTCACGCTCTACAGCCTGCTGGTGGGCAACTGGGTCTTCGTGGTGACGAACGCGCTCATCCTGGCGAGCGCGATCGCCGGCGTGGCGATCACGGTGCGGCAGCGGCGGGCCCGTCCGCAGGGTACGTGACGCGCCGCCCGTCCACCCGCGCGAACGGGGTGAGCCGGTGCGGGCGCGTCCGCCCGGGGCCGGTCACGTGCTCCACCACCACGCCGCGCGCCAGGAGCGCGTCCGCCACGAGCGAGCGGTGGCAGCGCCAGGGGACCGCCTCGGCGCAGACCAGCGCCACCGGCCCGCGGCGCGCCAGCTCGCGCAGCTCGAGCAGCCCCTCCTCGAACTCCGGCGTGCCCATGTGGTCGGCGTAGCCGCGGAAGCTCGCGTTGCGCCAGGCGCCGTTCGGCGAGTCTCGCCGCGCGTGGCGCAGGCCGCCGAGCCGCGGGAGGTGTGCGTAGCCGATCCCCGCCGACGCGAGCGCCGCGCGCAGCGCGGGCCCCTCGTACTGCGGGTTCGCGCGCGAGCGGGGGATGGTGCGGATGTCGGCCACCGTCACGGCGCCGACCGACCGCAGCAGGTCGAGGAAGGCGTCGATGGGGCGGGTGGAGTGCCCGAGCGCGAGCACGCGCACCCCGCCCCAGCCCGGCGCCGCCCTGCGGCGCGGCGCGTCCGCCGACCCGGCAGATGCCCGCGAGACCATGGACGGTTGCATGCCGCCGCGGCGGCGCGGGCGCACGGATCCGGGATCCGCCGTCCGGCCGGAACCCTTCCGCCCGGTCCCGGCTCCCACCCCTCCATGAGTGCCTCCACCGAGACGACTCCCACGATCGAGGTGACCGACGCGGCGCGAACCGCGCTGCTCGAGCACCTCTCCCGCGACCCGCACAGCCGCTACGTCCGCATCCACGTCGGCCACGGTTGAGGTGGCGTCAGCTACCAACTGACTCTGGACGAGTCGGCCGACCCCGAGCGCGACGCGCTCATCGAGCAGGACGGGATCACGTTCCTCGCGGAGCACCGGCAGAAGCACCTCATCCCGGGCCTCCGCATCGAGGTGCAGAAGGTGTTCGGGCGCGAGGGCCTGGTCGCCTGGAACACGGCCTGGGAGGGCGGCGCCTGCTGATCCCTCGCCGGCCCGCGCGCGCGCCGGCGCTTGACGCTTCCCAGCCGTTGCGGTTGACAAGGACCGGCCGGAAGGCCGATACCCGTCCTCCGACCATGCAACCGAAGCCTCGGGAAGGTCCGCGCTGGGCGCGCGGGCAGAAGTTCACGCTGTCGCCCGCCGGGCGCGACGCCGAGGAGGCGTACCGCGCCGCGGTGCTGGGCGCGCGTGGCGCCGGGCGCGCGGTGCTGGACGGCGCGCTGGCCGGCTGGGCCTCCCCGCGCGCGGTGGAGCCGGGCGACGGCGTGCTGCTCGCCGAGCTGAAGGGCAAGCCGCGCGGCCTCTCCGAGCTGGGCCACGCCCTCGACGACGCCGGCATCCCGGGCGCCGAGGTCCGGGCCGCGCTCGACCGGCTGGTCCGCGCGGGCCTCGCCGAGCTGGTCCCGCTCGCCTCGCAGCTCGAGGCGCAGCGCGCGCCGCCGCCGCCGGCCACCGGCCGCTGGTAGCGGCCCGCCCCGGCCTCACTCCCACCCGCGCCGCGAGGCCTTCCGCTCGCCGCGGCGCTTCTTCTCGGTGAGGCGCCGCTCCTTCGCGCCGCGCGTCGGCTTGGTGGGCCGGCGCGGCTTGGGGCGGTGCGCGAGCGGCTGGAGGCGCGCGCGCAGCCGCTCCAGCGCGGCGCCGCGGTTCTGCAGCTGGCTGCGCCGCTCGGTGGCGGTCACCGTGATCTCGGTGGGCCGGTGCACCAGCCGCACGCCGCTCTCGGTCTTGTTGCGGTGCTGGCCGCCGGGCCCGCCGCCCACGAAGAAGCTCTCGTCGCACTCGGCGAGCAGCGCCTCGTCGGACAGGGCGAGCGCCCGGCGGGCCTCGGCCCGCAGCGCCTCGGGGACCGTCATGCTCCGCTCCTCCGGTGGGGCCCGTCGGCCACGATGCGCCCGTCCACCAGCTCGACGATGCGATCGCAGCGGTCGGCGAGCCGCGGGTCGTGCGTCACGATCAGGAACGTGATGCCGGCCCGGCGGTTGAACTCGCGCAGCAGCGCGAACACCTCGTCCGCGGCGTGGGTGTCGAGGTTGCCGGTGGGCTCGTCGGCCAGCACCAGCCGCGGCGCCATGGCCAGGGCGCGGGCGATCGCGACCCGCTGCTGCTGGCCGCCGGAGAGCTGGGTGGCGCGGCGGTGCAGCACCGCGCCGAGGCCCACCTGCCGGAGCAGGTGCTCCCCGCACTCGGCCATGTCCGGGGCCGCCCGCCCGCGCGCCGCCATCATCGGGATCATGACGTTCTCGAGGGCGGTGAACGCGGGCAGCAGGTGGTGGAACTGGAACACGAACCCTATGGTGCGCCCGCGCGTGCGCGCCATGGCGTCGTCGTCCAGCGCGGCGGTGTCGAGGCCCGCCACCCGCACGCGGCCGCCGGTGGGCCGGTCGAGCAGGCCGATGAGGTTGAGCAGCGTGGACTTCCCGGAGCCGGACGGGCCCATGAGCGCGGTGAACTCCCCCGCGCCCACCGTGAGGTCCACGCCGTGCAGCACCGGCGTGACCACCGGGCCGGCCACGTAGTCCTTGCGGACGCCGGAGAGCTCCACCGTGGGCGTGGCCACCGGCTCAGCCATAGCGGATCACCACCGCCGGATCGAGCTTCGCCGCGCGTCGCGCGGGGTAGGCCGCGGCCACCAGGCCGGTGCCGACCGCCACCGCCGAGGCCAGCAGGAACAGCCCCGGGGTCAGCTCCACCGGGAAGAGCGCCTCGCCGTACGGGTTGCGGACCAGCGTCGCGAACGCGACCGACATGGCCGTGCCGAGCAGGGCGCCGAGGACCGAGCCGGCCCCGCCGACCAGCGCGCCCTCGATGAGGAAGATGCGGAGCACGGTGCCGGTGGTGGTCCCGGTGGCCTTCAGGATCCCGATCTCGCGCGACCGCTGGATCACCGAGATGCCGAGGACGCTCGCGATCCCGAGCGCCACCGCCAGCACCACGAACGACTGGATCAGCAGCGAGGAGGCGCTCTGCGAGCGCAGCGCGGTGAGGAGCTGCTGGTTGAGCTGCATCCAGCTCTCCGCCAGCAGGCCGGTCCGCGCGGCCAGCGACCGCGCCACGCGCTCGGCGGCGAACGGGTCCCGCACCTTCAGCTCGATCCCGGTGATCCCGCCCTGCAGGTCGAGCAGCGTCTGCGCCGCCCGCAGCGAGACCAGCACCCAGCGCTGGTTCACGTCGCGGCTGCCCAGGTCGAAGACGCCGGCCACCGTGAACAGGTCGGAGCGCGACTCGGCGCTGGTGATCCGGAGCTTGTCGCCCACCGCGAGCCCCAGCTCGTCCGCGAGCACCGCCCCGATCACCACCTCCTCGCCGCCGGCCCGGAACGCGCCCGCCTTCATGCGCCGCGACATCGGGATCACCCGGTCGAAGCTCTCGGGCTCGACCCCGCGCAGCGCCACCGCGCGCGACACCCCTGCCCGGCTCGCGAAGGCCGAGCCCGCCGCGGTGGGCGTGGCCGAGACCACGCCCGGGGCGCCGCGGACCAGCGCGAGCACCTCCGGCCACTGCTCCACCGATCGATCGCGCTCCGGGATCTTCTCCACCACCGCGGCCAGCGCCTCGCCCGGCCCGGGCGGCAGGACCCGCGGGACGCGCTCGGGCCGGCGCAGCACCACGTGCGCCTGCGACCCGAGCGTCTGCTCGACCAGCGTCGCCTGGAGCCCGCCGATGAGCGCGGTGAGGAAGACGATCACCCCCACGCCGACGGTGGCGCCGCCCAGCACCAGCGCGGTCTGCGCGCGGCCCTCGCGCAGGAACCGCAGCGCGACGAACAGCTCAAAGGGCACGGCCCAGCTCCGGCCCCGGCAGGCGGCGCACCCGCACCCGGCCCCCCTCCACCACCGCGGCGGACGGCGCCAGCACCTCGTCGCCCGCGGCGAGCCCGCCGGCGATCTCCACCAGCCCGTCGCCGCGGAGCCCGAGGCGCACCGCGCGCCGCTCCGCCCGGCCGCCGCGGACCGCCAGCACCCAGGGCGAGCCGCCGGCGTCGCGGACGGCGTCCGCCGGGACGACGAGCGCGTCGGCCTTGCGGCCCACCTCAACGTTCACCGAGACGGTCATGTCGGGGCGCAGGAACGGCGGCGGCGCGGGGACGGCGAGGCGCACCTCGACCGTGCCGCGGGCGGGATCCACCGAGGGCGCGAGGAAGGACACCGTCGCCTCGAAGGGCGCGTCCGGGAACGCGTCCGCCACCGCGCGGGCCGGCTGGCCGACGCGCAGCAGCGCCAGGTTCTTCTCGTCCGGCTCGACCGAGAGCCGCGTCTCGCCGGCGCGCGCCAGGACGAGCAGCCGCGCGCCCGCGGTGACGGTGTCGCCGGGCTCGACCTCGCGCAGGATCACCGTCGCCGCGGCCGGCGCGCGGAGCTGCCGGTCCTCCAGCCGCGCGCGGGCCACCTCCTCGGCGCCGCGGGCCGCCGCGAGCGCGGCCTCCGCCAGGCGCTGGTCCGGGCCGGCGCCGGCGGCCGCGGCCGCCTGCGCGAGCGCGCTCTCCCGCGCGCTCCGGGCCAGCGCGAGCGCCTGCTCCGCGTCGTCCAGCTGCGCGACGCTGGCGCTCCCCGCGTCGGCCAGGCTCCGCGCCCGCTCCCGCGCGCGCTCCGCCAGCTCCACCCGCAGCTCGGCCTGGCGCAGCGCCTCGGTCGCGCCGCGCGCCGCCGGGCCCCGCGACTGCTCGAGCCGCGCCGCCGCCTGGAGCACCTGTGCGCGCGCCTGCGAGAGCGCGGCGCGGGCCTCGGCGTCGTCGAGCCGGACCAGCAGGTCGCCGGCGCGGACCGCGTCACCCTCGTCCACCCGGACCGCGGCCACCTTGCCGGTCGCGACCGCGCCCACCTGGATGCGCGCCGGCGCCATCACCCGACCGCTCGCCACCACCCGCTGCACCAGCGGCCGCCGCTCCACCGCGTAGCCGGGCGCGGCCGTCCCGCGCGCCGCGCGCACCGCGGCCACCGCCGCGAGCACCAGCACGATCCCGACCGCGGCGCGGCCGGCGCGAGACCGGAGCAGGGTCGCGACGGCGCGGCGCGGGCTCGCGGGGGCGTCCATGTCCCCATTGGTACACCGGCGTCGGGCGCGCGCCCAGCGCCGCGGTGCCGCTGCCACCCGCCGCGACATGGCCGCGCGGCTCCGCGGGGCGACGCCCCGAGACGGGCGACCTCCGCGAGTGGCCGGCCGGCCGGTCGGCGGGTCGAACCGCCACACCGACCATGGCGCTCACCCACCCGCACAAGCTCGGCCTCACCGTCCTCGCGCTCGTCCTCGGCGCCGCCGGCCTCATGGCGTACAAGGTCCGCGCGCTCGGCTACCGGCTCGCGGACATCCTGCCGGTGCGCCAGTACGAGGTCACCTACGCGCTCGACCTCGACGGCCACGGCGGCGACGTCCGCGTCCGCAGCTTCCTGCCCTCGAGCGACGCGCACCAGACGATCTCCGAGGAGCGCGACCAGACCTCCGGCCTGCACCTCTCGCAGGCGATGGAGGGGCCGAACCGGGTGGCCACCTGGAGCGGCGCCGACGTGCCCAACGGCGCGCGCATCCGGCACGCGTTCAAGGTGCTCCCCCGGCGCGTGTCGTACGAGCTCCCCGCCGGCCTGGAGGTGCCCGCCGCCTACCCGCCCTCGGCGGCCGCCTGGCTCCGGCCGGAGAAGGAGATCCAGGTGGACGCGCCGGAGATCCGCGCCACCCTGCAGCGCATCGGCGCCGACCAGGGCAGCGTGGTGGAGCGGCTCCGGCGCATCCACGCGCTGGCCGCGTCGCTGCAGCCGCGGCCGTTCAAGGGGACCACCGACGCGCTCACCGCGCTGCGCCTGGGCGAGTCGAGCTGCAACGGCAAGAGCCGGCTGTTCGTGGCGCTGGCCCGGGCGGCGGGCATCCCGGCGCGGCTGGTGGGCGGCCTCATCCTCGAGCCCGGCGCGAAGCGGACCTCGCACCAGTGGGTGGAGGCCTGGGTGGCCGGGCACTGGGTGCCGTTCTGCCCGACGAACGGCCACTTCGCCGAGCTGCCCGAGCGCTACCTCACGCTCTACGTCGGCGACGAGGCGCTGTTCCGCCACACCGCCGACGTGAACTTCGACTACCGCTTCGAGACGCACGCCGCGCTGGTGCCGTCCCCGCAGGCGAAGGCGACGTTCACGCTGTTCGACGTGTGGGGGCTGTTCGACCGTCTGCGGCTGCCGTTCGCGCTGCTCCGCACCGTGCTGATGCTGCCGGTGGGCGCGCTCCTGGTGGTGCTGTTCCGGAACGTGGTGGGCATGCCGACGTTCGGCACCTTCCTGCCCGCGCTGCTCGCCGCCTCGGCGGGCGAGACCGGCGCCGGGTACGGCGTGCTGGCGGTGCTGCTGGTGGTGGCGGCGGTCGCGGCGGTGCGCTGGGGGCTCACCCGGCTCGAGCTGCTCCACTCCCCCACGCTCGCGATCCTGCTCGCCGCGGTGGTGCTGGCGCTGCTCACCACCTCGATGGTCGCCGAGCGCGCCGGGATCGCGGCGCTCACCCGCGTCACCATGTTCCCGATCGCGGTGCTCGCCATCTGCGCCGAGCGCTTCTACCTGTCGCTCACCGAGCACGGCGCGCGCGCGGCCGGGAAGGAGCTGGCCGGGACGCTGGCGGTGATGCTGGCGTGCCACGCGGTGATGAGCTCGCTGGCGCTGCAGGTGCTGGTGATCGGCTTCCCCGAGGTGCTGCTGCTGGTGGTGGCGGCGAACGTGTACCTGGGGCGCTGGGTCGGCATGCGGCTCAGCGAGTACCGCCGCTTCCGCGGGCTGCTCGGGGGCGCGGCGTGAGCGCGCTCTCGCGGGCGGTCGCGCGGGTGCGGGGCGTGCTGGCCCGGCGCGCCGCGGTGTACGGGATCAACCGGCGCAACCTGGCGCTGGTCTACCCGAACAACGACCGGCGCCACTACCCGCTCGCCGACGACAAGCTGCTCGCGAAGGAGCGGTTCCAGGCCGCCGGCGTGCCGGCGCCGGAGACGCTGGCGGTGTGCGAGGGCCTGTACGCCGTGCCCGGCGTGGTGGAGGCGCTGCGCGGGCGCTCGCAGTTCGTGGTGAAGCCCGCGAACGGCGCGGGCGGCGGCGGCATCCTGGTGGTGGGCGCGTGGGACGCGGAGGCCGGCTGCTGGCGGAAGGCCGGCGGCGAGCCGCTCTCGCCGCGCACGCTCGGGCGCCACCTCGCCGACGTCGTGTTCGGGGTCCACTCCAACCAGCTGGAGGACCGCGCGTTCGTGGAGCGGCGCGTGGAGCCGCACCCGCTGTTCGCCGGGCTGTGGGGCGACGGCCTGTGCGACCTGCGCGTCGTCACGCTCCGGACGTCGCCGGTCATGGCGATGATCCGCGTCCCCACCGCCGAGTCCGGCGGGCGCGCCAACCTGCACCAGGGCGGCCTCGGCATCGCGGTGGACCTCGCCACCGGCCGGACCTTCCGCGCGCTGCACCGCGGCCGCGCGGTGGAGCGCCACCCCGAGTCCGGCGCGCCGCTGCTCGGGCTCGAGCTCCCCGCCTGGCCGGCGGTGCTGGACGTCGCGCGCCGCGCCGCCGCGGCGGTGCCGCTCGGCTACCTGGGGGTGGACGTGGTGGTGGACCGCGAGGCGCGCCCGCTGGTGCTGGAGATCAACGCCCGGCCCGGGCTCGAGATCCAGAACGTGAACGGCCGGGGCCTCGGGCCCGCGCTGGCGGCCGCGACGGACGGGAGGGCCGCGTGAGCGCCGGCGAACGCGTCGCGCTGGACCGGCTCTGGCCGATGCTGCTCGGGCTCGCGGCCCTGGTGGCGGGCGCGCTCGTGCTGGAGGCCTGGGCCGGCCGGCGCGGGAACGAGCCGCTCCGCATCGCGGTGACCGACGAGGCGCTGCCCGCGGGCGAGGAGGACGAGCCGTCCGGCGACGCGCCCGAGGGCCCCGAGGCGCCGCCCGTCTCCGACGCCCACGCCCGCGCCCGCACCGCCGCGCGCCGGGCGCTCTACGCCGACGCGATCCCGCTCTACGAGCAGGCGCTGCGCGACCGCCCCGACGCCCCCGCGCTCGAGGCGGAGCTGGGCGCGTGGCTCCTCGCCGCCGGCCAGCCCGAGCGCGCGCTGCCGCACCTCGCCCGCGCCGACCAGCTCCGCCCGGACCCGGGTACTGCGCTCCGCCTCGGCCTGGCCCGGGCCCGCCTCGGGGACCGCGAGGGCGCCGAGCGGGATCTCCGCCGCGCGCTGGCCCAGCGGCCCTCGTCGGGCGCGGTCCGGATCGCGCTCGGGACGCTGCTGCGCCGGCGCGGCGCGGTGGCCGAGGCGGTGGCGCTGCTCGAGCCCGCCGCGGCGGCGGGCTCGAACGAGGAACGCGCGCGGGCGCTCGTGGCGCTCGGCGCGGCGCACCTCGCCGCCGGGCGACGCGCCGAGGCGACGCGCGCCTTCGACCAGGCGGTGCTCTACGCGCCTGCCCGCGTCGAGATCCGCCTGGGCGTGGCCCGCGCCTGGCTGGGCGGCGACGCCGGCGACGCGGATCGGGCGCTCGCGGTGCTGGCCCGCGCCGCCGACCTCGCGCCCGACGTGCCGGCCGTGCACGCGGCGCTGGGGCGCGCCCGCGAGCGGACCGGGGACGGCGCCGGCGCGGCCGAGGCCTACGAGCGCGCGCTCCGGCTCGACCCCTCGAACCGGTACTCCCGCCGCCGCGTGCTGCGCCTCGCGCTCGCGGCCCGCGACTTCGCGCGGGCCCGGCACGAGGCCGACCGGCTGGTGACCGACGGGCCGGAGGTGGCCGAGCACCACTTCCTCGCCGCGCTGGTGGCGGACCGCGACGGCCGCCCGGCGGACGCGCGCCGCGCCTACCGGCGCGCCATCGAGGTCGCGAAGGGCGACTACCCCGAGGCCTGGCTCAACCTGGGCGTGCTGGAGAAGGGCGAGGGCGACCTCGCCGCGGCCCGCGCCGCCTACCGGCGCGCGCTGGAGCTGCGGCCCGGCTACGGTGCGGCGCTCGTGAACCTCGGCAAGCTGGAGGAGGCGGCCGGCGACGCCGCGGCGGCGGAGGCCGCCTACCGGCGCGCGGTGGAGCTCGACCCGCGCCACGCGCCGGGCTGGCTCGCGCTCGGCCAGCTCCAGTCCGACGCCCGCCGCTTCGACGAGGCGGTCGCGTCGCTCCGCCGCGCGCTCGAGGCGCGCCCCGGCTACGACGCCGCCGAGCTGTCGCTGGGCGTCACCGCCGCGCGCGCGGGGCGCACCGCCGAGGCCATCGCCGCCTACCGCCGCGTGCTGGCCCGCTCGCCGCGCTCCGCCACCGCCTGGTACGACCTCGGCCTGGCGCTGCTCGACGCGGGCGACCCGCGCCAGGCGGGCGACGCGTTCCGCCAGGCCGCCGCGATCGACCCGGACCACGTGCCGTCGCGGCGCAAGACGGCCGAGCTGGAGCTCGGCTCCGGCCGCGTGGCCGAGGCCCGGGCACGCTTCGAGGAGCTGCTCGACCTCGTCCCCGGCGACCGCGCGGCCCGCGCCGCGCTCGCCGAGGTCGCCGCCCGCCAGGGCGACCGCGCCGGCTGCGAGGCCCGGGCGCGGGCGCTGCTCGCCGAGGCGCCCGGCGATCCCGCCGTGCAGCCGCTGCTCGCGCGCTGCGCCACCCTCGCCCCGCGCGCCGCGGCCCGCTGAGCCTCCCCTCCCGCCCCCCCGGAGCCCGCATGCCACACCCCGCCGCCCTCACCGCCCGCCTCGCCGTCGCCGCCCTGCTCGCCACCGCCGCCTGCGGCGGAGGTGGAGGAGGTGGCGCGAGCGGCCCCGGCGGCGTGCCGCTCGACCCGGCCCGCCCTGGCGACGCGCTGCTCATCTCCGCGCTCGGCCACTACGACGCCGCCAACGCGCTCGCGGCCGCCTCCCGGGCGGCCACCGACCCGGCGGTCGCCGCCGCGAAGGCCTCGGACGCCGTCGCCGAGTACCGCCTGGCGCAGGCCGACCTGCGCCGCCTGCCGGTGGCGTTTCCGCAGTCCATCCGCCTCGACAACGCGGCCTACCTCGACGGCCGCTGCAGCTACGAGGTCGGCACGCTCTCCGCGGACCCCGCCGACTTCGCCGACGCGCGCGACCGGCTCGACGCCGCGGAGGCGGCGTTCCCCGGCTCGCCGCTGCTCGACGCCGTCGCCTACTTCGAGGGGCGCGCCCGGTTCCAGCTGGCGGCCCTCGCGCAGGCGGCGGCCGGCGCCTCCACCGCCGCGGTCCAGGCCGGCTACGCGGCCGCGTGGGACGAGTTCCGGCGCTCGAGGCAGGCCAGCGGCGGCGGCACCTGGTCGGACAACGCGCTCTACTACCTGGGCCGCGCCGACTACGAGATCGGCTACCTCGCCGTCCACCCGCTCGAGACCGGCGCGGTCGCGCCCGCCGACGGCACGCCGGCGCAGGCCGCGGCGGTGGCGAGCTTCGACCGGGCCGAGGCGGAGCTCGCCGCCGTCGCCGCCGCGTCGAGCTACTTCGACAACGCCCGCTACTACCTGGGCCGCAGCCACTTCGAGGAGCCGTCCGACTCGACCGTCACCGGCTGGCAGGCGCTCCGGACCGCCTCGCTCGGCGCCGCCGCCGCGGCGTTCGGCCAGGTCCTCGGCGTCCAGGGCAGCATCTACCGCGACGGCGCGCAGTACTGGCGCGGGCGCGCGCACCAGTCGCTCGCGGTCTACGCCGCCGACCCGGCGCCCGAGCTCGCCGCCGCGTCGGCGGACTTCCACGCGGTGATCGCGGGCGCGAGCAGCTGGCGCGACAACGCGCTCTACCACGCGCTGAAGGCGTACCTGGCCTGGCCCGCGCCGGGCCCCTACTGCTCCGCCGCGCGGCCGGGCGACGCGTCGCCGGCGAGCGCCTGCGCCGCGTCCGGCGCGCTCTCCACGCTGGTCGCGAGCGACCCGGCCTTCGCCGCCAGCACCTACCCCGCGCTCGCCGCGACGGCGCTGTCCGCCGCCGGCTGCGCCTGCCCCTGAGGTGAACCCATGAACCTGCTCCTCTCCCTCGCCGCCGGCCTCGCCCTCGCCGCCCAGGCGCCCGACGCCCCGGACGCGGCCGACGCCGCCCGCCCGCGGCACGCCGCCCGCCGCGACGCGTCCGGCTGGACCCTCGACGCCCGCCTCGGCGCCTACGCCGGCGCGTTCGACGGCATGGGCGTGCGCCGCGACTCCGGCGGGCTCGGCATCGTGGAGGGCGCGCTCGCGCCCGAGTGGCGCGGCGGCGACTGGACCGTCGGCGTCCCGCTCCGGCTCGCGCACCGCCAGACGTTCGGCGCGGACCTCTCCGAGACCACCGGCGCGCTGGACCTGACCGCGGACCGCCGCTTCACCCGCAGCTTCCGGGCCGGGCCCGAGCTCGGCGTGTCCGGGGCGTACCGGCCCGGCTGGCCCGACCTGTACCAGCGCGCGCCCGGCGGCGCGCTCGCCTCCACCGACCGCTTCGGCTACCTGGCCTGGCACGTCGGCGGCCAGCTCTGGGCCCGGCCGCTGCCGCGCAGCCACCTGCGCCTCCACTACCGCTACGTGTCGTACGCGTACCGGGGCGAGGCGGCGTTCCAGCCGGACGTGAACCCGATGCACCTCACGCCGCGCGACAACGTCCAGCACCAGGTGGATCTCTCCTGGCGCTACCTGGGCGGCGAGTCCTGGGCGGCCGCGTTCCGCCTCGACTACACCCACCGTCACGACCTCGACCTGCTCGCCCGGAACGCCGGCACCGGCGGCACGAGCGGCTACACCAACCCCGACCAGAAGCTGAGCAGGCTGGAGCCGTCGGTGGAGGTGGAGCTGAAGCGTCTCGGCGGCCAGCTCGACGCCTCGCTGCGCTACGGCTACGTGGTCCAGGACGATCCGTTCCAGGGCTACTACTCGTACTCGGGCCAGCACCCCCGCCTCGACGTGGACTGGGCGGCGACCGGCCGGCTCACGCTGGAGGGCCGGGTGGAGGCGTGGCTGCTCGAGTACGGCGCGAACGGCACCAGCCCCGCACGCCTCGAGTCGGGCACCCGCCGGTACGACCGCCGGGTGGCGCTCCGCGCCGGCGCCCGGTACGCGCTCACGCCGGCCGTGTCGGCGGTGGCCGAGGCGGAGTGGGTGAAGCGCGACACGAACTACCCTGACTACGCGCCCGACCCGGTCACCGACGCCGGCTACGACATCCGCTTCGACTACGAGAACGTCCGCGCCATCGCGGGCGTGGAGTGGCGCCTCTGACGGCGCGGCGGCGGGCCGCGCGGTCCGGGCCTCCCCCCCCCCGGTCCGGCCGCGCGGCCCCGCCGCCTTTCCACGTGGTACCGTCGCCGGCGTGTCCCGGCGAGGCGCCTCCCCCGACGATCCGCGCCGCTGGGTGTTCAACCGCCTGGCGGAGGACTACGCCGTCCGGCCCGGCTACCCGGCGCCGCTCGCCGACCGGCTGGCGGCGCTCGCGGGCGGGCCGGGCGCGCGGGCGGCGGACCTGGGCGCCGGCACCGGGCACCTCGCGCGCGCGCTCGCCTCCCGCGGCCTGCGCGTGTGGGCGGTCGAGCCCGCGCGCGCCATGCTGGACGCGCTCGCCGCCGCGCCGGCGCCGGACGGGCCGGCCGTCGAGCCGGTGCACGCCGCCGCCGAGCAGACCGGTCTCGCGGCGGGCGGCTTCGACCTCGTGGTCATCGCCGACGCGCTCCACTGGATCGACCCGGACCGCGGGGCGCGCGAGGCCGCGCGCCTGCTCGCGCCGGGAGGCGCGCTGGCGGTGGTGACGCCGCGCCTCGCGGACACGCCGTTCCTCCGCGCGCTCGGGGAGCGCATCGCGCAGGCGAACTTCAAGGCCCGCCCGCGCCCGCCGCCGGTGGGGCTGTTCTTCTCGGTGGCCGGGCTCCCCGCCCCCGCGACCGAGGCGTTCGAGGACGAGGCGCGGCTCGGGGCCGGCGCGCTCGACGCGGTGCTGCGCTCGCTCTCCTACGTGGGCCCGGCGCTCGGCCCGGCCGCGCTCGAGGCGCTGCTCGCCGACGCCCGCGCCCTGGCCGCGGCGCACGGCGGCGCCGCCTGGCGGCGCGAGATCGCGCTGGCGTGGTCGAGGCGCTCACCCTGAGCGTCCCTCGACTCCGCGCGGCCCGACGGGCCGCGCTACGCTCGGGATGAGCGCCGGAGTCGAAGGGCTCACCCGCCGAGCCGCGGGTGCTCCTCCCGCCAGCGCGCCACGGCCTCCAGGCGCTGCGGGCGCTCCAGCTCGAGGTGGCGGCGGATGGGCGCGTCGAGCCGGCGATCGAGCAGCAGGTGCGCGCTCCAGGTCTCGGCCGGCTCGAAGCCGCGGGCGAGCTTGTGCTCCCCCCCGGCGCCGCCCTCGAACCGCCGCACGCCGCGCCGGATGCACTCGTCGATCGAGTGGTACAGCGCCACGTTGAAGTGCAGGAACGGGTGCTGCTCGACGCAGCCCCAGTAGCGGCCGTACAGCACCTCGGCGCTGGCGAGGTTGAACGCCATCCCCACCAGCCGCCCCTCCCGCCGGGCCTCCACCACCTCGACCGCGTCGGGGAGCCCGGCGAACACCCGCGCGTAGAAGGCGCGGTTCACGAACCGCATGCCCCAGGACATCTGGTCGGTGGAGGCGCGGTGCAGCGCGAAGCAGTCGCGCGCCCAGCCCTCCGGGTCCCGCGACAGCTCGTCGCCGCGCACGGTGCGGATGGCGATCCCCTGGCGCTCCGGCGCGGCCTTCTCGCGGCGGATGGCGTTCCGGCGCTTGGACGGAAACGCCGCCAGGAACGCCTCCGGGTCGGCGTACCCGGCGTTGCGCCAGTGGTACTGGAAGTCCACCCGGAGCGCGAGGCCGGCCTCCTCCAGCTCGCGCGCCTCGTCGGCGCCGGGGAACAGCACGTGCAGCCCGTGGAGCCCCTCCTCGGCGCAGAGCCGCCGCGCCCGCTCCAGCAGCGCCCGGACCAGGGCCGCGCGGTCCTCGCCGGCGGCCACCAGGAAGCGGCGCCCGGTGGCGGGCGTGAACGGCACGCCCAGCACGAGCTTCGGGTACCAGGGGAGACGGGCCCGAGCGGCCGCCGCCGCCCACTCCCAGTCGCGCCCGAAGTCGCCGTCGGAGCTCTCGCGCACGTAGGCGAACGCGGCCGCCACCACCCGGCCGCCGCGCCGGGCCACCAGGTGCCGCGGCGCCCAGCCGGTTCGCGGGGTGGCGCAGCCGCTCTCCTCGCACGCGGCCAGGAACGCATGGCGCGCGAACGGGCTGGCGCGCTCGGGCTCGTGCTCGAGGAGCGCGTCCCAGTCCTCGGGGCGGATCTCGGTGATGGAGCCGTGGACGGAGAGGATCAGGCCGGACACCGGCGGTTCATAGCCGCCGGCGCGCCGACGGCGCAATGCGCCACGCGCCGCGCTCGCCCCGAGAGGGCCCGCCGGCGCCCCGATCCTCGGGTCGCAACCCGCCGAGCCACCCATTACTAGGTTGCACCCAGAATGCGCTTGGCGACGCAACGTGACGGCAGCCGTGACGGACGGCTGATGGTGGTCCGCCGGGACGGCGAGGCCCTCCTCGACGCAGCCCCCGCGGCCAGGACGCTCCAGGACGCGCTCGACCGGTGGGAGGCGGCGGAGCCGAAGCTCCGTGCCCTCGCCGAGTCGCTCGACTCGGGGCGCGCCGCCGGCGTCCCGCTCGATCCGCGCACGCTCCACTCGCCGCTGCCGCGCGCCTACGAGTGGGTGGACGGCTCCGCGTACCTCAACCACGTGCGGCTCGTGCGGAAGGCCCGCGGCGCCGAGCCGCCGCCCACGCTCGAGACCGACCCGCTCGTGTACCAGGGCGGCTCGGGCGTGCTGCTCGCGCCCACCGACGACCTCCCGCTCCCGGATCCGGGCTGGGGCCTCGACCTCGAGGGCGAGGTCTGCTGCATCCTCGGCGACGTGCCCCGCGGCACCCGCGCCGCCGACGCCGGCCGCCACGTCCGGCTGCTCTGCCTCGCGAACGACGTCACCCTGCGCAACCTCGTGCCGGGCGAGCTCGCCAAGGGCTTCGGCTTCTTCCAGTCGAAGCCCGCCACGGCGTTCTCGCCGTTCGCGGTCACGCCGGACGAGGTCGGCCCGGCCTGGCGCGACGGCCGGCTGCACCTGCGCATGACGGTGCGGTGGAACGGCGCGGTGGTGGGCACCGTGGACGCCGGCCCGGAGATGCACTTCTCCTTCTTCCAGCTCCTCGAGCACGTGGCGCGGACCCGCGGCTTCACCGCCGGCACCATCCTGGGCAGCGGCACGGTCTCGAACGCCGATCGCGCCCGCGGCTGGTCGTGCATCGCCGAGCAGCGCGCGCTCGAGATGATCGACGGCGGCGCCCCGCGCACGCGCTTCCTGGCCGCCGGCGACACCGTCGAGATCGAGGTCCGCGACGGCGAGGGCCGCAACGTCTTCGGCACCATCTCGCAGAAGGTGCGCGCGCCATGACGCTCCGCCTCTACTCCTACTGGCGCTCCTCCTCCGCCTGGCGCGTCCGCCTCGGCCTCGCGCTGAAGGGGCTCGCGTACGAGTACCGCGCGGTGGACCTGCTCGCGCAGGAGCAGTTCCAGCCCGCGCACCAGGCCCGCAACCCCATGTCGCAGGTGCCGGTGCTGGAGGTGGAGGAGGACGGGCGGACGCACCTGCTGGCGCAGTCCATGGCGATCCTCGAGTGGCTGGAGGAGCGCCACCCCGAGCCGGCCCTGCTGCCGCCCGACCTGTGGGGCCGCGCGCGGGTGCGCGCGCTCGCCGAGCACGTGAACTCCGGCACGCAGCCGATGCAGAACGCGCTCGTGCTCCGGATGCTGCGCGAGAAGGTGCCGGGCTGGGATCGCGAGTGGGCCCGGTTCTTCATCGCGCGCGGGCTCGCGGCGCTGGAGGCCGCGGCGCGGGACGGCGCCGGCCGCTTCGCGCACGGCGACGCGCCCACCCTCGCCGACTGCTACCTCGTGCCCCAGCTCTACAACGCGCGCCGGTTCGGCCTCGACCTCGAGCCCTACCCCACGCTGCGCCGCGTGGACGACGCCTGCGCGGCGCTCGCGCCGTTCCAGGCCGCCCACCCCGATCGCCAGCCCGACGCGCCGCCGCCGGACAGGAGGACGCCATGACCTCGCAGAAGACGCAGCTCGAGCCGCTCGGCATCGTCCGCATCGAGGGGCTGCACTACTACGTGCACGACCTCGAGCGCAGCCGCCGCTTCTACGCGCAGAAGCTGGACTTCGCCGAGGTCGCGCGCAGCACGCCCGCGCTGGAGCGCGAGGGGCGGCAGCGGTCCGCGGTGTTCGAGGCGGGCGGCGTCCGCGTGGTCTGCTCCGAGCCGGTCGGCCAGGGCGGCCGCGCCTGGCGCTGGCTGCGCAAGCACCCCGACGGCGTGGGCACGGTGGTGCTCGAGGTGGAGGACGCCGAGCGCGCCTTCCGCCTGCTGGAGGAGCGCGGCGGCACGCCCATCACCGACGTGCAGGAGCACCGGGACGACGGCGGGACGCTGCGGACGTTCAGCATCACCACGCCGCTCGGCGACACCACCTTCCGGTTCGTGGAGCGCCGCGGCTTCCGCGCGGTCTACCCGGGCATCGAGCCGCTCGCCGCGCCCGAGGGCGGGCGCAACGCGTTCGGCTTCGGGCACGTGGACCACCTCACCAACAACTTCCAGACCATGAAGCCGGCGCTCCTGTGGATGGAGCACGTCATGGGGATGGAGGAGTTCTGGGAGGTGGAGTTCCACACCAAGGACGCGGCCGGGGCGCGCCGGGCCGCCATCGAGGCGCAGAAGGGCTCGGGCCTCCGCTCGGTGGTGATGCGCGACCCGCGCTCCGGCGTGAAGTTCGCGAACAACGAGCCGCGGCGCCCCGCGTTCAAGTCGTCGCAGATCAACCTGTTCAACGAGGACCTCCGCGGCGACGGGGTGCAGCACGCGGCCCTGACCGTGCAGGACATCCTCTCCTCGGTGCGCGGCATGCGCGCGCGGGGCGTCGAGTTCATGCCCACGCCGGCGGCGTACTACGAGGCGCTGCCGGAGCGGATCCGCAGCACCGGCATCGGCCGGATCGACGAGGACCCGCGCGTGCTGCAGGAGCTCGAGATCCTGGTGGACGGCGCGGGCGACCACTCGTACCTGCTGCAGATCTTCCTGCGCGAGTCCGCCGGCCTGTACCACGACCCGGACGCCGGGCCGTTCTTCTTCGAGATCATCCAGCGCAAGGGCGACCAGGGCTTCGGCGCGGGCAACTTCCGCGCGCTGTTCGAGTCCATCGAGCGCGAGCAGGTGCGCGAAGGGCGGGCCTGAGCGGATGCTCGACCGGATCGTCCAGGGAGAGGTGCCGCGCAAGCACCACCTCGCGTTCCGCGACGCGGAGGGCCGGCTGCTCCACGAGGAGGCGTACACCCGCGCCGGCTTCGACGGGCCCTACGCGCTGCTGTACCACCGCAACCGGCCGCACGCGGTCCACGCCGCCCAGGCCCGGAACGGCTTCCCGCTGCCGCAGCCCGCGCCCGCCCGGGCGCTGCTGAAGCGCCACTACCGGACGCAGGACCTCGCGGCGCGCGGCGGGCCGCCGGTGGACGCCCGGCGCCCGCTCCTGTTCAACGCCGACGTGGTGGTCGGGCTGGTGACGCCCACCTCCGAGGACCCGGTCTACTTCGCGAACGGCGACGGCGACGACCTCTACTTCGTCGCCGAGGGCGGCGGGCTCCTGCGCTCGCCCATGGGCGACCTGCGCTTCGGGCAGCACGACTACGTCTACGTGCCGAGGGGCCTGCTGCACCGGATCGTGCCCGACGCCGGGCCGCAGCGCTGGCTGTCGCTCGAGTTCCCGGGCGGCATGCACCTGCCGGCGCAGTGGC
This sequence comes from Anaeromyxobacter dehalogenans 2CP-C, assembly GCF_000013385.1. Taxonomy (GTDB): domain Bacteria; phylum Myxococcota; class Myxococcia; order Myxococcales; family Anaeromyxobacteraceae; genus Anaeromyxobacter; species Anaeromyxobacter dehalogenans_B. The sequence goes on from NC_007760.1 coordinate 3,939,143, forward strand.
GCAACGAGACCGGCCAGCTCCGCATGGACGCCCCCTACTCCCACCGCGACTTCCGGCGCGTGGAGCTGAAGGGCCCGGTGGACGAGGGGCTCCGCGAGCTGGTGGTGAAGCGCGCCGGCGCGTTCCACGGCTTCCGCTACGACGCGTCGCCGCTCGACGTGGTGGGCTGGGACGGCGCGCTCTACCCGTTCGCGTTCCCCATCCTGAACTTCCAGCCGCGCGCCGGGCTGGTGCACCTGCCGCCGACGTGGCACGGCACCTTCGCGGCGCGCGGCGCGCTGGTCTGCTCGTTCGTGCCGCGGGTGACCGACTTCCACCCCGAGGCCGTGCCCTGCCCGTACCCGCACGCCTCGGTGGACGTGGACGAGATCCTGTTCTACGTGCGGGGCGAGTTCACCAGCCGCCGCGGCGTCGGCCCCGGCTCGATCTCGCACCACCCCGCCGGCACGATGCACGGCCCGCACCCCGGCGCGTACGAGGCGTCGATCGGCACGCGCAGCACGAACGAGCTGGCGGTGATGCTCGACTGCTACCTGCCGCTGCAGCCCACGGCCATCGCGCTCGGCATCGAGGACCCCGGCTACCAGGAGAGCTTCGTCGGCTGAACGCTCCGCCCCTCCCCCCGGCCGCGCGCATCCGCTATGGTGCGCCGCCATGCCCTTCCGCGTCGTCCGCCCGCCCACGCCGCCCGTCACCCGCTACCGCGGCCTCGTCGAGCACCTCGGCTTCCGCCTGAAGCGCTACGCCTCGGTGGACGCCGGCTCGGCGTTCGCGGAGGAGCGCTTCCGGAGCGGGCGCGGGCTGGCGCTCTCGGCGCTCCCGGAGCCCGCCGTCCAGCACGACCGCCCGGGCGTGGGGCTCGTCCTCGAGCACCAGCTCCCGGAGCTGGACCGCGTCACCGTGGCGTGGTGGGACCGCGAGCGCGAGCTGCCGCTCCGCGTGATCGTGGGCGACGACGCGGGCTGGCGGCCGGCGCGCGAGGGCGAGTCGCTCTGCGTGTGGGATCTCGCGATCGTGGCGGCCGAGCGCGACGCCTACGTCGAGACCGTGCTCACGCCCGGCGGCGGCGGGATCGACGCCTACCTGGCGCGCTCCTGGGACGGCGCGCTGCGGGGCTGAGGCGCGCCGCCGCTCGCCCTTCGCTTCGACGGGCTCAGGGCGAGCGGTCGATCGAGCATCCGCTCACGGTGAGCCCCGTCGGACCGCGAGCGGATGGGTCGGGGCTACTTCCCCTCGACGGCCTTCCGGGTCTCCTCGGCCTTCTCGGCGGCCTCGGCGGCCTTCTCGTCGCCCTTGGCCGCGGCCGCCTTCGCCTTCACGGCGGCGTCGGACGCCTTCGCGTCGGCCTTCTGCCCGGCCTTCACGCCGCTGGCCTTCGCCTTCGCGGCGGCCTGGTGGCCCTTCTTCTTGCCGTGCGCGGACGCGGCGGCGGCCTTCTCCTGGCCCTTCGCGGCGGCGGCCTCGGCCTTCGCCTTGCCCTCGGCGACCCCCCTCGGCTCGCCGACCGGCGCGACGGCCTCGCCGCCGGCGCCCTGCTCCTGCTGCATCGCCTCGGCCGCGGACCTCGCCTCGAGCGCCTTCGCCTCGGCGGCGGTCCGGTGCGACCTCGCCTTCGCGGCCGCGGCGTCCTTCTTCTCGACCGCCTTCGACTCGGCCGCCTTCGCCTGGCCCTCCGCCTTGGCGGCGGCGGCGGCGGAGTGCTCGGCCGCGTGCGCGTCGGCCTTCGCCCTGGCGGCGTCGACGTCGGCGCTGGACGGCATGGACGGGACCTGCGCGCGGGCGGTGCCGGCGAGGGCGAGGGCTGCGACGGCGGCTGCGAGCATGAGGCGCATGGCGGGACGCTCCGTGGAACGGGTGCACTGCGCGTGGATCCGGAACCCCGGCACGCTAGCACCCGTCCGCGGACCCCGCCACCGCCGTCGCGTCCGCCTGCGCTTCGCGGGAGACGGTCCGGGGCGCGCCCGGCTAGGCGGCGCCGCCCGCGCCGCGCGCCATCTCGAGCAGCCGCTGCGTGGAGATCGGGATCTTGAGGCCGCGGCCGCCGTTCTCGAGGAACAGGCGCAGGCCGTAGTCGTAGTGGCGCTTCACCGCGTTCAGGATCGACTCGTGGAGCGGCTGGAGCGCCTCGGGCGTCGGCTCCGCCATCTCGAAGTCCTCCATCCCGAACAGCGAGATGATGTAGCGGGTCTCCAGCTTCTTGAAGCGGATCTCGAGCAGGATCGAGTCGCGCCCCTTCGGCTCCTCCAGCGCGAGCCGGAGCCCGACGTGCCAGAAGCCGTCCTCGCCGAGGTGGATGGCGTCCTCGATCTTCTGCGTGGGCTCGCCGTTCGCGCCGGGCGAGACCGGCTCGTAGCCGACCAGCTCGCGCGGCCAGCCCGAGTACTCGATGAGCCCGCGCGACAGCGTCGCCGCGAACAGCACGCACTCGGAGCGGTAGCCGGCGAACCCGGCGCGCGCCTGCTCGAGCGACTCACAGAGATCCTGGTAGCGGCTGCGGCTCATGCGCTTCCTCCCGTGCTTGGGCGGCCGAACGCCCGGTCGAAGGGCCGGCAGGGTAACACGCGCGGACGCCGGCGCGCGCGTCCCGGCGCGAGGCCGCCCGACGCACCGCGCCGCCTTCTCCTGTCCAGAATTCCGGCGGGGACTAAGATGCGCGCCATGTCCATCGTCCCCTCGACCTGGGGTGGCCGGCCCGTGTGGGCCGAGATCGACCTCGACGCCCTCGCCCACAACGTTCGCCTCCTCGCCGCCCGCGCCTCGCCGGCCCGCCTCTATGCCGTGGTCAAGGCGAACGCCTACGGGCACGGCGCGGTGGCGTGCGGGCGGGCGGCCCTGGAGGCGGGCGCGCACGGGCTGGCGGTGGTGTGCGTGGACGAGGCGGAGGAGCTGCGCCGCGCCGGCCTCGACGCGCCGCTGCTCGTCATCGGCCACACCCCGGCGAGCGACGCGGCCCGGGTGGTCGCGCTCGGCCTCCGCCCCGCGGTGGGGGCCATGGACCTGGTGGAGGCGCTCTCGGCCGAGGCCGGCCGCCGCGGCGCGGAGGTCCCCATCCACCTGGAGCTGGAGAGCGGGCTCAACCGCCACGGCCTCACCCCCGACGCGCTGGTGGCGCTGGCCGAGCGGGCGCGCGCGCTGCCCGGCCTCCGGGTCGAGGGCCTGTTCACGCACTTCGCGGCGGCGGAGGAGGGGGACCAGCGCTTCACCCGCGCGCAGTTCGAGGTGCTGCGCGACACCTCCCGGCGCCTGCCGTGGGTGCCCGAGCGCCACTGCGCCGCCTCGGCCAGCATCCTGCTCGACCACGAGATGGCGCTCGAGGCGGTCCGGGGCGGGCTCTCGCTCTACGGCTACCGCCCCGCGCCGTGGTGCGGCACCGACGCCGACCTGCGCCCGGTGATGTCGCTCCGCGCCCGCGTGGCGCGCGTCTCCGAGATCGACCGCGGCGCCACGGTGGGCTACGGCCGCACCTGGGCCGCGAACCGCGCCACCCGCGTGGCGCTGGTGATGTGCGGCTACGCCGACGGGTACCGGCGCAGCTTCGGCAACCGGACCCAGGTGCTCGTGCACGGCCGGCGCGCGCCGGTGGTGGGCCGCGTGGCCATGGACATGTGCATGGTGGACGTCACCGCGGTGCCGGGCGTGGCGGCCGGGGACGTCGTCACGCTCATCGGCCGCGACGGCGACGAGCGGGTGGACGCCGACGATCTCGCCACCATCGCCGACACCATCTCCTGGGAGATCCTGGCCGGCATCTCCGCGCGCGTGCCGCGCCTCTACCTGCGCGGCGGCCGCGCGGTGGAGGCGAGCACGCTGGTGGAGCGGGCGCCGGTCGCGGTCTGAGCGCCTAGACGGGCTCGACCCAGCCGTGCGGATCCGGCGCCTCGCCGCGCTGGATGGCGTGCACCGCCGCGCGCAGCCGCTCGCCCAGCGACTGCGGGCCGGGCGCGGGGAGGACGAGCTGCCGGCCCTCCCAGGCGAGCTCGCCGATGGGCGCCACCACCGCGGCGGTGCCGGTGCCGAACAGCTCCTCGAGCGCCCCGGCGGCGTGCGCGCGCTCCAGCTCCGCGAGCGAGACCCGCCGCTCCTCCACCGGCACGCTCCAGTCGCGCAGCAGCGTGAGGACGCAGTCGCGGGTGATGCCGGCGAGGATCGTGCCCTCGAGCGCGGGGGTGACCACGGTCGCGCCCAGCTTCGCGAACACGTTCATGGTCCCGATCTCCTCGAGATCGGCGTGCCGGGCCGCGTCGAGCCAGAGCACCTGGTCGTACCCGCGCGCCTTCGCCTCCTCGCCCGCGAGCAGGCTGGCCACGTAGTTCGCGGCCGCCTTGGACGCGCCGATGCCGCCCTGCGCCGCGCGGGCCCGCGCCCGCTCCACCCAGATGCGCAGCGCGTGCGGGCCGCCGGAGAAGTAGGCGCCGACCGGCGAGACGATCACGAGCAGCGTGTACGTCTTGGAGGGCCGCACCCCCAGGAACGCCTCGGTCGCGAACATCACCGGCCGAACGTACAGCGCGGTGCCCGGCGAGGCCGGCAGCCAGTCCGCGTCGGTGCGGAGCAGCGTGCGGATGCCCTCCAGCACCACGCCCGACTCCGGCTCCGGCATGCTGAGCCGGCGCGCGCTCGCGGCGAGGCGCGCCACGTTCGCCGCCGGCCGGAACAGGCGCATGCCGCCGTCGCGGTGGCGGAACGCCTTCAGCCCCTCGAAGATCGCCTGCCCGTAGTGGAGCACCGAGGCGGCCGGGTCGATCGAGAGCGGCCGGTACGGCTCGACCCTCGGCGCGTGCCAGCCCTTCCCCTCGGACCAGTCGATCCGGAACAGGTGGTCGGTGAAGTGACGGCCGAAGCCGAGGTCGGCGTCGGCGGGGTGCGGCTTCGGGCTGCGGGTGCGCTCCACGGGGATGCCCATCGTGTCCTCCGCCCGCCCGGTGCTACACTGGCGCCCCGGCGCGGCTCAGGTCAATGCCGTTGACGTATTACAGCCGCCCGGACCGTGAGCGTCAACATGATCGACCCGACGGACCCGCTCGACGACGCGTCCCAGCTCCTGTTCTTCGCGTTCCGCAACCTCACCGCGGAGCCGGACCGGATCCTGGCCGGGCGCGGGCTGTCGCGCGTGCACCACCGCGTGCTGTACTTCGTGCGGCGCAACCCGGGCCTCTCCCCCGGCGACCTGCTGGGGATCCTGCGCGTGTCGAAGCAGGCGCTGGCGCGGCCGCTGCGCGAGCTGGTGGCGCACGGGCTGGTCGCGTCGGCGGCGGTGCCCGACGACCGCCGGCGCCGCGCGCTCACGCTCACCGCGCGCGGCGCGGCGCTGGAGCGCCGCGTGTCCGGCGCGCAGCGGCGGCTGTTCGCGGGCGCGTTCCGGGCGGCGGGGCCGGCGGCGGCGGATGGCTGGCGCGACATCATGGCGACGCTCGGCGATCAGGCGCCCCGCGCGCGCGGCGCGCGCCGGCGCACGTAGAGCGTCGCTCGACCGCGCGTCCGGAGGGACTCTGGCACGCCCCGGGATTAGCCGTCCCGCGCGGCGCGGTCGCGAGCCCGCATGGGCTGCCCGGGAGCGCCAGCGCCCGGCGGGCTCAGGCGGCCCCGCGCCCGCGCGGCCGGCCGTCCACGGCGGGCACGGCGAGGTCGCGCCGGAGCACGGTCACGTCGTTCACCAGCCGGCCGGCGCGCACCCGCGCGCTCGCCATCGGCGCGAAGCCCATCCGCTCCCAGAACGCCCGCGCCCGCGGGTTCTGCGCCTGCACCATGAGCTGCACCGCCCGCGCGCCGGCGGCGCGCAGCTCGCGATCCAGCTCGGCGAGCAGCGCCGCGCCCAGCCCGCGGGAGCGGGAGGCGGGCTCGAACAGCATCAGGCCGATCCAGGTGACGCCGCGCTCGGGCCAGCCGTCGGCGGCGTCGAGCAGCCCCGCCAGCGCGCCGCCGCCCGCGGCGAGCCCCAGCAGCCGCCGGCGGTCGAAGCGCGGCGGGACGTCGTGCAGCAGCCACTCCGCCTCGTCGTCGCGCGGCGCGCGGCCGTGGATGAGCGCCCACCACTCGGCGCACCGCTCCAGCAGGTCCTGGATGCGCGCCAGATCGCGCGCGCCCAGCTCCTGGAGCTCCAGCCCGGCTGCGCGGAAGCGATCCATCGCGGCCTCGACCCGTCCCCGCGCGCGATGGGCCCCGCGCGCGGACCTTCGACGCTATATTCCCACCCATGCCCGTCACCGTCGAGACCGGCTCGACCCTCACGTTCGATCGCTTCTGGCGCTGGCTCAAGCGCCACCCCAACTGCATCCTGCGCGCCGGGACCCCGGACACGTTCCTCTACGACCAGGAGGATCTGCACTGGCACCTCGAGGAGGACGAGGAGCGCGTGCCGGTGGTGCAGCTCTCCCGCGGCAAGCAGACCCTGGCCGAGATCGCCATCGAGGCGCGCGAGGTGCTGTTCGTGCAGGTGCTCCCCGACCCGGACGGCGACGCCGGGCAGTTCCTGTTCGAGCTGATCGGGGGCAGCGGCGACGAGCCGTACCCCGTCTACCACTTCGTCCTCGCGCACGGCTTCGACGAGGAGGCCGGGCACCGCGCGCAGCTCAAGCAGTGAGCGGGCGTTGCGCCGGCGCCCCCCGGCGGATATCCTCGTGACGTGGTCCTCCTGAGCGCGATCGCGCGTCGATATTGCGGCCCCTCGTCCCGGCCCGGTGCCCGGACGAGCCCGTGTGCGCGATTTAGCGGCCCTCCGTCCCGGCCCGGTGCCTGGACGGACCCGCTCGCGCGGTGAGCAGGGGCCGCTCCGCACCATCGAGATCGTTCGGGCCGTGGCGGGGGGAGTCGTCGCTCCACCCTTCCTTCCACGGGCGCGTCCGCCGCGCGGCGCGCCCCCGGCGCTCGAGGTCCGAACCATGTCGAAGCTCCCCGTCCTCTCCCCCGGCGCGCTGAAACGCGCGCTCGCCCTCCGCGATCTCACCGACCCTGCGCAGGGTCCGCACGCCGTGCAGCTCGTGCTGCGCAAGGCGGTGGACGCGCTCTCCGCCGCCTGGCGCTGCCCGGTCGCCGTGGAGCGCGCCAGCCCGGTGGTGGCGGTCGCCGACAACTACGACCGGCTCCACTACCCGCCCGGCGGCGCGGCCCGCGACGCGCGGCACACCCGCTACGTCTCCGAGACGCACCTGCTCCGCACCCAGACCACCGCCCTGGTCCCGCCGGCGCTGCGCAGGCTCGCCGCCGCGCCGCCGCGGGACGTGCTGCTCGTCTGCCCGGGCATGGTCTACCGGCGCGACGCGATCGACCGCCTCCACACCGGCGAGCCGCACCAGGTGGACCTGTGGCGCATCCGCCGCGGCGCGCCGCTCGGCGTGCACGAGCTGGCCGAGATGATCGCCGGCGCGGTCCGGGCGGTGCTGCCCGAGCTCACGCTCTCGGTGGTGCCGTCGCCGCACCCGTACACGCGCGAGGGCCGGCAGATCGACGTCCGCGTGCGCGGCGAGTGGATCGAGATCGGCGAGTGCGGCCTGGTCGCGCCCGAGGTGCTCGCCGAGGCCGGGCTGCCCGCGGACGCGAGCGGGCTGGCCATGGGGCTCGGCCTCGACCGCCTGGTGATGCTGGCGAAGGGGCTCGACGACATCCGCCTGCTCCGCTCCGACGACCCGCGCATCGCGGCCCAGATGCAGGACCTCTCGCCGTGGCGGCCGGTGTCGCGCCACCCGCCGGTGCGCCGCGACCTCTCGGTGGCGGTGGCCGCCGACGCCGGGGCGGAGGCGCTCGGCGACCGCGTGCGCGAGGCGCTCGGGCCGCGCGCCGCCGACGTCGAGGCGATCGAGGTCCGGTCGGAGACGCCCTGGGACGCGCTGCCGGAGGCGGCGCGGGCGCGGCTGGGGATCCGCCCGGGGCAGAAGAACGTGCTGCTCCGGATCGTGCTGCGCGCGCTGGGCCGGACGCTCACCGACGACGAGGCCAACCGGCTCCGCGACGCGGTGTACGCCGCGGTGCACCAGGGCACCGAGCACGCCTGGGCCTGCGGCGCGTCCCCGACCCCTTAGCTCCCGCCCCGGCGGGGGCGCGGGGCTCCCGCGTGCGCCCCGCGCCCCGCCCCGGGGCTATCCTGGGACGTGACGTCCCCCGGGGAGGCCACGCGGTGCGACTGCCGGAGTACGACCGCCTCGACGCGCTCGGCCTGGCCGAGCTGGTCGCGCGCCGCGAGGTGACGGCGCTCGAGCTGCTGGAGGCGGCCCTGGAGCGCGCCGACCGGCGCAACCCGCCCATCAACGCCATCGTCGCCCGCTACGACGACGAGGCGCGGGCGCGCGCGCGCGGCCCGCTCCCGGCCGGCCCGCTCTCCGGCGTGCCGTTCCTGCTGAAGGACCTGCTCGCCGCGTGGAAGGGCCACCCGTACACGTGCTCCTCGCGGCTGCTGGCCGGGTTCGTGGCGCCGGAGGACGCCGAGACGGTGCGCCGCTTCCAGGCGGCGGGGCTGGTGCTGTTCGGGCAGACCAACACGCCGGAGCTGGGCGTCATGGGCGTCACCGAGCCGGCGCTGCGCGGGCCGACCCGGAACCCGTGGAACCCGGCGTTCACCTCGGGCGGCTCCTCCGGCGGGAGCGCCGCGGCGGTGGCGGCGCGGATCGTCCCCGCCGCGCACGGGAACGACGGCGGCGGCTCGCTGCGCATCCCGGCGTCGGTGTGCGGGGTGTTCGCGCTGAAGGCGACGCGCGGGCGCGTCACGCTGGCCCCGGCGTTCGGCGAGGCGCTGGGCGGGTTCGCGATCGACGGCGTGCTGACGCGCTCGGTGCGCGACTCCGCGGCGCTGCTCGACGCCATCGACGGCCCGGCGCCGGGCGACCCGTACGCGGCGCCGCCGAAGGCCCGGCCGTTCCTCGCCGAGGTGGGCGCGCCGCCGGGGCGCCTGCGCATCGCGTTCACGCGCGAGGGCCTGTTCGCGCGCGCCACCGATCCCGAGTGCGCCGCGGCGGTGGACGCGGCGGCCCGGCTCCTCGCCGACCTCGGCCACGAGCTGGTGGAGGCGCGCCCGAAGTTCCCGCGCGACGCGCTGGCGCGCGCGTACCTGGTGACGCTCGCGGCGCAGACCGCGGCCGACGTCGCGCTCGCCGCCCGCCACGCGGGCCGCCGCCCGCGCGCCGGGGACCTCGAGCCGGAGACGGCCGCGCTCGCCGCAGGCGGCCGCGCGCTCTCGGCGCAGGACCTGGTGCTCGCCCGCGTCGAGCTGGAGCAGGCCTCGCGCGGCGTGGCGGCGTTCTTCGAGCACCACGACGCGCTGCTCACGCCCACGCTGGCGCGGCCGCCGGTCCGCGTCGGGGCGCTCGCGGCGCGCTCGCACGAGCGGCTGGCGCTGCGGCTGGTGGCGCGGTTCGGCTCGCGCCGGCTGCTGGAGCGGCTCTTCGACGACCTGGGGAGCCGCTCGTTCGACGCCACCGGGAACACCATGCTGTTCAACCAGACCGGCCAGCCGGCGATGAGCCTGCCGCTCCACTTCAGCCGCGACGGCCTGCCCATCGGCGTGCAGGTGGTGGGGCGGTTCGGGGGCGAGGCGACGCTGTTCCGGCTCGCGGCGCAGGTGGAGCAGGCCGCGCCCTGGGCCGGCCGGGTCCCGCCGCTCAGCGCGTGAACGGCCAGACCAGCGGGACCCCCAGGGTGAGCAGCGCCACGATCGCGAGCGTGAGCGGCGTCCCCACCCGCACGAAGTCGGCGAACCGGTAGCGGCCCGCGCCGTAGACCAGCATCGAGGCCGGCTCGAGCGGCGTCACGAACGAGCAGGAGCCGGCCAGCGTCACGCCGATCGCGAACGGGCGCGGGTCCACCCCGAGCCGGTGCGCGGCGGCGATGGCGACGGGCAGCATCACCAGCGCGGCGGCCTGGTTGCTCATGGGCGCGGACAGGACGATGGTGAGCACCACCAGGGCGAGCAGCACGCCGTGCGGGCCGGCCAGCGTGCCCGCCGCGGCGAGCCGCTCGCCGACGAGGCGCCCGGCGCCGCTCTCCTCCATGGCGAGCCCGAGCGCCAGCATCGACCCGACCAGCAGCACCACGCGCCAGTCCACCCGGAGGGCCCGGCGCGCGTCCACGCAGCCGGTGAAGATCATCGCGAGCAGCCCCGCCAGCCCCGCCACCGCCATGGGCATCCGCCCCGCGGTCCCGACCCCCAGCGCCGCCAGGAAGATCGCCGCGGCGAGCAGCGCCTTCCGCCGCCGGAGCGGCTCGGCGTCCACGCCGCTCAGCACGAGGAGCAGCCCGCCGTCGGCGAGCGCGCGGACCCGCTCGCGCGAGCCGCGGAGCAGCAGCAGGTCGCCGGCCGCGATGGGGAGCGCGCCGATCGACCCGCCGCGCCGGCGCCCCGGCGCGAGGAGCTGCAGCTTGGTGAGGCGCTGCACGACGGGGCGCCGGTGGATCCCCAGCACGTCGAGGCCCAGCTGCGCGGCCAGATCCGCCTCGGCCAGCGCCTTCCCGGCCAGCCGCGAGCCGGGCGGGACCGACGCCTCCACCACCACCGGCGCGTCCGGCGCGCCCGGCGCAGGCTCCGGCGGGGCCGCCGCGGCGCCGGTGCCGAGCGCCACCCCGGGCGCGGCGGCGGCCCCGACGATCTCCTCGCGCCGGCCCTCCACCACCACGCGATCGTCCGGCGCGAGCACCGCGCCCGGCTCGGCGGGCCGCGGCTCGCCGTCCCTCACCACCGCGACCGGGCGCGCGCCGAGCGTCGGCGCGACCTCCGAGAGCGGCTGGCCCACGTGCGGCGAGCCCGCCGGCACCGCCACCTCGGAGAGGTACGCGCGCTCCGGCACCGCCTCCGGCTCGGCGGGCCGCTCGCCGCGCCGGAGCAGCGGCCTGGCGACGAGCACCACCAGCGCGATCCCCAGCACCGCGATGGGCAGCCCGAGCGGCGCCAGCTCGGTGACGCCGATCCGGCCGAGCCCGGAGCGCGCCATGGCGGCGCTCATCACCAGGTTCGTGGAGGTCCCGAACAGGAGCACCGTGCCGCCCAGCATCGAGGCGTACGCCATCGGCATCAGCACCTCGCGCTTGGGCATCCCCACGCGCTCGGCGCCGCTCACCGCCACCGGCAGGAACGCCGCGGCGGTGACCGTGTTCGAGACGAAGGAGGAGAACGCCGCCACGGTCACGAGCAGCGCGACGAGGAACGGGGTCGGCCCGAACCGGCCCAGGACGGTGAGCCGCTCGCCGACCGCCTTCACCACCCCGGTGGCCGCGAGCCCCTGCGTCATGGCGAGCAGGGTGAAGATGAAGATCACGGTGTCGTCGGAGAACCCGGAGAACGCCTGCCTGGGCGTGAGCACGCCGGTCGCCGCGAGCACGCAGATCACCAGAAGCGAGGTGACCTCCACCGGGACCCACTCCGTCCAGAAGAGCACGAGCGCGAGGAGCACCGTGCCGAGGACCAGGGCCGCCGCCACGCGCCGCTTCCCGCCTCACGCGCCCGCGGACGCGGCCGCGCCGCCGGCCGCCCGCTCGCGCACGAACCTCAGCACCACCAGCGCCACCACGTGGTCGAGCTCCACCTCCATGAGGCGGACGTCGGCGGGCGCGACGCCGTCCGGCGCGGCCACCCAGGCGTCCAGCAGGCACTCGCGCAGGAGCCCGAGCTCGGCGACGACCTCGACGAGGTCGAAGCCCTGCGCGAGCCGCTCCAGCGCGTGGTGGTGGCCGAACGCGTCGCGCTCCTCCTCCGGCGCGCCGCCGTGGTCCAGCCGGTCGGCCAGCCAGCCGAGCAGCTGCGGGACGCGATCGAGCAGCGCCGGCGCGGGCGCCCGCGCCGCGCTGGCGAGCGTCCGCACGCCCGCCTCCCAGGCGGCCAGCACCTCTTCCCCGCTCTCCCGGATCCGCTCCGCCAGCCGGCTCCCCACGCGCACACCCCCACGCGAGAGGATGTCCACGCGGCGGCGCCCGGGTCGCCGGGCGACGGGCGGGGGCTCAGCGGGCGGCGGCGGGGCCGGGCCCGAGCCCGCCGGCGAGCGCCTCCAGCGCCTCGCGCGTCCCCGGGCCCGCGAGCGCGCGCGCCGGGGCGCGCAGGAGCAGCGCCGCCGCCAGCTCCGCCGAGCCGTCCAGCCAGGCGCTCACCCCCAGGGACGGGCTCCCCTCCTCGCCGAGCAGCACCAGCCCGGCCTGCGCCCGCCAGGTCTCCACGCGGACCTCGCGCAGGCGCGACCACGGGAGCAGGGCGGCGGGGCGGCCGCGCAGGCGCAGCTCGAGCCCGTCCTCGCCGAGGCGGAAGGCGCGGGCCGGGCGGAGCGCGCCCAGGGCCAGGAACAGCACCACCAGCGCCGCCAGCCCGGCCAGGCCGAAGCCGGCGGCGCCCGGCTGCTCGCGCACCGCGCGCACGGCGACCGCGCCGAGCGCGGGCGCGAGCAGGAGCGGGAACGCGAGCCGGCGGGCCAGCCCGGCGCGCAGGATGGCGGCGCCGGACGCGTCGCGCGGCGCCCGGGCTCGGGGTGGCCGGCGCACCGCCACCATGAGCAGCGCGAACCAGCCGAGGAGCGCCGCGGCCTGCGCGGCGAGGGCGACGTCGGGGCGTCCCGTGCCGCGCCCCCACAGCACCACCGCGCCGATCGCGAGCGCGACGGCGGCCACGGACAGGGCGACGCGGCGGTTCTCCTTCCAGGGGGGCCAGGCGGCGCGGCGGCGGCGGGCGAGCATGGGCGCGGAGTCTAGCAGCCGCGGTTCCCGCTCCGGCGTGGAACGTGGCAAGCTCCCGGCATGGAAGCGGCGCTGAGCCGGCTCGAGGCCCGGGTCCTCGTGTACGTGATGGAGCACGTCCCCGCCGCGGTCGGCGGCCGCGCGGTCGAGATCGCGCTCGACCCGGACGGCCCGCCGGCCGTGTTCGCGTCCGCGCCGCTCGCCCCCAGCCCGGGCGCGGCGGTGGTGTTCACGCTCGGGCGGTCCGGCCGCCGCGTGGTCGCGACGCTCACCGACGCGGATCCCGTGATCGTCGGAGCGCTGCTGGCGCGGGTGGAGCGGGCCGCGCCGGCGGGCGACCCGGTCCGCATCCTCCCGCTCGCGGAGCCCGCGCTGGTGGACGCGGGGCGCGCCGGCGTGGCGCTGCTCCCGCCCAGCGCCGGGCGCTGGTTCCCCGACCTGCCCGACGCGATCCGCTTCGACGCGGCGCTGGTGCAGGTGTCGATGGCCGTGTTCCTCTCGCCGCAGGAGCTGGCGGACGCGCAGGCCCACGGCCCGGCGGCGCTGCTGGGCGCGTTCGGGCGCGGCGAGCGCGACCTCATCCGCTTCGGCGCGCGTCCGCGCTAGGCCGCCGGCAGCCCGGCGAGCGCGCGCACCACCTGCACCACGCCCTCGCCCAGGCGCGGCGGGACGTAGCCGCCCTCCAGCACCGCCGCGATCCGATCGCAGTCCGCCGCGGCGCAGCGCTCCACCAGCGTGCGGGTCATCGCGTGCAGGTCGGAGGGCTCGAGGTGCAGGCCGCCCTCCGGATCGCCCTCCAGCGGATCGAAGCCGGCCGAGAGCAGCACCAGGTCCGGGCGGAACTCCGCGAGCGCCGCCGCGAGCCCGTCCTCGAACAGGCGCCGCTGCTCAGGGGCGCGCGTGCCGTGCGGCACCGCCACGTTGCGGGTCGTCCCCTCGCCCGCGCCGGCGCCGCGCTCCTCCGGCGCGCCCGTGTGCGGGTAGTGCGGCCACAGGTGCACGGAGAGCACGTAGACCGCGGAGTCCTCCCAGAAGATCGACTGCGTGCCGTCGCAGTGGTGGACGTCCCAGTCCACCACGAGCACCCGCCGCGCCAGCCCCGCCGCCTGGACCGCGCGCGCCGCGATCGCGACGTTGTTGAGCAGGCAGTACCCGCCGGCGCGGTCGGCCCAGGCGTGGTGCCCGGGCGGCCGGACCAGCGCGAACGCCGCCCGCGCCTCGCCGCGCGCCACCCGCTCGGCCGCCTCGATCGCCGCGCCGGCCGCCGCCACCGCCGCCCGCCACGAGCCCGCCGACACCGGCGTCTCCGGCTCGAGCCAGTCGAGCATCCCGGTGCGCGCGGCCGCCTCCACGTGGCCGCGCACGCGGGCGAGGTGCCCGGGCGTGTGCACGCGCAGCAGCGCCTGCTCGGTCGCGCGCGCCGCCTCGACCCGCTCCAGCACCTCCGGGCCGAGGGCGGGGTCCGCGGCGAGCGCCTCCAGCGCGGCCTCGAGCCGCGCCTGGCGCTCGGGGTGCCCGGGGCCGGGATCGTGCGCCTGGCAGTCGGGGTGGGAGACGAGGAGGACGCGCTGCGGCATGGTTCGGCGGGCACCATACTCCCGGCGGGCGGGCGGGGGAACCCCGGGCGGCCCGCGCGGCGCGTTCACTGTTTGTGATGCAACCATCCCGGTGCGCGCGCGGCCGCGCGCGGCGGAGCCCGCGATCGGGTCGCCACGCCGAGGGCGCTCGACGCCGCCGCGCGGCGGTGCGCCTGCTGGGAGGCGGAGGTGGCCCATGGGCGTCCCCTTCGGCTCGCAGCAGCTCCTCGACGCGTTCGAGCAGTTCAACCGCGCGGTGTGGCCCATGCCGCTCGTCGCGTACGCGCTCGCGCTCCTCGCGCTCGTGCTCGCGGTGCGCGGCGGGCGCGGGGCGAGCGCCGGCGCCGCGCTCGTGCTCGCGCTCCTGTGGGCGGCCGCCGCCGCGTTCCACGCGAGCGCGTTCGCGCGCGTGTCCCCGCTCGCGCCGGCGTTCGCCGCGGCGTTCGTGGTGCAGGCGGTGCTGTTCGCGACGGCGTCGGTGCGCGGGGGGCTGTCGTTCCACGCCCGGCCCGGCGGGCTCACCACCGCGGGCCTCTCGCTCATGCTCTACGCCGCGGCCGTCTACCCGCTCGTCGGCGCGCTCGCGGGGCACGCCTACCCGCGCGCGCCCGCGTTCGGCGTGACGCCCTGCCCCAACACGATCTTCACCCTGGGCCTGCTGCTGCTCACCGACCGGCCGGTGCCGCGCCGGCTCCTGGTGATCCCGTTCCTGTGGTCGCTCTTCGGCATCCCGGCCGCGCTCGAGCTGGGCATGACCGAGGATCTCCCGCTGCCGTTCGCCGGCGTGCTCGCCACCGGCCTCCTGCTCGGCCGCGATCGGCCGCGCGTCCACCGCCGCCCCGCCGCCCGCGGCGCGGGCGCGCGCTGACCCGCCGCTACGCCTCGCCGGACCCGGGCCGCCCGCGCGCGCCGCGCAGCAGCTCCTTCACGACGTGGGCGCCGAGCGCGCGCAGGCCCTCGTCGAGCATCGCGCGGCCCGGCCCCGTCGCGAGCATGGCGCGCATCGACTCGGGGGCGATGCCGATCTCGAGGTCGAGCCGGATGAGCGCGGCCGAGACGGCCGGCGTCGAGGGCGCGGCCCGGGCGCGCCCGCCGCGCGTCACCACGCCCGCGGAGAGCCGGTCCATGAGCGCGTCCTCCGAGGTGCGCGGCCCCTGCGCGTCGCGGAGCGCGTCGGAGATGCCGCCGTAGAGCTCGTCGAGCGCGGCCGGGGCGGCGAGCGCACGGGAGAGGCGCTCGGCGGCCTCCTCCTCGTCCACGCCGCGCGCCGCGGCGTACGTGGGCACGAGCAGGCGCACGAGGTCCTTGCGCGGCAGGACGCCAGGGAGGCGGCGGGAGAAGTGGGCCACGCGCCACTGTTAGCACGGCGCAGGCCGCGGCCGCAGCCCACCCCAGGGCCCCCTGGCGTGGCGGCGCCCGTCACAACGCCCGCGCCGGCGCATCGGTCCGGGGAGCCCTCTTCACGTGAGGTGACCATGGCCTTCGTCGCGCGCCCGCACCCTGCCCGGCCGTTCCCGCTCGCGCTCACCCTCCTCGGGGCCGCGGCGAGCGCCCTCGCCCTCGCGTGCCAGCACGCGCCGGCCGCGCCGCCCGCGCCTGCGGCCCCGGCCGCGGCCGCGGCCGCCGCCGGTGGCGGCGCCGCGCCGCAGGATCCGGGCGATCCCGGCCTCCCCTACCTGCGGGCGTGGCTCGCCGCCGGCCAGGGCGATGCCGACGGCGCCCTGGCGCTGCTCCGGTCGCTCGACGAGGCCGGCTGGTCGAACGGGATGGATCCCGCCGACTTCCCCGCGCTGGCGGGCCGCCCCGAGCTGAAGGCGCTCGCCGCCCGCTTCGCCGCGCGCGTGCCCTCGACGCCGCACGCGCCGCTCGCCGCCACGCTGGCCGAGCCGGGCCTGGTGGCGGAGGGCATCGCGGCCGACCCGCGCGACGGCGCGCTCTACGTCGGGAGCATGCGGCTGCGGAAGATCGTGCGCGTGGACCCCGGCGGCGCGGCGCGCGACCTCGTCGGCCCCGGCGCCGGGCTCGACCAGGTGCTCGGGATCAAGGTGGACGCCGCGCGCGGCCTGCTGTGGGCGGCCACCCTCCGGCGCGCCGACGCGGCCGGCGGGACGACGGCGCGCACCCGCCTCGTCGCGTTCGACCTCGCCGGCGGGGCGCCGCGACGGAGCGCCGGGCTGGACGGGCCGGGCCACATGCTGAACGACCTCGCCGTCGCCGAGGACGGCACCGTGTACGCGACCGACAGCGAGGGCGGAGAGGTGTGGCGGCTCGACCCCGGCGCCGACGCGCTGGCGCCCGCCGGCGGCGGGCGGCGCTGGGTCTACGCGAACGGCATCGCGTTCGCCGACGGCCGGCTCCTCGTCGCCGACGCGACGGGCCTGTGGGACCTGCCGCGCGATGGCGGCGCGCCCCGCCGCCTGCGCGGGCCCGGCCGCTTCCCGCTGACCGGCATCGACGGCCTCTCCGCCGCCGGCCGGACGCTCGTCGCCGTCCAGAACGGCGCCGGCCTCCCGCGCATCGTCCGCCTCGAGCTCGAGCCCGGCGCCGCCGGCGTCCGGACGGCCGAGGTGCTCGAGACCGCCAACCCCGGCTGGCACGTGCCCACCACCGGCGCGCTGCTGCCCGGCGCGTTCGTCTACATCGGCAACAGCCACGTGGACGGCTGGAAGGACGGGAAGCTCGCGCCCGCGGGGATGGAGCCGACGCGGATCTACCGGCTGGCCGTGGGCGGGATTGCTCCGTAGCCGGATCGGCGCGGCGCAGAGCACGCTAAGGACGCAGCGAGCGGAGTGCCGGTGAGCTAGGCGGCCTGTCAGACTGGCGTCGTACCTTCGCGCGATGGCGCGCGTAGAAAAGCTTGGCTCCCTGGATGCCGCCCTCGTCCAGCAACCGCTCCCACTCAAGGTTCGCAGACCGAGGCGGACTGCGCGAGCGGAACGCGAGCGGCGGGTGCTCAGCGTTGCGGGCCTGTTCGCGGGCATCGGGGGACTCGAACTCGGAATGGCACGCTCGGGGCATCACACGAAGCTCCTGTGCGAGAACGACGCGTGTGCGCGCGCGGTTCTCGATGCCCGATTTCCCGAGGTGCCGAAGCACGGGGACATTCGAACTCTCGAGCGCCTACCCAAAGACACATCCCTCGTCACCGCGGGTTTCCCATGCCAGGACTTGAGCCAGGCGGGGAAGACGGCGGGCATTCTTGGGTCTCGATCCGGCCTCGTCGGAGAAGTGTTTCGACTGCTAGAGCAGTCCACCGTCCCGTGGATCTTGCTCGAGAACGTCCCGTTCATGCTTCAACTCAGCCGCGGGCGGGCGATGGACGTGATCGTTCAGGGGTTCGAGACACTCGGGTATCGTTGGGCCTACCGGGTTGTGGACACGCGGGCATTTGGCCTCCCACAACGTCGGGAGCGCGTGTTTTTTCTCGCGTCGCTGGAAGAAGACCCCCGCTCGGTCCTGTTCGCCGATGAAGCAGGAGCGCCGGAGCAGGAGGATCCCGCAGGCCTGGCCTGCGGGTTCTACTGGACGGAGGGCGTTCGCGGTCTGGGCTGGGCGGTCAACGCGGTCCCAACGTTGAAGGGGGGATCGACCATCGGGATCCCTTCTGCTCCCGCGATCTTGCTGCCGTCAGGCGAAATCGTGAAGCCTGCCCTTCGCGATCTCGAGCGCCTTCAGGGATTCCAGCCAGACTGGACGAAACCGGCTGAAGCCGTTGCCAAGCGCGGGTACCGTTGGAAGCTAGTGGGCAACGCGGTGACGGTCGATGTGGCCGCCTGGATTGGTGACCGACTCGCGCGACCACTGCCGCCCGTGAACGCAGTGGGTCAGCGCCTCCTGCCCGGTTCGGCATGGCCGCGAGCCGCCTGGAACGTCGGCGATGGTCGGTTCTGCGCGCCGCTCTCAGCCTGGCCCGTCCGTCGTCGCGGTGCGCCTCTGCATCGTTTCCTGAAGGACGATCCAGAGTTGCTGTCCGCCAAAGCCACCGCAGGTTTCCTGGGGCGCGCGCGAACGAGCACGCTCCGCTTTCCTCCGGGATTTCTCGCGTCGGTGGACGCCCACCTGAGAAGGATGCAAGCTCTCGCGGCGGCATGAGCGAGACTCGATCGAAGCGGCACCCGGAACTCGTTCGCGACGAGGCAACCTCCAAGCGACTCGGGCGCGTCCGACAACGAGACACCGGTCCTGAGCTCATCGTCCGCCGCATGCTGCATGGCTTGGGTGGGCGATATCGGAGATCCTCGAAAAAGCTTCCTGGGTCGCCGGACATCGTGAACTGGAGCCGGCGCTGGGCCGTGTTCGTCCATGGATGCTTCTGGCACTGGCATAACGACTGCGGGAGAGCCTCCGTTCCGAAGCGGAACCGCGCATTTTGGCTCGCGAAGCTCAACGCGAACCGCAGGCGCGATTGCCGCGTGATCGCTGATCTGGAAGCGCTCGGGTTTCGAACGATGGTACTCTGGGAGTGCGAGATCGAGGAGCGGCCGCTCGACGTCGAGCGCAAGCTTTCGCGCTTCCTCGCACGCGTCGCCCGCTGACCATCAACTCGGAGCACGGATGTCCCCGAAGCTGCCCGCATCGCCCTCGGCCAAGGCGGACCGACTCGCCAAGCTTTCGCGCATCGCGTCCATGGCCGACGTGCTGAACTACGCCGGCCCGCGCCCAGACGGTCGGGATGGAAAGGGGCCGTACGGGGCTCGAATGTCCGACGCGCTCGCCATGCTCTTCGCTCGCGCCCTTCGAGACGATTTTCCCGGCATTCTCCCGAGGCAAGACGGAACAGGGGGTGAATCGCGCGCCCGGACCGCGAAGGGCTTCAAGAAGCTCGACGTCAACTATTCGACGCCTGAACTCGGTCTCGCGCTCGGCGTTTCCATCAAGACGGTGAACTACCGCGACCCAGGCACGAAGCGTTACACCAAGAACTACTCACGGGTCGACAACGAGCTCCGAGCCGAGGCGATGGACTACCATGAGCGCCAACCGTACTCGGTGCTGGCTTGCGTGCTCTACCTTCCGTACGACGCTTGCGATGACGCCGGCGTGGCAAAGGGCGAAGAAGCAGGCATTTCCTCCTTCGGCGCCGCCGTGCGCTACTTCAGGAACCGCATCCCGCGCAGCGAGCCACATGACGTGCCCGATCTCTTCGAGAGGTTCTTCATCGGGCTGTATGAGACGGACGGGCCTCGGCGTGGCACGGCCGCGTACTACGACGTGGCGCGCCCGAGACCTCCGCGTGCCGGTCGCCCGGATGCTTCCCAGGTGATTCGGTTCGAGGATGTCATCCGAGAGATCCGATCGACGTACGACGATCGGAACAACCCACCGTTCGATTGGTCCTAGCAGAAGCTGAGGATTTCGCTTCGCCAGGGCGTGCCGTCTGCCCCGAATGCCACTTCCGGCGTCTTCCGGATGTGGGGGGTGCCTGCTAGACATCGGGCCCGATGCCCGACTTCGTCCACCTGCACCTGCACACCCTGTACTCCCTCCTCGACGGCGCCATCCGCATCAAGGACCTGCTGAAGACGGTCAAGGCGAAGGGCATGAGCTCCGTGGCCGTGACGGACCACGGGAACCTGTTCGGCGCGGTGGACTTCTACAAGAAGGCCAAGGAAGCCGGGGTGAAGCCCATCCTCGGCATGGAGGCCTACGTCGCCGGCGACAAGGGGCGCACCGACCGCTCCGAGCGCATCGGCCGCCACCTCATCCTGCTCGCGAAGAACGCCGAGGGCTGGGCGAACCTGCGCTACCTCTCCTCGAAGGCGTTCACCGAGGGCTTCTACTACGACCCGCGCATCGACAAGCAGCTCCTGCGCGACCACTCGAAGGGCCTCGTCGGCCTGACCGCCTGCCTGGCGGGCGAGGTGCCGCGCCTGGCGCGGCAGGGCGACATGGACGGCGCGCGGCGGGTGGCGCGCGAGTACCGCGACATCTTCGAGCCGGGCTCGTTCTTCCTCGAGGTCCAGTCGAACGGGATGCGCGAGCAGCTCGACGTCAACGCCAAGCTCGCCCAGCTCGGCCGCGACGAGGGCATCCCGCTCGTCGGCACCGCCGACGCGCACTACGTGAGCCGCCAGGAGGCGAAGGCGCACGAGGTGCTGATGTGCATCGCCTCCAACAAGACGTTCCAGGATCCGAAGCGGCTCCGCCACGACACCGACGGCCTGTTCGTCGCCGGGCCCGACGAGATGGCGGCGGCGCTGCCCGACTTCCGCGAGGCCCTCGACAACACGCTGCGCATCGCCGAGATGTGCAACGTCGAGCTGCCGCTCGGGAAGACGTTCCTGCCCTCCTTCACGCTGCCGGAGGGGATGAGCGAGGACGACTACATCGTGAAGCTCGCGCGGGAGGGGCTCGACCGGCGCTTCCGCGAGATCGACGGGAAGTACCCGCACGACCGCGACCTCTACCGCCAGCGGCTGGAGATGGAGCTCGGCGTCATCAAGAAGATGGGGTTCCCGGGCTACTTCCTCATCGTCCAGGACTTCATCAACTGGGCGAAGGAGCACCACATCCCGGTGGGCCCGGGCCGCGGCTCCGGCGCCGGGTCGATCGTGGCCTGGTCGCTGCGCATCACCGACCTCGACCCGCTCCGCTGGAACCTGCTCTTCGAGCGCTTCCTGAACCCGGAGCGCGTCTCGATGCCGGACTTCGACGTGGACTTCTGCCAGAACCGCCGCGACGAGGTCATCCAGTACGTCCGCG
This sequence comes from Anaeromyxobacter dehalogenans 2CP-C, assembly GCF_000013385.1. Taxonomy (GTDB): domain Bacteria; phylum Myxococcota; class Myxococcia; order Myxococcales; family Anaeromyxobacteraceae; genus Anaeromyxobacter; species Anaeromyxobacter dehalogenans_B. Next base: position 3,960,061 of record NC_007760.1, read on the forward strand.
GCAAGTACGGCCAGGACAACGTCGGCCAGATCATCACGTTCGGCTCGCTCAAAGCGCGCTCGGTGATCCGCGACGTGGTGCGCGTGATGGGCCTGCCGTTCGCCGAGGGCGACCGGATCGCGAAGCTCGTCCCGGACCCGGTGCAGGGCAAGACCCCGCCGCTCAAGGAGCTGGTGTTCGGCTCGGACAAGATGCCGGCCGAGCCGCGCCTGAAGGAGCTCTACGACAAGCCCACCGTGATCTCGCAGTGGGTGGACGACAAGGGCGTCCAGAACAAGGTCACCACCAAGGACCTGCTCGACATCGCCATGTCGCTGGAGGGCCTGAACCGCCAGGCCGGCCTGCACGCGGCCGGCGTGGTGATCGCGGACAAGCCGCTGTGGGAGTACGTGCCGGCGTACAAGGACGACAAGTCCGAGATGCTGGTGTCGCAGTTCGCGAAGGAGGAGGTCGAGGCCGCCGGCCTGGTGAAGTTCGACTTCCTCGGGCTGAAGACGCTCACCGTCATCGACGACGCCCTGCGGATGGTGAAGCGGAACCACCCGGAGATGAAGGACTTCGCCGCGAGCGACATCCCCATCGACGATCCGGCCGTCTACGAGCTCATCAGCCGCGGCGACACCGGCGGCGTGTTCCAGATGGAGTCCTCCGGCTTCACCGAGATGGTGGTGAAGATGAAGCCGTCGCGCTTCGAGGACGTCATCGCCGCCGGCGCGCTCTACCGGCCCGGCCCCCTCGACCAGAAGCTCGAGGACGGCCGCACCATGGTGGACGTCTACATCGACCGCAAGCACGGCCGCGAGAAGGTGCAGTACCCGCACCCCAGCCTGGAGAAGGTCCTCGAGCCGACCTACGGCGTGATCGTCTACCAGGAGCAGGTGATGCAGATCTCGCAGGTCCTGGCGGGCTACTCGCTGGGACAGGCCGACCTGCTCCGCCGCGCCATGGGGAAGAAGAAGGCCGAGGTCATGGCCAAGGAGCGGGTCGGCTTCCTCGCCGGCGCGGTCGCGAACGGCGTGGACGACAAGGTCGCCGGCGGCATCTTCGACCTCATGGAGAAGTTCGCGGCGTACGGCTTCAACAAGTCGCACTCCGCCGCCTACGGCCTGCTCACCGTCCAGACCGCCTGGCTGAAGGCGCACTACCCGGTGGAGTTCATGGCCGCGCTCATCTCGAGCGAGGCCTCCAACACCGACAAGGTGGTGCTCCACATCTCCGAGGCGCGCGCCAGCCAGCTCGAGGTGCTCCCGCCGGACGTGAACGAGTCCGACGCCGCCTTCGGCGCGTTCCCGCCCGGCGCCGAGTCGCCGAAGGGCTCGCGTGGCCGCATCCGGTTCGGCCTGGGCGCGGTGCGCGGCGTGGGCGACTCGGCGGTGCAGGCCATCGTCGAGGCGCGCGCGTCGGGGCCGTTCAAGTCGCTGTTCGACCTCGCCGGGCGGGTGGACTCGAAGAAGATCAACAAGAAGGTGCTCGAGGCGCTGGTGAAGTCCGGCGCGCTCGACTTCGAGGGCGTGCCGCGCTGGCAGCTCTACTTCGGCATCGACGCCGCCATCGCCGCCGGCGCGTCGGCGCAGGCCGACCGCGCCAGCGGCCAGGCCTCGCTGTTCGGCGCGCTCACGCCGTCCGCGGCGACCGAGGCGAAGCCGCGCTACCCGAGGCCCGGCGACGCGGTGGGCGAGGTGAACGTGGAGGAGTGGCCCGAGCGCGTCCGGCTCGCGTTCGAGAAGGAGGCGCTCGGCTTCTACCTCACCGGCCACCCGCTGATGGGCTACGAGCGTGAGGTCCGCCGCTACGCCTCCTCCACCTGCGCCGCGGTCGCGCACAAGCGCCACGGCGACAAGGTCACCGTGGTCGGCGTGGTCGCGTCGCTGCGCGAGCGCATGAACAAGGAGAAGGGCACGCGCTTCGGCTTCCTCACGCTCGAGGACCTCACCGGCACCACCGAGGTCATCTGCTGGGCCTCGCGCCCGGCGCAGAACGGCCGCCCCGCGCAGAAGGGCTGGTCGGACTGGGAGCACTTCGTGAAGGGCGACGAGCCGGTGCTGGTGCACGGCGAGGTGCGGATCAACAACCGCGAGGAGGAGAACCCGCGGGCCGAGATCACCGCGCTCGACATCGAGCCGCTCGCCGCGGTCCGGAACCAGAAGACCAGCGAGATCGCGCTCCGCATCGACGCCGACCGGCTCACCGCCGCGCGCGCGGGCGACCTCCGGGCGCTGCTCGGGCGCTTCTCCGGGAGCTGCCCGGTGACGGTCCGCGCCGTCATCCCCGAGCAGACCGAGACCACCATCGCGGTGCCGCTGAAGGTGCAGCCCGCCGACGAGCTGCTCGAGTCGGCGCGCCGCCTCGGCTTCGAGGTCGAGCTGCGCTGAGCGTCCCTCGACTCCGGACCGCTTCGCGGTCTCGGTCGCTCACCCTGAGCGTCCCTCGACTCCGGACCGCTCCGCGGTCTCGGTCGCTCACCCTGAGCGTCCCTCGACTCCGGACCGCTCCGCGGTCTCGGTCGCTCACCCTGAGCGTAGGCCGGGCCGCCAGGCACGGCCGGAGTCGAAGGGTCGGGATGAGCGACGGATCCGCTGCCGAGCCGCAGGCACGGCCGGAGTCGAAGGGCGAGCGTGGTTTCCGGGCGTCCATCCGTACGGTAGAGTGGCCGCCCCGTGACCGCTCTCCTGCTCGCCGCCGTCGGCCTCGGCGCCGGCACCCTCGGCGCCCTCATGGGCATCGGGGGCGGCATCATCGTCGTCCCGATCCTCACGGCCGGCTTCGGCCTCCCGTTCCGCCACGCGGTGGCGGTCTCGCTGGTCGTGATCATCGCGAGCTCGTCCTCCGCGGCGGCGTCCTACGTGGACCGCAAGCTCTCCGACATGCGCGTCGGCGTGGTGCTGGAGCTCGCGACCGTCACCGGCGCCATGCTGGGGAGCGCCGTCGCCGGCCTCGCGCCGGTGGGCGTGCTGAAGGCGCTGTTCGCGGCGGTGGCGGTGTACTCGGCGCTGGTGATGTGGCGCCGCCGCCCCGCCAGCCCGCAGGCCTCGGAGGGCGAGCCCTACACCGTCCGTCGATGGGGCACCGGCCTCGGCGCGAGCGCGTTCGCGGGCGCCATCTCCGGCCTCATCGGCGTGGGCGGCGGCTTCATCAAGGTGCCGGTGATGACGCTCGCGATGGAGCTGCCGTTCAAGGTCGCGGTGGCGACCTCGAACTTCATGATCGGCGTGACCGCCGCCGCGAGCGCCTACGTGTACTACGCGCGCGGCGACCTCGAGGTCGCGGTGGCCGCGCCGGTGGTGGTGGGCGTGTTCGCCGGCGCGCGCCTGGGCGCGACGCTGCTCGGCCGCATCCCGGCGGCGCGGCTCCAGGCGGCGTTCTCCGCGCTGCTCGTCCTGCTGGGCGGCCGCATGGTGTGGGACGTGCTGCGGGAGCTGCCGTGAACCGCACGGTGTCGCTCGCGCTCTGGGCCGGCACGCTCACCGGCGTCGGCCTCTGCGGCGCCGCCACGCTCGCGTACGCGCTCGACGTGGAGGCCGCGAGCCACCTCGCGCGCCTCGGCGTCATCGCGCTCTTCGTCACGCCGCCGCTCCGGCTCGCGGTGGCCGCCGGCGGCTTCTTCGCGGTGGGTGAACGCCGCTTCGGCGCCGCCTCGACGGTGGTGCTGCTCGCGCTGCTCGCGGCCGCGGTCCACGCCGCGAACCGCTGATCGGCGCCGACCGCGCGGGGCCCGCCGTCGCGCGGGGGCGCGCCCGGCGCGGCGCGCGTGCGTACGTTGCCGGCGGAGCCGCCGCGCATGTCCTGCCCGTTCCTTCGCCGCTCGCACCCGCCCCGCTGCGGCGGGGTGGACGGAGCGGCCCAAGCGGTCCCGCACGAAGCGTCAACGTCCCTGTGCCGGGTCGCTCATCAGGGTTGCCTCGTCTTCCGGGTGATCCGCGCCACCGGACGGGCAGTGCATCCCTCCGATTTCAGGGCATGGGTTGCCGCTTCCGTCGCACCAGGAAGGACCGGACCCGATGCGCCCACCCCCTCCGACGCAGATGCGTCATAAACCCTCGGAACCCCGAAGGAGATCGCGACCGCTCGGGATGCGAGTGACCACTCGTTCGCAGGGCTGTAGTATGTGGGTCCTGTCTCCACACGGAGGCAAAGGGGGTGCTGGCCATGATGCGAGCGAACGTTCGCGTTCCCGCTCCGCGCGGGGCTGCCGCTCATTGCGACGCGGGTGGGCTTCTGCGCGCCGACCGGCAAGCGGAGGAGATGCTGAAGGTGTTCTTCGCGGATGCCGCCGACGGCGCGCTGATGCCGTCCGAGCTCCGCGGCCTCACCGACGGGGCCCAGAACGGGCCGCCCGGCGTGCGCCGCACGCTGGTGATGGAGGGCCACGGCGAGCGGCTCCGCATCGAGGTGACCGCCGTCGGGAAGGGCAAGACGCAGCTCCACCTCTGGCGTGAGCCGCTCCCGGAGCCGCTGCAGGCCGGCCCCGAGGCCGCCACCGCCACGCCGGCCGACGGCCTCACCCAGCGCGAGCGGGAGGTCGCGCTGCTCGTGGCCGACGGGCTCCGCTCCCGCGAGGTGGCCGAGCGGCTCGGGATCGCCTCCCAGACCGTGAAGAGCCACCTCAAGACCATCTTCGACAAGCTGGGCGTGCGGAATCGCGTCGAGCTCGCGCGGAGGCTGGTGCAGCACTAGCGACGGGCGGCCGCGGGCCGCTCGCGACGGGCCTCTCCGGCGGCGTCCGGCGCCGCCGCGACGCCCGTTCCTCGTCCGGACCGCGCGCGGGCGGCGCTTGCCGTTCGCCGGCGCGCGGCGGTAGCGTTCGCGATCCACCATGGTGACGCTCCCCGACGTCCAGGCCGCGCTCGGCCGGATCCGCGACCGGATCTACCTCTCCCCCTGTGCCCGCACCGAGACCCTCTCCCGCCTGAGCGGCACCAGCGCCTTCCTCAAGCTCGAGAATCTACAGATGACCGGCTCCTACAAGGAGCGCGGCGCCCTCAACACGCTGCTGCTGGCAGGGGAGGCCGAGCGCGCCCGGGGGCTCATCGCGGCGAGCGCCGGCAACCACGCGCAGGGGGTCGCGTACCACGCCGGTCGCCTGGGGGTGAAGGCCACCATCGTGATGCCCGAGTCCACGCCCATCATGAAGGTGGCGAACACCCGGGCCCACGGCGCGCGCATCGTGCTCCACGGGGCGAACTACGACGAGGCGTACGCCGAGGCGCGGCGGCTCGAGCAGGCCGAGGGGCTCACCTTCGTGCACCCGTTCGACGACCCGCGCATCATCGCCGGCCAGGGCACGGTCGGGCTCGAGATCCTCGAGCAGGTCCCGGAGGTGGACGCGATCCTGGTGCCCATCGGCGGCGGTGGGCTCGCCTCCGGAGTGGCCGTGGCCGCGAAGGCGCTGCGCCCCGAGGTTCGGATCGTGGGCGTGGAGACCGAGGTGCTTCCCAGCATGCTCGCGGCGCTCGAGGCGGGCCGGCCGGTCACGCTCGAGCCCGCCAGCACCATCGCGGACGGCATCGCCGTGAAGCGCGCCGGCGACCTCACCTTCGACCACGTCCGGCGCCTGGTGGACGAGATCGTCACCGTCTCGGAGGAGGAGATCGCGAGCGCGATCCTGTACCTGCTCGAGAAGGAGAAGACGGTCGCGGAGGGGGCCGGCGCCGTCGCGGTGGCGGCGCTCATGAACCGCCGGGCCGCCGGGCTCGAGGGGCGGCGCGCGGTCGCCATCGTCTCCGGGGGCAACATCGACGTGAACCTGGTCGCGCGCATCATCGAGCGGGGCCTGGTGAAGGACGGGAGGCTGGTGCGGGTGAGCGTCGCGCTCACCGACAAGCCGGGGCAGCTCGCCAAGGTCTCGGCGATCATCGCCCACCACCGCGCCAACGTGATCGAGGTCCACCACACGCGCGCGTTCGCGACGCGGTTCGGCGACACGACCCTGCAGCTCACGCTGGAGACCCGCGGCCTCGAGCACGTCCAGGAGCTCCTCCAGGCGCTGCGCGAGCGCGGGTACCAGGTGCAGCAGCTCGGGATCTGACGTGTCCTTCCGCGCCCGGACCGCCATCGCCGCGCTCCTGCTCGCCGCCGCGATCGGGTTCGCCGCCGGCTGGCTGGTCGGGCTGCGGTCGGACGACAGCGTGGAGGCGCGGGTCCGGGACGAGGCGCACCGGCTCCGGGAGCGCATCCACGAGCTGTCCCGCTGAGGATCGCCGGCCCACGGGTCACGCCGGCCGCGCCCGCCCCTCCCTCGTCGGGAACGTCCACGCGGAGGGCCCCACCGTGCGCGCCTCGCCCATTGCGGCAAACGGCATCGTCCGTTATGGTCGGCCCTCTCCCGGCCCGTTCCCGGCCGTCCGGCCGGTCCGCGTCCTGGGGCCCCTCGCCCGGATGACCGATCACGGACGCGCCGCACCGTTCCTCGAAGCCGGCGATCATCGGGGGGCCGCCGAGGCGGTGCTCCGCGAGTACGGCCCGCAGCTCCTCGGCTACCTCTCCTCGATCCTGCGCAACGACGCCGACGCGGCCGAGGTGTTCTCGCAGTTCACCGAGGACCTGTGGCGCGGCCTCCCGGGGTTCCGCCGCGAGTGCCCGATCCGCGTGTGGGCCTACCGGCTCGCCTGGCACGCCGCGGCCCGCCACCTCCGCGACCCCTACCGCGGCCGGGGCCGCCGCCTCGAGACCCACGAGCTCTCTCGCATCGCCGACGAGGTCCGCTCCTCCGCGCTGCTGGGGCGGCGCGAGGCGCGGCAGCGCGGGATCGATCGGCTGCGCGCGCGCCTGCAGCCGGACGAGCAGACGCTCCTGGTGCTGCGGCTCGACCGGGGCCTCTCCTGGCGCGAGGTCGCGACCGTGCTCGCCGACGAGGGCGACGCGGTGGACGAGCCGGCGCTCCGGAAGCGGTTCGAGCGCCTGAAGGAGAAGCTCGCGCGGATGGCGCGGGAGGAGGGGCTGCTCGAGTAGCGGCCGCATCCCATGCGCGAGGCGCCCCGCGTGATCCCCCCGGAGCTGGAGGGCGAGAGCCAGGAGTTCTCGGACCTGCTGCTCGAGCTCGCCGCCGCGCCGGCGCGCGATCCCTCGCAGCTCGCCGCGCCGCTCGAGGCCGGGATGGTGGTGGGCCGCTTCGAGCTGCTCCGCGAGATCGGCCGCGGCGGCTTCGGCCTGGTGTTCGAGGCGCGCGATCGCGAGCTGGGCCGGCTGGTCGCGTTCAAGGCGATGCGCCCCTCCCGCGCCGAGCCGGCCGCGCTGGAGAAGCCGCTCCGCGAGGAGGCGGAGGCGGCGGCGCGGCTCAACCACCCGAACGTCGTCACGCTGCACGACTTCGGGATCCACGAGGGCACGCCCTACCTCATCCTCGAGCTGCTCCGCGGCGAGACGCTCCAGCAGCGGCTGAAGCGCGGCCGGCTGCAGCCGGAGGAGGCGGTGCGGATCGCGCGCGACGTGGCGAGCGGCCTCGTCCACGCGCACTCGCGCGGCGTCCTCCACCGCGACCTGAAGCCCGGCAACGTGTTCCTCACCGAGGCGGGCGGCGTGAAGCTGCTCGACTTCGGCCTGGCGCGGCTGCTCGACCGGGCCAGCCTGGCCGGCGGCACGCCCGCGTACATGGCGCCCGAGCAGCTCCGCGGCGAGCCCGGCGACGCGCGGGCGGACGTGTTCAGCGCCGGCGTGGTGCTGTGGCAGATGCTCACCGGCGAGCTGCCGTTCCCGGTGGTGGACGGGCGCAGCACCGTGCTCGACCCGGGCCCGCCGCCGCGGCTCCCGCTGGAGGACGCGCCGCCCGCGCTCGCCTCGCTGCTCACGGCGGCGCTCTCGCAGGCCCCCACCGGGCGCCCGCAGACCGCGCTCGGCCTGCTCGACGGGCTCGCCGGCGTGGAGCAGGCCTACGCCGGCCGCGCCGCGGCGCAGGCCCGCGCCGCCCGCCTGCGGCGGCTGCGCCGGACCGCCGCCGCGGCGGCCGGGCTGGTGGTGCTGGGGCTCGCCGCGGCCGCGGCGCTCGCCATCCGGAGCGGCGCCCACGCCGAGCGGGCGCTGCGGGCGGCGCGCGTCGCGGGCACCGCCGACGGCGCCTCGGATCCGCTGGTCGCGGCGCTGCTCATGGCCGAGCTGCCCGACGAGCCGCCGCCCCGCGCGGTCGCCATCGCGCAGCGCCTGCTCTCGGAGCCCATCCCGGAGACCGTGCTCGACGGCGTGCCGAAGGGGCTCGGCCTCGCGGTGAGCCCGGACGGCGCCTGGGTCGCGGTCGGCGGCGAGCAGGGCGGCGCCAAGCTCTGGCGCGCCGACGGCACCGGGGCGCCGCGCGTGCTCGCCGCGGACGGCGCGGCCCGCACGGACGGGCTCGCCTTCACGCCCGACGGCCGCCGCCTCGTCACCGCCGATCACGCCGGCGCCCTGCGGGTCTTCGCGCTCGACGGCGACGCGCCGCCGCGCACCCTGCCGGCCGGCTCGGTCCCGCTGGTCAAGCTCGCGCTCGATCCGGCCGGCCGGGTGGCGGCGGCCGGCGCGCTCGACGGACGGCTCTGGCTCGCGGACGTCACCGGCGCCGCGGGCGGGACGCCCCCGCGCGCGGTGCTCCACGACGGCGCCGTGCTCGCGCTCGCGTTCTCGCCGGACGGCGCCCGCGTCGCGACCGGCTCGGTGGACGGGTTCGTGCGGGTGATCGCGTCGCCCTCGGGCGCGGTGCTCGCGACCGCGCCGCTCCCGGGCGGCGTGCCGTTCTCGGTGGCGTGGTCGCCCGACGGCCGCGTCATCGCGGTCGGCTCGGAGGACGGGCTGGTGCGCCTGCTCGGGCCCGACGGGCGCATCCGGCAGACGCTCGGCGCGCCCGGCATGGCCGTGTCCTCGGTCGAGTTCGACCGCGCCGGCACGCGCGTGGTCGCGGGCTCGCAGGACGGCGCCGCGCACGTCTGGCGCCTGGGCGCCGCCGGACCGGAGATCCGGCTGCGGGGCCACCGCGGGGGCGTCGCGTACGCCGCGTTCGCGCCCGACGGGCGCCACGTCATCACCGGCGGCACCGACGGCACGGTGCGCATCTGGCGCGCGGACGGCGAGGGCACGCCGGTGGTGCTGCGCGGCCACACCGTGATCGACGGCGCGCCCACGCCGGACGGGACCCGCGTGTTCACCCGCGGCACCGACGACGTGATCCGCGTGTGGCGCACCGACGACCCCCGCCAGCGCGGGCAGCTCGTCGGGCACGAGGCGCTGGTGGACACGGTGGAGTGGACGCGCGACGGCACGCGCGTGCTCACCGCGAGCCACGACGGCACCGCCCGGCTCTGGCCGGTGCACGGCGGCGCGGCGCTCACCGTGCGCGATCCGGGGAACGTGATCCACTCCGCCGACCTCGATCCCACCGAGCGCACGTTCGTGACCTCCTCCGAGGATCGCACCGTGCGCGTGTGGGACGCCGCCACCGGCGCGCTGGTGCGCGAGCTGCGCGGGCACGAGGGCCCGGTGCTGTCGGCCGCGTTCAGCCCGGACGGCACGCTCATCGCGAGCGGCTCGCTCGACAAGACCGTGCGCGTGTGGCGCGCCGACGGCACCGGGACGCCGCTCGTGTTCCGGGGCCACGGCGCGGTGCTCACGGCCGTGACCTGGACGCCGGACGGCAAGGCGGTCATCTCGTCGTCGCAGGACGAGGCCTCGGCGCACGTGTGGCCGCTCGACGGCTCGCCGCCGCGGATCATCAAGACCGAGCGCCCGGTGTTCCGCGCGGTGGTGGCCCCCGACGGCACCCTGCTCGTGCCGGAGCAGGGCGGCACGCTGCGGCTGTTCGGCCCGGACGGCGAGGAGCGGGCGCCGTTCCCGGCGCTGCCGGAGGGCCTGTTCTCCGCCGCCGTGAGCCGCGACGGCCGCCGCTGGGCACTCGCCTCGAGCGACGGCAGCGTCCGCGTGTACCCGCGCGACGGCACCGGCGACCCGCTGGTGCTCCGCGCGCACGAGGGCGCGGTGGGCCACGCCGCGTTCAGCCCGGACGGCACCGAGCTCGCCACCGTGTCCGCCGACGGGACCGCGCGCGTCTCCACCGTGGACTGGGCCCGGCTCCGCGCCGCGCTCCGGGGCGCGACGTCCGCGTGCCTGCCCGTGGCGCACCGGGTCCAGGTGCTGGGTGAGGCGCGCGCCGAGGCGGAGCGCCGCTTCGCGGCCTGCGAGACCGCCCACGGCCGTGTCCCGCCACGCGCGGCCGCCCCGGGGAGCCCGCGATGACCGTCCGCCGCCCGCCCGCGCTCGCCGCGCTCGCGCTCGCCGCCGTCGCCACCCTCCTGCCGGCGCCGTGCGCGAGCGCCGACGCGCCCGACCGGCGGCGCGAGCCGCCGCCCAGCGCCGAGCTCCCCCCGCCCGGCGCGGAGCGGATCGAGATCGACGTCGTCTTCCCGGACTGGCAGTACACCGGCACGTTCCGGCTCCGCAGCGCCTCGGGGGCGACGCTCGACGAGGGCGTGGCTCGGGACATGGGCGGGTTCCCTGCCGGCGGCGGCGTGGTGGAGCGGGTGCTGGAGGGCGGGCGCGGCACGCTGCGCGTCCGGCTGACCACGGCGCGCAAGGGCGCGGCGGCGCCGGTGGTGGGGCGCTGGCGGCTGCTCGACGGCACCGGCGCCTACGCGACGATGACGGCGAACGGCACGTTCACCTCGTGCTCCAGCGGCAAGGCCGGCCGGAGCAGCCTGTACGAGCAGTGGTACATGCTCGGCCACGCCCGCTGAGGCGCGCTACGCCGGCGGGCGCGGCTCGGGCGGCAGCCCCGGCAGCACCTCCGCCAGCGCCGCCAGGAACCCGTCCACCTGCGCCTCGTCGTGCGCGGCGGAGAGCGCCACCCGCAGCCGGCTCGTGCCGCGCGGCACGGTGGGCGGGCGGATGGCGCGCACGAACCACCCGCGCTCGCGCAGCGCCGCCGCGGCCGCCAGCGCGCGCGCCTCGGTGCCCAGCACCACCGGGAAGATCGGCGACGCGACCCGCGCCACGTCGAAGCCGAGCCGTGCCAGCCCGGCCTGCATCCGCGCGCACAGCGCGAACAGCCGGGTGCGTCGCGACGGCTCGGTCGCCACCACCTCCAGCGCGGCGAGCGCGGCGGCGCAGGCGGGCGGCGGGAGCGCGGTGCTGAACACGAACGGCCGCGCCCGCGAGAGCAGCAGCTCGACCAGGCGCCGCTCGCCGGCCACGTAGGCGCCGAACGCGCCGAGCGCCTTGCCGAGCGTGCCCATGTGCACGTCCACCCGATCCTGCACGCCGAGCGCCTCCGCCAGCCCCGCGCCGCCCGGCCCGAGCACGCCGGCCGCGTGCGCCTCGTCCACGTAGAGCATGGCCCCGTGCCGGTCGCACAGGTCGGCCAGCTCGCGGAGCGGCGCGGCGTCGCCGTCCATGGAGAAGATCGCGTCGGTCACCACCAGCTTCCGGCGGGCCCGCGTCCGGGCCAGCAGCCCGGCCAGCTCCTCCACGTCGCAGTGCCGGTAGCGGACCAGCTCGGCGCGCGAGAGCAGGCACCCGTCCACGATGGAGGCGTGGTTCAGGACGTCGGAGAACACCGCGTCGTCGCGCCCCACCAGCGCGCCGGGCACGCCCGCGTTCGCGTGGTAGCCCGAGCCGAACAGCAGCGCCGCCTCCCTGCCCTTCCAGGCGGCGAGCCGCGCCTCGAGCGCGCCGTGCGGCGGCAGGTCTCCCGCCACCAGCCGCGCCGCGCCGCTACCCGCGCCGAAGCGCGCCGCCGCGTCGGCGGCGGCCGCGCGGACCCGGGGATCCGCGGCGAGGCCGAGGTAGTCGTTGGAGCAGAGGTTCACGAGCGCGCGGCCGCCCACCCGGACCACCGGCCCCTGCGCCGGGCCGATGGGCTCGAGCGACCGGCGCAGGCCCTTCGCGTCGAGCGCCACCAGCTCGGCGCCGATCCAGTCGAGCGCGCCGCGCGCCATCGCTCAGCGGACCACCGGCAGCGCCCGCGGGCGCGGCTCCGCGGCCTTGCGGTTCCAGTCGGCGTCGGAGGGCGCGTGGCCGTCGAACGCCCAGGCCTTGCCGGTGTCGGGCGGCCGCAGCGTGAGCCCCTGCCGCTCCACCATGCCCACGGTGAGGTCGGGCGCGCGGCCGGCGCTGGTGAGGTAGTTGCCGACCATGGTCCCGTTCGCGCCGGCGCGGAAGATGAGGTGCTGCCGGTCGCCGAGGTTCACCTCGCGCCCGCCCATCACGAAGATGTGCGCCGCCGGCATCATCAGCCGGAACACCGCCAGCGCCGCCAGGCACTCCTCCGGCGTGATGGCCTTCAGGTGCTCCATGGGCGTGCCGGCGCGCGGGTTGAGGAAGTTCACCGGCACGCAGTCCACGCCCAGGTCGCGGACCTCCTCGGCGAACTCCACCCGCTGCTCCGGCGTCTCGCCCATGCCCAGGATGCCGCCGGAGCAGAGCTTCAGCCCGAGCCCCTTCGCGGCGCGGATGGTCTCGAGCTGCTCGTCGAACGTGTGCGTGGTGCAGACGTTCTCGAAGTGGCTGCGCGCGGTCTCGAGGTTGTGGTGGTAGTGCATGAGCCCGGCGTCCTTCAGCCGCCGCAGCTCCGGCTCGCGCATGAGGCCGAGCGAGGCGCAGGGCTCGACCGCGGTCTCGGCCCGCAGCCGCCGCAGCGCGTCCTCCACGGTCGCGAGCTCCTGCTCCCGCGAGAGGCGCGTCCCGCTCGCGACGATCGAGAACTCGCGCGCGCCGGCCCGCTCCGCCTTCCGCGCCTGCTCCACGATCTCGCCGGCCCCGATCATCGGGTACACCGGGGCGTCGGCGCCCTCGAAGCGCGCCGACTGCGAGCAGAAGCCGCAGTCCTCGGGGCAGCGGCCGCTCTTCGCGTTGGTGATGCCGCACAGCGCGACCTCGTCGCCGTGCACCGCTCGCCGCACCGCCTCGGCGCGGTCGAGCAGCGCCTCGAGCTCGGGGCCGGAGGTGTGGTGGATGAGGCGGCGGGCCTCGTCGCCGGAGATCGGCTCGATGCCGGGCGGCAGCGTCCTGGAAGCGGTCTCGCACATGGGGCTCGCACGATAGACAGGCGGGGATCCGCTCGTCAACCCGGCGGCCAGTGCCCGGTTGACGACGCCCCGACCCGGGCGGCCGGCGGCCCCGGCGGACGGCGCCCTGCACGGCGGGCGTGCGCCTGCCGGCGGCCCGGTTCCACCCTGCGCCGCGTGCGTAGCTTTCGAAGCAAGGGAGGGGGGCGCATGCTCTGGACGATCACAGTCATCCTGCTCGTGCTGTGGGCGGTGGGCCTGGTGTCGGGCGCCACCGTGGGCTGGTGGGTGCACCTGCTGCTGATCCTCGCCGTCATCACGCTCATCCTGGCGGTGATCCGGCGCGGCTCGGCAGCCGTATAGGGGGCGCGCCCGGCGCTCAGGGGCACGCGCCGGGCGCGCCTTCGCTGCACCAGCCACGCTGGAACGCCGGGCCCGGCGGCGGCGCGCCGCGGCTGTCGCGGCCGAACGCGCCGGTCGCGCCCCAGCGGCCGGGCCACGCGAGGAACGCGACGCGTGCCGCGCCGCGCTCGCCCACGTTCACCACGCCGCCGAAGCCCGGCGCTGCGGGCCGCCACACGGCGCAGCCCGCCGCCCCGGCGCGCGCCGGCTCCGCCTCCGGGCAGAGCCGCTCCCAGGGCGGCGCGTCGTCCGGCGACGCGTAGCTCGCGTGCGTCCCTCGCCCGGAGAGGACGGCCGGGTGGTCGCCCTCGCGGCGCAGCGCGCTCCAGGCGAACCACGGGCCGGGCTGCGCGTCGGCGTGGCGCGCCAGCCAGGCGCCGAGCGGCCGGCCCGCCGCGTCGAGGCGCACCGTGACGTGCTCCCAGTCGCCGTCGTGGTCGAACGCCCAGAACGCCTCGTTGAACGGGTACAGGAACCAGTACTGGAGCAGGATCCCGCCGTCCGCGGCGCGGTAGGCGTGGCCGTACGCGGTCCAGTCGGCCGGGTCCGGGCTGCCGGCCTGCGCGCCGGCCTCGAGCCGCAGGCGCGCGCCCGGCTCCTCGGTGCCCGGGATGACGAGCGCGGCGAGCGCGCCCAGGGCCGAGGCCTGCAGGATGCGAGGGGGCGGTCCGGGCGCCGTCTCGAGCGCGGCGCGGGCGAGCAGCCAGGAGGCGCTCGCCGGGCGCACCGGCTCGTCGGGCGCGAGCACCACCACCGGCGCGAAGCGCGCGAGCAGCGCGTCCTCCAGCGCGTCGTCCAGCCCGTCCCGGTCGAGATCGGCGGCGCGCGCCGCGGAGGGCAGCACGGTGAGCATGGCGAGGAGCAGCGCGGCGAGCAGGCGGCGGGACGGGTGCGAGGGCATCGGCTGAGGTGGGAGTGCGCCCGCAGCCCGTGCGGGCTGGCGGGCGTCGAGCGGCGCGGAGGATCGTGCATCGCGGGGCGGATCGGCAAGAGACGGCGCGGCGGGCGCCCACATGTCGGACGCGCGTGCTAACGCCTGCTTCCATGTCTCGCGCCGCCCCGAAGATCCGCACCGTGTTCGCCTGCGCGGAGTGCGGGCAGCAGAGCCCGAAGTGGCTCGGCCAGTGCCCCGCGTGCAAGCAGTGGAACACGCTGCAGGAGGAGATCGCCGCCCCGGAGCCGAAGGCCGGCGCGGCGCCGCGCGGCTGGGGCACGCACGCGGCGGCGAGGCCGCTGCCGCTCCGCGAGGTGGAGGCGCGCGAGGAGCAGCGGCAGCGCACCGGGATCGGCGAGCTGGACCGGGTGCTGGGCGGCGGCGTGGTGCCCGGCGCGCTGGTGCTCCTCGGCGGCGATCCCGGCATCGGCAAGTCCACCCTCGTGCTCGCGGCGCTGGACCGCGTGGCGCAGGCCAACCCGGACCGTCCGGTGCTCTACGTCTCCGGCGAGGAGTCGGCGCGACAGGTGAAGCTCCGGGCCGACCGGCTCGGCGTCTCCGCGGCGAACCTGCAAGTGCTCGCCGAGACCGACGCGCTGAAGGTGCTGCAGGCCGTCGAGTCGCTCGCGCCGGCGGCCGTGGCGGTGGACTCGATCCAGACGCAGTACCTGCCCGAGCTGCAGAGCGCGCCCGGCACCGTCACGCAGATCCGCGAGGTGACCGCGCGGCTCATGGCGCTCGCCAAGACCACCGAGACGCCGGTGTTCCTCATCGGGCACGTCACGAAGGACGGCAGCATCGCCGGCCCGCGCGTGCTCGAGCACATGGTGGACACGGTCCTCTACTTCGAGGGCGGCGGCGCCCACCCGTACCGCGTGCTCCGCGCCCACAAGAACCGCTTCGGCTCGGCCAGCGAGATCGGCGTCTTCGAGATGAAGGCGGGCGGGCTGGCCGAGGTGGCGAACCCGTCGGCGCTGTTCCTGGCCGAGCGCCCCGAGGACGCGCCGGGGAGCGCGGTGACCGCGGTGCTGAACGGCACGCGGACGGTGCTGGTGGAGGTGCAGGCGCTGGTGGCGCCCACCGGGTACGGGACGCCGCGGCGGACCGCGCTCGGCGTGGACGGCAACCGCGTGGCGCTGCTCGCCGCGGTGCTCGAGAAGAAGGTCGGGCTGGAGATCCTGCCCTGCGACCTGTTCGTCAACGTGGCCGGCGGCCTGTCGGTGGACGACCCGGCCGCGGACCTCGCGGTGGTCGCCGCGCTCGCCTCGAGCTTCCGGGAGCGGGCGCTGCCGGCCCGGACGCTGGTGCTGGGCGAGGTGGGGCTGGCGGGCGAGGTGCGGGCGGTCTCGCAGCCCGGGATCCGCCTGGCGGAGGCGGCCCGCCTCGGCTTCCAGCGCGCCATCGTCCCCGCCGCGAGCCTCCGGCACGCGGACGCGCCCGAGGGCATCGAGCTGGTGGGCGTCACCACCGTCGCCGACGCCCTCGACCGGCTCGCGTAGCCCACACCCACCCCCACGGGAACGGGTCGCCGGGTTGCGCCGCCGCGATCCCTCTCGCAAGATGATCCTGCGCATGAGCCACGTCGTCCGACGCCTCCGCCCCGATGGCATCGTCGAGCTCCGGCCACGCGACGTCCGGGTGGAGCGCCCGGAATGGTACCTCGGCGCCTACACCACCTTCCTCGTCTCCGGGGCGCTGTTCATCAGCACCGCCGTCCCGGCGCAGCTCGTGGCGATCACCTTCCTCGGCTGCCTCCTCGGCGAGGTGTGCTTCGGGCTCCGCGCGCTCGTCGCGCTGCGCCGCCCGCTGGCCGAGGTCGAGGTGCTGGCGCCGATGCGGCGCGTGAGGTGAGGGGCCACACACCGCCCGCCCTTCGACTCCGCGCCCGCTGTGCGGGCGCTCCCGAGCGGACACGAAGGCCCCGCTCATGGTGAGCCCCGTCGAACCTTGAGCGGCCGGTACGGCTACGCCGCCTGGACCGCCCTCCGCCACTTGGCGACGTGCTGCTCGCGCTCGACCGGCTTCATCTTCGGCTCGAAGCGCTTCCCCACCTGCCAGGCGCGGCGGATCTCCTCGCGGTCCTTCCAGAAGCCCACCGCCAGGCCGGCCAGGAACGCGGCGCCGAGCGCGGTGGTCTCGATCATCCGCGGCCGCTCCACCGGCACCTCGAGCAGGTCGGCCTGGAACTGCATGAGCAGGTCGTTCTGCGACGCGCCGCCGTCCACCTTGAACACCGGGAACGGCTTGCCCGCCTCGGCGCGCATGGCCTCGGCGAGGTCGTGGATGAGGAACGCGATCCCCTCGAGCGTGGCGCGCGCCAGGTGCGCCGCGGTGGTGCTCCGGTCGATGCCCGCGATGAGGCCGCGCGCCTCCGGCCGCCAGTGCGGCGCGCCCAGCCCGGCCAGCGCCGGCACGAACACCAGCTCGCCGGTGGACTTCACCTGCTTCGCGAGCGCCTCCACGTCCGGCGCGCGGGCGATGAGCCCCAGCCCGTCGCGGAGCCACTGGACCGCGGCGCCGGCGATGAACGACGAGCCCTCCAGCGCGTACGCCGTCTCGCCGCCCACCGTCCACGCGACCGTGGTGAGCAGGCCGCGCGACGACATCACCGGCTCCGGCCCGACGTTCTGCAGCAGGAACGCGCCGGTGCCGTAGGTGCACTTCGCCTCGCCCGGCCGGAAGCAGGCCTGGCCGAACAGCGCCGCCTGCTGGTCGCCGGCCATGCCCGCCACCGGGATGCCGTCCGGCAGCACCTTCACGCCGCGGGTGGTGCCGTACACCTCCGACGACGATCGGATCTCCGGCAGCACGTTCGGCGGGACGCCGAACAGGTCCAGGAGCTCGCGGTCCCAGCGCCGGGCCCGCAGGTCCATGAGCAGCGTGCGGCTCGCGTTCGAGACGTCGGTGACGTGCGCCGCGCCGCCGGTGAGCCGCCACACCAGGAAGCTGTCGATGGTGCCGAACGCCAGCTCGCCGGCCTCGGCCTTCTGCCGCGCGCCCTTGGTGTGGTCGAGCAGCCACCGCAGCTTGGTGCCGGAGAAGTACGGGTCGAGCACGAGCCCGGTGCGCTCGCGGACCAGCGGCTCGTGCCCGGCGGAGCGGAGCTGCGCGCACGCGTCGGTGGTGCGGCGGTCCTGCCAGACGATGGCGTGCGCCACCGCGCGCGAGGAGCGCCGCTCCCAGAGCGCGGTGGTCTCCCGCTGGTTCGTGATGCCCACCGCCGCCACGTCGGAGCCGCGGATGCCCGCCTCGCGCAGCGCGCGCTGGACCGTGGACGCGGTCGAGCCCCAGATGTCCTCGAGATCGTGCTCGACCCAGCCCGGCTTCGGGAAGATCTGCCGGAACTCCTGGTTGACCCGCGCGCGCGGCGAGAGCCGCCGGTCGAGGACCAGCACGGTGGTGCCGGTGGTGCCCTGGTCGATGGCGAGGACGTAGCTGGCCACGGTTCACCTCCTGCGCCTGCGCCCGGCGCCGCCCTTCGCCTTCGGCGCCGTCGCGCCCGCCTTCCGCCGCCGGGCCGGCGCGGGCCGGTCCGCCCGCCGGCGGCCGCCCGGCACGGGCAGCGCCTCCAGGAAGCGCGCGGCCGCCTCGGCGCAGCGCTCCCGCTCCACGTCGATGCCGACGAGGTGCCAGCTCTCCGGCAGCACCCGCAGCGCGGCGGGGCCGGAGCCGATGCGCCGCGCCAGGCGGCGCGCGCCGCCGAGCGTGACGGTGTGGTCGTGCCCGCCCGCGATGACCAGCGCCGGCGCGGCGATGCCGGGCAGCTGCGCGTCCACGTGGCGCGCCAGCTTCGCCAGCTCGGCCACCGCCCCGAGCGGCACGCCCGGGAAGGCCGGGTTCGCCGCGCGCATCTCGGGGTCGCGCACGTCGGAGCCGGCCGCCTTCGGGATCACCACGCGCCGGAGCGGGCCGAGGCGCCCCAGCAGCGCGCCCAGCCGGCCCTGGAGCTGCAGCTCGAGCGCCGGGGCGAGGAGCACCAGGCCGTCCGCGCGCGCCGGGTGGTCGTGGGCGAGCGCGCACGCGACGAGCGCGCCCATCGAGCAGCCCACCAGGAACGTCCGGCGCGCGCCGGCGAGCCGCTCCAGGTCGCGCCGGGCCTGCGCGATCCACTCGGTGTACGAGACCGCGCCGAGCGCCTCCGGACCGCCGGCGTGGCCGGCCATCCGCGGGGCGAGGCAGCGCATGCCGGCGGCGTGGAGCCGCTCCGCCACGGGGAGGACCTCGAACGTCGAGCCGGTGAGGCCGTGCAGCAGCAGGACCGCGTCGGGCCCGCCCGGGAGGTCGAACTCGTCGCCACGCGCGCTGGAGGTCCGGACCACGCTCCACGAGCGTTACCCCTCGCCGGGCCGCCTTTCAATCCTCCGCTGCGGGCGGCCCCCTCGGGACGCGGGGCGAATTGACGCTTCGTGAAGCGAGCGCGGCGCGGGGCGATTCCTGCTAAGCCTGGGGCATGTCCGACAAGCCCGCCTCCCCGCCGCCGCACGGGATCCCGGTGCAGATCGAGATCGACCCGATCACCGCGCAGGGCGCCTTCGTCAACATGGCCATGGTGAACCACACCGACACCGAGTTCACGCTCGACCTCATCTACGTCCAGCCGCAGGCGCCCAAGGCGACCGTGCGCGCGCGGGCGATCACCACGCCCAAGCACATGAAGCGGCTCCTGCTCGCCATCCAGGAGAACCTGGCGCGCTACGAGGCCCGGTTCGGGCCGGTCGAGCTGGGCGACGCGCCGGCGTTCCCGCAGGGCGGGATAGTGAACTGATCCGACGGGGACTGCGTCCCCGCCCCGCGAGCGGAGCTCGCGGGGGCCCACCCCTGCTTCGCGGGTCCCGTGGCCGCTCGCGCCCGCGTGCGCGGGCACGCGAGCGGTCCCCGCGGCGAGGGGTTGCACCCCTCCCCAGCCCGCGGCTGGGGCCCCTCCCAGCGGCAGCGCATCGCCCTGGTCCGCGGCGCGGCCGGCGGTCCGCCGGCTGAACGCGCGTTCAAGGCCTGCCCTCCGTGTTCCCGCGGGGTTGGGGCGGGCACGCCGGCTGCTCTCCCCGGGCTCGCCGCCGCGCACCTCGCGCGGCGGTCCGAACCCACGGAGAGGCACATGAGCGACACGAACGGAAGCCGGCGGCTCGCGGTCTACGCGATCCCCGAGAGCAAGGACGGCGAGAAGCGCTACTGGCCGCGCATCGGCGCGGCCTACGTCAACCGCGACGGCAGCATCACCCTGCAGCTCGACGCGCTGCCCATCGGCACCGCCACGCTGCAGGTGCGCGAGCCCAAGCCGCCGGCCGAGCGCGGCGGGAACGCCCCCGCGCGGCGCGACGGCTTCGAGACGGTGGAGGTGCGCCAGTGAGCCCGCGGTGGAGGGCGCTCGCGGTCGCGGCCGCGCTGCTCGCCGCCGCCCCGGCGCTCGCGGCGAAGAAGGCGCTCGCGCAGGGCGAGAAGGTGGACCTGAACCGCGCGCCGGTGGTGGAGCTCATGCGGCTCCCCGGCGTCGGGCAGCAGCGCGCGCAGGCGATCGTCGCGCACCGCGCCCGGCAGCCGTTCCGCCGGGTGGAGGACGTGCTCGCGGTGAAGGGCCTCGGCCCCGCCTGGCTCGCGAAGGTGCGCGCCAACGTCACCGTGGGCGGCGCCGCCGCGCCCGCGGCGCCGGCCGCGCAGCGGACCGCCTCCGCCGGGCGGTGAGCGCGTCCGGGACCGGCCGGCCGCGCCCCACGCCCGGCCGGCCGGTCCGCCATCCGCCCGCGCGCGCTCCGGAATCGGCGCGGCCCGCCCGCGGCGCTTGACGGGTCCCTGCGCCTCCGCTACTCCGGGGAAGCTTTTCGGCTCGGAGGAACAGGGAAGCCGGTCCAAGTCCGGCGCGGTCCCGCCACTGTAGCCGGGGTGAAGCACCCTCGAAGTCGTCGCCACTGCCGCGGATGCCGCGGCGGGAAGGTGGAGGGTGCCTGGCGGAGCGACGCTGCTCCGCGGCCCCGGAAGCCAGGAGACCTCCCTCCGGGTCCGCCGCGAATGGTTCGCGGCACGTGAAGTCCGCGGGTCCGAAGGAGACCCGGCGACTTGGACTCGAGGCCTCCCCTCGGGCGGCGCGCGCGCGCGCTCGCCCTCGTCTTCTCCGCCGTGGTCGTCTGCGCCGGCGCCGGCCCCTTCGCCGCCGCGCGTGCCGACGACGCGCCGCCCGCCCCGGGCGACGCCGGTGCGCCCGACCCCGGCGCCGCGCCGGTCGAGCTCGACGAGCTCGTGATCCGCGTGCCCGGCGCCGAGGCGACGCGCGACCCCACCGGCGCGGTCACCGTGGTCGAGGCCGGCCGCTACGCCGGCGAGGCCAAGGCGGTCGCCGAGCTGGTCGCCACCGCGCCCGGCGTGGCGGTGAGCGCGTACGGCGGCCTCGGCCAGCTCTCCACCGTGTCCATCCGCGGCTCGAGCGCGAGCGGCGTGCTCGTGCTGCTCGACGGCCTGCCGCTCAACACGGCGTTCGGGGGCGGCGTGGACCTGTCCACGCTGCCGCGCCAGTGGATCGAGCGCATCGAGGTGCTGCGCGGCGCCGAGGGGGCGCACTACGGCGCGGGCGCGCTGGGCGGGGTCGTGAACGTGGTCACGCGCGGCGGCGAGCCGGGGCGCTGGTCGGCCGAGGCGAGCGGCGGCTCGTTCGGCACCGCCGCGGCCTCGGCCGAGGCGGCGGCCGGCGGGGAGCGCTGGACCTTGTTCGGCGCGGCGGGCGCGGAGCGGAGCGACGGCGACTTCACCTACCGGAAGCGCCCGCAGAGCTCGCTGCCCGGCAGCCCGTACCAGACGTTCACGCGCGAGAACAACGGCAGCGCGCGCGGCGGCGGGATCGCGAAGCTCACCGCCCGCCTCGGCGAGCGCCGGCTGGACGCGCTGCTGCAGCTCTCCGGCGGCCGCCGGGAGCTGGCCGGGTGGCCCGGCAACGACACCCCCGACGACTGGCAGCGCGACGCCCGGGCGCTCCTGTCGGTCCGGCTGTCCGGCCCCGGCCCCGCGCCCGGGCTCACCCTCGGCGCGCGCCTCACCGGGCGCGCCGACCTGCTCGACACGCGCATCGGGAGCCTGTCCGGCGGCGACCCGGTGCACCAGCGCGGCGGCGCCGCCGGCGCGGAGGCCGAGGCGGTGCTGCTCCACCGGCACGGCGCGCTCCGGGCCGCACTGGGCGCCGACGGGGAGGCGCTCCGCGCCGACGGCCTGGGCGACCCGCGGACGCGCGCGCAGCTGTCCGCCACGCTCTCCGAGGACGCCCGCCTCGCCGCCGGCCGGGTGCGGCTCTCGCCGGCGGTGCGCGCCGAGCGGGTGGGCCCGTTCGACGGGCTCTCCGCGAAGCTCGGCGGGAGCGTGCGCCTGCTCGGGCCGCTCGCGGCGCGCGCCAGCGCCGGCCGCACCTTCCGCGCCCCCGGCTTCGCGGAGCTCTACCTGCAGCAGGGCGGCGCGCTGCCCAACCCGTCGCTCCGCCCCGAGACCGGCCTCTCCGCCGACGCGGCGCTGGTCGCGGAGGGCGCGCGCGGCATGGCGAGCGTGGGCGGCCACCTCACGCGCTACGAGGACCTGATCGTCTACCAGGCCAGCGCGCTCGGCCGGATGAAGCCGTTCAACACCGGCCGCGCCCGGGTCGCCGGCCTGGAGGTCGAGGCCGCCACCGCGCCCGCGCCGCGCCTGCTCGGCCTGGCGCTGGGCGCCGCGTACACGTACCTGCGCACCGAGACGCTGCGCGGCGAGGCGGCCGAGGTGGGCCGGGACCTGCCGTTCCGCCCGCGCCACCGCCTGTTCGCGCGCGCCGCGATCGCCCCCGGGCCGGCCGAGGCCCACCTCGAGGCCCACTACGTGGGCGCGCAGTGGCGGGACGCGCGCAACGCGGACCGCGTCGCCGAGGCGCTGCTCTGGAACGCGGGCGCCTCGGTGCGCCTCGCCCGCCGCGCCGGGCTGCGGCTCGGGCTGGAGGCGCGCAACCTGCTCGACGACCGCACGCTGACGGACCCCATCGGAAACCCGCTTCCCGGCCGCATGGTGATGGTCACCCTGCGCGCCGGCTCGACCCCAGGAGACCCCACCCCATGATCCGGATCCCCCTCCCCGCCCTCCGGGCGGCCCTCGCCGCGGCGGCGCTCGCGCTCGCGGCCTGCAGCAGCGACCCCGAGATCGTCTGCGCCGCCGGCGAGCAGGTCTGCGGCGGCGCCTGCACCTCGGTCGAGATCGACTCCTCGAACTGCGGCGCGTGCGGCGCGGCCTGCGGCGCGTACCAGGAGTGCAACGCGGGCGCGTGCGAGTGCGGGCCCGGCACGGTCGAGTGCGGCGGCGGCTGCGTGGACCTCGCGTCGGATCCCGGGAGCTGCGGCGCCTGCGGCCACGCCTGCGGCACGGGCCAGGTCTGCGCCGGCGGCACCTGCGCCAGCGCCTGCCCGGCCGGGCTGCTGTCCTGCGGCGGCGCGTGCGCGGACCCGTCGTCGGACCGCTGGAACTGCGGCGCGTGCGGGGTGCGCTGCGACCGCGGCGAGAGCTGCCGCGAGGGCGCGTGCCGGCCGGACGTGTACGTGGCCTGCTTCGCGACCGACGACGTGCGCCCGGCGAACGCCGCGCTGCGCGGCGGCCTGCCCCGCGCGGCCGGCGACGGCCCCATCGCGCTGGGCGTGGCGGCCGGCCGGCTCTGGGCCGCGGCCTCGCTCTCGCACTCGCTCGTGTCCTTCCCGCTCGACCTCGGCGCGGCCGGCGTCGAGACGGTGCTGGGCGGCGGCGACCTCGAGGCGCTCTCCGTCAGCGGCGACCGCCTGTGGGTCGCGAACGCGGCCGCCGGGTCGCTGGTGGTGTACGACGCCGCCGCGCGGCGCGTGGTGGACGAGGTCGTCCTCGGAACGACCGGCGTGAACCCGCGCTGGGTGGCGTTCGCGAGCGGCCGCGCCTACGCGGCGCTGTACGGCCTCGACGCGGCGTCGGGCGGCCAGGAGGTGGCGGTGATCGACCTCGCGACCGGCGGGATCGTCCGGCGCATCGACCTGCGCGCGCTCGCCGACGCCCCCGGCCTCCCCTTCCCGTCCCACGCCGTGGTGGCGGGCGGCCGCGTGTACGTCACGCTGGCCAACCTGCGCCTGGGCGAGTGGGGCTACTACACCGACCCGGCGGGCAGCGGGAAGCTGGCGGTCATCGACCCGGCGGCGGACGACGCGCTCACCTCCATCGACCTGGGCGACGGCTGCCTGAACGCGGGCGGCCTGGCCGCGAGCGCCGACGGGCGGATGCTGTGGGTGGCGTGCGGCGGGAGCGCCGCGGTGCTGCCGGTGGAGCTCGGCGACGCCGGCGCGACGCTGCACGCCCCGGTGGCCGCGCCGGACTTCTCGGCCCCGGGTAACATCGCGCTGTGCGGCGGGACTGCCTACGTCACCGATCAGTGGTCCGGCTCGGTGTGGCGCTTCGATCCTTCCACCGGCGAGCGCCTCGCCGCCGGCGAGATCTGCCCGGCCAGCCAGGCGGGGTGGGCCTGGGCCGCGGACGTCGCGTGCGCGCCGTAGCCGCCGGGTGCGCCGCGCTGGCGCTCGCGCTGGCGGCGTCGGCCGCCCGCGCCGGCGGGGTCGCGGACCTGCTCCGCCCGAGCGGCCGCGGCGCCGCCGAGGGCGGGACGGTGTGGGCCGGGCCCCGGCCCGCCACGCCGCCCCGGCGCGTGGTGGTGCTCGCGCCCAGCCTCACCGACGTGGTGCTGGCGCTCGGCCTGGGCGACCGGCTGGTCGGCGTGACCCAGCTCGACGACGCGCCGGAGGTGCGGCACGTGCCGCGCGTGGGCGGCTTCATCGATCCGAACCCGGAGGTGATCCTGGGGCTCCGCCCCGACCTCGTGCTCTGGATCTCCGACGGCGGCGCGCTGGCCGCGGTGCGCCGGGTGGCCGAGCTCTCGCAGGCCTCGTCGCGCCCGTTCCCGGTGCTCGCGATCCCGGTGGTGAGCGTGGCCGACGTGCTCGCCACGCCGCGCATCGTGGGCGAGGCGCTGGGCGCGCCGGCGGCGGGGGCGCGGCTCTCCGCGGAGCTCGCGGCGGAGGTGGAGCGGGTGCGGACGCGGGCCGCGGCGCTGCCGCGCCGGCGCGCGCTGTTCCTGGTGGGCCGCGAGCCGCTGGTGGTGGCCGGACCGGGGAGCTTCCCGGACGAGCTGCTGCGCATCGCGGGCGCGGTGAACGTGGTGGGCGGCTCCCGGCCCTGGCCGGTGTTCCCGCTCGAGCGCGCGGTGGCGCTCGATCCGGAGGTGGTGGTGGACGGCGCGCCGCAGGAGCCGGCCGAGGGCATCGTCCGGCTCTCCGCGATCCCGGCGGTGCGGCGCGGCGCGGTGGTGCGGCTCCCCGACGACGCCCTGCTCCGCCCCGGGCCGCGGATGATCCGCGGGCTGGAGACGCTGTTCCGCGGGCTGCACCCGGAGGCGCGGTGAGCCTCTCGCGCCGCACCCGGCTGGCGCTGGCGCTCGCCGCCGGCGCGCTCGCCATCGCGCTCGCCGTGGCGATCTCCTGCGCGCTCGGCCCGCAGCCCATCTCGTTCCGCGCCGCCTGGGCCGGCGCCGATCCCGACGCGGCCATCCTGTTCGGCCTGCGCCTGCCGCGCGCCGTGCTCGCCGCGCTGGTGGGCTGCGCGCTCGCCGCCGCGGGGACCGCGCTCCAGGCGCTCCTGCGCAACCCGCTCGCGGAGCCGTTCGTGCTCGGCGTCTCCGGCGGCGCCGCGCTGGGCGGCTCGCTCGTCCTGGTCGCCGCCGCGGGCGTGACCCGGCTGGCGGGGCGCGCGGGCGAGGCGCTCGGTGGGGCGCCGCCGGTCGCGGCCGGCGCGGTGGCCGGGGCCGTCGCGGCGACCGCCATCGTGTTCGGGCTGGGCCGGATCGGCGGCCGCCTGGTGCCCGAGGCGGCGCTGCTGGTGGGCATCGTGTTCAACGCGTTCGCCGCCGGCGTCATCACCCTGCTCAAGATGCTCGTCCCGCCGGAGCAGGCCGGCCGGCTCATGTACTGGCTGCTCGGCGCGGTCGGCTACGAGGCGCCGGGGACGCTGGCGCTCGGCGCCGTGCTGGTGCTGCTGTCCGTGGGCGCGCTGGTGGCGCTCTCGGCGCGGCTCAACCTGCTCACGCTCGGCGACGAGGAGGCGGCCTCGCTCGGGCTCGACGTCCGGCGCGACCGGGCCGCGGTGTTCTTCGCGGCGAGCGCCGCCACCGGCGCGGCGGTGGCGCTCGCCGGGATGGTGGGGTTCGTGGGGCTCATCGTCCCGCACCTGGTCCGGCGCGTGGTCGGCCCCGACCACCGCCTGCTCGTGCCGGCCTCGGCGCTGTTCGGCGCCGCGTTCCTGGTGCTCGCCGACGCCCTGGCGCGCCTCGCGTTCCTGCCGCTCGGCACCGAGCCGCCGGTGGGCGCGGTGACCGCGTTCCTGGGCGGCCCGTTCTTCCTGTGGCTGCTGCGGCGGACCGGGCGGCCCGAGGCGGAGGGCGCGCGATGAGCGGGCCGGCCGGCGGCGCGGCGGCGCCCATGGTCGAGGTGCGCGGGGTCACGTTCCGCTACGGCGCGCGTGCGGCGCTCGAGGACGTGTCGTTCTCCGCGCGCGAGGGCGAGTTCGTCGGGCTGCTCGGGCCGAACGGCGCCGGGAAGTCCACGCTCGTCCGGCTCATCGCCGGCCTGGCCGCGCCCGCGGAAGGCACGGTGCGCCTGACCGGGCTCGACCCGGCCGCCGCCCCGCGGCGCGCGGTGGCGCAGGTGTGCGCGCTCGTCCCGCAGGAGCCGCGGCTGACCTGGCCATTCACCGTCCGTGACGCCGTGATGATGGGCCGGGCGCCGCGGCAGGGGCTGCTGGCGGTGCCCTCCCGCTTCGACCACGGCGCCGTGCAGGGGGCGCTCGAGGCGTGCGACCTCGTGCACCTGGCCGGCCGCCGCCTCGACGCGCTCTCCGGCGGCGAGCGGCGCCGGGTGTTCTTCGCCCGCGCCCTCGCGCAGGAGCCCCGGGTGCTGCTGCTCGACGAGCCCACCGCGTTCCTCGACCTCGGCCACCAGGTGGCCGCCATGCGGATGGCCCGCGTGGCCGCGCGCGGCGGGCTGTGCGTGGTGGCGGTGCTCCACGATCTCAACCTCGCCGCCGCCGCGTGCGACCGCCTGGTGGTGCTCTCGCGCGGCCGCGTGGTCGCCGAGGGAGCGCCGGACGAGGTGATCACGGCCGAGCGGGTGCGCGAGGTGTGGGAGGTGCCGGTGTGGCGCGGGGAGAACGGCGTCACGGGCGCGCCGGTGGTGTTGCCGGTGCTGAAGCGGGAGTGAGGGGGGGTTCGACAGGGCAGCGGGGGTCGGGGGCGGTGCCGCTTGGCCGTGGGCGGGGCCGCGGGATCGGCTTGCGAGAGGCGCGCGGGCGGGGCGTTGGGCGCGGGGACGCGTGCAGAGGCGGTCACTGTTAGTGACTGAACGTTTGCGGCCCACCGGGAACGCTCTGGCAACTTGACGGGGGTCGCGCGGGGCGCGGTGGTCGCGAGCGGGATCGCTGGGGCGCCGGGGCCTGGTGCGCTCGCTGGGCGCCCGTTCGGGTCGCTGCGCCTGCTGCGGCTTCGGTGGCCGGGTCCGCCGTTGCCGCGTCGCCTTCCGCGGCTCCGCACCTCGCGTTTCATGCGCATGAAACGCCGCCGCCCTCCTCCGCTCGCAGTGAGCCTGTCGAACTGCGAGCGGCGGGCCCCGCCCCGAAGCCCAGCTCCGTCGACTGGCTCGACGGCGAGCAGGCTCGGATGCACCTCACCGTCTCGAAGGCCTTCTTGAAGAAGCTCGACGCGGCCCGGGACGCCCTGTCCCACGCCCTGCCGGGCGCGTCGCGCGAGAAGGTCCTCGAAGCGGCGCTCGACCTGCTCATCGCCGAGCGCGACCGGCGCAAGGGGCTTACCGCTCGCCCGCAGAAGAACGTTCGCCCGTCGAAGCCGGACCACATCCCTGCCCACGTGCGCCGCGAGGTCTGGAAGCGGGACGGCGGGCGGTGCACCTTCGTCCTCGCGTCCGGGGAGCGATGCGGCTCCACCCACCGGCTCGAGATCGACCACATCGCGGCGCGGGCGCTCGGCGGGCCCTCCACGGCGGACAACCTCCGGATCCACTGCAAGGGCCACAACCTCGCGGAGGCGCGGCGGGTCTTCGGGGACGCGCTGATCGATGCGTACGCGCCGCAGCGACGCGGCGATCAGTTGAACATGTAGATCTTCAGCGACAGCGCGATCTGGCGGGCGCTCGCGTCGGTCGTGCTCTGGCGGTAGCCGACGTCCAGCGCGGCGCCGCTCTGCGCGGCGATGCCGACGCCGGCGGACCACCAGTTCGTGTCGAGCGTCTCGTCCTTCATGAACCCGGCGCGGAGCGCCAGCATGCGGCCGGCGAGCACCTCGGCGCCGGCGGAGTAGCGGTTGGTGGTCTTGCCGAGCCGGTCGAGGTCGGTGCGCCAGTCGGCGGTGAGCTGCGCGCCCTGGTCGTTGCCGAGCGCCATGCCGGCGCCGAAGCCCATGGGCGCGATCTGGTCCTGGTGGATGGCCACCAGGTTGTAGCCAGCCGCGCCCAGCGAGAACAGGTCGGACACCTGCCAGAACAGGCCGGCGTCCACCGTCGCGGCGCGGATCTCCTCGCGGCCGAGGGCGAGGGGGCCGCGCAGGTCGAGCCACTTGCCGGCCGCGCCGATCCACATCCGCTCCACGAGCGGCGTGACGAGCGCGAGCGTGAACTGGTTGCCGACGGCGTCGCCCCTGGCGGCCCGCGTGAAGCCGAAGCCGGCCGTCACCGACGACGACATCCCGTCCACCACCGACGCGTTCAGGAACTGCCCGGGGGACTCGGAGCCGCGACGGTCCAGCATGCCCCCCGCCTCGAACGCGTAGCGGCGCCGCGCGCCGACGGCGGCGGGGTTCACGTACAGTCCCTCGTTGTTGGCGGCCACGCCGATCGAGGCGGAGAGGCCGAGCGCCCGGGGGCCCGCCACGTCTGGGAGGCCGCCGGCGGGAGGCGGTTCGGAAGCGGCGGCGGCGCCCGCGACGAGGAGCGCGGCCGCATGACACAGGAGGCGTGCGTGCACGTGCCGAGGATACGGGACGTGTCGCGCCCCCGGCAAGGACGCTTGTGGCGCGCGGACGCGAGCGCTAGCGTCGATCTGCACGCGGAGGTCGCCATGAAGGCACGCGAGACCGAACGCTTCCGCCGCATCCTGGCGGCGCAGCTCGACACGCTGGTGGGCCAGGGCGAGCGCGCCGTGCACGAGATGGCCGACTCGGAGGGCGGCGGCGAGATCGCCATCCCGGACCCGAACGACCGCGCCACGGCGGAGGAGCGTCGCAACTGGGCGCTGCGCCTGCGCGACCGCGACCGCCGGCTGCTCGGGAAGGTGCAGGCGGCCCTGGCCCGCCTCGACGCGGGCACGTTCGGCACCTGCACCTCCTGCGGCGCGCCCATCAGCGCGGCGCGGCTGCGCGCGCGGCCGGTCACGGACCTGTGCATCGCGTGCAAGACCGAGGCGGAGCGCGTGGAGCGGCCGAGATAGGGGGGCGCCGCTCACCGGTGGTGCCTGGCCCGGGGCCGGGCTAGATTGGCGGCACCATGGCGCCCAAGAAGATCCGCAAGGCCGTGATCCCCGCCGCGGGCCTCGGCACCCGGTTCCTTCCCGCCACCAAGGCGGTCCCGAAGGAGCTGCTCCCGATCGTAGACACGCCCACCATCCAGTACATCGTGGCCGAGGCGGTCGCGGCCGGCGTCCGGGACATCATCCTCATCTGCGCGCGCGGCAAGGACTCGATCGTCGATCACTTCGACATCGCCGGCGAGCTGGAGGACCGCCTGGAGAAGGCGGGCAAGCACGAGCTGCGCAAGCAGATGCGCGAGATCGCCCACATGGCGAACGTGCTCACCATCCGCCAGCAGGAGCCGCTCGGGCTCGGGCACGCGGTGCTGTGCGCGCGCGACGCCATCGGCGACGAGCCCTTCGTGGTGATGCTCGGCGACGACATCATCGACGCGCCGGTGCCCGGCGCGAAGCAGCTCGCCGACTGCTGGGAGCGGCACGGGCTCGGCACGGTGGCGCTCATGGAGGTGCCGCGCGAGGACACGCCGATGTACGGCATCGCCGCGGGCCAGGCGATGGACTCGCGCACCGTGCGCATCGAGCGCCTGGTGGAGAAGCCGAAGGCGGATCCGCCCTCCAACCTGGCCGTGATCGGCCGCTACGTCCTGCCCCCGCGCATCTTCGAGATCCTGGAGCGCGTGAAGCCGGGCGTGGGCGGCGAGATCCAGCTCACCGACGCGCTGGCGGTGCTGGCGCGCGAGGAGGGGCTGCTCGGGTATCGGTTCGAGGGCGAGCGCTACGACGCGGGCGACCGCTTCGGCTACCTGAAGGCCAACATCCTGTACGCGATGAAGCGCCCCGAGCTGGCGGGGCCGCTCCGCGCGCTCATGAAGGAGCTCGTCAAGTGAACCTCCGCCGCCTGGCCGCGGCCGCCGCCCTCGCGGCGGCGACGCCCTCGCTCGCCTACGTCCTCCACACCTCCGCCGTGCTGCGGCGCATGGGCGAGAAGCGCGCGTCGCTGTCCCTCTCCTCGCTCGAGGTCACGGGCACCCTCCAGGTGGAGGGACCGGCCGCGGAGCGGCTCGCCGCGTCCGCCGGGCTGCAGCGCTCGGCCACCGGCGAGGTGTCCGCGCCGGCCCGCTTCCTCATGAAGGTCCCGGGCCGCTGCCGGCTCGAGCTCACGCCCGCGGGCGTCCCCGAGGCGCAGCGCCCGGCGGTGTCGCTCGCGCGCGACGGGCGGCTGGGCGGGCGCGGCGGGCTCGACCAGGTCCCCGCCGCGGCGGCGCTGGTCCGGGCCGCCTGCGCGCTGCTCGCCACCTCGACGGCCGGCGACGCCTCGGGCGCGTACGCGGCCGCGCTCTCCCGGCGCGGCGTCGCGGTCTCGGAGATCGGCCTCGGCCGCTTCGACGGGCGCCTCGCGTACGTGATCGGCGGGCGCTCGCGCGAGGGCCGGCCGGTCGCGTTCGTGGACAAGGAGGCGTTCCAGCCGCTCCGCCTGGTCGCCGCCGAGGGCGGGGCCCTCCAGGACGTGCGGCTGCTGGGCTGGGGCTCCCCCGCCGGCGGCGACTGGTTCCCGCGCGCGGTCGAGGTGGCGGAGCAGGACGCGCTGCGGCTGCGCTTCACCACCGAGCGCGCGCACGCGAACCCCGCCCTGCCGGACGCGGGCTGGTGAGGGGCCCGGCCGGCGAGGCCGCGGCGGCGGCCCCGGGCCGGACGGGCGGCGGGCCGCGCTAGCCGAGCGCGCGCGTGGAGGCGTCGTCCTCGGCGTCGGGCTCGACGTCGGTGCGGTACTTGCGCAGCACGCGCTTGAAGTTGGAGCGGTCCATGCCGGCCTTGCGCGCGGCCGCGGAGATGTTGCCGTCGCACGCACGCATGAGCGCCTCGACGTAGCCCTTCTCGAACCGGCGCAGCGCCTGCTCCTTGGCGGCGGCGTAGGAGAGCGCCAGCCACGCGGCCTCGTCGCCGGAGGCCGGCGCCTCGCGCACCAGCGGCGCGGTGCGCCCGGTCACGGCCGGCGGCAGGTCGCCGGGCACCACCGAGTCGCCGCGGCACAGCACCACCGCGCGCTCGATCGCGTTCTCCAGCTCGCGCACGTTGCCCGGCCAGCGGTAGCCGCACATGAGCTCGAGCGCGTCCGGCGCGACCGTCCGGACCTTCTTGCCCAGCCGATCGGCGTAGCGGCGCACGAAGTGGTGCGCGAGCAGCGGGATGTCCTCGACGCGCTCGCGCAGCGGCGGCAGCGGGATGTTGATCACGTTGAGCCGGTAGAACAGGTCCTCGCGGAAGCGGCCGGCCTTCACCAGCTTGGGCAGGTCGCGGTGGGTGGCGGCGAGCACCCGCACGTCCACCCGCACCGGGTCGGCCGAGCCGACGCGCTTGATCTCGCCCTCCTGCAGCACGCGCAGCAGGCGCACCTGGGTCGAGAGCGGGATGTCGCCGATCTCGTCCAGGAAGATGGTGCCGCCGTCGGCCGCGTCGAACAGGCCGCGCTGATCGCGCTGCGCGCCGGTGAACGCGCCCTTCACGTGCCCGAACAGCTCGGACTCGAGCAGCGTCTCGGTGAGCGCGCCGCAGTTGAGCGCGACGAACGGGTGGCTGCGGCGCGGGCTGCGGGTGTGGAGCGCGCGCGCCACCAGCTCCTTGCCGGTGCCGCTCTCGCCGGTGATGAGCACGGTGGTGGCGCTGTACGCCACCGCCTCCACCATCCGCGTCACCTCGCGCATGGGCGCGGAGGTGCCCACCAGCCCCTCGGACGGCGACCCCTCGCGCTCGCGCAGCGCGCTCTCGAGCTGGCGGTTGCGGTCGAACAGCCGCTTCCGCTCGGCGGCCTTCGCCACCGCGCGCGCCACCACCTCCACGTCCTCGAACGGCTTGGTGAGGTAGTCGTAGGCGCCGGCGCGGACCGCGGCGAGCGCGGTCTCCACCGTGGCGTGGCCGGTCATCATGATGACCTCCACCTCCGGCCGGCGGTGCTTCACCGCGTTCAGCAGCTCGAGGCCGGAGAGCTGGGGCATCTTGATGTCGAACAGCGCGACGTCGAAGTCCTCCTGCGCGAGCCGCTGCGTGGCCGCGATGGAGGAGTCGAGGCCGACGACCTCGTGCCCCTTCCGCCGCAGCAGCGCCTCCATGGCGCGCAGCAGCGTCGGCTCGTCGTCCACCACCAGCACGCGGGCCGGCCGCGCCTCGGTTGCCTCGTTCATGGGACCGCTTCTCCTCGCTCGTGCCTCGGTTGCGCCGCCGGGAGCTCGAGCACGAAGCAGGCCCCGGGGTGCGGGCCGGGCTGCTCGAGGCGGATGGTCCCGCCGTGCTCCTCGACGATCTGGTAGCAGATGGACAGGCCCAGGCCGGTGCCCTGGCCCTCGGGCTTGGTGGTGAAGAACGGCTCGAAGATCCGCTGCGCCGCGTCCTCGGGCACGCCCGGCCCGGTGTCGGCCACCGACAGGCGCAGCCGCCCCGTCGCGGCGGGGCCCACCGCGACGGTGACCGTACCGCGGTCGCCCATGGCCTGCAGCGCGTTCACCAGCAGGTTGACGACCACCTGCTGGAGCTGGTTGCCGTTGCCCACGGCGATCGCCGGCTCGAACCGGCGCACCACCTCGAAGCGGCCGGCGCGGAGCTGCGGCGAGAGCAGGAACAGCGCGTCGTCCACCACCTGGCGCAGGTCCACCGGCCCGCGCTCCTCCTCGCGCGGGCGGCGCGAGAAGCGCAGCAGCGACTCCACGATGCGCTTGGCGCGGTTCGCGGCGTCCTGGATGAGCCGCAGGCTCTCCATGTCCTCGGGCGAGCGCTCCTCGCGGCTCATGAGCTGCGCGAACGCCAGGATCCCGCCGAGCGGGTTGTTGATCTCGTGCGCCACGCCGCCGGCGAGCTGGCCCACCGCGGACATCTTCTCGGCGTGGAACAGGCGCCGGCTCACCTCGCGCTCGTCGGTGACGTCCTTGAACGTGACCACCAGGCCGCCGTCGCCGAACGGGAACGAGCGGATCATCCAGGTGCGATCGCCGAACGCCAGCTCGCGCTCGGCGGTGCCGCCGCGCGGCAGGTCGCAGCAGGCCGGGCACGGGAGCACGCCGAACGCGTGCTCGCGGCAGCGCAGGCCGGCGACCTGCGTGATCGCCACGCCGGCCGCGCGCGCGAAGGCGGCGTTGGCGCGCGCCACCTCGCAGCCGCCCCCGCGGAAGATCGCGAGCGGGTCGCCGATGGCGTCGAAGCTGGCGCGCCACTCCTCGGCCGCCCGCACCAGCGCCGCGGAGCGGGCCGCGAGCTGGCCGTCGAGGTCGCGGTTCAGCTTCTCGAGCTGGGCGTTGCGCTCCGCGAGGAGCTGCTCGAGGCGCCGGTTCTCCTCCAGCATCCAGTGCTGGTCCACGGCGCTCTGGACGGTGATGCGCAGGTGCGCGTCGTCCCAGGGCTTCCAGATGAACCGGAAGATCTCCGACCGGTTCACCGCCTCCTCGATGACCGCCGAGTCGGCGTGGCCGGTGAGGAGGACGCGCTGCACGGTGGGCCAGCGCTCCTTCACGATCCGCAGCAGCTCGACGCCGGAGGTGCCCGGCATGCGGTGGTCGGAGACCACCACCTGGACCGGCTCGCGCTCGAGCAGCGCCAGCGCCCCGCTCGCGTCCCCGGCGTCGATCACGCGGCAGCGCGAGCGGCGCAGCACGCGGCCGAGCGCGCGGCGCACGTGCTCGTCGTCGTCCACCACCAGCACGGTGGAGTCGGGGCGGGCGTCCAGGGCGGCCTGGGATTCCGGGGGTGCCATCGGCTGCGCCCTCGAAGGTGCACAGAGGGGTCCAGCCGGTTCGCGTGCGGAGGGCCCTATTTCCAGGCAGTTGGGCGGTTCACTCCCCGGGTCGTTCATCGCCCCCGGGTGATATCACACCCTCCGGGTTTCGGCGTACCGGACACACGGTACAAACACCACCCGCCCTCTAACGGTCGCTCGCCTCGTACCGGTACGCCTGCGCCTGGTAGAGACAAATCGTGTTGCGTCCCGCCTTCTTGGCCTGGTAGAGCGCCTCGTCGGCGTAACGGACCAGCGCCTCCGGCGATCCGATGTCCTTCGACGGATAGAACGCGATGCCCATCGACGCGGTCACCTGGATGGCGGTGTCGGGTTCCGCGGACCCAGCCGGAACGGGGTAGCTCCTCGCGGACAGCTCCTTCCAGATCCGCTCCGCGACCGCGAGCGCGCCCGAGAGGTGCGTCTTGGGGAGGATGACCGCGAACTCCTCGCCGCCGTAGCGCGCGCAGATGTCGGGGTCCCGGGTGGAGGCGCGGAGCTGCTCGGACGCGCCCCGCAGCACGAGATCGCCGAACGGGTGGCCGTAGCGGTCGTTCACGAGCTTGAAGTGGTCCAGGTCGATCATGATGAGCGACACCGGATCCGAGTAGCGGTGGGCGCGCCGGAACTCCTCCTGCAACCGCTCGTCGAAGGCGCGCCGGTTCTTGAGGCCGGTGAGGTCGTCGGTGAGCGTCTGCTCGCGCAGCCGCCGCTGCGTCTCGCGGAGCTGGTCCTGGAGCGTCTTGATGCGCAGCATCGCCGCGCAGCGCGCCAGGATCTCCGCCTCGGCGAACGGCTTCGCCAGGAAGTCGTCGGCGCCGATGCGCAGGCCCGCGACCTTCGAGTCGAGGTCGGACTTCACCGACAGGATGATCACCGGGATGAACTGGTCCTCGGGCCGCGCCTTCACGATGCGCAGCACCTCGAGCCCGTCCATGTCCGGCAGGATCATGTCGAGCAGCACCAGGTCGGGCGGCTCGCCGCGCACCTTTCGGATCGCGTCCTTGCCGTCCGCGGCGGTCCGGACGTCGTACTCCTCGCGCTCGAGCACCCGCACCAGCCAGTCGAGCTGGGTGCGGGAGTCGTCCACCACCAGGATCTTGGCGCGCTGGGCCATCCGAGCCCGGAAACATACCTGCTTCCGCGCACCTCCGCCACGCACCGGCCGCGCGAGGGCGGCGCGGCGCCGCGGTTCGCCGCCCACATCGGGAGCGTTCCTCGAGCCCCGCCCAAGGGCATAGGTTCGCCCCATGCCGGGGCGGGCACGCATCGAGGAGCAGGCGGCGATCCTGGCCGCGGTCCTGGCCCGCGCGCGGGCGGCCGCGCCGGGCGGCGTGGTGGTGTTCGACCTCGACTCGACGCTGCTCGACAACCGCCCGCGGCAGGCGCGCATCCTGCGCGACTACGGGCGCGCGGCGGGCGTGCCCGCGCTCCTCGGGGCGCGCCCGGAGCAC
This sequence comes from Anaeromyxobacter dehalogenans 2CP-C, assembly GCF_000013385.1. GTDB lineage: Bacteria > Myxococcota > Myxococcia > Myxococcales > Anaeromyxobacteraceae > Anaeromyxobacter > Anaeromyxobacter dehalogenans_B. Next base: position 3,995,095 of record NC_007760.1, read on the forward strand.
TGGACGAGCTGGGACCTCGCGGCCGCGCTCGCCGCCGCCGGGCTCCCGCCGGACGAGGTGGCGCGGCACCTGCGGCCGGCGCGCGCGTTCTGGGCCGGGCGGTTCTTCACGAGCGCCTACTGCCGCCTCGACGTGCCGCTGCCCGGGGCGCCCGGGCTGGTGCGGGCGACCGCCGGCGCCGGCGCGATCGTGGCGTACGTCACCGGGCGGCCGCTGGCCATGGAGGCGGGGACGCTGGAGGTGTTCCGGGCGGCGGGCTTCCCGCTGCCGGACGGCGCCCGCGTGCACCTGTTCCTGAAGCCGGACGAGGCGCTCGGGGACGAGGCCTGGAAGGCGCTCGCGCGCGGCCGCGTCGAGCGCCTCGGGCCGGTGGTGGCGGCGTTCGACAACGAGCCCGCCCACGTGAACGCCTACGCGCGGGCCTGGCCGGACGCGCTCTGCGTGCACCTCGACACCGACCACTCCGGCCGGCCGGTGGAGGTGCTCGCGCGCGTCCCCTCCATCCGCGACTTCCGCCTACCGCAGCCCCTGCATCACGTCCTCGGGGATCACCGGGGCGAGCCCGCCGCCGCCGAGGATGTTCACGATGGGTGACGCAGCGGCGCGGACCACCGAGCCCGACGGACGCGACGGCCCCAGGCCGCAGTAGGTGGACACGTCGCGGTACAGGTCGGACCGCGAGACGCCCTCCGGCGCGATGCGGGTGGCCGGCCGGCGCACGGCGAACACGCGCTCCTGCGCGACCCAGCCCCCGCCGCGCGGATCGGCGAGCGCCTCCTCCACCGCGCGGGCCCACGCGTCCGGCGCCGTCTCGGCGCCGAGGTGCACGCTCTTGCCGCCGTAGTCCCAGCTCCGCTTCAGCACGAACCGCTCGCGCTCCGCGACGAGCCGCGCCGCCACGTCGGCCGTGAGCCGGCGCGTCCAGGGCAGCCGGCCCGCCGCGGCCCGCTCCTCCGCGTCGAGCCCGGCGCGCTGCGCCAGCGCGGCGTCCTCGGCGCACTCCGACAGCCGCGCGAACAGCGCCTTCGCCTCGAGGAGCCCGTTCACCGGGTTGAGGAGCACGTACCTGCCGGGCGCGCGCAGCGCCCGCGCGAACGGATCGGCCGGGTCCACCTTGTGCGCCCAGACGTGCCGGTACAGCACGTCCCACGCCTCCGGCTCGCACTCGGCCGGCACCAGGTTCTCGGCGCGGTGGCCCATCTGCCGGAAGTGCGCCGCCAGCCGGCGCAGCTCGCCGATCTGCGCGTCGCCCGGCCGGGCCACCAGCGCGATCGACGGGCGGGCCCGCTCGCCCCCGCGCGCCCGGTACGCCGCCACCAGCGCCTCGCGCAGCCGCTCCATGTGGCTGCCGCAGGCCGCCACCAGCGCCTCGGCCTCGCGCGGCGACCTGCCGCGGGCGCGCGCGGCGGCGCGGATCCAGGCGAACGCGGCCAGGTCGGCGTAGGCGGACATGGCCGGGATGGTGGCGTTCAGCTCGAGCGCCCGCGGCGCGCCGCCGCCCTCCGGCACGAGGAAGTCCACCCGCGCCATCATCACCGCGAGCGGCGCCTCGCCGAACAGGCGCGCCATCGCCTCGGCCTCGAGGCCGGAGAACGGCTCCTCCAGCGCGGCCCGGTCGCGCGCGTCGCCCGAGGCCACCAGCGCGCGCGCCAGCTTCACGCTGCCGGAGAGGATGCGCTCCGCCTCCCGCGCCAGCCCGTCGAGCGCGGCGCGCGGGAGCACCTCGGGCTCGGCCAGCAGCGGGATCGGCACCACCGTGCCGTCCGGCTTGCGCACGGTGAGGCCCTCGGCCCAGGCGCGCTCGGCGGCCTCGCGGCCGATCGCGGCGAGCGCCCCTCCCTCGAAGACGTCGGTCATGCGCCGGTCCTACCGCGGGCGTTGCGGCGCGTCCACGGCCTCTGCTAGGGACCGCAGGGTGAAGATCTACACGAAGACCGGCGACGCCGGAGAGACCGGCCTGTTCGGCGGGCCGCGGGTGCGCAAGAGCGACGCGCGGGTCGAGGCCTACGGCGAGGTGGACGAGCTGAACGCCTGCCTCGGCACGGTGCGCGCGCGCGTCGAGGACCCGGAGCTCGACGCGCAGCTCGCGCGCATCCAGGACGAGCTGTTCTGCGTGGGCGCGGAGCTGGCCACGCCGCACGGCGAGAAGGCCCGCTCGGCCATCCCGGCGGTCGAGCCGCGCTGGGCCGAGCGGCTCGAGGCGGCCATCGACGCGTGGGAGGCGGAGCTGCCCCCGCTGCGGCAGTTCGTGCTCCCCGGGGGGACCGGCACCGCCGCGCAGCTGCACCTGGCGCGCTGCGTGTGCCGCCGCGCCGAGCGCCGGGTGGTGGCGCTCGCCGCCGAGGCGGAGGTCTCGCCGGTCGCGCTCGCCTACCTGAACCGGCTCTCCGACTTCCTGTTCGTGGCGGCGCGGATCGCGAACCACCGCGCGCGCAAGCCGGAGACGGCCTGGGACCCGCACCGGGAGAGGTGACGCCGTGGCCGACCGCATCGCGCTGGTGACCGGGGCCGGGGTCCGCGTCGGCGAGGCGATCGCCCGCGGGCTGGCGCGCGACGGGTGGACCGTCGCCGCGCACTACCGCACGCACCGCCCGCGCGGCTTCGCCTCCGCGCTGCAGGCGGACCTCGCCGCCGCCGACGGGCCGGCCCGGCTCGCGGCCGCGTTCCGCGCCCGGCACCGCCGCCTCGACCTGCTGGTGAACAGCGCCTCCGCGTTCGACGCGCTCCCGCTCGCCGGCACCGACGCGGCGGCGTTCGACTCGCAGATGGACCTGAACGCGCGGGCGCCGCTCCTGCTGGTCCGGGCGCTCGCGCCCCTGCTGGCGCGGGCGCGCGGCTCGGTCGTGAACGTCATCGACGTGGGCGGCGGGCTGGTGCCGTGGAAGGGCTACGCCGCCTACGCGGCCTCGAAGGCGGCGCTGGCCCGGCTGACCGAGTGCCTCGCGCTCGAGCTGGCGCCCCGGGTGCGCGTGAACGGCGTGGCGCCCGGCACCGTGCTCTGGCCGGAGCACTACCCCGCGGCGACCCGCCGCGCGCTCACGGCACGGATCCCGCTCGCGCGGCCGGGCACGCCGGAAGACGTGGCGGCGGCCGTGCGTTACCTCGCGGACGCACCGTTCGTCACCGGCGCCGTGCTGCCGGTGGACGGGGGGCGCCACCTGTCCGGACGCGCCGGCTGAAGGACGGGAAAACCCCTGTCGGTGCGGGCCCAAGCCCGCGTTGAAGCGCTCCACCCTCCCTGTTAGACTCCTTGCGCCACGTCAACGAGGGCGCGTCCCTCGATGGAGAACTCGAAGAAATGGAAGCCACCACCGTCGCCGCCCCGACCGCACCCTCCCCCGACCTGGGGATCCCGAACTTCGTCAGCCTGACCTCGAAGGCGATCGAGATGGTGAAGGACGCCATCGCGCGCGAGGGCCTCGCGGGCTACGGCATCCGCGTCGGCGTCATGGGCGGCGGCTGCGCCGGGTTCCAGTACTCGATGGACTTCGAGAAGGACCCGCGCGACGGCGACATCTCGCTCGAGCAGGACGGCATCAAGCTCTACGTCGATCCGATGAGCTCGATGTACCTCCAGGGCGTGACCGTGGACTACGTCGTCGGCCTGCAGGGCGCCGGGTTCAAGTTCAACAACCCGAACGCCCGCACCACCTGCGGCTGCGGCTCGTCCTTCTCGTACTAGGCATTCGCCTCGCCGGCCCGCGTGGCCGGGCGGTGCGCGCGGGCCGGAGGGGAGACCCTTCGGCCCTTCGCGTCTGGAGGAACCGATGCTCGTGGTCCGCCACGCGGTGGTCGGCCCGTTCGCGGCGAACTGCTGGCTCGCCGCCTGCGGGCGGACCGGCGAGGCCGTGCTGGTCGATCCCGGCGCCGAGGTGCACCGGGCGCTCGCGCTCACCGGGCCGTCCGGCTGGCGCGTCACCCGGATCTTCTGCACCCACGGTCACATCGACCACGTGGGCGGCGGCGCCGAGGCCCGCGCCGCGACCGGCGCGCCGCTGCAGATCCACGCGGCCGACGACGCCTGGCTCGAGGCGCTGCCCCGCCAGGCCGAGATGTTCGGGTTCGACCCGGTGGAGGCGCCGGAGGTCGATCACCACCACGTGGACGGCGAGGCGTTCCGGGTGGGCGACTGCGAGGCGCAGGTGATCCACACGCCGGGGCACAGCGCCGGCTCGTGCAGCCTGTGGTTCCCCGGCGAGCAGGTCCTGTTCACCGGCGACACGCTCTTCGCCGGCTCGGTCGGGCGGACCGACCTCCCCGGCGGCGACTTCGAGGCGCTGGAGCGCTCGATCAAGGAGCGGCTGTTCCCGCTCGGCGACGCGGTGCGCTTCCACCCCGGCCACGGGCCGTCCGGCACGCTCGGCGAGGAGCGCCGCGCCAACCCGTTCGTGGGCGAGTCGCCGCGGCGCGGCCGGTTCATCTAGCGTCCATCGACGCCGCTCCCTCGACTCCGCGCGGCCTCGCGGCCGCGCTACGCTCGGGATGAGCGAGCGGAGTCGAAGGGTCGGGACGAGCGGACCGAGTCGAGGGCCTACGACATGCTCACCACGCCCATGATGTTCTGGCCGGCGTCCACGTGGAGGATCTCGCCGGTCACGTTGCGGGCGAGGTCCGAGCACAGGTAGAGGGCGGCGCGGGCGCAGTCGTCCTGCTCGATGTTCCGGCGCAGCGGCGTCTTGTCGGCGTTCTCGCCGAGCATGGAGCGCATGCCCTTGATGCCGGCGGCGGCCAGCGTCTTGAGCGGGCCGGCGCTGATGGCGTTCACGCGGATGCCGTCCTGCCCGAGGTCCTCCGCCAGGTAGCGCGTCGAGCACTCCAGCGCGGCCTTCGCGACGCCCATCACGTTGTAGTTCCGGACCACCTTCTCGGCGCCGTAGTACGTGAGGCACACGATGGACGCGCCCGGCTTCATCATGGGCTTGAACGCCCGGGCGAGGCCGATGAGCGAGTACGCGGACACGTCGAGGGCGATGCGCCAGGTCTCGCGGGTGGTGACGTCGGCGAAGCGGCCGTCGAGCGCCTCGCGCGGCGCGTAGCCGATCGAGTGCACCAGCACGTCCACCTGCGGCCAGATCTTCCCGATCTCGGCGGCGGTGCGCGCGATGTCCTCGTCCTTCGAGACGTCGCAGTCGATGATGGCCTTCGCGCCGGCCTGCTCGGCCAGCGGGCGCACGCGCTTCCCCATCGCCTCGCCGGGATACGTGAACGCCAGCTCGGCGCCCTCGGCGCGGAACGCCTCCGCGATGGCCCACGCGATCGACCGCTCGTTCGCGACGCCGGTGATCAGCGCGCGCTTGCCCTTCATGATCCCGCCGAGCGGGAGGTGGGCAACCGCGGTCTCGTTCTGCTCGCTCATCCTTGAGCTCCTCTGGCGCGGACCGCCTCGAGCGCCTGGGTCAGCTCGCTCACCGCGTGTCCGTCCTGCTTGCGGGTCGCCACGGCGACCCCGTCCTGGTAGGCCTGCGCCGCCTCGCCGTCACGCCCCAGGGTCTCGAGCACCTGCCCGAGCATGAGGTAGGTCGGCACGTAGTCCGGAACGCGGCGGGCGAGCTCGCGAAACTCCTGCGCCGCCTCCTCGCCGAGGCCCGCGGAGCGCAGGGCCATGGCGAGGGAGTAGCGTGCGAAGGGGTCGTCGGGGCTCTTCTCGACGAACTTGCGGAACGTCTCGAGCCGCTGCTCCGGGGTCATGAGCCGGCCGTTTTAACCCGGATCACCCCATGGGTTCCAGCGCTCCGCGCTAGACTCGACGCATGGCGTCGATCCGGATCGCCGGCTGCACCGGGGCGCTCGTGGCGGGCGGGAAGGCCACGCGCATGGGCGGGCTCCCCAAAGGGCTGCTCCGGGTGGACGGCGAGCCGGTCGCCGGCCGCGCGCTCCGCCTGTTCCGTGCGCTGTTCGACGACGCCCTCGTCGTCGCGAACGATCCCGCGCCGTACGCGGCGCTGGGCGCGCGCGTGATCCCCGACGCCATCCCGGGCAAGGGCGCGCCCTCCGGCGTGCACGCCGCGCTCGCCGCCGCGTCCACCGGCTGGGTGTTCACCGCCGCGTGCGACATGCCGTTCCTCGCCGAGGCGCCCATCGCGTTCCTGGCCGGGCTGCGGGCCGGCGCGCCGGCGGTGGTGGTGCGCTGGGGCGGGCGGCTGCAGCCGCTGCACGCGCTCTGGTCGCGCGCGTGCCTGCCGGTGCTGGAGGCGGAGCTGCGCGCCGGGGATCCCTCGCTGCAGGGGCTGGCGCTGCGGGTGGGCGCGCGCATCGTGGAGGAGGCGGAGTGGCGCGCGGTGGATCCGCTGGGCCGCGCGTTCGAGAACGCGAACACGCCCGAGGACGCGGCGCGGCTCGGGCTCTCCCGCTGAGCGAGCCGCTCAGCCCGCCAGCCAGCGTACCAGCAGCGTGGCGGCGACCGCCGCGGCGAGGCAGCCCAGCACGGTGGCGAGCAGGTACCCGGCCGCCGCCGCGAGCCGGCCCTGCTCCAGCAGCGCGAGCGTCTCGTAGTTGAACGAGGAGTAGGTGGTGAAGCCGCCCATCACCCCGGCCGCCAGGAACAGCCGCAGGTCGGGCGGGAACGCCTCGCTCTGCAGGGATGCGGTCATGATGCCGGCGAGCAGGAACGAGCCGGACACGTTCACGAGCAGCGTGCCGCGCGGGAAGTCCGGGCCGAACGCCCGCAGCGCCCACGCGGACGTCAGGTAGCGCGCGCCGCTCCCGAGCGCGCCGCCCAGGCAGACGAGGAGGAGGCGGGCCACGCGTCCGTTTACCTCGGCGGTGCGCTCCCGGCAACCGGGCGCGTCACTCCTTGCCGGCCGCGCGCCAGCCCTCGACCGTGAGCGCGTCGAGCTCGCGGGCGTAGGTGGTGGCGTCGAAGGTGCGCCCCTCCAGCGCGGCGCTGGCGGCGTTCGCGACGAGCAGGCCGATGGCGTGGACCGCCTCGTGCCGCGGCAGCCCGCCCCGCAGCAGCCGCTCCAGCGCGCGGCGCGCCTCGGGCGGCTCGCCGCTCGCGAGCTGCGCCTCGACCACCAGGTGCAGGGCGGCGTGCAGGCGCGGCTTGGGCATGCGCGCGTGCGACGTGAGGCCGGCGTGGTGCGCCTCGACCGCGCGGAGGCGCTCGGCCTCGTCCGCGGCGAGCCAGGCGCTCGGGTCGGGGGCGTGATCGGCGTCGTAGTCCACGGTTCCTCCGCGGGCGGGATCCTGTCCGGGAGCGCCCGCCGGGGCAAGGCCCGCGCGGCGCGCGGGCGTGCTCCGCGATACCATGCCGCCATGCCTCGACGCACCCTCGCCGCCGCCGTCCTCGCCGCCGCGCTCGCGCTCGGCTGCCGCACGCCCGAGCAGAAGCTCCTCGACAGCCGCCGCGAGCTCCGCACGACGCTCGACGACCTCTACGCCGACTACCGCGAGGCCGCCGCGCCGGAGGGCGGCGAGGACGGCGGCGTGATCGGCCGGCTGTTCGGCGAGGTGGACCGCAGCTGGTTCGAGCAGCAGTGCCTCGCGCTCGGCCGCGGCGAGCGGCCGGTGGGGATGTCTGGCCGGCTGGAGACGTTCCTGCGCGAGCGGAGCAACGCGCGCGCCTGCCGGAAGGCGGCCGACCTGCAGCTGGAGATCGACGCGCTCGAGCGCAAGACCGGCGGGCGCGAGGCGCCGTAGCGCGGAGGCAGCGCGGCTCAGCCGCCGGGCAGGTGCCGCCAGACGCTCGGGTACAGCTCGCAGGGCGCGCTGCCGTCGGGGTAGCCGATGCGACCCGCCAGCTCCTGCGCCACGCGCTCGAAGTCCATCCAGCGCGGATCGCGGTGGTCGCGGTCCCCGATCACCGCGTGGCCGATCTCGTGCACGAGCACCGTCGCCTCGACGCAGCGGAACGTGCCGATCGACGGGTCGCGCGTGGTGAGGCGGATGTCGCCGTCGAAGCAGCCGAGCGCCGTCCCCATGCCGCCGCAGGCCACGAACTGCTCGTCCTGGAACGTGACGGTCCGGTGCGCGAGCGCCTTCCAGTCGCCGCCCCAGTACGCGAGCGCGGCGGACATGGTGGACTCGAGGCGGCGCGCGAAGTCCGGGTGGTGCGCGAAGGGCGCGGTGGTGTCGAGCACGACCGCGGTCTGGTGCACGACGAGGTCGGGCCCTCGCCCGCAGGACGCGGACACCGTCAGCAAGAGCAGGGCTGGAATCGCGACGCGCACCGCACGCACCCCGTGGATCTGGAGTGAAGCGTAGGCGGTGGTATGTGGACCGGGTAGCCACTGCTACCGTGACACACGACCTCCGGACGCGATCCGGGTGCGGCGGCGCGGGACGCCGCGGAGAGGTGGGACGGATCGGAGATATCGCCGGGGCGCGGCGCCACGATCCCGCGGCGCGTCACGGCGCGGTGGCGGCGATCCGGCCGGCCCTGACCCGCGTCAGACCCGGGCGCGCACCGCGATGGCCCGGGCCGGAAGCGTGAACGCGCCGGAGGGACGTCCCAGCCGATCCCAGCAGCCGTCGCGGAGGAGCGCCTGCCGCTCCGGCGGCTGGGCGGCCAGGTAGGCGCCCATGGGGCCGATGCCCGCGCCGAGCGAGCGCCACAGGTCGTCCCCGAAGTCGTCGTAGCGCGCCTCGACGTCCAGCGTCCCGGCCCGCAGCTCGCGGAACCCGGCGCGCGCGAACAGCGCCTGCAGCTCCGGCAGCCGCCGGAACGGGATCCGCGCGTCGTCCGGCGCGGCGGGGTCGAGCGCGATGGCCGCGTCCCAGAACGCGGTCGCGAGCGCGAGCCCGCCCGCCTCGAACGTGCACGCCGCGACCACGCCGCCCGGGCGCACCACGCGGCCCAGCTCCGCCGCCATCCGGTCGGGCTCCTTCACGAACGAGAGCACGAGCTGCGAGAGCGCCGCGGCGAACGCGCCGTCCTCGAACGGCAGCGCCTCCCCGGACGCGCGCCGCACGTCGGCGCCGGGCACGCGCGCGCGGCACGCCTCCACGAACGGCTCCGAGGGATCGACCGCCGCCACCTGCGCGGGCCCGAGCCGCTCGGCCAGCGCGGCGGCGAGGTTGCCCGGCCCGCAGCCCACGTCGAGCGCAGGCCCCTTCCCCACGCCGGCGAAGTCGAGGAAGCGCGGCGCGAGCGGTCGCGAGTAACGGCCCATGAAGCGGTCGTAGGCCGCGGCGGGGACGGCGAAGGTCATGCGCCGAGGGAGCGCACGCGGCGGGTCGCCGTCAACCGGCCTCCCCGGCCGAGCCGGGCAGCGGGCGCAGCGCGAACGGGAGGCGCCTCACTCCTCGTCGTCGGCCGCGACGCGGGTCCAGGGCACCGCCGCCAGCCGCTCGTAGGCGATGGGCTCGCCGGTGCGCTCGCTCACGCCGTACGTGCCGGCGTCCAGCTTCGCCAGCGCGCGATCGATGTCGGCGAGCAGCGCGCGCTCGCGCTCCGCCACGCCGAGGTGGTGGGCGGCCTCGGTGGAGCGCTGCGCGACCTCCTCGGGCTCGGTGCGCTCGCCCTCCGCCGGCACCGTCTCGACCGGCGTCGCCAGCAGGCGCTGCACGCGCCTGCGCTCCGCCTCGAGCTTCCCGCGGAGCGTCTCGAGCTGCGCCGCGGTGAGCCTCCCTGCGCTGCGCACCATGACCGTCCTCCTCTCCGGCTCCCCTCGCGCGGGGGAACATCCCCAGCATAGCCCCCATCGCCGCTTCCGCCGCGTCCCCCACAGGCCTGCGGCATCGCGCGCCCCAGCGTGCCGTCAGCGGATGCGCATGCCCGGCGGCCGCTCCGGGAGCGGGACGGGGTCCCGCTCACCGGGGATGGACCGGAACCGCCCGGCCCGCCAGTCGGCCGCCGCCTGCTCGATCCGCTCGCGCGAGCTGGAGACGAAGTTCCACCAGACGTGGCGCTCGCCGTCCATGGGCTCGCCCCCGAGGAGCAGGACGCGCGCCGCCGACGGCGCGCGCAGCACCACCGGCGCTCCCCGGCGCAGCACCAGGAGCTGCCCGGACGGGAAGCGGGCGCCGTCCACCTCGAGCTCGCCGCTCGCCACCAGCGCCGCCCGCTCCTCCTGGTCCGCCGGGACCTCGAGCCGCGCGCCCGCCGCGAGCGCGGCGTCCACGTAGAGCGTCTCGGACAGGACCCGCACCGGCGAGCGCGCGCCGGCGAACGTCCCGGCGATCACCCGCACCCTCACCCCGCCCGCCTCCAGCGCCGGGAGCGCCTCGGCCGCCACGTGCGCGAACGAGGGCTCGTCCTCCTCGTGCGCGCGCGGCAGCGCCACCCAGCTCTGGATCCCGGACAGCGTGCCGCCGGCGGCCCGCGCCGCGGGCGGCGTCCGCTCGGAGTGCGCGATCCCGCGCCCGGCCGTCATCCAGTTCACCGCGCCCGGCGCGATCACCTGCACCGACCCTAGGCTGTCGCGGTGCAGCAGCTCGCCCTCGAAGAGGTACGTGACGGTGGCGAGCCCGACGTGCGGGTGCGGGGCGACGTCGAGCCCGTCCCCGCCGCGGAACAGCACCGGCCCCAGCTCGTCGAGGAACACGAACGGCCCCACCATCCGCCGCTGCATGGCCGGCAGCACGCGCCCCACCCGCACCCCGCCGAGATCGCGCGTGCGCGGGACCAGCACCGTCTCGATCGCCGGCCCGGGCCGGGCCCCCTCCGCCGCATCTTCACGCATGGTCATCGTCTCCGGCCCGGGCGCCCCGGTCCCGGAATCCCCGGCTTGCGCGCCGCGCCATGGGGGGGTTTAAGGGGCGACCATGTCCGACACCACCCCGAAGCCGCCGCGCCGGCGCCGCTGGCTCCGCGCCGGCGCCGTCCTCGGCGCGCTCCTGGTCCTCTACACCGCCTTCGGCTTCCTCGCCGCGCCGTCGCTCGTCCGGCGGATCGCGGTGAAGCAGGCGTCGGCAGCGCTCCACCGGCCGGTGGAGATAAACCGCGTGCGGGTCAACCCGCTCGCGCTCTCGGTCACGGTGGAAGGGCTGCGGGTGAAGCACGCGGACGGCGCGCCGTTCGCGGCATGGGACTCGCTCCACGTCCGGCTCGCCCCGCTCCGCCTGCTCGCCGGCGATCTCGGCTTCGCCGAGATCCGCCTGGTGCGCCCGGCGCTGCACGTCGGCCTCGACCCGCGCGGCGCGCTCACCTTCGAGGACCTGCTGGCCGGCGACCCGGAGGCGGCGGAGCCGGGCGCCCCCGCGGCCCCGGAGAAGGAGGGTCGGCTGGGGCTCTCCATCGGGCGGCTCGCCGTGGAGGAGGCGCGGGTGGTCTTCCGCGACGCCACCCGCAAGCCGGCGTTCGAGACCACCCTCGGCCCGCTCACCGTCCGCCTGGAGTCCTTCCGGACCCGCGGCGGCGGCGACAGCCCCTACTCGTTCGCCGGCACGACCGAGTCGGGCGAGACGTTCCGCTGGACCGGCACGGTCCGCAGCGCGCCGCTCCGCTCCTCGGGCACGCTCGCGTTCGAGCGGATCCAGCTGCCCAAGTACGCGCCCTACATCCACGACCAGGCGCCGGTGGACCTCGCCGAGGGCGTGCTCGACCTCGAGACCGGCTACGAGCTGGCCTGGGGCGCGGACGCCCGCGTGCTGCGCACCTCCGGCGGCAAGCTGACCGTGGAGCGCCTCGCGCTCGCGCCGCGCGGCGAGAGGGACGCGCCGGTGCGGCTGCCGCGGGTGGAGGTCTCCGGGATCCGGGTGGACGCGCTCGCGAAGGAGGCGTCGGTCGCGACGGTCGCGATCCGCGGCGGAGCGGTGCGGGCCCGCCTGGAGGAGGACGGGAAGCTCGAGCTGGCGCGGATGGCGCCGCCGCCCTCCCCTGCGTCGCCGGAGCCCTGGCGGTGGTCGGTGGGCGCGCTGGCGGTCTCCGGCCTGGCGGTGGACGTGGAGGATCGCTCGACGGCGCGCCCGGTGCGGCTCCCGCTCACCGACGTGGCGGTGACGCTGGAGGGGATCCGCCCCGGCCCGGAGACGGCCTGCCCGCTCACCGCCTCGCTCGCCTGGAACGGGCGCGGCCGGCTCGCGGTCAAGGGCGAGGTCCGCCCGTTCGGCGATCGGGGCACGCTCGCGCTCGAGGCGGAGGAGCTCGACGTCGTGCCGCTCGCGCCGTACCTCGACGCGTCGCTGGTGGCGCGGCTCACCGGCGGGCGCGCCGGCGCCAAGGCCACCATCGGCTACGAGCTCGGCGGCAAGGCGCCGCGCTGGACGTTCGCCGGCGACGTGCGGCTCGACGCGCTCGCGGTGGCGGAGGCGGGCAACGAGGACCTGCTCCGGTGGAGGGCGCTGGAGGTGACCGGCATCGACGCCGCCTCCACCCCGCCGCGCGCCACGGTGCGCCGGGTGCGGCTCCTCGAGCCGAGGGTCAAGGCCTACGTCTGGGAGGACGGCGCCACCAGCGTGGCGCGCGCGCTCCCCCCGGCCCCGGCGGCGCCCGCGCCCGCCGGCCCGGCCTGGCGGACCGCCATCGGCAGCGTCGAGGTGGTGGGCGGGCGGGTCGCGCTGGTGGACCGCTCGGTCACGCCGGCGGCGGTGGTCAACCTCACCGGCGCGCAGGCCACGGTGACGCGCCTGTCCTCGGATCCGAAGGTCCGGTCGAGCGTGGACGTGCGGCTCCAGGTGGAGGGCGCCTCGCCGGTGCGCGTCACCGGCACGCTCAACCCGCTGCAGCAGGACGCGTACACGGAGCTGGTGGTCGCGTCCGAGGGCGTGGACCTCTCGCCGCTCGGCCCGTACGCCGGCAAGTTCCTCGGCTACGGGCTGCAGAAGGGGAAGCTCGACCTCGATCTCAAGTACACCGTGGTGAACCGCGCGCTCACCTCCACCAACGTGGTCCGCGTGAACCAGCTCACCCTGGGCGAGAAGACCGACAGCCCGGACGCGACCAAGGTCCCGGTGCGGCTGGCGCTGGCGCTCCTGCAGGATCGCGAGGGCGTGATCCTGCTCGACGTGCCGGTGGAGGGGAACCTCGACGACCCCGAGTTCCGCCTCGGCAAGGTGATCTGGCGCACCATCCTGAACGTGCTCGTGAAGGTGGCCACCTCGCCGTTCACCGCGCTCTCGTCGCTGGTGGGCGGGGACCAGGCCGACCTGTCGCTGGTGGAGTTCGCCCCGGGCACCGCCGAGCCGCTGCCGGCCGCGAAGGAGCGGATCGCGCTGCTGGCGCGGTCGCTCGGGCAGCGGCCCGCGCTCGGCCTCGAGCTGGAGGGCTCCGCCGACGCGACGCAGGACGGCCCCGCGCTGCGGCGCGCCGCGCTGGAGCGCGCGCTCCGCCGGGCCAAGGCCGAGACGCTCCGCTCGGCCCCGGCGAGCCTGGACGAGGTCACGCTCGGCGCCGAGGAGCGCGCGCGCCTCGTGAAGGCCGCGTACCACGCGGCGTTCCCCGCCCCGCCGACCGCGACGAAGGGCGAGGCCGCGCCGGCGCCCACGCCGCAGGAGATGGAGGAGCGGCTCGCGGCGGCCGCCCAGGTGCCGGAGGACGCGTACCGGGCGCTCGCGGCCGAGCGGGCGCAGCGCGCGCGGGAGGCGCTCGTCGCCGCCGGCCTGGACCAGGCGCGGCTGTTCCTCGCGCAGGGCGGCGAGCGGGCCCGGAAGGAAGCCGGCGCGCGCGTCTACTTCAGCGTGCGCTGATCCCGGCCCGCGGGACGCTACAGCTCGACCGCCCAGTCCGCGGCGCGCGGGGCGACGCCGCCCTGGATCACCCAGGAGACCTGGAACGCCCAGCCGGCCTCGCGCACCGGGCCGCTCGCGTCGGCGGTGGCGTGGCGGAGGTGGCGGCTCACGTCCACCGCCACCGCGTGGGCGCCGAGGACGCGCAGCGACCCGCGCGCGCCCAGCTCGGCGATGCGCTCGTCGCCGGCCACCTCGCCCTCGCCGAAGATCAGGTACTGGCGCGCGACCACGCCCAGGCGGGCGCGCGTCCCGGCCACGAGGTCGAGCCCCGCCAGCCCCTGCGCGCCGGGGCCGATCCGGTAGTCGCGGCCCTTGCCGTCGTCGCCGCGGTCCACCGTGCCGGCCGCGCCGAGGATCACGGCCGCGCCGACGAGGTCGCCCTCCAGCGCGAGGCCGCCGCCCAGGTCGGCGCGCGCGCTCGCGCCCGCCCCGAGCGCGCTGGTGGAGACGCGGAAGCGCTGCGGCGTGTCGAAGTCGAACAGCAGGAACAGGCCGTACAGCCCGCGCGCCGGCGCCGCCTCGAAGCTGCGGCCGGCGAGCAGGCCGCGCGCCCGCACGGTGGCGTCCGGGTCGCGCGCGAAGCCGTAGCGGGCCTCCAGCACGAAGTGGTCGAACGGCTTCTCGAGCGCGAGGTCGGGATCTCCGGGCAGCCCCCAGGCGAAGTCGAGCCCGACGCCGCCGCCCCAGGTGCCGCGGTCGCCGGTGGCGTCGCCGGTCGCGCCGCCCATGGCGAGCGCCCAGCGCGACGAGGAGGCGCGCTCCGGGCGCGTCGTCCCGAGCAGGCGCCGGTTCACCGCGCCCATGGGCGAGAGCACCGCCGCGGCCATCCCGTTCCAGGTGCCGCCCTCCGCGCGCAGCGCGTCGGAGAAGCGGCCCAGGATCTCGCCGAGCACCATGCCGGCCACCGTGGTCGTGACCTGGTCGTTGCGCGAGGGCCGCTCGGTCTCGCCGGCGATCTCCCACAGCCCGCTCGCCGCGAACGCGTACGCCGACGAGACCCAGAAGCCCTGGCCGGCCGAGCGCGCCGCCGAGAAGGCCCAGGTGCCCTGGTACGGGTGGCCGAACTGGTTCACCCAGAACTGGTCGTCGTCGAGCACCCAGCGGCTGCGCAGGTTGCGGCCGATCGAGTCGCCGGAGATGTCCGCCCACGGGGCCTCGCCCACCCAGCGGTTCCAGCCCATCATCGCGAGGTTCACCGAGAGCGACTCGACCGCCGGCACCGTCCAGCGCGAGGCCGAGCCGCGGCGCGCGAGCGGGTCGTGCCAGGAGTCCTCGGGCAGCGTGCCCACGCCGGGCCCGTCCTCCCGCGGCGGGATGCGCAGGTCGGGGAGCGCGGGCGCGAAGCCCTCGCGCGCCGGTGCCGCCCCGGCCATCCCCGCCACCCCGGCCGCCGCGACACCGCGGGCTCGCCCGGGCGCCGGCGGGGACGGCTTCAGCCCCGCCGCCCGGCCCTGCACGGCCGGCGGCGCGGCCGCGGACGCCTCCGCCGCCGCGGCGACGAGCGGGGCGGCCAGGCAGGCGAGGGTGGCGAGGACGGCGGCGACGCTGTGGCGGCGGCTCTGCACGCCCGCGCCATGTGCAAGCGGGCTGCCGCGCGCAAAGCCGCGTGATCCCTGCGCTGTCGCCCGGAGATGTCGGAATTCCACCAGCGCCCGTGATCACCCGTGTCGCCGCGCCGGCGGTCGCGCTTGCGCGCCATCAAGCGCGCGGCGGGGCCCTGCTCAGGCGAGCGGGGACTCGACGAAGTCGCCGCCGTGGAAGCGAAAGCGCCTCGCCTCGGTGACCTTCCCGCCCCGGACGCCGAACACCAGGTACTCCGCGCCCGGCAGCAGCGGCACGCCGTCGGCGAGCGCGTCGGCGCGGTCCTTGGCGGAGAAGGACGCGCCCACCTCGACGTGCGAGTGCCACACCGCCACCACCTCGCCGCCCTCGGCATCGAGCGCCTGGAGGAGCTGGAGGTGCGCGCGCGGGTCCATGAGGTAGCCGTCGCGGCTGGTCCGCGGGAAGCCGAGCGGATCGTGGGCGTGGTAGCGGTCGGCCGCGTTCGGGATGGGCTCGACCTCCAGCAGGCCGCGGCGCCGCACCACGAACCCGCACACCTCCCGCTCCGGGTCCGCCTCGCACAGCGCGGAGATGCGCGCGAGCAGCGGCGCACCGTAGGAGAGCTCGACGCTCACGGGGGGCCGCCGGCTAGTAGCGCGGGACGGTCGGGTCGATCTCCTCCGACCAGCGGAGGATCCCGCCCTCGAGGTTCCACACGCGCCGGAAGCCGGCCTCCTGGAGCTGGCGGACCGCCTTCGCGCTGCGCTGCCCGCTCCTGCAGTAGAGGACGAGGTCGCGCGCGCTGTCGAAGGTGCGGAGCGCCTCGGCGAACGTCGAGAGCGGCGCCAGGCGCGCGCCCTCGATGCGGCCGATCTCCCATTCGTGCGGCTCGCGCACGTCGATCAGGTCGAAGTCGTCCTGGCGCCGGCGGCGCGCGTCCAGCTCGCCGGCCGTGATGGTGGGGACGCCGTCCATCGCCTGCTCCGCCTCGCCCCCGCGGATCCCGCAGAACTGCTGGTAGTCGATGAGCGCCTGGAGCTCGTGCGTGCCGCAGGCGGGGCAGCGGGGGTCCTTCCGCAGCTTCACGGTGCGGAACTCCATGCCGAGCGCGTCCACCAGCAGGAGCCGCCCGACCAGCGGCTCGCCCACGCCGGTGATGAGCTTCACCGCCTCGGTCGCCTGGATGAGCCCGACCAGGCCCGGGAGGATCCCCAGCACCCCGCCCTCGGCGCAGGACGGCACCATGCCCGGCGGCGGCGGCTCGGGGTAGAGGCAGCGGTAGCAGGGCCCGCCGGCGGTGCAGAACACCGTGGACTGCCCCTCGAAGCGGAAGATCGACCCGTAGACGTTGGGCTTGCCGAGCAGCACGCAGGCGTCGTTCACGAGGTAGCGCGTGGCGAAGTTGTCGGTGCCGTCCACCACCAGGTCGTAGCCCGAGAGGATCTCGAGCGCGTTCTCGGAGGTGAGCCAGGCGTCGTGCGCGATCACCTTCACGTGCGGGTTCACGTCGCGGATGCGCTCGCGCGCCGACTCGAGCTTCTTGCGGCCGACGTCCTTCGTGCCGTGCAGCACCTGCCGCTGCAGGTTCGTGAGGTCCACCACGTCGGCCTCGACGATGCCGAGCGTGCCCACGCCGGCGGCGGCCAGGTACAGCGCGTTGGGCGAGCCGAGCCCCCCCGCGCCCACCAGGAGCACGCGCGCGGCCTTGAGGCGCTTCTGCCCCTCCACCCCGACCTCCGGGATGATGAGGTGGCGGCTGTAGCGGAGGATCTCCTCCTTCGAGAGCTCGGGCAGCTCGGAGGCGGGGCGGCCGATGGACATGGCTACCCTCCGGCGATCGCGGGGACGACCACGATCTCGGCGCCGTCCGGCACCGGCGTGGCGAAGCCCTGCTGGAAGCGGATGTCCTCGTCGTCAAGGTAGAACATCACGTAGGGATACGGCTCGCCGCGGGCGTCGCGCAGCCGGGTGCCGAGCGCGGGGAAGCGGCCGGCCACCTCGGCGACGACGTCGCCCACGGTGGCGCCGCGCACCTCGTGGACGGTGGTGCCGCCGGCGGCCTCGGCGAGGACCGTGGGCAGCCTCAGGGTTGCGGACATTCGTTCGTTCCTCTCACGCCCTCGGAGGTGCCGCGGGCACCCGCCGCGGACCGTACACCAACGTCCCCGATCTTGCCGACCTCGACGCGGCCGGGCACGAAGATCCGCGCGCCGCGGCCGGCGGCCTCAGCGGACCTGGCGGTACATGAGGTCGAGCAGCTCGTCGTACATCGCGTCGGCCTCGGGGCCGCCTGCCTGGATGGCGCTCGTGGCGCAGTGCTTCAGGTGGTTGCGCATCAGCTCGCGACCGACCGACCGCAGCGCCTCGTGCACCGAGGCGATCTGGGTGAGGACGTCGGCGCAGTAGCGCCCCTCCTCCACCATCCGCTGCAGCCCGCGCACCTGACCCTCGATGCGGCGCAGGCGCTTGAGGTTCGCCTCCTTGCCGCCCGCGTCCACCGCCACGGCCCGCCCGCCCGGCCCGACGTGCTCGCCGGTGGCGCACGCGCAGGCGGCGAGCGCCGCGGTCCCCTTGCTCTCCTTCGTCGCCATCGCGTCCTCCTCAGGCCCCGCGGAACCGCCGCAGCCGCAGGCTGTTCGTGACCACGCTCACGCTGCTGAACGCCATCGCCGCGCTCGCCAGCACCGGCGAGAGCATCAGCCCGAACGCCGGGAACAGCACGCCCGCGGCCACCGGGATCCCGACCACGTTGTACGCGAACGCCCAGAACAGGTTCTGGCGCATGGTCCGCATGGTGCGCCGGGAGAGCGCGATCGCGTCGGCCACCGCGCGCAGGTCCGGCCGCATCAGCGTCACGTCGGCGGCCTCGAGCGCCACGTCGGTGCCGCTGCCCATGGCGATGCCGATCTCCGCCCGCGCCAGCGCCGGCGCGTCGTTGATGCCGTCGCCCACCATGGCCACCACGCGGCCCTCCGCCTGCAGCCGCTCCACCTCGGCCACCTTGCCCTCCGGCAGCACGCCCGCCACCACCCGCTCCACGCCCGCGGCCTTCGCCACCGCCTCGGCGCTGCGGCGCACGTCGCCGGTGAGCATGACGACCTCGAGGCCCATGCGGCGCAGCCGCGCCACCGCGTCCCGCGAGGTCGGCCGCAGCTCGTCCGCGACGGCGAGCAGGCCGGCCAGCTTCCCGTCCACCGCCGCGAACACCGCGGTGCGTGCCTTCGCGGCGAGCGCGCCCGCCTCGGCCTCCAGCGGCGCGGTCGAGACGCCCTCCGACTCGAGCAGCGCCGCGTTGCCCACCACCACGCGCCGCCCCCCGGCGAGGCCCCGCGCGCCGCGGCCGGTGATCGACTCGAACGCCTCCACCTGCGGCACCGCCGCGCCCCGCGCCGTCGCGTGCGCCGCGATGGCGGCCGCGAGCGGGTGCTCGCTGGCGCGCTCCACCGCCGCGACCAGGCCCACCAGCGCGTCCTCGTCCACCGGCGCGCCGGGCGCGAGCCGCACCTCGGTCACCGCCGGCTTGCCCAGCGTGAGCGTGCCGGTCTTGTCGAGCACCACCGTGTCCACCGCGTGCGCCCGCTCCAGCGCCTCGCCGCCCTTCAGCAGCACGCCCAGCTCGGCCCCCTTGCCGGTGGCGACCATGACCGCGGTCGGGACCGCGAGGCCCATCGCGCAGGGGCAGGCGATGACCAGCACGGCGACCGCGGCCACCAGCGCCCGCACCGCGGGCGCGGCGTCGGCGGCCACGAACCAGACCACGAAGGTGGCGATGGAGAGGGAGAGCACCACCGGCACGAAGATGCCGCTGATGCGGTCGGCCAGCTTCTGGATGGGGGCGCGCGAGCCCTGCGCCTCGCGCATGAGCTTCACCACGTGCGCGAGCACCGTGTCCGCGCCCACGCCGGTGGCCCGGTAGCGGAACGACCCGGTGCCGTTGACGGTCGCGCCGATGACGCGATCGCCGGCGCGCTTCTGCACCGGCAGCGGCTCGCCGGTGAGCATCGACTCGTCCACCGCGCTCGTCCCGGAGACGATCTCGCCGTCCACCGGCAGCCGCTCGCCCGGGCGCACCACCACCACGTCGCCCTCGCGCACGTCCTCCACCGGCACGTCCACCTCCGCGCCGCCGCGCACCACGCGCGCGGTGCGGGGCTGGAGCTGCATGAGCTTGCGGAGCGCGACCGAGGTCTGGCGCTTCGCGCGCGCCTCCATGGTGTTGCCCACCAGGATGAGCGCGATGATGAGGACGACCGCCTCGTAGTACACGTCGGGCGGGACGCCGCGCGACACGAAGAAGCCGGGCGCGACGGTGGCGGCGAGCGAGAGCAGGTACGCCGCGCCGGTGCCGACCGCCACGAGCGTGTTCATGTCGGCCGAGTGGTGGCGGAACGCCGCCCAGGCGCGGGTGTAGAAGTGCCGCCCGGCCCAGGCCATCACCGCGGTGGTGAGCGCGAGCAGCCCGTAGGAGAGCACCTGCTCCGGGATCGCGTAGAGCCAGGGCAGCGCGCGCTCCAGCACCGGGTCGAGCACGCGCATGCTCCAGCTCATGAACGGGTCGGTGGGCGCGCCGAGCCCGTGGTGCGCGTGCGCCGCCATGAGCGGCATCGACGCGATCATCGCCACCACGCCGGCGGCGAGCGCCACCAGGGCGCGGGCGCGCAGCTCGCGGAACTCCTTCGCGCGGGCCGCGTCCTGCTGCTCCAGCGCGTCGGCGCCCGGCTCGGACAGCGCGGCGCCGTAGCCGGTCGAGCGCACCCGCTCGATCAGCGCCTCGGGCGCGGCCACCGCCGGATCGTAGGAGATGGCCGCCTCGGCGGTCATGAGGTTGACGCTGGCGTCGAGCACGCCCGGCGCGCCGGAGAGCGCCTTCTGCACGCGCGCCTGGCACGCGGCGCAGGTCATGCCCGAGACGTTGATGGTGACGCGCGCGCGGCGGTCTTCGGGGCTCGCCTCGACGGCGGCGGCGCGCGCGGCGGCGGGCTCGCGCCCGCGGACGGTGGTCTCGACCCGGTCGCTCATCGCGCGTCCTCCACCACCAGGCTGCCGCGGAGCATGCTCATGCCGCAGGTGAACTCGTAGGTGCCGGCCTTCGTCGGCGGCAGGTCGATGGTCGTCCGCTGGTGCGCGGGGAGGAACCGGCGGACCCCGAACTCGGGGATCACCACCTCCTCGGAGCAGCTCGAGTCCTCGCGCCGGTCGAACACCAGCCGCGCCGGCTGCCCGGCGCGCAGCCGGACGCGCGACGGCGTGTAGCCGCCCTCCACCCGGATCACGGCCTGCTGCACGCCGGCCGCCCCGACCTTGGCCTCCGAGGCGCCCTTCCGCTTCTCGGCCAGGAAGAAGTACCAGTTCACCCACGCGATGGCGGCCACGCCGCCTGCGACCACCAGGATTTCCACGAGGTCCACGATTCGCTCCCGGGACGGCATCATACCCCCGCCCCCTATCCTTCGACGCCCGGAACATAGATAGGGGGAGGGGGTATGTCAAGCCGAGCGGCCGGCGCCCCCGCCCGGGGCCGCGGATCCGCCCCCCGGCGGCGCCCCGATCCACTCCGGCGGGCGCCCGCCCGCCCGCGTATCACCGCACCCGCCGCCCGCCATGCCGGCGGCGGCGCCGGAGGCTGGTCATGACGTCTCGAGCTGCTCGCGTGCTGTCCTTGCTGCTCGCCCTCCCCGCGCTCGCCGCGCACGCGGAGGATGCGACGCTCCCACCCGATCTCGAGAAGACCGTCCGCGAGTTCGAGGCCGCCTTCGGCGCGCAGGACGCGGACCGCGTCGGGGCGCTGTTCGATCCCGAGGGCACGTTCATCAACCCGATGGGCCAGCGAGCCGTCGGGCGCGAGCAGGTCACCGCCCAGTTCCGCAACGACTTCGAGAAGGTGCTGAAGGGCGTCCACAACGAGCTCGCGGTCGAGCGGGTCCGGCTCCTCGGCGACCTCGCCCTCCTCGACGTGCGCCAGACGCTCTCCGGCGGCCATCCGCCGCCGGGCGCGCCGCGGCCGTGGGTGGCGCACGCCGTGGTGCTGGCGCGCCGAGCCGAGGGCGCGTGGCGACTCCTCGACGTCCGCCCGTACTTCTTCCTTCACGGCCGCGGCCCGGGCGGAAAGACCGGCCCCGCTCCGCAGCCCAAGGCACCGCCGCGCCCGTGAGCGGGTGGCGCCGCCCTCCGTGCGCGGCGCCGCCTCCAGCGGGCCCTGTCCTGGAGCGGGCCGCTAGGTCGGCGGTCCGGGCATTCGCGGCGGTGCTCGCTCCGCAAGGCCCGGGACGTGGATGGATGGCCGGAACCGGGGCCGCGGGATCGATCAAGCCGACGCACCGTGCGGGCCAGCCGCGTGATCGGAGCCGACGCCGGCTGCGCCGGTCCCTTCGCAGCGGCTGTCCCCGGCGGTGCAGGTCCAGGATCCTGGAGACGCGGCGAGGGCTCGCTCCGCTCCGCTCCGGCGCGAACGCCCGGATCGCCTCCGTGGCGGCCTGACGTGGATGGGAGGCGTGGGGCAGGGAATTTCGCCCCCCCGAACACCTCGAAGCCGCCAGTACTGCCCCCGTCCGCCAAGCGGACGCCCTCGCCCGCGACCGCGACTGTCAGCGCAGGCGCAGCCCGCGACGATCACCTCCCGCGCGCGTATCCAGCCGGCGTGCGCGGCGAGCATGTCTGAGGCCGCGCGCAGCGCGGCCGAGTTTGCGAGCCGCGCCCAAGAACATCGAACGCGATCCGCGCGCGTCCTGCGACCGAAGTCCCGCGCCGAGCATTCCTTCTCCACGTCGCGCGAGCGGGCGAGGGCGGGAGCGCCCATCAGGACCCGCCCCCACGCCCCCCCGGCTTCGAGTCTACGCGCCCATCACTCACCCGATTCGCGACGACCCCCGCCCGCACGCCGCCGCGCGCTCGAGGAGGAGCGCGCGCTCGCGGGCGTTGCGGGTCATGCCGGCGGCGCGCTCCAGCTCGGCGCGGGCCTCCGCGTGGCGACCGAGGCGGAAGAGCAGGTCGCCGCGCACGCTGGGCAGCAGGTGGTAGCGACGGAGCGACGGCTCGTCCGCGATCGCGTCCACCAGCTCGAGCCCAGCCGCCGGGCCGAACGCCATCGCCACCGCCACCGCCCGGTTCAGCTCGACCACCGGCGACGGGGTCAGCTCCGCCAGCGCGTCGTAGAGGGCCGCGATGCGCCGCCAGTCGGTCGCGGCCGCGGTGCGGGCGTGGGCGTGGCAGGCCGCGATGGCCGCCTGCAGCGCGTAGGGGCCGAGCGCGCCGCCGAGCGCCTCCGCGCGCTCCAGCGCCGCCAGCCCGCGCTGGATCAGCAGCCGATCCCACCGGCCCCGGTCCTGCTCCAGCAGCAGCACCGGCTCACCCGACGGCCCCACCCGCGCCGCGGCGCGCGAGGCCTGCAGCTCCATGAGCGCCGCCAGCCCGTGGACCTCCGCCGCGTCCGGCACCAGCGCCTGCAGCATGCGGCCGAGGCGGAGCGCGTCCTCGCACAGCGCCGGGCGCATCCAGTCGTCGCCCGCCGTGGCGGTGTAGCCCTCGTTGAACACGAGGTACACGACCTCGAGCACCGACCCCAGCCGCGCCTGCAGGTCCGCGCCGCGCGGCACCTCGAACGGCACCCGCGCCTCGGCCAGCGTGCGCTTCGCCCGCACGATGCGCTGCGCCACCGTGGGCTCCGGCTGCAGGAACGCGCGCGCGATCTCCTCGGTGGTGAGGCCGCCCAGCAGCCGGAGCGTGAGCGCGGTGCGCGCCTCGCGCGAGAGCACCGGGTGGCAGGCGATGAACACCAGCCGCAGCAGGTCGTCGCGCACCGGCTCGTCCACCGCCGCGTCGGGCGAGGGCGGCGCGGCGGGCCCGAGCGCCTCCGGATCCGGCCCGAGCGCCTCGTGCTTGCGCTCCACCATGCGCTTCCGGCGCAGCTCGTCCACCGCGCGGCGCTTCGCGGTGGCCATGAGCCAGGCGCCCGGGTTCTCCGGGACGCCCGACTCCGGCCACCGCTCCAGCGCCGCGACCAGCGCGTCCTGCGCCAGCTCCTCCGCCAGCCCGACGTCGCGCACCATCCGCGCCAGCCCGGCGATGAGCCGGGGCGCCTCGATGCGGAACACCGCGTGCACCGCGCGGTGCGCGTCCGCGCGAGCCGTCACCCGGCGCGCCTCCGCGCCACCTCGATCGTCACCGGTTCGCCGCGTTGCGCTTGGCGCGCTCGAAGATCTCGACCTCCTTGGCGGCGTCCTCCGGCGTGAGCACCTCCGGCGGGAAGTCCGCCGCCTCCGCGACCTGCCGCAGCTCCAGCACGCCCTCGGCGCCCTCGCCCATCGGGTTCGGGCAGCGCCGCGCCCAGGCGATGGCCTCCTCCTTCGACTTCACCTGGATCATCCAGAAGCCGGCCACCAGCTCCTTCGTCTCCGCGAACGGGCCGTCCACCACCTCGACCTTGCCCTTCGAGAACTTCACCCGGGCGCCCTTCGACGACGGGAGCAGGCCGTCCCCCGCGAGCAGCACGCCCGCGTTCACCAGCTCCTCGTTGTACCGGGTCATCGCCTGGATGAGCTCGCGGCTGGGCGGCGCTCCCGACTCGCTCTCCGGGCTGGCCTTCACGATCATCATGAACCGCATGGTGTCTCTCCCTGGTCCGGGTTGGTGGTACGGGCCGGGCGGCCCGAGCCGCCGCGTTCCGTGCGTCTAGCCGTGCGACGATCACGGAGCCGCCGGATCGACGCGCGCGACCGTCCCAGAGGGGGCCGTCGGGCGGTCCGGCGAGGCGCGGCTTCACCGCGCGGCGTTCCCGTGCGGGCATCCCGTGCAGGCAGCGTTGCGCGCCGCCGCCGCGGCCCAGAGTAAACGTCCGTGAACACCCCCACCTCCCGGAGCGCGCCCCGGACGGCGCTCCACCGCTCCGCCGTGCGTCCCGCGCTGCTCGCCACCCTCCTCCCGCTCGCCCTCGCCTGCTCGCCGGTCCGCGACACCAGCCACGACGCCTGCCCGCCCGAGCCGCCGGCGCTCGCCACCGGCGGCGCGCCGCACGCGCTCAAGACCGTGTTCGTGATCGTGATGGAGAACGAGGACTGGTCGAACATCGCCGGCAGCCCCTCGGCCCCGTACATCAACGGCACCCTGCTGCCCGCGTTCGCGCACGCGGTGGACTACCGGACCGGCGGCCTCCACCCCAGCCTCGGCAACTACGTCTGGCTCGAGGCCGGCGATCCGCTCGGCATCCACTTCGACGCGCCGCCCGCGGACGTGCCGCTGCCGGTGACCTGCCACCTCGCGACCTACCTCGAGGACGTCGGCCTCACGTGGAAGGCGTACGCGGAGGGCATCAGCGGCGACACCTGCCCGCTCGTGAACGAGGGCAAGTACGCGGTCCGGCACGATCCGTTCGTCTACTTCGAGGACGTCTCCGGCCACCCGTTCGACCCGCACGGCGCCCGCTGCATCGCGCACGTGCGGCCGTTCGAGGAGCTGGCCTCGGACCTCGCCGGCGGGACCGTGCCGCGGTACGCGTTCATCATCCCGGACGTCTGCGACGACGGCCACGACGCCTGCCCGCCGCTGAACGATCCCGTCGGGCAGCAGGACGCGTTCCTGGCGCGCGAGCTGCCGGCCATCATGGACAGCGCCGCGTACCGCGACGGCGGCGTGATCCTGGTCGTGTGGGACGAGGGCCACCGGGGCGACCACCCCATCGGCCTCATCGCCGTGTCGCCGCTCGCGAAGCCCGGCTACGCCGCGCCCGGCGCGTACACGCACGGCTCCACCGTGCGCACCGTGCAGGAGATCCTGGGCGTCACGCCGCTGCTGCGGACGGCGGCCACCTCGGCCAGCCTGTCCGACCTGTTCACGGCGTACCCGTAGCCGCGCCCGTGGGCGCGGCGGCGAGCGGTCCGCCGGCGCGCGGCGCCGCGCCGGCCGGCGCCCGCGCCGTCTGCGCCCGCAACCTGCGATCCAGGAACCCGCCGACGCGCCGCTCGTACTCGGCCGGCGCGAACGCGTGCAGGTCCACGTGCCCGGCGCCGGGCACCTCCCAGAGCGCCTTCGGACCGCGGGCGTTCCGGTAGAGCGCCCTCGACTCCGAGAGCGGCGTGTACGGATCGGCGGCGCCCGCGAGCACGAGGAGCGGCGCGACCTGGTCGCCGATGCGATCCACCGGGCGGAGATCGGTCGCGCGGACCCCCTGGCGCGGGAGCATCAGCCGCTCGACGAGCGGCGCGAGGAGCGCGCCGAGCGGCCCGAGCCAGGCCCGCGCCCGGTTGCGGATCGCGGCGTCGATGGTGGGGTAGACCGACTCGAGCACCAGCGCGTCCACCTTCAGCGGGACCGCGCCGAGCAGCGCCGCCGCGCCGCCCATGGAGATGCCGATCACCCCGATCCGCTCGCCCGGCAGCGCCGCGCGCAGCCACTCCACCGCGGCGCGCGCGTCGCGGCTCTCCAGCGCTCCGTAGGTCGTCTGCGCCGACCCGCTCGCGCCGTGCCCGCGAAAGTCGATGGCGAGCACCGAGTAGCCCGCCCCGGCGAGGAAGCGGGCGCGCCCGGCCATCTCGGCGGCGCTCGCGCCGATGCCGTGCAGCAGCAGGACGGCGCCCGCGCCCGGGTGCCCGCGCGCGAGCCAGCCGCGGATCGTGCTCCCGGAGCCGCTCCGCAGCTCGACCGGCCGCGCGTCGAGGTCCGCCGGCGGCGCGCGCCCGGCGCGGGCAGGGGCGCACATGGCGAGCGCGGCCGCGATCGAGAGCAGGACGCCGAGGCGGCGGAGGCGGGTGGGCCGGAGGGTGGAGCGCGTCGGGGTCAATCGGGCGTCGGGAGCGTCCGGAGCAGCCGCTCCGGGCGGCGCCGTCGGCGCCGCTACAGCTCATCTCTAGCCAGCGGGACCGTCCCGCGCACGGCGGGCCGGTGTCGCGGACGGAGGCCGAACACCAGGCGGAGGGGCTCCCACGCGGAGATCACCCAGCACAGGCCCAGGCTGACCGCGAGCGACGCGACGGCGAGCCCCACGAACGCGGCGGGCACGCCGGCCGCGTCGGCGCCCTGGCGCACCATCACCGCGGCGAGCACCACGATGACCCCGTGGTGGACCACGTAGAAGGGGTAGACGAGCCCGCTCGCGCGCTGGAGCGCCTCGCCGTCGCGCGCGAGGTGCCGCCGCGCGCCGCCGAGCAGCGCCACCAGCCAGCACCACGACGCGCAGCCGTACCCGCCCCACAGCAGCACGCCGCCGGCCGAGCGGGCGGCCGGCAGCCGCGCGAGCACGTCGCCCGGCCACGCCCACGCGCAGAGCCCCACCGACGCGGCGACCGCGATCGCGAGCGCCGGCCGCCAGTGGCGATCCAGCGCCGCGGCGAAGCCGGGCTCGGCCGCCACGGCGAATCCCCACAGGAACGCGGGGAGCAGCAGCCCGCGGTTCGACCAGTCGTAGGC
This sequence comes from Anaeromyxobacter dehalogenans 2CP-C, assembly GCF_000013385.1. Lineage (GTDB taxonomy): Bacteria > Myxococcota > Myxococcia > Myxococcales > Anaeromyxobacteraceae > Anaeromyxobacter > Anaeromyxobacter dehalogenans_B. The sequence continues at coordinate 4,021,642 of NC_007760.1, forward strand.
GAGCGGCGCGAAGCGCGGCGCGGCGGTCGCGGTGGCGATCCGGATCGCCACCGCCGGCAGCACCAGCCAGGCGAGGCCGGCGCGGCCCTGGCACGGCGCGGCCAGGCGCGCGAGCAGCCGGCGGCCGGCGGGGCGGCGCAACCCGGCGAAAAGCGGCGCGGTCGCGAGCGAGAACGCGAGCAGGAACACCAGGAACCAGAGGTTGTGCCAGGCGAAGTTCCCGTCCGGATAGATGCCGTCGAAGAAGTGCGGGTAGAACGAGAGCAGCGAGCCGTCGAACCGGCCCTCCAGGCGCCGCTCCACCCAGACCTGCGGGGGCACGAGCACGAGGATCCCGAGCGCGAGCGGCAGCCCGAGGCGAAGCAGGCGCTCGCGCACGTAGCGGGCGGGCGAGCGGCGGCGGAGCGCGAGCCAGGCGGCCTCGCCGGCGAGCGCCATGAACAGCGGCATGATCCAGGGTGCCGGGAAGAACACGACCTCTCCCAGCCACTTGCTGCGCAGCACGCTCTGCACGTGCCAGGTGTCCCAAGGGTTGAACGGCTCGGCGGCGTGCACCAGGAACACCGCCAGCATCCCGAGCACGCGCAGCCAGTCGAGGTCCGCGCGCCGCGGCTCGCTCCGGTACCCCGTCGGCGTCACCTCGGTCGGCATCGCCGGGACCGCTCCTCGGGCCCCCCGCTGCTTCAGACCACCTGCTGATACAGGTCGAGCACGCGCCGCGCCACGATCGGCCACGCGTACCGTGCGGCGGTGGCGCGCCCCCTCGTGCCGAGCGCGGCGGCGCCCGCCGGATCGCGCGCGAGCGCCTCGAGCGCGGCGGCCCACGCGTCGGCGTCGTCCGGGGGGAGCAGGCGTCCCTCCTCCCCGTCGTGCAGCACCTCGCGGAACCCGTCGATGTCGGAGGCGAGCACCGGGCGCCCGGCCGCCATGGCCTCGAGCAGCGTCACGCCGAACGAGGCGACGCTGGTGGGGGCGCAGTACACGTGCGCGGCGGCGTACCAGTCCGCCCGCCCCTCGATCACCGCCCCGGCGAACACCACGTCGTCGGCGAGGTCGCGCGGCACCATCCCCTCGTACCGGCGGCGGAGCGGCCCGTCGCCGAGCACCAGCAGCCGCGCCGGGACGCGGGCCCGCAGGCGTGCGAACGCGCGCAGCATGCGGTCGAGCCCGTTGCGCGGCTCGAGGCGGCCGACCCAGAGCACGTTGAAGCGGCCGTCGTCGAAGCGCGCGGGGCGACTTCCCCGCCCGAAGCCCTCCGCGTCCACGCCGTTCGGGACGATCTGCACGTCGTCGCGGATGCCGGTGGCGAGCGACGCCGCCGCGTGCGACACGGCCAGCACGAGATCGAGCCGGCCGAGGTAGCGCCGCTCGAGGCCGCCCGCCAGCCGCGAGCCGAGTCCGGGGGTGTAGTGCGTGTGGAGGGTGCCGGCGACCGGGCCGCGGGCGTGCTGGAGCGCCAGCCACGGCAGCACCGGGGTGATGGGGCAGTGGACGTGCACGAGATCGAAGCGCTCGCGGTCGAGCGCGTCGCGCATGGCCCGCGACAGGCCGAGGCCGACCGAGACGCGGCCGAAGCCGCCGTTCAGGTAGAACGGGCGGCTGCGCGCGAGCCGCAGCACGTCCGGGCCGCTCGCGTCCGGCGAGGGCGGCGGCAGGTCGGGCATCTCGCTGGTGAGGATCTTCACGGCGTGCCCGAGCCGCCGCGCCTCGCGGGCGAAGTGGTGGACGTGCTCCTGCACCCCGCCGATGCTCGGGTAGTAGTACTCGGTGACGATCCCGATCTTCACGCCCGCTCCCCCCGGCCGGCGCTCACGACGACGTGGCGCTGCGCCGGTCCGGCTCGGCGTCGGGCAGCGGGGCGCCGGCGCCCTCGTCACGCGGCTTGCGCCCGCGGGCCCCGGCGGGCCGCCGCAAGAGGATCGGAAGCATGGCGAACGCGGCGCCCGGGAGCGCGCGCAGGTTCAGCCACGCCACTTGGACCAGCGACCGCGCCTTCATGGGACCCCCCGCCCGCGCTGCCCCGCCAGTGTTTCATCGAAGGCGGCGCGAGGCAGCAGCCCCGAAGGAGCCGCGCCCAAACGCGCACGGGCAGGCCTGTCCCTCAGACGGACGGCGGGGAGAGCCGCGCGAAGCCAGCCTGCCGCCGGTAGGGCCAGTACGGATAGGGAGCCGGCACCGCGCTCGCGGTGTCGAGCGCCGCGACCTGGTCCGGCGTGAGGGCCCAGCCCACCGCGCCCAGGTTGTCGCGCAGCTGCTCCTCGGTCCGCGCGCCGATCACCACCGTCGAGACGGTCGGACGGCGAAGCAGCCAGTTGAGCGCGACCTGCGGCACGGTGCGGCCCGTCTCCGCGGCCACCGCCTCGAGCGCGTCCACCACGCGGTACAGCAGCGCCTCGTCCACGGGCGGCCCGTAGTCGGCGGTCTGGTGCAGCCGGCTCACCGCGGGCAGCGGCTGGCCGCGGCGGAGCTTCCCGGTGAGCCGGCCCCAGCCGAGCGGGCTCCAGACCACCGCGCCCACGCCCTGGTCCTGCGCGAGCGGCATGAGCTCCCACTCGTAGTCCCGTCCGACGAGCGAGTAGTACACCTGGTGCGCGACGTGGCGCGGCCACCCGTGGCGGTCCGCGGCGGCGAGGGACTTCATCAGCTGCCAGCCCGAGAAGTTGGACGCTCCCACGTAGCGGACCTTCCCGGCGCGGACCAGCTCGTCGAGCGTGGAGAGCACCTCGTCCACCGGGGTGCGGGCGTCGAACGCATGGAGCTGCAGCAGGTCGATCCGATCGGTGCGGAGCCGCCGCAGCGCCGCCTCGCACGCGCGGACGAGGCGCAGCCGCGAGGTGCCCGCGTCGTTCGGGCCGTCGCCGGTGGGCAGCCCGGTCTTGGTGGAGATGAGCGCGCGCTCGCGCCGGCCCTCCAGCGCCGCGCCCAGCACCTCCTCCGACGCTCCCGACGAGTAGACGTCCGCGGTGTCGAACAGGGTGACGCCCGCGTCCAGGCACATGTCCACCATGCGCCGGGCGCCCGCGACGTCGATGGTCCCCCAGGCGCCGAACAGCGGCCCCGTCCCGCCGAACGTCCCGGCGCCGAAGCTCAGCGCCGGGACCTCCAGCCCCGATGTCCCCAGTCTCCTGTGCTCCATGGTGATCCCTCCTCCCCCGGGTCGTGCTCCCTGCGACGCGGGCGTCGGCTCGCCCGCGCGCCCGGAATGGATGCGCGGCGCCCCCCGCCCGCGCTACCACTCCGCAGGCACAACACCTGTGAACGGGATTCACCCATGCCGAACGGCGAGGGCAACCGGCTGTACGAGATGGAGGCGTTCGCGACCGTCGCGGAGCTGGGCGGCTTCTCCGCCGCGGCCCGCGCGCTCGGGAGGACCCCCTCCGCGCTGAACAAGCTGGTCACGCGCCTCGAGGCCCGGCTCGGCGCGCGCTTGCTGACGCGCACCACGCGCGCCGTCCGGCTCACCGCCGAGGGCGAGGCATTTCACCGGCGGGCGATGCGGATCCTGGCGGAGGTGGAGGACGCCGAGGTCGAGGCCGCAGGCGGCGCGCCGCGCGGCCGCGTCCGTGTGAACGCGAACCTCCCGTTCGGCGTGCACTGCCTGCTCCCTCGGGTCCCGGCGTTCCTCCAGGCGAACCCCGGGATCACGCTCGACGTGGTGCTCAGCGACGAGGTGGTGGACCTGGTGGAGCGCCGCGCCGACGTGGCGATCCGGGTGGGCCCGCTGCGCGCATCCCGGCTGCTCGCGCGCAAGCTGGGCGAGAGCCCGGTGGCCGTGGTCGCGTCGCCCGCGTACCTCGCGCGTCGCGGGACGCCGCGCACGCCCGCCGACCTCGACGCGCACGAGCGGATCGGCTTCACGTTCGCGCGCGCGCTCGACGACTGGCCGTTCCTCCGGGGCGGCGAGGCGCTGCGCGTGCCGGTGCGCGGCGCGGTGCGCGCGGGCGACGGCGAGACCGCGCGGCAGCTGGCGCTCGCGGGCGCCGGCCTCGCGCGCCTGGCGCTGTTCCAGGTCGCCGCCGACCTCGAGGCGGGGCGCCTGGTGCGCGTGCTCGAGGCGTTCGAGCCCGGAGACGTCCTCGAGATCCACGCGCTGTTCCTGGGCCCGGCCGGCTCGGTCCCGGCGCGGGTCCGCGCGTTCGTGGACTTCGTCGCGGCCACCTTGCGCCGCGGGCGCGGCCCCGGGGCGGCGCCTGGACGGACCGGGCAGGCCGCGGGGGGCGCCCGGGGCTGAGCGCCGGGGTCGCGCCCCGAGCGCACCGGGTCGCCGCGAGCGCGGGCTCAGGCCTCGTTCTCTGCGTGCGGCGCGTCCACCGGCTTGGACTCCGGGGAGCCGCGCTGGCGGAGCCACACGCCCAGCAGCACCAGCATCCCCACCGACAGGAACTCGCTCTGCCAGTTCTGGAAGGACTCGAACCAGAACCGGCTCGTACCGAGGTAGGCGAGCGCGCCCACCGGCGCGCCGCCGTGGCGCAACGCCTCCTCGCTGTACGCCCGCGCGCCCGCCGCCGCGTGGACGGCGAAGGACACCAGGAACAGCCCGAACAGCGCGAGGAACAGCGAGCGCTGGTACACGCGCAGCGCCACGCCCCCCCGGCGCACCGGCCACGGCGCGCCCGGCCGCGGGCTCGGGTCGCGGTCGAGGTCCGGATCGCCGTCCGGCGGCTTCGACTCCGGCGAGCCCTTCTGCTTCAGGAAGACGGTGAGCAGGACGAACGCGGCCATCTGCAGGAACTCGCTCTCCCAGTTCTCGGCGCTCGCCTCCCAGAAGTCGCCGGACGCCAGGTACTCGGACAGCGGCTCGGCCGGCGCGCCGTGCTCCCGGCGCTCCTCGCCGGCCTGGCGCCAGCCGGTCAACGCCTGGCCCACCCAGAACGCGAGGAACAGCGCGAGCAGCACGATCGAGAGGCTGTTGTCCTTCCAGAACCGTCCCATGGCCGGCCTCCCGGGCGCGGGCGTCGCGCCCGCCGTCTCGAAAGGTGGTGACCGGACGTCTCGTCCGCTGGCGGCCCGGGGTGCGTTTGACAGCGTCCGCCGCGGATCCATGTTCCGGCCATGGCCGCGCCCCTCATCTACCGATGCGCCCGCTGCGGCGCGATGAACCGCCTCGCGCTGCTCACCCCTGGGCGCCAGCCCGTCTGCGGCAAGTGCAAGGCGGACCTCGACACCTCCGGCGCCCCGGGCCACGCCGACCTCGCGGCGCTGGAGCGCGCGGTCGGGAGCAGCCCGGCGCCCGTGCTGGTGGACTTCTGGGCGCCGTGGTGCGCCCCGTGCCGCGCCTTCGCGCCGGTGCTCGAGCGGCTCGCGCGCGAGCAGGCCGGGCGGCTGGTGGTGCTGAAGGTGGACACCGAGGCGAGCCCGGCGGCCGGCGCGCGCTTCGGGATCCAGGCCATCCCCACGCTCGTCGTGTTCCGCGACGGCAAGGAGGTGGACCGGGTCTCGGGCGCGCTGCCGTACGAGGAGCTGCGCCGGTTCACCACGGCCGCCACGCTCGGCGTGGCGGGCTGAGCCTCAGCGCAGCACCACGCCCGGCCGGCGTCGCTCCACGAAGGCGGCCACCGCCGCGACCTCGGGGTCGGACCCGAGCGCCACGCAGCCGGCGGTCCAGTCCGCCCAGGTGTTGAGCCGTCCCGCCCAGCGCATCGCCCGCGCCGGCCCGTGGATGCCGACGTTGCTGCCGGTGCGCCCGGCGCGCCGCTGCTCCGCCGTCGGGTAGCCGATGGGGATGAAGGTGCCGAAGCCGGCGGAGGGCCGCGGCGTACCCAGCGCGTACGCGCCGAGCGGCGTCCGGCGATCGCCCTCGGCGCGCTTCTCCGTCCCGGCGCTGCCGAGCGCCACCGGGAAGACCGCGGCCGCGGCGCCGGCCTCGCAGAGCGCCAGGCGATGCTCGGCGGTGTCCACGAGGATCAGCGCGTCCACCGGCGGGCAGCCGGGCGGCGCGGGGCGGTGCGCGCACGCGAGCAGGAACGCGAGCGGCGGGACGAGGAGGAGCGACGCCACGGCGGTGCGCAGGGCGAGCGGGGTCATGGCGCAGGTGGCATCGCAAGCCCCGGGCCGCCCCCGCCCGGCGGCCAGGGTCGAGGGAACACGGGAGAACCGGCGGAGCGTGTCCCCTCGACCACACGTTGCGTGTACCGCGGGACGCAGCGGCGCGGCGTCGCGTCCCTACGGCGCGAGCACCGCGAGCTGCCCGGGTGCCACCCGGAACTCGGCCGGCGTGGACCCGGCCAGCTCGCCGTCCGCGTCGATCTCGAGCGGCGGGTCGGTCCAGAGCGCGGCGCGCGTCGCGCGGACGTGGAGCACGCCCGGGTGCTCGAGGTGGCGGCCGCGCAGGAGCAGCAGCGCGTAGCGCGCGAGGCCGGCGAGGTCGCGCAGGCGGTCGCGCAGGCGCGGCGCGCCCGGGGAGGACGCCGCGGTGAGCACGTACACGTCGAGCAGGTGGTCGTCGGCGCGCGCGCGCGGCGCGATGAGCCGGCCGCCGCCGTGGTACCTGCCGTTCCCCACCACCACCTGCAGCGCGTCGAGGTCCTCGGTTCGCCCGTCCACCTCGAGCCGCGCCCGGAACGGCGGCTGGCCCGCGGCGGCGGCGCCCGCCACCGGGTACGCGAGCGTCCCGGCGCGCCGCTTGAGGCCGTCGTCGAGCCGCCGCGTCAGCTCGGACGACGCGCCCACGCTGGCCGCGTTCAGGAACGCGCGCCCGCCGGCCCAGCCCACGTCCACCCGGCGCACCCGCCCGCGCGCGATCACCCGCGCCGCGCCCGCGAGGTCGTCCGGGATGCGCAGCGTGCGCGCGAAGTCGTTCGCGGTCCCGAGCGGGAGCACCCCGAGCGCCGCGCCGGTGCCGGCGAGCGCGGACGCCGCCGCGGCGAGCGACCCGTCCCCGCCGCCCACGATGACGCGCGCCGCCCCCGCCGCGACCGCCGCCTCGACCGCCTCCCTCAGCGCTCCCGGCTCGATCGCGCGCGCCTCGGCGAGGACCACGCCGGCCCCCTCCAGCGCGGCGCGCGCGGCGGCCGGCGAGGACTCACCCTTCCGCGCGGAGGCGTTCACGAGCAGCACCGCCCGGCCGCCGGCGCTCAGCCCCGGGGGCGCCGGCGCTCGGCGAGCCACAGGAACAGCTCCTCCAGCTCGGTGTCGCTCGTGCCCGGCTCGGCCGCGCGCGCCACCTCGTCGAGCAGCCCGCGCTCGCGCGCTCGATCGAGGAGCGGGCGATCGATCTCTGCGCCGGCGGCGAACACCACCAGCCCGGCCGCATCGCGCACGTCCGCGGCGAGCCTGCGCCCGACCAGCGTGCGCGAGAGCAGCGCCTCCTCCGCCCGCGTGAACGCCCTCTCCAGCACGGAGCCGTCCATCCGCGCAATCTGGGGCCGGCCGGCACGCCGGGCAGGGAGCGGCTTGCGTTCCAGTTCGAGACGCCGTGGAACACGTCCCGCTCCCGCTGGGGGCGGAGCCGGCTGCCCTCTCGCCGACGAAACGCCTGGCGCTCAGCGGTTCCAGGCCGGGCGCCCCGGGTCCACGAGGGGCACGGCCCGTGCAGTCCGGGCTTCCGTCCCCGCATTTCGACAGGAGCGAACCCGATGCCCCAGCAGCCCCGCGTGATCGACCTCCGAGCCCTCCCGCCGCAGGTGCGGCACGGCCTCGTGTTCCAGTGCTTCGACGCCCTGCCCACCGGCGAGTCGATGGTGATCGTGAACGACCACGACCCCATGCCGCTCCTGCAGCAGTTCCGGTTCGTCCGGCCCGGCGAGGCGCAGCACGAGTACGTCGAGCAGGGCCCCACCGCCTGGCAGGTCCGGATCGTGCGCAAGGCGCCGGGGCGGCAGGCGGCCGCGCCCTCGGGCGGCGCGCCCGACACCGTGACCGGCTACCTCGAGGCCGATCACCGACGGCTCGACGCGATCCTGCCCGAGGTGGAGCGGCTCGCCGCGGTGGGCGAGTACCGGGACGCGGGGCGGCGCTTCGCCGAGTTCGCGTCCGGGCTCGACCGCCACATCGAAGCCGAGGAGCAGGTCCTGTTCCCGACGTTCGAGGGCGCCACCGGCATGACCTCCGGCCCGACGCAGGTGATGCGCATGGAGCACGTGCAGATCCGCGAGCGGATGCGCGAGGCCACCGAGTCGCTGCACCGCGAGGACGCCGGCGGCCTGGCCGCGGCGGTCGGCGGGCTCACGCAGGTCCTGTCGGTCCACAACATGAAGGAGGAGCACATGCTCTACCCGATGTCCGATCGCGCCGTGCAGGGCGACGCCCACCGGCAGCTCGTGGACCGCCTGCGGGCGTTCACGGAGGCCGCGCCATGACCGGCCGGCGCTGGAATCCGGCGGAGGGCCACGCGGTGGCCCCCGAGCAGCTGCCGCCGCGCCACGCCCTCCACCCGGACGGCAGCGAGGAGCGGCCACTGTGGGCGCCGAGCGAGGGCCCCTGCCGCACCGAGGTCGGCGGCGCGGGCGGCGAGCCGGAGGGGCGCGGGCTGCCCATCCGGAAGGTGAGCTGGGACTGACCGCGTCCGCCCGGGGGCTCAGCGCGCGCGCGGCCCGGCGTCGCGCACCTGGAAGAAGGCGACCAGCTGCAGCAGGGCCTCGGCCTGCGAGGCCAGCTCCTCGGCGGTCCCGGAGAGCTCCTCCGCCGCCGAGGCGTTCCGCTGGGTGACCTGGTCCACCGTCGCCATGGCCTTCGAGACCTGGGCCACCCCGACCGCCTGCTGCTGCGACGCGGCCGCCACCTCCTGCACCAGGTCGGCGGTCCGCTGGACGGCGGGCACCAGCTCGGCGATCAGCTCGCCGCTGCGCTCCGCCACCTGCACGCTCGAGCCGGCCACCTCGCCGATCTCCTTCGCGGCGTGCTGCGCGCGCTCCGCGAGCTTGCGCACCTCGGCGGCCACCACCGCGAAGCCCCGGCCGTGCTCGCCGGCGCGCGCCGCCTCGATGGCCGCGTTCAGCGCGAGCAGGTTGGTCTGGTAGGAGATCTCCTCGACGATGGAGATCTGCGCGGCGATGGATCGCATGGCCGCGACCGACTCGGCCACCGCCTTGCCGCCCACGTCGGTGTTGCGCGCCCCCAGGCTCGCCATCTGCCCGGTCTGGCGCGCGTTCTCCGCGCTCTGCGCGATGGACGCGCCCATCTCCTCGAGCGACGCGGTGGCCTCCTCGGCGCTCGCCGCCTGCTCTCCGGTGCCTTGCGACAGCGACTGCGAGGTGGAGGCCACCTGGGCCGAGGCGGCGGTGAGCGCCTCCGCGCCGCCGCGGACCTCGCCGATCACCTCGGCCAGCTTCTCGCCCATCCCGCGCATGGCGCGCTGGAGCGCACCGATCTCGTCGCCCGAGGTGACCTGCACCGGGTCGCGCAGGTCCCCGCCCGCGATCCGCGTCGCCGCGCCGATGACGCCGCGGAGCGGCACGGTGATGCTCCGGGTGATCCCCACCGCCAGCGCCGCCGCCAGGAGCACCGCGAAGAGCCCGAGCGCCAGCGTCACGGTGCGCGCCGAGACGAAGTCCGCCTCCACGCCCGCCGCGGCGGTCCGCACGTGGACGCCCTCGTGGGCGAAGAACGCGGCCCAGGCCCGGTGGACGTCGTCGAGCCGCGGCAGGACCTCGGCCCGGGCCAGCGTGCGCGCCTCCTCCATGCGCCCGTCCTCGACGAGACCGTGCGCGCGCTCGAACGCCGCCGCGAAGGCGCGGCGCGCCGCGGCCACCTGCCCCATCGCCTCGATGCCCGGCGCGCACCGGAGCGAGCGCACCCGCTGCGAGAGCGCGTCCACCAGCGCGTCCGCGTCGCGATCGGCGGCGTCCGCGGCCGGCACCGCGCCCCGGGCCGACTCCACGTCGGAGGCGAGGAACACCGCCGAGACCAGCGCCGTCTCGCGGCCGATCTGCTCGAGGCCCTTCACCCCCTGCTCCGTCTCCTCCCAGCGCGGGCCCGCCACCGCGTCGATGGCGTCCTTCTGGCTCGAGAGCCGCTGCACCCCGACCCAGGCGACGATCCCCAGGATGGCGATCAGCACGGCGAACACGCCCCCAAGACGCTCGCCGATCCCGAAGCTCTTCCTCACGTTGGCACGCTCCTCTGGGCAGGGATCGCCCCGGTGGCCGGGGCGAGGCCGGCGGCTCCTGCAACCCACGGTCCGCGGCCGATCACGCTCCGTGAATGTCGCCCGCCAGGAATCCGGAGCCATCCCCGACGCCTCGGGACGCGCGGGGCCAGCCGCGGCCGGGCGTCGCACGGTCCCCGGGGGACCCCGGGTCGAGCCGCCCCCGTACCAAGCGGTGAGCGCGCGCCCGCACGCCGCGCCGCCGGCGGCGGCCGCGGTCGTGGCATGATTCGCTCCCACCTCGCCGCCCCCGCCAACGGAGCCACGATGCCGCGCCGCGAAGACGTGAAGAAGGTCCTGATCATCGGCTCCGGCCCCATCGTCATCGGCCAGGCCTGCGAGTTCGACTACTCCGGCACGCAGGCGTGCAAGGCGCTGCGCAAGCTCGGCTACCGCATCGTCCTCGTCAACTCCAACCCGGCCACGATCATGACGGACCCGGGCATGGCGGACGCCACCTACGTCGAGCCGCTCGACGTCGAGACGCTCACCCGGATCATCGAGAAGGAGCGGCCGGACGCGCTGCTCCCGAACCTGGGCGGCCAGACCGGCCTGAACCTCTCCTCCGAGCTCGCGCGCAAGGGCGTCCTCGACCAGTACGGCGTGCGCGTCATCGGCGTGAACCTCGAGGCCATCCGGCGCGGCGAGGATCGCGAGACGTTCAAGGAGACGATGACGCGCCTCGGGATCGAGACGGCGCGCAGCGAGATCGCGACCACGCTGGAGCAGGCCATGGCCGCCGGCCAGCGCCTCGGGTTCCCGCTGGTGGTGCGGCCCGCGTACACCATGGGCGGGACCGGCGGCGGCTTCGCCTACAACGTCGAGGAGCTGGAGGAGATCGCCGCGCGCGGCCTGCTCGCGAGCCCGGTCTCGCAGGTGCTGGTGGAGGAGTCGGTGCTCGGCTGGGAGGAGCTCGAGCTCGAGGTGGTCCGCGACGCGAAGGGCAGGAAGATCACCGTCTGCTTCATCGAGAACGTGGACGCGATGGGCGTCCACACCGGCGACTCGTACTGCACGGCGCCCATGCTCACGATCCCGCCGGAGCTGCAGGCGAGGCTCCAGGACCAGGCCTACCGGATCGTGGACGCCATCGAGGTGATCGGCGGGACGAACGTCCAGTTCGCGCACGACCCGCGCACCGGCCGCGTGATCGTCATCGAGATCAACCCGCGCACCTCGCGCTCGTCCGCGCTCGCCTCCAAGGCGACCGGGTTCCCCATCGCGCTCGTCTCGTCGATGCTCGCCGCCGGCCTGACGCTGGACGAGATCCCGTACTGGCGCGACGGGACGCTGGACCGGTACACGCCGTCCGGCGACTACGTGGTGGTGAAGTTCTCGCGCTGGGCGTTCGAGAAGTTCAAGGGCGTGCAGGACCGGCTCGGCACGCAGATGCGCGCGGTCGGCGAGGTGATGTCGATCGGCAAGAGCTACAAGGAGGCCTTCCAGAAGGCGATCCGGTCGCTCGAGAACGGCCGGCCCGGCCTGGGCTTCGCGAAGGACTTCCACGAGCTGCCGCTGGAGGAGCTGCTGGAGCGGCTGCGCGAGCCCACCAGCGAGCGGCAGTTCCTGCTGTACGAGGCGATCCGCAAGGGCGCCGACCTCGACCTGCTCGCGCAGCGCACGCACATCAAGCGCTGGTTCCTCGAGCAGATGAAGGAGCTCGTCGCGCTGGAGGAGGAGCTGCTCCGGCACGCGGGCCGGCTGCCGCCGGACGACCTGCTGGTGCGCGCCAAGAAGGACGGGTTCGCCGACCGCTACCTGGCGCGGCTGCTCCGGGTCTCCGAGGCGGAGGTCCGCGACCGGCGCACCGCGCTCGGCGTGGTCGAGGGCTGGGAGGCGGTCCCGGTCTCCGGCGTGCAGGACGCCGCCTACTACTTCTCGACGTACCGGGCGCCGGACGCGGTGCCGGCGAGGGCCGGCGCGAAGAAGGTCATGGTGCTGGGCGGCGGCCCGAACCGCATCGGGCAGGGCATCGAGTTCGACTACTGCTGCGTGCACACCGCGTTCGCGCTGCGCGACGCCGGCTACCAGTCGATCATGGTGAACTGCAACCCGGAGACGGTCTCGACCGACTACGACACCGCCGACCGGCTGTACTTCGAGCCGGTCACGGTGGAGGACGTGCTCTCCATCTACCGCAAGGAGCGCCCGGACGGCGTGATGGTGCAGTTCGGCGGGCAGACGCCGCTCAACATCGCCCGCCAGCTCGAGCAGGCCGGGGTCCGCATCCTGGGCACCTCGCCCGAGACCATCGACCTCGCCGAGGACCGCGAGCGCTTCAGCGCCGTGGTGCGCAAGCTCGGGATCCCGCAGCCGGAGTCCGGCCTGGCGCGCGACCTCGACGAGGCGCTCGCGCTGGCGGGGCGCATGGGCTACCCGCTCATCGTCCGGCCGTCGTACGTGCTCGGCGGGCGCGGCATGGAGGTCGTGCACGACGAGGAGATGCTGCGCGAGTACGTGCGCAAGGCGGTGGACGTCTCGCCGGAGCGGCCGCTCTACGTGGACCGCTTCCTGGTGGACGCGGTCGAGACCGAGGCGGACGCCATCTGCGACGGGACCGAGGCGTTCGTGCCCGCGGTGATGGAGCACATCGAGCTCGCCGGCGTGCACTCCGGCGACTCCGCCTGCGTGATCCCGCCGGTGAACGTCGCGCCCGAGCACCTCGCCACCATCGAGGACTACACGCGCCGCCTGGCGCTGGAGCTGGGCGTGGTCGGGCTCATCAACGTCCAGTACGCCATCGCGGACGGCATCGTGTACGTGCTCGAGGCGAACCCGCGCGCCAGCCGGACCGTGCCGCTCGTCAGCAAGGTCTGCGACCTCCCCATGGCCCGCATCGCCGCCCAGGTGGTGCTCGGCATGCGGCTGAGGGACCTGAAGCTCGAGCGCCGCAAGCCCGGCTACTTCGGCGTGAAGGAGGCGGTGTTCCCCTTCTACATGTTCCCCGAGGTGGACCCGGTGCTCGGGCCCGAGATGCGCTCCACCGGCGAGGTGCTGGGCCTGGCGCGGAGCCCGGGGCTCGCGTTCTTCAAGGCGCAGCAGGCCACCCGCTCGCCGCTCCCGCTCGCCGGGACCGTGCTCGTCACCGTGGCGGAGGCCGACAAGCCGCGGGTGGTGGAGGCCGTCCGCGAGCTCGCCGGCATGGGCTTCCGCGTGAAGGCGACGCGGGGCACCCGCGACTACCTGGCGAGCCAGGGCATCGAGGCCGAGCTGGTGCTGAAGCTGCACGAGGGGCGGCCGAACCTCGCCGACGCCCTCCTGAACGGAGAGGTGAGCCTGCTCGTCAACACCCCCGCCGGCAAGCAGAGCACCCACGACGACTCGTACATCCGCAAGGCGGCCATCCGCGCCGGGGTCCCGTACGTCACCACCGCCGCGGCCGCGGTGATGACGGCGAAGGGCATCGCGGCGCGGCGCGCAGGCGCGGAGGGCGTGCGGAGCCTGCAGGAGTACCACGCGACGCTGCGCTGAGCGGCGCGCGGCCGGGCGGGGTGGGCCGTCGCGAGCGCCTCGTGAGGCCCGCGCGCCGTGCTAGAGGGAAGGGATGCGCTTCGGCCCGCTCGTCGCCGCCCCGGCCCTGCTCACCTCGCTCCAGGACGCGCGGCTGCTCGACGCGCGGCCCGGCCCCGACGCCTACGCCGCCGGCCACCTCCAGGGCGCGCTGCACGCCGACCTGAACGTCCACCTCAGCGCGGCATCGGCGCCGGGCTTCGATCCGGCGCGCGGCGGGCGTCACCCGCTGCCCGAGCCGGCCGCCTGGGCCGCCCAGCTCGGCGCCTGGGGCATCGGCCCGGACACGCGCGTCGTGGTCTACGACGCGGCCGGCGGACAGAACGCGGCCGCGCGCCTCTGGTGGATGCTGCGGGCGTTCGGGCACGCGCAGGTCGCGGTGCTCGACGGCGGCTACCCGGCGGCGCGCGAGGCCGGCGTGCCGGTCACCAGCGCGCCCGGCGCGGTCGCCGCGCTGCCGCCGTATCCCGCCCAGGCCTGGTCGCTCCCCACGCTCTCGATCGACGAGGTGGCGCGCCGGCTCGGGGATCCGGCGTGGAAGGTGCTCGACGTCCGCTCGCGCGAGCGCTGGCGCGGCGAGGTGGAGACGCTCGATCCGGTCGCCGGCCGCATCCCCGGCACCCTGAATCTCCCCTGCGCCGAGAACCTCGGCCCCGACGGCCGCTTCCTCGCGCCCGAGGCGCTGCGGCGCAACTACCTCGCCCTGCTCGGCGGCACGCCGCCCGAGCACCTCGTCGTCCACTGCGGGTCCGGCGTCACCGCCTGTCACACGCTGCTCGCGCTGGACGCGGCCGGCCTCGGCGGCGCGGCGCTCTACGTCGGCTCGTTCAGCGAGTGGTGCCGGAGCGGGCGGCCGATCGGGAAGGGGTGAGCGCGCGGCGGACCACGCGGCACGCGCGCGAACGACGACGGCCCGGGAGCCCGCGCTGCGGGGTCCCGGGCCGGCCGGACGGCGGCGATGCCGCGCCCGCGACTACGGGTTGGCGTCGGAGCGCGCCTTCGCGGGCAGCGTGCCGATCATCGGCGACAGGTCGGGACCGGTCCACGGCCACGGCGTGCCCGCGGGCCACCAGCCCGGACGCGCCGTCAGGTACAGCGACGCCGGCAGCGTCCGGTCGGTCCTCGCCGGATCCCACACGGTCGCGTTGTTCACCGTGTCGAAGTTGCCGTGGCGGTACAGCGTGGTCGTGGCCACGTCGGAGGCCCCTGCGCCGTTCGCCCCGAGCTGGAACACGTTGTACAGGTTGATGTTGTACCCCTCGTACGTGGTGCTGACGCCGGCGGTGCCGAGGACGTTGCCCACCGCGTTCATGCCGATGTCGCCGCCGTCGAACTGCAGCGACGCCACGTTCTGCCACTGCGTGGCGGTCGAGCCGTACACGGCCGGCGGCGCGAACACGCTCGACGCGTAGTTGCGGAAGTAGGTGAGGTAGCCGGCGTTGCCGTGCGTGGTGGACGCGCCCATGTGCGGCGCGTAGTTGCCTTCCATCAGCTCCATGTGCGGGAAGGCGCAGTGGCTGTCGATGTTCACCTCCTGGTACGCCGCCGGGCTCGACCAGGAGTTGTCCGCGTAGTTGTAGCCGATGACGTTCCCGCCGCCGGACGCGTTGAACAGGATGGGCTTGTTCATCCAGCGGACGATGTTGTTCTCGACCAGGTTGTCGGCCGTCCCGCAGCGCAGCACGATCCCGTAGCAGTCGGCGCCGAAGCCGTAGTTCGCGGAGTGGTGCAGGTAGCTGTCGCGCACCACGCAGCGGTAGGCGCCGGTCAGCGCGACGTGCATGCCTCCGACGGTCCCGTCGGTCTGGACGTCCTTCACCCAGCAGTAGGCGGCGTTGGAGATGTCGATGCCGCCCGCCATCTGGCCGTTGTACCCGGTGTTCGTGCCGCCCTGGATGCGGAGGTGCTCGACGCCCGCCCACTTCACCGTGGTCCTCGGCGCGCGCGTGACCTGGGCCACGTACGGGCTCGTGGCGCGGAACGTCCAGTGCAGCGGCGTCGTCAGCGTGAGCGTCCCGGCGGCGGCGTCCACGGCCTTCACCTCGACCCGCTGGCTCGCGGAGCGGCCGCTGACGCGCTTGTAGTAGCTGCAGTCACCCTGGTGCACCGTGCTGTCGTCCGCCACGTCCACGAGCGCGAGGTCGCCCGGCGCGAAGTTCGCGGCCGCGCTCCCCACCGACAGCGTGGTCGAGCCCTTGGCGGCGTCGCGGGTCAGGCCGTACGCCGTCCCGCCGTAGCAGGTCGAGTCGCGACCGGTGCCGATCGCGATCGCGGTGCCGCCGCCGGTCTTCACGATGGTCGTGCCCGCCGGCGCCCCCTGGTAGCCGGCGCCGCGCAGCACCACGCCCTTCGTCAGCGTGACGGTGGCGGAGACCGTGAACGTGCCCGCGTTGAGCTGGACCACCTGCCCCGCGGGACACGCGTCGATCGCCGCCTGGATGTTCGCGCCCGGCGAGAGCGTGGCGCACACCGTGGTCCGCTGGGGGAGGCGGTCCGCGCCGAGCGGCAGGCCGAGCTGGTCGTCGGCGAGGATGCCCGGCCGCCAGTCGGTGATGCGATCGGCCGAGATGACGCCCGCCCCCCCGCCTCCTCCGCCCGGAGGCGGCGCCGTCGCCACGGTCACGGTCGCGCTGCCGCTCTTGCTCGGATCCGCGGCGCTCGTCGCGACCACGTGGAAGGTCCCGGTGGAGGCCGGCGCCGTGTAGTTTCCGGAGCCGTCGATCGTCCCACCGCCCGTCTCCTGCACCGCCCAGGTCACCGCCACGTTGGCGCTGCCGGTGACGGTCGCCGCGAAGCCGACCGGCTCGCCCGGCGCGACCTCGACCGCAGCGGGGGTGACCGTCACGCCCGGCAGCTGGGCGTCCGGGCCGTCCGCACCCGAGCCGCCGCAGGCGGTGAGGGCGGCGGCGAGGCCGAGCGCAGTGAGGGCGCGAAGGCCATTGGCGGTGGATCTGTTCATGAGCGGTCTCTCCGGGGCCGTTGGAGCAGCGTGGCTGACGGGGGCTTCCGGGACGTCCGGACCGGCAAACGTCCCTACTTCACGGGACACGGTTCAAACACGAAAGACGCGGCGCGTCCAGGCCACGGTGTCGCAAAAACCCTCACAATCCGAGGGGCTACACCGCTTGGGGGCCGTGTAGGTGCAGCCTCCCGGGCCATCCGGACAGGGGTGCGCGCGCCGGTGGGGAGGTACGTTCCTGACGCGCCCGCTCGCCCCACGCCGACCGCGCGACTTCACCAGGGCCGCCGGCGCCGGGATCACTAAGCGTGCATGGTTTCGGCAACCTTCGAAGGTCGCTCCTTGGGACGATGCGTCTGAAGGATCGCTTACCTCACAACCGAGAACTGCACCGAGCGCTCGACGCCGTCGTCCATGAGGATGTGCGCAATCCAAGTACCCGCGCCAACGGGTGCGTTGACCACATATTGCCGGGCCTCGGAGTCGTACCTGAACACATCGCTGGGCATGCGTGCGGCGGTCGTCGCGGACCCCTCCGTCGGCCTGACGCCGGCGTCCGGAAGACTCTCGAGCACCAGGCGGGCGGGCACGTCTGTGATGCCGGCGCTCGCGGCGATCAGCCGGAACTTCACTGGCAGCATCCGGCCCGACCTGAAGATCGCGGAGCCATCCGCGCTAAGCGGCGCGAGCACGCCGCTCCATGCGAACGTCACGGTCACGTCGAAGGACGCGATGCCCACGTTGCCGGCTACGTCCGTCCCCATGCAACTTACTCGCGTCGTCCCAGGCGGGAACCGGGAACCGGATGACGGAAGACACGTCGTCGTGAGCGCACCAGCATAGTCGTCCTGGGCGCTCGCGGAGAAATCGACGATGGCACCGTCCCTAGTTGTCGCAGTTGCTGCAATAGGCGCGGGCACCGTGATTACCGGCGCCGTGTTGTCGGTGAGTAGCAGGCGGCCGCGAAGCTCGTTCGTTTCGGGATCCGCAGTGGAGGGCACCGTGTACACCAGGATGCTCGAACCCCTGCCGCTCGAGGCCAGCGCGAGGGTGCTGAGACTTCCCTCGAAGAGGAACTCCTTCACGGGAGGGGCGAGCCGGCCATCCAATGGCAGGACTGCGCCGAAGACGTCACCCGCGGCGCTCGACCAAACGGCCGCGAACTGCCGGCCGTCGTACGCCGTGGCGTTCTCGAGCGGCGCGCAGAACCAGGGGCACCCTGAATCGAGCGGAATGCTATCCGCGCCACCTGGAAGGTTGCTGCCATAGCGCATCCCGGTCGCCACGTCCGCGCTCGAGATACGCACCACCTTCAACCCGCCTGGCACAGGCGGATCGGGACGCATCCCGCCGCCGTTGAACACCACTAGGAAGCTACCCTCGCCTGATGCGACGGACACCGGGCTCCCCCACATGAACCAGACGACGCCGAAGAGACTCAACGCCCCAGGCGCGGCGCCACTCAGCCACGCTTCATCCTCACTCGATCCACCACCCTGTGACGCGACCAGCAGGAAACGGCTTCCGTTCCACGCGGTCGCCCACCGGCCATATGTGGGCTCGAACACGATCGGAACGAATCGGCCGAGACCTTCGGTAACGTGTCCGTCACCTCCGGAGACGCGCACCGTGTCTACCCATCCCCAACTCTGCGCCTGGAAGAAGCGGTAGCTGACGAGGTAGTCGCGGCCGTCGCTCGTCACCTGCGGATCCAAGTGAAAGATCCCTTGCAGCCGGTCGTACGGAGGTGGGCTGTTGTTCAAGTGCCCCGGGGCGATTGACAGTGGCACCTCGTCGAGCAAAGAGCCATCCAGCGCGAAGCGGACACCCAGGACACCGAGCGTCTCGGGGGCGTACCAGACTACAAGGCAGTTGCTGCCATTCGACGCAATCGAAGGCGAGGCACCCCTGTCCGCTAGCTTAAGTGGCGAGGTGTCCAAGAGTTCGCCGCCGAGGGTCACCCACGCAGCGCGCACGCTGCCATCGTTCCCCCCCCATGCGAGCAAGTATCGCTCACCGCAGAGCGCGGCCGAGAAGCGACTGGGATAGTTCGCTGCGGGCTCGCCGAGTGAGCCGAGCGAGCCGCCCGGGATCATGAACTCCGGCCCAACGTCGATTGCGAGCGTGGGAAGACTAAAGAAGAGCCCCGCGATCGCGGACACAATGACAGAGCAGGAACACTGCATGACGCCCCCCAGCGTAAACATGCACGGCCGCCGGACACCATACTACACCAACAGTGGACAGGATCAGGCGCGGGAAGGGTCGCGATCGCCAGCCACACCCGGACGCATCAACCCTCGGACATCGAATCGTGCAGTCGCGGTGGCCAGCAGATCGGCTCGATCCGAACGCGCCGACCGTGCCGGGTTCGAGACCGGCGCGGCCAGACTCGTCGCCCTCAGGCGGCGAGAGTGCGCTGACAGTTGGCGTCGAACTCGAACGTTACGCGCCCGGATTCGCTGGTTCCGATTCCTGCTCGATGTGGGCACTCACCCACATCGCACCCCACGACCACGCGATACCCCGGCGGTCGCGCTGCGGGCAGAGTCCTCGCCGTGGACACGCGCGCGGGACACCGCCCTCCCCGCCGGATCACGGTGGTCGAGGACGACGAGAACATCGCCGGGCTGCTGGCGTTCCTGCTCGAGCGCGAGGGGTTCGCGCCCGAGATCGTGGGCGACGGCCGGGCCGCGCTGGAGCACGCGGCGCGCTGCGAGCCGCCGAGCGCCATGGTGCTCGATCAGCTGCTCCCCTGCCGCAACGGCCTCGCGGTCGCCACCGCGCTCCGCGCGGATCCGCGCTGGGGCGAGGTGCCGATCCTGCTGCTCGGCGCGACGCGCTCCGCCGGCGGCGCCGGGGCGCGGGTGGACGCCTGGCTCGAGAAGCCGTTCGACCCGGGCGCGCTGATCACCGAGCTGAAGCGGCTCGCGAAGGAGCGGCCGTGAGGCGCGTGCTCGCGACGCTCGCGCTGCTCCTCCCGCTCGCCGTCCCCGCTGCCTCCACCGTCGAGCTGAGCCAGGGCGCCGAGGCGCTCTCCGGCGATCGCCCGGCCTGGCGCACCTCCGCCCTCGACCTCGCCTGGACCGGCGACCGCGACCGCGCGCTCGCGGCCGGCGGCAGCCTGCGCGAGGCCTCGCGGTTCCGCCAGGACGACGTGGAGGGGGCGCTCTGGGCCCAGGCGGCGGTGGCCGGGGTCGTGCTCGGCGTCGAGGGCTCCGCCAGCCCGACCTGGGAGTTCCTCCCGCGCTGGTCGGCGGGCGCGCGCGCGGAGCGCGGCCTCGGCGCCGGCTGGATCGCCTCGCTGGGCGGGCGCCTGCTCCGCTACGACGGCGAGCTGGGGGCGAGCACCGTCGCGCTGGCCACGCTCGGCCTGGAGCGGTACTTCGGGCGCTGGCGCGCGGCCGCGTCCGGCACCGCCGCCGGGTTGCACGGAGCGTGGAGCGGCAGCGGGCGGCTCGCGCTCGACCTCTACTACGGCGAGCGCGCCCGGGTGGGCGTGTCCGTCGCCGCCGGGCGCGAGCTGGAGTCGCTGGGCGCGGGCGAGGTGCTCCGGACGGACGTGCTCGGCGCCGCGGTCACCGGCGTCCACCCGTTCTCGGCGCGGTGGGCGCTCACCTGGGACCTGACCGCGCAGCGGCAGGGGGAGCTCTACACGCGGGTGGGAGGGCGCCTTGGCGTTCGCCGGAGCTTTTGAGCCGGTGGTCCGGGCCGCGTGGGCGACCGGCCTGCTCACCGTCCTGGTGAGCGCGGCGCTCGTCGCGCGCGTGCTCGGCATGCGCCGCCGGCTGGCGCGCGCGGAGGCGCGGCGGCAGGCCGTCGTCGCGCGCTGGCGGCCCATCCTGTTCGAGGCGGTCGCGGGCGGCAGCCCGCGCCTGCCCGACCTCCCGCCCGAGGACGAGGACGCGTTCCTGCTGCTCTGGGTCCAGCTCCTCGACGGCATCCGCGGCGAGCCGCTCGAGCGGCTGGCCCGCGTCGGCGAGGCGCTCGGCGCGCGCGCGCTCGCCGGCGCCCGCCTGCGCCGCGACGACGCGCTCGGGCGCGTGCTGGCGCTCCGCACCCTCGGCTACCTCGGCCGCGGCGAGGACCGCGCCGAGGTGCTGCGCTGGCTCGACGATCCGCGCTCCTATCTCTCCCTCGCGGCCGCCCGCGCGCTGGTGCGGATCGACCCCGAGGGCGCGCCCGCCGAGCTGCTGCCGCGCCTGGCCCGGCGCGGCGACTGGCCCGTGCCGCTGTTCGCGACGGTCCTCGGGGAGGCGAGCGCACCCCGCGTGTCGGAGGGCTTCGCCGCGCTCTGGCGCGAGCTCCCCGCGCCCGCCCTGGTGCGCCTGCTCCCGCTCGCGTCCATCGTGGACGCGCGCAGGGTCGAGCCCATCGTGGCCGCGCTGCTCGACCGCGCGGACGAGCCCGAGGTGCTCGCCGCGGCGCTGCGCCAGGTGCGGAGCCCTGCGCTCCTCGAGCCCGTCCGGCGCGCCGCACGGCACGCCTCGTGGTCGGTCCGGGTGCAGGCGGCCGCCGCGCTGGGACGGGTGGGCGAGCCGGCCGATCGCGAGCTGCTCGCCACCCTCCTGCGCGATCCCGAGTGGTGGGTTCGCTACCGCGCCGCGCAGGCCCTCGCCGCCCGGCCGTACGGCAGCGCCCAGGAGGTGCTCGCGCTCGCCGAGGCCTCCGGCGACCGGTTCGCGCGGGACATCGTGCGGCAAGCGCTCGCGGAGGTGCGGCCGTGACGCTGCTCCGGCTCATCGAGGTCGTCCAGTGGGCGTTCCTCGCCTACTTCATCGCGCTCACGGTCTCGTACCTCGCGCTCAACCTCGTCTCGCTGCGGGTCATCGCGCGCGACGCGGACGCGCGCGCCTCGCTCCTCCTGCCGCGGTTCTTCTCCCGGCTCGAGCCGCCGGTGAGCATCATCGTCCCGGCGTTCAACGAGGAGGAGACCATCGCCGGCACCATCCGGTGCCTGCTCCAGCTCGAGTACCCCGAGCTCGAGATCGTGGTGGTGAACGACGGCTCCACCGACCGGACGCTCGAGGTCCTGTCCCGCGAGTTCGAGCTGGTCCCCTTCCCGGAGGCGTACCGCATCTCGGTCCCCTCCACGCCGGTCCGGCGCGTGTACCGCTCGCTGCGCCACCGCAACGTGCGCGTGCTCGACAAGTCGAACGGCGGCAAGGCCGACGCCATGAACGCCGGCATCAACGCCGCCCGCTACCCGCTGTTCTGCGCGGTGGACGGCGACTCGGTGCTGCAGCGCGACAGCGTCGCGCGGGTGGTCCGGCCGTTCCTGGAGGACCCGACCACCATCGCCTGCGGCGGCACCATCCGCGTCCTGAACGGCTGCCGGGTGGTGGACGGGTTCGTCGAGGAGATCGGGATGCCGCGCGGCTGGATCGCCCGCGTACAGGTGCTCGAGTACCTGCGGGCGTTCCTGTTCGGGCGGCTCGGCTGGGCGCCGGTGAACGCGCTCCCCAACGTCTCCGGCGCGTTCGGGATGTTCCGCCGCACCGCCGTCATCGAGGCGGGCGGCTACCGCACCGACACGGTCGGCGAGGACATGGAGCTCGTGCTGCGGCTGCACCGCCTCTACCGCCTGTCCGGCCGCCCGTACCGCATCTCGTTCGTGCCCGACCCCATCTGCTGGACCGAGGTCCCCGACACGCTCGCCGCGCTCCGCAGGCAGCGCGTGCGCTGGCACCGCGGGCTGCTCGAGGCCATCGCCGGCAACCGGCAGCTCCTGTTCCACCGCCGCGGCGGCGCCGCCGCCTGGCTCACCGTGCCGAACCTGCTCTTCTTCGAGGCGTTCGGCCCCGTCGTCGAGGTGGCCGGGTACGTGGTGATCGGCGCGGCCTGGGCGCTCGGCGTCATCTCCTGGAGCTCGTTCGCCGCGTTCTTCGCCGCCGCGCTCGGCGTCGCGACGCTGCTCTCCGCGAACGCGCTGCTCCTCGAGGAGAAGTCCTTCCACGTGTACCAGCGCCCGAAGCAGCTCGCGGTGCTCATCGGCGCGGTCCTGGTCGAGAACCTCGGCCTGCGCCAGCTCACCGCGTTCTGGCGCATCTCGGGGATGCTGAGCTGGCTGTTCCGCCGCCCCATCGCCTGGGGCTCGCCGGCGACCGCGGCCGCGGCCGACGCGGGGGCGCGCGACGACGAGGACGCAGGGCGGGCGGCCTAGCCGAGGCTGCAGGGGAGGCCCGGGGAGGCTCGCCCACCGTGAACTCCGGCGGCCTCCCCCGCCTCACGGAACGTGCGCCGTCGCGCCTTGCATTTTGGCGGGAATCGGGCCAAGCCAGATGGATGGAATCGACCCCTCACGTCGTGGGTGGACCGCCGAAGCCGAAGCCGGGTGACTTCTGGCGCCGGGCATGGAGCGGGCTCGACGGGCGGCTGCCGCTCGTGGTCGCGGCGCTCGTCGTGCTCGTCGGCGTGACGACGTCCTACGTCCAGATAGAGCCGGACGAGGTCGGCGTCATCCTCCGCCTCGGCCGCTTCATCGGGACCGTCGAGCCCGGGCCGCACTTCCGCATCCCGTTCGGCATCGACCGCATCACGAAGGTCCCGGTCCAGCGCCAGCTCAAGGCCGAGTTCGGCTTCCGCACCGAGCACGTGGACGGACCGACCACCTACCAGCCGGACAAGCCCGATCTGGCGCGCGAGTCGCTCATGCTGACCGGCGACCTCAACGTCGCGGTGGTGGAGTGGATCGTCCAGTACAAGATCAAGGATCCCTACCAGTACCTGTTCAAGGTGAAGAACGTCGAGGCGATGCTGCGGGACATCTCCGAGGCGTCGATGCGCGCGGTGGTCGGCGACCACTCGGTGAACGAGGTGCTCACCACCGGCCGCCAGCGCGTCGCGAGCGAGGCGAAGGCCCTGCTGCAGGGGCTGGCGGATCGCTACGAGACCGGCGTGGACATCCAGCAGGTGGTGCTGCAGGACGTGAACCCGCCGGATCCGGTGAAGCCGTCGTTCAACGAGGTGAACCAGGCGTTCCAGGAGAAGGAGCGCGCCATCAACGAGGCGTACGCCGAGCTGAACCGCGAGATCCCGCGCGCGCGCGGCGAGGCGGAGGAGACGCTGCGCGCCGCCGAGGGCTACGCGATCGAGCGCGTGAACCGCGCGAGGGGCGAGGCCGACCGCTTCGTCCGCATCCACGAGGAGTACCGCAAGGCGCCCGACGTGACGCGCCGGCGGATGTACCTCGAGACGCTCGCGGAGGTCCTCCAGCGCACGCGGCAGAAGGTGGTGGTGGACGAGTCGCACAAGGGCGTCACGCCCATGCTGTGGATGGACGGCGCCGGCGCGCCGCCCGCGGCGGGCGCCGCCGCGAAGGCGAAGGAGCAGCCATGAGCCGAACGCCCGTCGCGGTGGCCGTCCTCGCGCTCCTCTGCGTCCTCGTCGCGAGCGCGAGCGCGTACACCCTCGGCGAGAACGAGCAGGCGGTCATCACGCGCTTCGGCGAGCCGCGCGGCGAGCCCATCAGCGAGCCCGGCCTGCACTTCAAGCTCCCGTTCGCCGACACCGTGAACCGGTTCGACAAGCGGTGGCTGGACTGGCGGGGAGATCCGAACCAGATCCCGACCAAGGACAAGAAGTACATCTGGGTGGACACGTTCGGCCGGTGGCGCATCGTGGACCCGCTGCGCTTCTTCCAGCGGCTCCGGGACGAGCGCAACGCGCAGTCGCGGCTCGACGACATCATCGACGGCGAGACGCGCAACGCCATCGCCTCCTTCGCGCTGATCGAGGCCGTGCGCACCACCGATCGCTCGTTCGAGGACGACGAGTACTCCGCCGAGCTCGGCGGCGCCGAGGCGCTCGAGGACGTGAAGGTCGGGCGCGACCGGCTCACCCGCCAGATCCGCGACCGCGCCGCCGAGGTGGTGAAGGAGTTCGGCGTCGAGCTGGTGGACGTGCAGATCCGCCGGATCAACTACGTGAACGAGGTGCAGGTGAAGGTGTTCGACCGGATGATCTCCGAGCGGCGCCGCATCGCCGAGCGCTCGCGCTCGGAGGGCATGGGCCGGGCGGCCGAGATCCGGGGCCAGCGCGAGCGCGATCTGAAGGCGATCCGCTCCGAGGCGTACCGGAAGGCCCAGGAGGTCTCCGGCAAGGCCGACGCGGAGGCGACCCGCATCTACGCGGCGGCGTTCGGCCGCGACCCCGAGTTCTTCCAGTTCCTCCGGACGCTCGAGGCGTACCCGCGCACGATGGACGGCTCCACCTCGCTCTTCCTCGGCACCGACTCCGAGTTCTACCGGTACCTCCGCAGCTCGAAGAAGCAGTGAGGTGGCCCTCGCCCCCGTCGGCGCTGGCGTGACCTCGCACTCCGGGGCCGCGCGCGCCCGGGTGAACGCTCGCGCCGGGGTTTGCGACGGCCGCTCCCGGTGTGCTTCGCCACGCGGGCGGTTCGAGGCGAACGGGCGTGAGGCCGCCGCCGGGGGGCGCGGGAGGAGGGGCGGAACACGCACGACGCGCCTCCCCCTTCCGGCCCTGAAGGACCCGCGGGTACGGTACGAACGCGCGAGGCACAAGGCGTTTCGGCCGCGCCGGCGCGCGTTCCCGTGGCGCACCCTCACTGGCGGATCCCGATCCGCCTCCGCCGGCCGCTCCCGGATCACGAGCGGCGCCCGGAGTCGGATCGGACAGCGACGGGCCGGCACGAGCATCACGGTCCGTGAATTGCTCGTGACGCGCGTCGTCAGCACACAAGCTCTCGAAACGGCTCCGGAAGACACGGTGGGATCCGCGCAGCGAGTGCGCGTCGCCGAGCGAGTTCCAACAGCACGGCAGCACACCGCGCCGCCGCGATATCGGTGCCCGGCAGTCCGCCCACCCCGTGCCGAACCGGTCTGGCGTCCGCAGCCGGCGGATTAGACGCACTCTCCGTCAATCACGAGCGCGGGGGAGATCGCTCTCACTTCCAAGGGGACCAGGGCGCTACGTTCGCCGCCACCGGGGAGCGTGAATCCCGGAGGAGGGCGGCGATTCGCCTTCGCCGGGGCTCGACGCGAGGCGCAGCATCTCTCCCAGAGGCTTCGATGCTGCGACCGTCGCTCTGGGAGGCCGGTCATGAGATCGCCGGGTTGCGTCCTCGCGCTCGCAGGTGCTGTCCTCTTCTGTGCGCCCTCCACTGAACGAAATGAAGCGACGCGCCAGCCGGCGGCGCCGCTCGTGATGGTGAACGGGTACCTCATCGACGTCGCCGGCGGCCGGGAGCCGGCGGTGCCTGCGGAGCTGGAGCCCGCGGTGTCTCCGGGACGCGACGCGCAGGCCGGTGCCCGGATCACCGCCCAGTCGGCGGTCAGCGTGGGACCGGTGACGCGCGCCAGCGCCGGCTCGCCCCGCCCGACCCCGGGTGCGGGCCGCGCGAAGTGGATCGTCCAGCTCTCCGGTCCCGTGCGCGAGACGCACAAGGCGGAGCTCGCGGCGGCCGGCGCGCGCCTCGGCGACTACCTGCCCGAGTTCGCGTTCGTGGCCTCGATGGACGAGGCGACCCGAGCGAAGGTCGCGATGCTCCCGTTCGTGCGCGGCGCCGTCAAGCTGAAGCCGGTCTACAAGATGGCGCGGCAGCTCGCCGACACGTCGGGCGCGATCGAGCTCGAGCCGGGCAGGAGCGTGAGGCTCCTCGTCCGCGTGGACGATCACGATGGCCTCGCCCCCCTGGTTTCGCTCGTACGCGAGCGAAAGGGCAAGATGCTGCACGTTGCGCGGGATGCGGCTTCCATCGAGATCCTGGACGCAGACATCGCCAGCCTGGCCCACCTCGAGGAGGTCCTCTGGGTCGAGCCGGCCCTGCCTGCATATGTCCTGAACGATACGTCTCGCTGGACCATCCAGACGTACGGACCGAGCGACACCTCCATCTCCGACCGCGGCCTCGACGGCCGCGGCCAGATCGTCGCGATCGGCGACACGGGCCTCGACCACGACGCGTGCTGGTTCCGCGATCCGATCGGCGCGGCGGCAGGACCGATGCACCGCAAGGTGGCCGCATACCTGACGGTCGGCGGCGATGACTACGACGGCAATCTCGGCCACGGCACGCACGTGGCCGGCACCGTGGCGGGGGACCAGACCCCCATCACCGGCGGCGCAGCAGCGAACGGCATGGCGCCCGGGGCCCGAGTCGTGGTCACCGACCTGTTCCTCGGAGAGAACAACTGGTTCTCGCCTCCGGCGGATCTCGCTGAGATCTTCACGACGCCGTACGCCCTCGGCGCGCGCATCCACACGAACAGCTGGGGGTCCAGCTCGAACGCGTACGACGCGCTCGCGCGGAGCGCCGACCGGTTCATGTGGGAGCACCCGGACTTTCTCGTGCTGTTCGCGAACGGCAACGCGGGGCCCGACGTGGGCTCGGTGGGAGCGCCCGCGACGGCGAAGAACGTGGTCAGCGTGGGTGCGACGGGGAACGGCCTCGCCGCCGAGGACGTGGCGTCGTTCAGCAGCCACGGCCCGGCCGCCGACGGCCGCACGAAGCCGACGCTCACGGCGCCCGGGGTGGGGATCGTCTCGGCCGATTCGGACGGCACGCCTGCTTCGAACAACTGCAGCACCGTCGCGTTCAGCGGAACGTCCATGGCCACGCCGGCGGCCGCGGGCGCCGCCGCGCTCGTGCGCCAGTACTTCGAGGGCGGCTTCTGGCCGTCCGGCCTCGGGAGCCCCGCCGATGCGCGCTCGCCGTCCGCCGCGCTCGTGAAGGCGACGCTCGTGAACAGCGCCCAGAACGTCGCCGGGGAGAACGGGAACGGCCCGATCCCGTCCACGGGCCAGGGCTGGGGGCGGATCAACCTCTCGAACGCGCTCCGGTTCGCTGCGGACGCAGCGTACCTGGACGTGGTGGAGGTCGCGGCCGGGCTCGAGACCGGCGGCTCCTTCACGAGGCAGGTCTTCTCGACCGGCGCGCAGCCCCTGAAGCTGACCCTGGTCTGGACCGATGCACCCGGCTCGCAGCTCGCTGACCGGAGCCTCGTGAACGATCTGGATCTCGCGGTGACCGTTCCGGGGGGAGCGACCACCTACCTCGGCAACGTGTTCGCCTTGGGCGAATCCGTCGCGGGAGGGGCACCGGACCGGCTGAACGTGGAGGAGCAGGTGCTCCTGGCCGCGCCGACCGTGGGCACCTACACGGTACGGGTGACCGGGTACAACGTGCCCGTCGGGCCACAGCCGTTCGCGCTGGTGATCACGGGCGCCGGAGGCGTGAGCTCCGCGGGCCAGCTCAGCCTGGACCGCACGCGCTACAACGCTGCGACGACGCTGGAGGTCAAGGTCACGGACCTCGACCTGGACGCGGATCCGTCCGCAGCGGATGAGGCGCTCGTGCTGGTGAAGAGCGAGTCGGAAGCCGCGGGGGAGTCCGTTCGCCTCGTCGAGGTCGGCGTGCATTCCGGCATCTTTCTCGGCGCCTTGCCCACCGGACCCGCTCCCGGCGAGCCCGGCGACGGGGTCCTGGCGGTCTCCGACGGCTGCGCCATCGTCGCCACGTACCAGGACGCGGACGATGGGACGGGTGTCCCCACCACGGTGACCGTGACGGCCGCAGGGGATCTCGTTCCACCTTCCATCTCCGCCGTGACCGTCGGGCCCGTCGAGCAGGACGGGGCCATCATCCGCTGGAGCACGAGCGAGCCGGCGCGCGCGAGCGTTCGCTACGGAACGACGGCAGCGCTGGGCGCGGTCCAGTCGAACCCGCTGCTCGAGATCCATCACGCGGTGAAGCTCGCCGGGCTCGCGGAGGCCACGCGATACGCCTTCACCGCCGTCGCGGCCGACGAGGCAGGAAACGAGGCGGCCGACGGCGCCAGCGGCGCGCCCCACTCCTTCACCACGTCGCTGCTCCCACCCGTGCTGGATGTGCAGTCTTCGCGCGGGGCCGAGACCGCCTCCGTGGACACCGTCCTGTTCGGCACCGCGCGTGATCCGTCCGGGATCGCGTCCCTGAGCGTGAACGCTCGGTCCGTCGCACCGCGCGCAACGGACGGGTACTTCGAGCTGATGGTCCCGCTCGCGCTCGGCCCGAACACCTTCTCGGTCACGGCGACCGACGGGCTCGGGCAGTCCCGCAGCAGTGACATCACCGTGACGCGGTTCTCGCTGCCGGACCTGGTCGTGACGAGCGTCACGGGGCCGGCTCAGGCGGGCATCGGGACGCCGTTCACGATGACGGCCGAAATCTGCAACGTCGGCCCCGGCGACACCGACCCGGCGCTCGACTACTTCCACATCGGCTGGTTCCTGTGGGAGGCGGACGTCCCGGGCCCCGAGGTCGTGTTCCTCCACTGGCAGACCAAGCAGTGGACAGGCTTCGCCGCCGGGACGTGCCACACGTTCTCGGAGTCGGTGCAGGCGTCCAGTCCGGCGCTGCTGAACCGGCGCTGGTACCTCGGGGCGGCCGCGGACATGACCGACGTCTTCTGGGAGGAGGACGAAGGAAACAACGATGCGATCTCGACGACCTCGTTCACGCTCGGGGCGCCCGACCTCGTCGCCATCGGCATCGCGGCCCCGCCCAGCGTCGGCACCGGGGTCAGCTTCGACGTGGCGACGGCCGTCTCGAACGTCGGGTTGGGCGCGGCAATCGGCGCCGTCGCGGACGTCTACCTGTCCAGGGACGACCTGATCACGACGGCCGATCGCAAGATCGCCTCCTACGGCCTGGGCGTCCTGGACGGCGGCGCGACCTCGAGCACGACGACGCGCATCACGCTGCCCGCCGACGTGGCTGCCGCCACGTATCGCATGGGACTGATCCTCGACGTCTCGAACGACATCGCCGAGTCGAGCGAGGGGAACAACAGCCTGCTCGGGCCGGCGCTCACGGTCCTTGGGCCCGACCTCGTGATGGTGTCCGTGGTCGGTCCCGCGAACGTCCTCACGGGCGACACCGCGGTCGTCCATGACACGGTGACGGCGGGGGCCGGCGGAGCCTCGACCGCGTTCACGGTCCGGCTCTACCTCTCGGCGGACGAGGTCATCGACCCCACGGACCTGCTGCTCGGAGAACGTCGGGTGCCGGGGCTCGCGGCCGGCGGGTCGTCCACGGGCACCACCACGGTGACGATCCCATCGACCACCTCGGGCGGCACGTACCATCTCGGTGCGATCGCGGACGCGCGTGCCGAGGTGCTCGAGACCGACGAGACGAACAATGCCACGACCGGAGGAACGGTCCGGATCGTCGGTCCTGATCTCATCGCGGTGGATGTCACCGCACCGTCGTCCGCGTTCGCGGGCGCGAGCCTCGTGATCCAGGACACGGTCGCCGCCGCTGCCAGCGGCGGGGCTGCACCCGAGTTCGACGTCGCGTTCTATCTCTCCCCTGACCCGACCATCACGACGTCTGACACGTTCGTCGGATGGCGGCACTCGAGCGACCTCGCGCCCGGTGCCTCGAGCAGCGCGTCCACTGCCATCACGCTCCCGACCGGTCTTCCCCAGGGGACCTACTATCTCGGGATCGTGGCGGACGACTTCCTCGTCTGCTGGGAGGACGAGTGGGAGGCTGAGCTGTGCGCAGGCGGTGATGGTGCCCGAGAGCCGGACGGATCCAACAACGCGCGCAGCAGCGGCCCCATCGAGCTCCTGGGTCCGGACCTCGTCGTGGTGGAGGTGAGCGCGCCCGCAGCGGCGGCCACCGGGACGTCGCTGACGGTTCACGACACGGTCACCGCGAGCGGCGGCGGTACGAGCGGCTTCTACGTGGCGTACTACCTCTCGCCGGACGCGGTGATCACGAGCGCGGACGTGTACCTGGGCGGTCGCTTCGTCGGTTGGCTCGCGGCCGGTGCCTCGACCACCGCCGATACGGTCGTCACGGTACCCATCGCGCTCGCACCCGGGAGCTACCGGATCGGCGCCATCGCCGACTACCAGAACGGGATTCGGGAACGGATCGAGACCAACAACGCGTGCGCCGGCAACCCGGTGACCGTCGGCGGGGCGGACCTCTACGTGGCCGCATTCGCCGCGCCGGCCTCGATCCAGCCGGGCGCGCCGCTCTCGATCACGGTGACGGTCGCGAACTCCGGGCCAGGCGTGGCCGGTAGCTTCGCCGTCGGGCTCTTCCTGTCCACCGACCCGAACATCACCACGTCGGATCGCAACCTCGCGAACTGGACCATCGCCGGGCTCGCAGCCCGGACTTCGACCACGATCGCCAGGACCGTGACGCTGCCCACCGGCAGCGCCGGCACGGTGTACCTCGGCGTGATCGCCGATCGATACAGCCGGGTGAAGGAGGGAAACGAAGCCAACAACGCCCTCGCCGGCGAGCCGTCGCGTGTCGGGCCCCCCGTCCTCGCCACGACCCAGTGAATGACTGGGGCGTGGGCCGCGCGGCTCGGCGCTGACGCGTCCGAGCCGCGCCGTCCCGGAGTGGCCACTCTTCGCCTGATTGCGCCTCGCCCTCGCGCTCGCCCTCGCGCTGCTCGCACCGCCCGCCGGGGCGGTCGAGGTGCGCTCGCCGCCCGGCGCGCTGCACGGCTTCCCGTCGATGAGCGACGCCTCCGGCGCGGTCGTCGCCGACGGCGAGCTGGTGCAGGAACGGCGCGGCGAGAAGCTCTTCGTGCGCGCGCGCTGGGTGTTCCCCGGCGATCGCGTCGCCGAGGAGACGGCGGAGTTCTCGCTCTCCCCGGAGCTCGCCCAGGAGCGCTTCGCGTGGGTGGAGACCGACCAGGAGGGTGAGCGGCGGCGGTTCGAGGTGGACTTCGCGGCCGGCCGCGCCCGCTCCGCCGTGCGCGGGAAGCACGGCGTCGCGCGCGAGGACGAGGCCGTGGAGGTGCCGCGCGGCCGCGCGTTCGCCGGCTACGGGGTCGCGCTCGCCGCGAGCCAGCTCGCGATCGCCGAGAGGGCATCCGCCCGCATCACCTTCGTCGCCTTCACGCCGAAGCCGCGCACCGTGACGCTCGAGATCCGGAACGACGGCGGCGCGCCGGTCGAGGCGGCAGGACGGACCATCCCCTGCGTCCGCTACACGCTCCACCCGAGGCTGCCGTTCCCGCTCTCCGTGTTCGCGAAGGCGCCCGACGCGCACCTGTGGCTCACGCGCGCGGAGCCGAGGGCGCTCGTCCGGGCGGAGCAGAACCTCGCGGCGAAGGACGACCCGCGCGTCACCATCGACGTCATCCCGAGGGGGCGCGCGCGGGCTCACCCGCCCGTCCAGGCGCACAGGGCGCCGCGTGACCGACGGGGACGAACACGATGACCTGCTCGCGCCCGCCCAGCGCGTGCGCTGGCACCCCCCGGCGACTTCACGATACCTCGGCGGGAATCGAACCGGCGCGCGATCGAGGTTAGGTGTCGGCGGTGCCCATCGCGCTCCCTGCCACGGCGACGTCCTTCCCCGGCGCCCTGCGCCGCTGGCGAAGAGTTCGGAGTCTGTCCCAGCTCGAGCTGGCGCTCCGCGCCGGCACGACGCAGCGCCACCTCTCGTTCATCGAGCAGGGCCGCTCTCACCCTGGCCGCGAGATGGTGATCCGGCTGGCCGAGACGCTGGGGCTCACCTTGCGCGAGCGCAACGCGCTCCTGCTCGCGGCGGGGTACGCGCCGGCGTTCCCGGAGTCGCGCCTGGACGGTCCCGAGCTGCGAGCGACGCTGGCCGCGCTGCGGCGCGTGCTGGACGGGCATCTTCCCTCGCCGGCGATCGTGGTGCGGCCCACCGGCGAGCTGGTCGCCGCCAACGCCGCGTTCGACGTGCTCGCGGAGGGCGCAGCCCCGCGGCTCGTGACGCCGCCCGTGAACGCGCTTCGCCTCGCCCTTCACCCGGAGGGCATGGCGCGCCGGGTGGCCAACCTGCCGGACTGGGGGCGCCACGTGGTCGAGGCGGTCCGGGCCCGGAGCCTGCGGAGCCCGGACCCGCACCTCGACGCGCTCCTGGCCGAGCTGGAGGGGTACCTGCCCGCGGCCCGCCCCGGCCCCGGGCACCTGGGGTTCGCCGTGCCGCTCCAGCTGCGCGTGCCGGAGGGCGAGCTGCGCCTGATCACCACCCTGACCTCGTTCGCGACCGCGGTGGACGTGACGCTGGCCGAGCTGCAGCTCGAGGCCTTCCTGCCCGCGGACGACCGCACGGCCGCGCTGCTGCGGCGGAGGAGGAGCACGCCGTGAGGAGCTGGCACCTGGACATGGGGGCCGGGCTCTCCGGGCTCCGGCTGGAGGAGCACGCGGAACCGCGGCCTGGCCCGGGCGAGGTCGTGGTGCGCGTGCGGGCGGCCTCGATCAACGCCCGCGAGCTGAGCATCCTGTTCCAGGGGCGCTATCCGCTGCCGGTGAAACCGGGGGTCGTCGCCGCCTCGGACGGTGCCGGCGAGGTGGTGGAGATCGGCCCTGGGGTCACCGGAGCCGCCGTCGGCGAAAGGGTGATCGCCTCGATCTTCCCGCGCTGGCGGGATGGGCCCTTCCGGCGGGAGACGGCGGCGCAGCTCGGCGGATCGCTCGACGGCATGCTCACCGAGTACGCCGTCCTCCCCGCGGAGGCCCTGGTCCGGATCCCGCCCCATCTCTCGTTCGAGGAGGCGGCGGCGCTCCCCTGCGCCGGCGCCACCGCGTGGAACGCGCTCACCGGTGGACGGCCGCTCTCCGCCGGCGAGACGGTGCTCACGCTGGGATCGGGGGGCGTCTCGCTCCTCGCCCTCCAGCTCGCCCGCTCCGCTGGCGCACGAACCCTGGTCACCACCTCGGGCGCCGCTCGCGCGGCTCGGCTGAGCGCGCTGGGAGCCGACGAGGTGATCGACCGCGAGGCCACCCCGGACTGGGCCGCCGAGGTGCGGCGGCGCACGGGCGATGCCGGCGCGGACCACATCGTCGAGGTGGGCGGGCCCGGCACGCTGGAGCGCTCGGCCCGCGCGGTGGCGCTGGGCGGCGAGATCGCGTGGGTAGGGGCGCTCGCCCGCGCCGCGTCCCCGCCAGACCTGACTCCACTCTGGATGGCCGCCGCCACGCTCCGGTGCATCGCCGCCGGGAGCACGGCCCAGCTCGCGGCCATGACGCGCGCGGTGGCCGCGCATCGCATCCGCCCCGTGATCGCCCAGGTGTTCCCCTTCGCCGAGGCGCTCGCCGCCTTCGCCTGCTACGCCGCGGGCGCAGCGCTGGGGAAGATCCTGGTTCGAGTCTGACCCCCGACGGCGCAGCGTGAACCCCGCCGCTCGGCGGATGTGTCGAAGTGTTTCACCCGTTGAACCGGCGCTGACCCGTGCCCACCCTCCCCTCGTCCGCGAACGAGGCGCGGACGAGGAGGACGCGATGGCGCGCGTGGCCCGGTGGTTCCTGGCGGTGGAGACGGTCGCGTTCCTCGGGGCGGCGGGCGTGCACGCGGGCGTGCTCTGGCGCGGCCACGAGCACGCCAGGGCGGCGACGGCCGAGACGGTGATCGGCGTCGTGCTCGGGCTGGCGCTGCTCGCGGCGGCGGCGCGGCCGCGCTGGAGCCGGCGCGCGGCGATCGGCGCGCAGGCGTTCGCGCTGCTCGGCACGGCGGTGGGCCTGTTCACCATCGCGATCGGCGTCGGCCCGCGCACCGCGCCCGACCTGGCGTTCCACGTCGCCATCGTGGCGACGCTCGTCGTGGGCCTGCTCCGGCTCGCCAGGCCGACCGCCGGCCTGCGGGAGGCGACGCCGTGACGGGCAGGCGCGGGCCGATGCCGCGGGCAGGGCGCAGCCGGCCGCGCTCGGCGCGCGGACGCTAGGAGACCAGCCGCTCGAGGTGCGCCGGGTCGGGGGGCTTCGCGATGTGCGCGTCGAAGCCGGCCTCGGTCGCGCGCGCGATGTCCTCCGGCTGGGCGTAGCCGCTCAACGCCACGAGGCGGACGTGACGGCCGGCGGTCAGCGCGCGGAACTGGCGCGCGAACTCGTAGCCGTCCATCCCGGGCAGGCCGATGTCGCAGAGCACGACGTCCGGAACCCGCTCGCGCACCTTCGCGAGCGCGTCGAACGCGTCGTAGGCGACCTCGACCTGGTGCCCGAGCATGGCGAGGAGCTCCGCGACCGTGTCGGCCGCGTCGCGGTTGTCGTCGATCACCAGGACCCGGTGCACCTGCGCGGCCGCGGCGCCCGCGGCGGCGCGTTCCTCTCCGGGCGCCGGCAGGCCCCGCCCCGCGAGCGGGACGGTGACGACGAACTCCGTGCCCTGCCCCTGCCCCGCGCTGTACGCGTGCACCTCGCCGCCGTGCAACGCGACGAGACCCTTCACCAGCGCGAGCCCGAGCCCGAGCCCACCCTCGCTCCGGGCCAGCGTCTGCTTCGCCTGGAAGAACGGCTCGAAGATCGTCGGGAGGACGTCGGGCGCGATGCCCGGCCCGGTGTCGCGGACGCGAAGCGCCGCGCGATCGCCCTCGGCCCTGACGCTCAGGGTGACGCGCCCGCCCGGAGGGGTGAACTTCGCCGCGTTGTTGAGGAGGTTCCCCAGGACCTGCGTGAGCCGCGCGGGGTCGCCGTTCACGGTGAGCGCCCCCGGGAGGAGGTCGATCGTGAGCTCCACCCCGCGGCCCTGCATGAGGGACCGGTGATCCTCCGCCACGCGCCGCGCCAGGCCGACCACGTCGAGGTCCTCGCGGCGCAGCTCGATCTTCCCGCGGGCGATCCGGGTGACGTCGAGGAGGTCGTCCACGAGGCGCGTCAGGTGCTCCACCTGCCGCGCCACGATGTCCTTCGCGCGGCGGGCCTGCTGCCCGGCCGGCTCGGCGTGATCGAGGATGTAGAGCGAGTTGCGGATGGGCGCGAGCGGGTTCCGGAGCTCGTGCGAGAGCATCCCCAGGAACTCGTCCTTGCGCCGGTCCACCTCCCGCAGCTTCTCGTTCGCGTCGCGCAGGGCGCTCTCCGCCCGGGCCTGCTCGGTGATCTCCTCGATGGTGAGGAAGCCGTACGCGAGCTTGCCCCCGGCGTCGTGGACCGGCGACCCGCTGTAGATGCCGACGAAGCTGCGCCCCGGATCCTCCACGCAGTCCACGAAGAAGCGCTCGTTCTGGACGCGCTCGCCGCGCAGCACGCGAGGGATCGCCCAGTCCCGAGGCGGGACCTCGATGCCCTCCGGATATCGCCGCACGCGCCAGTTCAGGACCAGCTGGTCGAGCCTGCGCCGCTCCCCCGCCAGGCGCCGGTCGTGGATCGAGACCGAGGCCGGGTTCTGGTAGGTGATGTTGCCGCTCGGGTCGAAGATGACGAGCCCCTCGGCCATGTGCTCCATCACCGCGCGGAGGCGCTCCTCGTGCTCCCGGAGCGCCGTCTCCGCCCGCTTCCGGTCGCCGATGTCCTCGATGATGGCGATCTCGTAGTCGGGCCTGCCCCGCGCATCGCGCACGAGGGAGAGCGTCAGCTTCGCCCAGACCTCGTGACCGTCGGCGTGGAGGAAGCGCTTCTCGATCGTGTACGAGTCGAGCTCGCCTGCAGACATCCGGCGGAACGGCCCGAGGTCGAGCTCGAGGTCCTCCGGGTGCGTCATCGCGGGCCAGGGCGTCGAGAGCATGTCCTCCCGGGAGCGGCCCAGCATCCGGCAGAAGGCGTCGTTCACGTCGATCCACCGGCCGTCGTCGAACCGGACCCGGCCCATGCCGACGGCCGCCTGCTCGAAGACGGAGCGGAACCGCGCCTCGCTGGCGCGCGCCGCCTCCTCGGCGCGGCGGAGCGCGTCCTCCACGCGCCGCTGCTCGGTCACGTCCACCTCGGCGAGGACGGCGCCGACGATGGTGCCCTCGGCGTTCCGGATCGGGGCCGCCGCGTTGATGATGGTCGCCCTCCCGGAGCCGTCGAACTTCTCGATGTCCACGATGTCGCCGGGGACGATGACGTCGCCGGTCGAGAGCGCGCGGGACAGCGCCCACTCGCGGGTCTCGACGGGCCGCCCGTCGGGCCACCAGCCGCGCCACGCCGCGTACTCCGACATGCGCTGCGGGTTGGGCGGCGTGCCCCAGATGCGCTTGAACTCGGCGTTCACCTCGGTGAAGCCGCCCTCCGCGTCGGTGATCACGACGCCCGCCGGCAAGGCCTCGAGCACCGCCGCGAGCCGCCGGCGCTCCTCCTGCGCCCGGCCCAGCGCGGCGGCGAGGACCGCCTCCGAGCGCTTCTGCTCCGAGATGTCGCGCACGATCTTCGACGCGCCGACGAGGCGGCCCTCCTCGTCGCGGACCGGCGAGACCGTCACCGAGACGTCGAGGCGCGTTCCGTCCTTCCGGACTCGCTGCGTCTCGAAGTGCTCGACCCGGCGGCCGGCGCGCAGCTCCGCCAGGATCTCGGCCTCCTCGTGGCGCCGGTCCGGCGGGATCAGGAGCGTGACGGAGCGGCCGACGACCTCGTCCGCCGCGTATCCGAAAAGGCGCTCCGCCGCCCGGTTCCAGGTGAGGATGACGCCGTCCAGGTCCTTGGCGACGATGGCGTCGTCGGTGCTCTCGACGATCGCGGCCAGGCGCGTCTGCTCCTGCTCCGCGCGCTTGATCCGCGTGATGTCGCGGAAGAAGACCGCGATGCCGCCCGCGCTGACCGGGTACGCGGTGACGCCCGTCCAGAGATCGAGCGGCGCGTAGTACGCCTGGAACTGCACCGGCACCCGCTCCCGCATGCAGCGGTCGTACTCCCGCCGGTACCGCGACTCCGGCCCCGCGAGCTCCGGCCAGACCTCCGCGAGCGTGCGGCCGACGGTCTCGCTCCTCGGCTTGCGGGAGAGCTCCTCCTGCCGCCGGTTCACGCGGACGATGCGCCACTGCGCGTCCAGCTCGAAGAAGGCGTCGCCGAACTCGAGCAGCTCGAGCGCGTGCGCTGCCTCCTCGTGCGTGTGTCCGGGGTCGCGGTCCATGCAATCGGCGTTCGAGGACCAAGATACACACGTGGGTACATGTCGTATTCCGCCGCACCCGGGGACGGGCGAACGAGGGGGGCCCCGACAGGCCGGCCGATCACGGCATCGACCTGGAAGCGAGGCGCGCCGTCCAGGCGATGATGCACCGAGCGAACCCGCCATGACCCGCGTCCTCGTCACCGGTGGGACCGGCACCCTCGGCCGCCAGGCGGTCGCCGCGCTCGAGCGGGGCGGAGCCTCGACGGTGCGCTTGCTGACGCGGCGCGAGCGGCCCGCGGACGCACCGCCGCAGCGCGAGTGGTGCGTCGCCGACCTGCGCTCGGATCCGCTCGACGCCGCGGTGCGGGACGTGGACGCCGTGCTGCACCTCGCGAGCGCCAAGGGCGAGGAGGACGTGCCGGCTGCGCAGCGCCTGCTCTGCGCTTCCAGCCCGTGGACGAGGGCGAGGCCGCGGCACGCCTGGCCGAGATCGCGCTCGGGCCGCCGCTGGGCGTCGCGCCGGAGATCGCGGGCCCCGAGGTGTTGACGCTCGGCGCCGCCGCCGAGGCGTGGGGCTCGGCCACGGGCCGCCGCGCGACCACCGTCGCGGTGCCGCTCGACGCGATCGGCGCGGAGGCTTTCCTGGCCGCGGAGCCCTGGGCGCGCGCGGTGCTCGAGGGCTATCGGGCCGCGTGGAACACGCCACACGGCGCGCGGACGCTCGGGAGCATCCGCTTCGTGGACTGGCTGCGGGCGCGGCCGCCGGGCGGGTAGCGCGCGCGAGCGCCGGCCGGGGCGCCGCCGGGCCGCTACTTCCCGAGGACCTGCTCGACCTCGCTCACGTGCAGCACGACCGCGGCGCGCGCCCACGGGAAGCGCTGCCGGATCAGCGCGTGATGGGGCGTATCCACCTCGAGCTCGGCGCGGCCGGTGAGGCGGAACCCGACGCCCTCCGGGACGTGCCCGCCGATGATCATCTGCACCCGGCTGCCGCTGCGGACGTTCGTCTCCGTCTCGCGGTACCCGCCGGCCGGGAACACCAGCGTCGCGTCGTCCACGACGTGGATGTAGCTGTTCCACGTGGCGACGAGGTGAGGGCCTCGCGGCCCCTCCGTCAGGAACGCGGCCGACCCCTCCTCCCGGAGCGCAGCCTTCAACCGATCGGTGATCATCATTGCTCCTCTGACCGGCTCACCCCGCGAGCGGCAGCTCGACGGTGAAGCGCGTGCCGGCTCCCGGGCGGCTCTCGACGTGGATCTCCCCGCCGTGCGCCTCGACGTTCTGCCGGACGATCCAGAGCCCGAGCCCGAGCCCGCCGACGCCCCGGGCCGCCGCGCCGCGCTCGAAGCGCCGGAACAGGCGCGGCCGCTCCTCCTCCGCGATCCCGGCGCCCTGGTCCGCGACCACCAGCCGGGCGAGGCCGCCGTGCGAGGAGACGGAGACGTCCACCGGCTTCCCGTCGCCGAACTTGAGCGCGTTCCCCACCAGGTTCGCGACGATCTGCTCGAGGCGGGCGCGATCCCACTCGCCCACCACCCCGGGCTCCGCCGCGATGCGGGCGCGGTCGGCGCTCGGGAGGCTGGCGACCACCCGCGCGACGAGCCCGCCCAGCTCGACCCGCTCCCGCACCAGCGGGATCTCCAGCTGTGCGAGGCGCGTCGAGTCGAGCAGCATCTCGATGAGGCGCGCGAGCCGCGCCGTGCCCCGCTGGAGGCGCTCGCCCGCCCGGCGCGCGCCCTCGACGTCGGCCGCCGCGAGCGCGCGCGTCACGCCGTTCACGGCCAGGTTGAGGACCGTGAGCGGCGTCCTGAGCTCGTGCGCCGCGAGGCCGAGCAGCTCGTCCCGGAGCGCGACCGCGGAGCGGAGCTCGCGCTCGAGCTTCGCGCGCTCGAGGGCCGCCGCGGCGAACCCGGCGATCGCCTCGAGCAGGGCGGACTCGCGCGGCGTCGCGGCGTGGCGCTCCGCCCAGTAGGCGCCGATGGCCGCGACCGGCTGCCCGGTCAGCACCGGCACCATCAGCATGCTCTTCACGAAGGTGGGCCGGTACGCGTCGTGGGGGACGCGGGCGTCCGCGTACACGTCCTCGATCACCACCGTCTCCCGGTGGTCCATCGCCCAGCCCGAGACGCAGGAGCTGGCCGGGAACGCGGTGCCCTTCCAGAGGGGAGAGATGGCGTCCTCGTCCGCGTAGCGGACCAGGTCACCCTCGCGCAGGACGAACGTCACCCCGTCGGCGCCGAGCAGCCTCCGGGCCGCGATCTTCACGACGTGGCCGACGCCCTCGACGTCCGGGGCGATCGCGAGCTCCCGGGCCACGTCGATGAGGTCGAGGACCTTGTCGGCGCGGGCGGGAGCCGGCCGAGCCTGCGCTCGGGCGGAGAGGGCCATGTGCGTCATCGTAACGCGGTCCCTCGTGCCCCGCCGAGGACGGCCTGAATGAGGATGCCTTCCCTGCGCCTCGGACCCGCCAAAGGAGCAGGCGTTCGAGGTGCTCGGCGACCCCCGCGCGCGGGTGTCATCCATGCACCTCCTCCGGCGCCCCGCTCACGACGTCGGCGGCGATCCACCGCAACCGGCACGAGAAGCACACCTCGGCGCGTGTGCGCTCAGTGAAGTTCGCCGTAGGCTTCGTCCCACTCTCCGTGCTAGCGGTCTGGGGTCCGCGCCGGCGGCCGCCCCGGCCCGCGGCGGATCGAGGGGACCACCGATGACCGAGTTCGCCGCGTCGACCTCCGCAGCGCCGGCCGATGCCTTCCCGGCCGCACCTGCAACGCCGCCCCAGCCGCAGCCGCTGCCGATCCGGTTCACCGGA
Organism: Anaeromyxobacter dehalogenans 2CP-C; assembly: GCF_000013385.1. Lineage (GTDB taxonomy): Bacteria > Myxococcota > Myxococcia > Myxococcales > Anaeromyxobacteraceae > Anaeromyxobacter > Anaeromyxobacter dehalogenans_B. Next base: position 4,061,756 of record NC_007760.1, read on the forward strand.
TCGGGCGGAGAGTACTTCCGGATCTGGATCGTCAACCTGCTCCTCACGCTCGTGACCCTCGGCATCTGGTCCGCGTGGGCGAAGGTCCGCAAGACGCGTTACTTCTGGAGCAACACGCAGCTCGCCGGCGCCGCGTTCCAGTACCACGGGAACCCCGTCGCGATCCTTCGCGGGCGACTGCTCGCCGGTGCCGTCTTCGTCGCGTACTCGGTCGCCGGGCGCATCTCGCTCACCGCGGGACTGGTGGCCGGCGCGGTGCTCATGCTGCTCGGCCCCTGGTTCTTCCACGCGTCCATGCGCTTCAAGCTCGCGAACACGAGCTGGCGGGGGCTGCGGTTCGGGTTCGACTCCACCGCCGGGCGGGCGTACGCGGTCCTCGCGCCGGGCGTGGTGCTCGGGGCCCTCTTCATCGGCTCGCTCGCGACGATCCAGCGGACAACGCCCGGCGAGCAGGCGAACCCCCTGCCGATCGTCCTCGCGGAGCTCGCGGTCTTCGCCTGCTGGCCCTGGCTGCACGCGCGGCTGAAGGCGTACCAGCACGGCCGCGCGCAGTACGGAGACCTCGCGTTCGAGTTCGAGCCGTCCACCCGCGCGTTCTACGGCGTCTACGGCAAGGCCTTTCTCTCCGCGCTGCCCTTCTTCGTGCTGATGGGGATCGCCATCGCCGGCGTGGCCGCCGCCACGCGCGGGACGAAGGATCCGGAGGCGATGACGCGCGTGTTCGTCCCGATCGCGGTCGTCACCTACGCGGTGTTCGCCCTCGCGTACGCCGTCGTCGGCGCGCTCTTCACCGCACGCCTGCAGCGGCTGGTCTGGACCCGGACGCACGCGGGCCCGGTGCGCTTCGCGACGAGCATCACGGCGCGCGGCCTCATGCGCGTCTGGATCGGCAACGGGATCCTGACGCTCCTCACGCTGGGCATCTACTGGCCGTGGGCCGCGGTGGCGATCGCGCGCTACCGGCTCGAGTGCATGACGCTCGAGGCCGGGGCGCCGCTCGAGACCATCGCGGCGGGGAGGCTGCCCGCGGAAGGCTCCGCGACGGGCGAGGGCGCGGTCGATCTGTTCGGGTGGGACATCGGCCTGTGAGCGAGACCGTCCTCGAAGGCCTCCTCTTCGACGGACGAAGCGCCGCCGCGACGCCGGTCCGGATCGCGATCGCGGGGGGCGTCCTCACGATCACGACGCCCGACGGCGCGCTCCTCTCCGAGCACGGCCTCGCCCGGCTCACCGTGACCGAGGCGTTCGCCACGGCGCCCCGGCAGATCGGACTGCCCGGTGGAGGGGTGGTCGAGGTGCCGGACGGCGCCGCCCTCGCCGCGGCGCTCAGCGCGGCGGGCCGGCGCCCTGGCCTCGTGGACTGGCTCGAGGCGCGCTGGCGCACCGCGCTCGCGGCCGTCGTCGTATGCGTCGCGGTCATCGTCGCGGCTTACCTCTACGGGCTCCCGGCTGCCGCGGGCTGGATCGCCCGGACGCTGCCGGCGAGCGCCGAGCGGCGGCTCGGGGACGGTGTCCTCGAGCTCCTCGACGGCCACGTGCTCCGGCCCACGGCGCTCTCGGAGGAGGAGCAGCGCGCGGCGCAGGAGCGGATCGACGAGGCGGCGCGGCTCGGGGCGCCCGCGGTGAAGTACCGTCTCCTCTTCCGGTCCGCCGGGTTCGGGCCGAGCATGAACGCCTTCGCGCTCCCCGGCGGCACGGTGGTCGTGCTCGACGGTCTGGTGCGCGGCACCGCGAGCGACGATCGCCTCGTCGCGATCGTCGGCCACGAGCTCGGGCACGTGGCCCGGCGCCACTCGGCGCAGGCGCTCCTGAAGAGCGCCGGCGTGGGCGCCGCGGCGAGCCTGCTCTGGGGCGACTTTTCTGGCCAGGCCGCGGCGATTCCCGCCGCGCTCGCGATGTTCGACTACTCGCGCGACGCCGAGCGCGAGGCCGACGAGGACGCGGTCCGCTTCCTGCGCGCCGCCGGCCGCTCCGCCCTGCCCATGGCAGAAGCGCTCTGCCTGCTCCAGTGCGTCGAGCGCGAGGCGTCGCTGGGCGCGATGCCGAGGCTCCTCTCCACGCACCCGAAGCTCGCGGAGCGGATCCAGCACGTGCGCGAGCTCCGGGGCGTGGACCCCTCGTACCGCTGCCCGGAGCCGGCGCCGGCAGGATCGCCCTGCGGTCCTGACGAGGACGACGGCGACGACGAGCCGGGGACGTGCGGGGCGGGGGAAGCGCCGCGCCCCAGCGGCGACTGAGCGCCGCTCGCTAGCGCGCTCACACTCCCCGAAGACGGACCACCTTGCCGTGTACGCGCGCGACGACTTCGAGTTCGCCTCCGAGCCCCTCCACGTACCTCCGCAGCGTCGAGAGGAGATGATCCTCCCTCCGTTCGGCGCGCGACAGCTCCGACTGCTTCATCTTGGCGGCGCGGGCGACCTGCTCCTGGGTCCTCCCGGCGGCCAGCCGGAGTTCGCGCAGGTTCATCTCCAGGACCTCGCGCTCGGCGAAGCGCTCCGCCTCGGCGATCTCCTCGCGCGTGAAGAGCTTCTTCTCGATCTGCTTCCAGCTCTTCGTCTTGCGCTTCATCGGTTGCCTTCCTTCTCCAGATGCTGGAGGTGCGCATCCCAGAGCCGCTCTGCCTTGGGGATCGTCCGCTCGTAGAACCGCTTGTCGTTCCCCTTGTCACCGCCGATGAGGAGCAACGCTTCCCGCTTCGGGTCGAACGCGTAGATGATCCGTAGCGGGCTCGCGCCGCGCTTCGGGCGAAGCTCGCGGAGCGGATGCCTCGTCCCCTTGAGGGCGCTCGAGTACGGCTCGCCGAGCGTGATGCCTACCTGCTCGAGGATCTTTACGCCTTGGAGCACGGCCTTCTGCTCCCGAGCCCTCGATCCACCGTTCGAACTCCTCGGTCGCGTTGACGACGACGGGCATGCGGCTCTCTACCGCTCGCGTCGGACATCAACCGGATGGTGAATATAGGCTCCACCACATATGAGGTCAAGCTCATCCACGTTCGCCAGCCCAGCGGCCACTTGGCGTCCTCATCGGGTTCGACATCGACGAGGCGCTGACCGGCGATGCGGGTCTCCCCGTCAGGCGAACCGGCTCGACTCCGGTGCGCTTCGCCACGCCGTCCCCGAGCTCGCGAGCGTCGTCGTGCCCCACAGCGGACTCTCCCGCGGCATGGCCGCGATGAGCTCCGGGTGGAGACTCGTCGTCTTTGGCTCGTTCGACGCGAGGAGCAGCGGCGGCCGCGGGCTCAGCGGTGCCGAGGGCCGTGTCAGCCCGGTTGAGGCGCGAAGCTAGAAAAGAAAAAACCCCCGGCCGAAGCCGGGGGTTAACTGGAGCGGGAAAAGGGATTTGAAGCGTTGCGTTAGATGACCAAAACCCGAGGCGGGACGCGCGCTTGCCGCACAAGGGCTCGGAACGACTCGAAAAGCAGGTCAGCACGCCAGTACACGGGAGTGCACGCCGGATCGTGGCGCGGAACGGCCCAACGGCAACCTGACGGCAACGCATCTACGGCTTGAAGACGGGCCCACGATCGTTCGCGAGTCGAGCAAGCTGCGCCTCCTTGCGCTTCTTCTCCGTCCTCGACGCCAAGTGCTCGCGGAAATCGATGATGCCGTGAGCGGGATCAGGGAGCGGATTGACTTCCGGGTCCTCCCAGACCTTGAGCGCCTCCGTGTAGCACTCGGCGCAGGTGACCGCGTACACGCCGATCGAGGCGAGCTTGAGGCCGTCCGTGTAGTGCTTGAACGCAGCTTCAGGTGTCGTCTTGCTGGCCATCGACACCGAGAGGAGTCCCTGGTCGCGCTCCTTGACCTCGAACGCGATACGCGCGATGCGGCCCTCGTGCAGGTGCGCCGGATGCACCTGTCGGAAGAGCTGGTCATCAGAGCTGGGCACCTGCGGGCCGCGCGGCTCCGCGCCTTTCGGGCTGTCACTCACGGCCCTGCACCTCACCTCTTAGCTCGTTCACGAACGTAGACACGCCGATGTCCTCGTCGGGCGCGCCCACGAACGAAACCTGCGCCTCGCGGGAGTCTCCTGACTTCACGTTCACAGCTTCCATGGACACCAGCTCGGCCGCGAAGTTGAACTCCGCTGAGACCTCCCAGTCGTCGAACGTCCACTCCGCGCGGATGTGTCCTGCTTCCGTCGCGTAGAGGTGCGGCTGCGGGAGCTCGTCGCGCGCCATGAGGCCGAGGAGCACCTGCCTCGCCCAATCGACGGCGTCTCTGGACGGAGCTTCTCCGTGCTCGCCGTCGGACCAGCCTTTCTTGAGCGCGAGAAGCTCGTCGAGGCGCCGCTCGATACGCAGGGCTTCTGCGGGGTCAACTACGTCGACGATGTTGAGGTCCCTGACCTCGTCGATGTTCTTGAGGGCATCGTTCCGATCGTAGGACCCGACTGCGGCGAGCTCAACGCGGGTAAACGCATCGTCGCGGAGCGCGTTCGCGAGCTGTGTCGTCTGGATCCCGGAGAACTCGACGTCGAAGGCCCCCTCGTCCGTCCGCAACCGGAACTGTCCGCGCTCCTTATCCAACGCGACGACCGTCCCGACCAGCTCCACATCCTTCTGGTAGGTGTTCGCACGCTGGAGAACGATCCGCTTTCGGACTTCCTGGTTGTACGAGACCTTCCGCTGTCCTCCGGGAGAGTCGAGGACGAGTTCCTCTCCTGGCCGGAGGTGCTTGCCGAAGTTGCCGAACAGCGGGATCACGTTCTCCGGAAACTCGGGTGGCTTCCTATCGGAGCCGATCGCGTCAACGTAGTCCGTCACCAGGTCGCGTGCCGCATCGAACGGATCCCACTCGTGTGCGAGAACGCCTTGCTGCTGCGGCTCCTCCGTCCGCTTGAGCGCGAGAACGGCCGATCCCGGTCGGATTTCTTGCAGTGCGAGCTGGAAACTCGACTCGAAGCCCTTCGGCACTCTTGCTCGCCCATACCGCTGCTTGAAGAGCTCCTTCGCGACGCGAAGGACAAGGTCGCGGTACGCGACAAGGTCGGCGAGAACGTCAACGGGAACTTGCGCGTCCGCGAAGCGCGCGCCACGCAGGACCGGCTCGACGAATGGCTTTCGCTTGTCGGTCATGCGGCTGAGTCCCGGAATGGCCCCGAGCCTGTTCTACCCCGGATGGCCGGAGCGGTGGCCTTTTCTGCCACCACAGGCAACTCCAAGCACGGGTGCTCGATCGCTCCCACCTGAACATCTTAGCAGCGGGCCGGACACCGCGGCAACGCTCGGTCAGCCCGACTGTGGTTCTTTCTTCGTCCTTTCGCCTGCCTCCAGGAGCCTCACGACGAAGAAGAAGGGGTCAACCTCCATGTGCTCCCGAAGCTCGCCGGGCCTGAAGAATGCCTTGATGAAGTCTGCTCCAAGGATGCCAAAGGCCCAGCCGATAGCATCATACAGCGGCTTGTACGTCGCTCCGAGCAGCAGCCCGACCGCGATCGTGTTGCCCGAAATCGCGAGTCGTTTGTGTGTCTTCCTAATCTCCGCAAACGTCTGATGGAGCTGCCGAACATGCTCCTCCGCCTCTCCCAGCACTTGCCGAAGTCGCTCTTCATCGCCGGCTGACCCAAACTGCGAAGCCGTTCGCGCCAGAGCGCGTTGAAAGCGCAGAAAGGCCTCCTCGTAGTCTTCGCGAAGCCGAAGCACGGTCGACAGCGGAAGGTGCTTCAGGGAAGGAAGAATGATTCCAATCTTTAGGACATCTGGGTCATCTGCTAGGAGACTCCCTGATGTTGTCGTCCGAATGAAATTCGCAGGGAGCTTCTGGCGTCGCGTGGCGAATTCGTTTGCCGTCGCCCAGTTCTCCGCAATGATGTCTTCATCGTCAACTCTCGCGACGACGTGGTACCGCTCGTCTTCAATGGAGAGTTCTTCAAATCGCGAAGCAAACTCGCTTGGGTCAACCAACTCCACTTCGCGAGGGACCGGAGCGATGATTCCTGACTTCACTTCGCGAAGATGTCTGTACGCTGGCTCAAGACAAGGGCGAAGGTTTGGCCCTTCGACGAACTTGACGCCGATCTCAGCCTTGAACTCGAAATCCGGTGACGTCAGAGGATCGACGAGCAACGCTGCCTGCTTTGCGAACAAAGCTAACCGCTTCTGATGATCTGGGGTGAGTGCGTGCCTTGCTGCGTCCACGGAGAGAAACAGCCCGTCTGTGCGTCGCGCCAGGTCGGGCAAGTCGGCGATGAGCCTCTGGATATTCGCGGCGAAGCTCCATTCGACGACGCCTAGATCATGCTGCTGCTTGAAGTATTCGCCTGCGTCGCGGTAGCGCGCGTACTCCTCCGCCGAGCGAATGTCGAGGTCTGCGAGATCTCGAACGAGGCGCTTGTAGAGACTACGTAGGCTGTTCTCGTCGTAGATGGAGTCGTAACCGACGGGTACCGCTGGACGTCTATTTCGCATACCTGATTCACGCCATCGCAGATTCGACGTAGTCGTCAGCGGCGGGCCGAACTAGTTCCAGATCACCTCGCAGCACAAATACTCGCTCAGGACGATCCTTACGACCAGTTCTCCGCTGTCGAGCGCCACCGCCAGATAGCGGTAACGATTCCGTTGCACTTGTATCCAATCGGCGCCGAGAATCAACTGCTTCTCGACCGCGCGGCTCGGATCCTCGGCCGCCATCAGGGTGACGGAAGCTACGCTCATCCTCTGCATCGCACGGCTCCCGACCTCAGGGAAGACCGACACGAGCGGCGGCGTCTCGAACGCCGCCCGCGCCGCAGGCGCGAGAGCCGCCAACGGGATCATGGTCACTCGAACGGGCTCGCCCCGCCTACGCTCGTCCAACTCGAACGCAGCATGCCCACGCGCGAGTTTCAGGAGGACGTTGCGAACGCGCGCTGACTCGACGTCGAACGAGACCACGCCATCGTTCACGTGCCGCGCACGGGCCAGCTTGTCGCGGAGCAGTGTCTGTTCCCGGAGAATGCGCCCGATCTTCTTGCGCGGCACGAGATCGGGATCCGCGATGGACGCTTGAACGACGTCCACCAAGCACGCGACGTACATCTCGTCGTCCGAGAACCCCGAGTTGCACCCGCTGCACGCATCAACGACTGGCAGGTTGTCCGGGAAGGGCTCGTCGAGCAGGACGCGGGAGGGAACGTGGTCTCTCGTCCCGATTGCACCTCCGCAGTACACACATGCTTGCCTTATCCGGTCGTCGCTGAACGGCTTCACCTGCTCCATCGCCCCCCCCCGCCCGAAGCGTCGTCCAGCATGTTCGCCGCCCACTAGCTAGGCCTTCCGAAGCGCGAGGATGCTTCCTGACGACCGGAACACGGCGAGCACTCGTGGTGCGCGCATCCGAGGCGTTACCGCGACTCGACGCGCTCCTGCGGTCTCGGGACGTCCTTGTTCGCGTTGTTCATCCCCGTCGCTGGTTACCCCGAGCTGGAGCCCGAGAACGTCGGCTGTCAACTCTGGTGATCTCTTCTCGTCCGAAACCGCGCCCCAACGGTCGAGCTCTTTCAGCACCATCACCCGTGTCAACGGGCCCTCGACTGCGTCGAGCGCGTCGAACGGCGAACTAGCTTCGCTCATCCTGCACGTCTCCTGCCGTCTCCGGGCATCCGCACCCCGCGAGCGGGACGAGCGCGGAGCGCGGCGAGCGAGGGTCGGTCGCGCACCTCGCGGGGCATCCTCAAGGTCCGTCCTTCGAGCTCCTCGTACATCGTGCCCCGGAGGTCCTCGTGAAGTCGGACTCGCCACCCTTCGTCGAAGTTCAACTTACCGAGGTCGAACAAGTCATGGATGTCGGCACGTAGCAGCAGCCCGTTCTCGACGCGGTCGGTGGCGGCACCGCGGAAAGGGATGATGTGCGCGGCCTGGAGCACCGCGGCAACGTCGCAGCCAGTGACCGCGCACCTTCCGCCATAGGCGCGTAGCAGTGCGAGGCGGAACGCGGGCTGCCCTTGTCGACGCAGAATCGCACGGCGGTCGTACTCGCGGCCGTCGGGTAGTTCGTTGGCGTCGAACGCAGGAGCCGGGATCTCCTGGCCCGGCTCGCGGCGCACCTCAAGCGCGCCGGCGCACTCCGAAGCGGGGACGTCGAGCCCCAGAGAGCGCAGGTACACGATGAGCTCGTGGGCGTAGCCAGTGTGCGGCGTTGCTCCCTGCTTTCCGACCGCAACGCGCAGGGCCGCGGCGTGGCTGGCCCAGAGCCGCCGGTGAGCCTCCGCCAGCGAGCGCAACGGGAAGGTGACGCACACCGCACCGGGCGCCTTCGCAAATCCGCCCTGCGGCTTCACTCCTAGGCGACGGAGAGCTCCGAGCTCCTTCGCGTCGCGCATCACGATGAGCTGGCACTCGTCCCGCGCCAGCGTCAGCGCAAGCGGAACCCCGACGTTGAGGCGCACGAATCCATCTCCGAGAGTCACCGTCCAAGACGCAGCGTGAAGCGCATGGGCTTCACGCATGGACCGTGCGAGAGCGCGAGCCGCGGACTCTCTGATGTTCTCTGGGACGACTTCGGCCCAGCGCGGGGGCGCAGCCCCTTTCCACTCGGGCCTACTCGGCCCTGCCTTGCCGCCGATCCGAACGACGCCGACCCGACCCACGTGCTCCTCGACGATGCGGTGCAGCTTGCGCGAGACCGCCTCAGCCGGCGTCGTCCGGCCCTTCGTGTACGAGCGGGGCCACTTCCATTCGGGGATGCGGCGGGCGACGTCATCGACTGAGAGCGGCCGCTTGAACTGCCGCAGATCGCGCACGTCGGCCCGGAATGCTGGACGCCCTAGAAACTCATCCGACTTGGGTTCGGTGTCGATGACCCCGGAGCCGACGAAGAGATCGCGGTTGAACACGAAGATGACCTCATCCTCGCGCCCGGCCTTCTTCGGCACGATCCAACTCACGGAGCGCCCTCGACGGACGCAGTCCTCCCACGTCTCCCTTGCGGCGTTTTCTCCGATCAGGACGTGAAGCATCGCCCCTCCAGGCCCGCGGAGCCCGCCAGTGCTACTCCTCCGCGAAGTAGTCCGTGTCCACCCGCTTGATCTCGTAGGTGCTCACCGTGTTCACGCCGATGCTGAAGTCCACCATAAGGGATGCGAGTTGGCGGCCATCGATGAGCACGATCTTCTTCTCGATCCTCTTCACGTAGTCGCGCGCCTCGCTCGAGAAGCTCGACGTGGTGATGAAGACGCCCTTGCGGGCGCGCTCACCCTCAAGACTGCCAGCGAACGCCTGTACATCCGGACGCCCGACGTTGTTCTGCCACCGCTTCGCCTGCACGTAGATGGCGTCCAGCCCGAGGTGGTCTTCCTTGATGATGCCGTCTATGCCGCCGTCATGGCTGCGGCCGAGAGCGCGACCTGCGTCCTCCAGAGAACCGCCGTATCCCATCTGCACCAGCAACTCGACGACGAGCTTCTTGAAGAAACGCGGGGAGGCTTTGCCGACCGCATCGAGGAGCTCGGTCTCGACCTTCGCGCGGATTTCCTTGTGAGCGCGTTCGAGGGCTTCCTCCGGCGTTACCTCTGGCGTGGACTTCTCCTCGGGGCTCTCGGTCGTTCCCTGCGGCTCGTCCGTGGCACGGGAAGCGAAGACGCGAAACGACTCGAACTGGAGCAGGTATTGCTTGTCGATGCGCTCTGGGTTCTTCGCCAGAACGGATCTCCCGGCATCGGTGATGCGGTACCAACCCCGTCGCGAGGTCGACAGCAGGCCAGCCTTCTCCAGGTATGTCTTGGCCCACCCGACGCGTCCGTCGAACACCGGCTGCTTGCCGCTAGGGAGCAACTCGTGTCGGTCGGCGTCGGTCAGGTCGAACGTTCGGTCCAACTGATCACGAAGATCGCGGGCGTTGTGCTCGTCGCCCTCGGCGAGAGCCTGGAGCGGCGGGAGCATGAAAGCGTCGTAGGACGGAACCGGCATGTTCGTTAGCGTACCTGTTCAGGAGGATACTGCGCCGACGAGTGCGACTGACGTGCTGCTCAAGTCGGTCCGGGTAATTGGACCAGAAGCCCAGCGCGACAGAGCGCCACGACAACGTCCACCTGATCGTTCTCGTGCTTTCCGGCGCCACCGGCGAGCTTCCAGAGCTTAGCGGTGCTGGCGTCAGCGAAATCTGAATCTTCGAGAAGGACGCGAGCCAGCGCGAGCGCGTGTGCGGCGTTCTCACGCCCGTTCACGTAGTGCCGCGCGGAACTCCTTTTACGTAACCTTCGCCGCAGAGAGTTAGGAACGTCGTCCGCGGGCACAGCTTCGTTGCAGCATCGATGGAGTTGGGGTTCAAGGCCAGCGCCGCCTTGTTCCACGCGGCGGGCGGAGTCATGCCGTCCTCGACGACGAGTCGGGCCGCCCACACGGCGGACTCCCCGTACCTGGCCATGCGGTCCCCCTTTCACAGTCTTCCCGCTTACGCGCGAAACGGCATGACGAGCGTTACCACACGTACTCATCGGAGCTTGGACGATTCGCCAGTTGATGCGCACATCGCGCTTCTCGTTGCAGGCCCCACAGCGCCGCGCCTGATCGCGCAGGATGAGCCGGGGGCGCGAAGAGGTCGAGCGCCATTGCGAAGCGCTCCGGGCGCGACGGGAGCCGTGCACCGACGCGGTCTCGGTACCAGGCGACGAGCGCCTTGCGGACGGCGCCGGCTCGGTGTCGCGTCCTGAGCTCCTGCCCCACCCGGACCTCGAGCCAGCCCCGCTCCATGCGCGCCGAACCGACTTCCGCGTCGCGAACCGCCTTCACTGCGAGCCGGAAGGTGCGGCCGAGGCACGTGAAGCGTTGCGTCAGACGAGCCGAAAACCCGAGGCGGGAGGCGCGCTTGCCGTACAAGGGCTCGGAGCGACTCGGTAGCATCGTCAGCACGCAAGTACATTGGAGAGTTCGCCGGATCGTGGCGCGGACCGGCCCAACGGCAAACTGACGTCAACGGTTCCGTGCGCCCCGCTACCGAGCGCGTGTCGCACCCCGGGCGTACCCTGCCACGATGTACTCGGAGCTGTACCGTCTGTTCCAGCGCGGCTCGCTGCGCGAGTTCTTGGACCAGCGCCTGCGCGAGCTCGACGCGGCAGTGGAGTCGTTCGACGCGAACCGTCTTCTCAGCGCCTCCATCGAGGAGCTGACCGGCGACTTCGTCTCGCAGTACCGCCTCGATGTTCCGCGGCTGCGCCGAGACGATGCGGAACTGGAGCACCAAGAGGCGGAGATCGACCCGCGCCTGTTCCGGCCGAACCCGAACTTCTTCTTCGACCGAGAGGCTGCCCGCATCAAGGGCATCCGGTACACCCTCCACGTCCCGTTCGACGGCGACAAGAAGCTGTTCGAGTACCAGCCGAGCACGTACACGATGAGCGGTTCACCCATCGCCTCCGTTCGCGACGGGACGCTCGTCCTCACGTCCGACCGTCTCGCGACCGATGCGGGCGATGTGGTCAGCAACGGGTTCAACACGATTCTGAACGATATCGAGCAGTGGCTCGGCTGGGTTGGCGACGACATACGGACCTGGCTTGCCAGCCTCGACGATGCCGCCAGGACTCGGATCCAGCGCAGGCGCGACAAGCTCCTAGCCGCGAAGTCTGCCGTCGCGAGCATGGGGTTCAAGCTCCGCGAGCGGCCCGACGCGACTCGGACGTTCGCGGCACCAGAGGTCCGGAGGAAGGTGGCACCCGTACCAGCTCGCGGCGGAGCACCGGCTCCCGGTTCATCGGCACCGTACACGCCAGAGCCGATGCTTGCCGACCCGGACTACGAGCACATCATCTCGGTCATCGGCAGCATGGCGGCCGTTATCGAGCGAAGCCCCGCCGCGTTCGAGAAGATGGAGGAGGAGCACCTCCGTTTTCTGTTCCTCGTTCCGTTGAATGGTCACTACGAGGGACAGGCGACGGGCGAGACCTTCAACTTCGACGGGAAGACCGACATCCTCATCCGCGCCCAAGGCCGCAACATCTTCATCGCAGAGTGCAAGTTCTGGACGGGACCGAAGGGCCTAACGAAGACCGTGGATCAGTTGCTCGGATATACATCCTGGCGCGACACCAAGACGGCTATCCTGCTGTTCAACCGGAACAAGGGTTTCTCGGCGGTCCTCGATCAGATCCGCCCGACCATCGAAGCGCACCCTAACTGCAAGGCGTTCGCGGGCCGCCCGGCCGAGACGCAGTTCCGGTTCGTGCTCCGGCAGCCGACCGATGCGTCGCGCGAGCTGCTCCTGACAGTGCTCGCGTTCGACGTGCCACACGGCCTTGGGGCGTAGCGACGCCGTGTGCGCCTCCTAGTCGTTCCGCGCCCAGTCCTTGGAACGGACGTCGGCACGTGATCGGAGCAGGCCAAGAGGTGACGTTCCCATTTTGCGCGGAGACTCGATGAGCTGGGACGCTGAGCAGAGTGGGTCGCTGTCCGGAAGCGACCTGCCCATGATGGCGCTGCAACTGTCGGCAACCCTACGCTGGAAGGGAGACGACGAGGTTGAGGCTCACTCCCTTCGATACACTGGGAGCCTCAGCGATATACCAGGAATTGTCTGGCCCGAACTCTCGACCCACCTTGGTCCCGCGAACGTCCGCGGACACGGCGACGTGTACACGCGCCTGATGCTGCCGTTCAGTCGTGCGCTAGTGCAGCGGATCGAGGACTGGCGTCAGGGACGCGGCGGACCCCTGCGGCTCGAGATCCGCGGCGACATCGTGTTCCGGCGTCTCAAGAAGCTTGCCTTGCCGGCTGGGGACAAGAAGGCGGCGCCCGGCGGCCAGATGCCTTGGCAGCCAGAGCAGCATCTCGTCGTCGCGTCGCCGCTGGAACAGGAGCAGGTTCACCTCACCGTGAACGTCGACCGAGATCACTGGATCTCCATCCTGCGTGCCATTGGCTGGGACGAGTTCTCTGTCTTCGAGGTCCCTGTGCTCGGCCTCAAGCGGCACGAGCAACTCCAGAAGGGACTCGCAATCTTGACGGAGGCGCAGAACGCATTCCGGCAGGGACAGTGGTCCACGGTCGTCACGGATGCTCGTCGCGCGCTAGAAGCTGCTGCCGGAGCGGCTACAGCTGATGGCGACCGAAGGGCAAAGTTCGAGGCGCTCCTTGCACAAGTCCTTCCTCTCGATACGGACGAGCCGAAGCGCGACACGCTCGAAGGCCTGATGCTCGCTCTCAAGGACCTTCGCGACCACTCAGCGCACGTCAATGACATCCGCTTCCAGGTCGAACGGGAAGATGCGGAACTCGCTCTAACCGTGGCGATCAGCATCTTCCGTTTCATGGGCGAGGCGCTCGCTCGCGCGGGCCGCAGACGCGAGTGACTCTTGCCGCTCGCGTCGTGGGGTGACCGAGCTCAGGCCGGCAGCCCTGGAAGGATCTCCGTGAAGGCCTCGACGAGATGCGCCGGGACTCTCCTCTTGGTCCGGGGTCCGTGGTCCCCTTGGCTGGCGATGTAGGCGGTCAGGTCGTCCCCCCGCTTGCCGGCGGCCCACTTCTCGGTGATGAGTTCGAACAGCCGGGCCACTCCGTATCGGCTGATGACGCTTTCGAGATACTGAACAGTGACTGTCTCGATCCGGGCAACTCGTAGGCGCTCGGTGATCCCGGTGCAGGCAGCGAGCATGTTGAACGCGGTGCCCTCGAGGCAGAGCACCTCGTCGAAGCAGACGAGGGACGCCATGTCAGTCACGCTCGCGAGGCGCGACTCCTGGCGCCACAGGGCCCGATCGTTGACCGTCTCTGCGCACTGTTCGTAGGCCCCGTAGATCTTCTCCCAGATGCGGAGAGAGTCCTCGGCTTCCGCGATGGACTTCGCGTTCGACGAGCCGAGCAGGCTCTTGCACTCCACCACGAAAGCTCTCGCCCCGAAGACCACGATGAGGTCTGCCCCGCCTCCTTCCTGCGGCAACGCTGTCGATGCGCAGCACGTTCTCTCGACCGACCACGCTCACAAAGAAGTCGTGGAGATAGTCCTCCAGCGCATGCCCGAGCTCGACGGGATGCGAACCATAGGTCGTCGCAGGCGCTTCACGCAGAAGATGGAGGCAAACGTTCTGCATGGCGAGCTGCGCGCTTCCGGGACACGGGGTCACATAACGGCCGCGAAGGGCTACTGGCGCCGCAACGACTTCGCGGCTCTGGATCATGGGGAAGAGTTGGAGCGGACTTGGCGCGTATTTGCGGTACGCATCGGGAAGCACCGATACGACTTGAGACTCCCAACGCCGGAGGTCTTCCGCGTGGAGCGATAGCCTCTCCGCAACGAAGAGCAGGTCATCGTTGTCGATGCCCCACAGGTCATGAATACCGTCTCCAACTCGTGCCTTCGTCAGATCGATTCTGCCTCGCCCCTGCACGTTCATGGCGAAGAGCATGTATGCGGCTCGAAGGAAGACCTGCGGCTCCATGCGGAGCGCGCGCTTGAGATACCCGACCGGATCCAGCGCCGGCACGCGCTGCTGAACCCGTTTGACGAGATCCCAAGCGCGGGGGAGCGCGTGCGAGTGGGGTTGAGTGAGGTCCCACTGCGCCCTCATCATCCGGCCCATCGTGCGGGCCAGGGTCGCCGACCGTAGGCAGTCGTCCCCGAGGTCGTATTGGCGGAGGGGAGTCGAACGCTGCCAGCATTCGATCAGCCTGCACCGCTCTTCTGCCTGGAACTCGTCCTCGAGCGTCCCCTCGTCAACTGCGAGGAACTCATGCGCGAGGCGAACCAGGTCTTCGAAGCCGGGCTCGTCACCGTTGTCTCCCTCTTTGGCCGCGGCAATCACGGCGATGCGCCCACCGAATGCGCGCAGGAGCGCGACATCCTGGTGGTCTGCACCGGCACGCCTGTGCTCCCAAAGGCTCCACAGGACGTTGGCGCACAGTTCGGTGACGGAGCTCCTTCGGAAACGCCGCACCCGTGCGGTGAAGTCGGAGTAGTGCATTCGCTCCGAGCGTAACAGCCCAGGCGGACACCGCGGACGGCGAGCCCCGTTCCGGGTAGGATTGCGTGGACCGCATGGACAAGAACGCCGACATCGCGGCGCGGTTCCTCGACGACGCGGAGTTCCGGGCGGTGTTGACGGACTACCTGGTGAAGAAGGTCCACCGGGCTCACCGCGCCCTGGCGCATGAACGCATACGCCATGCGTGTGGGATCGGCGCAGGGATAGTCAACTTGGGGGAGCGCATGAACTACTGGGTCTACAAGTGCAACACGAAGGGTGAGGCCGTAGGCAACAGCCAGTGGGGCGACTGGGAAGATGAATACGCCTTCGGCGGCGACCTCGGCGTGTTCGACTGGGGCAACGTGACAGACATCCCGGACCTCGCCCGACCGAAGAAGGGCGACATCGTGATCGCCCACCAGTCCGACCGTCACAAGCTGGTCGGTATCGCCAAGGTGCTCGGACTTAGACGCGACGGACAGTTCCTGCTCAAGGCGATGGAGCGGATCGGCGCCGACATGAGCACGCTCAAGCAGCAGTACGCGAAGATCGCCAAGATCCCCGCGTATCAGGGTGGTTGGCCACGGACCATCTACGACATCGGGAAGAAGGATGCTGAACTGCTCCTGCGGCTCGCCCGCGCATCCGTGGCGTCGATTGCGAACGGCGGCGCGAAGAACCGGCAACGGCTTGCAGGCGCGCTCGACCCGATCGCCGCCCTGGAGGATGACGGGGCAGCCGCAGGGAAGGGCGGCAAGGCGACGAAGGGAGTTGGCCAGGGGTTCGGGCTCAGCTCGAAGGAGCAGCGCGCCGTGGAGCGACGGGCCGTAGAACTAGCAAAACGCCACTTCGAGTCCGGGGGGTGGGTCGTGGAGGACGTCGGGGACAGCAAGACGTCGCTCGACCTCGTCTGTCGTCGCAAGGGCATCGACCTGCATGTTGAGGTCAAGGGCACGACGGGGCTGGGGCAGAAGATCATCCTGACGAAGAACGAGGTGCAGCACGCGAAGTCGTACAAGCGGGTCGCTTTGGTCGTGGTTCACGGCATGAAGCTGAAGAAGGGCACGGTCCCGAAGGTCTCAGGCGGTAAGGTGCTGGTGAGACACCCCTGGAAGATCGCGGACAAGCACCTGGAACCGCTCGCGTACTACTACAAGGTCGCGTAGCCGCTGGCGGACCCGAATAGCGGCGGCAGGGCGAGCTTCGGAAAACATCACGAATCTCGGGTGATAAGGGGCTGGCGGGTTCCTGCCGTCCCCGGCCATCGGCCGGGGATCCCCTTCACTCCAGCAGCGTGGCACGTCCGTCCAGTGGCGACACTGGTGGTCGTTGTCCGCCCGAGGTTCATGATGGCTCACGACATCAACAAGATGATCTACGTCGGGGAGATGCCCTGGCACGGGCTCGGCGTCCCACTCCCTGCGCGCGCCAGCTACGAGGACATCGTCCAAGCCGCAGGGTTCTACGTGGCCGTCGAGAAGGACGTCTACGTGCCGCCGCTCCGGGGCCCGATCCCCGACCGCAAGGCGCTCGTCCGGTCCGACACCGGCGAGTACCTCTCACTCGTCTCCAAGAGCTACGAGGTCGTCCAGTTCTCGGAGGTCGCCCGCACGCTGGTCGAGGCAGCCGGGGACGTGAAGGCAGTGTTCACCACGGCCGGCACGCTCGGCCCCGTCGGCATCAAGGGCTGGCTGCTCGGCGAGATCCCGAACCCGATCAAGGTGAAGGGCGACCCCTCGCCGATCCGCAAGTACGTCCTCGGCACCACCGGCCACGACGGCGTCACGGCCGTGGTCCTCAAGAACGTCGCCACCCGCGTCGTCTGCGCGAACACGCTCGGCGTGGCGCTCGGCGAGCGCGGGGGGGCGACGTGGCGCATCCAGCACACGGCCAACGCCAAGATGAGACTCGACGAGGCGGGCAAGGCCTTCCGGCAGCTCGTCGAGTCCTACGAGCGGCTCGGCGAGCTGGCGAACGTGCTGGCGGTGACCCCGTTCACCACTCGGCAGATGAAGGCCACCATCGACCGGCTCATGCCGGTGCCAAAGGACGACCGGGACCACACGAAGCCCGAGGCCGAGCGCGGCAAGGTCATCCGGCTCTTCGACACAGCCGCCGCCATCGAGCGGGTGCGCGGGACCGCGTGGGCGGCGCTCCAGGGCTGGACCGAGTACGCCGACCACCACCGCCAGGTGCGTGACACCGGGCGCGAGGACCCTCGCCGGGCCCGGCTCGCGTCCGTCTGGATGGGTCGGGCGGCGGCCATCAAGCAGGCCGCGCTGGCCGCCATCGCCGACGAGGCGCGGCTCGAGCTCACCGCGGCGTAGCAGTTCGGCTACCGCGCTCCTCCGCCTCCAATTTCGGCAGGCCTGCCGGAACGGAGGAGCCATGGTCCCAGCCGCGCTCGTGCTCAACAAGTCGCTGCTCAAGAAGCTCGCGGTCGCCGTGCTCGTCGCGGTGGCCGAGACGGTCCTGTCGGCGCCGGCGAAGGGCAAGAAGTCGCGGTAGCCGTTGGGGCCTCCGTCCAGCGTCGGCGGGGGCCCGCTTCATCCAAAGACGCAGAACCAGTCGACGGGGCCCCCGCTCATGGTGAGCGCGGGGCCCTCGTCGTTGATGGGCGCCCTCGCGCCCGAGGAGCAGCATCATGAACCCCGAGACGAAGAAGAAGCTCTACCAAGCGCTCTGCGCGCCATTTCCGCCCGAGGCCATCGAGCGCACCGACGGTTCGAAGACCGGGCGCGGCTACAACACGAGCGGCGTCAAAGTGCAGTGGATCATCGACCGCCTGAACGAGGCCGTCGGGATCGGCAACTGGCGCGTGACCCGCGAGACGTTCGTCCACGCGGGCACCACCAACTCTGGCCGCAAGGTGTACGAGGCGTGGTCGGACGTCGTGCTCCAACTGGGCGAGTGGAGCGGCGACACGTTCGTCCCGTTCGCCGAGGCGCGGGCCTACGGGGCCCACAGCGCGGTGGCCGAGGGCGACAGCCGCAAGGGCGCCGCCACCAATGGCATCAAGCGGGCGGCGGCGATGATGGGCTGCGGTGCGGCCGCGTACCGGGGCGAGCTCGACGACGACAACGAGTTCGGTGACCAGCCGGTCGAGGAGTCCTCGCGGCCGCCGACGCACCCGACGGCCCAGCAGAACGCGAATCGGCGCGTGGAGCCCCTGTCCATGCCCCGGCTGCCGAGCACGCCCCGCAACCGGCTCACTAGCAAGCAGCTCTCCGCCCTGATCGCCATCTCCCGGAAGCTGGGCATGGACCTCTCGCAGTTCCGCCAGCAGGTCCGTTCCCGCTACGGCACGCAGATCGAGTTCATCACGAAGAGCCAGGCATCCGAACTCATCGGTGAGATGTCGAACGGCGGGCTGCACCACGGAGGCGACGGCGAGGCCGAGATGGCGGAGCCGGGGGCGGAGGGCTGACCGTGACCGCCATCGAATGCGCCCGCGACGGCCTGCACATCTCGGTGAGTCAGATCCGGACCTACCTGCGGTGCCCGAGGAGCTACCTGCTGCGCTACGTCTTGGGAGTGGCGCCGGCCTTCAAGCCGGTGCCCTTTGCCTTCGGCACGAGCTTCCACGCGGCCCTGGCGCGCTTCTACGTGGCGGTAAAGGAGGACGGCGCCCCGCCGCCGCTCCAACTCGTCACCGAGGCCTTCCGGGATGCCTGGCAGCGAGAACTGGACGCAGACGTGCGCCTTCAGGCCGAAGACGACGAGCCGGCCGACACCGGCGCGCTCGTGGACAAGGGCGCCGAGATGCTGGCCGTGTTCCACGACCAAGCGGTGAAGTCGCTCGACGGCGTGAAGGTCGAGGCGGTGGAGCAGCCGTTCACGATCCCGCTCTTCGACCCCGACACCGGCCTCGAGATGGAGGAGAAGCTGGTCGGCGCGCTCGACCTGGTGCTCAAGAAGGGGCGCAGACGCCAGGTCATCGAGCATAAGACCGCCGCGCAGCGATACGGCGAGGACCAGATCCGGTGGGACATCCAGCCCACCGGGTACAAGCTCGCCGCACGGGCCATGGGCCTCGGCGAGGTGAAGGTCACCTACCAGATCGTCACCAAGGCGAAGTGCCCGGTGCTCCAGATCGTCGACCTCGATCGCAACGAGGAGGACGAGGACGAGTTCCAGCGCGTGGCTGTCAACGTCATGCGCGGCGTGGATGGCGGCGCGTTCCCGCCGGCGCGGTCGTGGGCGTGCCGGAGCTGCCCGTACAGCCATGCCTGCCGGCCGCCGCGCCCCAGGCCGGGAACTGCTGGCTGATGTCGCTGGTCGGGGTGGCTGATCCAGGAATGGATCCGCTTCCCCTTAGCTCTCATAGACTCGCATGGTCGTATACGTTCGTGGGTTCCCGACGCCCTCACCGACTGTGGGCTTTGGGCGACCGCCGCGGAACGACCTTGAATCGGGTGCGCTCCAGCATCGCGTTGACGAGGAACGCCAAGAGAGCGGCGGGGAGCACCGCAGCGATGATTAGTATCAGGTCGCCGAAGATGTTGCGGCTCGGGACGTTCGGGAAGATCGCCAGGAGGAACGCTGCCACCAACGGCCACAGCACGACGAGCAGCAGGCGACCACGTCGGCTCAGTCGACGCAGCTCGTGCTTGGTGCAGCCGTACTTCACCTCGCCTCGGGCTACCGCCAGGCGCGCCAGCAGGCCGACGGCGATGAAGCTCAACAAGAAGCTCCAGAACATGACCACCTCCAGCGGGGCGCGGGTGATTCAGGGGTGCTTGGGACCGACTTGTTCCTCATCACCATGCTGCAACGCGAGTTGCGCGCAGCGGTCGTGCGCTGTGGATCATCGCGCTGCGGCGGACATGCCGAATCGAACGCGGGGTGTGGGATACCGTCCAGAAATTCCCGCGAAACAATTGCCGTCGGGGGGGGGCGACCGAGATACCACCGCAGGGTGGCGGGGGTCGGTCTCGCGTCTCACATGGCAGCCCACGATCTCGGAACGGCCCCGAGGTCCCCTCGTACTAGGCCCCCGCACAGTCCACCCACTCCCCCTTCGTCAAGCGTGAGTCGGGCCGAAGGTAGCCCTACGCGCCGGCGAGGTGGGCGAGAACTCGGCGTAGAACGACCGCCAAGCCCGCTACGCAGCAAACTTCAGCCTTACCTGTGCACACCGAAGCCCTCCTGCTCCGCTCCGGTCTCCGATCGATCGCCTAGTGTTCAGCGCGCAGCTCGCGCCGCGCGCATCGCTGTGGCACTCTGGGGCAAACGAGCGCGCTTACGCCCAGTTACAGGCACGCCGTTAGCTCCCCTGCGCCAGTGCGACATCGTGGCGCTTGCCCCTGCAAAGCCAGCTTGAAACGTTGCGTGTAGGGGGGACGCATGCATCGTCTGACATTGTCCGCGATCTTTGTATCGTTACTCGCCTGCTACACGAGTTCCGACTCGAGCCCAGGCTCCCAGCCTGTCGTTTTGGCGAGCGCGCTAGCTGGCCCGAAGTGCAAAGCCGGATCCGCCAACTGTGATGGCGTGTCATCCAATGGCTGCGAAACCAACATCCTTACGTCCACATCCAATTGCGGCGCCTGCGGGAACACATGCGCGGTTTCCCACGGAAGCCCTGCCTGCGTGGCGGGAGTGTGTGGGGTCGCTGCTTGTGACACAGGGTACGTGCCGTCGGGGGACTCTTGCGCGCTCGTGGTGACCGGGGGCGGAACCGCGGAAAATCCATACACAGCGACGCCCCTCCCTACGTCATGCGATGGCTATCGCGGCGCCTCGATTACTGCGGACGGGGCGTACATGGTCCAAGTCCAGACTGATCCCGCAATCGTCTACTGCGACATGTCAGGCGGCGCCTGGACATACGAAGCATTCGGGTTCGGACCTCTGGCCCCCCACGTCGCGGCTTTGCCTTCTCCGCTCGACGCGCCTTTCCCCGGCTACGAGCGGGTGCAGATCGCTGAGTTTTCGAGCAGCCCCGCGCTGCGAGCCGCGTTCGTCCTCCACTACGACCGCCTTGGCGGGATCCCAAACTTGACACAGGGCTGGCAGAGCAGCAACTGCTGCTTCGCTGGAGCCGACCAGTATTCCGTGTATTGGTACGCCTTCGGGGAGGGCAATACTTGGATGTTCCCAGTACATGCAGACGGGAGCGCCGCGTGCAACCAGGGCTATTCGGACCCTGTCATCAAGCTTCAGGTGGGCGGCCCCGACAACAGCTATCCAACGAAAACATCGCTCACACAGGCCGACCTCGCATCTCCTGTTCTGTTGCGCAACTGTGGGCTTGGCGATAATCCCGCCATCTACGTAAAGAAATATCAATAGCGGACGAGGCTCGCGAGGGGAGCCCCGCCCGCTGCTTGAGAGGCAACGCACAGGAAGCCTGGCAACGTTCCCTTTGATCCGCCACGGGTTTCGACGCCCCGCGAGGATCAGCGCTTCCCAACCAGGCGCACCTCGAGGCGGACGAACGAACCCGAGTCGTCTTCGGGGCGCACTGAGAGCTCCCGAAACTGCTTCAGGAGAGCCAACAGACGTTCTTCCTCGCGCAGGATGCGCGCACGATGGCGCTCGATCAGTCGCGCCTTGTCCTCGTCCTCGAGGATGGCTTCTTGTTCGAGGCGAACCCGTTCCGCTTCGACAAGCGATTCAGCATTGGCAAGAACTCCGGCGAGCGGCTCTTCGAGCTGCCGGGCCGCATGAGCTAGCCTGTGAAAGGCGCTCGGTGGGACGCGGGAACCGGTCGAGTCCGTCGATAGCCCGTTGGCCGCGCTCAGGAAGGCGACGGTCTCTACCACTGGTGCATCGGCCGCTTCGACCAAGTCGAGGACTCTCTGGATCGCAGGGGCGAGCTGCGTCAGGTCTTCCGCAGGCACTGGCGCTTGGATGTTCTCACACATGTCCGCAAGTCCTCGCACGCCGACCAGTGCGTCGGTCGCCGCAGCGCGGGTCTTGGTCGCCCGATTCTTCTCGAGTTGTCTCTCGACGTACTCTTCCCGAGCGCGCTGCTCGAACATGGCCAGGCGCTCTCGTCGCCATTCGCAGTCTGCTATGGCAAAGACGAGTCGGGCTTCTCCATGTGTTCTCGGGCCGATGCTGACCCGCATCTGCTCGACAACGCTTTGATAGTCACACAGGCTTTCGGAGCGTAGGAGCGCTGCTCGAGCTGACAGCGCATGACGGGTGCGGTTCATCGCGGACGTCGCCCGTCCTTCCGCGGTTCGGGGCCCCGAACTCCTCGAGCCGTTGGAGCGGCTTGCCTGAACCTGCGCATCGTTTCGAGACGGAGTCGGAGCAGTCGATGACGGTTGCGTGCTGGAAACGAGCATGGCTCGAGTGTGGAGCGGGCACTCATGGGTGGGAAGGAGAAACCAAGCCTTGGTGTCCTCGCCGTTGGGAACCATCGACATGCGGCGTGCGCCGGCTGTGTGCGATGGCCTCAGCGCCCGGCGGACCGCAGACCCGTCAAGACATGGCTTCACGTGTCGACACCATGTCCGGAAGACCGACATAGTGGTGCGCTCAAACCACCACCTACTGGGGGAGGCGACATGGAGAGAGCGGATCTGGAGGAACTTCGCCGAGCGAGGGCCCTCCTAGAATACCCAGGTCTGGCGATCAAGATCGCTAACTACGTAGGCAAGCCAGTCGACTGGGGTCTGGCCAAAGTGCCGAAAGGAGCCCAGGAAATCGTTGTCTCGGCGACAAAGAAGTCCATGGAGTCGGCGCTCGAGGTCGTGCTCCATACTCTGAATGGCGAACTGGAGCGGAAGCCGAACAACTGGGGACACAGGTTAGCCGCCATGGGAACCGGAGCAGTGGGTGGCGCGTTTGGTCTGGCTGCACTGCCGATCGAGTTACCCATCTCGACCATGGTGATGCTTCGCTCTGTGGCTGACCACGCGCGAGCGCAAGGCGAGGATCTGGCTCATCCGGAGACGCGAATGAACTGCCTTGCAGTGTTCGCTCTCGGGGGCTCGAAGGGGTCGGACGACGCCGCGGGATTGGGGTACTTCGCCGTCAGGGCAGCGCTCGCACGATCTGTCGCAAAGGCAGCCGAGTACATCGCCGGGCGTATGGCCGGCGAGGTGGCCGCCGACAAGACGGCCCCCGTTCTCGCTCGCCTGGTCTCCACCGTCGCAGCCCGTTACGCACCGCAGGTCGCAGAGAAGGTGGCGGTGCAGTCGATTCCCGTGGTTGGTGCTCTTGGTGGGGCCGCCATCAACACGCTCTTCATCAACCATTTTCAGGACATGGCGTGGGGACACTTCACAGTGAGACGGTTGGAGCGACGATACGGTGCCGAGGCGGTTCGCCGATTCTACGAGTCGATCGAGAGCCCATCGCCGGCTGCTTAGGCGGCCAGAATTCGCTCGGACAACTAGGCGGGGGAAGTAACACGCTGCCCCGGAACTTCTCAGCCCCGGCACCGCCCTCAGCATCGGCAGCATCTCCCTCACTCTTCTCTTCGCGCTCAAGAAGCGCTCGGCGATATGCATTTTCGGTTGGACGACCCGACAAGTTCAGCGAACCGACCCGAGGCTTCCACATCACAGGCCCTCCCAGTATTCCCAGCACAGGATGCCGAGGTCGACTTCACTCCACTCCCGACCATCTTGATCGACGAGACGGCGTCCGCTCTCGACGTGTCTCCGCCAGAATCCGCTGGGCACCAGCCCTTGAGACGCCGGTAGGGACGCGGGCGGTACGGGCGCGGACGCCAGCGGCGGAGATGAACACGGCTCCTGGTGTATGCGCGCCCCCGCCTTCTTCACCTTCACCTTCACCGGATCCCAGAAGCCCCGTGCCACCGGAAGCCGCTCGTACTTGCAGAGTGTCTTGAGCGCCTCGTGGACGCGAGGAGTCCTGCGCATGCGATCGAACACGGGCTGGGACATCACTGGAATCGTTTCTGGCAGGTTCTCGTTGAGATCTCCCGCTGCCTCTTCCATGTCGAAAGTGTGTTTCCCGGTCCGGTGCAGCCGGAGGAGATACACGTACGCCGCCTCGGCGACGGAGCATGCGCGCGTGATGGGGCGGATGCCGGCCCTCTTGACGTCCTTGTCGAGGAAGCTCTTCGAGCGGTCGCGGGGCGGGATGCGCGTGTTCGACCCGAGAGGCCACGCCAGGTCCCGAAGACGGTCGTAGTTCGCCTCCAGCGCCATCTTCAGTGCGAGGTCCATCTGGCGATCTGTGAACGCAGCCGGGGGTGAGGTCGTGCCCTCCCGTTTCTCGAGTTCGCGAATGACCTCTTCCGACACTGGCCGAAGACCGCCCCGCGCGTGCGGCCGCCAGAGCGCACTGATCTCCGGCGAGTCCTCATTCGCCTTCAGCTCTGTGTTGCGATGAGTAGCCCGATGCGCTCGCCGCGAGAGGAGTTCCAGATTCTCGATTCGAGCGTTCCGGGTATTCCCGTCCCGGTGATGGACCTCCCAGTTCCAGGGGATCGGTCCCTTGAAGAACGCATACGCATGGACGTGAAGCCAGGCGAAGAACAGACCCGACTCCGTCACGAGGACCGGATACTGGCTTTTGAACTTCTTCTCGTCGATCACGACGCGCAGACGTCGGGAGAGAATGTTCTTCAGATGCTCTCGCGACACCTTCACTCCGTAGTCGATGATCTCGTAAGGCAGTGCCATCGCTTCCTCCAAGAACGGGCAAGACCTGGCGGGAAGGACCGGCAGGGCAGAAATCGATGCTGTTAAGCATCATGTCGACTCCTGGACGCATGAGGTCCTTCCCGCCCTGTGCTTCCCAGGACGAGATCCCCTGGCTTGCGCGAGGGGTGGTGATCACTTGCGCGGTGGGGGACGGCACCGACTGCCCGCCGAGCTGGACCATGCTGCGCCGCTCGTTCCGCCACGCGCTCGTGCTGAGCGCTCCATCGCCGGGGGAGGTCCCGGAGCACCGGCAGCGCATCCACGCCGCTTCCTCGCGCTCCTCGATGCGAGGCGAGACATGGCGTACCATCGACGGGTGGGGAGTTTCGTCAGCAGCCGGCGTCTTAGCGGGCCCCGGGGAGAAACGCCTGCCGAGTGCCCTCTTCGTCGGTCAGCCTCGCCGATCGCGTATCGTCCATGGAGAACACACGGGGGCGTCCATGACGAGTCGCTGGCTCGAGAATCCGGAAGACCGGCTCATCCAGCTGCTCCAATATATGGAAGACGAACTCCCGCACTTCTTCTCCGGTACATCGGGACCGGTGAAGCTCCGCGACTGGAGAAGCGGCTTCTGCATCGCCACGATCTGGGCTCCGTTTGCTCCGCAGTTCTCGGACCTGTTCTTCGAGGCGCTGAAGCAGGCCTCTTCTCAAGATGCGGAGTCGAGACGCGAGACAGCCACACGGGTGGCTCTTGGTCGGGCGCTTGGCGAAGAGAATCCGTTCTGGGTCGGCGATGTCGAACTCGAACCCCTCGCGGAAGAGCCCTCCAGCATGAGCAACTGCCCGCGGGATGCGCTCTTCGAGGTCTGGCTATTCGGAAGGCCGTCAGCCGCCGCGCGCGGTCGAAGGCGGACTCAACTGCCGGCGGGAAGAAGACACGCCGGATGAAAGACGGCCTGGAGACGAGCGAGAAGGCAGTCGGCGGCAGGCGGGGGTACGTGTTCAGGACTCCGGACTTCTACGAGATGAGCTGGGGGCAGTGGCTCAAGAACCCCGAGCACCAAGAGCTCATGAGCTTCGTGGAAGGCCTCGAGACGCACTCTCTCGATGACGCAACCGCGTTCGCCACGCTGCTGAAGACGAATGGTTTCACGACCTGTAGTGGCAGCGACTTCGATGCGGCCTCCGTGAGGCGTCTGGACGTCTCCCGAGAACTTCTTCGCGGAAACTCCAAGCCGACGTTCTGACTAAACCCTCCAGGCGCGTGTGCTCTGCTCCACGCATGTCCCCCTACGCATCGTGGCGTACCGAGGGACGGCCTGGAGGGCATCAGTGAACGACGGTCTAGACACGCTCCGGAGCGCTGGACCCGCCGCATCATCCGCAAGCTGTTGCGACGGTTGTGATGCGAGCCCCGCGGTCACCGTCTCGGAGGCTGCGCGACTCCTCCGTCTGGATCCGAGGACCGTTCGCTCGATGCTCCGCGCTGGCGATCTCGACGGGAACCAGAAGGGCCATGCCATCCGCATCAGTCGATCCTCCGTCCTAGAATGGCTCCGCGGCAAGCGTCGCGTCCCGCGCTCCAAGAGGTGATTCGATGAGCGTGAGGCGCATGAAGCGCCGCGACCCGAGGACGGGCGCGGTGACGGAGAGGTGGTTCGTGGACGTGGACTTCGAGCTGGCCGACGGCAAGCGCGAGCGCGTCCGCAAGGTGTCGCCCGTGCAGACCAGGCGCGGCGCCGAGGAGTTCGAGCGGCAGGTCAGGCAGGCGCTGCTCGACGGCTCCTGGTTCAAGCCCGCCGAGGAGGTGAAGGAGGTCCCGATCTTCGACGGCTTCAAGGATCGGTTCCTCACGTACAGCGAGGTGAACAACTAGCCGAGCACCGTCTACGCGAAGCGGTGGATGCTCAAGACGCACCTGTCGCCCTTCTTCGGCAAGAAGAAGCTTATCGACATCGGCCCGGCGGAGATCGAGGAATTCAAGGCGAAGAAGCTGGCCGAGGGACAGTCGAAGAAGTCGATCAACAACCACCTCGCGGCGCTCAGGAAGCTGCTGAACCTCGCCGTCGAGTGGGAGGTGATCCCCCGCGCGCCGAAGGTGAAGGGCTTCAGGGCGAAGACCGAGTACATCACCGAGGAGCAGTTCCTCACCTTCGACGAGGCGGAGCGGCTCGTGCACGCCGCGGCGCCGGAGTGGCGGACCTTCATCATCACCGCCCTCAAGACCGGCCTCCGCGTCGGCGAGCTCCTCGCGCTCAAGTGGGAGGACCTGGACCTCGTCGCGGGTCAGCTCGTCGTCCGCCGCACCCTCTGGCACAAGCAGGAGGGGCCGCCCAAGGGCGGCCGAAACCGGAAGGTACCGCTCTCGGACGAGGCCATCGCCGTGCTCAAGGCGCACCGACACCTCAAGGGCACCTACGTCTTCTGCGAGGCGGACGGCCGGCGGCTGACCCACAGCCGGGTGAAGGACGTGGTGCCCTCGACGTGCCGCAGGGCGCAGCTCGCGAAGCGGCTCACGACGCACGGGCTCAGGCACACGTTCGCCAGCCACCTCGTCATGCGCGGCGTGTCGCTCATGGCCGTGAAGGAACTGCTGGGCCACGAAAGCATCGAGATGCCGCTCCGGTACTCGCACCTCTCGCCGGACGTGAAGCGGGACGCCGTGAAGCTGCTCGACGCGCCGTCGTCAGTCGCCAACGGCAACCTGACGGCAACGGAGCCGGCCCGCTGAGGGCCGAAACGAAGAACCCCCGGCAACTCGGGGAGTTGCCGGGGGCAAGATGGAGCGGGAAAAGGGATTTGAACCCTCGACCCTCGCCTTGGCAAGGCGATGCTCTACCACTGAGCTATTCCCGCAAGAAGGCTCGCGAAGGTGGAGGTTTATAGAGGGACCGCCCGAGGGGTGTCAAGCGGGTTTCAGCAGGCTGCGAACACACCGTCACCGCGGCCCTCCGAGGGCCGCGGTGTATCATCCGCGCCCCGTGTCGGACCCGGTCATCGCCCCCTCGCCCTCCCCCGTCCCGCCTCCCCCGCCGGCTCCGCCGCGCGGGTTCTTCGCGCGCCTCCGCAAGCGCCGCGAGGACGCGCGGCGGCAGGCGCAGGTGGGCGGCGGACGGCAGCGCGGGCCGGTGGCGGACCTCTTTCGTTCGGCGGGCCGGGCCCTGGCGCTGACGCTCGCGAACCTGGTCCTGCCCCGACCGCGGGCGCCGATGCCGGCGCCGGAGACCATCCGCCGCCTGCTCGTCATCCGCGTGGACGAGCGGGTGGGCAACCAGCTCCTCACCACCCCGCTCCTCCGCGCGCTGAAGCTGGGCCTGCCGGACGCCGAGCTGCACCTGCTCGCGCCGAAGCAGGGGCTCCTCGTCGCCTCGCCGCACGTGGACCGGTTCCACCTCTGGCAGAAGCGCGACGCGTTCCGGGCGCCGCTGCGTCAGCTGGGGCAGCTGCGTGCGCTCCGGCGCGAGCGCTTCGACCTGGTCATCGAGGCGGGGCACTGGTCGGCCTGGTCCCTCACCTCCTCCATCCTCGCCCGCCTGCTGGGCGGCCGGCGCGCCAGCATCGGGCACGACCGCGGCGATGCGGCGCGCTTCCTCTCCCACCCGGTGCCGCACGATCCGGCGAGCGTGGCGGAGGTCCCGGCGAAGCTGGAGCTGCTGGCGCCGCTGGGGCTGCCGGCGCGCGGCCTGGAGCTGGAGACGGGGCTGGGGCGCGACCTCGCCGCCGCCGACGCGGCGCTGGCGGCGGCGGGCGTGTCGGGCCCGTTCGCGCTGCTGAACCCGGGCGCGCGCCTGGCGGACCGGCGCTGGCCGGCGGAGTCCTACGCGGCGGTGGCGCGGGGGCTCTCCGAGCGCGGCCTCCGCGTGCTGGTGGTCTGGGGCCCCGGCGAGGAGGGGCTGGCGGCGGCCATCGTGGAGGGCTCGGGCGCGCGGCTGGCGCCGCCGACCGACCTCGACAGGCTCGCGGGCCTGATGCGGCGGGCGCGCCTGGTGGTCTCGAACAACAGCGGGCCGATGCACCTCGCGGTCGCGGTGGGCGCGCCGACGGTGGGCGTGTTCTTCCGCGGCGACTCGGTGCGCTGGGGGCACGGGATCCCGGCGTTCGCGGCGGCGGAGGTGCGGGGCGACGCGGAGGCGCCGGCGGTGCTGGCGGCGTGCGACCGGGTGCTGTCGATCGGCGCTGGTCGCGCCTGACGTCCCTCGAGTCCGGTCCCTCGACTCCGGTCCCTCGACTCCGGTCGCGCCTGACGGCGCGACCTACGCTCGGGATGAGCGGGTTACGCTCAGGATGAGCGGCCGACGCTCGGGATGAGCGGGCTACGCTCGGGATGAGCGAGGCTGACGTTCGGGATGAGCGGGCAATGCTCGGGATGAGCGGGGGGTGCACGCGGGAGCGAACCAGGTGGCCCGCTCACCCTGAGCGTAGCGACCGCCGCGCGGTCGCGGAGTCGAAGGGCCTACCCGCGCGACGTGCGGCGGTTGGGGCGGACGTCCTCGGCGGCCTGCGCCTCGCCCTCGCGGCGGTACACGGCGCGGATGAAGTTCGCGAAGTAGCTCACCGCGGACCACACCGAGAAGAACAGCGAGATGTACACGAGCCAGGTGCCGACCCGGTTCGCGTCGAGGTCGAACGAGAAGAAGATCGCGTCGATCGGGTAGGTGTAGTGCAGCAGCAGGAAGGTGATGCCGGCCACCTGGAACGCGGTCTTGTGCTTCCCCTCCTGCCCGGCGGCGATGACGATGCCCTCGCTCATGGCGATGGTGCGCAGGCCGGTGACGATGAACTCGCGCGCGAGCACCACGATGCACACCCACGCGGCCACGCGGCCGAGGTGCACGAGCATCACGAGCGCCGCCATGACGATGAGCTTGTCGGCGAGCGGGTCGAGGAACTTCCCGATGACCGTGACGAGGTTCTTGCGGCGCGCCACCCAGCCGTCGAGGAAGTCGGTGGCGCCGGTCACCGCGTACAGCACCGCGGCGATGAAGCTGTCCACCCGCGACTCGTAGAACGTGAACCACAGGAACACGGGGATGAGCGCGATCCGCGTGGCGGTGATCGCGTTCGGGAGGTTGAGCGCCTCCTGCCGCAGCGAGCGCGCGCTCACGGCGCGCCTTCCCGGGCGGCGGCGTCGGGATCGGCGAGGACGCGCCCCTCGCCGGAGAGCTCCACCACCGGCGTGCCGGCGCCCGCGCCGGCGTCGGCGCCTTCCTCGGCGAGCGCGACGAGCCGCGGCGTGAGCGCCCCGGTCCACCCGACCAGCGCGGCGATGGGCAGCCGCACCGGCGCCGACGGCGAGACCTCCAGCGCGAGCGGCGCGCCGGCGGTGACGAGCAGCATGCACCCGCGGCCGCGCAGGTGGACCAGGCTCAGCTCGGCGCCGCTCGTGGACGGCACGCGGCCGTTCTCGAACGCGAGCCCGTCCTCGAACCCGAACACGACCTCCTCGTGGAGGTAGGCGGCCTCGCCGTCCAGCTCGAGGGCGGTGAAGCGGCGGCCGGAGGTCGCGTGGAGCAGCGCCCCCTCGCCGGAGGCGCGGTGCATCCGGGTGGCGCCCTCGCCGAACGGCCGCTCGGTGGCGCGGCCGCGGAAGCGCATCAGCTCGCCGCCGAGCGTCACCTCGCCGCGGACCGCGAACAGGCCGTCGAGCCGGACCCGCACCGTCCCGCGCACCGTGACGGTGAGGACCGCGTCACGGACCGTGAACGGCGCGACCGGGGAGGGCGCGGCGGGCACGAGGCGGGCGTCGGCCCAGGCGGCCAGGGTGGGCACGCCGGCGGCGGCCGCGTCGGGCTCGGGCGCGGGCGGCGGCACGACGCGCAGCACCGGCACGCTGCCGGGGACGGGCGTGACGTACGGCTCGGGCGCGGGCGGCTCGGGGGCGGCGCGCGGCTCCTCGGGCGCCGCGGGCGGGGGCGAGACCTTCCAGCCGCTCGCGACCAGCTCGTCGCAGCGGGCCACCATGTGGTCGCTGCCGGCCTTCCGGAACCACTCGCGCGCGGCCGCGGGGTCGCCCGACTCGAGCAGCGCGAGCCCGAGGTAGCCCATGGCCTTGCGGTGGTCGGGGTTGAGGTCGAGCGCGATCTCGAGCTGCCGCCGCGCCTCCTCGTGGTGCTTCGCCTTCAGGAACGCGAGCCCGAGGTTCACCCGCGCGGCGGGCTCCACCGGGTTCTCGTCCACCAGCCGCTGCCACGCGATGGCGGCGTCGTCGAACTGGCCCTGCCGGTAGCAGGCCTGCCCGAGCAGCGCGAGCACCTTCGCGTCCTTGGGGCCGAGCTCCAGCGCGCGCTCCAGCGCGGCGCGAGCCCGGTCGGCGTCACCCTGCGCGAGCAGCTCGGTGCCGCGCGCCAGGTGGAAGGCGAGCTCGTCGTCGAGGCCGTCGCCGCCGTCCGCGCGCCGGGCCACGGCTCACCGCCCTGCCTTGTATGCCTCGTACAGCGCCACCACCTTGCGCACGTACTCCCGGGTCTCCGGGATGTTCGGCACGCCGTCGCCCGCGCGCCGGACGGCCTCGGGGCCGGCGTTGTAAGCGGCGAGCGTCCGCACCATGTCGCCGCCGTACTGGTTCGCGAGGATGCGCAGGTAGCGGGCGCCGCCCTCGATGTTCTCGGCGGGCTCGTACGCGTCGCCCACGTACATGTCCTTGGCGGTGCCGGGCATGAGCTGCATGAGCCCCATGGCGCCCTTCTCCGAGACGGCGCGGTGGTCGAAGTTGGACTCGACCGCCATCACCGCGAGGAGCAGCGCCTCGGGCAGGTTGTACTTCGTCGCCGCGGCGCGGATGTGCTCGCGGTATCGCTCCTGGGCGTCCGAGCGAGGGATCGGCCGGGCGCGCGCCTGTGCCTTGCCGCCCCGGTACACGCCGCCGCCGTCCTTCAGGCGCGCGATGCGGCGGAAGCGCGGGTCGCTGGGCGCGTTGGAGAAGTGCGCCACGCCCTCGGAGTCCACGTACGAGTAGAGATCGCCCGCCCGCGCGGCCGGAGCCGCCAGGACGGCGCCCAGCAGGGCGAACCTGGCGAGGTATGGGCGGACGGACATCGTCGAAAAAGTTACCAGCAGCACGCTCGGCCGGACAACTTTATTCCCGGAGCGCGTGCTACATCAAACGCCATGACCACACTGCCCGCACGAGAGAACGTGGACTTCCTGGTCCTTGGTGGTGGCGTCGCAGGGCTGACCTTCGCGCTCGAGGCGGCCGATCACGGATCGGTGCTGGTGCTCACGAAGCGGCAGCGCTCGGAGGGGTCCACGCAGTACGCGCAAGGGGGCATCGCGGGCGTGCTCGGCGCGGACGACGCGCCCGAGCTGCACGTGCAGGACACGCTGGTCGCCGGCGCCGGGCTGTGCAAGCGCGAGGCGGTCGAGGTCACCGTCCGCGAGGGCCCGGACCGGCTGCGCTGGCTCATCTCCATCGGCGTGGAGTTCGACCGCGAGGCGCCGGACAAGCTGCACCTCACGCGCGAGGGCGGCCACTCGCGGCGCCGCATCGCGCACGCGAAGGACACCACCGGCCGCGAGGTGGAGCGGGCGCTGCTCGCCGCCTGCGAGGCGAAGGGCATCCGGATCGTCGAGGACCAGGTCGCGATCGACGTCATCACGAGCGGCAAGCTCGGGCTGGGCGGGCCGAACCGGGCGCTCGGCGCCTACGTGCTCGACCGCGCCTCGGGCGAGATCACCACCGTCACCGCGGGCGTGACCGTGCTCGCCACCGGCGGCGGCGGGAAGGTCTACCTCTACACGTCCAACCCGGACGTCGCGACCGGCGACGGGGTGGCGATGGCGTACCGCGCGGGCGCGACCATCGCGAACATGGAGTTCTTCCAGTTCCACCCCACCTGCCTGTTCCACCCGCAGGCGAAGAGCTTCCTCATCTCCGAGGCGTGCCGCGGCGAGGGCGGCATCCTGCGCAACGGCGCCGGCGAGGCGTTCATGTCGCGCTACGATCCGCGCAAGGAGCTGGCGCCGCGCGACATCGTGGCCCGCTCCATCGACGCCGAGATGAAGCGGCGCGGCGACGACAGCGCGTTCCTCGACATGACGCACCTGCCGAAGGGCTTCCTCATCGAGCACTTCCCGAACATCTACGCGACCTGCAAGGAGTTCGGGATCGACATGGCGGTGCAGCCGATCCCGGTGGTGCCGGCGGCGCACTACATGTGCGGCGGCGTGGTGACCGACCTCATGGGCCGCACCTCGCTGCCGCGGCTGTTCGCGATCGGCGAGACCTCCTGCACCGGCCTGCACGGCGCGAACCGGCTCGCCTCCAACTCGCTGCTCGAGGGCCTCGTGTTCGGCCGCCGCGCCGCGCTGAGCGCCGTGGACGAGCTCGGCCAGGCGGGCGGCACGCTGCCGACGATCCCGGACTGGAACCCCGGGGCCGCGCTCGCGCCCGAGGAAGGCGTGGTGGTCACGCACAACTGGGACGAGGTCCGCCGGCTGATGTGGAACTACGTCGGCATCGTCCGCACCGAGAAGCGGCTGGAGCGCGCCCGCACCCGGCTCGCGATGCTGCGCACCGAGATCCGCGAGTACTACTGGGAGTACCGGCTCACCCCGGACCTGGTCGAGCTGCGGAACCTGGCCGACGTCGCCATGCTGATCGTGGAGTGCGCGCAGCAGCGCAAGGAGTCGCGCGGCCTGCACTACCTGCTCGACCACCCGAAGCCCGACGAGCGGTGGCTGCGCGACACGGTCGTCACCCGCGGCGACCTCGAGTGAGCGCGGCGGCCGCGCCGCGCGCGGCCTACAGGTCGGGGTCCGACTCGAGCCGCGACGGCTCGGGCATGACGCCGAAGTCGAGGTCCATCCGGCCGAGGGCGCTCGTGATCGCGAGCACGTAGGGCCGGCCCTCCAGCGGCGCCTTCGCGCTGGGGAAGCGCACCCGGTAGACGACGTCGAACGTGCCCACGTACGGGAACAGCCCGATCAGCGTGGCGTCCACGTCGAGCACCTCGACCTTCGACGCGAGCAGCTCGTCCTCGTCGGCCCGCACCGCCACGCGCCAGATGCTCCTCGGCGCGTCCAGGTCGTTCTGCTTGCCGTTCGCGGTGTAGAGCGCGAGCAGGAACTCCTCGCCCGCGGCCGCCTCGGCGCGCTCGGTGGCGAGCCGGGCGTCGAGCTCGGCGGCGGTCCAGCCGAGCCACGCGGCCAGCCGGCGGGCGCGCGCCTCGCGCTCGGCGAGGCCGAGGTGCGTGGCGGTGGCGGTGGCGCGGTGCTCGAGGCCGTCGTAGAGCGTCGCCCGGCGCGTGGCGGCGGCGCGCAGGTCGGACCACTCGCCCTCGCGCGGCCCGGGGACCGGCTGGCGCGGGTGGAACGGGCAGCCGGCGAGCGCCAGCGCGAGCGCGGCGGCGGCGAGCGAGCGCAGCCTCATGACATGAAGTCCGCGCGGGTGAACAGCGCCTGCAGCGGCACGCCCTGGGCCTCGATGGCCTCGCGCCCGCCCTCCTGCCGGTCCACGAGCGCCAGGCAGGCCACCGGGACCAGGTGCTCGGCGCGGCAGCGCTCGATCGCCTTCAGCGCCGAGCCGCCGGTGGTCACCACGTCCTCGATCACCGCCACGCGGCTGCCGTCGGGGAGGGTCTTGCGCCCCTCGATCCACTGGCCGGTGCCGTGGCCCTTCGGCTCCTTGCGCACGATGAACGCGTCCACCGCCGCGCCGGCGCCGCCGTCCAGGAAGCTGGTGAGCGCCACCGCGCTCGCGATCGGGTCCGCGCCCAGCGTGAGCCCGCCCACGCCGCGCACCGCCGGCGTGAGGCCGCGCACTCGCTCGAGCAGCAGCCGGCCGACGAGCACGTGCCCCTCGGCGGTGAGCGCGGTGCGCTTGCAGTCGATGTAGAAGTCGCTCTCCTTGCCGGAGGCGAGGATCACCTTGCGCCGCTCGAACGACAGGCTGCGCAGGAGCTCGAGCAGCCGCGCGCGATCCCGTTCCAGGCTCATGGTTCGTCCTCCCTGCGCTCGAGGTGGGGGAGCAGCTCGGCCATCCAGCGGACCTGCTCGAGCACCGCGCGGCGGCCGTCGGCCGGCAGCTCGCGCCAGGACTCGAACGCCACCGCCAGGTCCGCGTTCACCTGGTACAGCCGCGCCGCCACGTCCGCAACGAGCTCCTCGGGGGTGACCTCCTCCTCCCCCGCCGCGCCCTCGCCGCCCGCCCCGCCCTCGCCGGACCCGGACTCGGCCGCGGGCGCTGCCACGACCTCGAGGTGGTGCGGCGCCGGCTCCGGCTCGAGGCCGCCGTCGTCGTCGGGGGCAGGCCCGGCCGCGTCGGCGGCGGGCCCGGCGGTGAGGAACTCGAAGAAGCGCTCGCGCAGCTCGGGCTCGACGGGCGCGCGCACCAGCGCGTCGTCGAGCAGGTCCTCGGCCCAGGGCGCGACGCCGGTCTGCTCCAGCCGCTCGCGCAGCAGCCGCAGGCCGTCGCGGTCGAGCGGCTCGGTGAGGAGCGCCTGCCCGAGCGCGAGGCCCCAGGCGTCGTCGTCGTCGAGCGTCGCGTGCAGGCGCGCCAGCACGCGGCCGCGCATCAGCATGCGCAGCGCGGCGATGCGCCGGAACCCGGCCACCACCTGGAAGCGGGGGCCGTCGGTGCCCGCGCCGGGCAGCGGCCGCAGCTCGACCGGCACGAGCTGCCCGAGGCGGCCGATGGACGCGGCCAGGGCGGAGACGTCGCCCTCCTCGCGGACGCGGAACGTCGCGTCCAGCGCGAGCGCCGAGAGCGGTACGAACTCGACGGCGCCCGTCGCATGGGCGGGCGCCGCGGTGCGCGGTTCGAGCTCCACGTCCACCTCCGCTCGATCCGCGCGGGGCCCGCGGGCCGGGGCAGGGGCCGGGTCGCAGCCCGGTCCCCTCCTCCACTCCGCGCGGGATCGGGACTACTTCCGCTTCACGATCACCTTGCGCTTCACCGCGCCCATGGCGACCGGCGCCGGGGGAGCGGGCGGCCTCGGAGCGGACGGCTCCTCCGCCTTGCGGACCTCGGGGCGCGGGACCGGCGCGGGGGCCGGGCGCGGCGCGGGGCGCAGCGCGGGGCGGGCCGGGGGCGCCGCGACCGCGCGGGCGGCGCGGGCCTCGGGCTCGGCCTCGATCTCCACCTCGCCCATGTCGATGCGGCCGCGGAAGCTCGCGCCGTCCACGATGATGACGCGCGGAGCCTGGATGTCGCCGACCATCCGGCCTTCCCGGGTGATCTCGACCGACTCGGTGGCGGTCACGTTGCCGACCACCGCGCCCGCGATCACGCAGTTGCGGACCTGGACCTCGGCCTTGACCGTGCCGGTGGGCTCGACCACCAGGGTCTTGGTGAGGGTCAGCGTGCCCTCGACGCGGCCGCGGACCGTGAGGTCCTCGTCGCCGTTGAGGGAACCGCTGATGAGGATCGACTCGCCGATGATGGTGCTGCCGTCAGTGGTCGCCACGGCTCACTTCCCCTTGGTTTCGCGGACTTCCATGTCCACGTTGCCCTTGAACAGGGCGCCGTCGGCGATCAGGATGCGCGGCGCGCGGATGTCGCCGACCACCTTGCAGTCGGCCTTCAGCTCGACCTTGTCGCTCGCGTTGATGTTCCCCGTCACCTGGCCCGACACCTCGACGTTCGCCGTCTCGATGTCCGCCTCGATGACGCCCGACGACTCGACGAAGAGGCTCTCTCGCAGGCTGATGCGGCCCTTGACGGTGCCCTGGATCACCAGGTCCTCGTCGCCCGAGATCTCGCCGTCGATGACGATCGAGCTTCCGATGACCGTGTGCGCGCCGGCGCGCGACGCCGGGACCTTCTCGATGCCAGCCATGTTCCGCAGCCCTCCACGAGCCTCTGGTGATCCCCCGACGAACATCGGTTCGTAAGACCCGCGCAGGATAGAGGTCCGTTCGAGGGCCAGTCAACAGGGTGTTCCGCGCACACACGCAACGTTCAACGCGGCGCGCGCGCCGAGAGCCAGGCGACCGCCTCGGCGATCGGCCTCGCCCGCTCGACCTCGTTCAGCACCTCGTGTCGGAACCCCTCGTACACCTCGAGCCGCTTGTCGGTGGCTCCCGCGGCCGAGACGAAGGCGCGCGTCGCGTCGAGCCCCACCACGCGGTCGGCGCCGGCCGCGAGCACGAGCAGCGGGGCCGTCCACTCCCCTGCCCGCCGCGCCACCTCGGCCTGCGCGCGCCGCGCCTCCTCGAACCAGCGCGGCGTCGTCACCCGCCCGTAGAGCGGGTCGCGGGCGGTCCACTTCTGCAGGTCGGGATCCGACGTCAGGTCGGCCGGGTCGAGGCCGGACGAGATGGGCAGCCAGGGCACGAGCCGGCCCAGGGTGCGGGCGGCGAGGAGCTTCGCGAGCGGCGCGCGGCTGGCGAGCGCGTAGAACGGCGAGGTGAGCACGAACCCGCTCACGTGGCGCCCGCGGCCGCT
The DNA here is from genome assembly GCF_000013385.1 of Anaeromyxobacter dehalogenans 2CP-C. GTDB lineage: Bacteria > Myxococcota > Myxococcia > Myxococcales > Anaeromyxobacteraceae > Anaeromyxobacter > Anaeromyxobacter dehalogenans_B. The sequence continues at coordinate 4,098,592 of NC_007760.1, forward strand.
CAGCCCCCAGAGCGTCGCGATGAGCGCCCCCTGGCTGTGGGCGAGCACGAAGAGCCGCTCGGCGGCGACGCCGTCCTGGGCGAGCTTCGCCACCAGCGCGTCGAGGTCGGCGAGGTAGTCGGCGAACGCGTCCACGTGCCAGCGCCGGCCGTCGGACTGGCCGTGGCCGCGGAAGTCGAGCAGCGCCACCTGGAACCCGGCGCGCACCAGCGCGGCGGTGATCCCGGCGTAGCGGCCGCAGTGATCGCCGCCGCCGTGCAGCACCGCCACGGTGGCGCGCGGCGCCGGGGGCGTGAAGCGCTGCCAGTACAGGCGCAGGTGATCGGCCGAGTTGATGAACCCTTCCTCGTGCCTCGCCTCGGCGTCGGACGGGAAGGTGGGGAGCGGCATCGGCGGGACGCTAGCGGCCGGGGGCGGCGGGGTCAAGGCGCGCCGGCGGTCCGGGCCCAGGCCCGGACACGCTCCGCCGCGGCCTCGTCTCCCGCCTCCAGGTACGCGTCGATCAGCCGCCGCCACGGCTCGGGATCCGGCCGCTCGCCGGCGCGCCCCAGCGCCTCCTCGATCCGGATGGCCGCGCGCAGCTCCTCGAGCTCGCGCTCGCGCTCCCCGCGCGCCTCGGCGAGGTCGGCGAGCAGCAGGTGCGCCTGCGACGCCGCCGGGCCGCCCGCGGCGAGCGCCACGGCACGCCGGGCCTCCCCCTCGGCCAGCTCCTCCTGCCCCGCCCGCGCGAGCGCCTCGGCGAGCGAGGCGTGCAGCTCGGGGCTGGCCTCGTCGTAGGCCACCGCGCGGCGGAGCGCCTCCACCGCGCCGGCGTCGTCGCCGGCTCCCCGCGCGCGGCGCGCCTCGAGGTAGTGCGCGATGGCGCGGGGCGAGATCGTCCGGGCGGCTGCGGGCGGCGGCGCCCCCGGGGCCGCAGCGGGCCGCGCGCCGGCGCCGGCGCACGCGGCACAGGCGGCGACGAGCAGGGCGGCGAGCGGGCGGGCGGACGGGCGCATGGCTGCCCGCGCGGCGGGCGGAGCCGCAGGATAGCGGCGGGCGGGCCCCCGGTTCAATCCGCGTCGCCGGCGCGCTTCGCGCGCGCGCGGCGGCCGCCGCGGATCTTCAGGGGGGCCGGCCCGCTGGCGCGGAGCGCCGCGTCCACCGCGGCGGCGAGCGCGCCGTCCACGAGCGGCCGCGTCACCGCGGCGGCGCAGCCGGCCTCGCGGAGCGGCTCGCCCCAGTCGGCGTGCGCGACCGCCACCACCGGCACCCCCGCCAGCTCGCGATCCGCCCGGAACGCACGCAGCGACTCTCCCCCGTCCGGCCCGCTCGCGTGCAGCACCACCGCGTCGGGCGCGAAGCGCGCCGCCGTCGCGCCCGCCGCGAACCCGGGGGCGGCCTGCTCCACCGCGTAGCCGGCCACGGCGAGCTGGCGCGCCGTCCCCTCCCGCGCCGGGCCGGGCTCCGCCACCACCAGCACCTTGCGGCGCGCCGGCGCCGCGCCGGACAGCTCGTCGGGCACGGGCATCCCGTGCCGGAGCATGAACGCGGCCAGCTCCTCGCGCGCGATGCGCCGGTGACCGCCGGGCGTCCGGTGCGCCTTGAGGCGCCGGGCCTCGATCCAGTTCACCACCGTGGGCAGCGAGACGCCGAGGAGACGGGCTGCCTCGAACGTCGTGTAGAAGCCGGGCATCGCCGGCAAGTCTAGACAGCGGCGGTCCGTTCGGGAACAGCGGGATCGCGCGCCGTCCCGTGACGCGGGCCTGCAACGTCCCGCCCGGGAATGCTAAGGAGAGCCCATGCCTGCTCCCACCTACCTGCTCGGCGCGGTGCAGATGACGTCCACGGCGGACCGGTCCCGGAACCTCGAGACCGCGGTCCGGCTGGTGAACGAGGCGGCCGACCTCGGGGCGAGGCTGATCGGCCTGCCCGAGAACTTCGCGTACATGGGGCCCGAGGAGGGCCGCCGGGCCGGCGCCGAGACGCTGGAGGGCCCCACGGTGAAGGCGCTCTCCGAGGTGGCGCGGCGGCGCGGCGTGTACGTGCTGGCCGGGTCGATCGCGGAGAAGGTGGACGACCCGGGCAAGACCGCCAACACGAGCGTGCTCATCGCCGACGACGGCCGGGTGGCGGCCGCGTACCGCAAGATCCACCTGTTCGACGTCTCCATCCCCGACGGCGCGCGCTACGCCGAGTCCGAGGTGGTGGTGCCCGGCGACAAGGTCGTGATCGCGCCGACGCCGCTCGGGCGGATCGGGCTCACCGTCTGCTACGACCTGCGCTTCCCCGAGCTGTACCGGAAGCTGGCCGCGCTCGGCGCCGAGGTGATCACCATCCCGGCCGCGTTCACGCTGTTCACCGGCAAGGACCACTGGGAGGTCCTGCTCCGCGCGCGCGCCATCGAGAACCTGGCCTACGTGATGGCGCCGGCGCAGGTGGGCCGCCACTCCGCCAGCCGGCAGACGTTCGGGAACGCGATGATCGTGGACCCGTGGGGCGTGGTGCTCGCCCGCTGCCCGGACGGCGAGGGCGTGTGCGTGGCCCCGTTCCGCCGCGAGCGGCTGGAGCAGGTCCGCCTCGAGCTCCCGGCGCTGAAGCACCGGAAGCTCTAGCGGGCCGAAGGATCCGCGCTCACGACCCGATCGCCCCGAGCGTAGCCCGCCGCAGGCGGGCGGAGTCGAGGGGCCGCCCAGCGCCTAAAACACGAACATCAGGCCCCCGGCCATCGCCAGGTCCTTGTTCGACAGGTCCCAGCTCTTCTTCGAGCCGAAGTCGTCCACCTTCGCCTGCGTGACGTCGAAGAACAGGTAGGTGTGGTTGAGGCCGGTCTCGCGGTCGAGGTCGCGGGCGCTGCCCGGGTCGATGACGTCGAGCAGCAGCGCCACGCCAGCGGTCCAGGACCAGCCGTTGGTGGCGCCGGACTCGACCGACTTGCCGCGGCCGTCGGTCACCCACCAGTTGTAGCGCTCGGCCGCGAGGCGCGCGTACGGCGCGAGCGGCACGTGCCACTGCTCCGCCATCCAGTCGAAGCGGTAGGTGAGCGTGAGGCTGGTGGGGATGATGTTGAAGGTGGTCTTGTCGCCCGACCGCACGTCGGTGCCGGAGACGTCCACGATGCCCTTCCCGGAGCGCCGGAAGTAGCCGCTCCGGAAGCCGGCCTCGACGACGCCGACGCCGGAGTAGAGCGCGTAGCCCATGCCGGCGCGGAACATCCAGCCCTTCCCGCCGCCGAACACCTGCTCGTACGGCCCGGGCTTCGCGAAGCCGGAGTCCACGTCGGGCGTGTAGTTGCCCGCGCCGAGCTCGATGGAGCCGCGCTTCGGCGAGGGCTGCGCGCGCGCCGGCCCGGGGGCGGCGAGGAGCGCCGCCGCGGCGAGCGCCGCGAGCGTCAGGGTGGCGGACCGCATCACGGCTTCCTCCTGCGCAGCGCCGCGAGCGCGGCGGCGCCGATCATGGCGAGCGCGCCGGTTCCGCCCGCGCCGCAGCCGCCGGAGTCGGTGCCGCCCCGCGCCTTGTACTGCTCCCAGAAGTCGGAGACCGGCACCGGGGTGGCGCTCACGGTGGCGGACGGATCGCTCGGGTTTCCCGACTTGGTGTACGCGACCACCTGGACGTCGTAGGTGACGCCGTTGGTGAGCCCACCGAGGCGCAGGCTCGTCCCGGTGACCCGCTTCGAGTACACGGTGTCGGTGGTGCCGGTCGGGGTGGCCAGGACCTGGTACTCCTCGGTCCGCTCGGCGCCGCCGGTCCCGACGTCCCAGCTCACGTTGAGCGCGTTCTCGCCGGGCGTGACGCTGACGTTCACCGGGGTGGCGGGCTTCGCGGTGCTGAGCGTCACCTGGCCCTGGGCGAACCCGCGCCGCGTACCGCTCGAGTCGTACCAGTGCACGCAGATGTAGATGGTCTTCGCCTGGACCGTACACGCCTGCTGCCCCACCGCCGTGACGATGGCGACCGGGTCGAACGCCTCCGCCGTGAGCACGGAGGCATCGTCGGCCATGAGGCTGCGGATCTCGGCGGACTTGATTCCGTTGGTGGTGTCGTCGTTCTCGGCGCAATAGCCCTGGTTCGTGCCGGTCGTGTACGCGGCCGCGCTGGACGCGAACACGTGGTACCAGCCGCCGGTCGAGAACGTGCCGCTCTTCACCTGGATCTGCCAGATGAGCTCGAGCGGCCTCTGGTCCGCCCCGGTGCACTGCGCCAGGTTGATGTAGTCGTCCTCGGGCGACGAGCTGGGCTTCACCGTGCCGACGGTCGGGTTGATCTGGCCGGCCGCCAGCAACGGGGCCGCGAGGAGTGTGGCGGCGAGGATCGCGCGTCTCATGACGCGCGGATTGTGCAAGTGAAGCGCCACCCGGGCAAGCGGGCGTTCGCGAGGGGCGGCGCGCGGTTGCGCCGCCGCGCCCCGTGGCAGGACGCCCCGCGGCGCCAATTTGGCAAAGGCTCCGCGGCCCTGCCGGCGAGGCTGACAAAATGGCAGCGCCCTACAGCAGCGCGGCCAGCCGCTCCAGGATCTGCACCAGGTTCGTGGCGGCGCCCTTGCGCAGCTCGTCCGACACCACCACCAGCTCGAGCCCGTGCTCCTGCGAGGGGTCGTCGCGCAGCCGCCCGACCAGCACCGCGTCGTCGTTCACCGCCAGCATGGGCATCGGGTAGACGCCCTCCGCCGGCGCGTCGAGCACCTTCACGCCCGGCGACCGGCGCAGGAGATCGCGGGCCGCGGCCGCGTGGAGCGCCCTCGCGGTGGACGCGGTCACCACCGCCGCCTGCCCGTAGAACACCGGCACGCGCACCGCGGTGGCGGCGACGCGCAGGCCGGGCGCGCCGAGCACCTTCCGCAGCTCGGCGCCGAGCCGGTCCTCCGCGTCGGTGCGGCCGTCCTCGAGGAACGCGCCCACCTGCGGGACCAGGTTGAACGCCAGCCGGTGGGGCACCGCGCCGCCCGGCTCGGGCTCGCGCCCGTTCATGAGGTCCATGGCCTCGCGCTCGAGCTGCTGGATGGCGCGGTGGCCGGCGGAGGCGGCCGGCTCGAGCGTGGTCGCGACGACCCGCTCCAGCCCCGCGGCCGCGTGCAGCGGCGCGAGCGCGACCGACAGCGCCGCCGCCGCGCCGCCCGGGCTCGCCACCACCCCGCGCGCCCGGAAGCCGTCCACCGCGGCGCCGTTCACCTCCGGGACCACCAGCGGCACGTCCGGCTCCAGCCGGAACGCGGGCGAGGCGTCCACCACCGCGCAGCCCTCTGCCCACGCGCGCGGCGCCCACTCCCGCGCGACCTCGGGCGGGACGCAGAACACCGCCGCGTCCACGCCGCGGAACGCGCCCTCGGCCGGCGCCGCCACCGGCAGCTCGGCCCCGGCGTGCTCGAGGCGCGTGCCGGCCGAGCGCTGCGACGCGAGCAGCGTCAGGCGCGAGAGCGGCAGGCTGGACTCGCCCAGCGCGTCGAGTACCGCGCGGCCGACCAGGCCGGTGGCGCCGACGAGGGCGACGGAGATGGGCTTCGGCATGTCGGCGTTCCTCCGGGAAGGGGGGCGGAACCTAGCGGCCCGGGGCGGCGGCGGCAAGCGCGCTACCGCGCGAGCAGGTCCGCGAGCGCGGCGTCCAGGTCCGGGAAGCGGAACCGGTAGCCCAGGTCGAGCGCGCGGCGCGGCACCACCCGCTGGCTCGCCAGGACCACCCCGGCCATCTCGCCCACCGCGAGCCGCACGGCCAGCTCGGGCGTGCGCACGAGCGCGGGGCGGTGCAGGACGCGCCCGACCGCCTGCGCCAGGTCGCGGTTCCGCGCCGGCGCGGGGGCGGCGGCGTTGAGCGGCCCGGCGGCGCGCGCGTCCTCGAGCGCGAGGAGCACGAGGCCGACCTCGTCGTCGAGGTGGATCCAGGGCTGCCAGAAGTCGCCCCGCCCGAGCGGCCCGCCCGCGAGCAGCCGGAACGGCTGCACCAGCCGCGGCAGCGCCCCGCCCTCGCGCGCGAGCACGATGCCGGTGCGCAGCCAGACGACCCGGGCGCGCGCCTCGGCCGGCCGCGCCGCCGCCTCCCACGCCTGGCACACCTCGGCGAGGAACCCCTCGCCCGGCCCGGCGCCCTCGTCGAGCACCTCGTCGCCGCGCGCGCCGTAGAAGCCCACCGCGCTCCCCGACACGAGCACCCGCGGCCCGCCCGCCCGGAACACCGCGGCGATGCGCTCGGTGGAGAGGACCCGGCTGTCGCGGATGCGCCGCTTCTTCGCGGCGGTCCAGCGCCCCTCCACCGGCTCGCCGGCGAGGTGCACGCAGGCGTCGCAGCCCGCCAGCGCCTCCTCCCAGGCGCCCGGCGCCGCCGGATCGCCCTCCAGCACCCGCACGCCCGGCGGCAGCGCCGCCCGCGGGGCGGAGCGGGTGAGCGCGGTGACCGCGTGGCCACGGGCGAGCAGCGCCGCCGCGGCCGGCCGGCCGATGAGCCCGGTGGCGCCGGTGAGGAAGACGTGCATGCGCGAGATGCTAGACGGGCCGCGCGCCGCCGTGAACCGCCGGCAGCGAGAGGCGCCCTCCGGGGCCTCAACTCAGCAGCTGCGCCGCCACGTTCGCGCCCGGCACGTGCGCCAGGAAGTGCACGAGCGCGAGGAGCCCGCCGGCGAGCGCGGCGTAGGCGATCCCCCATGCGGCGATCTGCCGCGGGGACATGGGCGCGGCGCGGGCCGCCTTCTCCAGCCGCTCCAGCCCGCGCAGCCACATGGCCTCCGACGGCGAGCCGAGCGGCGGCCCGACCACCGCGCGCAGGTAGCGGAAGTGCTCCGGCCCGAAGCGCGCGCGCTCCGGCAGGAGCCGCAGCGCGCGGCCGCCGGCGCGCGACTGCGCCTCGCCCATCAGCTCCATCGCGCCGAGCAGCGCCACCAGCCAGACCAGCCCGTAGCCGAGCGCGCTGCCCACCGCCACCGCGCCGCCCAGGCCGAGCACGGTGAGCGCCAGGCCGAGCGACGAGGAGAACGAGTACGCGAGCGCCTGCATGAGGCGGCCGCCGTCGAGCGGCGAGACCGGGATGAGGTTGAACAGGTTGATGATCGCCCACCAGGACGCCACCGCGGCGAACATCGGCTCGCCCGTCCACAGCCAGAGCCCCGCCGGCACCAGCGCGAACACCGAGCCCCAGATCGGCCCGGAGAGCGCCACGTACGCCTGCTGCCAGCGCGAGGAGAACGCGTCCTCGGTGACCGCCACCGCGCCGAGGAACGGCACGAAGTACATCCCGCGCACCTGCATGCCGGTGCGGCGCATGGCGTGGACGTGGCCGTACTCGTGCACGAAGAGCTGGAGCAGGAGCGCGAGGGCGAACTTCCACGAGAAGATGACGCCGTACGCCGCGGCCGAGGCGGCCGCCCAGCCGAGATTGGCGGTCTTGAGCGCCTTCAGCACCGTGCCGCCCAGCTTCGCGAGCACGCCCAGGAACCCCACGCTGGCGCGGCGCTCGCCGGAGCGCGCCGGCGCCGGCGCCACGCCGGGCTCCGTGCCCGGCTCCACCCCGGGCTGCGGCGGCGGCGCGAGCAGGGCCGCGGGCAGCGCGAACCAGGCCGGCGCCCGCTGGACCACGAGCGCGAGCAGCAGCGGCGCGTCGCGCAGGTCGGTCACCTCGACCTCGTCGCCGTCGAGGCCGCGCACGGGGGCGCAGGGCGGCGCGCCGGCGAGGTCGGCGAACGCGAACGAGCGGCCGCGCGCGTCGGCCAGGATGGCGTAGCGCTGCGGCGGGCCGACCGGGCGCGGGCTCTGCCCGAAGCCGACCCGCACCTCGGACCAGCGGGCGTCGAGGCCGTCCTCGCGGCCGAGCACGCGCAGCCCATCCTCGCCCGCCACCGCGCGCAGGCCGGTGACCTGGCGCACGCCGAGCGCGACCGCCGCGGCGGCGCCGCCGAACAGCGCCGCGAGCACCGGCGGGATGCCGGCGAGCACGCCGACCAGCGCGCCGCCCACCGCGCCCAGCAGGAGGGACGGGAGCACGGCGCGTGCGGCGGGACGGAAGACGGCGGGTTCCATGGCGTTCACCGGGGGGCGGCGGGCGGCGCGGCTCAGGGCTTCTGCGCGCCCGGCCCGAGGCCGTGGGGAAACTTGAGCTCCGCCTCGCTGGCGCGGACGTAGTGCGGCTCGAGCGCGAACACCGCCTGCGCGTCGTACGAGCGGGAGAGGAGCGCGGGGGCGGCGAGCGCCGCGATGGCGGCGGCGGGCGGGGCGGCCGGGGCGTCCGCGAGGCGGGCCAGCCGGCCCTCGAGCGCCGGCGCGTACGCGGCGAGCCCCTCGCCGAACGCGAGCGCGGCCGCGCCGCCGGGCAGCGCCGCGAGCCGCTCGAGGAGCGCGCCGGGGGCGAGCGCGGCGTCCGGCGCCACCGCCTCCACCGCGCCGCGCACGGCGCGGTAGAAGCCGGCGTAGACCTCGCCCTTCTTCGCGTCGAGGAGCGGCACGAGCAGCGCGCCCTCGGGCGCCGCCGGGACCGCGCCGAGCGCGAGCGCCGCCAGGCTCGACGCGCCGGCGATGGGCCGCCGGTTCGCGTAGGCGAGCCCCTTCCACGTGGCGAGGCCGATGCGCAGGCCGGTGAACGAGCCGGGGCCGATGCCGATGGCGTAGCCCTCGACGTCGGGCAGCGTCAGCCCCTCCGCCGTGAGCAGGTCGGAGAGCGCGGAGGGGAGCCGCGCGCCGTGGCCGCCGGTCCGGCCCGGCGCGGGCTTGCTCACGGCGTGCTCGGTGCGCTCGCAGCGGACGCGCGCCGGCCCGCCGGCCGGGTCGAGGTCTACGAGGGCGCAGGACAGCGTGAGGGTGGCGGTGTCGAGGGCGGCGACGAGCACGGGCCGGTTCTACTCCATCGGCCGCATGAGGCGCACGATGTCGTTCTTGAACACGAACAGCATGAGCGTGAACAGCAGCACGATGCCGACGATGTTCGCGAGCTCGCGGGTCCGCACCGAGAGCGGCCGCCGCGTGACGCCCTCCAGCGCCGCCTGCGCGATGTGGCCGCCGTCGAGGACCGGGATGGGCAGCAGGTTCATCAGGCCGAGGTTCACGCTGATGAGCGCCATCTTGAACAGGAACGAGCCCCAGCCCTCCTCCGCCGCCTCGGAGGCGATGGAGAACAGCATGATGGGCCCGCCCACCGTCTTGAAGCTGATGTCGCCGGTGACGATGCGGACGATGCCGAGCACCGTCAGCCGCACCACCTCGTGGAGCTGCCGCCAGGCGAGCTGGAAGGCCTCCACCGCGCCGCGCGCGAGCGGCACCTGCTCCGCCAGCAGCGCGATCGGATCCACCGCGTCGCGCTGATCCGGCTGGAAGCCGAGCACCAGGCGCTGCGCCGGCTCGCCGGTGATCTCGTCCCGGTAGGTCTCGTTCGCCGGCACGAGCGCCACCGTACGGCCGTCGGTCATCCCGAGCTGCACCGGCGTCCCCGCCTTCAGGAAGTCGCGCCCGAACGCGTTCACGTCCCGCAGGAAGGAGCGGACCGGCTTGCCGTTCACCGAGGCGATGGCGTCGCCGCGGCGCAGCCCCGCCTTCTCGGCCGGGCTGCCCGGGACCACCGTCGCGATGAACGTGGACACCGCCGGATCGGCCACCGCGAACGTCCGCTCGCCGGCGGCGCAGGTGGGCACCTGCGGGAGCGAGACGGCGCGGTGGTCGGCGAGCGCGACGCCCGGAAGCGTCCGCGGCGACTCCCGCACCACCTCGAGGTCGAGCGGGCCGCAGCGCGCCGCGGCCACGGCGTGCTCCAGATCGCCCGCGTGGCGCACCGGCTTCCCGCCGGCGGAGATCACGAGGTCGAAGGGCTCGAGCGGGCCGGCGAGGCCGGGCCGGACCGGCGCCACCACCGCGCTCGGGTAGGTCGGCGTCACGCCGATCACGCCGCGCCGGGTGGACTCGATGGGGTTCGACTCCTGCTCGCTCGCGGGCGTGATGGTGAGCGCCCGCTGCTCGCCGTCCCGCTCCACCCGGAACGTGAGCGGCTCGCCCGGGTGCGGCGACACGAGGTCGCGCAGGTCGGAGAAGTAGCGCACCGGGTCGGCGGGCTGCCCCGGCGCGGCCACGCTCAGGATGCGATCCCCGGGCTGCAGGCCGGCCTCCGCGGCGGGGGTCCCGGGCGCGACCGTGCCGACCACCGGGCCGGGCGCGGGCTGGCCGTTCTGGGCGAGCGCGAGCGCGACGTAGATGACGCCGGGGAAGATCAGGTTCGCCGCCGGGCCGGCCACCGCGATGAGCAGGCGCTTCCAGGGCCGCTGCTCCAGGAAGCCGCGGCCCGCGTCCTCCGGCGCCAGCGACTCGGACGGATCGTCGCCGGCCATCTTCACGTAGCCGCCCAGCGGCAGGAGCGCGATCCGGTACTCGGTCTCGCCGCGCTGCACCCCGAACAGCCGGGGCCCGAAGCCGATCGAGAAGCGGACGACCTTCACGCCCATCAGCTTCGCGACCACGAAGTGGCCCAGCTCGTGGACGAAGATGAGCCCCCCGAGGAGGAGGACGATGGATCCGATCTTCAGGAGGAGATCCGGCATTCTTTTTTACTTAGCACCGGGGAGGCGAAGACGCTCGCCTGCCCCGTCGGCGGGGGAGTGGGCGGGGCGGATTGCCCCGCGCGTCCTATCGCCCCGCCGGAGCGCGCGCCAGCGCGCCGACGCGCTTCTCGGCCTCGCGCCGGCCGTGCTCGCTCGCGGCGAGCGCCTGCTCCACCGAGCGCACCGGCTCCGCCACGTGCGCCTCGAGCACGTCGGCGCAGACGTCGGCGATCTGCGTGAAGCTGCAGCGGCGCGCCAGGAACGCGGCCACGGCCGCCTCGTCGGCGCCGGAGAGCACCGCGGGCGCGGTGCCGCCGAGCTCGAGCGCGCGGTACGCCAGCGTGTAGGCGGGGAAGCGCGCCGGATCCGGCGGCTCGAAGGTGAGCTTGCCGAGCCGCCCGAGATCGAGCGGCGGGAGGTCGAGCGGCATGCGCTCCGGGTGGCCCATCGCGTAGCTGATCGGCCCGCGCATGTCGGAGATCCCGAGCTGCGCCACGATGGAGCCGTCCACGTACTCGACCATCGAGTGCACCACCGACTCCGGGTGCACCACGATGTCGATGCGCTGCTGCTCCACCCCGAACAGCCACCGGGCCTCGATGACCTCCAGCCCCTTGTTCATCAGGGTGGCGGAGTCGATGGTGATCTTGTCGCCCATCGACCAGTTCGGGTGCTTGAGGGCGCGCTCGGGCGTGACCGCGGCCAGCTCCGCCGCGGGCGTGCAGCGCAGCGGCCCGCCGGACGCGGTGAGGATGAGGCGCCGCACCTCGCCGCGGTTGTGGCCGACGAGCGACTGATGGATGGCGCTGTGCTCCGAGTCCACCGGCAGGATGGCGACGCCCTTCGCGGCGGCGCGGGCCATGAGCAGCTCGCCCGCGAGGACCATCGACTCCTTGTTCGCGAGCCCCACCGGCTTGCCCGCCTCGATGGCCGCCGCGGTGGAGCGGAGCCCGGCGCCGCCGGAGATGGCCGCGAGCACGAACGCCGCGTCGGGGTGGCTCGCGACCGCCACCGCGCCCGCGTCGCCGGAGAGCACCTCGGTGCCGGGGGGCGCCTCGGCCCGCACGGCGCGGGCGGCGGCCTCGTCGCAGACGGAGACCACCCGCGGGCGGAAGCGCCGGATCTGTTCGAGCAGCCTCGGCGCGTTGCGCCCGGCGGCGAGGCCCACCACCTCGAAGCGGTCGGGGAAGCGCCCCACCACGTCGAGCGCCTGGACGCCGATGGAGCCGGTGGACCCGAGGATGGCGACGCGCTTCACGGGCTCCTCTCTACCACGCCGGCCGGCGTCGCGCCGCCGCGCCCCGGGCACCTACCGGGACTGGAGGACGTGCGCGACCGCGTACACCCACGGAGACACGAACAGGAGCGCGTCGATGCGGTCGAGCAGGCCGCCGTGACCCGGGATGATCTTGCCCGAGTCCTTCACCCCCGCGGCGCGCTTCACCATCGACTCGGCCAGGTCGCCGAGCGGCCCGAGCACCGCGCCGCCGACGCCGATCAGCACGGCGTGGCCGGCCGTCAGGTCCGCGCCGAGCGCGGGCAGGAGCGCCCGGGTGACGAGCGCCCCGGCGATCGAGCCCACCGCGCCGCCCGCGAAGCCCTCCCAGGTCTTCTTGGGCGAGATGCGCTCGTACATCTTGTGCTTCCCGAACGCGTGGCCGGCGAAGTAGGCGAACGTGTCGTTCCCCCAGGTCACCACGAACGCCAGGATCACCCACTCCACCCCGAAGCGCAGCCGCAGCGCGACCACCGAGGCGAGCAGGACGCCGCAGTACAGCCAGGAGAGCGACACCGCGGCGAGCGAGCGGGGGATCTCCTCGAGCGGCCCGCGGCGGAAGAGGTACAGCGTGAACAGCGCGACGGTGGCCCCGGCCAGCGCGAGCCAGGTCCAGCCCGGCATCAGCTCGCCGCCCTGGCCGAACGCGGCGGCGAGCGGGATCGCCCCGCCGACCGCGATCCCGAACGCCTCGGCGAGGCCCAGCCCCGCGAACATGAGGATGAGCTCGCTCGACGCCACCGCGCCGGCGCCGGCGGCGAGCAGCGCGAACGGCAGGCCGCCGAGGATGGTGATCCACACGGCCAGCGGGAACAGCACCACCGCGGACGCGACGCGCAGGCGCAGGTTCTGGCGGTTCTTCGGATCGAGGGCGCCCATCGCGGCCGGTCACCCGCGCTCGGGGCGCGCGACCTGGGCGCCGGTGAGGCCGAAGCGCCGCTGCCGGCGCTGGAAGTCCGCGATGGCCTCGAACAGCGCCGCGTCGCGGAAGTCGGGCCAGAGCACCTCGGAGAAGTACAGCTCGGCGTAGGCGCACTGCCACAGCAGGAAGTTGGAGATGCGGCGCTCGCCGCTGGTGCGCACCAGGAGATCCAGCTCGGGCAGCCCGCGCGTCCACAGCGCGGCCTCGAGGTCCTCGGCGTCCAGCGCCGTGCCGCGCGCGGCGGCGGCGGCGCGGGCCGCGTGGACGAGCTCCTGCCGCCCGCCGTACGAGAGCGCGAGCGTGAGCACCATCCGGTCGTTCGCGGCGGTCTCGGCGCGCGCGGCGTCGAGCCGCTCGCGCACGAAGTCCGGCAGCCGGTCCAGCTCGCCGATGGCGTTCAGGCGGATGCCGTTCTGCATCATCTCGGCGCGCTCGCTCTCGAGGTAGTCGGCGAGCAGCTGCATGAGCGCGCCGACCTCCTCGTCCGGGCGCGCCCAGTTCTCGGAGCTGAAGGCGTACAGCGTGAGCGCCTCGAGCCCGACCCGGCGTGCGGCCCGGGTCACGGCCCGGACGGCCTCCGAACCCTCCCGGTGACCGGCCACGCGCGGGAGGCCCCGGTTCTCGGCCCAGCGCCCGTTTCCGTCCATGATGATGGCGACGTGGCGCGGCAGGGGGCGTGCGCGCACGCGTGCCTCGAGCTGTTCGACCGTGGGGTCCGCCATCGCGCGCGCTTATAGCACGGCGCGGCACAGGGGCGAGCCCGGACGGGCGGGGGGTCGGGACGCGGTTTGACCCCTGCGACGCCGGCCCCTTATGCTCGATCGGTGCCCCCGCACCGCGTCGGCTCGTACGAGATCGTCTCCGTCGTCGGACGCGGCGGCATCGGCACCGTCTACCGCGCGCGCCACCTGGAGACCGGCGAGCTGGCGGCGGTGAAGGTGCTCGGGCCGGCGCCGGCGGTGGACGCGACCGCCGCCCGGCGGCTGGCGCGCGAGTACGAGGTGCTGCGCACCCTCGATCATCCCAACGTGGTGCGCGTCTTCGACGCGGGGGTCACCGAGGGTTACTCGTACCTGGCCATGGAGCTGGTCGAGGGCCTCGACCTGCGCGCGTACCTGTCCCCTGCCCTCGACGCCGACACCTGCCTGGCCACCGACCCCGAGCCGTTCGCGCTGGACGCCATCACCGGCTCCACCGGAGAGCCCGGGCCGGACGCGATCCGCGCGCTCGCCGCCATGATGGACGAGCCCGAGACCGAGGAGGTGGGCGTGCTCGCGCCGCGCCCCGCCAGCGGCGACGACGAGGACCTGGCCGCCTGCGCGCGCATCGCGCCGCTCTCGGAGGAGCAGCGCGCCGCGCTGAACCGCCCCGTGCGCGTGGCGCGGATGCGCGGGGTGCTGGAGCAGGTGGTGGACGCGCTCGAGTACGTGCACGGCCGCGGCCTGGTGCACCGCGACCTGAAGCCGTCGAACGTGATGGTGGACGACACGCGGCGCGCGCGCCTCATGGACTTCGGGCTGGTGAAGCTGGAGGCGGAGCGCGACGTGGACGACGCGCTCACCCAGGCCGGGCGCATCGTCGGGACCTACCGCTACATGTCGCCGGAGCAGGCGCAGGGGCACCCGGTGGACGCGCGCAGCGACCTCTACAGCCTGGGGGTGATCCTGTACGAGCTGCTCGCGGGCGTGCCGCCGTTCTCGGCCCGCGACCCGGTGGCGCTGTGGCACGAGATCCTCGACCTGCCACCCCCGCCGTTCGCCGAGGTGAACCCGGGCGCGGACCCGGCGCTGGCGCGGCTCGCGCTGCGGCTGCTGGAGAAGGAGCCGGCGCGGCGGCCGCAGTCGGCGGCCGAGGTGCGGCGGGCGCTCGCCGCGCGGTGAGCGCTCGCTGACGGACGCGCGCGGTACCTTCCCCGGCGATGTCGGACCTTCCCCAGGGCGCGCTCGGCTACCACGCCGTGGTCACCGAGTACTTCCTCGGCCTGCGCGGGAGCGGGCTGCTCGTGTCGCCGCTCGACGAGGAGCTGATCGCCCGGTGGGAGCGGCTCGGGGTGCCGGTGGCGGTGGTGTGCCGCGGGCTGCGCCGGGGGCTCGAGGACGCGACCGCGCGCCGCGCGCCGGGCGCCTCGCCGCCGCGCTCCATCCGCGCGCTCCGCTTCGCCGTCGAGGACGAGTGGCGCGCGTACCAGGGCGGGCGCGTGGGCGACGCGCCGGCGCCGCCCGGGGAGGCCGTCGCCGCCGAGGCGCGCCTCCGCGCGGCGCGCGAGCTGGTGGCCGGCGCCGGCCGCGAGGCGGACGAGGCGCAGCGCGAGGGCTACCGCGCCGCCTGGCGCGCGCTCGCGGCGGCCGAGGCGCACGAGGGCTCGCCGCTCGAGCGGGTGGAGGCGGCGCTGGCCGCGGCCGACGCGCGCATCCTCCACGCCTGGCTCGCCACCCTCCCCCGCGCCGAGCGGGCCGCGCTCGGGCCGCGCATCCGGCTGCTGGCGGGGCCGCGGTCCCGCGGCGCGAGCCGGCGCGCGCACCGCGAGGCGCTCCGGGTCCACCTCTCCGATCTGGCCCGGAGGGCGGGGCTCACCTGCCTCCGAGGTTCGGTGTAGACTCCCGCGCCCATGCCGGATCCCCTCGACAAAGCCAGCGCCAGCGCCTGCGCCGACTGCGGCGGCACCGGCTACGTCGTCGAGCAGATCCTCGGCGCGACCGCCCGCGCGCGCCGCTGCGCCTGCCAGGCGAGCTGCCCGCGCTGCGAGGAGACCGGCTACGTGCTGGTGCCGCAGGGCGGCTCGACCGTGGCGCAGGTGTGCAGCTGCCGGCACCTCGACGAGCGCATCGCGGTGTTCAACCAGATCGCGATCCCGGCGGCGGTGGCGAAGGCGTCGTTCGAGACCTTCAAGAGCTGGTCGCCCGACCACGCCCGCGCCCGGGCGGTCGCGGAGGACTTCGCGCGCAAGTTCCGGCGCGACGCGCCCACCAAGGGCTACCTGCTCTACGGCCGGCCCGGCGCCGGCAAGACCCACCTGCTCGTCGCCACGCTGCGCTGGCTCGCGCTCGAGAAGGGCGTTTCCGGGCGGTACGTGGAGTTCATGCTGCTGCTCTCGGAGATCAAGGCCGGCTTCGACGCGAACCGCAGCCACATGGACATCCTGCGGCCGCTGCTCTCGGTGCCGGTGCTCGCCATCGACGAGCTGGGCAAGGAGCGCGGCACCGAGTGGGAGCGCTCCATGCTGGACGAGCTCATCAGCCGGCGGTTCAACTCCGGCCTCGCCACGCTCTTCGCCACCAACTACTTCCTGCGCCCGGACGAGAACCCGGTGCGCGAGGAGCCCGGCAAGCACGTGCGGACCGCGTCCCCCGAGTGGCGGCGCGACGCGGAGGCGATCACGCTCTCCCAGCGCGTGGGCGACCGCATCTACTCCCGGCTGAACGAGATGTGCACGTTCGTGAAGCTCGACCCCGGCCACGACCTGCGCAAGGACCGCGCCGGCTCCGGCGGCTTCTGGGGCTGAGCCCCGCGCGTCACCCGACGAGCTGCTCGTGCAGCCGGCGGGCGGCGTCCTTCAGGACCGCGGCGTCGCAGTAGGCCGTCACCCGCAGCGGCGAGGTGAACAGCGCCCGCGGCCGCGCGCCCAGCTCCGCCAGCGTCGCGGTCACCGCGCGCAGCACCCGGTGGCCGGCCGAGATCCCGGTCCCCACCACCGACACCGCGCCGATGGCCTCGTCCTCGGCGGCGAGCCCCGGCACCTCGGCGGCGAGCTGCGCCCGCAGCACCGGCCAGTCGTGCACGTTCTCGAGGTCGAGCGCCACGCCGGCGCGCTCCCCCGGCACCGCGATCTCCAGCGCCACCGCGCCGTGCCGCTCCAGGATCGCGAGCACGTCGCCGAGCCGCGCCGCCGGAAAGCCCAGCAGCGCGAGCCCCTTCTGCATCGCGACCCCGGCGATCCGCTCCGGGTGCGCGCCGCCCTTCACCACGGTCTCCTCGGGGCCGCCGAAGGTGGAGCGGGCGTGGATGGCGATGCCCCGCTCCTTCGCGAACTCCACCGCCTGCGCGTTCAGCACCTTCGCGCCCGCCGCGGCCAGCTCCTGCATCTCCTCGTAGGAGAGCGCCTCGAGGCGCGCGGCCGAGGGGACGACCCGCGGGTCGGCGGTGAACACGCCGGCCACGTCGGAGTAGATCTCGCAGTCGGCGCCGAGCGCCGCCGCGAGCGCCACCGCGGTGGTGTCCGACCCGCCGCGGCCGAGCGTGGTGACCTCCTTGCGCGTGGACACGCCCTGGTAGCCGGCCACGATCACCACCTTCCCCTTCGCCAGCTCCTCCTGCACGCGGAACGCGCGCACCTCGAGGATGCGGGCGGCGGAGTGGCTGTCGGTGGTGATGATCCCCGACTGGCTGCCGGTGAAGCTGATCGCCGGGACGCCCAGGTCGTTGAGCGCCATGGAGAGCAGCGCCATCGAGATGCGCTCGCCGGCGCTGAGCAGCATGTCCAGCTCGCGGCGGGCCGGGGCGGGCGAGATCTGCTTCGCGAGCGAGAGCAGGTCGTCGGTGGTGTCGCCCATGGCGGAGACCACCACGCACACGTCCTTCCCGGCGCGGCGCGCGGCGGCGACCTTCTCCGCCACCTTGCGCATCTTCTCGACGGTCCCGACCGACGAGCCGCCGTACTTCTGGACCACCACGGGCATTGGGGCACCTCCGGCGCGCGGAGGATGCCGCGACGCGGGGTCGCGGGCAAGTGCGCGCGCCGCGCCGCACGGCCCTTCGCGCCGCTCGCCACCGCCCGGGCCCTGTGGCACGTTGCCCGGGTGTCCCGCCGTGCCCTCCTCCTGCTCGCGCTCGTGCTCGCCGTGCTCGCCGGCGCCATCGCGCTCATCGCCACCACCGGCGTGCGCCTGCGCGGCCGCGAGCGGGCGGCCGGCGGCACGCGCGGCGGGGCGGTGGTGGGCGTCGCGCCGGGCCAGGTGATCGCGATCGACGTCTCGGCCGGCGGGCGTGCCGTCCGCGTGGTCCGGCGCGGCGGCGGGTGGGCGCGCGCCGGGGACGGGGCGGCGGTGGATCAGGCCGCGGTCGCCGACCTGCTCGAGTCGGCGGCGGCGCTCCGGCGGCGCGCCACGCTGGGCGGCTCCGGCGAGGAGGGCGGCGTGTTCGACCCGTACGGCCTGGCCGCGCCGCGCGCCCGGCTGGAGCTGGCGCTCGAGGGCGGCGGGGCGGCGCGGCTGGAGCTGGGCGCCGGCACGGGCGCCGACGGCGCCGCCTTCGTGCGGGCGCCGGACGGGCAGGTGGTGGCGGTGGCCGCCGACGCGGCGACGCGCGTGGAGGCGGCGATCGGGCGGCTGCTCGCGCCCGAGGGGGCTCCCCCGGCGGCGCCGGCGCCCGGACCGGCGCCAGGGCCCACAGCGGAACCCCGTCCCTTCCGAGGTTGACCCGCCCTCCCCGTCCGCTTATGTTCCGCCCTTCGCGCCGGACCGAAGGAGAAGAAGATGGCTCGCGTCACCGTCGAAGACTGCCTCCCCATGGTGGACAACCGCTTCGCGCTCGTGCTGCTCGCGACCAAGCGGACCCGCCAGCTCATGGCCGGCGCCCGCCCGCTGCAGGCGGCGAGCAAGAACAAGCCGCCGGTCCTGGCGCTGCGCGAGATCGCCACGGGCAAGGTCCGCTTCGACCGCTCGGTGCGCGACGCCCTCTCCGGCAAGTTCGACAAGGAGAAGGTCAACATCCCGGCCGGCCAGACGCGGACGCTGCGCTAGCGCGATCGCCGCCGCAGGACTCCGAGGGCGCGCCTGGCGGCGCGCCCTTTCGCGTTCACTGGAGCGTGCGCGTCCCCAGGTAGCCGAGCTTCTCGCCGCCGCCGAGCCGGTACGAGCGGCGCAGCTCGCGCAGCAGGCCGTCCACGTCGGCCTCCTCCACGTAGCGCCCCTCCAGCCAGCGCGCGTACCCGCCGCCCAGCCGGTTCGCCTCGCGGTACCGGTGCAGCTCCTCCGCGCCGAGGTGGGCGTGGTACGCGACGCGCTCGAACAGCCGGCTGCGCAGCGCCGGGCTCATGCGTCGCAGCCCGCGCCGCCACAGGTGCAGCACCAGCAGCGCGAACTTGTCCACCTCCGCCTGCACCTCGAGCTCGAGCAGCGACACCGGCCGGCCCGCGGCGGCGCGCGTCGCGAGGTAGACGAAGTGCGAGACGCCCTCGGCCGCGCAGGCGAGCCGCCCGAGCGCGCCGCGCGCGGTGAGGCGCGGGCGCGGATCGTGCGGGTCCGCGTCGGCGGCGGCCCGCATCACCTCGTCGGCGAGGTACAGGCCGAGCGCGACGCCGTCCTGCTCCTCGATCACCAGCAGCTCCTCCGGCGCCCGCGGGGCGCGCCCGGCCGCGCGCGCCGCCGCCTCGCCCATCACGAACGCGTGCACCCGCGGCGCCTCCACGCCGTAGATGGCCTCGAGCTCGTCCTGCAGGAACGCGAGCGTCGCGTCGGCGCGGCCCATCAGTGCTTCAGCCCCCGCGGCGGCGCGCCCGGGCCGCCGAACAGCGCCACCCCGCGCGCGCGGAGCCGCTCGGCGACGCGCTCGGACCGGGTCGCGAGGAAGCGCTCGTAGAGGCGCAGGAGGCCGCGGTTCGAGCGCAGGTCGGACAGCTCCGCGATCTCCGCGAACAGGTCCACGAAGTCGCCGAAGCGGCCGGCCAGCTCCTCGTAGAGCCCGTCCAGGCCCGGCCGCCGCTCGGTGCCGGCGAGCGTGCCGTACGCGCGCTCGCCCATGGCGATGTAGTAGTCCACGTCCACGAGCGAGCGCGCCAGCGAGTCGCCGAAGAAGCCCGAGACGAACAGCGCGGTGTCGCCGAGGCGGCGGAGCTCCCGGGCCCGCGCGGCCCGGTCGGCCTGCAGCGCCTTCACGAGGATGAGGGCGAGCGGCTCGGCGCGGACGGTGCCGTCCGCCTCCTCCACGAACAGCCGCTCCTTCTCCAGGAACCCGGTGAGGAGGTTCACCAGGTAGAACTCGGTGACCTCCTGGATCTTCAGGCGGCGGTGGGAGAGCGCCTCGGCGATCGCCTCCCGGAACCACTCCTGCGCGCTCTTGCCGACGAGGATCTTGTCGCTCACTGCGTCGCGGCCCTCCTCGGTGGGCGGCCCCGCGGGCGGCTGGACGGCTCGCCGCAGGGGCGCCCTCCTACCCTGAACGGTAACCTCCGCCGCGCGAGCGGCGCAACCCCGCGCCGTGAAAGGGCTTTCACCCACCCGGTCGCACCCTCGGCAGCCGCCGGATGCGACTGCCAGCCGCACCTTCGGCACTCGATCGGGGCGACTGCCAAGCCACGAATAAAAAGTTCGTCATTCCCTGCAGATACGCACCTGGCAGGCTCGCTTGACACCTCGAAGGCCGTGGTTAGGATACGCGCGCTGCTGGCAGTCGGAGCATCCGACTGCCAGCCGGCTCCAACGACCTTCGAACCCTCCCGCCGCTGGGTGGCGGGGGAGGCCAGAGCCCACAAGGAGGACACATCATGACGAAGATCCGTCCGCTGCAGGACCGCCTCATCGTGAAGCGGGTGCAGGAGGAGGAGAAGACCAAGGGCGGGATCATCATCCCGGACTCGGCCAAGGAGAAGCCCATCGAGGGCAAGGTGATCGCCGCGGGCAACGGCAAGGTCCTCGAGGACGGCAAGGTCCGCCCGCTCGACGTCAAGGCCGGCGACCGCGTCCTCTTCTCCAAGTACGCCGGCACCGAGGTCAAGATCGACGGCGAGGAGCACCTGATCATGCGCGAGGAGGACATCCTCGGCGTGATCGAAGGCTAGCGCCCGCACCCCCTCTCACGGAACACGGAGCTCAAAGACATGGCAGCCAAGGAAATCGTCTTCGATCAGAAGGCCCGCGACGCGATCCTCAAGGGCGTGAACACGCTCGCCGACGCGGTGAAGGTGACCCTCGGGCCGAAGGGCCGGAACGTGGTCATCGAGAAGAGCTTCGGCTCCCCGACCATCACCAAGGACGGCGTGACGGTCGCGAAGGAGATCGAGCTCGAGAACAAGTTCGAGAACATGGGCGCGCAGATGGTGAAGGAGGTCGCCTCCAAGACCTCCGACGTGGCCGGCGACGGCACCACCACCGCGACCGTGCTCGCCCAGGCCATCTACCGCGAGGGCTCGAAGCTCGTCGCGGCCGGCCACAACCCGATGGACGTGAAGCGCGGCATCGACAAGGCCGTCGAGGCGATCGTCGGCGAGCTGAAGAAGCTCTCCAAGCCGACCAAGGACCACAAGGAGATCGCCCAGGTCGGCATCATCTCGGCCAACGGCGACACCACCATCGGCAACATCATCGCCGAGGCGATGGAGAAGGTGGGCAAGGAGGGCGTCATCACCGTCGAGGAGGCCAAGGGCCTCGAGACGACGCTCGACGTGGTCGAGGGCATGCAGTTCGACCGCGGCTACCTCTCGCCGTACTTCGTGACGGACGCGGAGCGCATGGAGGCGGTCCTCGAGGACGCCTACATCCTCATCAACGAGAAGAAGATCTCGAACATGAAGGACCTGCTCCCGCTGCTGGAGCAGATCGCGCGCTCGGGCAAGCCGCTCATCATCGTGGCCGAGGAGGTCGAGGGTGAGGCGCTGGCGACGCTCGTCGTCAACAAGCTGCGCGGCACGCTGCACGTGTGCGCGGTGAAGGCCCCCGGCTTCGGCGACCGCCGCAAGGCCATGCTGGAGGACATCGCGATCCTCACCGGCGGCCGCATGATCGCCGAGGAGCTCGGCCTCAAGCTCGAGCAGGTCACGCTGAAGGACCTCGGCCGCGCCAAGCGCGTCACGGTGGACAAGGACAACACCACCATCGTGGACGGCGCCGGCAAGAAGGAGGACATCGAGGCCCGGGTGAAGACCATCCGCGCGCAGATCGAGGAGACCACCTCCGACTACGACCGCGAGAAGCTCCAGGAGCGCCTCGCGAAGCTGGTCGGCGGCGTCGCGGTCATCAACGTCGGCGCGGCCACCGAGACCGAGATGAAGGAGAAGAAGGCCCGCGTCGAGGACGCGCTCCACGCGACCCGCGCGGCCGTCGAGGAGGGCATCGTCCCCGGCGGCGGCGTGGCCTACCTGCGCTGCGTGAAGGCGCTCGAGGGCGTGAAGGTGAACGAGGGCGAGAAGGTCGGCCTCGACATCGTCCGCCGCGCCATCGAGGAGCCGCTCCGCCAGATCTCCGGCAACGGCGGCTACGAGGGCTCGATCGTGGTGAACAAGGTGAAGGAGGCGAAGGAGGCCGCGTTCGGCTTCAACGCCGCCACGGGCGAGTACGAGG
Source organism: Anaeromyxobacter dehalogenans 2CP-C (assembly GCF_000013385.1). Classification (GTDB taxonomy): domain Bacteria; phylum Myxococcota; class Myxococcia; order Myxococcales; family Anaeromyxobacteraceae; genus Anaeromyxobacter; species Anaeromyxobacter dehalogenans_B. Next base: position 4,120,539 of record NC_007760.1, read on the forward strand.
ATCTGGTGAAGGCCGGCGTCATCGACCCGACCAAGGTCTCGCGCTCCGCGCTGCAGAACGCGGCGTCGGTCGCCTCGCTGATGCTCACCACCATGGCGATGGTCGCGGAGAAGCCGAAGGAGGAGTCTGCGGCCCCCGCCGGCGGCGGCATGGGCGGCATGGGCGGGATGGGCGGCATGATGTAGGCCGTCCCGTCCTCCCGGACGGAACCGAGGGGTCGCCGGTGCGCCGGCGGCCCCTCTTCTTTTCGTGAGGACGGGGACTTCGCTCATCGTATGGACGCCGCGAGTGCGCGGTTGGTACCGTCGGTGGATGCGCCAACCGCCCCGGCCCGCCACCGCGTGGGCCCCGGTCCTCGCGATCGGGGTCGCCGCCCTCTCCGGCTGCGCGGGGGTCGGGCAGTTCCGCTGCCCGGAGCAGGGCGGACCGGACTGGCACGAGCTCCGGACCGAGCACGTCGTGCTCCAGACCGACCTCCCGTCGTGGAAGGCGAAGGAGCTCGCGGGCGAGCTCGAGCGTACGTTCGTCGTCGTGCGCACCGGCCTGTTCCGCAACCCGCCGCCCGCGCCCGGCCTGCTGCGCGTGGTGGCCTTCGCGTCCGAGAGCGAGTTCGAGCGCTTCGCGCCGATGGGCGCTGGGGCGTACTACCACCGGCCCCCGTTCTTCGCCCCGGTCGTGGTCATGCCGGGCACGCTCGGCGACGCGCAGCGAACGGTCATCGCGCACGAGCTCACCCACCACCTCACGGCGCAGCTCTTCGCGCGCCAGCCGCCCTGGTTCCGGGAGGGCCTCGCCAGCTTCATGGAGTCGATGGGCACCGAGGGCTCGCCAAGCCTGGGCGGCGCGCCGGAGCACTGGTCCTGGGTGGCCAGCGCCTACCACGGGCGAAGCATCCGGGCGGCCGACGTCCTCACCGCGAGCGCGTTCGGCGATGGCAGCGGCATGGCGGTGGCGTACGCGGAGTCGTGGGCCCTGGTGCACTTCCTCGTGAACCGGGAGCCGGAGCGGTTCGGCGCGCTGCAGGTGCGCTTCGCGCGCGGGCAGGATCCCGCGGCCGCCTGGCGGGAGGTCTTCCCGGAGTGGGATCCCACCGCCGCAGACGGTGCGCGGGCGCTGGACGAGGCGCTGGACCGGTACCTGAACCACCACGGCACGTACGCCTCCCGCCCCGTCCGGCTGCCCCCGGCGCCCCGGGTGACGGACCGGCCGATGACGGCCGCCGAGGCGCACGCGGCGCGCCTGTCCCTGCTCTGGTTCGAGCCGCGGGTCCGGTACGACGCGCCCTGGCTCCGCGCGGAGGTGGAGCACGCGCTCACGCACGACCCGGGCCACGTGGATGCCCTGGCGCTGCACGCGGCCGCAGCGGGGCCGGAGGAGGCCCTCCGGCTCATGGAGCGCGCGACCGCGGCGCATCCGGAGGACGCGCGCGCGTGGCTGGTGCTCGCGGCGCTGCTCCCCCCGGGCCAGGAGGAGCGGCGGCTCGAGGCGCTGCAGCGGGCGGTGGCGGCCGACGACGCGAGCGCCGCTGCGCTGCGCGTGTCCGCCCAGTTCCTGCTCGGCGCGGGCCGCTCCGGGGAGGCGCTGCCGCTCGCGCGCCGCGCGGTGGCGATGGAACCGTGGAACATCGGGGCCCTCGTCACGCTCTCCAGCGTGCTCGAGGACCTGGGCCAGTGTCCCGAGGCGCTCGCGCTCCAGCGGCGCGCCGTGGACGTGTTCCCGGACGGCGGCGACGCCGCCGCGTGGGCCTCGCTCGTCCAGAGGAGGACGCGCCTCGAGAGCGCCTGCGGGCAATCCCCGCGCGCGCCTGCCCCGGCGACTGCGCCCGCCGCGGCGCCTTGACCACGTGAGGACGGAATCTTCGCTGCGGGTGTGGACGACCCGCGAGAGCGGTTGGTACCGTGGGTGGATGCGTCCCCTCCTCTGCAGGACCGCCGCCCTCGCTGCCATCCTCGCCCTCGGCGCCACCGCCCGCGCGGACGACTTCCGCTGCCCGGATCGTGGCGGCCCGGCGTGGCGCGAGCTCCGCACCGCGAACATCCTGCTCCAGACCGACCTCTCCTCGGGCAAGGCCCAGGACCTCGCGCGCGAGCTGGACCGCATCTACGACGTGGTCCGGATCGCGCTGTTCCGCCGACCGCCGCCGACCGTCGCGCCCATGCGCGTGGTGGCCTTCCAGTCGGAGGAGGAGTTCCATCTGTTCGCCCCGAAGGACGCCACCGCGTACCACATGAGCGGCACGCGGCTCGGCGCGGTCATGCTGACGCCCGGCCTGCTCGCCGACTCGCAGCGGATCGTGGCGGTGCACGAGATCACCCACCACGTGACCACGCCGCTCTTCGCCCGGCAGCCCCGCTGGTTCGCCGAGGGGCTCGCCTGCTACATGGAGTCGATGGCCATGACCGGGGTGGACAACACCCCCACGGTCGGCGGCCTCCCCCGGCACCGCTACCACACGGTCTTCCCGTACCACGGCGGCGCGGCGAAGGTGCTCCGCTCGAACGACCTGCTCGGCGACGACGCCACGCGCTCGTACGCGATCGCCTGGGCGCTGGTCCACTTCCTCGTGAACCGCCAGCCACAGCAGTTCGCCGAGCTGCAGGGCCGCTTCCTCCGCGGACAGGATCCGGAGGTCGCCTGGCGCGAGGTGTTCCCGCAGTGGGACCCGGCGACCGAACAGGGCGGAAAGGCGCTCGACAAGGAGATCGGCGGGTACCTGCGCGCCGGGAAGTACAGCTACCGCGGCGTGCGCCTTCCCGAGGCGGCGCCGATCCGCGAGCGCCCCATGAGCGCCGCGGAGGCACACACGATCCGGCTCTCGCTGCCCTGGGTCGATCGCGGTGAGAAGGCGGGCCCAGCGCGCCTGAAGGCGGAGATCGAGGAGGCGCTCGCCCACGACCCCGGGCACGTGGCGGCGCTCGAGCGGATGGCCGAGGGTCAGGCGGATGGAGCGCTCGCGCTCGCCGAGCGCGCCACGGCCGCCCACCCCGAGGACGCGCGCGCCTGGTTGTTCCTCGCACGGACCACCCGAGACGGCGAGCGGCGCATCGGCGCGCTCCGCAAGGCCGTGGAGACGGATGGGGCGAGCGCCGAGGCGGCGAACGATCTCGCCTGGACGCTGCTCCAGGCCGGCCGCTCCGGTGAGGCGTTGCCGCTCGCGCGCCGGGCGGTGGCGACAGAGCCGTGGAACGGAGGGATCATCGACACGCTCGCCGCGGTGCTCGAGGACTTGGGCCAGTGCCCCGAGGCGCTCGCGCTGCAGCGCCGCGCCGTGGACGTGCTGCCGGAAGGCGTCAGCCCCGCCGCGCGGGCCGCGCTCGTCGAGCGGAGGTCGCGCCTGGAGGCCGCCTGCGGCCGGCCGCAGCCCGCGACGGCGCCGGCGCCGGCTCCCGCCGCGGCGCCCTGACGCGGCGGACCGCGGCCCCACGCCGCTGCGCGCGCCGGCGCAACTCCGTCCGGAGAGCCCCGCGCCGCGGAACCCGAAATCCGCCGCCCCTCCCCGGCTCCCGCGGGAGCACGATCCGTCCATGACCAGGCGAACGATGCAGCGGGCCAAGGTGGAGCGTCCGGGGGACGTGGGCATCGACCTGCCCGCCGGCGCGGCGGCGGAGGCGCTCCGGCCGTCGGACTATCACCTCGTCGAGATGGAGCCTGCGGAGCCGCGTCCGGTCCGCGCGCACCACGGGCCGCGGGCGCACGCCGCGGAGGTGGAGCGCCCGGGCGACGTCGGCATGGACCTGCCGGCCGGCGCGGCGGCGGCCGAGCTCCGCCCGTCCGACTACCACCCGGTCGAGATGGAGCCCGCCACCCGGGGGCGGGCGAAGCGGCGCACGCATCACTGAGCGTGACGTCAGCGGCCGGGGCCGGGCGGGAGCGCAAACAGCGCGTCCGCCGCGGCGCCGAACGCGCCGGCCACCTGCGCCGGGAACAGCAGCACCGGCAGCGCCAGGGCGGCGCCGGCGAGCACCGCCCAGGCGAGCGGGTGCGCCGTGTCGGTCTGCGTCGCCAGGAACACCGACGCGCCGAACAGGAGCAGCGTGAGCGTGCCGCCCACCAGCAGGGCGGCCGGGCCGGAGAAGCCGAGCAGCCGCAGCGCGCCCGCGATGGCGACGAGGCCCGCCAGGTTGAGGAGGTCGCGCCCGCTCCCGGCCCACCACGCCTGCCGCTCCTCGCGGAGGAGGCGCAGCCCCACCTCCTGCACCCACAGGAACCCGGCCACCGCGAGGACGTACGCCGCCATCGCCCCCAGGCGCGCCATCCCCGCCGGACCGAGCACCGTCCACATGGGAGGAGTCTAGCGCGAGGCGAGCAGCGCGCACGTCACCTGCCCGACGTCGAGCAGCGGCGGCGCCCCGGCCGGCACCTCGATCGCGAACGTGCAGGTCTGGCCGTGCCAGAGCACGTGCGCGCGGTGCGTCCCGGCGGGCAGGCCGTCCAGCCAGAACTCGCCCTGCCCGCCCACCGGCGACGAGAACACGCGCCGGCTCGCCAGCACCACCACCGTGCCGTACGCCGGCACGGCGTCGTGCCCCGGCATCCGCACCCGCCCCTGCACCGCGCGCAGGCGCTCCACGTCGAACACCACCACCGCGCCGCCGCGGCGGGGTGGGCCCACCACCCGCTCGGTGGCGCCCACCGAGTGGTCGATGGGGACGTCCGCGTCGGCGATGGAGAGCCGGTTGCCGCCGTAGGGCAGCAGCCCGGGCACGAGCAGGTCGCCGCCGCGGCCGGTGCGCCCCACCGGCTGGTTGTTGAGGTAGGCGTGCACGCCCGGGACGCCCGGGACGCGCACCACCGCGTAGCTGCCCTCGACCGGCCGCGCCGCGAAGACGCGCCCGTCCATGAGCACCAGCGCGCCGGACGCGGTGGCGGTGCCCACCTCGCCGAAGCGGGTCCGGTCCCAGGTCAGCTCGTAGCGGCCGAAGGACGACTGCGCCTGGCCCAGCGCGGAGACGTCGGTCTGGCCCGCCCAGCGATCGGTGCGCACGCGGTAGCCGTAGCCCTCGCCCAGCGGGAGCGGCCGCTGGATGCCGGCGCCGGTCCGCGCCTCGCCGTCCTGCACCCGCGTGCCGGCGTCGAGCGTGGTGGCGCGGAGGCCGGTAATCGCCAGCCCGGCGGTGGCCGTCCACTGCGCCGTGCCGCCCGCGCCGGAGACGCCGGTGCCGAGCTGCAGGTGGACGCCCCGCGCCATGCGCACGTAGGCGGTGAAGTCGGCCGCCGAGCGGGCGCTCCCGTCGGCGTAGCGCGTGGTGGAGGCGCCGAGCTGCCCGGTGAGCCAGCCCACCGGCGACCAGGAGACGTTCGCGCCGCTGCGCCAGAGCATGCGCGGGAGCAGGGCGCCGGAGGTGGTGGTGAGGTAGCAGCGCGACGTCCAGGTGTGGTCGAGCCCGAGCCAGGCCCGGCGCAGGCCGAGGCGCCAGCCGGCGAGCGCCGCGCCGCCCAGCGCGCCGGCGTGCCCGCTCGCGGCGCCGCCCAGCTGCAGCTCGCCCACCGGCAGGCCCACGACCGCGGAGAGCCCGCCGCTCGCGAGGTCCGGTGAGGCCTCCAGCCGCGCGCCCGCCGTGAACCAGTCGGTCACGCCCAGCCGGTGGCTCCCGAGCAGCATGGGCCGGCCGTAGTTCCAGCTCTCCAGGCCGAACGCGCGCCGCTGCGGCCCGGCGTACCAGGAGAACGCGTGGAACCCCTTCGCGAGCAGGCCCTGGGCTTGGTAGCGCGAGGCGTCCACCTCCTCGGTGCGCCCGAACGCGTCGCGCACCACCACCCGCACGTCGTTCTGGCCGGTGGTCACCGGCAGGTTGGAGAGGTCGTAGGTGCCGGGCGCGACCTGCATGGTGCGCACCAGCGCGCCGTTCACCCAGACCTCGACGGTGGAGGGGCTGGAGGCGAACGCCGAGACCTGCGGGAGCGGCGTGGTGCGGCGGTACGGATCGAGCGCCGGCTCGCGCGAGATCCCGAGGCCGCCCAGGATGGGCGCGCCGCCGAGCGGCTGCGCGGGGACGATGGCGTCACCTAGCGTGAACCGGATCATCGGGCCCGGCTCCTCGCGGGTGAGCGCGGTGAGCCCGCGGATCACCCGGCCGTCCGGGTCCACCGAGGCGCTCCCCAGCGCCAGGTGGCGCGAGAAGCTGACGCCGGCCTCGCCGAAGCCGGTCAGCTCGCGGCCGGTGGTCCCGCGGGCCGAGTAGTTGAGGAACGCGCCGGGCGACTCGCGCAGCTCGAGGCCGGCCGGGCGGCGCAGCGTGTCGAGGTCGAGCGCCTTGCGCCCCAGGAGCGCCGGACCGGCGGTGAGCCGGAGCGTGAGGGCGGCCTCGTCCACCTCGAACTCGAGCCGCGGCGCGAGCGAGCGGAGCGACACCAGCTCGCGCCCGTTCGCGCTGCGCCGCGCGCCGTCGCCGGCGGCGACGCCCAGGCGCTCCAGGTCGGCCGGCGCGACCCAGGCGTCGCCGTCATCGAGCACCACCAGCACCGGCTCGCCCTCGGCGTCGTTCACGATGGGCAGCAGGAACGCCGGCCGCGGGCCGGCGGCCGGCGCGGCGGGGACGGGGTCCACGTCGGATGAGGGCTGGGCGCGAGCCCCGGCGGCGGCGGCGAACGCCGCGAGCGCCAGGGCCAGCGTCCGCGCGGCGGTCACGGCCCGCAGGCGCCCGGCGGGATCGGGGCCGACGCCTTCACCTCGCCCGTGTCGAGGGTCGCCGTGACGGTGGCGGTGACGGCCGCGGCGCGCGCGGCGGCGCACACGGCCTCGCCGAGCGCGACCTCGTAGCGGCGCTCGCCGCCCGCCAGCACGTACCAGCTCTCCAGGTCCTTCTCGAGCAGCGGGGCGCCCGAGGCGCCGCGCACCACCAGGCGCACCGCGCTGGGCCGGAAGCGCGCGTTGCCCTCGTTGCGCAGCAGCGCCGTGAGCTTGCCCGCCGCGACCGCGGGCGGCGCCACCACCGCGCGCACCACCGGCGCGGCCGGCGCCACGAACACCGGGATGCTGATCCGGGTGAGCACCCGAACCTCGGCGGCGGACACGTCGGCCGGGGGCGGCAGCTCCTCCAGGTACACGCGGAAGCTCCGCTCGGCCGGCCCGGGCGCGAGCTCGGTGCCGACGCGCACGTTGCGGCTCGTCCCGGGGGCGATCTCGAGCAGCGGCGGGAACGCGAGGAGCTGCGTGGTCGGCTCGACGCCCATCACGCCGGCCGCGTCCTGCGCCCAGGAGGCCGTCCGCACCTGCACGCGGAGCGGCGTCGCGCCGGAGTTGCGCACCTCGAGCAGCGCGGTCCGGCCGCGCGGCCCCAGCTCGACGAGGATCGGCTTCACGTCGATCTGGCCCGCGCGCGCGGGCGCCGCGGCGGCGAGCAGCAGGACGAGGGTCGCGCGGGCGAGCAGGGTCATGGGGTCGGCACCGTCCCGGCGGAGGATTTCCGGACGGAGGCCCGTCACGGTATACGAAACGACGGACCGATCAATGAATCGGCGGCTGCCACATCCCCCGACGTCCTGCGCCCTCGCGCTCCTCCTGGCGACGGCGCTATCGCTCGTCGCGCCAGCCGCGGCGCGCGCGGCGAGCTGCAGCCTGACCATGGGCACGTCGATCGCGTTCGGCGCCTACGACCCGCTCTCCCCCGTGCCGCTCACCACCACCGGCATGCTGCAGTACCGCTGCTCGCGCGGGCAGCCCATCCGCATCACGTTCACCGCCGGAAGCTCCGGCGACGTGTACGCCCGCACGCTGCGCCAGGGACCCTGGACGCTCGCGTACAACCTGTATGCGGACGCGGGCTTCGGGACGGTCTGGGGGGACGGCACCGGCGGCACCGCGGCCGCGCCCGCCGTCACCACGCTCTCGAACGGCCTCACCGTGGCCTACGTCTTCGGGCGCATCCCCGCGCGGCAGGAGCCGCCGGTCGGCCCGTACTCCGACACCATCGTGGTGACGTTCGAGTTCTGACCGCGCGTCCGCGCGCGCAGCCTGCGCCCGGACGATATCGCGGACGAGCCGGACCCACCGCGGCGCCTGCGCGGCGACAGCGCCCCCGCGTTGACCACGGGTCACGCGCTCTTCACGTGGGATGGGGATGCCGGGCGGCCTCGACCCCGGTTAGCGTCCGAGCCTCGCGATCTCGCGAACGTTCACCCAAGGAGTCATCCACATGCAGAAGCTCGCCCTGCGCCTCGCGCTCGCCATCGCCGCCCTCACCCTCACCGCCGGCGCCGCTCGTGCTGCGAGCGCGACCGCCACCCTCGACGTCACCGCCACGGTGGTCCCCTCCTGCACGATCGCCGCCACGCCGGTCGCGTTCGGCAGCTACGACCCGCTCGTCACGAACGCCGCCACGGCGCTCGACGCGCAGGGCACCGTGACGGTCACCTGCACGACCGGCACGGCGTACACCGTGGGTCTCGGCGCCGGGAACAGCGGCAGCGGCAGCCGCGCCATGCAGCACGCCTCGATCGCCGGCGCGCAGCTCCCGTACGAGCTCTACCAGGAGGCGGCCCGCACCACGGTCTGGGACAGCACGGTCATGCAGGCCGGCACCGCCGCGAGCATCACCCCGGTCCAGTACACGGTGTACGGCCGCATCCCGGCCGCCCAGAACGTCCCGACCGGCAACTACGCCGACGCGGTCGTCGCCACCGTCACGTTCTAGCCGCTCGCCGTCGCCGCACCCTGCGCGCCGGTCCGCACCCGCGGGCCGGCGCGCGCTCCCGACACGTCACGATCCGTCAAGGGCGACCGCCTACCGCTGCGCCGCGCCGGCCGGGCCGACCACCCGCGCCGCGAGGATGCGGACCGGCGGCGACAGCGCCTGGCCCTTCGCCGGCGCCCTGTGGATGCGCCGCACCACGTCCATGCCGCGCACCACCCGGCCGAACGCGGCGAAGCCCTGGCCGTCCGGGTTGCGGCGGCCGCCGAAGTCCAGCTCCGGCTGCGCGCCCACGCAGACGAAGAAGTCGCTGGTGGCCGTGTCCGGTCCCGCGCGCGCCATCGAGATCGCGCCGTCCACGTGGCGCAGCCCCGTGTCGCGCGTGCGCTCCAGCCGGATGGGCGCGTGGTCGCGCTCCGCCCGCGCCGGCGCCACGCCCGCCTGCACCACGTCGATCTTCACCGGGCTGGCTGGCTGGTTGCCGGGGCGCACCGTGCGATGGAACCGGCCGCCGTCGTAGCGCCCCTCGCGCACGTAGCGGAGGAAGTTGGCCACCGTCGCCGGCGCGCGCGCCGCGTCCAGCACCAGCTCGAGCTCGCCGAGCTCGGTCGTCATCACGACGTGGACCGGGGCCGCAGGCGCCGGCGGCGAGGCCGCGGGGGTCGCGGGGGCGGCGGCGAGCAGCAGCGCGAGGAGCGGGGACGCGATCATTCAGCCAGCGTAGCGCCCGATGCGGCCCACGCCATTTCTCCACACGCGGCGGCGCCGCCGGGGCACGCCGTCATCGCCGCAGCGCGTCCCGGATGTCGCGCAGCAGGACGACCTCCTCCGGAGGCGCGGGCGGCGGAGGCGGCGGCTCGGCCCTCCGCAGCCGGTTGAACTGCTTCACCATCAGGAAGACGATGAACGCCAGGATCAGGAAGTTCAGGGCGACGGTGAGGAAGCTGCCGTACGCGAAGACTGGCACGCGCGCCTTCTTCATGGCGTCGAGCGCACGGGGAACACCCGGCGGGATCTCCCTCAGGGCCACGAAGTAGTCCTTGAAGTCGAAGCCTCCCCACCGGGCGGCGCCGCGCCGCACCCCCTTGGCCGCACTCGGATGGCCCGCCCGCCTCCACGCACGATCCGTGCTATCGGAAGCGCACCGGAAGCTCACGTCGCGAGCGTGGAGGCACGCGCGGAGGTCGATCGTCATGCCTTTGGCCCACCGGATGGCAGCGGAGTTCGTCGGTACGTTCTGGCTCGTCCTCGGCGGTTGCGGCAGCGCGGTCCTCGCCGCCGCGGTCCCTGAGCTGGGGATCGGGTTCCACGGCGTCGCGCTCGCGTTCGGGCTGACCGTGCTCACGATGGCGTTCGCGATCGGGCACGTGTCCGGCTGTCACCTCAACCCCGCGGTGACGGTGGGACTCACCGTCGCGCGTCGCTTCCCCGGCGCCGACGTCGGGCCGTACGTCGTCGCGCAGGTGCTCGGCGCCGTGGCCGGGGCCGGCGTGCTGTACCTCATCGCGTCCGGCAGGGCGGGCTTCGACGTCACGGCAGGCTTCGCGTCCAACGGCTTCGCAGAGCACTCGCCCGGCGGGTACGCGATGGGCGCGTGCTTCCTGACCGAGCTGGTGATGACGTTCGCGTTCCTGTTCGTGATCCTGGGCGCGACCGACGAGCGCGCGCCGAAGGGCCTCGCCCCGATCGCGATCGGGCTCTGCCTCACGCTCGTCCACCTCGTCAGCATCCCCGTCACCAACACCTCGGTGAACCCCGCCCGGTCCACCGGGCCGGCGCTGTTCGCGGGCGGCTGGGCGCTCGCGCAGCTGTGGATGTTCTGGATCGCGCCCATCGTGGGCGCGGCGCTGGCGGGGGTCGTCTACCCGCTCGTCGCCGGCGGCCGCGCCGCGCAGCGTCGAGCGACGACCTCGCACGCGAGCGCGGCCTGACGCACCCGCACGAGCGCCCGGTTCACGGCGGCGGAGCCCCGCGCACCGCGAGGCTCCGGGCGGCAGCGCCTCGTCACCGCCGCAGCGCGTCCCGGATCTCGCGCAGCAGGACGACGTCCTCCGGAGGCGCGGCGGGCGCGGGCGGCGGCTCGGCCTTCTTCAGCCGGTTGAACTGCTTCACCATGAGGAAGATGATGAACGCCAGGATGATGAAGTTGATGGCGATGGTGATGAAGCTGCCGTAGGCGAAGACCGGGACCCCCGCCTTCTTGACCGCGTCGAGGGCGTGGGGGACACCCGGCGGGATCTCCTTCAAGGCCACGAAGTAGTCCTTGAAGTCGAAGCCCCCGAAGATCGCGCCGACCACGGGCATCACGAGATCGTTGACGATCGAGTCCACTATCTGCCCGAAGGCGGCGCCGATGATGACGCCCACCGCCAGGTCGACCACGTTCCCCTTCAGCGGTGACGGGCGCGAAGGCGACGGCGCGGTGACGCGGGCGCCGGGCTCGCCGGTCACACTCGGCCGGTGAACGCCACGGCGAAGATGCGCGCGATCCCCGTCAGCGACCGAACGCGGACATCCTTCAGCCCCGCGGCCTGCATCGCGCGGACGAGGTCGTCGGGCCGGTGCCGCGGGTACCGGAACAGCAGCCGGAACGGGAGATCGGGGGCGAGCGGGCGCGTCGTCACGAGGACGACCCACGCGCCCGGCCGCGCGACGCGGGCCAGCTCGCGGATGGCCGGCGCAGGGTCCGCGAGGTGGTCGAGCACCAGCGCACTGATCACCGCGTCCATCCCTGCATCGCGGATCGGCAGCGCACGGACGTCCGCCCGCGCCAGGAACGGCCTCGCGCCCTGCCTCCCGAGCCTCGCGGAGGCCCGCGCCAGCAGCCGCGGCGACAGGTCCACGCCGTACGCGCCCGCGCGAGCTCCGCCTGCCCGGATGGCCGCCTCGCTGAACAGGCCCGCGCCGATGCCGCAGTCGAGGACGCGCCCCGGAGGCGCCCGGTGAGGCCCGTCCGCCTCGAGCCGGGCGAGCAGCCTACGGTACGCGCGCGCGTAGGTGAGCGCGTGGAGGAAGGAGTCCCAGTACCAGGCGGTCGCGTCGTAGATCCCGGCGAGCCAGGACGCACGCTCGGCGCCGCGTGCCGGTCGAGGTTCCATGCGTTGCCTCCTGGTTTACCGGGAGGTCCTAGGCGACGCGAAGTGACCGCTCCACCCGCGAAGCCGTCCGCCTGGCCGCTCCTCATGCCCTGGGATGGTGCAGGATCTCCCTCGCCCTCATCCACGGTCCGAGGAGCGCGACCTCCGTCTCGGTCACCGGCCGGTTCGCGAACCCCTTCCACTCCGACACGCGCCAGCCGCCCATGCACGGGGAGATCGCGATGGTGAGCCCCCTGCTGCCGACCTGGGCGTGGAAGACGACGGCCTCGCCCCGCTGGATCTTCTCGCGGTAGTCCGTCACGCAGCTGCGCATCCGCAGGCCCTCGGCCCGCAGCTCGTGCAGCGTGACGATCCGTCGGACCTCCACGCCGTTCGCGGCCCAGTCCTCGATGACGTGACGCGAGAGCGGGGCGCTCCGCGGCGCGGCGGGGGAGCCGGCCGGGGCCGCTGCGCCGCCAACCGGGCGCACGAGCGCCACCTCGGGCGCCGCGACCACCGGGCGGCGCGTCCTCAGCGGCGAGCTTCCGCGCGGCCCACGCCAGCGCGTAGGCGAAGAACTCGGGCCGACCCGCGCCGGGCCAGCGGCGCGACATCGACCAGTGCAGTCGCTCGGGCGAGTCGGACTGGATCGTCACCCAGAGGAGCGGGCGCAGACGAACCTCGATCCCGATGGACCACGCGCCGGGCCCGTCCTGCTGCGCCTCGAGCGACGCCCGCGCGACGTCCCGGGCGCGCGACACGGTGACCAGGACCGAGCGCGGTCCGACCGCCAGGCGCTCGCGCCACGACGGCGGCACCGCGCGGCCGACCGGCGCGCACACGACCGGGCTCGGCGGCGGGCCGCCGGCGAAGCGGAACGCGGCCTGGGGGGAGGCGCCGGGCACGACCGTACATCATCCCCGGCGGTCGGACAGTCTGCCGTGAGGGCGCGCTCCGCGTGAAGGCGGGGCTCGACTTCGGGTACACTGCGGGGCTCACGCCCGTCGTCATGGGGGTCGCCGGTGCTCTCGCTCGTCGCCACAGTCGTCCTCGCCGCCGCGCCCGCCCTGCCGCCGTGGGACGCCGCGTTCCTGGAAGCACCGGCCGCAGAGGTCGCGCGCGCGGCGGCCGCGCTCACGCCTCCTGAGCGCGCGCTGGACCCGCTGCACCACGAGGTCCGGTTCGTCGTGGACGACGCGGGCCGGGTCACCACGACGGTCCGCGCCGCCTTCCGGATCCTCACGCAGGCGGGCGTCGAGGCGATGGCGCAGGTTTCCGCCCCCTGGCAGCCCTGGCATCACGATCGCCCGGCGATCCGCGCCCGCGTGATCACGCCGGACGGCCTGGCGCACGCGCTCGATCCCGCCACGCTGGTCGAGTCCGGAGCGCCGGAGGGCGAGCGGACGCTGCGCGACGCTCGGCAGCTCCACGCCGTGCTGCCCGCCCTCGCGGTGGGCGCCGTGATCGAGGTCGAGATCGCGACCGGCGAGCACACGCCGTTCGCGGCGCCGGGAGCGGTGGGATCCGTCTCGCTCGACGGCCCCGGCTGGCGGCGGCAGATCGTCCGGATCGAGGCGCCCGCACGCCTCCAGCTGCGCCACCGGCTGTCGGGGCGCGTCCTGGCCCCGCGCGCCGGCACGGCCGGCGACCGCCGCACGCTGGAGTGGAGCTGGGCCCCGTCTCCGTCGCACCCACCCGGCGAGCCGCTCGCGCCCGCCGTGAGCGGCGACGGGCCGAACCTCGTGTTCACGACGGCGCGCTCATGGGAGGAGCTGGCGACGTGGTACTCCGCCCAGGTGGATCGGTCCCTCGCCGGTGCCGACCTCGCCACGCTGGCGCGGGAGATCGCGGGCGGAGCCGCCACACCGGAGCAGGCCGCGGCGCGACTGGTCGAGTGGATGCAGACCCGCGTCCGCTACACGGCGCTGGAGATCGGCGCGGGGGCCGTCATCCCGGCGCGTCCCTCCGACGTCCTCTCCCGCGCCTACGGCGACTGCAAGGATCTCTCGACGCTGCTGGTCGGCTTGCTGCGCGCGCTGGGCCACCCTGCGGACGTGGTCCTCGCGCGGGCCGATCGCGTCGACATCGATGCCGAGCTCCCGGGGATGTTCTTCGACCACGCCCTCGTCCGCGTCGGCGGCCCGCACCCAAGGTACGTGGACCCGACGTTCCCGGCGCTGCCCGTCGGCTTGCTGCCGCCGAACCTCGAGGATCGATGGTCGCTGGCCGCGCGGCCCGGTGCCCGGCTCGAGCGGCTGCCCCGGAACCCGCTGTCCGCGTACCGGGGCGAGCTGGACCGTGAGCTTCAGCTGGACGGCCCCGGCAAGGCGAAGGCGCGGGAGGTCCGGCGGTATCACGGACTCTTCGCCGCGATCCATCGCGCCGCGCGCGCTGGCCACCCCGAGGACGAGCTTCGCAAGCGGGACGAGGGCGAGGCCAGGGAGCGGCTCAAGGCAGCGCGGGCCACCGCGACGTTCCGGGACCGGGCGGATGGGACCGTGGAGATCGTCTCCGAGGCCGAGGGCTCTGCCCTGGCCAGCGCCGAGGACGATTCGGCGGAGGCCCGTCCGGAGCGCCGGGTGCTCTCCTGCCTCCAGGACCAGCTCTGGCCCCAGGACGCCGGCAAGGACGCGCGCTCGCAGCCGCTGACGATCGAGCTTCCGTGCGTGGGCGAGAGCCGGTACCGGATCCGGCCGCCCCGCGGCATGCGCGTGGCGGGCTCGCTCCCGCCGGACCTCGACCTCGCGGAGGAACACCTCCGCTACCAGGAGACGTACCGGGCCGAGCGCGACGGCACGGTCGTGGTCACCCAGCGGCTGGAGCAGCGCCACGGCCCGGTGCCGCCGGCCGAGGTGACCTCCTGGCGCCGCCGGCTGCGCGCGCTGGGCAAGGACGCGCCCGTGATCCGGTTCGAGCGGACCAGCCAGGCGCTCCTGACGCAGGGACGCGGCCGCGAGGCGCTCGAGGAGCTGCGGCGGGTCCTGTCCGAGTCCGGCGGCGACCTCCCATCGCGCGTCCGGTACGCGGCCGGCCTGGGCGAGCTCGGGATGGTGGACGCCGCGCGGAGGACCGCCGAGGAGGCGGTGCGCCTGGCGCCCGAGAGCGGCTGGGCCTGGCGCGTGCTCGCGATCCAGCGCGCCCGCGGATCGTTCGGGGAGACGCTCACGTCGGGCTGCGATCTCCCCGGGGCGATCGCGGCCCAGCGGCGCGCCTCGGAGCTCGAGCCGAGAGCGGGAGGGACGCGCGGGTACCTGGGATACCTGCTCCTGCAAGGCGCCGATTGCCGGTACATGGCCGCCGGCGCGCGCCCCGAGGAAGCGCTCGAGCCGCTGCGCCACGCGCGCGACGTGCTCGGCAACCACCGCTTCGACGACGACCTGGCGACCGCGCTGCTCGCGCTGGGGAGGGCGGCGGAGGCCACGGCCGTCGCGCGCGAGATGCCCGCAGGGAAGCAGCGGGACGTCGTGCTGCTGGCCGCGCTCACCTCGAGCGAGGGAGTGGAGGCCGCGGCGGCGGAGGCCCGTGCGATGACGGCGCAGCGGCGCGGCGATGCGCTGCTCGGCGCCGCCAGCCGCCTGCAGCGGCAGCGCGCGTTCGGCCAGGCGGCGGCGCTCCTCGACGCCGCGAGCGACGGGTCCGAGAACATCGCCACCCTGAGGTCGCGCGCCGCGGTGCTCCGCCGCGTGAAGCGCCTCGGACCGGACGAGGTTCCGCCGGGACCGGAGGGCGTCCCGGTCCGCGTGTTCCGGGCGGTCGCGGGGCTCGCGCCGCTCACCGACGTGCTCTCGGCCGATCGCCCATCCGCGGACGGAGGGGTGGTCGAGACGTTCCTGCGGACGATGCGGCAGCGCATCACGGGAGAGCTCGACGGCGCCGCGCTGGTGGACCTCCTCGCCGCCGCCCTGGAGCCGAAGTTCGACGGCGATGCGCGCGAGGGCGGCCCCCTGGCCGCCGGCGGGATCCGCTACTACGTGGTCCCCGAGCGCGGCAGGTGGAGGCTCGCCGCCGTCGAGGGGGAGGCGACCGTGCTCGCTCACCGGGCGCTCTCGCTCGTCGAGTCCGGCCGGCCCGACGCCGCGCGACGCTGGCTGGACTGGGCCCGGCGCGAGACGCCCGCGGGTGGGGGAGACCCGACGTCCGGCGGCCGGCTGGTGGAGGCGCTCTGGCCCGAGGAGCCCGCCGCGTCGCCCGAGGATGTCACGCTGGCGGCCGCAGCGGTCGTGGCCTACGGCCCGAGCGCGCCCGCCGCGGTCCCGCTGCTCGACCGGCAGCTGGCGCGCCCGTTGCCGCCGCGGCAGCGCGACGCCGCCCGCCTCGCGCTGCTGAACGCGGTGTCCCGCTCGCGCGCGCACGCGCGGACCCTCGAGCTGGCGCAGGCCCTGCTGCGCGAGCTGCCTCCGGACGCGCCGGTCCGGCCGCTCGTGTCGCAGCTCGAGATCGCCGCGCTGCACGGCCTCGGGCGCGACGGGGAGGCTCGGGCCCGGCTGCTTGAGGCGCTGACCACGCTGTCCAGCGCGTCCGCGCAGCGGCGCCTCGCCCGCGCCGCGCTGAGCATCGGCGCCTTCGAGGAGGGCATCGACGTGCTCGATCGGCACGCCCGCGGCGCCTCGCCGGATCCCGAGGATCTGAACGAGCTCGCCTGGGCGCGGCTCTTCGTCGAGGGGTCGCCCGCGGCGAGCCTGCACGACGTCGAGCTCTGCCTCGGGCAGACGCGCGACGCCACCAGCCGGGCCGCAGCGCTCCACACCCAGGCTGCGATCCTGGCCGAGGTCGGCGAGCCTGAGGCCGCGATCCGCAAGCTGCAGGAGTCGCTGGCGGCCGATCCGTCGTTCGTGGGGAGCGCCGCGTGGCTGGTGGTCGGCCGGGTGGCGGAGTCCTACGGTCTGCCCGAGGACGCCCGCGCCGCATACCAGCGCGTCGATCGCGTCCCGTTCCCCGACGCCGGGCATCCGCGCGCGCTGGCGGACCGATGGGCGCGCCGCCTGCCCGAGCCCGTGCGCGCCGGCGCGGCGCCCTCGCCCACGACCGGGGGAACCTGATGGTCATGACCAATCGCGAGCTGCGTGTGATGCGCGGCCAACTCGGTCTCCGAACCGGACAACCGGTCAGGAAGGGGCCATGAACAAGCGCTTGGCGCGGCGCGCGGCGACTTCGGTCCTCGGATCGGCACTGGTTCTGGCCCTCGGCGGCGCGGCGGGCTCATGCAAGGTCAAAGACCCCGACCACCCCCTGGTGCGGGCCTACCTGAGCGCCGAACCCGTGACGCCCGTCTGGAATCCGGACATCTCGCCGCCCGAGCCCATGTGGACCCAGAAGATCGAGCTGCCCGGCGCGTCGGTGACGGTGTCCGCATGGTGCTGCGTCGGCCAGGGATTCGTGGCGCGGTTCTCGGACGAATCCTCGCCGCGCACCGTGTTCACGCCCGGCGACTACGTGTATCCGACGGAGCTGCGGGTCGCGCCCCGCGAGCACGTCGTGTACGGGCGCGCGGGCGGGCGGGCGGGCGGGATCAGGAACGTGACGAAGATCTTCGCCTACGATCTGGACCGGCGGCGCCTCGTCGAGTCCGTGGAGATCGACCCGGGGCTTCTCCCGCCGGTACGGGAGCCGGCGTCACCCCGGCCAGTCCGGTAGGGACCCCACCGTCGGTGGGGTCCAGGTCGGCGATGCGAAGACGAAAGACCGGAGCCGCCCTGTAAGCCGGGTTCTGTTCCGCGGGAAACCCCGCGGCGACGAACATTCATCTCGGACGCGCGTTGCCGCGCGTCTCCAGCGAGCATACCCGGAGGCCTGGACCGGGCCGGTCTTGCCCTCCCGCTCGCGCGGGTGGGACGCCTCCCTATTCGCTCTTGCACCGCGTGGGGTTTGCCGTGCCGCGCCGGTCACCCGGCGCGCGGTGCGCTCTTACCGCACCGTTTCACCCTTGCCACGCACGCCGGTCGCCCGGCGCCGTTCGGCGGTCTGTTCTCTGTGGCACTTTCCTGCGGGTCGCCCCGACCGGCCGTTGGCCGGCACGCTGCCCTGTGGTGCCCGGACTTTCCTCGGCGGCCCCCTTCCCTGCAGGACCGACGCGTTCGCCCGGGCGGCTCCGGCGAGGCGGATGTAACACGGGCCCCCGGGCCGGGCAATGCGCCCAAACGGCCGACCATGATCCGTGATCGGCAAGCGAGCGGAGCGAGCCCGCCGGGGCGCAGCCCCGTCAACGACGGATGGCGGCGGGGACCCCGCGCTTCGGGCAGAGGTCGGCCACGACGCACCGCGAGCACGCGGGGGCGCGCGCCGCGCACGTCCGGCGCCCGTGCCACACGAACAGCTGGTGACCGCGGCCCCAGCGCGCCTCGGGGAGGAGCGCCATGAGGTCCCGCTCCACGCGGTCTGGATCCTGCTCGCGCGTGAGGCCGAGCCGGCGCGAGACGCGGCCGACGTGCGTGTCCACGGGGAACGCCTCCGCGGCCCCGAGGTGCACGAGCACCACGCCGGCGGTCTTCCGCCCGACGCCGGGCAGCGCCTCGAGTCCCTCGCGCGTGCGGGGCACGCGCCCGCCGTGCTCGCGCGCGATGGCGTCCATCGCGGCCACGATCGCCTTCGCCTTGTTGCGGAACAGGCCGAGCGAGCGGATGTACGGCCAGAGCTCCTCCGGCTGCGCGGCGGCGTAGGCGGCGGCGTCGGGGTAGCGCGCGAACAGCGCGGGCGTCGCCTTGTTCACCCCGGCGTCGGTGCTCTGGGCGGAGAGGATCACCGACACGAGGAGCTGGAGATCGTCCTGGAAGGCGAGCGCGATGCGGGCCTCGGGCATGGACGCGTCCAGGCGGTCCACGATCTCGGCGGCGCGGGCGCGGGCCTGCGCGGTGGGCGCGCGGGGCCGTGGGCGGGGGGACATGCGGGCGCGGATGCTAGCACCGGCGGGCGCGCGGCCGGGCCGCCGGAAGAAAGAAGGCGCCCCGGCGCGGCGGCCAGGGCGCCTTTCCCACACCCTCCCCCGCGGAAGGCGGCGGATGCGGCGAGACGATGGCGTACATGGTGCCCCTGGAGGCGCCGCGCGGTCAAAGCCCTCGGCGGGCCAGGCGCCGGCGCCGTGTCCCGTCCTCGCTCGACAAACGGGCCCACCCGTGCCAGCCTCTGCGCTCGCATCGGGTCCCGCGGGGGGGCGGGCCGTCGCTCGGCACGCCGCTCCAGGGGAAGGCCCTCGTCGCGCGCCATCGGAGGATCGCGCTTCATGCAGATCAACCTGCGCAAGGCGATGTTCGTGCTGCCGAACCTGTTCACGGTCAGCTCGATCTTCCTCGGCTTCTACGCGCTCACGCTGTCCGCCGGCGACGCCACGCCCGCCCAGCTCTACCAGGCGGCCCTCGCCATCTTCTTCGCCATGTTCTTCGACGCGTTCGACGGCCGCGTCGCGCGCATGACGAAGACCCAGTCCGACTTCGGGGTCCAGCTCGACAGCCTCGCCGACGTCATCTCCTTCGGCGCGGCCCCGGCGCTGCTCGTCTACAAGTGGGCGCTCGCCCCCCTCGGCTTCATCGGCCTGTTCTTCTCGTTCGCGTTCGCGGCCTGCGGCGCGCTCCGCCTGGCGCGCTTCAACGTGCTCGCGCAGCGCGGCGACAAGGGCTCGTCCGCGTTCTTCGTCGGGCTCCCCATCCCGCTCGCCGCCGGCACCATCACGGCGCTCGTCATCGCGCACTACAAGGAGTTCGGCGCGGCCACCAACCCGGCCACCCGCGTGCCGGTGCTGGTGGTGGTCGGCCTGCTCTCCTTCCTGATGGTCTCGACCGTCCGCTACCGCACCTTCAAGGACGTGCACCTCTCCGCGCGCAGCCTGTCGGCGTTCGTGCTGGCGAGCGCGGTGGGGCTGGCGGTGGCGTACGCGACCCGCGCGTCGTTCGCGCTGGTGGTCTACATGGGCGCGTACATCGCCATGGGCCTGGCCGAGTCGCTCTTCGAGAAGGCCCGCACGCTGGACCGCAGCCGGCTGCCGCCGGACGTGCGCGCCGAGCTCGACGCCGACGAGGCGCTCGAGCCGGGCCCCGAGGACGTGGACGGGGACAAGGCGGAGCAGGACGAGTACATCTAGCGCGTGACCACGCCGCCCCCGCCCGCGCCCGGCCCGGCCATGCCCGCGCCGGGCGCGTCCTCCCCCGGCCTCCTCTCCCGCCTCCGCGCC
This sequence comes from Anaeromyxobacter dehalogenans 2CP-C, assembly GCF_000013385.1. Classification (GTDB taxonomy): domain Bacteria; phylum Myxococcota; class Myxococcia; order Myxococcales; family Anaeromyxobacteraceae; genus Anaeromyxobacter; species Anaeromyxobacter dehalogenans_B. The sequence goes on from NC_007760.1 coordinate 4,140,407, forward strand.
CGCGGCCGCAAGCGCGGCCCGAGCCCGAAGGGCCCGCCCGGCCCGGCGGTGCTGTTCGCCGCCTGGGGCCCCTGCGGCTACGCGCCGGTCGCGCCCGGCACGTTCGGCACGCTCGGCGCCATCCCGCTCTACTGGGCGCTCACCTGGCTCACCTGGCCCGCGTACCTCGCCGTCACCGCGGCGCTCACCGCGCTGGCGATGGTGGCGGCGCACCGCGCCGGCCGTTACTGGGGAGTCGCCGACGCCTCGCCCATCGTGGTGGACGAGGTGGTCGGGTACCTCGTGACCATGGCGCTCGTCCCGTTCTCCTGGCCCGCCGCGATCGCCGGCTTCGTGCTGTTCCGGATCTTCGACGTGCTGAAGCCCTGGCCCGCGTCCGCGTTCGACCGCGTGAAGAACGGCTTCGGCGTGGTGATGGACGACGTGGCGGCCGGGGTGTTCGCCTGGTGCGCGCTGCAGTTCGTGCAGCTCGCGCTCCGGCTCCTGGCCGGCTGCGGGGCGGTGTTCCACTGGTGGTGCGTGGAGGTGGGGTCGTGATGCAGGTGGAGATCCTCGCGACCGGGGACGAGCTGCTCACCGGCCAGGTGGTGGACACGAACTCCCCCTGGCTGATGGACCGGCTCTGGGACCTCGGCCTCATGGTGCGGCGCAAGACGCTGGTGGCCGACGACCGCGACGACCTGCGCGCCGCCATCCTCGAGACCACCGGGCGCGCCGACCTGGTGGTGATGAGCGGCGGCATGGGCCCGACCGAGGACGACCTCACCTCGGAGTGCGTCGCGGCGGTGCTGGGCGTGCCGCTCGAGCGGCACGAGCCGTCGATCGAGCTGCTGCGCGAGCGCTTCCGCAAGTTCGGGCGCACGCTCACGCCGAACAACGAGAAGCAGGCCTGGTTCCCGCGCGGCGCCGAGGTGATCCCGAACCGCTGGGGCAGCGCGCCGGGGTTCACGGTGCAGGTGGGGCGCGGGCGGGTGGTGTGCCTGCCCGGCGTGCCCGTCGAGTACCGCGGGCTGTGCGACGAGTGGGTCCTGCCGCACGTGCGCGCCCGGCTGGGCGAGGTGCCGGCGGCGGGCCTCGTGAAGCTGTTCGCGGTGCCCGAGTCGCACGCCGACCACGCCATGCGCCCGGTGATGGACGACGCGGCCAACGCCGGCGTCCGCTTCGGCTACCGCGCCCACTGGCCCGAGGTCCACGTGAAGTGGACCGTGCCCGGGCCGGACGCGGCGGCGCGCGCGGCGCGCATCCGCGAGCGCGTGCTCGGGATCTTCGGCGAGCAGGTGTTCGGCGAGGGCAAGGACGAGCTGCCGGACCTGGTGGTGGCGCGCCTCGCCGCGCGCGGCGAGCGCGTGGCGCTGGGCGAGTCGTGCACCGGCGGGATGGTGGCCGAGCTGCTCACCTCGGTGGCGGGCGCCTCGGCGGTGCTCGACCTCGGCGTGGTCGCGTACGCGAACGCCGCCAAGGAGCAGGTGCTGGGCGTGCCGGCGGCGCTGCTCGCGGCGCACGGCGCGGTGTCCGAGCCGGTGGCGCGGGCGCTCGCGGAGGGGGCGCGCCGGACCGCGGGCGCGGCCTGGGGCGTCGGCATCACCGGCATCGCGGGGCCGAGCGGCGGCACGCCGGAGAAGCCGGTGGGCACCGTGCACCTCGCCGTGGCGGGCCCGTCGGGCACCGAGGCCGTGGCGCGCGCCTACCGCGGCGACCGGGACCGGGTGCGCCGCCAGGCCGCCTACGAGGCGCTCAACCTGCTGCGGCTCGCCCTGCGCTGACGCGCGCCGCGCGCCCTCAGGGCGCGGGCGGCGCGGCGAGCTCGACGCAGAACGCCTCGACGAAGCGGTCCCAGGTGACCTGGGCGGCGCCGCTCGCCAGGAGCGCCTCGTACGTGCGCGCCGCCGGCTCGAGCAGCTCCGGCAGCGGCCGCGGCGCGTAGCGGGCGGTGAGCCCGCCGTCCTCGAGCACGCGGCGCACCAGCGCCTGCACGTTCACCGCGCGCCCCTCCAGCTTGCCCTGCCGGTCGATGAGCCACCCCACCAGCTGGCCGATCCGCTCGCGGACCGCCACCCGCACGTTCGCGCCGCCGGCGGCGAGCGCCTCGTTCACGGCGTCCGGCGCCGCGTCGCGGACCACCACCCAGGTGAGCGAACGCTCCGCGGCGTACCCGGCGCGCTCCAGCGCGGCGCGGCAGCGGGTCTCTTCCTCGGGCGGGCAGCGGATGCGGACCACGGGCTCGGTGCGGGTGCTCACGGGGCCCGTTCGTACCCTCGCGGCGCCCGGCGCGCAACGCCGTCGGCGCGCGGGCCCGCGCCCGGCGCCGCGCCGCGCTATCCTCCGGAGCGTGTCCGAGGGACCTCCCGACCCCGCCGCGCTGGAGCTGCTCCGGTCCCGGAGCGGCCTCTCCATCGACGCCGAGGGCCGGTTCCTGCACCGCGGCGAGCCCATCACCCACGCCCGCACGCTGGAGGTGCTGTGGCGCTCGCTCGCGCGCGCGCCCGACGGGCGCTACGAGGTCGCCATCGGACGGGAGCGCGCCTACGTGCAGGTGGACGAGGCGCCGTACGCGGTGCGCGGCGCGACCGAGGATCCTCGCGGCGGCGCGCCGCTCCTGCACCTCTCCGACGGCACCGCGGAGCCGCTCGACCCGGCCACCCTGTCGCTCGGCGCGGACGGCGTGCTGCGGTGCGCGGTGAAGGGCGGCGCCCACCGGGCCCGTTTCACCCGCGCGGGCCATGTGTCGCTCGGCCTGATGCTCCGCGAGGACCCGCCCGGGTCGGGCGATTACGCACTTTTCGTGAACGGCGCACGCTGGCCGGTGACGGTGTCGTAGTCCGCACGGACGGTGCCCGGCGCGGTATCCTTCCGGTTGCTCGCCCGGCGGCGGGCCCGACCGTTACCTTCAAAAAATGAGAAGACTCGTCGCGCTCTGGGCGCTCGCCATCCCGCTCGCGGCCGCGCCCCAGGGGTTCCAGCTCCGGGCGCCGTCGCTCGCCGAGGCGTTCCAGACGATGGACCGCATCGAGGCGCGCCAGGTCGAGGGCCGCGTCGAGGACGGGCTCGAGCAGACGTACATCCTCCCCGAGCGGCCCGGCCAGAACCAGGTGGCCTGGTACGGCTTCGACTGGCACTACCTCGACGTCCCGCCCCCGGGCGGCGGCAAGGGCGGCATCCGGCTCTACTACTACGAGACCGAGCTGGCCCAGGCGAAGCGCGCGCTGCCCGCGATCCGCAGCGCCTACGCGCGCCTGGTGGACGCGTTCCACTACAACCCCACCCGGCGCATCCCGTACATCCTCTACGCCACGCAGCGCGAGTTCCAGACGCAGAACGTGTTCGCGGTGACCGAGTCGGTGCTCGGCGTGACCTCGCCCGAGGACCTGAAGATGACGGTCCCGTACTTCGGCGATCACTTCCGGTTCACCGAGGTCTCCACGCACGAGATGGTGCACCAGTTCACCATCCAGAAGCTGATGGAGGCCGCCGGCGCCGAGGACATCGGCTCGCCCATCCAGTACCTGCCGCTCTGGTTCATCGAGGGCATCGCCGAGTACTACACGAAGGGTGGAATCGACGTCGAGACCGACCTGTACCTGCGCGACCTGGTGTGGAACCCGGATCCGCGGCGCGGGTACGAGATCCTCGCGTTCCAGGACGACCGCTACCGCGGCTACATCCCCACCTACAAGCTGGGCCAGGCGCGCGTCGCCTTCATCGCCGAGGAGTACGGGCGCGAGAAGATCCAGGGCTTCCTGGAGAGCGCGTACCTGCTCGCGGACGACGGCGGGCGAGGCGGCGGCGGGGGGAGCCGGGGCTTCGCCGCGCTGGTCCGGCGGGTGCTGAACGAGCCGGTGGAGCAGGTGGACGCGCGCTGGAGGGCGTGGCTCAAGAAGCGCTACTACCCGGCCTACCTCGCCGCGCGGCAGGACCTCTCGGCGGTGCGCGAGCTGCGGCAGCTCCCCGGCGAGCCCGAGGACTTCACCACCTCGCACGACGGCACGCTCGTGCTCTACCGCGCCATCGACCGGCGCCGCGGGCGGGCCAGCCTCTACCTGATGGACGTGCGCAGCCCGCGCAGCGCGGTGGAGGTGGCGACCGACAGCCAGCCCGGGCTCGAGTCGCTCCACCCGATCGACTACTCGGTCGGCGCGGTCGCGGACGGCGTCCTGGCCTTCTCGGCGCAGGACGGGATCGGCGACGCGCTGTACGTCCAGCGCTTCCGGCACAAGTTCACCGAGGGGCGCACCGCCCGCTTCCAGCTCGGGAAGCGCCGCAAGCTCGACCTCCGGCCGCCCACCGGGTCCCGCTTCATCACCGTCGCCGACCCGACCTTCTCCGCCGACGCGAGCCACCTCGCGTTCGTGGGCGTGGCCGAGGACGGGCAGCAGGACGTCTACGTGGTGCCGGTGACCGGGGGCGTGGCCCGCCGGGTCACCAACGACGGCTACACCGAGAAGGACCTGCACTGGGGCGCCGACGGCCTCTACTGCGCCTCCGACGCGACCGACCACGGCCGGCTCAACCTGTTCCGCATCGACCCGGCCACCGGCGAGCGCACCCGGCTCACCACCGGTCCCTCCACCGACCGGCACCCCTACCCGCAGGCGGACGGCTCGGTGCTGTTCTCGTCCGACGCGCGCGGCAAGCCCGACCTCTACCTGCTGAAGAGCGGCGCCGTCCAGCGCCTCACCGACTTCACCACCGGGCTCACCAGCCCGGCGGTCGCGCCCAAGGCCCGCGGCGTCCTCGCCGCCACCTTCAACGGCGGCCTGTTCCGCCTGGTCGAGGTGCCGAAGGTCGCGTGGCTGGAGGAGCCGCCCACCCCGGTGGCGCCGCCCGCCGGCGACGTGCTGGAGATCCCGTCCGCCGAGTTCCCCGACTCGGTGCCCGCCTACCGCGCCACCTCCATCCGCAACTGGCGGCCGGAGGGCGGGTTCGTCTACGGCGGCGGCGCCGGCAGCAACGTGGCGGGCCGGGCGGCGGTGCTGTTCTCCGACCTGCTCCGCGATCACGTGCTGTTCGTGGACCTCTCGATCTACGGCTCGTTCGACTACACGCAGGCGATGGTGCTGTACGAGAACCGGGCGCGGCGCCTGAACTGGGCGCTCGGCGGGTTCCACTTCGTCCAGCAGCAGATCGACCGGCTCGACTACAACCTCGCCTACTACCAGCGCGACTTCGGCGTGGTGGGCGCGCTCCGCTACCCGCTCGACCGCTTCCGGCGCGTCGAGCTGGAGCTGACCGTCGGCGGCGTGCAGCGCTACTGCCTGACCGACTTCTCCGGCGCCGGGTTCCTCGTCTGCAAGGGGATCCAGCTCCAGGGCGGCGTCTACCGCGACACCGCCGACTGGGAGCGCCAGAACGGCGGCGTGAACCTCACCGTCAACCCGGCGGTGCGCTACGGCTTCGACACCATCCGCTACGACGCGTTCACCGGCCCGCTCGCCGGCAGCTCGCTGCTGCTCGAGCTGGGCGGCGGCTACCTGCCCGGGCGGAGCGCGGTGCACGGGTCGGCGCGCCTCGACGCGCAGAAGTACTGGCAGCTCGTGGGCCGCTCGAACTTCTCGCTGCGCTTCGCCGGCGGCACCACGTTCGCGCCGAGCGGGAAGAGCGAGGTGTGGCAGCGGAGCTTCTGGCTGACGTCCGGCGACAACCTGCGCGGCTTCTCGCCGTTCGACCTCGCCTACCTCATCGGCCAGCACTACTACGTCGTGAACGCCGAGCTGCAGTTCCCGCTCGACCCGCTCATCCGCCTGCTCATCTTCGACTACCTGGAGGGCGTGGCCGCGCTCGACTTCGGCAGCGTCTTCAACCGGTTCGAGGACCGGGTGGACGCCGCGGGCACCATCCTCGAGCCGGGCGCCTGGGAGTCGCGCACGCTCACCGGCGTGCTGGGCGTGAACGTGCTGTTCGGCCCGCTGCTCCTGCGCGTCCACTTCGGCCACCCCTTCGACATCGGCGGCATCAAGACGCCGGCGATGCAGGAGGGGACGAAGTGGGTGACGAACGTGACGCTCCGGTACTTCTTCATGTGACCGGCGGCGGGGCGCGGAGCGGGCCCGACCGCCCGCTCCCGCCTGCCCGCCGCCGCCCACCGCGCGCCGCGGGCCCCTACCCCGCCGCTTCGGCGGCCACGACCGCGAGCGGGGTCGGCGCCCCGGGCGCCTTGATCCGCTCCACCAGCCGCTCGAGCGCGGCCGGGTTCGCGCGCAGCCACTCCGCGGCGCGCTCGCGGCCCTGCCCGATCCGCTCGCCCTCGAACGAGAAGTGGGCGCCGGACCTCTCCACCGCGCCGCGCTCGACCCCGAGGTCCACCGCCTCGGCGAAGCGGTCCACGCCCACGCCGTAGCGGATGTCGAACTCGGCCTCGCGGAACGGGGGCGAGACCTTGTTCTTCACCACCTTCACCCGTGTGCGGCTCCCCACCACCGCGTCGCCCTCCTTCACCTGGCCGATGCGCCGGATGTCCATGCGCACCGAGGCGTAGAACTTGAGCGCGTGGCCCCCGGTGGTGGTCTCCGGGTTCCCGAACACCACGCCGATCTTCATCCGGATCTGGTTGATGAAGACGACGATGGTCTGGTTGCGCGACACGACGCCGGTGAGCTTGCGGAGGGCCTGGCTCATGAGCCGCGCCTGCACGCCCATGTGCGAGTCGCCCATCTCGCCCTCGATCTCGGCCTTCGGGACGAGCGCCGCCACCGAGTCCACCACGATGACGTCGCAGGCGCCGGAGCGGACCAGCTGCTCGGCGATCTCCAGCGCCTGCTCGCCGGTGTCCGGCTGCGACACGAGCAGCTCGCCCAGGTTCACGCCCAGCTTCCGCGCGTAGCCCACGTCGAGCGCGTGCTCGGCGTCGATGAAGGCGGCCACCCCGCCCGCCTTCTGCGCCTCGGCGATGGCGTGCAGCGCGAGCGTGGTCTTGCCCGACGACTCCGGCCCGAAGATCTCCACCACGCGGCCGCGAGGGAGCCCGCCCACGCCGAGCGCCAGGTCGAGCCCGATGGAGCCGCTCGGCACCACCGGCATCGCCGCCGGCTCCTCCGCCTCCCCCAGCCGCATGATGCTGCCCTTCCCGAAGCTCTGAACGGATCACCGCGTCCGATCGCTCCGCCTCCGCCGCCGCTCGGGCCACCCGACGTCACCACGCCGTTCACCTCCAGCCAACCGTCCGGGAAGAGGAGGATCTCGCCGCCCGGCCCCACGAGCCACTCCAGGATCCTGCGCCACGACGCCTTGACGTTCTCGTAGACGGCGGCCTCCTCTGCGTCACGGGGGGCACCGAAGGCGCTGTCCGGCCAGCCGTACGAGAGGCCCTCGCGGATCTTCTCGACCGTCTGTTCCATCTCCTCCTCGTTGATCGGTGCCGCCTCGGCCGCGGCCATCCGCGCGTGGGCAGCGTCCCGAGCCGCCTCCGCCGCGTTCTGCTGCGCCCGGATGCCCTTCAACTCCGCCTCGAAGATGCGCTCGCGCACCTGCCCGAGCGTCCGCATGTGGACGAGCGTCCGCTCCTGCCGGTCCAGGGTGCGGAGCTTCTTCTCGGCGGCGGCGACCTCCTGCTTCGCATCGTCACGCCCGGCTCGCGAGCGCTCCGCCTCGGCCTGCCTCCGCAGCCCCTCCCGCACGATCCTCGGATCGGAGAAGGCCCTGGTCAGCGAGGCCACGAGTCGCGCGTCCACGTCCGCGACAGCGATGCGCGGCTTCCCCCGCCCGCACCCGCGCGGGCAGAAGTACTTCCGCTCCCGGCGCCCGTCTCCGCCACCCGACAACGCTGCGTAGATGCGCGTGCCGCACTCGCCACACGAGGCGAGCTTGCGCAGCAGGGTGAACACCTTCGGCCGCGGACCCGAGAGCTTGTTGTTCAGCGTGAGCTGGGCGATGGCCCGCCGCTGCGTCACCTGATCCACGATGGGTTCGAGCTGGGTCGTGGCGCCGTACGTCGTGTAGCGCCCCACCGCGCCCGGCGAGTGGATGAGATGCGCCACCGTGCGCTTCAGCCACCGCCGATCCCCTCTGCCCAGCGGGCTCGGGATCCCCTTCGCGTTGAGCACCTCCGCGATCTCCCTGAGCGACATGCCGGCGAGGCACATCTCGAAGATCGACCGCTAGACCTCGGCGCGCTCCGGGTCGAGCGTCCACCCGTGCATCTTGTCGAAGCGCCGGCCGTACGGCGGAAACCCGATGATGAGGCGCCCCTCCTGCGCTGCCCGCCGCTTCCCGGCCACCGTACGCTCCACGATCTTCCGGCGCTCCTCCGCTGCGCCCTCTGCCCGGACGATGGCCAAGATCCGGCCGGTCATCGTGCGCGGGTCCGTGATGGATCCATCGGCCTCCACGATGACAGCGTGGGCGCGGCGGATGATGCCGAAGACAGCCTCCTGCTCGTCGGGGTCGGCGTGCCGAGTCAGGCGATCGAGATGCCGGACCCGCACCTCATCGAAGCCGACTTCGTCCGCGAGCTGGGCGAGCCGCCGGATGTCCGGCCTGTCCGCGGTGGCCTTGGCGCCGCTCACGGCGAACTCGATCGTCTCCACGAGCATCCCGGGCCGGGAGAGACGCAGGCGCTTCAAGGCGGCGCGCTGGTCCTCGGGCGTGTCTCGGTCCGCCTGAGCGGAGGTGGACACCCTGATCAGCTCTATGAACCTCGGCCCCGTGCTCGGGGCGGTCGCGATCGTCACGATGCACCTCCGTCGTTCTGGCCCTTCCCCCAGCGCGCCTGCGCTCCCTTGCGGCCGGCGCCCGAGCGAACGGCGGCACGGATCGCCTGGACAACCTCCGGCCCGCGCACACGAGATGCAACCGCGAGCGGCAGGATCTCACCGCCCGCGCGTACCGCGACCGCAACGGCGTGAAGGCGCTGCCGCCCTCGCGCGAGCAGCGCCGGCATGACGCGGCGGTGGCGGGTGCGCTCTCCGTCGCGGCCCTCCTCGTCATCATCGCGATCGGGGTGCCCTGGCTGCTCGCGAAGCTGGCTGGGCGCGCCGTCCCGACGTCGGTGTAGCCGCAGCCCCGGCCGCGGCGCTGGACGACCAGCGGGAGAGGATCGCTCCGCCGGCCGGCTAGAAGCGTCGTCGGGTTGGCTCGCTTCGAGACGGCGCGTTAGGATGCGCACCGTGCGCGACCTCGACGTTCGCCTTGCGCTACATGAGACGGTACTCGCGCGGCATCGCGACGACCCGGAGACGATCGTCATCGACGAGTTCGGGTTGAACTGGGGCGTGGTCCGCGTGGACGTCGCGGTCGTGAACGGGACCATCCACGGCTACGAGATCAAGAGCGACTCGGACACGCTCGACCGGCTTCCCGTGCAGGCCGAGATGTACGGCCGCGTCCTCGACCGAGTCACCCTGGTCGCCGGCCGCCACCTCGCGGCTGCAGAGCGGCAGGTGCCGGACTGGTGGGGGCTCTGTGAGGCCATCGAGGTCGCGCCCGGGCAGGTAAGGCTCCGGTCCGTCCGGCGCGCCCGGTCGAACCGGAACCTCGACCTGAAGGCCGTCGCGATGCTGCTGTGGCGCGACGAGGCCCTGGCCATCTTGGAGGAGATGGGCTGCGCGGCAGGGCTCAGAGGCAAGCCCCGCCGCGCTCTCTACGGCGCCCTCGTGGAGCGCC